>CAVXKK010000001.1:0-23960 GCA_963762295.1 uncultured Bacillaceae bacterium
TCACTCGCATTGTCGGATCTCCGATGGGTGGGGAAGGCAAATATTACTTAATGTGTGAAATGTATTACGAAAGCCATGAAGCACTGAAGGCAGCCATGAAATCCGACGAAGGAAAAACTTCCGGGAAGGACCTTATGGGCTTTGCCGCAGATCTTGTCACCCTTATGATCGGCGAAGAAGTGAATGAATAAAGAGTACGAATATATCGTAGTGAGCGAGAGGGACGGACTCGGTTTCATCGAACTGAACAGACCAAAAGTCCTGAACGCCATCAATCGTCCCATGGTATCGGAACTGGTCCATGCTTTCGAAGCGTTTGACCGGAACGACAATGTAAAAGTGATGGTGTTATCCGGCAAGGGGAGAGCGTTCGCCGCAGGAGCCGATATCGATGAAATGGCAGAGGACGGGGCCGTTGATCTGGAGCTCTTGAATCAATTCACCGAATGGGACCGTTTGGCCTGGGTCAAGAAGCCGATCATCGGAGCGGTCCAGGGGTTTGCATTAGGTGGGGATTTGAGCTTGCCCTTTGCTGTGACCTTTTATTCGCGACGGAGGATGCAAGCTTCGGTTTTCCCGAAGTGAATCTCGGGGTCATGCCGGGAGCAGGCGGGACACAAAGGCTCACGAAGCTGATCGGAAAGTCCGTGCTATGGAGTGGCTGTTAGCGGGGAAATGTTTACAGCCGATCAAGCACCTCGAATGGGGAGTCATCAACCGGACGATCCCGAAAGAGTTATTAATAGAAGAAACAGAGAGATTTGCGAGGAAGCTGGCTGCAAAACCTCCACTTTCCCTTGGGATTGATCAAGGAATCGGTGCATAAAGCCGTCGATTCCTCGATTTATGAAGGGATGCAATATGAACGCAAGAATTTCTATCTTCTTTTTGCCTCTGAAGACCAGAAAGAAGGTATGAAGGCTTTCGTGGAAAAACGGAAACCGGATTTCAAAGGGAGATAAGGAGGCTGTGCATGTTTGAAACGATTAATTATGAAGTGAAGAATAACGTAGCGCTGGATCACCTTGAATCGTCCGGATAAGCTGAATGCTTTTCATTCGTCAACTGAATCTGGAAATCCAAAAGGCCGTAAAAGAATCTTCGCGAAATGAAGAAGTGAGAGCCATCGTCATCACCGGTGAAGGCAGGGCCTTTTGCTCAGGGCAGGATCTAAGTGAAGTAGATGAATCCATGGATCATGGCGAAGTGCTCCGGAATCATTACGGGCCGATGGTGAAGGAAATCGAGCAGTGTGAAAAGCCGGTCATCGCAGCTGTCAATGGTGTGGCGGCAGGAGCGGGGTTCAGTCTGGCTCTCGCTTGTGATTTCAGGATTGTGTCAGAGAAAGCAAGTTTCGTGCAGGCATTCGTCCATGTCGGACTCGTCCCTGATTCAGGAAATCTTTATTATTTATCAAAGATTGTCGGATATGCCAAAGCGCTTGAGCTGGCGGTCTTTGGAGAGAAAGATAAGGCGGATGAAGCGGAAAAGCTGGGCCTTGTCACGAAAATAATCTCACTTGAAGAGTGGCAGGAAGAGACGATGCCTTTGCCGAAAGAATCGCCTCCATGCCAACGAAAGCAATCGGCTTGATGAAGCGCTTATTAAAGGGCAGCAGCGATTTGTCCTTTAACGAATACTTAGAAAAAGAAGCATGTGCCCAGCGGATTGCGGGTACAGACAGAAGATCATCGCGAAGGTGTAACAGCCTTCACGGAGAAAAGAAAACCAGTCTTTCACGGAAAATAATTCAATCAAAGAGGAGATGGAGTTATGTCTACAGTAAAAGAGCAAAGCTTTGAAGTCCTTGAAATGAAGAGAGAGCATTATTCATTGGTGATCAACGGTCAGACGATGGAAAGCGGAGCGGGAGAAACCTTTACGACATACAATCCTGCAACGGGAGAAGCCATCGCGACTGTCTCACTTGCATCCGATAGAAGATGCTGAAAAAGCGGTAGAAGCAGCAAGGAACGCGTTTGACAACGGTAAATGGAAGAAGTTCCCGATCAATAAACGTTCCCGCGTCCTGAACAAAATTGCAGGCATTATGAGATCCCGTTTCAATGAACTGGTTTCACTTGAAATCATGGACAGCGGTAAATCGTTATCGGCTGCACAAGGTCAAGTCATGCAGGCTATTGAAGACTTTGAATTTTATGCAGGCGCGATCGTGGGTCACCGCGGAAAGGTCAATAATGTTCCGGGTCAATTCACGAACGTACGCAGAGAAAGAAGCCATCGGTGTATGCGCCCAGATCATTCCTTGGAATTATCCATTGATGATGGCAGCATGGAAAATCGCCCCTGCGATTGCCGCCGGTTGCTCGGTTGTCGTGAAACCAGCTACCCTTACACCTCTGACTGCGATTGTACTGGGTGAAATCTGTATTGAAGCAGGCGTTCCTGAAGGCGTTGTCAACGTCATTCCTGGTGCTGGTTCTATCTGTCGGCAATTACTTAGTCGAACATGAAAAGGTTGATAAAGTAGCTTTCACAGGTTCCACTCCGATCGGTAAAAACATCATGGAAAAAGCTTCTCAAACATTGAAAAGGGTCACGCTCGAATTCGGCGGGAAATCCCCGAACCTCGTATTTGAAGATGCCGATGTGGATGCAGCCGTGGATGGTTCCCTGTTCGGAATCTTCTATAATACAGGTCAGTCCTGTGAAGCGCGCTCCAGATTATATGTCCATGAAGATATCTATGATGAGTTCATGGAGAAATTCGTTGAGAAGACAAAGAAGCTGAAACTTGCCGATCCACATGACAAAGGAACCCATATCGGGGCGATCATCAACCAGGGTCAGCTGGATACGATCGATGGCTATGTTCAATCTGCTAAAGAAGAAGGAGCAACGATCCTTGCCGGGGGAAGCAGGCAAAGGTGGAAGGCTTTGAAAATGGTTACTGGTATGAGCCGACTATCATTACCGATGTAAACCACGATATGAAGGTAGTGAAAGAAGAAATCTTCGGGCCTGTTGTGGTTGTGATGAAGTTCAAGGATGAAAAAGAAGCGATCAAAATGGCAAACGACAGCGAATATCGGACTCGGATCAGCTGTCTGGACTCAAAACCATGGGCGTGCGACAAGAGTATCGAAAGCGATCCAGGCAGGAATCGTCATGGTGAACTGTCCGTTCTCCGCTTTCCCTGGTACTCCATTCGGAGGCTATAAGCAATCCGGATTCGGCCGTGAACTTTGCGTTGAAACCCTTGATCTTTATACAGAAACGAAGAGTATCATTTCGTACTTCGGAAACCGTCCGTTAAATCCATTTGGCGTATAAATTGAATAATCAAGCAGGGGTTGTCCTAACAAGGTCAACCCCTTATTGCAAGAAAGGGGAAAATGAAGTATGACACAGCATATCGTGGTAGTGGGTTCCGGTGTGATGGGTAGAGGGATTGCCTATGTAAGTGCAACAGGAGGATTCCGGACCACACTGGTTGATATTAAACAAGAGCAGTTGGATCATGCGCAGGAATGAGATTGAGCTTATTTTTCAAAAAGGAATTGAAGAAACAAGCTCACACAGCAGGAGTATGTAGAAGCAAAAGAGCTGATGAGCTATTCAACGAATCTATCGATTGCCGTCCAGGGATGCGGATGTGGTCATCGAAGCCGTTCCGGAAAAAACAGATATCAAGCGTGGCGTATTTGAGGTGCTGGATGCCCATGCACCTGAATATTGCTATCTGGCGACCAATACCTCTACCATGAGTCCGACTGAAATTGGCTCCTTTACGAAACGACCTGAAAAAGTGATCGCCATGCACTTTTTCAATCCTGTACATAAAATGCCACTGGTTGAAATCGTGAAGGGATTGGAGACAAGCGATGAAACCAGCCGAGGTCATTCGGGCGGATTGCGGGGATGATGGGGAAAGAGACAGTTGTCATCAATGAGTTCCCCGGTTTTGTCACAAGCAGGATCAGCGCCCTCGTAGGAAACGAAGCCTTTTACATGTTACAGGAAGGGCTGGGCTCTGCCTGAAGAGATCGATAAAGCGATTAAACTTGGGCTCAACTACCCAATGGGTCCCTTTGAATTGGGAGATTTAGTCGGTTTGGATACGCGATTGAATAATCTTAAATATCTTCATGAAAAGCTCGGTGAAAAGTATCGCCCGGCACCTTTGTTAGAGAAATACGTGAAGGCTGGACGTCTGGGGAGAAAAACAGGTAAAGGTGTATATGACTATACTAAGCTAAAAGAAAAGGAGCATCAGTCATGAGAGAGGTTGTCATTGTCGATGCCGTCCGGACGCCAATCGGGAAATACAAAGGTTCCTTGAAAGAGGTGCGTCCAGATGACCTTGGTGCACATGTCATTAAAGCCTTAGTGGAACGGAACCCTCTTGTTCCCGTGGATACGATCGAGGAAGTGGTTCTGGGAAATGCAAACGGGGCCGGGGAGGACAACCGGAATGTAGCCCGGATGTCCACACTCCTTGCCGGCCTGCCAGTTGAAGTCGGTGCGACCACCATCAATAGGCTATGCGGTTCCGGTCTGGATGCTGTGAATTATGCGGCCAGGGCCATTTTAGCGGATGAGGGGGATGTCTTCATAGCAGGGGGTACCGAAAGCATGACGAGTGCTCCGTACGTCATGGCAAAGCCTTCAAAGGATTTCCCAAGGGGTAATATGGAAATGTTTGATACGACGATCGGCTGGCGATTCGTCAATTCCCGTCTAAAGGAAAAATACGGGACCGATTCCATGCCGGAAACCGCTGAAAACGTGGCGAAGCAGTTCGGTATCTCGACGGGAAGAACAGGATCATTTTGCCTACTGGAGTCAAATGAAAGCAAAGCGCGCCATAGATGAAGAAGGTTTAAAGAAGAGATCGTTCCCGTGGAATTGCGGGATCGAAAAGGGAATATCTCTACATTCCAGATGGATGAACATCCAAGACCCGAAACGAACAATGAGAAATTACAGAAATTGAAGCCATTATTCCAGGGAGGTACCGTGACTGCAGGAAATGCCTCCGGTGTCAACGATGGTGCCTCGGCACTTTTACTGATGAGCAGGGAGAAGGCGGAAGAGTTAGGCGTTACACCACTCGCCCGCTACGTCACTTCTGCGACTGCGGGACTTGGAGCCTTCTGTGATGGGCTGGGGCCGATCTATGCGACGCAGAAGATCTTGAAGCGAACAGGTCTTGCCCTTGAACAAATTGGCTTAGTGGAGTTAAATGAAGCCTTTGCGGCCCAGTCCATTGCCTGCATCCGTGAGCTTGGTCTGAATGAGGAAATCGTCAACGTCAATGGAGGAGCGATTGCCTTCGGTCACCGCATTGGGCGCAAGTGGTGCCCGTATCCTTACCACCCTTATATATGAAATGAAAAAAAGGAAGGTACGATACGGACTGTCCACCATGTGTATCGGAGTCGGCCAAGGAATTGCTACGCTCGTAGAGAATATAGAATCAGTACCCGGGCCC
This sequence comes from uncultured Bacillaceae bacterium, assembly GCA_963762295.1. Taxonomy (GTDB): domain Bacteria; phylum Bacillota; class Bacilli; order Bacillales; family Bacillaceae_B; genus Rossellomorea. The sequence continues at coordinate 5,456 of CAVXKK010000001.1, forward strand.
TGTTTTTTGCAGGGCTCATTTGGTGATTAAGAAAATATCTATTATAGAAAAGATAGAAGTGAGGTGACAAAATGGAGTTTGAAATCATGACAAGAGAAAGTGAATCTCCTTGTCTCGTCGTGGCTGATGAGGATAACGGCAGATTTATGGTCAGGAAGGCAGATGCAAGCGGGGAAGTGTTTAACAGCCAGGAAGAGCTTGTGAATTGGATTGAGGCGAACTGGTCCCAGGAAATGATCGTTAATACATATGCTTTTGTGAAGATGCTGGAGATGTTGAGGGTGTATCATTAAAGGGTCAGGCTTATGAAAGGGAGCCTGTCCCTCAATGTGTCATGGATCTTTTATTCTTTTTCGAAACGGGGATTCTGCCAAGGAAGAATGCTCCGTTCAAGAAGATAGAGAAGGTCATGACATTCACGTAAAGGGCATAGAACATTTCATTTGGTACAGATGTATAAAGTTTCGCGCACAGCAATCCCCCGAACCATGCACCGCCTAATAGGATCGTATCTAAGAGAGACTTGTAGATAGATTGCTTCTCTCGCATATAACTGCCAAGGATATAAATCATAAGGATGGCAGCAAAATATAAAAAAATCACGTTAGAAAAAGCCCTTTCTTCATCAAGGCTCCAAAAAGGCATCCAAAATAAAGCTATGAAGAAATTAGAGAGAAACACAAATAATGTCAGTTTCTTTATTCTTCGATCCCTTATGGACGCTTTGTGCTCCTGTCTTTGATAAAAGGAGGGTGGGCGCCAAACAGGGTGTTCCTGATGATCTTTCGTCGTACCGAGGACGTTCGGTAACTGTGCCTCATCCTTAAAGGGTTCTTTAATAATAGATTCATAATGGGAACGATAGTCCTCGGCAGGAACTTGATAGAGGTCCCATTTCGTCACATAGACAGGTGCTTTCATTTTCTTTATCCGTTGCAGCCAGGTTGCTAAATCTTTTTGTGTCTCAGATAGAAATAATAGATAATCTTCACCTTGGTCATTCACTTGAAATTTGATGACGATTTTAGCCGCAATCCTATAGATGACGTCGTGAAGATCTTTGCCTATCCGGATTGGGTAATACAATAAGGGAGTAACCAATCAAAACTTCTTTCATATCTTCAAAGGGGATGGTGAGTTCTTCTTCATTTTTCTCGGATTTATGAAAGACCTTTTGAACATATCCCTCATCCGTCCACCGCGATTTCATGATCACCCTATCTTCAGGAGGGGCATATTTTTGTAAGTCCATATGTTGCTCCTTTCTGTCCGTACTATGTATACCATTTTAATATATTCGGTCGGTTTGTTTCACGTTGGAATAAGAATATTCATTTATTTTCTCAGAATATTTTGTGATATTATATTAACTAAACGTAAAATTAACGTCATAAATGAATGCGATAGGATAAAAGGAGAGGCAGCGATGAATACAAGATCAATGATCTTTACACTATACGGGGACTATATTCGCCACTACGGAAATAAAATATGGATCGGCAGCTTGATTCGCCTGCTGAATGAATTTGGTCATAATGATCAAGCCGTCCGTGCCGCGATTTCCCGGATGAACAAGCAGGGATGGGTCCAGGCAGAGAAACAAGGGAACAAAAGCTATTACTCCCTGACTGAACGCGGCGAGGTCCGCATGGAAGAAGCGGCAAACAGGATATTTAAGCTGAAGCCTGAGCAATGGGACGGTAAATGGAGGATCCTCATGTATTCCATTCCCGAAGAAATCAGGAGTATCCGTGATGAGCTGAGAAAAGAACTGGTTTGGAGCGGATTTGGAACGCTGTCGACGAGTACGTGGATTTCTCCCAACAACCTGGAGAAGCAGGTGCAATCCCTTATCGATAAGTACGATATTAAAGAGTACGTCGATTTCTTCATCGCAGAACATAAAGGTCCTAATGAAAATCAACGGTTAATAGAAAAGAGCTGGGACCTGAACGAAATCAATGACCGATACCAGGAATTCATTTCCCGGTACAGCCAACAATACATGATTGATAAGAGTAAAATCGGTAAAGGGACAAATGAGCGACGCCGAATGCTTCGTGGAAAGAACGAAGCTCGTCCATGAATACCGGAAATTCCTCTTCGTCGACCCAGGCCTGCCGGAAGAACTCCTGCCTGAAAAATGGCTCGGAGCCCACGCAGCCACTTTGTTCGGAGAATACTACAAAGAACTCGCGGAACCGGCATCCCGATTCTTCGAAAGTGTATTCGAAGACGGAAACGAACTGAAGAACAAAGATGTGAGCTATAACGTGATGACACATCCGTTATTGCTTGATTGAAAAAACCACCTGCCGTTTTGAATCGGCAGGTGGTTTTTTTGAGGGACGGACCTCGTGAATCTGAAGATGGCTCTTGTCGAACAATCCCAAAAAGTATAACATAAATTTAACGAAGGGGGATTATTATGAATAACCTAACGAACGTCTTACATATAAAATATCCTATCATTCAAGGTGGCATGGGGAACATCAGCAATGCCCCGTTGACGGCGGCAATCTCTGAAGCAGGAGCACTTGGTACGATCGGAGTCGGGACCATGGGCGTGGAGGAAGTGGAAGGGATCATCGTCGAAACGAAAAAGAGAACCCGTAAGCCTTTTGCGCTGAACATCCCGATTTCCATCACACCTCATCTGAAGGAGATGGTTCGTTTAGTGGTGACACACGGCATACCCGTCGTTTCCTTATCAGCGGGAAATCCATCCCCGCTCATTCCTTATTTTCATGAGCACAATGTAAAGGTGATCTGTGTCGTCGCTTCGAAAAAACAGGGGAAGAAAGCGGAAGAGGCAGGTGCGGATGTGATCGTCGCTGAAGGATATGAAGCCGCCGGGATCAATTCCAATCTGGAAACGACCACTCTGGCCCTTATTCCTCAGCTCGTGGATACGGTAAAGATTCCGGTAGTGGCAGCAGGTGGGATCGGTGATGGACGGGGACTTGCTTCCATGCTTGCCCTTGGTGCGAGCGGAGTGCAAATGGGGACACGGTTCATCGCGACCAAGGAAGCTCCTTTTCATGAAAACTATAAATCCACCCTGGTGGATGCAAATGACGATAGCACGGTCATCGTGGGCCGTTCTGTCGGCAGGGTGAGACGGGTGATGAAGACACCTTATGCAGATGGATTGCTTCAAAAAGAGCGGGAGGGGGTCGCCCCTGATGAGTTCAACCACATGACATCCGAGGATCATCACCGGATTGGGGCACTTGAAGGAAAGCTGGATCAGGGCTTTATCAACGGCGGGCAGGTGTCCGGTTTAGTAGAGGATATTCCAACGGTAGAAGTGCTACTGGAAAGAATGATGAGCGATGCACACAGGATTTTCAGAGAGCTTTCCAGTTACGGAATGCGTTCTTAATAGATTGAGGTTTTCTAAGCGCTTCTCCTTTTAGGGAGAGCGCTTTTTTTTGGTGGAGCTCGCAAAGTGGCCCAGCTTCAACAATCCCCATCACAGATCCTATCCTCATGTCAGAAAGCTATTGCACAAAAATTTTCCTCAACTCCTCTAGATATTCTCCCCAAGACCGACTATACTAGTATTAATTTTTAAATTTTCGGAATATTATTGACTATTTTGTGACCGGAGTGATAATATAACGTTGTATTTACGTTCGTTCATATTTTTATCATACATGGATTTGCTAGTCTAGTAGACTACTGATCATATATCAGGAAGAGAAAAAGGGGGATTTCTGTGAAGAAGAAGAGTTTATTACTTGTTGTGATCTCTATGTTATTTGGAATGCTGATTCTATCAGGATGTGGTAGTGATAAGAGTTCCGGGGATGGAGATGGTGAGAAGCAATATGTCATCGGGGTAACCCAGATTGTGGAACATCCATCATTGGATGCGGCATTTGAAGGTTTTAAGAAAGCTCTGGATGAAAACGGTTTCAAGGAAGGCGAAAACGTCAAGTATGATGTTCAAATCGCTCAAGGAGACCAAAGTAACTCTCAAAGCATTGCGAAGAACTTTGTCGGGGACGGTGTAGACCTTATCTTTGCAAACTCTACCCCAAGTGCACAAACTGCCCTGAATGCAACGAAAGACATTCCAATCGTATTCACCTCTGTCACGGATCCTGTCGGTGCTGAACTGGTCAAGTCATTTGACGAGCCGGGTGAGAATATTACTGGTACGACGGATACTCACCCAGAAGCGATTTCAAAGACACTCCACTTTATCACGGATGAAATGAAAGCGAAGAAGATCGGGATTGTTTATAACTCTGGAGAACAAAATGCTGTCGTGCAGGTAGCTGAAGTGAATAAGCTTGCAAAGGAAAAAGGTGTGGAAGTGGTTGAGGCTACGGTTTCAACGTCAGCTGATGTTAAACAGGCGACTGAATCCATGGTGGGAAGAGTCGATGCCCTTTACATCCCGAAAGATAATACAGTCGTTTCAGCCCTTGAGTCGGTCATCACCGTAGCGAATGAAAAGGATATTCCTCTATTCGTCGGGGAACTCGATTCATTGAAAAAAGGAGCCATTGCAGCGAGTGGATTTAACTATGAAGATCTTGGTTACCAAACCGGGTTGATGGCGGTGAAGATTTTAAAAGGTGAGAAAAAACCTTCTGAACTCCCTGTACAGGCTCCGGAAAACTTCGAGTTGATGTTCAATAAAGCGGCAGCCGAAGAACAAGGTGTGGAAGTACAGGAAGCCTGGTCAGATCTTGGGAAGTTTATCGAAGAAAAATAGGAAGGGATGATGATTCGTGCCAACAGCAATATTCGCATCCTTTGAATCTGGAATCATTTACGCTATTATGGCCCTCGGAGTCTATCTGTCCTTTCGGATATTGGATTTTCCTGATTTAACAGTCGATGGCAGCTTCGTAACAGGGGCCGCTGTCGCTGCAACCATGATTGTCAGTGGCGTAAACCCCGTCATTGCAACACTTACGGCGATAGTGATCGGATTTGTAGCAGGATGTATAACAGGTTTACTTCATACGTTTGGTAAAATTAATGCCTTATTATCAGGGATCTTGATGATGATTGCCCTTTATTCCATCAATCTACGGATCATGGGGAGATCGAATGTACCCCTGCTCAGTCAGGATACTGCGTTTACAGGGATAGAAGGATTCTGGTCCCCTCTTGGAATTGATGCCGCCCTTAATAAAGTATGGACAGGCATCGGGCTTGGGGAGCCTGTCCCGGGAACATGGAGCATTCTGTTCATCATGACCATCATTACGCTGGTGATCAAATTTTTGACAGACGCATTTTTGAAAACGGAAATCGGGTTGGCGCTGAGAGCCACAGGGGATAATCAACGGATGATCCGCAGCTTCTCTGCCAATACGAACCTGATGATCATTCTCGGGTTGGGGATCTCAAATGGAATGGTGGCACTATCCGGTGCCCTGATCGCCCAGTACAGCCGTTTTGCCGACGTCGGAATGGGGATCGGGATGATCATCATCGGGCTCGCTTCTGTCATCATCGGAGAAGCATTATTCGGAACGAAGACGATTGCCCGTACGACCTTAGCCGTTATCGGCGGGGCGATCATCTACCGATTGGTCGTTTCCATGGCTCTTCGTGTAGATTTCCTGGAAACAGGAGATATGAAACTGATCACGGCGACCATCGTCATTCTGGCCCTTGTCATGCCTAAGGTGATGGATCGTTACAAGGATAAGAAACGGAAGGCGCAGCGGATGGCGGAAAGGGTAAACCAAACGTCGATTTCAGAGAGAAAGGGTGATGGCGGTGTTACAATTAAATCGAATTCATAAAGTATTCAATGAAGGGACACCGGATGAAAAAATTGCCCTTGATGATATTCAGCTCTCTCTGAAACCAGGTGATTTCGTCACGGTCATCGGGAGTAATGGAGCCGGGAAATCGACACTGATGAATATCGTCTCAGGGGTGTTGATCCCTGATATCGGAAATGTGTTGATCGATGATCACGAGGTATCGAAGGTTTCTGAATATAAACGTTCAAAGCTGATCGGCCGCGTATTCCAGGATCCCATGGCAGGGACGGCGCCATCCATGACCATAGAAGAGAACCTGGCCATGGCGTATTCACGCAACCGGACGAGGACCTTCAGGATGGGGGTCACGAAGAAGCGGAAAGTGTTCTTTAAAGAGGTACTTGAAACCCTTCATCTCGGACTTGAAAACCGTCTGAATGCAAAGGTGGGATTATTGTCAGGTGGAGAACGGCAGGCACTTTCCCTATTGATGGCAACCTTTACAGAGCCATCGATCCTGCTGCTGGATGAACACACGGCTGCCCTTGATCCGGCCCGTGCGGATCTGATTACGAACCTGACAAAGGAAATTGTAGAGAAGTACAAGCTCACGACATTGATGGTCACCCATAACATGCAGCAGGCCCTGGATCTCGGGAACCGCTTGATCATGATGGATAAGGGACAGATCATCCTTGAAGTGAATGAAGAACAGAAGAAGCACCTCACCGTCGAAGGGCTGCTCCATGAATTCCAGAGGATCCGAGGCAGTCAACTGGCAAGTGATCGGGCACTTCTTTCATAGAAAGTAAAAAAAATAAACAACCTTCTGTAAAAAGCAACGGGACTTTGGTTCCGTTGCTTTTTTACGCTAAAGGGATCATCTGCATAACTTATATTAATATAATATTTTAAATATTTTAACAATTTATTGACTATTTATAAAACAAAATGTTATTATATCGTTGAATTAACGTTATATAAAAATGTATGATTCGTTGGTTTAAAGGGGGAAAGCAATGAAGTCTGGATTAGCAGTAGGACATACCGCCGTTATTAAGACTGAAGTCACCCCCGGCATGTATGCCCAGTTTGAAGGAAACGTGGTTCATCCCGTGTATTCAACGGTGTCGATGGTGTATCACATGGAATGGGCATCCAGGAAAGTCATTCTACCCTATTTGGAAGATCACGAAGAAGGGATGGGGGCAAAGGTGACCGCCCGGCATATGGCTCCGGCAAAAACGGGTTCCCTTCTTGAAATTAGAGCGAACGTTATTGAATATGAACGAAACGTCATCGTAACCGAAGTGACTGTCAGAGATAGAGAGAATGACAGACTCATTGGAAAAGGTGAAGTGAAGCAAGTGGTATTACCGAAAGAGAAAATTAGCGAAAGAATAAAAGAGAGCTAGATCCATTTATGAAGCGAGTAGTAAAAGGAGGAAGCACAGTGTCTAAAGTATCGACTGAATTGAAAGCGGTTACAAACGGAGAGCTTGTAGGGGGAAATGAAATGGATATGTTCCAGAGAATACAGAACCATGAACAAGTCGTATTTTGCAACGATGAAGAAACAGGGCTTAAAGCCATCATCGCCATACATAATACCACTCTGGGACCAGCTCTTGGCGGATGCCGGATGAGACCCTATGCTTCAGTGGATGAAGCCCTTGAGGATGTCCTGCGCCTATCCAAAGGCATGACGTATAAATGTGCGGCAGCCGACGTGGACTTCGGTGGGGGGAAGGCGGTCATTATCGGAGATCCGGAAAAAGATAAACATCCGGAATTGTTCCGTGCCTTCGGTCAATTCGTTGAATCCCTTAATGGACGATTCTATACAGGGACGGATATGGGCACCACACCCGAAGATTTCGTTTATGCCTTGAAAGAGACAAATTGTATCGTCGGCGTCAATGAAGAGTACGGCGGAAGCGGTGATTCATCCATCCCGACGGCCATGGGCGTGATTTATGGGTTACAGGCGACAAACCAAAATGTCTGGGGTTCAAAAGACCTTCATGGAAAAAGCTACGCCATTCAGGGACTCGGGAAAGTCGGGTTTAAAGTAGCAGAGCGACTGCTGGAAGAGGGGGCCGATCTGTATGTAACGGATATCAGTCAGAAATCCATCGATCTATTGGTTGCGAAAGCGAAGAACATGGGTGCGGCCATCAAAGTCGTATCGGGAGAAGAGATTTATTCTGTCGATGCGGATGTCTTCGTGCCATGTGCCATCGGGGGAGTCATCAACGATCATACGGTGGATCAGTTGAAAGTAAAGGCGGTCGTGGGTTCTGCCAATAATCAGCTATTAGATCTTTCCCATGGGCTGAAGCTGCACGAAAAAGGGATCCTGTATGCCCCTGATTACATCGTCAATGCCGGCGGACTGATCCAGGTGGCGGACGAATTATATGAGCCGAACAAAGAACGGGTCCTTCAAAAGACAAGCGCCATTTACAACAGCCTTCAAAACATCTATCTGCAGTCGGAAAATGAGCACATGACCACGGTGGAAGCGGCTAACCGTTTCTGCGAGGACCGGATCCACGCACGCACGAGAAGGAACAGCTTCTTCTCCCATGCGAAGCGTCCTAAGTGGTCGGTGAGAACGTAAATCCAGGCAGTGTCATGATGTATCCCGAATCTCCAACAATATTGCACCACACGAGGTGATGAAATGATCGAGGAATTTCAACTGGTCCAAGTCATGGACCAACAAGGACAACTGGTTCAAAGCGAGTATGAAAAAGACATTTCAGAAGAATTGGTCCGTACGTTTTATCGGCATCTCATCAGGATCCGCACCTTCGATCGTAAAGCCGTCAGCCTCCAGCGTCAGGGGCGGATCGGAACGTATGCACCCTATGAAGGCCAGGAGGCATCCCAGGTGGGGAGCGCCCTTGCCCTGCAGGAAAAAGACTGGTTATTCCCGTCCTATCGCGATCATGGCGCAACCATGACATTCGGACATTCGCTCCTTCACATCCTTCTTTTCTGGAAAGGGAGGAATGAAGGCTGTGTGCCTCCGGAAGGGAAGAACATCTTCACTCCCGGCATCCCGATTGCGACCCAGCTTCCACACGCGGTAGGTGCGGCTTTTGCTGAAAAGAGAAAAGGAACCCGGAATGCGGCCATTGCCTATTTTGGAGACGGTGCCACTTCTGAGGGCGACTTTCATGAAGGATTGAATCTGGCAAGTGTGTGGGGGGCTCCGGTCGTCTTCTTCAATCAAAATAATCAATATGCCATATCTGTCCCCATGCACAAGCAAATGAAGACGAAAACCATTGCCCAGAAAGCACTGGCCTATGATATTCCAAGCGTCCGCATCGACGGCAATGATATTTTTGCCGTTTATTTTGAAACATTGAAAGCACTGGAGCGTGCAAGGAACGGGGACGGACCTACCTTGATCGAATCGGTGACATGGAGATATGGTGCCCATACGACAGCCGATGATCCGACGAAGTACCGAAATCAGCAGGAAAGCGAGAGCCGTCGAAAGGATAACGATCCACTTCGATCGTTTAACGAACTTCATGAAAGAAAGAGGTTGGTTCGACGAGGAATGGATGAACTCGGTTCAGAAGGAATGTGCGAAGGAAGTCGACCTGGCTGTCGAGGAGCTTGAAGCCTATCCGGTAGCAGATCCGAGCTTGATCTTCGATTATGTGTTTGCCACTCCAACGTGGACGATCCAGGAACAAAAAGAAAAGCTCCTTGAGCAATTGAGAGGTGAATAGAATGAGCACCTTAACGAAAATGAAGACGTTGACGATGGTTCAGGCCATCACGGATGCAATGAGAGTGATGCTTCAGGAAAACGAGGATGTACTGTTGATGGGAGAGGATATCGGGACGAACGGGGGAGTGTTCCGGGCGACTGACGGCCTGCAACAGGAATTCGGCGAAGACCGGGTGCTTGATACACCCTTAAGTGAAGCCGGCTTTATCGGTGCCGCCATCGGGATGGGATTGAATGGATTCCGCCCGGTGACGGAGGTCCAGTTTTTAGGATTCATCTACCCGGCATATGAGCAGATCATGACCCATGCTTCGAGAATACGGGCACGCACACTCGGGTCTTTCACCTGCCCATTGGTCATCAGGGCTCCTTATGGGGCCGGGGTCCGGGCACCGGAAATCCATTCCGATAGCACGGAGGCACTTTTCACTCATATGCCGGGAATCAAGGTTGTCTGTCCGGCAACACCGTATGATGCCAAAGGTCTTCTGATTGCGGCGATTGAAGATCCCGATCCCGTCCTCTTCCTTGAGCCCATGAGATGCTACCGGTCTTCCAAAGAGGAAGTGCCGGAAGAGAAGTACACCGTGGAAATCGGGAAGGGAAAGGTAGTAGCAGAAGGTGAGGATGTCACGATCATTGCATGGGGTGCGATGGTGAAGATAGCCGAGGACGCAGCGAAGGAAGCGGCGGATAAAGGCATCTCCTGCGAGGTGCTTGACCTCAGAACCCTCTATCCCCTTGATAAAGATCTGATCTCAAACTCTGTCCAGAAGACCGGGAGGACCGTCATCGTCCACGAAGCCCATGCAACGGGTGGGGTTGGAAATGATGTGCTTGCGATCATCAATGACAAATCCTTTTTATATCAAAAAGCGCCTACAGAGCGCGTAACAGGATTCGATACGCCTGTTCCGTATTTCGGATTTGAAGATTTCTATTTGCCTGACAGTAAACGAGTGCTTGCTGCAGTGGAGAAAGTGGCGCGCTATTAGACAAGGAGGGAGTCCATGGAAGTTAAGCTTCATGATATCGGGGAAGGGATGACCGAAGCCAATATCAATCACTTTCTTGTGAAGGTGGGGGATGTCGTGAGAGCGGATCAACCACTTGTAGAGGTACAAACAGATAAAATGACGGCGGAGATCCCGGCACCGTTTTCAGGTGTGATCAAGGAATTCACCGTAAGTGAAGGTGAGACGATTCCCGTTGGATCGACGGTATTGTTGATGGAAAAGGAAAGCAGGGATGCAAGCCGCCGTACCGTTTCCCAAACGACTCAGGTCTTGAAGAAGAAGAGAATCCTTGCTTCCCCGTATACGAGAAAAATCGCAAGGGAAAATGGGGTCAATATAGAAGAAGTGGTCGGTTCAGGAGCCGGGGGAAGAATCGTCGATGAAGATGTTCTCCTCTATATGAAAGGCGAAATAGGAGCACCTCCAAAACCTGAAGAGGAACCTGTGCCTGCTGTTCAAGTGGAGCCAGCAGAAACCGTGCAGAACACCATCCCTTTCAGGGGCAGGCGAAAACAAATTGCTTCCAGGATGGCTCATTCACTCAGAACCATCCCTCACTGCACCCATTTTGAAGAAATCGACGTGACGAATCTATTAGTCTGGAAAGATACGATGAAAAGAGGGGGCCAGTCCGTTTCCATGGGGGCGTTTTTTATCAAAGCTCTTTCTGTCTGTTTAAAAGAGTTCCCGGTCTTCAATGCCCGCCTCAATGAAGAGGAAGAATGCGTCGAGCTTCAGTCACACCATAATATCGGTGTCGCAGTCGACACGGAAGAAGGTCTGATCGTCCCTGTCATCAAAGGGGTCGAAGGAATGACAATGGTAGAAATCCAGGCTGAAATGAAGGCACTTACCGTCAAGGCTCAGGAAGGCAAGCTTACGATGAAAGAGATCAAAGGAGGCACCTTCACGGTCAGTAATGTCGGCCCGCTGAACGGATCGATCGGGGCCACCCCGATCATTAATGAACCGGAAGTGGCCCTCATCGCCTTTCATAAAACGAAGAAGCGTCCGATGGTGAACGAACACGATGACATTGTCGTCCGCTCCATGATGAATGTATCCATGTCATTTGATCACAGAGTGGTGGATGGCGGGACGGCCGTGACATTTACAAATCGTTTGAGAGATTTGATCGAAGAGCCTCAATCCATGCTTTTGGAGTTGATATAAATGGTAGTGGGAGAAATTACAGAAGAAAAAGATGTCATTGTCATCGGAGGTGGTCCCGGAGGCTATCACGCGGCCATCAGAGCAGCCGGCCTCGGTAGACAGGTCACGCTGATCGAACGGGGGGATCTGGGGGGGACCTGCTTGAATAAAGGCTGCATCCCATCAAAGGTATTCACCCATTTTGCCCAGGAATTCAAAAAGACGAAGCATCTGAAGGAGATGGGGATGGAGCTCGGGGAAGTAGAGGCAAACCTTGCGACTCTTCAACACTATAAAAATAAAAAAATCACCCAGCTCCGTACCGGTGTGGAATCCCTCTGTAAAGCAAACAAGGTTGAAATCATTAAAGGGACTGCTTCATTCCTGTCAGAATCCCGCATCGGAGTCGAAAACGGACACGAGTTCAGTCTTCTGAACTTTAAAGAGGCGATCGTCGCAACAGGGGGAGACTTTCACTATCCGGATGAAATCATCTTCAATGATGAAACGATCCTGAAGGAAAGACAGGTGTTTGAGCTGGAGGACATCCCCAGGGAACTGATCGTATACGGTGCAGATTATATTTCATTGGAGATTGCGTCCGTTTTCTGCACATTGGGAAGTCGGGTCACGTTAATCCTGAGGGAAGAATTAGCATTGGATCCCTCCCTATCCAAAGAATTGTCCAGGCAGTTAAAAAAGCAGAAAATCAGTGTCATCAAACATTGCGTACTGAGAAAGGCCAGTGAGAGGGACGGACATGTCATTGCAGAGCTCGAAAAAGAAGATGGAGAAACGGTCTCCATCGAAGGCTCTCACTTTGTTGTGAGCGGCCAAGTAAAACCGAATCTATCAGATCTCGGTCTGGACCGCCTTCGTATCGAAACAACCGGGCAGGGATACATCCAGACGGATCGGGAGGGACGGACCTCCATTCCCCATATTTGGGCGATCGGGGATGTGACGGAAGGTCCGTCCCTCGCAGTGAAAGCGATCAAGCAGGGGAAGGCGGCGGCAGAGGCAATGGCGGGACTTCCGGTAGAAGTGGATCTGCGTTTTGTGCCTACGGTGGTGCAGATGAGTCCCCCGATTGCGTACGCCGGCCTTACAGAAGAGGAAGCGAAGAGTGAAGGCTATTCGGTCACGGTGAGTGAGAACCCTGTCAGGGGAAATGGGTACGCCCAGCTCACAGAGGAGAAGGATGGATTCGTCAAAGTCGTGTCAGACAGTGAAACGGATGTGATCCTTGGTATTCATATGATGGGAATGGGTGCGGTCGAGCTGATCACTGCAGGTGTAATGGGACTCGAAATGGCAGCGAGGGATGAGGACTTTCGCTTTCCGCTCTATCCCCACCCCAGCATGAATGAGACCATGCTCGAAGCGGTCGAAGGTTTAAAGGGGGACGCCGTCCATATGCCTCCCAGAAAAAAGGAACCAGTGAGATGAAAAGAGGGACGGACTTCATCGCAGAGAAGCGTTTAAGCTTTACTAGCCATTCTTGAGAAGTTATATAAAACGATTTAATATAATATTCAGAATATACTTACGTTTAATGGAGGGGTTAATATGCAAGAGAACGTGGCAAAAAAGCAGGTTAAGGTAGAAGAGGTCTTTCCGGTAAGAGATGTCGATTATTTAGAATATTATACAGGTAATGCCAAGCAGGCAGCCCACTTCTTCTGTACGGCATTCGGATTTAAGACCGTTGCCTATTCAGGACTCGAAACAGGCAATCGGGACACGGTATCCTATGTACTGCAACAAAACAAGGTGAGATTGCTCATTACAGGAAGTCTGCATGAAGGAAGCCGGGTATCCCAATTCGTGAAGAAACACGGAGACGGCGTCAAAGACATCGCACTTGTCGTGGATGATGTTGAAAAGGCTTACAGTGGAGCGGTGGAACGTGGTGCCATTGAAATCATGCCCCCTTCCACACTGGAAGACGAGAACGGAAAAGTGAAGAAAGCCGTGATCGGTACATACGGGGACACGATCCATACACTTGTGGAACGTAAAGATTACAAAGGGATTTTCATGCCTGGCTTTGAAAAATATGATACCGCGCTTAAAAACGAAGATGCCGGCATCATCGCTGTCGACCACGTCGTCGGAAACGTGGAGCGCATGGAAGAGTGGGTGGAATACTACGAAAAAGTGATGGGCTTCAAGGAAATGCGTCATTTCACGAATGAAGACATCACAACAGAATATTCTGCCCTGATGTCCAAGGTCATGCATAACGGCGGCCGCATCAAATTCCCGATCAATGAACCTGCTGAAGGTAAGCGCAAATCACAAATCCAGGAATATCTTGAGTTCTACGGTGGTCCGGGAGTGCAGCATATTGCCATCCTGACAGAGGATATCGTGAAGACAGTCGGAATCCTTAAGGAAAATGGAGTAGAGTTCTTGAACACTCCGGATTCCTACTACGAAATGCTCTCAGAGCGTGTAGGTGAAATCGATGAAGAGATTTCGCAAATCAAAGAGTTGAATATTTTAGTAGACAGGGATGACGAAGGGTACCTGCTTCAAATTTTCACGAAGCCTATCGTGGATCGTCCGACACTATTCATCGAAGTGATCCAGCGTAAAGGGGCGAGGGGATTCGGCGAAGGAAACTTCAAAGCACTATTCGAATCCATCGAACGCGAACAGGAGCGCAGAGGAAACCTATAAAAAAATAGATAGATAGAATATATATAACGGGGGTCATAGGACCGGTCAGGGGGTTAACTCATGTAGAGATTAGCTGCTTCTACGCTTAATATCGTACAGATTGAATGTACATATTTTAACGGGAAGATAAGCTAGCACACGAGTCAACCCCCTTCATCCATGAGGAAGGCGAGGGTATATGTATGGCATTGAAGTTCAAAACAAGGGAAGCGGTCACACATATCGCTCCATATGTGCTGGGGAAGACGCTTCTGGATTTAAAGAAGGAGCATGGACTCAGCTCGATCAGAAAGTTATCGGAAAATGAAAATATATATGGCTGCTCCCCGAAAGTGAAAGAGTGGTTTAAAGAAAATGGAAGCGACCTGTTTTTATATCCGGACGGGGCTGCGGTGGATCTGAGTCAAAAAGTTTCAGCGTTTTTGGGCGTTCCGAAAGAACAACTCGTATTCGGGAACGGATCGGATGAAGTGATCCGCTTGTTGACGAGGGCCTATTTGAGCAGCGGAGACGAAGCGATCATGGCCGATGTGACGTTTCCCAGGTACCAGACCAATGTGTTGTTGGAGGGAGGCACACCTGTCATTGTCCCTCTCGTAGACGGTACACATGATTTACAGGGGATGCATAACCACATCACTTCAAGAACAAAACTGATCTTTGTCTGCAACCCCAATAATCCGACGGGGACCATCGTAGGGAAAAAGGAACTCCTGCAGTTTATCGAAAGTGTCCCATCCCACGTTCTCGTAGTGGTCGATGAAGCTTATATGGAGTACGTGACAACCGATGATTATTTAGAAACCCTGCCGCTTCTGTCGGCATTCGAAAATCTGATCGTCCTCAGGACATTTTCAAAAATTTATGGGCTGGCCGGGTTAAGGGTCGGATTCGGGGTCATGAATGAGGAAATTGCTGAACAGCTCCGAAAAGTGAAGGATGTCTTCAATGTGAATACCGTTGCCCAGAAATCGGCGATCATCGCCCTGGAAGATCAGGGGTTTATAAGGGAATGCACCCATAAGAACGAACAGGGTCGTCATTATTTGGAAGGGGAATTCGACCGGATGGGCTTATCCTATTTCCCTTCTCAATCGAACTTTATCATGGTGGACACCGGGTTGAATGGGGACGTGGTTTCCCATGAACTTGTAAAAGAGGGCCTCGTCGTCCGTTCAGGGACGCTTCTGGGATACCCGAACACGGTCAGGGTCACGGTTGGAACAGAAGAGGATAATAAACGATTCGTAGAAGCTCTGGAAGACATTTTGAATAACGAAGGGGTGAAGTGAAATGGACATCAAACCCCAGACGCTTGAGTGGCAGTCAGCTTATAAATTGATGATCGGCTCGATTCTGCCAAGGCCGATTGCCTTTGTTTCGTCCATTGATGAAAAAGGGAATGCGAACCTCGCTCCATACAGCTTCTTTACGGCGATTTCTGCAGAGCCTATGCTCGTCTGCTTCTCTCCCATGAGAAGAGGGAAAGATGGCAGCAAAAAGGATACCCTCCGAAATATCGAGACAACGAAGGAATTTGTCATCAACATCGTCAGTGAGGAGTTTGTGGAGGAGATGAACAACTGTGCCATCGAATTTGAATCCGTCGTGGATGAATTTGAACAGGTCGGGCTGACGAAGAAGGAGTCCATTACGGTAAAGCCTCCTGGAGTGACGGAAAGCAAGGTTCAGTTGGAATGCGTGCTTCATGAGGTTCTTCACTTCGGAGATCATCCCGGTGCAGGAAGCCTTGTCATCGGAAAGGTGGAGTGTGTCAGGATCAATGATGAACTCTACTATGACGGGAAAATAGATTCAGAGAAACTCAAACCGGTGGGAAGGCTTGCCGGCCAGATGTACACCAAACCATTATCCGATTCATTTGAATTGATTCGAAAAAGGTGATGACACGTGAAGTTGGTTAGTTTTTTAATAGATGGAGAAGTAAAGGCGGGGATGGTTCAGGATGAACTTGTCGTGGACATCCATGCTGTGAGCGGAGGCTCACTCCCTAAAGATATGGTATCCCTCATCGAACTTGGTGACGAAGGCTTAAAACGGATGAAGGAGCTCGGAAGCTTTTTGGAAAAAGACAAGGGAGTGCATTCAATACGTGATATCACCCTGAAGTCGCCGATTCCAAGGCCTGTGAGCATCCGGGATTTCTATGCCTTCGAGGAGCATGTGAAAACGGCCCGTAAACGAAGGGGGCTCGATGTGGTTCCGGAATGGTATGACATTCCCGTATTTTATTTCACCAATCACTTGGCTGTAAAAGGTCCCGGCGATCACATCGCGAAGCCTGCCGGCTGTGAGTGGCTCGATTACGAGCTGGAAATCGCCTGCGTCATCGGAAAAGAAGGCCGGAACATTTCCCGAGCCAACGCCGAAGACTTCATTTACGGCTATATGATCATGAATGACTGGAGTGCAAGGGACATCCAGAAGCATGAAATGAAAGTCGGCCTTGGTCCGGCGAAAGGAAAGGATTTTGCCACGTCATTCGGACCTTATTTAGTGACGAAGGATGAGATGGATACGTATCGGAACGGGGACCTTTTTGACCTTCCCATGACGGCAAAAATAAACGGGAAGCTGTTATCCGAAGGGAATTATCAGGATATTCACTATACATTTGAAGACATGATCGAACGCGCATCGAAAGACGTCACCCTGTATCCCGGTGAGGTGATCGGATCCGGTACGGTCGGAACCGGCTGCATTTTAGAGCTTGGTCCCGAGAAGCATCCGTGGTTGAAGCAAGGGGACGTGGTGGAATTAGAGATTAAGGGATTAGGAGTATTAAGGAATACGATTGTAGAGAGAAGGAAGGGGGAAGACCATGTACTATCGTCAATTGGGGAACATACCTCATAAACGTCACACCATGTTTAAAAAGGAAGACGGCACGCTTTACAGGGAGCAGGTCATGGGAACGAAGGGATTCTCGGGAACCCAGTCGATCCTGTATCATCATCATTTGCCTACGGCTGTGGCGAAAACAGAGTATTTAGGCAGGTATATGCCGGAATTTGAGGAAGAGGGTGCTCTGCGCCATCGACATTTCTTTACAGACAAAGTCGAGAAGAAAGGCTGTGCCTTAAAGAGCCGTGAGTATTTACTTGGTAATTCCGATTTATTGATTGGAACCGCCTATGTCACGGAAGAGATGACAAGCTTTTACCGGAATGGAGATGGAGATGAAATGCTTTATATCCATTTTGGTAAAGGAAAGGTAGAGACGATGTTCGGAACGATCACGTATGGAAAAGGTGATTATGTGGTGATTCCGATCGGAACCATCTACCGTGTCGTTCCTGAAGAAGAGACGAAGATGCTGATCGTCGAGTCCTTCAGCCAGATCACCACTCCTCGTCGCTATCGTAACGAGTACGGGCAGCTGCTGGAACACAGTCCGTTTTGTGAGCGGGATCTGCGGGGACCGGAGAAGCTGGAAGCGAAGGATGAAAAGGGAGAGTTTGAAGTGATCACCAAATCAAGGGGCGCGCTTCATTCCCACGTATTGGATCATCATCCACTGGACGTCGTCGGATGGGATGGATATTTATATCCATGGGTATTCAACATAGAGGATTTCGAGCCGATCACCGGCCGTGTCCATCAGCCGCCGCCTGTCCACCAGACGTTTGAAGGTCATAACTTCGTCGTATGTTCATTCGTGCCGCGATTATATGATTATCATCCGGAATCGATCCCGGCTCCCTATAATCACAGCAACGTGAACAGTGATGAACTGCTTTATTATGTGGAAGGGAACTTCATGAGCAGGAAGGGGATCAAGGAAGGGTCGATCACCCTCCATCCGAGTGGAATTCCACACGGGCCTCATCCTGGAACGACGGAAGCCAGTATCGGAAAAAAAGAAACCTTGGAGCTCGCTGTCATGATCGATACTTTCAAGCCGTTGAAAATCGTCAAAAAAGCAAACGATGTCGAAGATCAGAATTATATGTTTACATGGGTATAGAAGAATCAATCCAGGGGCCTGACTCTGGATTGATTCTTTTTTTGTTAAATGAACATGCCTATTGCTAGTTCAGCTTTCTCATTCCGGCTCCTTTCCGGTTGGGTACAAACTCCCCGAACGCCGATACCTGTAGGATTTTGTCGAAAATTTTTTCAAAGAGGCATTCTCCAAA
>CAVXKK010000002.1:0-24316 GCA_963762295.1 uncultured Bacillaceae bacterium
GATCGGCCCGGAGAGCGCGCGGTTGCCGAGCGCCATCACGATCGGCGCCCGCATCGCGGCGGCGATGTAGACGACCTCGGCCATCAGCGCCAGGCCCTGCGAGGAGGTGGCGGTGATCGTGCGTGCACCCGCGAGCGCGGAGCCGACCGCGGCGCTCATCGCCGAGTGCTCGGACTGACAATGTCACGATCTCGGTCGTCACCCGGCCGTCGGCGACGAACTTCGCGACCCCATAATCATGGGGTGAAAGGCCTAATAGAGGATAAAGAAAGGTGTAAAAAATCGTCACGATGGTTCCCATGATGGCAATGAACGCTACTGAAATGGCCGTCATTTCTTTCTTTGCCCCGATTAAAGGTGCAACGGCAACAATGGCAGCAGCTCCGCATACGGCTGTGCCGACGGCGATCAAAGCGGAAAGATGCCGGTCGATCCTAAGTAATTTCCCCAATGCCATCATGAAAGCGAGGGTGAAGACAATGACGATGACGTCGACCAGGACAACCGAAAATCCTGCTGAAGCAATCTGCTCCACGTTCAGTCTTAATCCCATTAAAATGATTCCTGCACGGAGCAGGGTTTTACTGCTGAAGGTGATGCCCGGAGCAGCATCCTGAGGAATGTCCATGACCCCTTTCCAACTCATCCCCATCAGGATGGAGATAATCATAACCCCCATGATGGAGAAGAACGGATACTCGGCGATCGTCCCGGATATGAAAGCGATCAGTGCGGTTAACAGCACGCCTTTTACCCACCCTTTTTTTAATCGAAATGACTTCTTTTTTTGTTGAGGTTTGATTGAAACGGATGAAACACTATATTCCTTCGTTGCTCCCGATTGCCCCATTATGAGACCCCCTTTGGTGTATTATTGGTACAGTGACCCAACCAATATAAGTTAATTAAACCATTAGATGATCATTCATTCAATGGGAATTTGTAAAATGATTGAAAAAAGTATTGATTTTTTTGAAAATTAAAAATAATATAGTATTAGTGGTTGGGTGACTGTACCTGGTTGAGTAGTGACGTTATAGCAGCCAAGAACACGCTCGTCTGTCTCTCCCGCCTCACATTAAATAAGAAGTTCCATTTTTCAACGTAGATTCCCCATCGAATAAATTGTAAGGGCTTACATTAATGGAAACAGGAGGTTGTTGAATGAAGAAGTACTTGGCATTATTGATGGTTTTGATTCTTGTCATTGTCAGTGGCTGTTCCAATACGGCAAAGGGGAATGAGAACGAAGCTGAATATGTATTAAGGCTCGGTCATTTACAGACAGAGACACATCCTTATCACAAAGGCGCATTAAAATTTAAAGAATTAGTGGAAAAGAACTCAGATGGACGAATACGGATCGATATTTTTCCAAGCAGCCAATTAGGGAACGGGCGCGACCAGATTGAGGGGGCGCAGATCGGCTCGATCCATTTTCACATCGGGTCTGTCGCTCCGGTTACAAACTTCGCCCCTAAGTTCAATGTATTGAATCTTCCTTATTTATTTGAAAGCAGGGAACACGCCTTTAAAGTCCTGGATGGCGATATCGGAAAGGAGATTGCATCGGATTTAGAGAATAGAGGACTTATTAATCTTGGTTATATGGAAAATGGATGGCGGCATATGACAAATAACAAAAAGCCCATCAAGACAAGTGCCGATGCAGCCAACATGAAATTAAGGGTGCAGGAGTCCCCTCCTTATATATCCTTCATCAAAGCGCTTGGATCCACACCGGTCCCGATTCCATTCGGCGAATTGTACACGGCACTGGAGCAGCATGTGGTGGATGGTCAGGAAAATCCACTTGCCCAGATTTACCTCAATAAATTCAATGAAGTTCAGAAGTATCTTTCTTTAACCGCCCACAACTATGATGCTGCCGTGTTCATCATGAGCAAGACAACATTCGATACCCTCCCGGAAGACCTCCAGAAAGTAGTCAAAGAGTCATCGAAAGAAGCAATCGCATTTGAACGTCAGGCCGCACTTGAAGATGAAAAGAAGCTTCTCGAAGATTTAAAGAAGACCGATATAGAGATCGAAGAAAACCCTGATCGGGAATCATTTAGAAAAGCGGTCGAACCCGTTTATAAAGAATTTGAAGATTCTTTGGGGAAAGAGTTGTTTGATCGGATCGAGAGTCTTAGGGAATAAAAGGGGGAGTTTGCATGGACACATTCATTTCTACATTAAGCAGGAAGATTGATCGATTTAGCAGGGTGTTGATGATTGCTTTCTTCATGGTTGCCTTCGTTGTGACCGTTTATCAAGTGTTTTCCCGATTTGTCCTGCAGAGTGCGCTGGTGAGAAACGCACTGCCAATGATTGATTTTAGCAGCTTCAATCTGACTTGGGGAGAGGAATTGATCCGGTATTTGTTTGTCTGGATTGTCTTTCTCGGGATTGGAATCATGTACAAAACGAAAGGCCATGCCCAAGTGGAGATTCTGTACCATTATTTATCCGATCGATACAAAAAGATGCTGAGCTACATTGTAGAATCAATCAACGCGGTGATGTTCCTGTTCTTGATCCTGTTTGGAAGTAGGATCCTTGCCTTCACGACACACCAAATATCCCCGGCCATGGGGATCAATATGACCCTGATTTATAGCTCGGTGTTGGTGTGCTCGGTGTTTTGCCTGGTTCACTGTTTGGCGAATTTTGCAGAATTGAAACAACGGAATTCCAGAAGTGATGGTGAACTGGAGGAAGAGGAAGTCCAGCATCAGCAATCTAATATTGGATAAAGAGGGGGAGATGACATGACCGTTGCAATAGTGGCACTTGGTGTCCTGTTTTTATTAATGCTCATAGGGGTCCCGATTGCGATGTCGTTAATATGGGCATCGGTAGCGGGATTTGTGGCCAGTATCTATTATGTACCATTGGAAGTAATTCCTCAGAGGTTGATCACTTCTACAGATTCTTTTCCTTTATTGGCGATTCCGTTCTTCATGCTGACGGGTGAGTTCATGATGTCCGGCAGTATGGGAAGGAGGATCGCGGCCTTTGCCTTTGCCACTGTGGGATGGATTCGCGCAGGACTGGCCCAGGTATCAACACTCACCAGTATGTTCTTTGCAGGGATTTCAGGTTCTGGGGCAGCTGATACTGCCAGCCGTTGGGAAAATGATGATTCCCATGATGGAACAGAAAGGGTATGACAAAGGGTTTGCCGCAGCTACAGTAGCGAGTGCAGGGACGATTGCCGTTGTCATTCCTCCATCGATTCCAATGATCGTGTATGGGGTGACAGCCGGGGTTTCAATAGGGGACTTATTTACGGCAGGAATCGTACCCGGCATCCTGATCGGCCTTTCCATTATGATGCTGAATTATTGGATCACTAGAAGAAACGGTTATTCTGAAGAAGCGGGGAATTTCGAATTTGCTTCTTTTAGAAGAACGTTATTGGAAGGAGCGTTGGCACTGGTACTGCCGTTGATTATCATCGTCGGTATCCGCGGAGGGATCTTTACACCGACAGAAGCCGGAGCGGCAGCGGCTGCTTATGCCTTTATCATCAATAAGTTCATATACAAAGACATGGACTGGAAGGACATTCCCGAGTCATTCCTGAGAGCTGGTAAAATGACGGCCATGGTCGTTTTCATCATCGCAGCAGCGAACCTGTTCGGCTGGCTCTTGACGGCCGAACAGATTCCCCAGCAGCTGGCTCAACTGGTCACAAGTGTTTCAGACAATAAATGGCTGATACTGCTTATGTTCAATATTATTTTCTTTATCGCAGGATGTTTTCTCAATGCTTCTGCCGCCATCACGATCTTGACTCCATTACTTCTGCCGATCGCCATGGGCGTTGGTATCGATCCCATCTTCTTTGGAGTGGTCATGGTCGTCAACCTGTCGATCGGACTCATCACACCGCCTGTGGGACTGGACCTTTTCATTGTGAAGGGAATAGCCGACATATCGTATGACAAACTCATACGGGCCGTAACGCCGTTCATTGTGGTCATGGTCCTTGATTTATTGATTATCACCTATTTTCCAGCGCTGTCTATGTATTTGACGACATTGTAAGGGAGCGTTGAGTTACTATTACGGGGTCTTAATACCAGCCCCTCTTGAATGTTAAAGGAATCCAAGTATTTCTTATAAATGAAGAGGCCGGTGAATCCGGCCTCTTTTGGTGTGCGGGGGGACGGTTCTCTTGCTTCCTTTTCAGGTATTTCAAAGGGAAGAAGCAGAAGAACCGTCCCCATGCTTCCAAAAAAATAAAAATAATTAAAGGGTTTTCATTTATACATATGGAACATGAATCATAGTAACCAAGTGTCTCTTCTTTCTACGTGGAGGGGAGAGACACATCCACTAATGAGGAGGCTGCTATGAATCAACCACTATTTCTAAAGCCCGTATTTCACGAGAGGATATGGGGCGGAACAAAGCTTAAGTCCAAGTTTGATTATGAAATATCTTCAGAGCTCACTGGTGAATGCTGGGCGATATCCGGTCATCCCAATGGGCAGAGTACCGTAAAGAATGGAGCGCATGCGGGCAAGACGGTCGGGGACCTGTGGGAGGAGAAGCGGGAATGGTTTGGAGATCATCCTTCGCCTGTGTTTCCCCTGCTCACCAAGATCCTGGATGCGAATGATGATCTTTCGGTTCAGGTTCACCCGGGTGATGACTATGCGAAAAAACATGAAAACGGGGAACTCGGGAAGACCGAGTGCTGGTATATCATCGATTGCGATGAGGATGCCGAGCTGATTTTTGGGCATTGTGCAGGGACGAAGGAAGAGTTTGTGAGAATGATCGAAGCTGGGCAGTGGGATGATCTTCTTCGCCGAGTGCCAATCAAGCCCGGGGATTTCTTCTATGTCCCGAGTGGAACCATTCACGCTCTATGTAAAGGGACGCTCGTTCTTGAGACCCAGCAGAACTCGGATACGACGTATCGTCTCTATGATTATGACCGAAAGAGTCAGGAAGGGAAGATGCGTGAGCTGCATCTCCGTCAATCCATTGATGTCACATCGATCCCCCATGAAACCCCTGAAGTAAAACCAACGGTGGAGAAGAGAGACGGGGCAGAGATTACCACTTATGTACAGGCAGATTATTTTACGGTATATAAATGGAGCATTCAGGGCCGGTCCTCATTCCAACAGGATCAACCCTTTCAGCTTGCCAGTGTAATAGAAGGTGGGGGAACCCTCCATGTCGATGGAGAAGAGCTGCCCTTGAACAAAGGAGATCATTTTATTTTACCGTCAGGAATGGAGCGTTTCGAATTGGAAGGCAACATGGAGATCATCGTGTCCCACGTATAAAACGGGTACAGGGCCCTCATGGATGAGCGCTCAGGGGACAAGTACGGCTTAAAGTGGAGCATTATTCCACCAAAAAAATAAAAAATGGAGAACATATTCACAAAAGCGCTTTCATATGCTAGGATAGAAACAAGCTAGGAAATCTAAACCATGGAAGGGGGAAAATGGTTTCATTGATTTCAAACTTAGAAGAACACCAGATCAGTAGTCAAATCCTGGGCAAGAAACAACTCTATTATTCATTGGAAGTTCGCGAGGGTCAGAGTCAATCAGTAGATGTCTTGTATGTGCAGGATGGGATGGATTATGTCAGGCTGGGGAAGCTTCAAGACGCGTGGCATGACATCCTCACGGAAGAAGGCAGACGGGATGTATCATTTCCTTCTTAGTACTCGTCCCGCCATCCACTTCAGAAGAACGCTATCATTATTATCATCCACGGGGAACTCAACATCACAGCTATATTCACTTCTTTCATCAAGAGCTTGTTCCGTTCATAGAGAAGCAGATTAGAGAAACAGGGAAAGACATTCGCAAGAAAGGTCTGTTGGGAGATTCCCTCGGAGCCGCCGTTTGTCTTGCGCTTGCCAGTGAAGAGCCGAAAGAATGGACGCATCTGCTCCTTCAATCCGGTGCATTCACCGATTTTCACGTCGATAAAATTCGGAATATTGAAACAAAATTGCCTTGGAATGTGTATCAGGCAGTCGGGAGTCTTGAGGAATCGGTCACTTATCCACTGACAGGCGAGACCTTCCCGATTCTATCCGCTAATCGCACTCTCTATGAGGAGCTTCAACCCATCGCAGAAAATCATACATATTACGAAGAGGATGAAGACCATCTATGGGATTTCTGGAGAAGGGATCTTCCAAGGGCACTGCACTATTTTCTTACAAAGGGGTAACAGCCACAACCAAAAGGGGGAAGGGATGAAGAATATGTTTAAAAATGGAAAGTTTCTATTAACGCTTATGTTGATGTTTGCTATGCTATTTACAGCTGCCTGTAACAGCAGCAAATCAAGCTCTACAGGGGAACAAAAAGAAGGAACGAAAGAGGATCCGGTCGAGATTGAATTCTGGACGATGCAATTATCTCCAACCTTTGATGATTACTTAAATGGAGTCATCGCTGACTTTGAAAAGGAAAACCCAAACGTGAAAGTGAAATGGGTGGATATTCCTTGGGGTGATATGGAGACGAAGATCCTTTCAGCCGTCGCTTCCAAAACGGCTCCGGATGTAGCCAACCTGAACCCGCAATTTGCGGCGAAGCTTGCAGAGCTTGATGCATTAGTCAATATGGACGAAATGGTTCCGGAAGATGTGAAGAGTAAGTATTTCGAGAACATTTGGTCTTCCAACACATTTGACGGAAAGACGTTCGGTATTCCTTGGTACCTGTCTTCTCAGGTAACGATGTATAACTCGGATATCTTCAAGGAAGCGGGACTTGATCCAGAGAAAGCACCGGCAACGTTCGAAGAACTTCAGGAAGTGGCTAAAACGATCAAAGACAAAACGGGTAAATACGCGTTCTTCCCGGCTCTTGATGGAAGTCATCTTCTTGAGACGATGGTCATGATGGGCGTGGATTTAACGAATGAAGATATGACGAAAGCAACATTCAACACGCCGGAAGGGAAAGAGGCATTCAACTTCTTCGTAGACCTTTACAAAAATGATCTGATTCCACGTGAAGTGTTAACAGAAGGGCACTCAAAAGCGGTTGATTTGTATCAAGCGGGTGAAATCGCGATCCTGCCTTCAGGTCCGCAATTCCTGACGATTGTCGAAGAGAATGCTCCTGATATTTTAAAAGCAACAAGAACCGCTCCAATCATCACAGGTGACACGAACAAGAAAAACGTAGCGGCCATGAACGTCGTGGTACCGAAGCAATCTGAACACCAGAAGGCAGCCGTGGACTTCTCCATTTTCTTGACGAATGCGGAGAACCAGGTTGAATTTGATAAGCAGACAGCGATCCTTCCATCGATTGAAACGGCTCTTGATGATCCGTACTTCAGTGAAGAGCCGAAAGATGCCACTCCGATTGATAAGGCCCGTATCGTCTCGGCTGGTCAATTGAAGGACAGTGAAGTACTGATCCCGCCAATGAAGAACTTTGAAGAGTTGCGTACAGCGATGAACGAAGCCCTTCATGCCGCGATGCTTGGAGATATGACAGTGGACGAAGCATTGGATCAGGCTGAAATGAAATGGAACGAAACGCTATCTAAATAAGGGAATGACGGAAAGGGAGTCTATCTCCCTTTCTGCATTTCAATGAAAGCACGGTGAAGACAGGATGATCAGCAAGGAAATCGTTTTTGAACAATTAAAGGGAAAGCTTGTGGTGTCATGCCAGGCCCTTGAACATGAGCCGTTGCACGGGGCGGATGTGATGGGGAAAATGGCGAAGGCCGCTTACGTCGGCGGTGCGTCGGGGATCCGGGCAAACAGTGCCGTTGATATTATGGCCATCAAGCAGTATGTGGATCTACCGATCATTGGGTTGGTGAAGAGGGATTACCCGGGAAGTGATGTCTACATAACGGCTACCACGAAGGAAGCCGATGAACTGATCGGAGCAGGGGTGGACATGATTGCCATCGACGCGACAACGAGAACCAGACCGAACGGTGAATCGCTGGAAAGCTTGATATCGTATCTGAAGTCAAAAGGGCAGACCATCATGGCGGATGTTTCCACCTATGAAGAAGCCGTTCACGCCGTGGAGCTCGGTGTCGACTGTGTCAGCACGACCATGTCGGGATACACGCCATATTCACCTCAGCAATGTGAACCTGATTTTACATTATTGAAAAGATTGGTTGAGACCATCAAGATTCCGGTGTTTGCAGAAGGACGCATCTCCACTCCGGAAGAAGTGTGTCAGGCATTGGATATGGGGGCTCACACCGTCGTAGTCGGTTCGGCCATCACAAGGCCCCAGGAGATCACGAAAAGGTTTGTACAATCCATCCAGAATAAAGGAGGTAATCAAGATGCAGGCACAAACGGCATCAAAGAGCAAATTAGGCGGGTTAATTAACAGCTATTATCCTTCCCTGACCAAATCGGAGCAAAAAGTGGCGACGGTTGTGTTGGAACAAATGGAGAAAGCCCTCTACTACTCGGTGACAGATCTTGCCGATGTAGCGGAAGTAGGGGAAACGACGGTGCTCCGTTTCTGCCGGAAGATCGGCATGAAAGGATATCAGGAGTTCAAGCTTGCCATGGCGAAGGATTTATCCTCCATGTCCCAAGAAGAAGAGTCGGATCCGAGCAAGCCCGCCGGCTTCATTCAATCGATTGCTTCTTATACGAAGAACGCCGTGGATGAAACCGTCAATAAGCTCGATGAAGAAACATTGGAGGAAGCGATCAGACTTCTTTCGGGGGCAAAATCGATCCATTTCTTTGGAGTCGGGACGTCAGGTTTAACAGCGTTGGATGCGAAGAATCGTTTCCTTCGGATCGGATACCGGTCGGATGCGGTCATCGACCCCCATATCCAGTCCATGACGGCAGCCACTGTGAAAGAAGGCGATGTGGTCGTTGGATTGAGCATCTCGGGAAGCACGAAGGACACGATCGATTCCCTGACACTGGCCAAAGAAAACGGAGCAAGCGTCATTGCCATCACGTACTATGCCCGTTCACCGATTACGAAGCTTGCCGATGCGGTCCTTTTGAGCGGCGGGAAGGAATCCCCTCTTGAAGGTGGATCCATGATCGCGAAGATTTCACAGCTCTTCGTCATCGATCTGCTATGTACGGGACTTGCCCTCCACAATAAAGAGTTCTCCCTTGGCATGAAGGAGAAAACCGCAAGAGCCGTTGTAGACAAAATCTATTAAACTGGTAAGCAGGTGAAACGATGAAGGTCATTGGAATCGACGTCGGGGGTACCGGGGTCAAAGGGGCGGTTGTCCAACGTGATGGCACGATCGTCCATCAGGAAACGGTACCCACCGATATCTCGAATGGGAGAGAGGGCATCCTCGGCTCCATCTTTCAAGTGATTGATCTATTAATGAAGAAAGACGGAACGATTTCAGGAATCGGGATCGGCACGGCAGGTCGTGTGGATCCGGTGAAAGGGACCGTCGTCTATGCGACAGACAACTTGCCTTCGTGGCAGGGAACTCAAGTTAGAGAAGAAATCGAAACGCGCTACGGACTGCCTTGTGCCGTCGATAATGATGCAAATGTTGCTCTCCTTGGGGAGCTTTGGAAGTGGGAAGGAAACCCCGAAACGGCGGTCATGTTGACCCTTGGGACCGGAGTCGGGGGAGCGAACGCCATACAAGGTGAGGTCCTACACGGCCATCACCATCAAAGTGGGGAATGGGGACATGTTGTGCTCGTTCCAAATGGAAAGCCATGCAATTGCGGGAAGAAAGGCTGCCTGGAGCAGTATCTGTCGGGTACAGCCTTGGTGCAGGACGTTTTCACCGAAACGAACCGAATGTTCCCCCATGGCTCAGAGATCTTTAAGGAATATTCAAATGGAAATCAACAGGTCAAGCAGGTGGTTGACCGTTATCTGGATTATTTGGCCATCGCCGCGTACAACATCTCTGTGAGCGTCGATCCGGAAGTCCTCTTCATCGGGGGAGGAGTCATTGACTCCAAGGACCATTGGTGGGCCGACTTCCAGGTTAAATTGAAGGAATATTTTGTTAATACAAGCATTTATCCTGCAGTACTGGGAAATCAGGCGGGAATGCTTGGAGCTGCCAAGCTCTTATTTCAAGCGATGGAGAAAAGAGGGGAGTCCGTTTGAGAAATCATCCGTTAACACCATTTCTGTTTTTGATACCCGGTGTCATCATCCTGGGTGCGTTCATCTTTTATCCCATGCTCAATGCCATCTGGCTGAGCTTCACGAATTACAATATCGTCACCGATGCCGAATTCATCGGACTTGAAAACTATAAAGGGCTGTTCGCTGATGCCCTGTTCTGGAAAGTGCTCGGGCAGACGTTGTTATATCTGGTCATCGTTGTTCCGGCACTCGTGATCCTGCCGATTTTCCTTGCGATCCTTGTAAACCAGCAGGTCAAGGGGATTGGATTCTTCCGTTCCGCATACTATGTACCAGTCGTCACCTCCATGGTTGTGGTGGGGATTGCGTGGAAATGGGTGTATGCCGATAAAGGAATCCTGAATTACATATTGGAATCACTTGGATTAATCAACGAACCTGTAAACTGGCTGACCTCGACGTCGACATCCATTTTTGCGGTCATGGTCGTCACCATCTGGAAGGGACTTGGCTATTATATGGTCATTTACCTGGCGGGATTGCAGTCGATTTCAGATGATCTTATATGAAGCAGCGGACATTGACGGGGCAAGCAAATGGAAACAGATTTGGCATATTACCATTCCTTTATTAATGCCTTCCATTATGATCGTCACGATCATGTCATCGATTTCCGCCATGAAGGTATTCGAAGAAATCTACGTCATGACCGGCGGGCGGACCGCTGAACAGTTCGAAGACACTCGTCTTCTATATTTATGAAGAAGCCTTCGATAAGCTGCAAATGGGCTATGCCAGTGCGGCGGGCGTCGTGTTATTCATCATCACATTGATCTTCTCTGTCATTAATATCAAATTCATGAGCAAAAAAGAATCTGCGATAAAGGGGTGATTCTCCATGAGTTCTCCTTCTCTTGGAACCAGTAACGAACATTCAACCGAACTAACTGTCAAAAAACCGATAAACGTAAAAAAGGTAGGGAAAGTCGTTCTTCAATATAGCACGCTTCTTTTCGTCACACTCATCATGGTCGGTCCATTCCTATGGCTCCTGGCCACGTCGCTCAAATCGGGCAGCGAGAATATCTTCTCGTACCCGCCTCAGTTCATCCCCGAAAAAATCACGTTCGGTAACTACGTGGAAGTGATGGATTTCTTCCCGTTCTGGCGTTACCTGTTTAATAGTGTTGTCGTATCCGTGGTGACGGTGATCTTGAATATCGTCTTCTGTTCACTGGCGGCCTATCCACTGGCCCGCATGAACTTCCGCGGGAAAAACATCGTCTTCGTCCTCATTCTCAGTACGATGATGGTGCCGTTTCAGCTCCTGATGATCCCGATTTACCTATTGGCATTGGACTTAGGACTGCAAAACACATATGCAGGATTGATCCTGCCCCACGCCACCACGGCTTTCGGAATTTTCCTGATGCGTCAGGCATTCCTTACGATCCCGTATGAGCTCGATGAATCAGCCCGGATGGATGGAGCCAATGCGTTTCAGATTTGGTGGAGAGTCCTTATGCCACTCGTTAAACCATCACTTGTCACACTGGCCATTTTCACATTCATGATGGCATGGGGAGATTTCCTCTGGCCGCTCATCATCTTAAACGACACGAGCATGTACACACTGCCGCTCGGCGTCAACACCCTCGCCGGTTCGTTCTCGGCTAACTGGCGCTACATCGCAGCAGGATCGATCATCTCGATTCTTCCGATCATCATCATCTTCTCCATCCTGCAGCGTCACTTCATCGCAGGTGCCATGAAAGGGGCGGTGAAAGGATAATGAGCGAGAAAATGACGTGTCATATCGTCTTCCAAACCCATTGGGACAGGGAATGGTACTTACCGTTTGAAGTATTCCGCCACCGGCTCGTCCAGGTGATGGACCGGATTGTGTCAGGTCTTGAAAAGGGAGAGTTGGAGCAATTTGTCCTGGACGGCCAGATGGCTGCCCTGGAAGATTACTTTGAGGTTTGCGAAGAGAGCATGAAGGAGAAAGTCCTTCATTTTATAGAAGAAAAGAAGATCATCATCGGTCCGTGGTATGTCCTGGCCGATGAGTTTCTTGTGAGCGGGGAATCCCTGATCCGGAATATGGAGATGGGACTTAGGGTCGCCGGCCGATATGGAGAGTCCCAGAAGGTCGGGTATTTACCGGATACGTTCGGTCACGTGAGTCAGATGCCTCAGATGTTACAGGGGTTTGGCATTGATAACGCGATTTTGTGGCGGGGAATTAAGCCCGAAACGTCTGAGTTTCATTGGGAAGCGCCGAATGGGTCCAGCGTTTTCACGGCCTTTTTGCCAGAAGGGTATTACCAGCCCCTTTTGAATGAGGACAATCCAGAAGAGCAATTGAAGTCCTATGTAGAGAAGGTCACGCCTTATGCGACGACGTCTCAGCTATTGTTGACGAATGGCGGGGATCACCTGATGCCGAAGCACGGAAACCTGGTGAAACAGATCAACGAGCTTCAAGGGGAAGTAGAGTTTGTGTCCAGCACCTATGAAGCGTTTCTTAAGAGCGTTCAGGCAGAGATCCCGGCTGATCTGCCTGTGTTTGTCGGGGAGATGAGAAGCAATGAGCATATTTATGTCCTTCCGAATGTCCTGTCGGCAAGAAGTTATCTCAAAGTCCAGAATCAGGAGATGGAGGATGAGCTGACGGGCTATACAGAACCGCTGGCGACGCTTGCCGGGCAAGAGAAATATCCTCATCGATATTTGGAGGAATCCTGGAAGCTTCTACTCTTGAATCATCCACACGACAGTATTTGCGGGTGCAGCATCGATGAGGTTCATAAAGAAATGGAGACGAGGACGATGATGCTCCGGCAGAGGCTTTCATCCATTCAAAAAGGATCGCTCACTCATCTCGGCGTTCAGGATCCGATGTTTTCAGGAGCAGGACGGAGAAAGCCGTTTGAAGATAACAGCGTATTTACGGTCTTCAATCCTCATCCAAGGCCGTTCACCGGCTGGGTGTCGGGGGAGATCTGGCTCGAGGAAGAAAGATTGTTCCGTTTACAGGACGAGAACGGGAAGCTTCATACCCCTGTGATCAAGAAAAAGCGGAGGGGCCGACATTTTGATTCTCCTCTGGACGCGTTCCCGGATTTTAAAGAGGGAACATTTTATGAGGTGGAGTTTTATGTGGAGGATCTTGCGGCCACTTCACTCGCTACTTTTACAGTAGTGGAGGGAAGCTATGAAGAAATACGTGAGTCTCAGGACAGCGTCATAGAAAACGAGTATTACTCTATTGAACTGGACGGGGATGGAACCCTTTCATTAATTGAAAAAGAAACGGGCAAGCGTCATCAAGGATTGCAGCGATTCTACAGCACCCTGGACGCTGGCGATGAGTATAACTACTCCCCGCCTGTGAGCGATGTGAAGACGGTGGCTGAGCTTGCCGGCGCAGGAAAGGTTCAGAGAGCGTCAGGCGTTCAAGAGTTATCATATGATCTGAAGCTTGTCACTCCGTCAGGGCTGAACGGGGATCGAACCGGTCCTTCAGAAGAGACGGTCACGACGACTGTAGGGATCACTATTACTGTGAAAGATCATAAGATAGGAAGATCGATGTATCGTACACGATCGACAATCACTCAAAGGATCAGCGGCTCCGCGTTCAATATCCATTGGGAGCGTCCGTCGATCACACGTATAGCGATACGGCGTTCGATGTGGTGAAGCGGGAAGCGAAGAAGGATGAAGCGTTTGATGCAGCGAAGCAAAAGGAAGTGCCGGTTGTCGTCGAGCCTTCTCTATCATTTGTGCGTTCGGATAGCGGATTCACTTTTTACCATCGAGGGATTGCAGGAGTACCAGATTACCAGAATGGAAGAGGAAGATTCCCTTGATGTGACGCTGATCAGGAGCGTCGGCTGGCTGTCCCGTGATGATTTACGGACACGTGGCGGGGGAGCGGGACCGAATATGGAAACGCCGGATGCTCAGTGTATCGGGACGTATACCTTCCGTGCAGCATTTGAATTCCACCCCCATAAGAGTATTGGTCACGTGGCCACGGAAGCCCACTTATTCCGTGTTCCCCCAAGGATCTATCCGGGTGAAGCGAAGGGAATCGGCCGTTTAGTAGAAATCGATAATGGAGACGTACAGTGGAGTTCACTTAGAAGAGTAGCAGATGGAGTGGAGCTGCGTGTATGGAATCCGACTGAGCAGGAACAGGTGTTTAGCTTGATTTCCCGTGGTAAGAGCGTGGAGCAGGTGGACTTTCTGCATGAACCTGTACGGGTTGGCGAGGAACGATTAAAACCGAAGGAAATCGCTACTTATCTCATAAAAGGAGGAAACAAGCATGAATAGAAAGATTGCCCTCCTGCCTGTGGATGGGAGACCGGTGACAAGGGAGCTTCCCAAGCAGATTGCCTCGATTGGCAATTGGGAAGTACTGCTTCCGCCTAAAGGTCTCCTCGGCTTTTTGAAGAAACCGGGAGATATCGAGGGTTTGGAAAAGTGGATTTGGGAAGTGGCACCTGATGTGGATGGATTTGTTCTTTCCGTCGACATGCTGGGATATGGAGGACTGGTTCCTTCCCGGGTTTGTACCGATGGAGAGGAAACCATTAAACAGCGCATCGGGATCCTCCGTTCGTTAAAAGAAAAGTACCCTGACAAAGCCCTGATGGCCTTCAGTTCCACCATGCGGATCTCCAATAACTACGTCAATGAGGAAGAGAAGGAATACTGGAGTGATTACGGAGTCGAGCTTTGGGAGTATTCCTTCCATATTCACCGGTTTGAGAAAACAGGGTGTGAGGAATCCAATCGAAACGTACAGGATCTCAGGAATCGGATCCCGTCAGAGGTTCTGGAAGATTACTTATCAACGAGACTGAAAAACTATCGTGTGAACGTTTCCCTGTTGGATATGGTGGAAGATCGAACACTTGATGTACTGGTATTCCCACAGGATGATACGTCCGAGTATGGGCTGAATATCGGGGAGCAGGAAGACCTTTCAAGGAAGGTATTCGAAAGGGAGTTATTTCAGCGTGTGTTCATTTATCCGGGAGCGGATGAAGTCGCCAATACCCTTGTGGCGAAGATGATCTATCAGCTTGAAAACGTCCCGTTCCCTGCATTTTTCCCAATCTACAGTGGTGAAACCGGTGCGTTATCGACGGCCATGTATGAAGACCGGCCGATCTGCGAGTCGGTGAAGGGGCAGATCTTTGCCTTTGGCGGATACACGGTTCATCACCCAGGGGAAGCGGATATTGTGTTCGCGGTCAATGTACCGGGGAAACGACAGGGGGATCTGGCCCTGCAAAAATACCTGGGGGAAGTCGACACCCCTCATCGAAATATCGGGGAGTGGATCAAGCGCATCTCTCATTATCTTCGTCAGGATAAGCTTGTGGCGGTGGCGGATACAGCCTATGCCAACGGAGTCGATTCCCGTATGCTGCCCCAGCTGTTGTCTGGGATCAAGGTGAGTGAGCTTGCCGGATTTGCCGGCTGGAATACAGCGGGGAATACGCTGGGGACGGTCGTGGCACAGGCAGCGATGGTTCATCTTCAGAAACAGAAGCCTTCCCTGCCGGAAGCGGAGGTAAAGGAAAGGCTGCTGGCTGAAATCACCCTTCGATTATTGGATGATTATGTGTATCAGTCAGTTGTTCGCCAAGAGGTGCGGGCTGTAGTAGATGAGTCGGCTGTCAGCCGGGAAGAGCTGTTGAGTAAAGTGACGGAAATGTTCCGCAGGGAGGCTTCTGATTTCCTGGATCGATACCATCTCCATTTTTCACTGGAGGACATTTACCTGCCTTGGGACAGGACGTTCGAAATCGGGATAGGCAGGGGTGTTGAGTCATGACCTTACGTATCGGGGTGGACTTGGGCGGAACGAATATGCGTGCCGCACTCCTTGATGACAAAGGGCGGAATCCTGAAGGAAGCCGAAAGAGAAGACGGAGGCTCATGCAGGGCCGGTGAAGGTCATTGCCAACTTGATTTCACTCATTGAAAGGGTGAAAGGGGACGAGGATGTGCTCGGCATCGGAATCGGTTGTCCGGGACCACTGGATGCACGATCCGGTACGATTCTATCTCCGCCTAACTTACCTGGGTGGGACCGAATCCCTTTGGCGTCAATTGTCGAGGAGCATTTTGAATTACCCGTGAAGGTGGAGAATGACGCGAACGTGGCGGCGGTGGCTGAAGCCAAGCTTGGAGCGGGAGCCGGATATGAAAGTGTCTATTATCTGACGGTAAGCACGGGTGTCGGTGGTGGATTTGTCATTAACGGGAAGGTGTTTCAAGGGGCCAATGGATATGCAGGGGAAGTCGGTAATATGATTGTCGTGCCGAATGGACGAAAGCATCCTTCATTAAATCCTGGCGCCCTTGAAAGTCTGGCAAGCGGAACGGCCATTGGGGCAGCCGGCGAATCAAATGGGATCCCCGGTGGGTCCGAAGCCGTGTTCAACGAAGCGCGTAATGGAAATGAAGCGGCCCAGAGCATTATTGATGAAGCCGTGGATTACCTGGCCATGGCGATCGCCAATCTCACGCATGCCATCAATCCAGACGTCTTCGTAGTGGGCGGGGGCGTGATGAGTGCGCGAAGAGCAGATTCTCCATCCGTTAAGGGCAAAAGTGAAAGAGTATGTGTATCCGGAATTGAAAGAACTCGTCCGGATCGTCCCTGCGAAGCTTGGTTCCAACTCAGGGGTGATCGGGGCAGGGTTCATCGATTAGTTTTATATGAGAGAGGGGTGAAAGGAATGGAGACGTTAAAAGCAGATATCATCATCATCGGTGGCGGGATCGGCGGATGTACGGCTGCACTCGCTGCATCCAAACGAGGGAAAAAAGTCATCATGACCGAAGAGACCGATTGGATAGGCGGACAGCTGACAAGCCAGGCGGTCCCGCCGGATGAGCACCAGTGGATCGAGCAGTTTGGCTGCACGGGGACGTACCGTGAGTTCCGGAACCGGGTGCGGGAGTACTACCGCCGTCACTATCCTCTTAAGGAAGAGGCGAGGCGGGATGAGCGGCTGAACCCGGGAAAGGGATGGGTCAGCAGGCTCTGCCATGAACCGAAAGTGGCCCTTGCCGTCCTTCAGGAAATGCTCATTCCGTTTACGAGCAGCGGAAGGTTACAGATCCTTACTGATTATAAAGTGACCGGGGCGGACGTTGATGGAAACGATGTTCGATCTGTTACCGTTCAGCATAGGGACGGACCTGTCAAAGTCCTGCAGGGACATTATTATCTGGACGCGACTGAAACCGGAGAGCTTTTACCGTTGGCCGGAGTGGAGTACGTCACTGGGGCAGAAGCCAAAAAAGATACAGGCGAGCTGCATGCGCCGGAAGAAGCCCGGCCGCAGGATATGCAGTCCTTCACGTATGTGTTCGCAGTGGATTATGTAGAGGGCGGAAATTTTGTCATTGAAAAGCCTGAACAATATGAGTTCTGGAAAGACTATCGTGCTCCGTTTTTACAGCATCAAGCAGTTAAGCTGGTTCGCCCCCGATGCCCATACGGGTGGTTCGAAGGAATTTGCGATGTTCCATCATGAAGATCTGTGGGGACTGTGGGATTATCGCCGTATTGTGGACCCGAGTCTCTTTGCAGGGGGTGCCTATGAAGGGGATATCTCTCTCATCAACTGGCCGCAGAACGATTATTGGAGCGGTTCGATCATCGATGTCAGTGATGAAGAGCGGGAAAAGCATATCCATGAGTCGAAGCAACTGAGTCTTTCCCTGCTGTACTGGCTGCAGACGGAAGCGCCAAGGCCGGATGGTGGCAAAGGGTACCCTGGACTGCGGTTGCGGGGGGATATTCTCGGGACGGAGGATGGTCTCGCGAAATATCCTTATATCCGTGAATCGAGGAGAATCAAAGCCGTGTCGACGGTCGTCGAAGAAGACATCAATGCCAATACGAGGGACGGCATCAAACAGGTGGACGATTCTGTAGGAATCGGCTGTTACCGGATCGATTTGCATCCGACGACGGAGACGAATACATTTTTTTATGCTGAGAGTTATCCGTTTGAGATTCCATTGGGGGCTTTGTTGCCGGTTCGGGTGAACAATGTGCTTCCTGCGTGTAAGAATATCGGGTCTACCCATATTACGAACGGCTGCTTCAGGGTGCATCCGGTGGAATGGAATATTGGGGAATCGGCAGGGTATCTTGCTTCCTTTGCCATGGAGAAAGGGGTCCTGCCACGTGAAGTGAGGGAGGATCAAGCGTTGCTGCGGGAGTTTCAGGCAATGCTTGTGGAAGAAGGGATTGAATTGAAGTGGCCTGAGGTCGGGGCGATTTAGGGGAGGATCCCTTTTTGTAGGGGGTCTTTCCGAATGTTTTATAAGTCAAAAGGTCTAGTAAATCGACGTTCGATTTGTCTGAAAATGAAGAATATATCCATCTTAACTATCTTTTCTGAAGAAGTATTCCTTTTATTCAGAAAATTATGATAGAATAAAATTGCCACAACATGATAGCGCATACATATAAAACGATTATATGGAGGTACTCTATGAAAAAGTGGTTAATCGGAAAGAAAATGACAATGTCAGCCATGGCCCTCGCACTGACAGTCCCGGCTTTTCAAGCCCCGGCACTCACAGCGGAAGCGGACGAAGGGGAAGCGACGAAGGTCGTGGATGAGGACGGAATCAGCATCATCGTCAATGCAGAAAATGATCGCAACAATACAAACAAGCTTGTCGTATTTGATCCGACGTTCAGTTATTTTACCGAAACAAACGGGTCATCGTATGAAGTGATTCTGAAGAAGGATGAGGGGAACAGTTATCATGTTGTGTCCTCGGGGCAGGGGGACAGTGCCATCCCTGAAGATGGGGTCGTCCTGTCAACGGGACCGCAAACGACAGATGAAATCATGCGTTTCTTGAAGAGCTTGGAAAAGGGAGAGACCGTTTCGATCGATGAACCGGTTGAAAGGACCTATGCCAATACGTTAGACGATATTGACCCAACCGATGAATCCAACCCTGAGGGAGCCCCGTTCCCAGGGAATCGTGGAGCCAACCAGCTATTGCTGTATACTCCTGCCTTTGGTTCAAGCACCGGAACGAACCCCTATGGATATGAAATCACCGTGACCGATGGAGTCGTCACGAAAATTGGTGGAGGGGACAGTAGCATCCCGTCCAACGGATTTGTCGTAAGCGGACACGGGACCGAAGCGGAATATCTGAAAAAAGCAGAGATTGGGATGAAAGTGGAGTATGATGCGGACGGCAAAATCGAATTGATCCGCGACGCGTCCACCTATATTTTTAAAAGTGAACAAACCTTGCAGGAAGCGAAGCAAAGCATCGCTCAGGCTGAGGAAAACTATATTGATGCAGAGTTCAAGAAAGCACAAGCTTCAGTAAAGGAAGCTGAAAAGCTTTTGAAAAAAGCAGGAGACATCCAGAGTGAAGATCCACAAAAGGCATTGGAATATACGGAAGAAGCGACGCAGGCCGCCTACGACGCGTACTATTATTCCCTTCCTTCTGAAGTAGGGGAGCAGCGAGCCATCTGGTATCGACCTGAAGAGAAGGATCTGGATGATGTCATCACGACGCTGGACCGGATGGAAGAGGCAGGCTTCAATTCTCTTTATCTCGAAACCACTTTCTGGGGATACACGATCTTCCCGAGTGACACGATGGAAGCCTACGGTCTGCCAAAGCAGCACCCGAACTTCGCCAATCAGGACTATGGGAAATACGGTTCGGATATCCTGAAAGCCTTTATCGAAGAAGGGAAGAAGCGGGGGATCACGATTCAATCCTGGACGGATGGTTTCATGATCGGCCACAGCAGCCTTGGCCTGCCATCACAGTTCAAAAAGTACCCTGAATGGAGCGCGGTACAGCGGAATGATGAGCCTGGTACTCCGGGAAGTGATTCCAGCAGTAACTATTACTGGCTGGACATTGCGAATCCTGACGTTCAGGACTTTATGCTGGATATTTATAAAGAACAGCAAGAAGACTATAAGATCACAGGTGTGAATATCGACTATATGCGTTACCCGCACCATCCGTTTGATAAGAGTTATGGTTTCAGTGCCTCAAACCGTGAACGTTTCGAAGCGGAATTTGGTGTCGATCCAATGGATTTAGAGGAGTCCGATGAGTTATGGGAAGAGTGGGAGAACTGGCTTCGTGAACAGGAAAACACGTTTGTCGATCAGCTTCATGTGCAGAGTAAAGACATCAACCCTGCCTTTATGGTGACAGCCACTCCTGAACCGGGGGCAGAGGCTGTCCTGATCAGCGACTGGGTCGAGGACATTGATGGCGTCATCCCGCAGGCGTATGGACATGATTTCAACAGCATCCAATCCACGGTCATCGCCAGTAAAAAGCTGACGCCGCCGTCGATGATGTATTATACGGGAATCTATTCGTTCTATCATCATTTGGGTGAAAAAGCGGCCGTCAATGATGTGTTGGCTGCCGGGTCATGGAACGTCAGGTGTGAACATGTTCGCCTTCGGTCAGGCCAGTGCCCCTTCTGTGGACGCATTGGGGAAAGGGCCGTGGAGAAATGCGGCTGTGAATCCTGGAGAAGATCCGAAAGCGGCAGTCCAAGCTACGGTTAAGCAGTTGAAAGAACAGACGGCATCCATTTATATTCCAAAAGCAGCGATTAACAAAGAAGAAGGAAAAGAGCTTGAGAATAATCTTCGTAAATGGGAGAAAATGATGAAGCGGCCGGATCAGTCGCTCAAGAAAGACAAGGTAGAGAAAGAGTTTGAGAAGACGGTTGAACGGATTAACTCGTTTGAAACACTGAATCCGGTAGTGAAGGATAGAGTAGTGGAGAAGTTGGAGAAGGTGCATAAGTGGTTGAATTACTATTTTGAAAAACAGCAGTAAATAGAAAGGTTTTGGGAGAGTATTTCTCCCAAAACCTTTTTCCGTCATAATCTGGGGCTGACGCTTATTTCGTCCTAAGTCAGCATTTGGATCAAAATGCTTCACAGAAGCACGCTTACTTACAGATCCTTACTATCTACTTCCTCAGTGGATACCAGATCATACATCTTTAAGCCATCATCTGTAGTAGTTATTTTGTACTTGCCTTCAAATGCTTTGTATTTGCCTGTGTTGTCATCGTAATAGATGTTGTATTCTTCCGTTGTGTAAACGTAGTAAGAGCCATCTTCCAATGGTTCGACTTTCTCGATTTCAACGTTGACGAGATCTTCGGTGATTCCTTTTTTCTCAAGGTGGTCGAT
Source organism: uncultured Bacillaceae bacterium (assembly GCA_963762295.1). Taxonomy (GTDB): domain Bacteria; phylum Bacillota; class Bacilli; order Bacillales; family Bacillaceae_B; genus Rossellomorea. The sequence goes on from CAVXKK010000002.1 coordinate 21,356, forward strand.
ATAGTCTTTAACCGTTTTGGAATAGGCGGAAGAGGGGTCTATATCATCTGATAGAATTGAAAAGTCACGATTGTTATATGCTTGAACGCCATTGGAAATAAAGGATTCAACAAAGGATTCCACATCATCACTGACTTGTTTTTGAGAAATGTCACTAAAGGCCGGTGCAGCTTCCATTTGTTTTTTCAGTGCAGCGGTATCGATATCGATCTTTGTAGCGTTGCTTTCATCAAAATCCCATGCGGAAGACCAGGAGGCGACACTCCATTTTTTACTTTTGGGTGCATAGCTTAAAGAGTAGTTACTCACATCACTCTCTTTTGTCAGTGATAGGGGGTCTCCGGAATACACATAATCCTGCATCCATTCTGCGTGGATTGGTAGAGTGGCCAGCCATTCACCATCCACTTCCTCCAGGTATATGGCTTTTGAATCTACTTCCAGGCCTGTAATGTACCCGAATGTTTTCCAATCATCCCCCGATAACTCTTGAAAGGAAGAAGAAACAAAGGAGGATACTTCGTTGGATTCCTCTTTAAGATACTTTTCATCTTGATAGGCAAGGGCTTTGGAAAGATTAAGGAAGTATTGTTTCAGTCCTTCCATGGCCTGATCCTTTTGTTTGTCGCTCAAACCCAAGGGCGCATCAAGTACATTGTCATCAATGGCCATGACATCGGATTGAACCGTCCCGAAAGGCATGTCTTTCTTTACTTGCACCTCCATGGAACCGTCTGTAAGAACCGGGCCGATTTCGGCGGTGTTGTCTTCTGTGGTCTTCATCCCGGTATCCTTTCCGTTCACCCACACGGAGGCACCTTCGCTATTCGTGTGCACCGTTGTATAGTCGATGTCGAAGAAAAGGTCCGTGTGCGTTGGTCCGACATGTTGAAGATCGACTTCCTTTTCCAACTCCACGAAATCGGAAGTAAGGACTGCCTTGATTTTATACGTTCCAGGTATGAACGTCCCGAAATTGACACGATCGCCTTCTCCGGATTCAGGTTTGATTTCTTTTCCGTTGACGTAATAACGAAGGTCGTCGTAATTGGTATAAACCGTCATGGGGGCGGACTCCATGATGAAATCATAATTATCATAAATCAGGAATTTCTTCCCTCTTTTTTCAAAGGTGATCAGCTGGTCGGGAGACTCAAGATCATCCTTGGCTTTAACTGTATGGGCATCGGCCGTTTTTACATTATTATGTAGTTGGGTTATCATGCCTTCTTTTTGATCCGGGTTTTCTTTTAAATAGGTAAGAAGGGCCTGAACATTTTTCTTTGTAACCTTTTCAGAATCTTTTCTTGAATCAAGAATACTGACTAATTCATCGACATTTCCTGTCTCTAAGTGTTCCTCGAAATCAGCCATCAGGTTTGATTTATCTGTTAGGGAATCGCCCACTTTATATAACGAAATACAGGCAATGAAGAAAAGCAGAGCGGCTCCGATGATGATTTTTGTTTTTAAGGATAGAGAGGCAAGGGAAGGCATACTGGCTTCTCTTTTGGTGTGTGTTTCTTTTCCGTTTATGTTAGCCCCGCAGCTGTTGCAGTGGGAGGTATTGCCTTGGACTTTCTTTCCGCAGGAAGTACAAAATTTCACAATAATTTCTCCTCTTCTTTACATGTTTAGTGAAAACGAATGGTTGTCTCCAATCCTACAGAGACAGCCATTCGCTTTGTTCATGATGAAAACGACGCCTGATGGCTTTTCTGACGATTGGTCACCATCACTGCCGCATAGCTGATTCCAAATGCAAGGAGTGTGCTGAAGATAAACGTCCCAATGATGGAAAATCCAAGCGTGACCGTAAATACATCATCGAAATTCGTATCGATGGTAAGTTTCGATATGGAAACCATCATGGCGTTGACGATTCCAAAGGTAACGGCATAGACTCCCAGCTCATATAGTATGTTTCCTTGGGAGGATTTGCGAAATAGATTCCCTGCCCACGAGTGGAGAGCGATTGGAATAAGCACTAACATCCAAATCCAATTGAACCCGTCAAAAAACTCAGTCAGGGCATCATCATCCCCTTCCGATGACTTTGGCCCGCCAATCAGTGAGTAGCTGGCTTTCACTGATTCCCCATCTGCAATCAGATCAAACTTCAGGGTCTGGAATTGGGCAATACTCCACAGATAGCCTCCTGCTTGCGTTCCAATCAGGACGTCACCTGCAGGATTGTCCGTTGTTACTTCATCATTTGATGAAACATAAATCGAACCTGCAATCATCATCAGGACCAACCCGATCATCGAATGGAGAATGGCTCTGGAAATCGAAAGGCCAAATTGATCATTGGTTGAACGCTGTGCGTTATGTAACGAGAATATAGAGCCTATACTTGTAAAAATCATACTGATTACAATAGCGTTAAACATACTTTCTATGAATGGATAATCTGCACTTACGGTTATATCCCCCAGTAATTCGGTTGGATCCGAAATATCGATGGATACGCCGGCAAAAGTACTGAAAATCCCTACCAACAGGCCATACATGATAGAAAAGGAAAGGCAAAGCTTCAGCTTTTCAATTACATTGTTTCCGGCATGACGGTTCATCAAGAACCCGGTGATGATTAATACGATTGCCGGGATGACTAACAGGAAGAATAATCCGCTTGTCGTTGATAGTACACCTTCGAACATCAGGGCACGTGCACTGTACTCCACGCTAGCCATATGGCTGATCATAAAAATATCCGAAAACGACAATAACTTAACCCCATCGATCATAGGTCCAAAGTCACCGCGTAATGAATCTCTCAGGATTCCGTTTAAGACAGAACTACTGATGAATGAAAGGATGAAGAGTACCGCCAAGGATATTCCATTCCAGAGAGCAAGTTTCTTCAGAATATTCATATCAGTCCACATGTCCATAATTTTTCGAGTTTCCTTGGCTCCCGTTCCATGAAGCGGCTGGGCAGATCATTTGGTCCACGGC
>CAVXKK010000003.1:0-1022500 GCA_963762295.1 uncultured Bacillaceae bacterium
TCTGACCGCCTTCCTAGACGGGGTGACTCCGAATGTCTGCTGACCGTAGAAAGCGATAACCCGATCACCCACTTTGAATTCGGTCACGGACCTTCCCACCTCTATGACCCTCCCTGCGCTCTCATACCCGACCTTACGCGGATAGATCGGCTCCACATCGGTCGGGTCTGTCCCAAGATATTGAGGCATTTCAGCCCCGATGCTTATTCCGCAGGCATGGGTTTCAACCCGGATTTCGTCCTCTGATAGTACAGAGTCCTCTTCACTGATCCATTCCAACTTTCTGGGAGCATTCAGGACAAGACGTTTATTCATATCAATCACTCTTTCCTCTAAACTCCTTTGACAAGGGATGGTAAGTCGTCCTACACTTGCACTTAGCTATATTTTACCAAAGGAAAGGACGTTCAGCTTTTGTTTTTATTGTTTTAAATGGCTGTAAGTACCCTGATCGGGTTTGTTCTTCTAGGATTGGATCAGCTTGGCATGGTGATTGTATTCGGAATGATTTTGGGTTGTTTGATCCAGGGGATTTATTTATTGAAAGAGATTTTAGCCAAGTTGGAAGAATGAGTGGAGTCCCTACACGAAACGTGTTGGGGCTTTTTTCAACTCTTTATTTCGGCAAGATGCCCCGTATCATTCAAAAAATGAACCAACCTCTCCTCCCCATCCTTCTCCAATAGATGCATTCCTGTGTCCCCCGTGATGAACCAGACATTCTGATCAACCGGATTCCCCATAAAGATATTCAGTAAGCATGGATAAAACACCGCCATGTGCGATGATGATGATTCTGTCTGCATGCGTTGTATGAATGATCCGGGAGAAGATGTGTTCCAACCTCATCCGGAACTCGATGAACGTTTCTCCTCCCTCCACAGCTTCGTGAAGAAACTGAGGGAATTGGATCTTCTCAGCTTCCTCAAGCGGCATGCCGGCTAAGATTCCATTATGTTGTTCCATCAGTTCGTCCACAAGCCGGACGTCCTCGCACTCCACCTTCTTTGTGAGGATATCCGTGGTTTCTGCTGCTCTTTTTAACGTACTGGACCAGATGATGTCCGGTTTGATTAAGCCTTCCACTTTTGCGGCCATTGCTTTTCCTTGCGTACGACCAAGCTCCGTTAGCGAATAGTCCGCCCTTCCTTCATGTACGTTCAGGACGTCTGCCTCTGATTGTCCGTGGCGAATCAGTAATAGTTTCAATGAATTCCCTCCTCATGGCTAGACAAAACTAATACCATTAGTTATATTGTTATTATCATTAGTTTTTAAATTCTTTTTCTTAAAGGAGAACGCCATCATGCGCCTAACCCGTATAAATCAAATCCATCAGTTATCTTTTCTGCCACGGTTGTTTCCTGTGAATTGCTATCTCGTTGAAGAGCAGGATGACCTTACCCTTATCGATGCCGCACTACCTTATAGTGCAAAAGCAATCCTGGCTTCTGCCGAGAAAATCGGCAAACCCATCTCCCGTATCGTTTTGACCCATGCCCATGACGATCATATCGGGGCGTTGGATAAACTGAAGGAATCACTGCCGAATGCTGAAGTCTATATTTCCAAACGGGATGAGCGGTTGCTCCGTGGCGTTCTTTCCCTCGATGATCACGAGCCCCAGACGCCTATTCGCGGCGGCGTGCCAAAGAACATCAAGACCCGTGCGGATGTCCTTCTTGAAGAAAATGATGTGGTCGGTTCCCTCCGAGCCATTTCAGCACCGGGGCACACACCGGGGTCAATGGCTTTCTTCGACCAGAGGGACGGCAGCCTGATTGTTGGAGATGCTTTTCAAACGCGCGGGGGGACGGCCGTTTCCGGGCAGCTTAATCCGCTCTTCCCGTTCCCGGCACTTGCGACTTGGAATAAAGAGGTGGCCCTGAAAAGCGCTCAAAAGCTTGTTGATCTGAAGCCCACTCTCCTCGCAGCAGGTCACGGAGTGATGATCCCTTCACCTGAATCGATCATGAACGAAGCCATATTAAAGGCAAAAAAGAAAGGTTGAATCAGTATGTCACCACGAATTGGAATGGATCTAGATATCATCTTAACAGCAGCCATCGAGCTTGCTGACCGTGAAGGGATGAGCGAGGTCACACTTGCCACTTTAGCAAAATCATTACATGTCCGCCCCCCTTCCCTCTATAATCATGTAAAAGGCGGACTCCCTGCCCTGAAGATTGAAATGGCCAAACGCGGCTATTCCCAGTTGAACCAACGATTGATGGACGCTTCAGTCGGCCGTTCAATGGATGCCGCTGTCCTCGCCTTCGGTATGGCCTATGTACAATTCGTCCGGGACCATCCGGGACTGTATGAAGCCATGCTCATGGTCGCGATCGGAGCCGATGAAGAGCTGCAGGATATCCAGGATCAAAGCATCAGGATCATCATCCAGGTCATGGAGGGCTATGGTTTCGGGCGAAAATGGCACCCTTCATGCCGTCCGGGGACTTCGGAGCATTCTCCATGGCTTTGCTTCATTGGAGCAGCACGGAGAATTCGGGCTTCCCCTTGAAAAGGATGAGAGCCTGACCAAAAGCATCCATGCTTTTCTTTCAGGAATCCGCTGGGTCTATGGAATCCGATGATTAAATTTCTTAGACAGTTGAATGCTGCCCTTCGCTTCACTCTGGAGCTGATGGGTTTGACAGCAATCGGGTATTGGGGGTTCCATATGGGAGATGGCTGGATGGGGTGGCTGAGTGGGATCACCCTTCCCCTTTTATTCGCAACCGTCTGGGGAATGTTCGGTTCCCCACGTGCCCCATTTCCACTCCCCCAAAATGGTAGGCTTATGCTGGAAGCCTTGATATTCGGCCTTCCAGGCGCTCTTCTATTGGGGTTGATGCCTGTGACGGCCATTATTTATCTAGTAGGGGTGGTCCTCAACCGTGTGCTCATTGTATATTGGAAACAAGAAAACCTGATTCACACTTGAAAGGAGATGCTTCTAACATGACATCCAAACGAGTCTGCGAACACGGACATGTTTATTACAAGAGCAGTGATTGCCCCACATGCCCGACCTGTGAGAAAGAAAAAAAGCCTTCTGAAGGCTTTCAGTCCAAGCTTTCGGCTCCGGCACGCAGGGCTTTGGCCAGTGAAGGAATTGTGAAGGCAGAGGACCTCTGCAGATACACGGAAAAAGAAATCCTTTCCTTGCACGGGATCGGTCCTTCCTCGCTTCCTGTGTTGAGGGATGAACTGGAACGGAATGGGCTTGCTTTCAGGGTGTAGAGATTAGTTCTCTGAACGGCGTCAAATCCGCCTCTTTCCCCCATACCATGCTCTCCATAGCCAGCGTGATTAGATGGGGGATCTTTACGTATCCTTCACTGATGAAGTCGTAGTTGCTCAAGAGGATCAGCGTCTTATCCAGATCGCAAATATTTCACTAAACCATGACAGTACCCCGCCCAATAGCCATCATGCATGGCTATTTTTCCGTATTCAGGATGGTCTTCAAGCTTCCAGCCTGCTCCATATCCCCCATAGTGTTCTTCATGTAGAGCTGGGCAATAATCTGTATATCTACCATCTTTTAAAACGGCTGGCTGTATGATCTGTTCGACGCTCTCCTCCGATAGCAAGACTCCAGAAAAGAGACCCTGCTCCCACTTCAAAAGATCTTCTGCCGTAGACTTTATACCCCCGTCGCCCTTTACACGGTCAAACATTACGACATATTCATAGTCAACAAGATTGGCCGGCAGTTCGATGCGCCCTTCCCCATCAACTACATAACCCGTTGCGTAGTCTTTCGGTGGCCCGTCCACAAATACAGAGGAAAGGGAACTTCTACTCATGCCCAGAGGCTCGAAAATCCTACGATTCACAAACTCCTCATACGTCATCCCGGACTTCAATGCTATGATTTCAGCGAGTAGGACATACCCTGAATTGCAGTACTCCCACCGTTCACCGGGGAGGAATTCAGCTGGTAAAGTTTCAAGGCACTTCACTACGTCCGCGTTCGTGACCATATTCGTCCTGTCCCACTTGTCTTCAAACCACTCCATATAATCCGGCAAACCCGATGTGTGATGTAGAAGATGTCCTACTGTCACGCCTGGAAAGGATAAGCATGGGAACATGTCAGCCAATTCATCCGAAAGTGACAATACTCCCTCCTCTACAAGTATCATGATGCACGCTCCGGTGAAGGGTTTAGTCAACGAGGCGATTTCAAATACAGACTGGCTGGTAAGAGGGTCTGCTTCATTCCGTTTACCCACACTCCGTTCATACACCGGGACACCTTTGTCTGCGATCATAATGACCCCATTGAAAAGTTGTTGCTTCTCCAAGAAATCCATCACAAGGTCATATTCATTCTTCATGCGCTCACACCTTTTTTATATAAATTTTACCATAAATATTAGTGTGTGGTACGATGTCACCGATCACATGAGTAAAATCGAAGGATCACCTATAAGTACAGACCCAGGGAATGGAAGCCTCCCGAAACCGATACGATGGATTGGTATCTTCATCATCGGGGCGTTTGTCCTCGGGGCTTTATTCATCTTGATCGGCAGCTTCATGAATTGATGACTGAATTTCCTAGAGGGAGGTTCAGTTTTTTTATTTACAGGAAATGTCGACCAATTTATAGAAGTAGTACGGGGAAGGATGTGTTGAGATGAAACCTGTAGATATTTTGACGATGAATAAGACAAGCTGGGAGCAATCGGCCGAGCGCTTTTTCGGACGGACGGCCTTGCCGGAGTTCGGGCCGAATGCCCCGAGTGAAGATGATCTTCACCTGTTCGGAGATGTAAACGGAAAAACCGTGCTCGATATCGGGTGCGGGAGCGGACATTCCCTCGCCTACATGGGAAACCAGGGGGCTGGTGAGCTGTGGGGACTCGACTTGACCACGAAGCAGATCGAAGCAGCAACGGGAGTACTTGCGGGAACAGAATGCCACAGTGAAGTTGTTCGAATCCCCCATGGAGGAGAATCCCGGGCTTCCGACAAACTATTTCGACGTCGTCTATTCCATTTACGCCTTGGGGTGGACGTATGACCTGAAGAAAACATTGAGCCATGTCCACTCGTACCTAAAACAGGGGGGGACGTTCATCTTCAGCTGGGAAAATCCAATGCACGACCGTCTCCAGTACCGGGACGGCGAGTTCATCATGACGAAATCCTATGTGACGGAAGGTCCCGAGTATAATGAGGGATGGAATAAAAGCGTCGTGATCCACCACCGAAAGCTGACCACCTACATCAATACGCTCATACAGTGTGGATTTACGATTGAACGTGTCATCGATGACGTGGTGATCACCGACACTCCGTCTGACAATCCGGAGCGTTGGTACGCAAGTCAGAAGGCGGAATGGGTGCCTTCTACTTTTATTGTGAAGGCGAGGAAAAGGTGAAAATATTCCACATGGAACTAATCCGGATAAGGCCGAGCCAATTATTCATCAGCTTTATGGATCAAACGGTCTGAGGAATGTTCAAGAAGCTCATCACATTGACTATCAAACCTTGGGCAGGCTTACAGCGAAATCTGTAGGTCTGTTTTGTTTCTACGATTCCCCCAAGTCTCGTGCTGAACGCTTTTCATTTATCTTTCCCCTTGCACAGCCACACCTCTTTACACACCACATTTTTTCAGATGAAGCACATCCCTTGCATTCAAAAAACGGCTGTATTATAGTAGGTCTAGTCATCAATTGATACCTCAACTAATTGCGCACAATCATTTGGAAACACGAGAAATAGTTCCCATGATTACTTTTATTCCAAACGGGAATAGCAATAGAGTAGCCAAATCAAAGGAGTGTTCATTTTGGAAAACTACCAAGATCTTTTAACAAAACAACGTACGTATTTCCGTACTGGTGAAACCAAAAGTGTTTCTTTCCGTATTAACACTTTAAATACATTGAAAACACTTGTACAGAAGCATGAACAGGATATCCTGGATGCCGTGAAGCAGGATTTGAATAAATCTGAGCTTGAAGCAAAACGTGCCGAGGTCGGCCTAGTGATCGGTGAGATCGACTTCATGGTGGAGAACCTTGAAGAATGGGCAGCGACAAAAGAAGTGCCGACACCTGCATCTCACGAAGGGGCAAAAAGCTTCATCCAGCCTGAGCCGTATGGTTCCGCACTTGTCATCGCGCCTTGGAACTATCCATTCCAGCTTGCTGTGACACCGCTTGTTGGCGCGATTGCCGGTGGGAATACGGCCGTATTGAAGCCTTCCGAGCTTACACCGAAAACATCTGCTCTTCTCTCTACATTGATCAATGACAACTTCCCTGAAGAATATCTTCATGTAGTGGAAGGCGAAGTTGAAACCAGCACAGCCCTATTGAAAGAAGACTTTGATTACATCTTCTTCACTGGTAGCACAGGCGTCGGTAAAATCGTGGCCGAAGCGGCAGCGAAGCATCTGACTCCGACAACGCTTGAACTGGGCGGTAAAAGTCCGACAATCGTTCACGAAGATGCCAACCTTGATGAAGCGGCTCAGCGCATTGCACGCGGTAAATTCGCCAATGCTGGCCAAACCTGTGTGGCACCGGATTATCTTCTTGTCCACAGCAGCGTAAAAGATGAACTCATGAGCAAATTCAAAGAAGTGATCACAGCTTCTTACGGTGAAAACATCGTCAAGAACCCGAACTTCGGACATGTGGTGAGCGAGCGCCACTTCGACCGCCTTGTCGGCTTCCTTGATAACGGAAGCATCGTGACCGGCGGAAAACATGACCGCGACAATCTGATCATCGAGCCGACCATCCTTGATAACATTTCATGGGATGACTCCGTGATGCAGGATGAGATCTTTGGACCGATCCTGCCTGTTATGACGTATGACAGCCTGGACGAGATCATTGAACCGATCGTGAAACGTCCGAAACCACTTGCTCTTTACCTGTTCTCTGATGACGAAGCCGTACAGGATCAGATCCTGAGCACGATTTCATTCGGTGGCGGATCCATCAATGATACGATCAACCACATGACGTCCCACTACCTTCCATTCGGAGGCGTAGGCGATAGCGGAATGGGCGCCTATCACGGGAAAGCAAGCTTCGATACGTTCACTCACTTCAAGAGCGTGTTGAAACGTTCAACGAAATAAATGATGAAACCCCCTGCTGATGCAGGGGGTTTTTATGTATGTTTCCACGCGTTGACAGAACAGTGGTTCAGGGTCTCCCTATCTCCGCTTCGTCTTCTTTCAACGCATAAGCGACTGCTGCTTCAGCGTGTATTTCCGTTGTATCAAATAACGGTACAGCCACATCCCCTTGCTTAATCAATAGGGAAATCTCCGTACAGCCAAGGATCACCCCTTGGCATCCCTTATCGATAAGCTTCCCGATGACCGCTGATAGTCCCTTCTGGATTCCGATACAATCTTCCCGAGACACAGCTCCCGATAAATAATATCGTGTACGAGCTGGCGATCGTCTTGCTCTGGAACAACCACTTCGAGACCGTGGCGGGATGAAAGGCGGCCTTTATAGAATGTTTCTTCCATTGTAAATGCTGTACCAAGTAAACCGATTTTCGTCAGCCCTGCATCCTTAATCGATTGCGCAGTGGCATCGGCGATATGTAAGAGTGGAATGCCGATGGCTTTCTGTACGTCATCCGCCATTTTGTGCATCGTATTCGTGCAGATCAGCAGGAAATCAGCGCCGCCGCGTTCGATCTGTTGGGCTCCCTCGATCATCAGCTCTGTAGCCTTATCCCACTTCCCTATATGTTGATAGTGCTTGACCTCTTCAAAATCCACCGACACCATGATGCTTTTAGCCGAGTGGTGGCCACCGAGCTTTCGATTGATGCCTTGGTTGATGAGGCGGTAATATTCACTGGAGGACTCCCAGCTCATACCGCCAAGTAAGCCGATTGATTTCATTTGTCTGTCCTCCCTTTCACTCCTTGCCGTACAATCTCCAGAAGCCGTTCCGCATCCTCACCCGGTACATTCTCCGACAACCTCGCTCCTGCGATCACCGGTCCCCACTGAAGAATCTCCTCCCGCTCCAGCCCGCTCTTCTCGCAGTATAGAGAAAGGTACTGAGCGGCAATTTCCTGATCGAAACCAGCATACAAGAGATAGGTCCGAACCACATCGGCGCGGATATCCCCTGAACTGGCGTCGACCCAATCAAGAACACGAATCCCATCCTCCGTTTTTACCAGATTGAAAAGATGAAAGTCACCGTGACACAGCTTCGTTCCCGACACTTGGTTGACCTGTTTTAACAGACTCACTTTCACTTCTGAAGACATTGATGAGACGTCATGCAGCTGCCTGGCCAGTTTATCTCTCATCGGTTCAAGTCCCGGGGCTTCTTTCTCATGTATCAGCATCTGTATCTCAATTGATGTGGCCAAGTAGTCATGCAGAAGAATTCGTTTATTCATGGCGAGATCCCCGAGGGTGTCCCCCTCAATGTATTCCATGATCAGGCCCTGTCTTCCATTGAAACTCGTGAGCGCAAGGATCTCGGGCACAGGTATGCCAAGGGAATGGATGTAACGCTGCTTGTCCGCTTCCTTCCTGGCTTCGTCTGCCGGGAATCCTTCCTTGTACACCTTGACCGCATATCCCGCATCATTCAAATAGATATCCGCTGTGTTCCCCGTGGCGATGGGTCCCTTCATATCACCCCTTCTTCCTTCAAGAGCTCCCATAGATCCTGCTTCTTCCGCTGAAGATGCAGGGCCTTCATGCCGATCCGCTCGGCCCCCTGTATGTTTTCGATTAGGTCGTCAACAAAGACGGTCTCTTCCGGGCGGACGTTCATTTCCTCGAGAGCATAGCGGTAGATCGCTTCACTCGGTTTTACTTTGTTGACGGTGGAAGAGAGGATGATCCGCTCGAAGTATTTCCGCAATCCGAGCTGGTCGAATACCCAGTCCATGCTCGGTACCGCGTTGGAAATGACTGCGAGTCGATAATGCTTTGCTTTCAGCTTCTCGAGCACTGCCTTCACTTCCATGAACATCTCACAGTGGCGGGCATAGTGGCAGAAGTAAAAGAGTTCCGGCCCGAGCTCCCCCGCTCCCATTTCGTGTGCAATGATCTCGTAATAGCGTTTGAAATAGCGCTCCTCTTCTTCCCAGTTGGTTATGAACGGAAGCTCCAGCATCTTCGCCTTCCCGATTGCCGCCTGCACATCCTGACGCTCGAATCCCCGTTCTGCGAGAATATGATGGACCCGGTCCTCCCCTTTTTTGACTGTATCGAATAAAACGCCACCTGCATCCAGGAATATGACGCGCTCCATACTTGTTCCTCCTTCATAAAAACAGGCCCTCAGCCCATGTCTGAAAACCTGTCGTCTTCTCTATTATTTATGATCCATAACGGCAAAATAATTGTCTTCATCATCAGCGAAATTGAACACACGCTGCGGACCCATCTGGACGATTTCCCCGACGGTCACGCCCTCTGAGGAAAGCTTCTCATACAATTCATCAAACCGGTCGCTGAAAAACATGATCGACGGCGTTCCGAGGTTGAGCTCCGGCGACATCTTGGCAATGAGTTCCTTATTGTGCAGAATCATTGTCGTCTCCGCCTCGGCTGTCGGAGCAATCTCCACCCAACGCATATGGCCGTTATCTTCTTCCGACTTGATGTGGAAGCCTGCTTTCTCACTCCAGAATGCCTTCGCCTGATCCTGATTGTTCACATACAGCATGATTTGACCGATTTGTTTGATCATGTGTGATCCTCCTGGTAAATGGGGTATGTTTCTTCATTCGCCATGGATACCTGTTTTCCTGCCATGATCTTCATGTTTCCACCTATATTTACGCTGAATGGACAAGAAGGTTTCAAAAAGTTTGATACAATAGGAATAAGGAAAATTGTCTGAGGAGGAAAATGATGAAGTTTTTTATTGTGGATGCCTTTACGGATGTTCCGTTCGGCGGGAATCCTGCCGGGGTTGTCCTGGTGGATGAGATGGATGAATCCTTCATGCAGCTGTTCGCCCGGGAGCTTGGCTATTCAGAGACTGCTTTTGTTGAAAGGAAGAGTGATTCTTCGTTCTACGTGCGATTCTTCACGCCGAATACCGAGGTGGACCTGTGCGGACACGCCACCATCGCTGCCTTTACCGTCCTTTTGGATAAGGGACTGGTCGCAGAGGGACGCTCTTACATCATGAAGACGGGAGCGGGCGACATCCCCGTCCATTTGTCGAACGGCCGAATCATGATGGAGCAGGCACCACCTACCCTGGGGAATCTCTGTGAAAAGGTGACCGAACTGGCCGGGCTCCTTGGCATTGAAGTATCTTCCATAGGAGGAGACCTGCCGCCTCGTGCCGTAAGCACCGGACTGATGGATCTCATGGTCCCGGTCACCAGCAGGCGTTCACTCGACGCCATCAATCCAGATATGAAGGCCTTGGCAGCCTATCAAAAAAAATACGGCTTGGATGGGATTCACGCGTTCACCCTGGATGCCACGGATGCCCTTGCCTGTAGCCGGAATTTCAGCCCGCTATTCGGGATCGACGAAGAATCCGCTACCGGGACGGCGAGCGGCGCGATGACGTACTATCTTTATCATTACGGGGTGCTGACGGATTTTGACGTGGACGTTCGCTGTCTTCAAGGGGAGAGCCTGAACCGTCCATCGGTGATTACGACGAGGCTGACCGATCCTATGGAGCCGCGGGTGCTTGTTGGAGGGACGGGGGTTGTGATTTCGGAGGGAATCATACGAATCTAAAAAGAGGACGCCATTCAGCGTCCTCTTCTCCTTACTTGCCCAACATCATATAGACGCCACCACAGTGTGAAATCTGATGATACTCATACGGAACATGAAGCGATTTTCTCCATTCTTCCTCTACAAAATAAAACTCATCCTCATCCCAATGTCCCCGGTTTTCCTCCCTGCAGGCATCATGGTCTTCCCTTGTCCTAAACGAAATGTCCCCGATCAGGAGCTTCCCACCGGGATTCAGAAGAGTAAGTAATTCCTTGATCAGCTTACCCTTTTTTTGATCCGTCAGGTGATGGAGCGTATAGGTGCTGAGGATGATGTCAAACGACTTTTCTTTCACGGATGAAGGGAACCCGTCCTGAAGATCGGCCTGGATCAAATGAGCATCCGGCATCTTCTCTTGTGCCTTCGTCATCATTTCCCTGGAAAAGTCGATGCCCGTGATGCTGTGACCATGATCATACAGTCTTCCTGTCAAAACCGCGGTCCCAAAGCCGATGTCGAGGATCTCAGCCCTTTCCTTCCCCATCGCTTCCCTATAAATCACATTCAAAATTTCCCTGTACCCGGCAAATGGATACTGGTTGCTTTCTTCGCTCTCTTTCACTGTCTCCTCATAGCGGCCTGCCCATAAGTCGAATCCTGTACTGTTTAACATACATGCCCTCCGTTTGTGTTGATTCATCACGGGCATGGTGGTGGTTTTTACCCGCGACGTGCCTCTGTCAGGTTGGTTGCAAGTGTTTGGAATTTCATGTGGATCACACCTTTCGATTTGATATACTGATATTAACATATTTTTCTAAAAATGGTGATAGAAATGGGAGGGTAAAAAATGAAGGGACCTAGAATTGGCTTGTTGATGGTCTTTTTGCTTCTAAGTACAGCCTGCTCAAACGGAGCCTACAACTCCGATGAAGCCATCGAACGTGGAGATGTCGTGACACAGGCCGGGGTGGAAAATCCAGGGCCATTCATAGAGTTTATGAAGAATGTGGAGGACAAGAATGAAGCTACACTGCGGATAACGGGGTATACCAAAGAAGGAGATCCGATTTTTCATGATGTGGAGTATGACGGGAAAAGGTTCGATTTTTCCTATGATGATTCCCATGATCAATACGGTGGTAAAGACCGTGGAGTGACAACGGACACCTGTACTGAATTGAAGCAAAGGGAAACGCCGAATGATGAAATTGGGTTTTATTTAACAGGCTGCTCCAATGAAAAGGAGCACCCGCTTCTTGAACTATCGAAGGAACAATGGGAAGACCGATAATTATCGATCCCCCTCCATGAAAAAACCGGATGCCCGCAAGCATCCGGTTCTTCACCTATTCGGTTTATTTAAAATCAAATTGGTCCGGATCCGGCCCGATGCGTTTGTGCTCATCGAGGGCGTCCAGGGTTTTGACCTGTTCTTCGGTCAGTTCGAAGTCGTAGATGTCGATGTTTTCCTTGATGCGTGATTCGGTCATGGATTTCGGGATGGTTACGACGCCGTGTTGCAGATCCCAGCGAAGGATGACCTGTGCCGCTGATTTGCCAAGGGACTCGGCAATTTCGTTCACCGTTTCATGGTTCAATAGCTCGGCGTTCATGAGCGGGGACCATGCTTCCACTTGGATATCATGTTTTTCACAGAATGCGCGCACGTCTTCTTGTACAAGCTTCGGATGGAATTCGATCTGGTTGATGACCGGTTTCACTTCTGCTGTTTCAAGAAGATGCTCAAGATGGGAGACTTGGAAGTTGCTCACACCGATTGATTTGATGCGGCCTTCTTTGTAAAGGGCTTCAAGGGCTTTCCAAGGCTCCATGTATTTGTTTTGGCCAGGCCAATGGATGAGGTACAGGTCAAGATACTCAAGTCCGAGCCTCTCCAATGTATCGTTGTAAGCCTGGATCGTTTCATCGTATGAAAGACCGTCATTCCACACTTTGGATGTGATGAACAGCTCTTCCCTGGTCACGAGACCGGCGTCGATGGCGTTTTGGACACCTTTCCCTACGCTTTTCTCGTTTTGATAGATCGCTGCCGTATCAATGCTGCGGTATCCGATGCGGATCGCTGTTTCCACCGCTTTCTCCAAGTCTTTTCCTTCTTCGACGCGGAATACTCCGTAGCCGATTTCCGGCATTTGTACGCCGTTATTTAGTGTAATGGATTTTGCACCCATGAATGAACTCCTCCTTCAAAAATCGTTTCTACCTCAGTATGTACCATCTTCCCAAAAGATAGAAGTAGGCACTTTCATGTGCGATAGGCACTGATAGGTAACCTTTACCCGCTGAAAGTCTGCCAAAAACATATCCAAAATGTTCCACTATGGTAGAATAGTTGATACGAAAGGAGCCTTCTCATGACTATACGTGACTATCTACTAGAACACTTTCCCGGGCTCTCCCTCAAGCCACCGCTCTTTTATTCATGGCCTACGGGCTTGCGGTTTGAAATTGCCAAGCCCGGAAGTGAGCACCTTGACACAGACAACCTTGAGCAGATGGGCGAAAGGACGACTAGCTTATTCAACGCGGTTTTTGAGCAGGACGATGAAGTGGTCCTCGTAACAAATGTGTTTGGTCTAAACGATTCTCCACCACCGAAGACCAACGTGTTCCTCAAATATATCAAGGATAAAGACGTGCGCATGAAGCTGCAATATGAAAGGGTAGATGGCTTGATTGATGATGAGGATGAGACTGTCACCCATCGCTTTTCCCTGCAATGCCAAGCGGGCGACATCCGCTATCGGCCGCTCCTGATGGCGATCTGTCATGAAGATTTCAATCATCCCACACGGATCCTGAAGAACCGCTGGGACATAGGTCTCGACATCTACTTCGTGAACATCACCAAACATCTCATCTATCATCTCTATGACGACCGCGGCTGTGACATTATTTCAGCTGAAAAAGATACCTTGCTTCCCCTTTATCATTCGGCTTCCCCTTGGATCCTTGAGTATGATCGGGAACAGATCGATGGAGTTTTCATGGAAGGGGGCACAACATGAAGCAGGCATTCCCCACCATTGAAACCAAACGGCTAACCTTAGTAAACTCGACCGCTGACGATGCCAGATTTATTCTCGCGCTCTACGAGGATCCCCTGGTCTGCCGGTACCTCTATGATGAAGAGCCCTTTACCTCGATCGATCAGGCAAAAGAGTGGATCGATTGGCATGAGCATCCGGAAGAATACGGTCGGAACCGTTGGATCATACGGAAGAAAGAAACCGCCACTCCAATCGGGACTTGTGGTTTCGACCAGTGGGATGCCGTGAATCATGTCGCTGAAATCGGTTATGACCTCTGGCACGGGGAATGGGGAAAAGGATATATGAGCGAGGCCTTGACCGCCGCCATCGACAGCGGCTTCTGCAACATGGGTCTCAACCGGATTCAGGCGTTCGTCGCCCTTGAAAACGAGGCATCCTGCCGGTTACTCGAGCGGTTGGGGTTTGAAAGGGAGGGAATCTTCAGGGAGAAGCATTTCTTCCAGGGGGATTACTACGATCACTACATCTACTCCCTCTTGAAGAAGGAATGGAAAAAGGGCGGCTCGTGACCGCCCTTCGGGGATGTTCATTTGACTACGCTGATCACGAGGCCGTCATAGCCTTTGGAACCGACGGTCTGGATCGCAGTCGATTCAATGCGGGGATCACGCTGGGCAAGATCCACATACTCCCGGATCCCGATGACGCGTCCGTCCGTTGAGGCGGCATCCACGACCTCTCCATTCCGTACGACATTATCAGCAATGATCACGGATCCTGATGTCGTGAGGGCAAGGGCCCATTCCAGATAGCGCGGATTGTTCTCTTTATCGGCGTCGATGAAGACAAGATCAAAGACGTGGCCCGCTTCCTTCAGCTTCGGCAGCGTATCAAGGGCACTCCCGACAAGGACCTCCACCTGCTCATGGAAGCCTGCACGCCGGATGTTCCCTTCTGCGATCAAGGCATGGGCCTGATCCACTTCGAGGGTGAGCACCCTGCCGTCGACACCGATTCCCTTTGCCAAGCAGATGGTACTATAGCCGCCAAGAGTCCCGATTTCAAGCACGCGCTTCGCCCCCTTCATCTGGGCCATCAGGGTGAGGAACTTCCCTTGCAGGGGAGACACATCGATCTCGGGAAGGCCGGCTTCACGATTCGCCCCAAGCACCCGTTCCAATTCATCGTCAATTAACAGCTTTCGTGCAAAATACTGATCCACTTCATTCCACAACTCAGAACCCATATGCATCGTCTCCTAGTCTAGTATTATGACACTTTCATTATATGCTAAAATGTTCCATACAGGAAAGAACGACTCTAAGAAAGAGATTTCCCTGCTTTGAAAGGAAGGTATCCATCATGCTGACCATCCCGAAACGCATCCATATCATCGGCTCCGTCGGCAGCGGTAAAACGACGCTTGCCCGCAACCTGTCTGCCACCACCGGGACCCCCTATCACGAGCTCGACAATGTTGTGTGGGAGCGACAGGAAAACGGCGACCGCAGACGCACCGATGAGGAGCGCGATGCCGTTCTCGCCGACCTCGTTAAAGCGGAAAGCTGGATCATCGAAGGCGCACATAGCTCGGACTGGGTGGAAGAAAGCTTCCGGAGCGCAGACGTGATCCTCTTCCTCGACACCCCCTATTACAAGAGGATGAAGCAGATCACCTTCCGCTTCATCCGTCAAAAAGCGGGCCGTGAAGCCGCTCACTACACGCCGGACTTCACGATTTTCAAGAAGATGTTCAAATGGAATGCCCTATTCGAAAGGGAAACGAAACCGTATATCCTCAAGCTATTCCAAGACAGGGAGTACCCGCATATCGTGCTTCACAATAATCAACAGCCCATCGATTGGGCCCAGGGAAAGGAGAAACGCCATGTATAAGTACACGCTGTGCTTCATCCAGCGAAACGATGAAATCCTCATGCTCAATCGTGATAAACCTCCGGTGCTCGGTCTCTGGAACGGAGTCGGCGGGAAAGTAGCGGATGGGGAAACACCCACTGCATGTATCCTTAGGGAAATCGCTGAAGAAACAGGGCTTCACCTTACCCCCGATCACCTTCAAGACAAAGGGACTATTTCCTGGAGTACGGACGAGGGCACAACCGGCGGGATGCATCTCTTTACCGCCGTGATGGCAAGTGACATTCCCTACTCCACCCCAGTCAGGACCCTTGAAGGGATACTCGACTGGAAAACGATTGATTGGGTTCTCATGGACCGGAATCACGGTGTCGGCAACATGATTCCTCATTATTTCCGAAGGATGCTGCAAGAAAAGAACGGATTCCACCACCAGTTCACCATGGAAAATGGGTCGGTTCGCACCTACTATTATGAAGAGATTCCTGCTTCAGGAGTCATCCCACTTGTCCAAGCATAGAAAAGACCCTGCATCAATAGGCGCAAGGTCTTCTCTCTAAGCCGTTTCTTCGTTAATAAAGCGAAGCACTTCTTCCTTGAAGGCATCGGGCTCCTCATAATGAGGCGTATGGCCACTATGCTCAAAGATGGTGACTTCACCGTTCGGGGCGTCGTGTTGGAACGCCTTGATCTGCTTCTCGCAAGTGGTTACATCATATTTTCCCAGCGCAAGGAGCATGGGATTCGGCACGGTACTCAGTAGGGGCAGGAGGGATCGGAACACTTTCCCTTCTTCGCGGAGAAGATCGAAGTGGAAATCAGAGCGGTCATAGAATTCATCCCATTCTTCCTCAGAATGATAGGATTCATAATCGGTGGGGTTATCGTGATTATGGCGGTAGATTTCCATGCGGTGCTCCCCGAGGTGATCACTCAGCTCCATATACCCTTCCGTCAGTTCCCTGATGGATACATCAGCTTCAGCAAGCTCCCTCCCCTGTTCGGCGAGATCGCGTTGTCCGTACTTTTCAAGCAAACAGGACGTTTTCCGGATCAGGCTCCGGGACGTGAGCTCAAAGTCGAACGTCGGTCCCTCGAAGATGATTTTTTCAACGGAACCCGGATAGCTGGACGCATACAGGAGCGCAAGGAATCCCCCGAATGAATGGCCGATCACCGACCACCTCTCAATGCCGAAGTAATCCCGCAGTGCCTCACAATCCTCCACAAGGTCACGGAGTCCGAACGCTTCCCCCTCTTCGATTCCTTCCGACCGGCATACGCCCCGCTGATCGATGATGATGAGGCGAACATGTTCACCCAGACGCTTCGCCTGGTGATAATAAAAGTCATGGCTGCCTTCCCCAGGTCCACCGTGAAGATATAAAACAGCCGGAAGCTCTTTCTCTCCAAAGGTCTCTACATACAGCTTCTTCCCTCTGATTTCAATCAGTTCTCCTATCATAGCATCCTCCCAGAATTTCTTTTCTTTTATTCTAGCACACCACATAATAAATGATGTAAATAAAGGATTATTATGGTAAATTAATTGCATAAGAGATACTTTGTACGAACCCTAAGGAGGAAAAAAAAATGAATCACACTGCAATGAAGATACATTACTCCCATCCGGCAGAAGAAACCCTCGACCGGTACATCAAAGCGACGAACACCCATCGCTTCAGCGAGGTCGAAAAACTTCTCCACCCCAATGCCGTTTATTATTTCTCTGACCGGACCTGCTCTTCTATAGAAGAAATACAGACTTACTTTGAACACGCTTGGTCGGTCGTGAAAAATGAAGTGTACGGGGCGAATGATGTGAACTGGCTACAACTAGGAGAGCAGGAGGCACTTTGCGTCTATCGGTTCACGTATGAAGGATTTGTGGATGGGGCATTTGTGAAAGGTCACGGGAGAGCGACGAATGCGTTTGTCAAAGAGGAAGGGCGTTGGCTTCTCATACATGAGCATTTGAGTGGTGAACCTGAATAGGCAGACCGTTTATCGAACCTGTATATGGATAATCAATGAACTTTATGGTAGAATAATAGTAATTCCCAAACAGTTAGGAGAATACAGATGTCAAAAGGATTACTGGGTGTACTAATAGCCGGTGTACTTAGCTGGTACATTGTCGGGATCTTCACAAAACATTATGATAGTAAACTATTATTCGCGATTATTGCCTGGGGACTCATCGGGTTCCAGACAGGGAAAAAGAATCGTCAAGCAGAAGCGAATTAACTGGAGGAGATCTGTGTGATACAGGTCTTCTTTTTTATCTTTACAGGAAGGATTTGTGGTACAGTATATTTATCATATTTTTCCAAAAGGAGTGGCTGAATGAGATTCCTTCTTCTTTTATCCGTTATGCTGGTGGCGGGGGGATGCAGTATTTTCCGCTTCAGAGGTACAGACGAAAGTGGACTGGGTTGATACTGTGCGTTGGAACGGGCACAAGTACCTCCTCGATGAAGACTTTGGCGAGGCTGAGGCCGATGAGAAACTTGGTGAAGTCTCATTTTCCGTGGTCGGTAGTGAGGAAGAAGATAACCCAACGTATCAATTAAAGGACGGGGAAGCTACTTTCGCTTCCCCGGGGAGTGCGATTCAATCAGTGGCGGGGGTTCCCGTTGAGGAGGCCATTTTGGTCGAGGACAATGTGTATACGATAAGGGAGGAATGACAGGAATCAATGAAAAAAAGACTTGTTACCGTATTATCTTTGGCCCTTGGCATCCTTCATCTGATGCTGATCTATCTCTTCCTTCATGACTGGCAATCGTTTACGACTGCATTTGGTTTCATCAGTTGGATAAGTTCGATCCTGATCGGTATGATCATTTTGCTTTTTCATCGAACATCGAGTGCGTTGATGGGAAATCCTCTTTCTATCAGGTTTCTCAGGAGTTCGACCTTAATGGTGACGTTCATCGGTGTGACAGCATTTCTGATTGAAGGAATTACCTACTGAAGGAAAATGGTGTTATAAACTATGTGTATTTATATAAAAAAAGACTATGGTATAATACATTAAAGGAATAAAATAGTAATTACATAAAGTTCGAATTAGATCATTTAGATATAGCATTTAATTTACAGGAGGTGAACCCCCTTTGAATAATAAGTTTTTAAACTTCGTGGTTCTTGCTCTGATCATGACAGCCATGATAATTAATAATTTCGATGCACTTTACGCCTTCAAAACGATTTTTAATAGTGTAGCAATGGCTTCTTTGGTTTTGATTGGCTGTGAGCGTCTATATAGGTATATGAGAAGAAACAATGAAGCAATTTAAGAAAAAAGGATAGTATATGCTACCCTCAGCTTGTAGAGAAACCTATTGTTTTTCTACAAGCTTTTTTGTATTACGTTTACAGGACAGGTAATCTCCACTACTTCGACGATGCCGACTTCATAACGATTCCCTCCTATTTGTTTACTGAAATGATGGACATCCCGAGGAGGGGAAGGTCACTGACACGCCAAGAGTGCATCCGGACTACCAACCGGATCGTGTTTTTACATTTCATTTCCATTACACTAATTTTTGTATAATAGATGCCCTCCTGAAAGGAGAGACTCTTATGGCTATAATTTTAGCTTGTCTGTCATTCATCACGGTTATGTTGCTCTTCAGAAGGTTTGCATGGGCGGAAGCAAAACCGTGGCATGAGGTCGGGAAGCATCTTGTTCTGCTCTTATTTGGCCTCCCATGCCTTTTCCTGATTCCCTTTTTCGCCTATGAAGTGTGGCTGGCGACCGGCCTTCCACCTGATTTCGGAGCTGTTTATGTAATGGGCGGAAGTGCTGCTGTCGTAACACTTTTCGGGATCATGTCCTATTTCAGCGGAAGACGAACCTATTTGAGACAGAAAGCGAGTTCACGCTGAACCTCCGGCGATAACGCATCACCATGCTTCTGCAAGGCCTCTTTGACACGATTCTTTTGATCATCGGTCGGGCCGGTGAAGGTTTTGTTAAAGGTCCTGAGCCATCTGTCCACCTGGTGGCGACCGAGCTCCCGGATGGCAGGCTCAGTTGATGCGCACATCTCGATGCTATAGCGGATACCGTTCCATTTCGGAAGGGCTCCCAATAGAACAGCACATTGCAAAGCGGTATGAACATTGGAAGCCCCTGCATATATACCGTGGATCCTTTCTTCAAACGCATCATACCCGATGTGTTTGAGCGCTCTTCTCGCTTCCTTCGCCACCCCTCTATGCTCATGATTCAATAGCTCGATCAGCTCCTTCTGATAACAGCCTCCTATTAAGCTTAATGAACGGATGGATGCCTTGACGACTCCCGGCTCACTTCTTGCCAGGAATGGAAGGATCCTTTCAGCATCCCCCGCTCCTCCAGTTTCACCCAGACCCAGAATGGCTCCCCTAAGAGAGATTCCTTCCTGAATGGCCTCCCGGTAAATAGACGGCAAGATCTGCGACTCCGTTTTGCATCATAAGGTAGCGGGCGATGGAACGGATCATACCGCTCCGATCAAATAGAGCAATCCTTACTTCATTCTCATCTTCTGGATGCAGGGAATGATAGCGCCTTAAGACATCCGCCCTGATTTGAGGAAAGCGGTCGTGTTTCAAGACGGGATAGGCAGCCTTAAAGGCATCCTCCGTCAAGTTTTCCGTGAATGAACGGTAAAGCAAATGCCTTGAGTGCGGTTCCCGCTCGCGCTTCATCCACTCCATGAGCTGGTTCTGTGTGGCTCGGCCACCTTTCAGTATTAATCGGTAGCTAAAATGACGGATCTTTGAAAGATTGGATGCCGTCCCTTTAATAAGGGCCGCCCCTTCTTCCATAAGCATGGTGAAAATCTCCTCAACCAACCTCTTATCTGCCCGCTTTGATTCCATCCATTTAAACAGGATCGGCAGATGGCTGACGAATGAAGACGCATGCTCCGGGCTGATCTTTTGAGCGGACGAGGTAATTCGCGACCTCCCTGACTTCCCTTACCCAATCCATACAGCGCAACAGTAAGAATGGTAATGAGGAGTAGGAATCTGATTCTTCCAGTGCTCTCAGTGCCCGCTCGCGAAAATAACCGTTTGGATGAAAGGTGGCAAGGCAAAGGATAGTCTCCTTCACTTCCTCGCCCACGCTTCGTGGAACAAGGGTGAGCGGATTTTCACGGGACCAGTCCCGGGACCAATCCATGGAAGTCCGTTCCCGGAAAAGGGCATCGAGTTTGATAAGGTCGGTGCTTTCTAATGTGCCCACACAGGAGTGGAGGTCTGTGGCTGCTTTTTCTTTTTTCCGTGTGAGCAGCTGTTGGAATTGATCAGGGATCTGTAAGAGGTCTCTTTCATGCTGTGTATTCTTCATCCCATCCCCACCCTTTCGTTTATTTTGCCAAAAGCGTGATCTCCACTACTTCTGGCCGATTGAAGATTCGTAGTGGAATGATGCTGTTGCCGAGTCCGCGATTGACAACCATACTTGTGTCTCCATCCTTATAGAGGCCCTCTGTATATTCAGGAAACATCCCTTGGTCAGGAGCCACCAGCCCCCCGATGAACGGCAGACGAACCTGGCCGCCGTGGGCATGACCGCTCAGTACAAGATCCATGCCGGATGCAGCATAATCATTGAAAAGCTCCGGTCTATGGGAAAGAAGGATGTTGAATCCTTTTTTCTTCTCAACTGACTGAAGGGCAGCTGGCACATCTCCACCAGCAGGGTCATCCACCCCAAGGAGCCCGATTTCTTCCCCATTTCTCTTGAGGGTGACTGCATCATCCTCCAGGAGGACGGCGCCTGTTTTCACCACCTCTTCCTTCAGTTCCTCCCACCGGCCTGACCACCATTCGTGATTTCCTGAAATGATGTATACCGGTGCAAGGGTGGAGAGTTCCTTTAGGAGGGTGAGCCCTGGACCTGGATCATATCGCTTTGCGTCAACAAGATCCCCTGTGAATACGATCACATCAGGCTTTGATTTCTTCACCCTTTGAATCAACCTGGCCTGATTGGATCCGAAGGACTTTCCATGAAGATCGGAAAGCTGGACGATCCGGTAACCATGGAAGGATTCCGGGAGCTTCGAGGACTCTATCTCAAGCTCCGTGGTGACGAGGGCATTGTTTTGAACAGTGCAGAACAAGCCCAGAAGAAGGACGATTACACCTAACACAACCCATTTCTTCATTGTCTGATCACCCGTTGGAACGCCTCCTTAAGACTCTTGTACTGCTCTTCATTTGTATCAGCAAACGCTTCGTCCCTTGTTGAGGGGAGATCATCATAGTCAGGCAGGCTCTCAAACTGTGAAGCTGTGAAATCTTGACGGATGCCGTCTATGATATTGTAAAAATGCCAGCTTCCTTCGACCCTGGTTTTGGCGATTTCACCACCAAGATGATCATGGATGACAAGAGCCGTCACCCCGCACTGCCCTCTTGCCGGATTCTCCGCTATCCACTTCGAGCTGCTCTTGATGGACCATGCCTCGCGCAATCCTTTTTCTATGGTTTTTTTCTCCATTTCGCCCCGCCCCCTTGTCTTTTCTATTAAAATAATAGCAGAAGTATTTTCCAAATTCAGTTTTTTTGTTGCAAAGGGGGAACATACGCCATGAAGATTCAGCAAATTATTAGAGTCGCGTTAATTGGGATCCTTGTAGGATTGATCGCACTACTCTTTTCTAAAGAAATGAATTTTATTCCGGGGATTACAGGTGGGGTAACTGGAGTATGTGTGGTTTTAATCTTGATGAAAGTCTTTTCAAAACCCTCAAGTGACAGTCTCCCCAAACGAGATGAGCGATCAGTGGCCATGATAAGGAAATTTTCAACCATTCTCCTGACTATCACACTACTGCTTTTATGGGTAGCCGTCTTCGTACTGTACTACTTGGGGTATGAAAGTATAAAAATAAGTTATTTGAACGGATATTTCATGGTAGCGGGGCTCGTGTTTCTGATTGGATTGGGGATCATCAATAGGCGATAGGGTGATTGTTTCTGTCAAAAATCAAAATTCAGTGTCTCGTTACAAAAGGAGGAACCAACAATGATAGAACTTCAACTGATCGGCTCGGTCTGCCGGGTCGATGAAAACGGCGTATTTGTGAATGAGTCGAGTCTGGAACGGGTGCATCCCACTTTCAGGCCCGTGGTGGAAGAACTGGCGGAACGCATCGCCGACGAGTTTGGGGATATGATTCACAGCGTGTATTTGAGGGGATCACTGCCGAGGGGCCTTGGCGTGGAAGGGATATCGGACATCGACCTGCTGGTAGTCACCCATCAACCGTGGACGGACGAAACCAAATCCCGCCTGCAAGCATTGGACACCGCTTCACACCCGCTGATCAACGGGGTCGAGTTTGCCGTATGCACGTTGAATGAACTTTTGGAGCCCCGGTGCTTCCACCTGATTTCGTTCATGATCAAGGTGTATGGCGTGCATCTTTATGGAGAAAACCTCCAGCCTGATCTCCCCGACTTCCATCCAGATGCGGATCTTGCCCGAGACCATATCGCGTCCATTTCCGACCAGATTGTCCTTGCGGTAAATGATCTGAAGGGAAACGAAGATACAGACGATGTGATGGACTGCTGCACGTGGATCATGAAGCTGATCATCCGATGCGGAATGGCCTTTGTGATTGAGAAAGAGAAGACCTACACCCGGGACCTGTATCCTGCGTATCAGCTATTCTCATCACACTACCCTGAGAAGGAAATGGAAATGAGACGGGCAGTGGAGTACGCCATCAATCCGGTGCGTGATCCAGAGGAAGTCATCCGATTCCTGAACGGATTTGGGGATTGGATCGTGAAAGAAGCCGAATCCTGGCTGAATATACATAGAGAGGAGCAACATCGATGAACTGGAAGATTACAGAACTGAACAGGGAAGCAGCGGAGGAAATCCTTGCGTGGAAATATGAACCACCCTATGACTTTTATGAAAATGAAAGGTCGGAAGAAGCCGTGGCGGAGCTTTCAAGCGGTGCGTATCAATTGGTGCTGAATGAAGCGGGACAGATTTACGGGTTCTTCTGCACCGGTCCTTCCGCTCAGGTTCCCATCGGTCATGAGTTCGGCGTTTATCCGGACGATCACATTGACTTTGGACTCGGCATGAACCCTGTTTTCACCGGAAAAGGCACGGGGACTGCTTTCACGGCCTTCATCTTGAACGAGATCCGTAGGGATACGTCCTTGCCGATCAGGCTTTCCGTGGCGACGTTCAATAAACGCGCCATCAAGGTATATGAACAGCTCGGGTTCCAGAAGGTGGATGACTTCCATACCCGCAGTGCGGAATTCATCACAATGGTTGAAAACCGTGGAGGTGCGTAACATGACTACGGTTGGGATACTCGGAATGATCCATGATGAAGAACTGCAAAGAATCTATCAATATCCCCTTTCGCTTGAAGAGCTGATCAGAGTACTGGTACCATAGGCATTCAGAAGTTCACCGGGATTCAAGTGATCTATCCGTTACGCTAACGAACAGATGCGAAGATTGAAATCAAAGGAAGGGTGACAGATAGAGGCCACTCATTGATTCTTCGGACTCTCCCCTCTCTCTCCGTTTGATTGAGATTTAACTTTGACCACATTGATGACCACCAAAACGATGGCTACGGTCAGGGTGCCCAGTATATAAGGGAGGAACAAGACGTCCACAAATAGACTGCCGATACCGCTCCCGATGATACTGCCAAAGAAAATCAAAACTGCTAATGCACTCATTCTCCACTCCGATGCCAGTAATTTCTTCAAGAGAACCGCCTCCTTTTTGGATAGGACCACTGTCAGGTTCCTTGGAGGTTATGTTCCCTATCCACGACTCCCATAACCATAAAATTGGAAAATAGTTGGCAGGATTCACCGTTCCTCTCCAACACTTATGACGATTTTCCCTTTACTCTCCCTGTTCTCCATGAGCACGTGCGCTTCTTGAATCTCGCTCAAACTGAATTCATGACCCACATCCACGGTCAATCGGCCTGATGCGAGCATGGGGATCACGGCATCAGCCGTTTCTTGTAGGGTTTCCGGTCTTTTTTTCCGTGTGGTGCCGAGGCTGAATCCCAGGATGGAGCGGCAGCTTGAGTGGAGGTCGACCGACCGGATCATGCCGGGAGGTCCTCCGGCGTTGCCGAAGTGAACGAGCCTGCCATAAGGGGCGAGACAGGTGAGGCTTCGCTCCGTGACCTCACCTGATATGGAATCCAGGAAATATCGACCCCGTTTCCATTCGTGAGTTCGTTCACCCGTTGGGCAAAATCTTCTTCCTTGTACAGGATGACCTCGTCCACTCCTGCTTCACGGGCAATCCCTGCTTTTTCCTCGCTTCCTACCGTTCCGATCACGAGCCCCGCTCCGAGCTGCTTCGCCAGGCGTGCCGCAGTGGTCCCGACTCCACCTGCTGCTGCATGGATCAGGACGGATTCTCCCTTCTCCATTCGGGCCACATCCGTCAGCAGCCGATGGCTCAGAAAGGTGACGACGGGGCTTGCGGCTGCAACGGTCATGTTCATCTCATCAGGAATGGGAAACACAAGGACCTCGCGTGCGATCACAAATTCCGCATACGATCCCTTATCCGGAAAACAGATGACCCGCTGACCGACGGATACGCTCCTGCATCCTTCCCCGATTTCTTCCACGATGCCCGCAGCATCAAGCCCCGGAATGAAGGGAAGCTTGTTCCCCTTTCCTCCGCGGCGCGCTTTGATATCGGCAAAATTGACGCTCGTCTTCACCACCCGTACGAGTACCTCCCCCGCTCCAGGCACCGGCCTGTCCACCTCTTCTACAAACATTCCTGTCACATCTCCATATTCCTTCACCACAACTGCTCTCATACTTTCCACTCCTCCGGCTATGATTCTAGTTTAAGAATAGAAGATTTTTCCTGATAAGCAAAGATGGTTTTTTGGATGAGTGGTCATAAGGAAGGCTTATCAAAACTTGTTCTATGCATAATAATTAAAAAAGAAAAGGGAATTCCAACTATCTGGAATCCCTTTTCCCCTTTACCGTTTCTTCTCTAAAAATGCACGCAAAATCTCATTATATACTTTAGGACAGTCCATATTGGCAATATGGCTGCCACCCGGGATGAGCCCCGCCTCGATGGCCGGGTTGGCCTTCTTCATGAATGCGACGGCATCGACTTCGTGGGGATCGATGCTTCCGTTCAGGATGAGGGCCGGTACCGACAGAGCGGCAAGGTCGGCGGCGCTCACGGAAGGATAGTCGTAGGTCATCCGGTCGAGGACGACCTTCCGGATCTTCTTCCACTTTTCGCCGTGCAGGTTGTTGAAATGTGCGGCCACTTCCGGCTCGTGATCTTCAATGCTGAGGAAATGGTGGTACTGCTCTTCCATGATGCCTTTCAGCTCATCAGGAATGAATGGTGAATAGCCGGTGAGGACGATCCCCTTCATCAGTTCCGGTGTACGGAGGGAGAGATGGATGGACAAGGTTGCCCCGAGTGACAAACCGACCACATAGCCCTTTCCCTGCTGTTCAATCTGTTGTTCAACAAAGCGGATGGCGCCTTCTATGTAATCGCCTTGAAGCTCTACGGTTGAATTCCCGTGGCCAGGAAGATCCAGGGCAATGACGTCGTAGTCGTCTTTGAACGCTTCAATCTGGTGGGAGAAATGGGCTTGCCCCGTTCCCATGAAGCCGTGAATCAAATAGAGTTTTTCCATGATCGTACTCCTTTTCTGTTATCAGACTGGACGCAAAGGCAGGTCGATGAGCGGTTCGTATTGTTTTTTCTCTGTATTCAATTCGTAAACGCGAATGGAGGTGACATCAAAACGTGGGTATGGGGCGAGCTCTCTTCTTGCCTGCTGTTCCATGACTTTAAGCTCCGGTTTGCCCACCCCTTTCCGGATGGATGAAGGATAAAGCTCCTTTCCCAGGGTCAGATGTGGCACGAATGCCTCCAGTTCAAAGTACTCCCTTATCTCTTCTGGCGAAGGGGATACAGACTGGACGATCTCGCGATGAAGCTCAAAAAGATCAGGGGAATGGACAGTAAGATACAGTATGGTTTCCCCGAAATAAGCCGGTTCCCCGAGACTCAAGGAAAACGGGCGGAAGCGTGAAGCCACACCCTTCACCCCATCCAACCACTTGCGGTCAGGCGATAGTCCCCCTTGAGCTTTCAGGGTGATGTGAGGCTCCACCCCCACGTTTCCCATACACCTGTTCTGGAACTGTTGAACCCTTTCCAAGTACTCTTCTGGGGGTACGATGCCGATAAAGTAATCCGTTTTCACTGTCCTTCTCTCCTTTTCCATGTGTTATGTTGCGAGAAGACGATATACATCTCCAATCAGCCCCTTCATCTGATGGATGCCCGTATTGCCGTTCGTCATGATGACCCATGCTTTTCCCTTTAGGGGCTCCGCGACCATCATGGACTGAAATCCTTCTCCCCAACCGAGGGAAGAAATCTCCGTCGAGCTTCCTTCTCCATCCAGGAATACTCCGAGGCCTGCCCAGGAGGCGGCGCCTTGCGGAGAAATCATGTCCATCGCATACTCTTTGGAAAATAAGATCCCCTCTCCGTTTAAAGAACGGAAGAGCTCCTTCACGAGTTTCATCAAGTCGGAAGGCGTGCTCCATAGACCCGATGCCGCGGCATACGGATAATGGGGGATCCGGTCCTTCATGACGGCGCCATCGGGCTCGTGTCCAGATGTCATGGGAAAAGTCGGCTCGTACATGCTTCGATTCATTTCCAGTGGACGGAAGAGGTGCTTGTCGATTGCCGTTTCAAACGGGATATACAGTACGTCTTCCACCACCTGTTGGACGATGCAATAGCCGGCATCTGAATAGGTGAATTCCTGGTTTGGCAGCTTGACTGCCTCGATGCGTGTGGGGCATGCGGGCGTTTCTCCGTTAAGGATCTGCGCCATGTCTTGGCGTCCTGGATGAACTCCGAAGCTACCTTCCGGATCCTCGATGCCGCTTTGATGACTGAGGAGGTGGCGAAGGGTGACGGAGCCATGCTCACTTTGGAGTGACCAGGACCTCAGGTAGTCTTGAACGGGATGATCCAGTGAGAGCAATCTTTGGTGGCACAGATTCAGTACCAGCATGGAGGTGGCGAATTTGGACATCGAGCAGGCGTGGAAAAGGGTGTCTTCCTCTACGCACTCTTTGCCTTTTTGGGTCAGGCCAAGGGAGGTTGTGGAAGTGGTTTGGTTGTTTAATATAGCAAGACCTAATCCAGGTACGTGATAGGTTTTCATAAGGTTCATAATTTTGTTGGTCAGCGTGGTCATATCAGCACTCTCCCTTTCTCAACCCTCTCATCACTTCATCCCCAAACCCCCGGATATCCGCCAGGTAGTCATAACCCTCATACAAACTATTAAACAACCTAACCGCAACAGCCCGGTACTCCGGAATGACGAGGCATGCGCAGCCAGAGGCACCGAAAATCTGGAAGGAGCCGTCCGGTAGCGTTGCACACAGTTCATCTTGAGGATGACGGCTCTGTCCTTCTTTCAGCCACCAAAAATAGCCGAAGGACGGTTGCCCGGACCGGTGGACGGGGGTGGTTACCTGCCGGATCACCTTTTCGGGAAGAATCCGTTTTCCGTCCTTCACGCAATCCGTCACATGGAGGTTCCCCCACTCGGCGAGTTCCCTCGCATTCACAAACAGATTGCTGTCTGTCCCGTCGTCGGCACCCAACCGGATCGTTGGATATCCGAGGGGAGACACGTCACAGACGAGATTCTCTGCCGCCGCTCCCATCCAGCCTGTATGGGTCCACCCCATGGGATTGATGAGCCGTTCATGAAGGATCTCCCGAACCGTTTGACCCGTGGCTTTCTGTATGACAGCGGCCACAAGATCAGGCCGCTTCCCTTCCAGTACGATGCCCGGTGGAGCCACCACTTCTGCCAGGGCGATATAGGTCACGCGGACCGAATAGACGTTGAAACACGAAGAAGCATCGATGCTCCTTGCCCCTGTCCGGTCATGATGGAAACCGTCATACCATTCCTCCACGACCCGGTTATCCTTCATGACCACAAGGGCTGCACCTGATGCTTTCATTCTTTCCTTCATGGTTTTCATATGGGATCTCAGCCCATGAAATGGATCACTCATCCCGCTTCCTCCTCAGCTCACTTCCGGCCTCAGTCCTGCATAGAGATCCACAGGGTAAAGGTCGTCATTCTTCATGTGGTCGATGATGTTCCGCAGGGTAGCGGGTTCTCTGAGATCTGCTTCGTCCATCGCTTCGAGCTCGGCAAGGGGCATCCATTTCCCGTCTTGGATTTCCCCTTCTGCCGGGCGGAAGGTTCCCCCGTTCACCACGCCGGTGAAGTGGAACAGGACGATGCGGCTGCCTGTATCACTGATGAATGGATAGACGCCTGTCGTCGAAGTGAGGCGGACGGAGTAACCCGTCTCTTCCTTCACTTCCCTCCAGGCAGCGTCGGCAATGTCTTCCCCTGCTTCGATCCGTCCTCCGGGAAAATTCCACTTGCCCCTGATCCCTGGTTTATCCTCTTGGATCAAAAACACTTGATCGCCCTGGGTGAGGGTGACGCTGACGACTGCGATCGTATTCGGTACGATATTCATGTTGTCTCCATCCTAGTAAGCCCTGACCGGTGAAATAAGCTGAAGATGGGTGGCATTGCCTTCAGGGCGTATGACCACGGGCTTCATGATGCCCCCAAATTGCAGGGTCACGGTCTCTTCCTTCACCGATCTCAGCGCTTCCATCAAATACTTCCCGTCGAGGGTCATCTTCATTTCTTCCGTGCCTTCGATCTCCATGATCTTCTGGGATTCCTCGATATTCCCCAGCTGTGTGGCGGCAGAGGAAAGCTTCATCCTTCCGTCGTGAATGGTGATGTAGACATTATGATTCTTCCATTCCCCGGCAAACAGGCACGCACGGTCGACGCCTTTCAACAGCTGCTTCGTCTCCATCTTCACGAGCGTTTCACTGCCCTCCGGAATGAGGCCCGATACGTTGGGATACTTCCCATCGATCAGGCGGGAATAGAGGCTGGTTTCGCCGAGGCGGCAGTGGATATGATGCTCGTTCATGGCCACCTCTACAACCTCTGTCTTGCCGTCCCACAGCTTGATGAGTTCCCCGATCGCCTGATACGGGACGATGCATGCCCGGTCGATGGGTTGATCAATCTTCGTTTCACGGTAGGCAAGGCGGTGTGAATCGGTGGCAACCGACGTGAGCCGCCCCTCCCCCATGGAAATATGTACACCGGTCAGGACCGGTTTTGCTTCACTTTTTGAAACGGCAAATACGGTCTGCTTCAACATCTCCATCCACTGGGAGGCCTCAAGCTGAAGCGTTTCACTTTCTTCCATGACGGGAAGCTTCGGATAGTCATCGGAAGGGAAGCCCTTCAGCTTCGTCTTGATCTCCCCGCACCGGATGTCGGCCGTCGTGTCGTCGATCAGCTGGAGGTGGATCGGACCCGAGAGCTTCTTGACGATCTCAGCCAAATACCTGGCAGGAAGGACAATCGCTCCCGGCTGCTCAACATCAAGCTTCCCCGCTTCAGCAAGCAGATCCCTCGTGATAATCAGATCGGAGTCACTGCCAACAAGCGTGAGCCCTTCCTCCGTCGCTACAAGATGCACACCCGTCAGCACCGGCATCGGCGTTCTCGTCGACACCGCCCTCACCACATCTCCCAACGCCTGGTGGAACACCTCACTCATAATCGTGATCTTCACCACATTTCCCCCTCAGAACTTTTCTATTATTCTTACAATTACGCGCAAATATTTCCCTACCCGAACTAGTTTACCAGAAAACGAAGGAGGATATGGATAAATATTACTAGAATTCGCATGTATTTTTTATACAGCGGCCTGTTTCATGAGTGTTTCAATCTTATCTTTCACGCCTACATTGCTTGTATAAAGCAAATAGGTTTCGCTCGTGGTCCGGATGACCACCCGGTCGGTGTGTCCGTATGGGAATCCAAGGCGGATGGCCCGCTTCTCTTCCCCTGCGAAGGTTTTGTCCTCTGACACGGGTGAATACAACACGTACAACTTTCCAAAGTGTCACGGCCTAGATTAGGTGGTCCACTTCCATCCGATATGTCTTAAATAGCACAAACAAAATTCCACATTTTGCAAGTCAATATATTACAAGATGATCTCCTCCTTATCATGTTACACTTAGCATCAACATGAAATAGAGGAGGTGTGCTCCATGAATCAGGAAGAGAGGACCGTCCGATTCGATCATACCCTGCAAGTTGAAGCCTACCGTTTTGAAGGGATCATGAAAAGTTCCCGAACCATTTCCATGAATATTACGTGATCGGTTTCATTGAACACGGGAAAGAAAATTAACATGTAAAAATAAGGATTACATTATCGGCACAGGCGATGTCATCTTTTTCAACCCGTTTGATACTCATGCATGTGAATCAATCAACAATGAAACACTTGATTATCGTTGCCTCAATATAAATGCTGACATTATGAAGAAAGTAGCGGAAGAGATTACAGGAAAAGAGTTCCTTCCTTCTTTTACTTCACCTGTCGTTTATCAATGTGAGCATTCGTCCACTTTGCACAAGCTCCATCAAATGGTGATGGACGAACGGAGTGACCTCGAGAAGGAAGAAACATTTTACTTCCTGCTAGAGCAACTGATTGAAGCGTATTCTCTCCCTCATGAACAGATGAAGGAGCAGAAAACTCCCACCCAAGCAGTTGAGCATCTTTGTACCTATTTGAAAACTCATTACTCCGAGAGTATCAAGCTGGATGATTTGGCGGAGATTGTCAAATTGAATAAATATTCTTTACTTCGTTCGTTCACCCGAACGTTAGGGATAACCCCTTATCGCTACCTTCAAACAGTCCGAATCAATGAGGCCAAAAAACGACTTGAGAGAGGGTTAAAACCCATTGATGCAGCACTTGATTCAGGTTTTATCGACCAGAGTCATTTCAGTCACTTTTTTAAAGAGTTCATTGGATTGACACCAGGACAATATCAAAAGATCTTTGATGAGTCATGAATCATATAATAGATGGAAGGAAAGATTTGCATGTATACAAGCGAGAAGCACTTTTCCAATAGTCTAAAGTCGATTGCTAGGAATCAACATCTAAAAACCTATCTACAGAATTCTTCTGAATTATATTCTCTGCTTGCAAAGGGAGCTAAGAGATTTGTAGCGGGAGAACGCCGTGAAGACGGACTCGTGCGGGCAAAAGAATTCCATGCTCAAGGACATGCAGTATCCCTTGAATACATCGGGGAAAATACAATCACTAAAGAAGAGTGCGTCAGATCCAAGGAGGAGTTCAAAGGGCTGATTACTGATTTGGGCAGGATGGGAATGAGGACGACCGTCTATTTTGATCGATCCCATTCGGAATGATGGAATCAGATGGGCTTGCATTCATCCATCTTGAAGAACTGGCAAGCGCAGCCGCTATGAACGGTATTTCGTTAATGATCAGTATGGAAGAATCCAAAAAAACAGACCGGATCCTCTCCCTTTATAAAAGAATTTCCAAAACTCATTCTAACGTAGGCATTACACTACAAGTTCATTTAAATCGATCCTCTCTTGATCTCGAAGATGTCCTCTCCTTATCCGGTAACATTCGACTTGTGAAAGGTGCCTACCAAGAAGGGGAGGAACAATCCATCCCCCGCTCATCAGAGTTGAATAATCGATATATCCATTTTGTCACCACCTGTCTTGAACATGATCACCCTATATCGGTTGCCACTCACGATGAAACCATCCTTACTGAATTAAAAAACAAAAACCTACTATGTAACCCACTGGTTGAAGTAGAAATGCTGGACGGAGTCAGACCAGACTTATTGAGGATGTTACATGATGAGGATGTTAATACCAAGGTGTACGTCACCTATGGTAGTGAATGGTATTTATATGTTGTGCATCGGATTGCGGAATACCCACCCAATATCTACACGTTTATAACAGACATGATCGAAGAGTCGATGTAACATCATCTTCCTACTAATAAAGAAAGGGACCTCAAGTCGGAGGTCCCTTTCTTTATTCTTCTGACCAGTATTCGTCCACTTCCTGTTGCATGAGCTCAAGCTTCGATGCTACGGTGGATTTTAAAATTTTATAGTGTTTATCGTATTTGCACATCCTGCATGAACAATTCAATTTCCCCTTGGCCAGTTTCCCCGGGTGCGCGATGAACGGATGGAGGATGGATTCCTTCTCATCCCTTCCCCACACATTGCGGACGACGTACAATTTTTGTTGAATGATGCGACTGCGCTGGTGCCGTGTATTGGCACGGTTTCGATTCTTCATAGATGAAGACCTCCCTTGAATGGAACCCGCCTGCACGGGGCCTCAAGGTCTGTCCCCTACAGGCAGGTACTAAGGAAAGGCTTCTCTGCTTCAGTACCTGACATATTTTCTCACGTCCTTTATCCCTATCAGTCTATCATGTTTCGATTCGCTGGCTCAAATCCTATGAAACGTCCATCTACAAAGCAAATCGCGCACAGGAACCATCACAGCGCGCCAAAAATAACCCAAAAGTCTGTACGGTCTATGGTACTATATGAATAGAAAAATACGGAAACAAAGGATGGTCGAACCATGAAACGGATCCTTCAATATACGCGGAACGCCCGCGGTATCACCCTTGTTGAAATTCTTGCGTCACTGGTCATCTTAAGCGTCATCCTCGCGGTATTCGTGCCCCTATTCGGCCACTCCATGACCTCGACAAAAGTGTCGGAGGACATGCTGGATGCCACCTACGTCGCTCAGACGACGATGGAAGAGCTCCACCAGCAGATGACGACGCTTAATGAAACCTCGATCGGATCGTTAAAAAACGTCACCTATCTAAGAAAAGACACAGAGCGCTACTACTATAAAAAAGAAACGTCAGAAGCCTATATCGAAATCTCCATCAAAGTACCGGTGGACGGGCTATCCAGCATCCTAGTCAAGGTGTACCCGAATTCCGGGAAGAGCAAGCTCCTCGCTCAGATGGAGACGATCAACCGCTGGGGGAAAACACCATGAAGAAGCTGATCCATAATGAACGCGGCGTCACCCTGATCGAACTGCTGGGGGCCATGGTCGTCCTGTCCATCGTCATGGTGCTGATTGCCAATGTCCAGATCTTTGGACAAAAGCAATTCGTCAATCAAACAGAACAAGTCTCCCATGAAGCAGATGTCAGGCTTGCCATGAATCTCCTGACGAAAGAAATCCGTTCCGCCACTTCGATCTCCGTCACCAATAACACCATCCAGACGGATACAGGGAAAATCGAGCTTAAAGGCAGTACCCTGCTGAAAGGGTCCAAAGTCATCGGAGAGAATATTGCCTCCTTCTCCGCCAGCCAAAAAGACGGGAAGGTTACCCTCACCCTTAAGAGCAAGACCAACGAAAACCAAAAAGCATCCTCATTATCCACGACACTGTACATAAGGAAGTGACCAGTCATGTTTAAAAAATACCTCACAAATGAACGGGGCATGTCCCTTCTGATGGTCCTCCTTCTCATGACCGTCCTGACGGTGCTCGGGATGGGTGTGATGAGCGTCGTCATCAATAATACGAAGACCACTTCATCAGAACGGGACAATCAATCCGCCTATTACATCGCTGAAGCCGGCATCACCAAGCAGATGAAGGCTGCCGAGGACGCGGCACGCAAGCTCTATCCACTTCAGTCGACCGCACCGGGCTTTTTCACCAACCTGGAGACCCAAATTGTGAAAACGACGACCCTTACTGATTTCGCTTCTTCATTCGGAGAGAAGCCTTCAGCCAAAGTGACCATAGCCAAGGTATCGGGGGAAAACCCGCGTCGGTACAAGATCACCTCCGTCGGCACCATCGGAAAACGGTCCAAGCAGCTGGAGAAGACGTTTACGATCAGCTGGGAGATGAAGGGTGGACTCCCCCTCAACAAAGACTTGGCCGTATACACGGATACAACCATTTCCCTTTCCGGCGGAGCCCGCATCAAAGGAAATATGGGGACGAATTCCAAGGCGGCAAGCACGATTCGATTCGACGGCGGTGCGGGGATCGACGGGAACATCTATGTACCAAAGGGATCAGAAAATATAGCAATCTATAAACCTGATTATATGAAGGTCCCACAACCTCAACCATTCAAGGAACAGGCACAGTTTCAGCTTCCTCCTTTTCCTTCTTACCCAAGCTACCCGCTCCACCCAAATGTGACAGTGGGAAATGAATACAATAAATACAACGTGATCAACAATGGGGTCCTGCAGGTGGATAACTATCTTGCAGCCGATTATGAACTCAAGCTCAACAACAATACCGCCTTCAAGGAAATTAAAATGGGCTCCAACTACACCCTTTATATCAACGTCGGAAATACGGACAAAGCCATCGTGGTGGATCATCTCAATGTCCAAAACGGACACATCATCCTGAAAGGGACAGGCAAACTCACGATCTACGTCAAGAATGAGATCAGCATGGGGTCCGGAAGCACGGTGAATAATGAGGGCGACATCAAGCGACTGAACATCTACCTGGCCAAATCCAGCGCATCATCCAGCGTTAAACTGGGAGGCAATCAAAAGATTTTCGGTTCCCTCTATGCAGCAATCAGCTGACATCGAAATGAACGGCAGCGGCGGATTCCAGGGTCACATTTTCACAGGAGGGAAGAATGTCACCATCACCGGTGGTGCGCGTGCGTATTCCACCCTCATCTACGCTCCGAATTCAACATTTCAAGTACTCGGGGGCGGTACGGTGAAAGGCATGATTGTATCCAGATCGTTTGAAGGATCTGGAGGAGCAGATGTCATCTATCAATCTATCAATCTAAATGACGTCCCGTTTGCCCCAGGCGGAAGCACTGAAATCCCTGATGGGCTCATCACCTCCGACCCGGTCCGGGAAAAATAAACCTCCCAATCCTACTAATAATTGGTATAATAGGCGAGAATCTATTCGGAGGTACCTACCATGAAACGCATCATCAAATCGATTATCATCCTAAGCTTCATCGTGTACATCGCCGTCTGCGTGAATCTGCTTTTCCTTGATCAAAGGACATTCGGGGCAAGTGAGATCACGTATGCCCAGTACATCCGCTTCAGCTCGAACTTCATACCGTTCCGTACGATCTGGAGCTATGTGCAGGCTCTCTTCACGGGATCTCTTCCCCTCAACATCCCGATCACGAACCTGGGAGGGAATCTCATTGCTTTCCTTCCCATGGGCCTTTACCTGCCACTCCTTTTCCGTAGGATGCGTAGTGTCAAAGCGTTGATCCTCACCATGACCATCATGATCTTGGGTGTAGAATCGACCCAGCTCATCACCAAAACGGGAAGCTTCGATGTGGATGACATCATCCTGAACGTCAGTGGCAGCCTGATCGGCTACTGGATCTTTACGTGGGATTGGGTGCAGAAACTTCTATTCGTATCCAAGACGAGTCATACGCGCAGAAAAGCGGCATAAGAAAAGGAACGGGGGGCACACTTCCCGTTCCTTTTTCTTATAGCTGCTCTTTCCATTTTGCATGAAGGGAACCTTGAGGCTCCTTCATGGCACCGGTTTGATTCATGACCTCTTCATATACGGAAAGGACAAAGTCCCTTGACGGATGGTCAACCAGTGGAAGTACGGACTCTCTGCCAGTAATCGCTTCTTTCTTTGCCTCATCAGTTTTCCCTTTACGAAGAAGAATCAGGGCACTGTAGGCATACGATTCTGCTTTGGTTGCCACATCATATGGGTGCCGGGCCATGGGATTCTGTACGTGGACTTGAGATAGATACCCCAATGCCTTGCCATGCTCACCGAGATGGAAGATAAGCGATGCCCAGATATAAATTCATATAACTGTCCATCACAAGCTTCATTGCCTTGTCTTTAACGGGTTTCTCCTCATAGAGGGCATGAAGGCCAATGATTTCTTCTGGATTTCCTTCTATTAGATAGGCGTGTAACATCTTTAAAAAGTAATAGGCAAACCGGACTTCTTCTGCATCCGTCAGTTGGATGAGCAGCGCCAAACGATCATGGTAGTAGCGGTACCTCTCCATGTCCCCTTGAATCAAGGCAAGATATCCACCGTTTGAAAGGATTTCATGGTCCCGTGTCAGATCCCTCGTCCGGGCACTCTCCTGTGCTGCTTCATATAGAAAGTCCCTTCCTGCTTCGCGATTACCGAGTGCCAGGTGAATCCCACCAATGTTGTAAAACACTTTGATCTTAAGTGCAGGGGTCTCTGTCATCTCAGGCTCTGTTTCCATCAACCGTTTGAGTTCCAGGATGGTCTCCAGTGCTTCTTCATACTGGCCGTTCAGGAAATGGAACATGGATAGATCTCGACGGGTTTCGGTCGCTTTTTGCCTGTGCCCCAGGTTGAGAAAGACCCCTTCGGCTTTTTCAATATAGTGAGTGGCGCCTGCCTGATCCCCCTTCAGGGCCAATAGATAGGCATACATCTTAAAGACCTCCGCACCGTGGTACGTGTGGGCTATTTCATCGAGATGAGGATGGATCAGACCGTACACCCGGTCAGGATCGGTAAATCCCTGTTCCGATAAACACGCCTCGACCTGTCTCCAAAGCTCCGTCGTTTCCCCTTCACTTTCCCCGATCAATTCACTGACGCCTACTTCAAGCATCCCGGCAATATGCCGGAGGTTGTCCATGGTGGGGTTGGATTTCCCGTTTTCAATCAGACTCAACATGCTCACCGAAAGCTTATCACCTGCTATATCAGCCAGTGTTTTTCCATTTTGCTTCCGGATTTGGCGAATCCTCTTTCCAATCTGCCCCATCACGCGACACCTCCAACTTTAATGATACTCATTATATCACACTCACAATCTCCCTTACTCATGAAAATTTTAATTAAATTCAAATTCACAGTTCCATTACCCAGAAAATAGTGGTACGATTTTATTAATCTTAAAAAACCCATAATTTGGAGGTATTTCCATTGAAGGCATCCCTAACCAAACGAAACATCGTTCTCATGCTGATCAGCGACGTCACATCCACCTATGGCAGCACGGTGTTCAATCTTGCCATGATGTGGTTCATTTATTCGGAAACGGGCTCTGCCTTCGGGGCATCTGTGATTGCGGCTCTAAGTACGATTGCCATCGTGGTGGCGAGCCCTCTGGCAGGCGTCCTCGTCGATCGTTTTGATCCCGTGAAACTATTGCGGCTTGCCCTTCTTTCCGCGAGCGTCCTCTTGGGGATTCTGTTCGTCTCCTCCCTATATGTAGAGGGACTCACCCTTGTCTTCATCATCTATGCCGTCGTCTTCCTGCTTTACCTTGCCTACAGCATCACGAATCCAGCGGAGAACAAGGTCGTCCCCAATATCGTGAGCAAAGATAAAGTGGCGTCCTTATATGGGATGAAATCCTCCACCAGCCAGCTGTCTTCCCTGGCCGGCAATGCGTCCTCGGGGTTCCTGATCACCTTGTTCTCACTGGCCGGTAGCATCCTTATCAACTCGGTCGCCTTCTTGTTCTCTGCCTTGGCATTGACGTTCATCCGCGTGCTGAAGCCCTTTAACCAGGAAGCGTCTGAAGAAGACCGGCCGTCGATGCGCACCCAGATGCGTCAGGGACTGGAGGCGATCAAGGGGCGTCCCGTCCTGAAGAAGATCGCCCTCCTCTGCGTTGTGATCAACATCGCTTCCTTCGGTCCCCTCCTCGTCGTATTGACGAGCAGTCAGTACGGGGGAGATGCGAAGGACTTCGGTTTCCTGAATTCGGCAGGACTTGTCGGCGGCGTCATTGCCGGGATCATCATCGGGTACATCCAGAAGAAGGTCCGGCCATCTCTCCTCATGGCGGCAGGCTTTATCTTCTCCGGGGCCCTCCTTGCTGCCATGGCCCTGATCCACACCATGACTATCGCCTTCATCCTTTATGGATTCGCCATGTTCTTCGTCACAACGGCCAATATCATGCTGCAGACGATCATGGCGGTCATCGTCCCGGAACATCTCCGCGGACGGGTGAACGGGATCCTGACCAGCGCCTCCGTCCTCTTG
Source organism: uncultured Bacillaceae bacterium (assembly GCA_963762295.1). Taxonomy (GTDB): domain Bacteria; phylum Bacillota; class Bacilli; order Bacillales; family Bacillaceae_B; genus Rossellomorea. Next base: position 38,695 of record CAVXKK010000003.1, read on the forward strand.
ATTCCGGTGTCCTCCCTATTGATGGGCTGGCTCACGGATCTTGTGGGCGTGTCATGGGTCTTCCTGTTCTGCGGGCTATGGATCACGGCCATCGGGTGCGTGACGATGGTCATGAAGGATACGCGGGAGATTGATCTTGAAGAATCCATTGAAAGCTCAACAGCCTGACTGTCCCAAAGCGAAAAGGCATGAACCGGTCGACGGTCCATGCCTTTCTTCTATTCTCCTTGGAGGTCCCGCTTTCGGTACCCCCATGCACCGAGCACCATGAACAAAGTGGCGAGGGCACTTAGAAGCAGGAACGGACCTGCCTCGAATGACTCCACCGGCAGACGCGGAATCAATCCGAACGGCGTCAATTGCTTCATGATTTCCGGGAGATCAAGCATCCCACCGAGGTACACAATCAGGAATGAATAAACAAGGTAACCCCAGGTGAGGCTGAGGAGGCGTGGCCTCACTCCTATGAAAAACGTGCTCACAGCCACCATGCACCACTGAGCGGGAAGGTACACCAGCCCTGAGGTGATCATATTTGCAAGGGGGATGGGATCTTCCATCACCATCAATGCCGATGCCCATAAGCCCACGATGGAAAGCAGGGTCACGAGTCCACCCCACAGGATTGAAATCAGGACATACTGCCCTAGGACACGCAATCTAGACACCGGTCCTGCCAGGAGATGCTCGAGGGTCCCTTTCTTCTCCTCGCTCCTGATTCTATGAAGGAACAGGAGAGGCGGGATTGTGCCGAGGACAGCGATGACAATCATTATGAGAGTCATGAATTGCTCGGTCAGGCTGTGTCCGGCTGCATCGGGCAACATGGCGGCAAGCTCTTCATTCCCCGACAGGAATGATTCCAGATCGCCGAAGACGGAACCATAGGAGACGCCCAGAAGCAGCATCCCGACGGCCCAGGAGATCATCGACGTCCGCTGGATCCTGAGCATGAGAGCCAATGGACCGGCAAGCCACCTTGATCCTTGCCCCCTCCCCGCTTTCGCCGGTATCAGACCGCTTCCGATATCCCTGGAAGCATTCAACCTGAATCCTATCCAGGCCATAAGTACGACCCAGCCCGCCGCAGGGAGGAGCGGCCACCATATATTCTCCACGAAGACCCTGGTTTCAAGGAGCCAGCCGAGGGGTGAACACCAGGTGAGGAACAGATCGCCCACGTCCCCGATGGCCCTCAGAAGATAGGAAAGGCCGAGGAAAGCAAAGCTCCAGCCAAGCGTCCCCACCGTGCTGCCAAATAGCTGTCCGGCTACCAGGGTCACGGTTCCGAAGATCATGCCAGCACTTCCGACGGCGATCCCATAGAGGAGGGAACCGCCAAGGCTTATGCTGTCAACCCCAAGGGACACCAGCCCGCCTGTCACGAAAAGAGCGAGACCCCCATTTGCCATGAGAAGGAGAACCAGCACGGCCGATAGATTCGCCGACCTTCCCACGGGAAGCGCGCGGATTATCTCCATCCGTCCATCCTCTTCCTCCCCCCGCGTGTGACGTGAAGCGAGGAGGATGCTCATGATGGCTGCCGCGATCATTGTGAACAACAGCATCTGGTGACTGAGCATCGCCCCATCGGTGTAGTCCGACAGGCCGTATCCCTTCCCTACCATGGCAGTCATGGCGGGATTCTTCATCGTTTCCGCCATGGCCTGCCTTTCCTGGTCACTCCCGTACATCCCTGCGTACGACAAAGCGGTCACAATGGTCAGAACCGTTATGGAGACGACCCACACGGAAAGAAAGAGCCGATTCCGCCTGAGCATCAGGCTGATCAGGGTCCCCGTTTGATGAAATCGCCCGTCCATCACCCTTCCTCTCCTTCATAATGACGCATGAACAGGTCTTCGAGGGTCGGAGGTGAGCTCTCGATCTTCACCAGCCCCTTTTCACTGATGGCCTTCATGATGGCACCAAGCTCACCGCGGTCCACCTGGAACGTCAGCCCTGCACCCGATACCTCCAGGTCATGGACCCCTCTCCGCTGCCCAAGATCATCCAAGGCCTCCTTCGTTTCAACATAAAGCGTTGTCCGCGTCAGATGACGCAGCTCATCAAGGCTTCCCTGCTCAACCATCGTCCCCTTCCGGATGATCCCGACCCGGTCGCATAATCGCTCGACCTCCGATAAGATGTGGCTGGATAACAGGACGCTGCGCCCACGCTCCTTCGCTTCGAGCACATACTCCTGGAACACCCTTTCCATAAGGGGATCCAAACCAGACGTCGGTTCGTCGAATATGAAGAGGTCCGCTTCGGATGCGAAGGCCACAATCAGTGCGACCTTCTGACGGTTCCCCTTTGAATAGGTCCTGCACTTCTTCCGCGGATCGAAGTCAAAACGCTCCATAAGCTCCTTCAGTCGCGCGGGATCTGCTCCTCCTTTCATCTTCAGGAAGAGGTCGATGACTTCTCCCCCGGTCAGGTTTGGCCAGAGCGTCACATCCCCCGGTACATAAGACAGACGCTTATGAATCTCGACCGCGTCGTTCCACGCATCCTTTCCGAAGATGGAAGCTTTCCCTTCTGTTGACCGGAGGATTCCGAGCAGGATCCGGATTGTTGTGGATTTTCCGGCTCCATTCGGACCAATGAACCCGTAGATTTCCCCTTGGTTGATGGATAGCTGGACGTCATTCAGTGCTTGAAACGAACCGAACGTCTTCTTGAGCGCTTCTGTGTGTACAATTTCCATTCTGATACACTCCTCAAAAGTTATGAACTTTTTAAACTACTTTATTTCATAATATACAAATTAAACGGATTTCACAACAAGTTTTGAACTTATTCATTTGTTATATTTCATAAAATTAAGTACACTAATGGAGAGGTGAATGAAATGGATGGATTCCAACGCCGTCGCGAACAGAAGAAACAGGCGATCCTTCTTGCCGCCCTGACCCTTTTCATGAAGAATGGCATCCAGAAGGTATCAATCGCTGAAATCGCCAAGGAAGCCGGCGTTTCCCAAGTGACGATCTATAACTACTTTGAAAGCAAGCATCAGTTAACATATGACGTGTTCGTCTATTATATCGAGACCGCTTCTTCCCAGTTCGAGGAACTCGTGCATAGTGACCTCCCCTTCCCTGATAAGATCCGCATGATCATGTTCAGTAAAAAAGAGGTCGCCCAGCAGATTCATGAGGAATTTTATCAGTACTTGATGAAACAGTATTCAACAGAAGGGAATGTATTCGAGAACCTTTACGAAGAAAAAGTGGTTCCTTACTTCAGTCAGCTGATCCAGGAGGGAAAAGATCAGGGATACGTGGATGAGTCCCTTTCAGAAGACGCGATCCGCTTTTACCTGGAGATGCTCAGAACCTATATGGAGAATGAGGAAAACTATACAAAGGCGCTTCCCCTGACGGAGGATATCAACAAAATTTTCTTTTATGGCATCATGAAGGGGAAACAGGAATAAAAAAGGAGAGTGGCATGCCACCCTCCTTTTTTATAGGTTTTCATAGATTTCAAGTAGCGTCCCGTCCGGATCGCGGAAATGAGCGACCTTGATGCCCCACTCCTGCTGTTCCACTGGCTCCGTTATGAAATCGACTCTTTCCTTCCCATTCCTCATAAGCACGGGCAACATCCTCCACCTTGAAAATAAAGGCCACGCGGTCGGTTTGAGGCTTATCACTCCGGTACACCTCGCCGATTGCTGCAGCCATCTGACTGCGGTTGAAGATCCCGAGCTTCACTCCACCGAACTCGAAGTCCGCATAGTTCGATTCCTCATCTCCCCATCCAACCTTGAAACCGAGCACGTCCCGGTAAAATAGGAAACACTCTTTATAGCGGTCTACCAGAATTCGAGTATGGGTCAATTCCATCACGACTGCCTCCTTTCTATAGATGCGTAGAATCGGGCACTGGTGGAGGGGAGGTATATGCTATCGAACCTTCCCACAAGCTCTTTTTTCACCCTGGACGCAAGCCCGCTTCCCTTTTGGTTGAAGATTTCCTCCATTTCGATTCCGCCGACTCGGAGTTTATCACGGTCCCAATCAATCCATTCCCCGTATGATCGACCCCACTCAGCGAGCTCTTTTGATAAAGGATCGGAGAGGTGCAACTCATCCAATTCGAGGTTGCTTCCGCACGAATGGCACCAAATGGGGTCGGCACCGACGTCGCCCTCGATCCGGATTTTAGCGGGTGTACCGGTTACACATTCACAGTTCATCATCGTTCATTCCTTTCATAAAAAAATGCCGACTTTAAAAAGTCAGCATCGCTCCGCGCTCATCGAACGTCGATGAAGGATTCCACGCCACTTCCCACAGATTCTTCTCCGGATCGGCGAAATAGGAGGTGCGTCCTCCCCAGAAGGCGTCGCTCGGTTCGCGGAGGATGGTGCCCCCCTTCGACCGGATGGTGTCGATGATGCGGTCGACTTCTTCCTTCTCTTCCACGTTGATGGCAAGGGTGACAGGCTTGTAGCCTTCCGTCGGTTTGGCAAGGGGGACGCCGGCATCCTTCTCCAGCTCCTCATGAGGGAACAGGGTAAGCATGACCCCGGCCGTTTTGAAGACGCCATATGTATCCGAACTGAAGTCTGCTTCCTCCCATTCCAGTGACTGATAGAAGGCACGGAGCTTCGGCAGATCCTCCGCCCCCAATGTGACGAGTGATATTCGCTGTGGTATCATATTCATTTCCCCTTTCCTCTCCATCGTACAGGATCCTCTTCAGGAATGATTGTAAAAATCGGACAGTTTGAGCTGGGACGGGGTCTTCCCTGTCTTCTTCAGGATGTCATGGTAAAGATGGGACTGATCATAGAAGGCAGCGGACGCTTCACCGAGATTTGCCCCGCCGCTCCCCACATAATCCGAGACAAGGGATTGAAACCGGATGACGGCACTGAACTTCTTCGGCGTCAACCCGACGTAGTCTGAGAAAAGCCGGGAGAGGGTCCGGGTTGAAAGGAACTGTTCGCCTGCAATCTCTTTCACGGACAGGCTCCCTCTGCCTTCCAGGATCAATCTTACGGCTGCCTCCGCCTGGATGGACCTGGGGGACATTGTTTGGACCTCGCATCTTTTCAGAAAAAAGGCATCAAGGGATGCTACACTCAAGCAGGATTCCGCGAGCACTGTCAATTCCCTCACAAGGGCAGGTGATAGATCATCGAGAAGCACCGATGTACCGGAAAGGGTCGATGCCTGCTCACGGATGATGCGGTGATACGCCCCCGGATAGAAGCGGATGCCCCATGTGGTTGACCCGTCTCCTCCCGGATTGGTGGCATGGAAATATTCATCGAACATGCCGCAGTAGGACCATTCGTACCGGCCAGTGAGGGCATCTCTGTCATAAATGATGTCGGTGCACCCATCGGGGACGATGACGCTTGATAGTCGAGCACCCTTCCTCTTCATGGGCACCGACTGCCAGTAACAGACGATGAACGATGCGAGGGCGGAGTGTGGCCGATACTCCCGGTAATCCGTATCGGGGCTCGTCATGACAATGGGACGGAATGGCACCATGCTAATTCTCCTTTGAAGGCAGGGTAATGATGAAGCGTGTTCCTTTACCCAATTCGCTTTCGATGGCCACTTCTCCTCCATGAAGGGAAATGATCTGCCGCACGATGGAAAGTCCGAGACCCGTCCCCTCTTTCGTGCGAGAATCATCGACGCGGTAAAATTTATCGAACACCTGCGACATTTCATCTTCAGGGATGCCGATTCCCGTGTCGCTGATGATGACCCGGGTCCCTCCGTCCTGCTCGAGAGTGATTCCGATCGTCCCGTCTTCGCGGTTGTATTTAATGGCGTTGGTCAGAAGGTTTTCCCACACGTTCTCCAGAAGCTCTTCATCGGCCCTGATCGTGGCGGCCGGGATCTTATAAGAAAGCTCGATCCCTTCTTCATCCATCCTCCAGCGGTACTTCCGGATGACGGCTTTCAGCTGCTCATCCAGACTGTAATCCGTCACCTTGAGAGGATAGGCTTCCTGATCCAGGGAGGTGAGGAGCAGGAGCTGCTTGGTCAGATTCGACAGCCGCTTCGTCTCCCGTTCGATCACCTCGGCATATTCGATCCGTTCGTGCTCCCCTTCTGCAGTCTTCAAGAGATCCGCATAGCCCTGGATGTTCATGAGGGGTGACTGGAAGTCATGGGAGACGGAGCTGATGAACGACTTCCGGGCCCGGTCATTATGAAGGAGCTGATCCTGCATGCGGTGGAAGCTCTCGGACAGCTCCCCGATCTCGTCCTTCCGGTGGATATCGATCGGGTAGCTGAAGTTCTCCTGCGACACCTGCCTCGTCGCTTCCGTCAGCTTCGAAATCGGACGGGTGAGCTGTTTGGCGAGCATCATCATGCCGACAATGTTGAGTATCGCGATGACAGCGATGAACCCGGCAAGGACCGTATGAAAGTCCGATGCCAGAAGCTTCGTATCGGACCGGATGAACAGGCCGTAGGTGTCCCCGTCGTATTCGAACGGCACGCCCACCGTGTTCTGCAGCTCATTGGAAAAATGACCGAACATGAAGTTCAAGGTTGAGAAGTTGCTGATTCCGTGATAGACATCCCCTTCCGTCAGGACCCCTTCTGCTTCTTCGGGAAACTCTTCATTCTTAAACGGAAGGCCATAGAAACGCTCGTCCCCTTGTCCGTTCGTCACATAAATCTGATAGCCGAGCTTCGAAACGGAATCTAGATACCGGTCGAATGTTTCCCCCGAATGATGCATGGCATCGAGTACTTTCACGATTTCCTTTGCCCGGTCCTCCTGCTGCTGATCGGTTTTCTTCTTCGTGTAATTCATATAGAAGACGTTCGCGAGGAAAAAGCCCAGCACCGTACTGACGACAAGAATTAGGAGGGTGGCAGCGATGAACTGCTTGTAGAGGGTCTTCATCGCGCCCCCTCCAATCGGTACCCAACCCCTCGGACCGTATGGATTTCCACACTTGAGCTGTGCTTTTTCAGGCGGTCCCGGATCCGGTTCATATGGGTATTGAGGCGAAGCTCGGTCCCTTCTTCTTCAAGGCCCCAGATCTCCTCGATCAAGAGCCCGCGGGATGTCACCTTATTCGCACGGCCCATCAGGGTATAAAGGATCTCGAATTCCTTCAGTGGCAGGATCAACGTTTCCTGATTGATGATCACCTCGAAGGTCTTCCGGTTGATGGAGGTGTTTCCCATCACGATCTCATCCCGCATACTGCGCTCATAGCGCCTCAGGACCACCTGGACGCGGAAGAGGAGCTCCTTCGGTTCGAAGGGCTTGACGATGTAATCCTCCGTCCCCGACAAGAACCCTTTCTCCTTATCCTCAAGCTGTCCCTTTGCCGTCAGGAGGATCACGGGGATGGACAGGTCCTCCGTCAGGATCTTGGTCAGGTCGAACCCGTTCATCCCGGGCATCATCACGTCGACGATGGCGAGATCCACCCTTTCTTCTTCCAAAAGGTGCAGGGCCTCATGGGCATCCGATGCCTTCAGAACGTGGTAGCCTTCTTTGGTGAGGTGGATGGACACGAGACGCTGGATGTCGAGATCATCATCTACGACGAGGATCTTCATGGCGCATCCCTCCTTTCTATATAATAAGACGATTGTTGCAACGGTTGTTTTCTTTCTAGTTGTATCACACCCGGCGGTAAGAAGAAAGGCGCTCCCCTACCGGCAGAAAGCCACAGGCTACGTGAACCTGTGGCTTCTCCTTTATTCCGTTGCTTCCTTCTTATCCTTCTCAAAGAAGAGGATGAGGGCCGGAAGCAGCATGCCGCGGACCAGGAAGGTGTCGATCAGGATCCCGATCGATACCATGAATCCGAAGATGAACAAGTCGGCGATCGGCATCGTCATGAGGGCTGCGAACGTGGCCGCAAGGATGACCCCGGCTGACGAGATGACGCCTCCTGTATTGCGTATGGCAATCTCGAGTCCTTTCTTCACCCCGTGTACCCTGCGTTCTTCCATGAAACGCGAGACAAGGATGATGTTGTAATCGATCCCGAGGGCGACGAGGAAGATGAAGGCATAGACCGGCACCCTCGTGCTGATGGCATCATATCCGAAGAACACATCGATGAGGAAGAGTCCCGCACCCAGTGCCGATGCGTATGAGATCAGGATCGTCGCCATCATGTAGAGTGGCATCTTCCATGAACGGGTCAGGAAGAACAAGAGGGCAAGAATCAGGACGCTCTCCAAGACAACGATAGTCAGAATATCCCGGTTGTTCACGTCGCGTTCGTCGACGAGCTTCGCCGTCACACCCGCCACATGGGAATCACCTGAAATCGATGCATCCTTCAGAAGGCGATCGCCGTTGTCGCGGATGTCTTTCATGAAATCCATGGCTTCCACGGAGTATGGGTCGGTGTTCAACGCGATGCTGTAGGATGCGGCGTCACGATCATCCGTCACACCGGACAGTCTGACGGAAGCCACTTCTTTATAAGAATCCAGTTTTTCCTGTAGTGCCTTTACAGATTCATCAGAGAGCTCTTTTTTGCTCTCCACCAAGAACGTAGCAGGAGCGAGTTCCCCTTTATCAAACTGCTCCTCGACGATTTCATATCCTACACGGGAAGGCAGGTCATCCGGGAAGGATTTGACCATATTGAATTCAAAATCAAGGTTCAGGACGTTGGCGGCGGTGATGATCATGAACACCGCGACGGCCCCTCCGGCAACAAGCGGTTTTTTCACCACGAATTTGGCGACCGGCCCCCAGAATTTGTGCTTCACTTCTTTCTCCTGGCCATATTTCGGTACTTTCGGCCAGAAGGCTTTTCGCCCGAACAGGGTGAACAATGCCGGTACCAGGGTGATGGACGCGAGCATGATCACGAGCATGGCCATTCCGAACACCGGCGCGAAGTTCGAGTAATCGCGGAAATTCGCGAAGAAAAGGATGAGCATGGCAGCGAGCACGGTACCACCAGCGAAAAAGACCGGCTCTCCCGTCGCCCTCATGGCCTGCTTCATGGACTCATACTTGCTTTCATGGCGATTCAGCTCTTCACGGTAACGTGAGAACACGAACAGTGAATAGTCGATGACGGCCGCGAAGAGCAGGATGCTCATGATCGACGTCGTCGAATTATTGATTTCAAGACCGGCCGACCCCATGAGGGCGATGGCCTGATTGGCTACCTGATAGACGATGGCCGTCGCGAGGAGCGGGATGATCGCGAGAAGCGGCGAGCGGTAAATGGCAATCAGGAGTACTAGGATGATGAGCACGGTCGCGATCAACAGAACGAAGTCGGCGCTTTCGAAGAGCTTCACCGTGTCTCCTGCGATCCCGGCAGGACCTGTAATGTAGAAGTCCGTAGTCGATTGCTCCTTCGCCACATCGTTTCCGATTTCGGAGGCCTTATCGATGATGGTCGAGTATTCGTCATTCCCGAGGCCTTTCTCGAGATTCATCGGAACGATCATCGTGGAACCGTCTTCCGACGTGAACCCTTTCAAAGCCGGTGGCGGCAGCTTGCTGATGTCTACGATTGAATCGATTCCTTCGATCTTTTCAGCACGGATGGCTTTGAGGATCTTATTGGCATCCTCTGCTTTCACGTCTCCTTTTTCATTGTGAAAGACGAGGATCCCCGGGGTTCCCTGGTCATTCGGGAAGTATTTCTCTACTTTTTGATCGGCGATGATGGACTGAGCATCATTAGGCAGCGATTGAAAATCCGTCACCTTATAGTCCGATAGCTTTGGACCGGCACTCAGGGCGATCATGACCACGAGCCAGGTGATGATGGTGATCCACATCCCCCGCTTGGTCGATACCCAGTCGGTGATGGGTGCTAATACTTTCTTCATGTATGACAACTCCTATGAACAGAATGGTTAAGCTTACGGGATCATTCTATCAAGGGAATATAAACTGAATATCAATTCCTTGTGTCAAAGGAGGATTTGATAAAACTCCTCCCGTAATGAAGAAAGTGTGAATTAATGAAAAGACCGTTCCATTTCGCTGCGGGCGCCCGCTTTCCACGGGGAGGGAGTCGAGCCTCCTCAGCTGCGCTTCCGGGGTCTCGATCTTCCCTCTTTTCCCGTTGGAGTCGGGCGCCCTCCGCTTCATTGCACTCAGTGGTATTCGATGACGAGGGTCAATGCCGCATCATCCCTACTGCCCACAACGTGTACCCATAAAGGCACTTTCTCCCATCACAAATAGAAGCATTCCCGCCTTTTCAAACTCTCGGATCTCCCCATATGAGCCAATGTTTATGAAATAGGCAATTCTCAAAGCTGGGATCTCTACTATCATCATATCGATCTCCTCCTCACCTTGGATAGAATATGGTATAAAATGTTATTTTAGGGGATTTTTAAAAGTCGTCATGTATGATAGTGTGAGAACAGTATGTTGATTGGAGGCCTTTCCTTGTTAAAGATCCTGCGTATCCTGCTTGCTATCCTCACTGGATCATTCGCTCTTTACGGAATGCTGTCGGATGATTTCACTTATGTCCCCCTTATGCTTTTGTTCATGGGCGGTATGATCCTGATCATGGGGGTTGAAGAGTACAAGAATAATAAAAAGGTTTTAGCCAGTCTCCTTGTCGCAGTTAGCCTATTTATCTTTTATACCTCGTTTGAGACCATGCTGCACTGGTAAGCCGCAAAAGAAAGGCACCGTCATCTGACGGTGCCTTTCTTCATAACCCAAACTGTTCTTTCATTGTAAGCCTTCCTCGCTGGAAAGATATGATCACCATCTTCTCGTCCTCTTCCCATCTGTAGACTGAATCGTTTTCCCCGTTGTCTTCCTCCCCTTCCGGTACGCCAGGTTGACCGATGACGTCCACGACTTCCGAATAGGTCATGCCTTTTTCAAGATCGTTGAACAGGTCGAGAGTGAACCCCTGCTCTTCTTTTTCCACCTTGCTGGTCGAGCTCGACCATTCGACGCGGCATCCGGAGAGGATGATCAGGGCGGCCATGAGTAGCGGGATCGTTCTGAACCGGTTCATGGATTCCCTCCCTTTTTCTACCTTTACGAAAAAGGGCCGTGGAAGGTTTCACGAATCGTTGAAATTCACCATCCACTCTCCGGATTCTCCAATTCCTCTCGCTTCGTCTTTCCCCCGGTACGTGAAATGATGGAAGTCGGCATGGGAACCGGATTGGGTGTCCATATCGTGGACGGCGATGCCGATATAGGTTCCGGTGAAGCCACCTGATAAAAAGTGAACCGGGATGGCATCGGCTACGGGCAACCATTCTGAGTTACTGTGATAGTAGAACCGTGCCTCGCTCCCGAGACCTTCCACCTTGAGATCAATGGCGCCATCCCCGAGATCGATCATGACCGGATGAAGCGTCGATTCCCCTCCATCACAGGAAAGCAGCCGCAGCACCCGTCCGGATTCATCCTGGGTGAGATAGCAGTAGAGATAATTCTCATCATCGAGATAAAGCATAAGACCTGCGAGCTGATTGAACGTCTCCGGCTCATACTCAATCCTCGTCTCGGCCTCGTAAAAGAAATCTTTCTGGCGCACGGCGAGGATGTGATGGTCGAACAGGGAGTGCGGCGAGCCGCCGGACCGTAGGCGGAGAGTTCCTCTCCCGGCTCGTCAGGTCGCACCATGAAGGGTCCTGGGGAATGCGCAGGGTGTTCCACTCCTTGTGAAGGTTCCCTTGGAATTCATCGTGGAAATCGGTTGGCTTCACCTGGCGGACGGGTTCTTTCGTCTCAATGGCCGTCTGCAGACTCGGACCGTTTCCGCCGTCTGCAAGCTTTAGCCACCCGTCTTCGCTCCACGTCACTTCCTGGATTGCCGTCTCGCGACCGAGGATCGCCCCGCTCCCACCGAGGGGACGGGTGCACAGATAAGCCATATACCAGTTGCCCTCGGGTGACTGGATGATACTGCCGTGGCCGGCGCATTGAAGAGGCGATTCCGGCTTATCCCGGGCCGTGAGCATCGGGTATTCCGGATCCACTTCATATGGACCCGTGATGGCACGGGACCGGCAGACGGTGATGGCGTGGCCGGAACCCGTCCCTCCTTCTGCTGTGATCAGATAATAATAGCCGTTGTGGCGATACAGATGGGGTGCTTCCGTTTTGGCAAGCTCGGTGCCGTCAAACACCTTATGGACCGGACCCGTGAGCTTTGCCTCGTACGATCGTATTCTTGTAAAACGATTCCTGCCGACTTATTCCCCGTCGTCATCCGGTAATCCCAGATTTCATTGAGAAGCCAGGTCTTGCCGTCGTCATCGTGGAAGAGCGATGGGTCGAAGCCGCTGCTGTTAAGGTAGACGGGATCCGACCACGGGCCGCTGAGGTCAGGAGCGGTAATGACATAATTATGGCTGTCCTTGAACGGCCGCCTCGTGCTTTTCACATCGGTATAGACGAGATAATAGAGTCCGTCTGAGTAGCTGATCTGCGGGGCCCAGATGCTGCCGCTCTTCGGGTTTCCGCTGAGGTCCACCTGATCGGTGAGAGGATCGGATTTGTGTTCCCAGTTAACGAGATCGCGTGATTCATAGATACGGACGCCTGGAAGCCACTCGAATGTGGAGACGGCGATGTAATAGGTGTCCTTCACCCGAAGGAGACTCGGATCCGGATGAAATCCAGGTAATATGGGATTGGTGATGATTGTTTTAGGCATGTATGACTCCTTTCTTGTTCGATTGTTTTCGGAAGAAACAGAGGGCGGCAGCGAGGAAGAAGAGGAACGCCAAAGGGAAAGCAACGAGCTGGGTGCCAATCAGCGTGGCTCCTCCCGCTACTATCAAGATGATCCCGGCCCTTCCCGGATTCCGGTTTCCTTTCAGGAAGAAAGAGGCCAGGGCAATCAGGCAGAGGACCACGAGAAGGGTGATGGCAAACCATGTTGACAGCGTTTTGACCGCCTCGAAATTCCGGCCGAGCTCATCCCCCGGAAGGTTCCCCTGCAAAAGGGGGAATACCTTGTCGGCATAGGTCGCTTCGTCCATGGGCAGGATCGTGAGGGCAAACCCTCCGAGGAAAAAGAGGCAGAGGAAGCCCCCGGACAGGGTAATGAGGAGCTCCCGCTTCCTTGTCACCCCTCTTCCTCCTCGATGAACGTGATCCAATCCGGGATGATGAACGCACCGTCTCCTTCGTAGTGGTTGCGGTCTTCCACGTAAGTGGCGGTGAGGCGGTTCGATGCTTTATCCCAGTCATCCCATCGTTCCGGGTGAAGATGCGCCCCCATCCAGCAGCGGGAGAAGACGGTCTTCCCATACGCCCGCCACGGACGGCCGAGGTAGACGTTCCCCGTCCCTTCTTCCGCCGTGATGTAGCATTCCTCGAAATTCAATCCGCGTTCCTGCCCTTCTGGTGTCGACGCTGCGGAAATAAAGCCGACCCCGTCTTCAGGTCGCTTGAGGGATTTGATTTCACACTGTTGGAACAGCCCTTCCCCTCCCCCGAAGATGAAATCAATCGTCCCCTCGATCATGCAGGAGTGGAATTCGGCCCTGCTTTTCTCGAAGCGGACCTTCAACTGGGGGGTGCAAAAGGGAAGACCGGTTTTCTGGACTTCGGGAAGGGGTCCGAGGCAGACCGTATCCTGATAGCCTTTGAACCGGCAGTTCTTGAATGTCACACGATCCCCTTCTGAATACATGGCGACGGCCTGCCCGACCACTTCTCCCGGTCCTGCGTCATTGGTGATTGTGATGTTTTCAACCAGCACGTTCTCGGCATTGATGAATACGGTGGCGGTCCGGAATGTGCCGATTTCCCCGCCGTTTCCATCAGGCTCCCTCGCATAGCGGCCGTCGACGATTTCCACGTCGCCGATCCCGCTCAGGATCAGGTTGTTTTGATAAATGGCCAGGCGCTCCCTGTAGACCCCGCTCAGGATCGTGATGCGGACCGGCCCCTCGATCCCCTTGCAGCGCTCCAGTGCTTCCCCGATCGTCGATACGGTGCCAACTCCGGCTTTCCCGACAACCATGCGCGTTTCTTTTACAGATGTTTTCTCAGAAAGGTTTTCCATGTTTCCCTCATCTCCTTCGTCTCTTGGTGGCCCCCGGTCAGGATCCTGCCCTCCCAATGATCGGGGCAGCCCTTACCGGCGTAAGCCTTGGTCAGTTCTCTATCCAGATATCGCGCCCCTTCCACCGGGCACATCCGGTCGCTTCCCCCCGTCAGGCTGAGGCGGGGACGCGGAGCGATCATTTCCTGGATTTCATAAGTGGAACATGCCTTCAGCAGTCCCGGGACGTAATAGTAGAAGCCGTGATGATCGAGCCCCCTTTTCTCAAGAAGGGTCTCCGTATCCACCTGGGCTGCGATATCGATCGTCACCTTCACGCGCTCATCGAGGGCCGCGAGCCACCAGCTCAGTAGTCCGCCCATGCTCATCCCGATGGTGGCGATACGTGTGTCATCAAGGTCTTCCCTCGTTGCGATGTAATCCAGGAGCCTCATGCTATCGAAGAGGCGCATGCCCCAAAGGGTGCGGCCGTATAACAGCATCTCTTTCACCAATTCACTTTCAAGCTTTCCTTTCCTCTCTTCGAATCCCCAATGATCGATGGCCAGGACGGCATATCCCATGGCCGTAAGCTCCTCTGCAAAAGAAGGATCCTGAAGGTAGCCGGCACTCTCCGTCAGCTCGTGTTTGCCCGTGTCGAAGTCGCCCCCATGTGAATGCTGGTAGACGACGACAGGGTGCGGGCCCGAGCGGTTCAACGGTTTGAGGAGGATGGCAGGGACGCTCTCCATCCCGTTCAGGTCGATCATGAGATGCTCCGTTTCATATGCATCTCCCTTCTCTTTTGAAAGCGTGGTCCCTTGAAGCGTGGCTTCTGGAGGCGGATCTCCGAGGAGCACGAGGAGTTTTTCCCGCAGAGAGGCGGTCATGAGAGCGTCACTTCCACCGCTTCACTGCCGCTTGCAGTCTTCGACAGGCAGTCCCTGACAGTGATCGTGCCGCTGTTTTCCACGTGGAACGGCGGTCCTTCATGGTTCTCGATCGTGACGCGGTCGAAATGGAGGTCGCTTGAGCAGCCGATGAAAAAGCCCCGTTTTGCCATATCCTCAATACCGGTCATCATGGCCGGCTTACCCGGGATGGCATCGTCTGCCATGGAGATATCGATGTGCTGGAAGCTGACGTCCGATACGTGCTGCTCGGCCAGTCCGTAGATGAATCCCGCTGCCGCATGGACCCGTCTTGCCGTGATATGGGAGAAGTGGATGCGCCGGAACATCGGCGTTTCGTCTGTGACCGGATACGGATTTTTGTCCCATACATATTGGTCCTTCCCGCGCGGACCGCAGAAGTAATAAAGATTCAGGATGAACGGACAGATCACATTGTCCATGACGATATTCGTCACGCGGATATCTTCGACGATGCCGCCCCTTCCCCGTCTCGACTTCAGGCGGATGCCGCGATCGGTGTCCTGGAAGACGCAGTTTGAAATGGTAACGTTGCGGATATCACCGCTCATCTCACTCCCAAGGACGACGGCACCGTGACCGTGGACCATCGTGCAGTTCGTGATCGTGATGTTTTCACACGGAGTGCGGTCCTGGGAATCCTCTGTTCCGGATTTGATGGCGATACAGTCGTCCCCGACATCGATGTGGCAGTTGCTGATCCGCACGTTCTTGCACGACTCGGGATCGATCCCGTCGGTGTTCGGGGAGTCGGCAGGGTTCAGGATCGTCACATTGTCGATG
Source organism: uncultured Bacillaceae bacterium (assembly GCA_963762295.1). Taxonomy (GTDB): domain Bacteria; phylum Bacillota; class Bacilli; order Bacillales; family Bacillaceae_B; genus Rossellomorea. The sequence continues at coordinate 54,385 of CAVXKK010000003.1, forward strand.
GTGATATTCTCAGAACGGATGGGATTGACGGTCCAGCTCGGGGAGTCCTTCAGATGCACATCGCGAAGGGTGATTCCCTTGCAGCGGTCAAAGCTGATGAGCTTCGGTCGCGGGTAGAGGAGGAGGTCCCGTTCGTTGCGGAACACATGCCACCATTCTTCCCCGTTTCCATCGATCGTCCCGTATCCCGTGACCGCGATCTGTTCGGCATCTTCCGCGTACAGGCATGAGGCATAAACATCGCGGTTCACGCCTTCCCAGCGTGATGCCACGACGGGATAATCCTCCTGGCGATCGGAGAACAGAAGGGTCGCCCCCATCATCAAATGGAGCTCGATATGACTCTTCAGGAAAAGGGCGCCCGTCAGGAATTCACCTGCAGGGACAACCACCCTCCCACCGCCGTGGCGTTCAGCTTCATCGATGGCGCGCTGGATCGCTTCGGTACAGATCCCGCCTTTGCTTACAGCTCCAAACTCGGTGATGTCGTAGACAGACATGACGCGTCTCCCCCTTCCAGTACCGCTTCGCATTCGCATAGGGCCTGGAGGAATGCCCCAAGTCCTTTTTGATCGTTGCAGACGATCGGCTCGCTGATGTAGTACGCATAGGAACCGTCCCTCTGATCGGCGCCGCCGAGCCCTGCGACCTGACAGGTTTTGTTCAGATTCACCAATCCTTCATTCGTCAGGAGGACGAATTCTGAAATCAGGCCTTTCCGGGATGTGGCGACATCTGCTTCCCACTCCTCGCGATCCAATACCCCAAGACGGATCCCTTTGGCCATGGCATAGACGAACATACTGCTGCAGGAAGCTTCAAGGTAATTCCCTTTCCGTCCACCCTGATCGAGAACCTGATACCATACGCCGGTTTCGTCCCGCAGTGATTTCACCTTTGTGAGGATCGATTCGAGCATCGTCGCGAGATCGTCCCTTCCCGGCGTGTCCTCCGGCAGGATCTCCAGCGTATCGGCAAGGGCCATGACGTACCAGCCGACAGATCTTCCCCAGATGTTGGCTGACAGCCCGGTGCCTTCATGGGCCCAGGGCTGCTGCTTTTTCTCATCCCACGCGTGATGCAGAAGACCGGTCTCCCCGTTCAACAGGCGCCCGTAGCTCACACGGAACTGACGGATGATGTCCTCGAGGCCCTCCCCGCCGTTCCACGTCATGAGGTACTGTGCATAGAACGGCGTTCCCATATACAGTCCGTCGAGCCAAATCTGATGAGGATAAATCTGTTTATGCCAAAACACCCCTTCCGACGTCCGAGGATGCCGGGACAACTGGTTTCTTAAAAGGTCCGCCGCTTTCCGGTATTTCTCGTCTCCCGTTTCCTTGTGGAGCAGGAAGAGGAGCTTGCCGTTATTGATGTGATCGATATTGAATTCTTCCTGGCGGTAGCCAAGGATGCTCCCATCTTCTTTGATGAAATGATCCATATTCTCTCGGATGAACGTGAAATACCGTTCGTCCCCCGTCCGTTTCCAGAGGGACTCGAACCCTCTCAGGATGACGCCGTAATCATAGGACCACTTTTCGTTATAGCCCCTTTCTCCATAAAGCCGCGGCGTCCGTTCCATGATGGAGTCCGCTGTTTTCGTTGCCCATGTTTCGTTGGTCATGCCTTCACACTCTCCTTTAGCAAAGTAGGAAAGGAGGGAGGCAGCGTGCCCCACCCTCCTCGATGATCATTGACTCGCCTTGTAGGCTTCTTTGTACTCTTCCTTGATCGTTTTCCCGCCCTGGTCTTCCCATGATTGGACGGCTTTCTTGAATCCTTTCATGTCGATCTCACCGAGGATGTACTGATAGGTGGCATCGGTGATAATCTTCTGAAGCTCGGTTCCTTGGCTCGAGTAGGTTGCGGACTCGAGTGGAACGGCCGGATTCAGGACGGCATAGTCTGCATTTTCGGCAATCATTTCATTGGATTTCTGCTTGATCGGGTTCGGATCTTTTGATTCGTATCCCGTCTCACGTGGACGTGAAGCCGCGAGTGGCTGTACTTCCTGCTGCCATAGATTCTGGTCGATGATTTTGTACAGTCCGTCGGCATCTTCTTCATAATGCGTTCCTTCGATTCCATAGGTCATGAGGGTATATAGCTCTTCATCATGGAGATCATTGATGAACTGAAGGATCTTCTTCAATTCGGCTTCATCCTTCACTTCAGAGCGTGGGAAGGCCAGAACGCCGCCGACACCGTTCCCCTCGGACCAGATCACGCGCTTATTGTAGTCTGTGGACGTCATGTCGTTGATAAGATCGAGCTCCATATCATCCTGAATACCCTTCGCCATGTTCTGGAAATTCTGCCCATCGAATAATCCACCGAAGTAGATCCCGGCTTTCCCTTGGGCAAATGTCTGCTGCTGATCGGTCTTCGCCATGACGGCAAAGTCCTTGTTCACCCAGCCGTTGTCATACATCTTCTTCAGGTAGTCCATGGCTTTGACATATCCTTCTGTTTCGAATTCCGGTGTGAAGTTGCCCTGATCATCGACGTCCCATTTATTCGGGGCTCCGAAGTAGGTTGCAAGCGTCTTGAACGAGCTGTACACCAGGTCGCTCCGGTCGAGCAACCCTACCGTGTCGTCCTTGCCGTTCCCGTCTGGATCATCCTCGGTGAACGCCTGGGCCACCTTCATGAGATCCTCTGTTGTTTTCGGCATGTCGAGTCCGAGATTGTCGAGCCAGTCTTTGCGGATGACGATCCCGATCCGCGATAGATCTTTCTGGAAAGGTACTCCGTATAGCTTCCCTTCAATGGAAGCCGACTTCCTTACATCTTCCGAAATGTCCTTCAGATTCGGGTAATCATCAAGATAGTCTTCTACATTCCAGAACATGCCGGACTTCATGGCGTTTCGTACCGAGGAATTATCCATCATGGTGATCGTCACGATATCAGCCAGGGAATCGGAGGCGATGGCCGTGTTGATCCGCTCTTCCTTGGACGCATCGGGCACCCAGGAGAATTCGATCTCCGTATCGGTTTTCTTCTCGATTTCATCTATGACGGTGTCGGTAGGTGGCGAGGCGGTGTGTAGGATGTTCATCCATGTGATCTTCCCGTCCCCTCCTCCTTCCGATGAAGAGCTTGACCCTTTTTCCCCACTGCAACCGGCAAGAAGCAGCATCCCGGCAAGGCCGACGCTACCCAATCTTGAGATCATGCGTTTGTTCATTGTGTTTCCCCCTTTTTAATTGTTTGGTTTCATTATGATGAAGCGCTTCCATTCTTGTGAACACCTGATTGCCCATCCATGCAAGCAGGAAGAGTGGAAGGCTTGCTCCCAAGAATACGAGAATACCAGGAAAGATCGACCAGAATAGACCATAAAACACGGCTATGAGCAGGGTCGTCACGAGTGAATACTGCAGGAATGACAGGCCGATCCAGAAGGCCGTTTTGATCTTGAAGAACATTCCTTTCACGTTGTAGTTCGCCATGACCGGGAAGATGAAAAGCAGGGACAATCCATATGCGAACAGCAGAAGGAAGAGGAGTCCCTTTACATACCACTGCGTCACGAAAAGAAGATCAACGATCAGGACGGTACCTGCGAACATGTACAGGAGGCTCACAGTCGTCGCTTCCTTGTACCCTTCCTTTACGTAGTGCCAGAACGTCTGGGCTGTGGGAACCTCTTTGCCCCGTACCCACTGACGGCAGACGCTCACCGCTGCGTAGGTCGCAGGACCGATGCCGAAGATCACGCCCCCGCACAGGGTGCACAGGAGCCAGAGGGCATTCACATACACAAGCTTCAGTAGCAGGGTGCAGATGGCATTGAGCTTCTCGACGGACTTCATCTCGTCTGCCTCCTCATCTTAATACACCCCGTCTTCGCCGAATTTCTTGGCAAGCTTATTGGCCATGATCACGAGGACGAGTCCCACCAATCCCTTGAACAAGCCGACGGCTGTACTGAAGCTGAGCTGACCATTTCGGAGACCTGCCGTATAGATATACGTATCGAAGATTTCCGCCACCTGACGATTCAGGGAGTTTAATAGAAGATACACGTGTTCGAACCCAAGGTCGAGGGTGGAACCGATCTTCAAGATTAATAGGACGATGATGACCGGCCGGATGGCCGGAAGCGTTACATGCCACGTCTTCCGCAGCCTGCCTGCCCCGTCTATCTCGGCAGCTTCATAGAGCTGGGTATCGACGGCCGTGATGGCAGCCAGATAAATGATCGTCGACCAGCCAAGCTCCTTCCAGATCACCTGTCCGATATAGATCGTACGCGTCCAGTCGGGTGAGGTCAGGAAGCTGATCTTGTTGAACCCGAGGGATGCCAGGAGTTCATTGATGATGCCTCCGTCCACATTCAGGAACACATAGGAGATCGACACGATGATGACCCATGACATGAAGTGTGGAATGTAGATGAGCGTTTGGATCCCCGCCTTGAAATACCTGTTCCTCACCTCATTGAGCATGAGTGAGAGGATGATCGGCAGCGGGAAGAAGATGAAGATATTGAGTCCGAACAGGATGAGCGTGTTCTTCAATAGCATGTAGAAGGTCGGCTCGGTGAACAGCCGGACGAAATGTTTCATCCCGACCCATGGACTCTCCAGGACTCCCAGATACGGCTGATAATCTTGGAACGCAATGACCAGGCCCGCCATGGGCAAATATTTGAATACGACGAAATAAAGAATTCCCGGGAGGATCATCAGGTACAGGATTTTGTTTGTCTTGATGCCTGCCCAGATTTGCTTCCTCCTGATGATCCGCTCCTGTTTCGCCGACAGGACCGGAAGTGAGGAATCCTCCGTCTTCACTACAGTTTCCATTCGTCTCCCCCTTTGACCACTTTCTTGTTCCAAGCATACTGATTTCAGGAGGATTACGTATATAATCATTTGATGATGGCGCTTACAAACGTTGGTGCATCAACCTTTCACGCGTTATGACTACCCCAGGTGATTATCTGGGACACATCCCTTATCAGGGGCGCGACCCCCTACTGGGAAAGTGATTATATACGGAATGAAACCGCCGATGCTACAGTGAACGTACGCTACGTATCTAAAGGAGGATCTGTTATGAAAGAGCCTAAATGGAAGCGGCGTTCAAAGAGCGGGGTTGCTTTCTCCATCGTAAACAACACCTTTCTTGTTCTCGTCGCACTTGCTTGCTTCATTCCGTTCGTGAACGTCATCGCCAGTTCATTCGCATCGACACAGGAAGTGATTGAAAGGAAATTCATTCTATTCCCGAAAACATTTTCACTCGATGCCTACCACTACATACTGTCCACCCCCACCCTCTTCAAATCGCTGTTCGTATCGATCGGCGTGACGGGGATCGGGACCCTGGTCAGCATGGTCCTCACCGCCCTCATGGCCTACGGGCTATCTAGGCGCTACTTGTTCGGCAGGGGGTTCATCAACTTCCTCGTCGTATTCTCCATGCTGTTCAGCGGGGGGATGATCCCGACGTTCCTGGTGGTGAAAAGCTTCGGACTCATTGATTCCTACTGGTCTCTCATTCTGCCTGTCGCCATCAATGCCTTCAACCTCATCATCATGAGGAACTTCTTCCAGGCCCTTCCTGACAGCCTCGAGGAATCGGCGAAGATGGATGGATGCACGGATTTCGGCGTGTTCATGCGGATCATGCTGCCCCTGGCCATGCCGTCGATCGCGACGATTTCACTCTTTTATGCCGTCACATACTGGAATACGTATATGACTGCCATCCTCTATATCAATGATTCATCAAAATGGCCGATCCAGGTGCTCCTGCGCCAGATTGTCATCGTCTCAAGCGGGATGCAGGCGGAAGGCTCATCGGTCGACGTTGTGCCACCTGCCCAGACAATCAAAATGGCCGTCATAGTCATCGCCACGGTGCCGATGCTGGTTGCCTATCCATTCGTCCAGAAGTATTTTGTCAAAGGGGCCCTCGTCGGTTCCGTGAAGGGATAAGGGGAAAAAGAAGAAATCCGAACGTCATCCGCTCAGCGGGTGGGTTCGGATTTTTTTGTATCAATGCCGATGTTTCTTCCGGTAATCGCCCGGGGTCATATCGAGGCGCTTCTTGAAGAAGCGGATGAAGTTCTGGGAATTGCGGTACTGAAGCTTCTCGGCGATCTCTTTCACCGTCCACTCCGTTTCCACGAGCCACCTCTGGGCCTTCTGGAGACGGTAGTTCATGAGATAATCACCAAAGCTCTCGCCGTACTCCTTCTTGAACACATTGCTGAGGTAATTCGGATTGTAATGGAGCCGGTCCGCGATCTGATCGAGGGAGAGATCCTGATCGAACTCCGTTTCCACGATGTAGACGATCTTCTGGGAAAGGGACTTGATCGACTGCTCCTTCTTGTCATGGGTCGAGCGGATCACAGGCTTCAGGAGATCTTCCGTCAGCCGCTTCCTGATCCGTTCCGGACTGTAGGCATTCATGGCCTCTTCGTAAAGGGGCTTGATCCGGTCGAAGATGGCGAAGTCCGCCCCGAGGAGCTGCCCGAGCTGGACGAGATCATTGATGATGCGGGTCAGGGTCACACCGATGCTGACGGGATTTTTATTCGTTTTGAAGATGTCCGCGATCAGGTTGTCCATATGGGACACCGCTTCTTCTTCCTCTCCCGATCGAACAGCCCCAAGAAGCTGGTTGTGGAGATCAAGTGGGAACTTCGAAAGCGTGGCATCATTGACCATCTGCGAGATGTCGGAGAAGAAGATGATGGATTCTGCCCCGACGTTCACGCGATAATACAGGGATTCTTTCGCAAGATCCACGGCCTCCTTGCTCTTGACGATAGCGTCATAAGGGGCGCTGATCCCGGCGCTCAAGGTGACATGGAGGTTTTCCTTCACCGCCTGCTGGATGCTTTCGTAGTACTGGGCGATCTTCCGCTCCGGTTCTTCTTCCGATTCCGGGAACACAAGGATCGTCGCCTGCATCTCATCATTCAGGACGATGGGGATGAAGCGCTCCGATTCCGGGATGCACTCTGCCACCACCTGATTGATGGCCAGGCGGAAGAGATCCCGTTCCACTCCCTGCTCTTCGAAATCCGTGTCCATCTGGATGACCGCTGTGTAGAAGACCTTCTGATTCACGTCATAGCCGAATTGTTCCAAGCGATTCTGCACTTCTTTCTCCGACAGGCGGTTCCGGAACAGACTGAGGACGAATAGGGTCTCGAGCTGCGGCTGCTGCCTGGTGAGATCTTCAGTGAGAAGCTCATTTTGATCCACCACCTGCTCAATGGAGGCGGCCAGCAGAGAAAGCTCGTTTTCCTTCGATGGAACCCGGGGAAGGGCGAGTTTCTCCTGGATTTTCCGGATTGGCTTCGAGTAGGACTCGGCCAGGCGGTACGAGATGAAGCCGACCAGGAGGATGAGGAGGAGTGAGGTGATCACAAGCCCGATCGCCGTATTGCGGATGATTGTGCCGATTTCCCCCTGATTCACTTCCACCATGTAGAGCCACTGGTTGTAGTCGGACAGGGCATACACATAGGTGCGCCCGTCCTTTGCCCGCATCATGGTCATGCCGTTGGCGGCTTTTTCCTTGAGGCGGTTGAACTCTCCGCTCGTGAGGCTGCTATCCTTTTCCTGATTGGAATAGAGGAGCTCATCCTGCTTATTGTAGATTTCGACGTACTGCTCTTTGTCTCCGACAATCTGATCGATGCTCCGCTTCGGGATGCTCGCCGTCCCCATGGCGAACTTCTCACTCCGGTAGATGGGAAGCGTCATGATCATCTCGATCTGTTCCCCGTCAGGACGCCAGAAGAGGCTTTGGGTCTTGCCTTCTACATACTTCTCCTTGAAGCCATCGAGCTCTTGTTCGGTAAGCGTTTTCAACGATCCGTTGATGATGCCCCACTTCTGATCGAGGCTGATGAGATTATAAGCACTCCCCTCGATCCCGAGCATTTCGATGTAGCTCATTTCCTTCCGGATGTCCTGATAGCGATCGAATTCCGACTCATAAAAGGGCGTTTTGAACGTTTCCTCAAAGCTCGACGTCGAGCTATAGGCGGTGAATCCGTATTCGATGGTCCTCACCTTTTGCTCCACATTATGCAGGACCTGCAGCGTATAATCACGCTTGTCCTTCAGGAATGATTCCTCCACCGAATTGTAGGTGGTCGTATAGATGAAAATACAGAAGCCCAATACAAGCCCCACTCCTAAAAGGAAGAACGGGACGAATAGGCGATAAAAGACTCTCGATTTCTTGAACATGCTCCCTCTCCCCCATCAAGATCCATGGCGGCATCACAGAATGTGATCCTTTTTCTCTATAAAGTATTCTGAATAATAGCACATTTATATCGTATCACAATGATTTCCACTCGGGTATACGCCTGGGGGAATTTCCTTTTTTTCAAAAAGAAAAGAAGGGCTACTGCCCCCCTTCCCTCCGTGCCATCTGTTCGGCATTCCGTTTCGGCTCATAGCCGAGCTCCTCTTGGCATTGTCGATGGACCAGGGTTTCCCCGGGTTATCTGACACACCGTAGTAGGTGCCCCCGTCCCGTGATGATTCCATCGTCTTCTCGAAGAGTCCGATCAAATCCTCGTGGGAAAGAAGCGTCTTCATGAGACGTGGATCCTCCTGCACATCCTTCTCCTCGTCAGCATGGACGCTTCCGATGCGGATATTGAACACCGCCGGTCCTCCCGGCTCTTCCCGGGAAATGATCTCACTGATCTGCTCCGACGCGTACTTCAGGACACCATAAAGCCCTTTGGAGCGCGGCTTATCGTCAATGGTGATCTCGCGGCCAAGGAGAGAGTCCCCGTCTTCTTCATACGCATCCGTCGCATGATTGCTGCTCGCGAAAATCACCTTCGGAATCCCGAGCTCCACGGCGGCCCGCATCAGGTAAAAGCTTGAGATGAAGTGGACGCGGGTCATCCTCATGAACTCATCCGTGTCCTTGAGGTCCTTCTCCCCGCTCACGGTGAGAAGATTGATGAGGATATCGGTATCTTCCGGAATGCACTTTTTCAGCTCCGCTTCATCCGTGGCATCGACCTTTACACCGTTTTCTACCCACTCAGGGATCGTCTGATCGAGGATGACCATCTCATATCGATCACTCAATCCATCGTAGAGGACCTTTCCCACCGTACCGGCTCCCCCTACCATCACGACTTTTCTCATGAATCTGTTCCTCCTTTCCGAAATGGATAAAGCTGTTCATTGATGAGTCGGGTGTTAGGATACACTTGTTTGTAAATGCTATACATCTTTTCATAAGCGGCTGCGGCTTCAGCATCGGGACAGTACCGGTTTCCGTAGCGGATGAAGGTTTCGGCCGCCTCTCTAATAGAAGAGAACCATCCGGAACCTGTTGCCGCCAGCATGGCCGCCCCAAGGCCCGGTCCCTGCTCGGTGGCCAGGCTCACCACCTCGGCGACGAAGATATCGGCCTGGAGCTGAAGCCAGGCGTCGCTTTTCGCTCCCCCGCCGATGCTCACGATCGTGTCGATGGTCTTCCCTTTCGACCGCAGGATCTCGACGGATTCTTTCAGGGAAAATGTGATCCCCTCCATCACCGCCTTCACAAAGTCCCCTCTCGTTTGAGAAGCATCCATTCCGATAAAGCTGCCCCTGATGAGGGCATCGGCATGGGGCGTGCGTTCGCCTGATAAGTACGGGGTGAACAGCAGCCCGTTGGCTCCGGGAGGTACAGTGGCCGCCTCCTGTAAAAGATGGTCGAAGGATTCACCGGCAGCGAATGTATCACGGAACCAGCTCAGGCTGTGCCCTGCGGATAAGGTGACCCCCATGGCATAATACCCCCCCGGGACGGCATGGTGAAAATGATGGAGCGCCCCTTCGTAGTCGACGTCGGCATCCTCCTCGTAGCTCACGATGACCCCGGAGGTCCCGATGCTGCACATCGTATCTCCCGGCATAAGGATGCCGGCCCCGATTGCTCCGCATGCATTGTCGGCGCCGCCCGTGAAGACCGGTGTTCCTTCAATCAGACCTGTGTGAGCAGCGGTTTCCGCGTTCACGGTCCCTGCCTTTCCTTCAGACGGGAGGATCGGCGGGCAAAGTGCTGCAGGGATGCCGAAGAGATCGAGAAGATCCTGCTCCACTTCCGCGTTCTGCTTTCCAGAAGAAGCGTGCCCGCTGCATCGGACGGATCCGTGGCAATCTCCCCGGTCAGGCGGTAGCGGACGTAGTCCTTCGGCAGCATGAAACGAGAGGCATGCTTGAAAGAGTTGCGGTTCATTCTCTTTTACCCACAGAAGCTTCGGAAGGGTGAATCCCTCGAGGGGACGGTTTTTCACAACACGGAGGAGCTCGGGCAAACCGGCCGTCTCTTCAATGAAGCGGCACTGCTCGGTCGTCCGTGTATCGTTCCACAGGATCGCGGGACTTGCCACATCCCCCTTTCCATCAAGAAGGACGAGGCCGTGCATTTGTCCGGAAAATGACATGCCTTTCACTTCTCCTTCTACTGCGGTCAGCTCCTTCAGTGCCTCAAGAGTCCCCCTGACCCAGTCATCGGGGTCCTGCTCGCTGTAGCCGGGAGCCGGGCGCATGACGGAAAAGGAACGTTCGGCTTCCTTCACCACGTTTCCGGCACGATCGACGAGGAGGCATTTCACCGCACTCGTGCCAAGATCCACTCCGATCACATACTCCATGGGATCAACGCACCCCCAGGATAGCCTGATTGACGATGGCCTTCAGGCGCTCCTGCCTACCAGAACGATTTCGGATATCCTTCAATCCAAGGGCATATGCCTCCAGCTTCTTGAAATCCGTCCGCCCTTCATGAATCTCAAGACCGATCCCAGAGGTGAAACTCTCGTAGCGCTCCCCGATGTTTTTCTCCAGCACACCGTCCTCCATGAGCTTCGCCGCCGCTTTCAGTCCAACGGCAAAGGCGTCCATCCCGGCGATATGGGCATGGATGAGATCCTCCGACTCGAACGAGGCACGTCTCACCTTCGCATCGAAATTCAACCCGCCCCTTCCCAGTCCGCCGTTCTGAAGGATTTCATACATGGCGAGAGTCGTCCCATACAGGTCGGTAGGGAATTCGTCCGTGTCCCAGCCGATGAGGGGATCGCCCTGATTGGCATCGACGGAACCAAGCATCCCCCGGATCCTTGCCACCCTGAGTTCATGCTCGAATGTATGACCGGCAAGGGTCGCATGATTGGCTTCGATATTGAATTTAAAATGGTCTGCCAGACCGTATTGCTGCAAGAATGATAGACTGGTAGCCACGTCGTAATCGTACTGATGCTTTGTCGGCTCCATCGGCTTCGGCTCGATGAGGAACTGGGCATCGAAGTCGATCTCCCCTGCATAGTCCACTGCCATCTGCAGGAACGCGGCCAAATGATCCTGCTCCAGTTTCAGATCCGTATTGAGGAGCGTTTCATAGCCCTCGCGTCCTCCCCAGAACACATAATTCTCCGCTCCAAGCTCCTTCCCGACCTCAAGACCCTTCTTCACGCTCGCCGCCGCAAACGCGAATACATCGGCAGAACAGCTTGTGGCAGCCCCGTGCACATAGCGCGGATGTGTAAAGGCATTGACCGTATTCCACAGAAGCTTCACCCCGCTCGACTCCATGTACTCCTTGATCATGGCGACGATCACATCCAGATTCCGGTTCGTTTCCGAGAGGCTTGCTCCTTCAGGGGCGATGTCTACGTCATGGAAGGCGAAATATGGAAGGCCAAGACGGTCATAAAATTCAAACGCAGACTCCACCCGCGCTTTGGCACGATCCAATCCATCAAGGGCATCCCATGAGCGCCTCATCGTCCCGGCGCCGAACGGATCCGATCCATCCGCCGTGAACGTATGCCAGTAGGCAGCGGAGAAACGCAAATGATCCTTCATGGACTTTCCGCGGATGATTTCATCGGGATTATACTGCTTGAATGCAAACGGGCTATCAGAATCGGCTCCTTCATAACGGATGACGGGAATCTCTTTAAACTCGGGCATATCATTTTTCCTCCTTAAGGTAGGTTCTTGTATACGCTTTCTTTACTCATTATAAATCAACCTACTTCGTTTATTCAATAAACAAACTAAGTTTTCTGAAAAAATGATATAATGAGATCACGAAACGGATAACAGGAGGACATCAATGAAGCAATCGTGGAATCAAAGCAGTATGAAACATGAAAACAAACGACTCGTCCTGCAGCAGATCATCGCAGACGAACCAATCTCGCGTGCGGATCTCGCCAAGCGGTGCGGTCTCAATAAAGCCACCGTCTCTTCCCTTGTGGCGGAGCTCATGGACGAATCTCTTGTAAAGGAAGCCGGCATCGGGGAATCGAGTGGCGGTCGCCGTCCCGTCCTGCTCTATTTCTCCCGGGAAGCCGGGTATGCCCTGGGACTGAATGTAGAAGTGGCAACGGTGGAGGCTGCGCTTACCGATCTGAAGGGTACGATCATTTCCCAAGAAACGTTCCCGGCTGGTGATACGGCTTATGAATCCACACTCCGCACAATGGAGGAAGCGCTGGATTGGGCACAGAAGGTGGTACCCGCTTCTCCCCATGGCATCATCGGCGTCGGCGTCGCCGTTCCCGGCATGATCGATCACTCAGGCACCGTGTTGAACGCCCCTAACTTGCAGTGGCGTGACCGCCCATTAAAGCACGATTTGGAAGATAGGCTGAAGCTGCCCGTGTTGATTGAAAATGAAGCCAATGCAGGCGCCTACCGGGAATATCAGACACGGTCAGACGCCGATGAAAGCCTCGTTTATATCAGCATCGGAACCGGGATCGGCGCTGGGATCATGCTAAACGGATCGCTCTACAGGGGACAAAGCGGCTATGCGGGTGAAATCGGGCATATGACCCTCGACTTCCAGGGACCACGCTGCACATGTGGCAACAGTGGCTGCCTGGAACTGTACGCATCGGAACCTGCACTCGTGGAAAAGGCCATGGAAGCCGGCCTGGAGGATTGTAAGGATTTCGACTCCTTGGTGAACAGTGCAGGGGATGGCCATGAACTGGCCCTCTCACTCTTCACGGAAGCCGGCCGTGCACTCGGGAGCGGGGTCGTTAGCACGATTCACGCATACGATACGAAGCATATCATCATCGCCAGCCGTGGTGGTGAGTGGATGAAAAGCACGGTACGCGATACCGTGAGAACAAAAGCCCTACCCCATTACCGGGACGATCTTGATCTCGTCTTTCTCGACACGCGGCTCCCGGTCGCTTCTCTCGGAGTAGCGGGGTTGATGGTGGATGAATTCCTGAAGGGACGGAACGCGATGGAAAAGGGCAGAGAATAACATTGTTCTTTATCCAATGTGATAATGCGTCATGAAAGGATACTCAACAAAAAAACCGACAAAAGGAAAGTGATCCCCATGTCGGTTTTTTCGATTCTTCTTATTCCAATTCCTGATCAGTGATCTCAACGTCCCACTCATCTGCAAGCTTTTTCAGATCTTTATCGAACTTGACCGCTTTCTCTTCGATTTTCATCTGAGTCTCATCTGCTTTCGTCATCAGTTCCTCGTCCTCTGTCTCGAAAGCTTCTTGTTGAACGTCGAGGTTTTCCCTGCTCATTTTCACGACTTCACGCAGCTGCTTTGCTTTCGCCTCTACCTCATCTGTCTTGAACTCCCACGAATCGATTTCCTTCAGCATCTTATCGTATTCTGGCTTGGCATCTTCGATTCCAGCAATGAGTGCTTCGATATCATAACTGGTCACTGCCTCTAAAATCGGCTCATTCGCTTTTTCTTCCATTTCAATGATCTTATTCAGTTGTTCATTATTGAACTCGACCAGTTCATCCGCCTTGCCGCTCCCAAATACACCAAGGCTACACCCTGATAAAAGAAAAAGTAGTGCTGACGCTAACAAAAGTTTTTTCATTCTAATTCCCCTTTGTAAAGTTCTGTTTTATGGTTGTGTATACGTATACCCATACTTCGCCGCGAGCTCATTCAGATTGTCATGGAACGCTGCCGCCGACTTCTCGAATTCGTCCCCTTTGGCATTCATCTCGGCTTCTTTCGAAGGGTCATCAAAGGTTTCCCTGTAGAGGACGAGGGATTCCTTATACAGGTTCACTCCCTCCAGTGCTCCTTCTTTCGCTTTCTGGAGTTCTTCCGATTCCACATGGATGGCTTCGACTCTCCGAATCACTTCATCATAATCGATGATCGCCTGATCCAGGACCTCGATCAGTTCCTCTCCAGGCTGTTCGCTTGCTTGCAGGATGCGATCCTGAATGTCCATTTCCAGTTCACCGACTTCTGCCATATCTACATCCACAAAGTGCTCGAACTGTTCCTCAGGAGTACCTGGAGAAGTCGCATCATCGGTATCCTCTTTGAGGGCATCCCCCAGTGAACCGTCCATTTCTTCTTTCAATCTCTCAAGTTCTTTCTTGGATTCTTCCAATTTCGCTTCAGCTTCTGCGGTTTTATCCTCTGCCTCCGAATCAGCTGTAAGGACCTTCGCCGCCCGCTGCAGCCCGCATCCGCTCAGTAGCAGTGCAAGCACCATGATGATCAGTATCTTTTTCATTTCCTGTTGCACACCCATTCCCTGCCAATTTCTAAACCTTTCACATAATACCATTTCTCTGGGTTTTCCATAATGATTCCATCGATTCATTTTGATTCAGCCGTCTAGTCCAGCCTGCTCCGTCTTGTGTCTTTTTTCCCAGATACAAAGATTACATTTGCAGGGGCTCAGGAAGGGGGATCCATCTCAAAATCAATCCCGTATTCCTCGCTGATCCCATCCACCATCGTGCGGTATCGCTCAACGGAGGCTCCGTATTCTAGCATCTTCTCTTCTACCTTAGTGCTCATAGATGGATCGTCAATGGTCTTTCTGATCAGATCGAGGGTATCCCTGTACAGCTTGAACCCGTTGACCAGTTCCTTTTTTACAGGCTTCAGCTCATCGGATTCCGCCGGAAGGCTTTCTGCCTGTTTGACCAGGGATCCGTATTCCGAGATGCCCTCATCCAGAGCCTTTCGGGCGGCTTCCTTGTCCCCGTTCCTCTCATAGAGATCGACCCCGGCCTGCACCTTCTCGCGGATCGCCATTTCCTGTTGACCGATGGCAGGGACGCTCACGGCGAGGAACTGCATGAACTGTGCCTTTCCTTCCGTGTCCTCTCCCTTTTCACCCTTATTCATACTGTCCTTGCCCTCAGCGGAGGCAGCAGGGGCTTCTCCGACGTCTTCTTGCTCTTTCGGTGCAGGCTCTTTATTCGACGCACCGGCATCCGGTTCCTTTGGCTGAGACTCCGCCTTCTTAGCCTCCATGCCCCCGCATCCACTCAATAGGAGGAGGAACAGGACGGGCAACAGGAATTTCTTCATTGCGTGATTGACCATACTCCACACCTCGACAGGTTCTTCCACCAAGATGGAAATTATTCACTTTTATTTACCCATATTTTGATAGAATAACCCTGTTTTTGTAACTTTCTGCCGATGACTTTTGATCTGGGTTCTTGGTAAAAAATCAAGAACGGGTTAGGACCTTTCTCTTTCGGGAAAGAGCATGTTCACACTTCATGCTCAATCATGATGCCCCACAGCGGGTGTTAACCACTTCTTGTTGATGATGAAAATCGTCTTTTCCCAATTGAACATTATTGTTCAAAACTATACCCATACTCATCTGCAAGTTTCTCAAGATGAGACTGGTAGGTGCCTTTTGCCCGCTGATATTCAAGGTTCTTCGCAATCATCTCCTCATCTTTTGAAGGGTCATCGATCAATTCCCTGTTCAGAATGAGGTACTCCTGATAGATACTGAATCCCTCAAGCGCCTCTTGCTTCAGCTTGACCAGCTCATCCGATTCCACTTCGATGGCCTCCATCTTCATGATCAGCTGCTCGTATCCTGCGATGGCTCTTTCCAATGCATCCTTCATCGCCTGTTTTTCATCATCGGCAGGTTCTCTTTGTGCTTGGGACAGCGCAACTTGAATGTTATATTCCATGACTGAAATGTCACTCATATCTCCTTCTATGAAAGAGGTAAACTCTTCTGCCGGGGTCATGCTTCCCTTCTTGGAAGAATCATCGACAGCAGCATTGGCTTCCGTCTTCTGATCGTCGTCTTTCCCTATTTCTTCGGTTGCTTCTTCATCGGCTGCGGCTGCTTCTTCATCCTCCGCTCCTTCGTTTGACGAGCTCACCTTTCCCACCTTCATCAAGCTGCATCCGCTCAGTAAGAAGGCAATCAGCCCAAAAACTAGTAATCTCTTCATCTTGGTGACCCACCCATCCTGTTTCGTCTTTTGTCGTTCAACCTCTGCACTGCCAGACTCTCTTATTCAGGCTGTCCGACCTGATAGTTGATTCCATACTTCTCGCTGAGCTCCGTAACCATGCTATGGTACTTTTCCACGGATGCATCATATTCCGCGCCCATGATGTTCGCTCCGGTCCACTCGGAAGGATCATCGATGGCGTCCCGGATCATCCTGAGGTATTCCTGAAAGAGCATTACGCCATGGATCAATTCTTCCTTGAGCGGTTCCTGTTCATCCATGTAGGTCCGGACATTTTCCGCATCCTCAAGGATGGATTCATATTCCTTCATTGCCCAATCCACCGTCTCAAATGCCGCCTCCTTGTCTCCATTCATTTCGAAAGCGGACAGTGAATCATACAATCTTTGCTCTACAGCCGCTTCCCGTTGGCCGATCGGAAACACTTCCTGTTCAATGAAAAGCAACAGTTCGCCTTCCCCTTTGACTGGTTCATCGCCCCGTTCGATCTCATCCAGCTTCTTATTTGCTTCTTCAACCAGTTCATTTGCCTTTTCTAAATTCGATGGTTTCTCGGACTTTTCTTGGGCTGTCTCGGTTGCTTCCTCCCCGCTCGTTTCCTCTGCCTGGGAACTGGACGGAAACACCTTTCCAAGTTTCGTCAGCGAGCATCCGCTCAGCAAGATTGCCACGAACAATATCATCAGTATCCTCTTCATTCCATCCATCACCTTTCCTTTTCCACCTATGTGGCCGATCACAGCACTCATATTTTTCCATAATGATTCCAATTGCTCATTTTGATTTACCCATTTTCCATACATTGAATCCTTTTTATGACATTTAAAGAAAAAAAAGCATGAGGTGGATCCCTCATGACACTACTGTATTTCTTTCCAAGCGTTTTGATATAATACTCACAAGGGTATATCACTTATAGCTCTATGAAAGGGGTGAAATCCATGAAGTTCACCATCAATAAAGACTCCGTCACAACCGGCACCACCTTCGGGGATCTCTCCGTATCGACCAATGAAGAGGAAGGATATCGCCCGTTTCAATTATTCATCGCTTCCCTTGCAGGATGCAGCGGAACATTGCTTCGCACCATCTTAATGAAAAAGCGGATGGATGTTACTCACTTGGAACTCGAAGCAGACTACGTGAGAAATCCTGAAAAAGCGAACCGGATCGAAAGTATCCATTTCACCGCCCTCGTTCAAACTAGCAATACCCTGACGGAAAAGCAGGCAGAGCGTATCTCACAGCTCGTTCTGACTAACTGCGGCATGATTCAATCGGTCATATCCTCCATGGAGATTACGTTCAAGATCCAATTGGTGGATGAATAGCCTATTTCATAATCGGGGAACAAAAAAAGATTGCCTGATGTCACGGCAATCTTTTTTGTTCATTATTTTTCACACGAGAACAACAACACGACGGGAATCCGCAGGCGTCTCTCATATTCTTCATCACTCGAGAAATGCTCCCGCTGAGGATGGCCTTCCCGGAGGGTATCCACGCGGAAGCCCGCTTCGGTCAGGGCCGTGAAATACTGCTCGGTCGTGCGGTGATATTTCACCACCGTCTGATCGATCCACGGTTCCTTCCGTTCCCCTGTACGGAAATAATCATCCACGATCCAGCTTCCACGACGTTCTCCGTTCTCCTTGCTGATGAAAGAGGACGTGGTAAGGGGATGCTGGAGGCTGAAAATGAAGCGTCCGCCGGGTGTCAGCGTCGAATGGATGAGCTTGAAAATGCTTTCGATGTCTTCTATGTAGTGCAGGACAAAACGGGATGTGACCAGATCAAAGCTTGCTTCAGGGAATGCATAGGTTTCCAGGGTTTCATGAAGGATGGTCGCCTGGGGCTGACCGGCAAGCGTTGTTCTTGCCGCCTCCACCATCTGCCTCGATCCATCCACACCGGTATAAGAGCCTGCTCCCCCTTCAAGGAGGGCCGTCCCGAACGACCCGTCACCGGAACCCAAATCCAGAATGCGAGAACCCTCATAATCCCCCAGCAGTTCCACCATCACCGGTCCCTCAATGGCATTATTCGGACTATCCCGTCTTCCCCTTCGCTTCGTGTACTGATCAAAAAATGCTTCATTATCATAAACGGTCGAACCTCTGTATTCGGTCATATGTCCTCTCCTTTGATTGAAGGTTGGTGATGGTGGTGAACGCTTCCCCGGCTGTGGAAACCACCTGTTTTCCTGTGGGCGACGTTGGCTGTTGCCTCTTCCATTAGATTCGTCATGGAGGTGGTTTCTTCCTGTATGGTCGTGATGAGTTGTTCAAAACCCTCCACTTTTTGAAATACCTTATTGACTATTCAGTTGAACTGTATTATCTTTTTAGTAAGTTGAACTATATAGTCGAACTGAATAAAGGATGAGACGATGAAGCATAAATTATTACCCCTGTCAGAAACGATGCACTATATCCTGCTTGCACTGCGCGAGCCCCTGCATGGCTATGCCGTCATGCAGAAGATTGAAGAAATGAGTGATGGGGCGGTCGTGCTCGCAGCCGGTACCTTGTACGGTGCCGTTGAGAATCTGAATAAACACGGATGGATCGAACCAGTTGGAGAAGAAGGCCGGAGGAAGGTTTATCAGATCACCTATGACGGAAATGCCGTTCTAAATGTGGAACGTGAACGATTGCAGCATATTTTATCCTTATATGAAGGAAGTGGATCGGGTGAAAAAGCTTAAGATCTTTTTTGATATCGAAAGAGAAGAAAAGTGGATGAATGAGCAGCTGGCGAAAGGATTCCGCTGCACCAAGATTAGTTCGCTGGGTGTCTATACGTTTGAAGAAACGGATAAAAAGCATGTGATGCGATTGGATTACCGCGACCGCATGAAGAAGGAAAAAGACCTTGAGTATACGAACATGTACGAAGATTTCGGCTGGCGCAGCATCGCCGCTTCCAAAATGGTCGGGATCCGCTACTGGCAGAAGGAAGCAGACGGACACGATGAGCTCTTCTCCGACCGCGAGTCCCTGGCAAAATATTATCAGCGGTTGATGGTTTATTCCGGGTGGTTGGGCATCACCCTGTTTGCCATTATGGTTAACTATGTTTTCATTCAGAAGCCCAGCTTTTATCACGACGGCCTGTGGCACATGGAAGGGTCCCTCTTCTGGAAGGCGTTCCTTTTTGAGACACCGTTCGCCCTATTGAAAGCATTGCCTGCCCTCATGGTAATCTTGTTCATGAGTAGTTATTACAGGGCCTATAAGAAATATAAGGTGTTAAAAACAGCATGAATGGTACGATCAGGATGTGTGGTGACTTAGCGCATCCTTTTTCTTTCCCTGCCCCATGTGACAACAATGTCACACCATCCTCCATTTTGTTCGCTGAATGAAACGATTCCCGCCTGACTCCTCCCTATAATGGGAAGTATCAACAACGAGCCAGGAGGAATCATCGTGAACATCTACTCTCTTATCGGAAAGAATCTTAAGAAGAATATCAAAAACTACTATCTCTATCTTTTTGCCCTGACCTTCGGGGTTTCCCTGTTTTTTGCCTTTGTGACCCTGCAGTATGACCCGTCCATGGATGCGACGAACGGCTCGATCAAGGGAGGGGCGGCGATCCAGGTGGCGTCCTTCATGCTGATCGCCATCATCGGGATCTTCCTTATCTATGCGAATACGATCTTCATCAAACGACGCAGCAAGGAAATCGGGTTATTGCAGCTGATCGGGATGTCGAAAAAGCGAATCGTGTTCCTTTTGAGCGCGGAGAACTTCCTGCTTTATGCCGTGGCAACCGTCCTCGGCATTGGCGTAGGGTTTGCCTTTTCCAAACTTGTCACGTCCATCCTATTCAAGGCAGTTGGGATCACGGCCGTCGCGAAGCTTCATTTTTCCATGGCGGCCATGGAGCGGACCCTCATCGTCTTCTCTGTGATCTTCCTGTTGATCCTGCTCATCAATGCCGCTTTCATCAACAAGCAGAGCATCCTGAGCCTGTTCAAAGTCAAATCTTCTTCTGAGATGAATGTGAAGAAGCAATCCGTATGGGAGATCCTGATGGGGATCCTCGGCCTTGGCCTGGTATCGTCGGGATACTTTGTGTCAACGAAGCTGTTCGGCGGGGCTTTCACCTCGACGATCGAACTGATGGGCGCCATGATGTTCATCTTAGGCTCGGTCATCATCGGGACGTATTTCTTCTATAAAGGGTCTGTGAGCTTTGTGTTCAACGTGATCCGCAAGCAGCGAAAAGGATATTTGAACGTGCGGGAAGTCCTGTCCCTGTCCTCCATCATGTTCCGGATGAAGACGAATTCCATGCTACTGACAATCATCACGACCGTTTCGGCACTCGCCATCGGACTCTTGTCCCTCACGTACATTTCGTACTATTCAACGGAGGTGTCTGCCGAGAAGCAGCTGCCGGATGATTTCACCTTCCTGCAGGAGAACGAGTTGAATCAATTCGAGAAAGCCCTTGGTGACCATCACATCGATTACACTGAAAACCGCATCGAAGTCCTTCAGTCATCGGTCGACCTTGAAGACATCGTGTCCGGTAAAGTGGACGGGATCGCCATGGATGTAAGCAAATCACAAATGGCGGTCATCCGAGCAGATGACGTCGGATTGAAGCTTGGCAAAGATGAAGCGGTCCTGACGGGATACAGTGATATGCTGAAAAACTTTTTGCCCATGAACGAAACAGGAAACATCGTGATACAGACGAAAGAAACGAAACAGCCCCTCGATCTGATCAAAACGAAGGATGAGAACTATATTTCCTGGAGATTCACAGGCGGCGGATTCCCGGTGGTGATCGTGAACGATACCGTCTTTCAAACGGTGAAGGACCATCTGGATCCTGAGCTTCAGGGAACATCCAATGCCAATTTGGGCGTCAACATCAAGGATGACCGTCAGCTGGAGAAAGCGAACGATCTGTACGTGAGTCTGTTCGGGAAAGAAGAAACACTTGTCCGATTCCCGCCCGGTCTACATCGACTATCAGAAAGCCAATATGGGGATCTCCGTGTTCATCGTCGGATTCCTCGGACTCACCTTCCTCATCACATCAGGCTGCATTCTCTACTTCAAGCAGATGGATGAAAGCGAAGAGGAGCGTCCGAACTACACGGTCCTCCGCAAGCTAGGCTATTCACGGAATGACCTGCTGAAAGGCATCCGCTTCAAGCAGCTGTTCAACTTCGGCATACCCCTTGCCGTCGGGCTCCTGCACAGCTACTTCGCCGTTAAATCCGGCTGGTTCTGGTTCGGAAGTGAGCTCTGGACGCCGCTCCTGATTGTCATGGGACTCTACACCGTCCTCTACTCAGCATTCGGCGTCCTCTCCACCCTTTATTCCCGCCGCATCATCCGGGAATCCCTTTGACGGGTGGCGTACAGGGACGGTTCCGGTGCTCCACTTTAATCAAGAAGATGACAATGGACGATCCCCTTCTTTACGGGAATCGTCCTTTTTTGCCGTGTTGACATTCCCACATTCTGGTGGTAAACTGAATTTATCTCGAATTCGAGATAAATGAATGTAAGATAAAAAGGAGGACGAGAACATGATCAGCAGCTTGCAGCGCATCAATGAGCTGGCTCGTAAAGCACGTGAGGACGGATTAACCCCAGGGGAAGTCGACGAAAGAGCGGCATTGAGGGCAGATTACCTGCAGGAAATCCGCGGTCAAGTCTCCTCCACCATGAGCAGTTTGACCATCGTGAATGAGGACGGCGAGGATATCACCCCTACAGCCTTGGTGATCGAAAAAGCCATTCAGTATCGGAATTCACTTCCGTTTTAATTATAGAAGAAAGAAGGAATCGTCATGGAAATCGGATTGTATTCGATCGGAGAACATGTGAGGAATCCCATGAATGGGGATTATATTTCTGCCCAGCAGCGGATCCGGGAACTGATCGAGGCGGCTGCATTCGCAGATGAAGCGGGGCTTGACGTATTTGCTGTCGGCGAAAGCCATCAGCGTTTGTTCACGACCCAGGCCCATACGGTCATCCTCGGTGCGATTGCCCAGGCCACGAAAAACATCAAGATCGCAAGCTCCGCCACGGTTCTCAGTACATCCGATCCGGTGCGCGTGTACGAGGACTTCGCCACCATCGACCTCATCTCGAACGGCCGCGCGGAAATCGTCGCCGGCCGTGGATCGCGTGCCGGTGCGTATGAGCTTTTCGGGTATGATGTGGACGATTACGAAGACCTATTCGAAGAGAAAATCGAGCTTCTCATGCAGCTCAACACAGAGGAGAACGTAACATGGGAAGGCAGATTCCGCGCGCCACTCCGCCAGGCCACGATCCTTCCGCAGCCGCTCCATGGCTCCCTGCCGATCTGGCGGGCTGTCGGGGGACCGCCGGAGAGTGCCATTAAGGCGGGAAAAGCAGGGATACCCATGATGCTCACGACACTCGGAGGGCCATCCACAGGTTTCCTTCCAGCGGTGGATGGCTTCAGGAACGCAGCCAAAGAGGCGGGCCACGATCCCGCTACCCTTCCCCTTGCCACGACGGGCTTCCTTTATACAGCGAAGGACAGCCAGACGGCCTTGAGGGAATTCTATCCCCACCTCAACAGCGCCATGATCCAGCTGAAGGGTGGCGGTTACCCGCAGGATCAGTTTGCCGCAGCCACTGATTACCGCGATGCCCTGATGATCGGGTCGCCTCAGCAGATTATCGAGAAGATCCTCTATCAGCATGAGCTTTACGGCCACCAGCGCTTCCTCGGGGAAATCGATCTCGGGGGAATACCCCTTGATCAGATTAAGCGGAATATCGAGCTCATCGCTACTGAGATACTGCCGGCTGTTAAGAAATATACGGCGGGCTAAAGTGGAAAATAGGGACGGTTCCAACGCACCAATTTTTTGGTGTACAGGAACCGTCCCTATTCGTTCTCCCGCCTAACGTTTAACAGTTTTGACACATAGAACCCGTCCCGCTACTCATACACTTCCTCCCGCGTGTGGAAGTGGTCGGCGATGATGGTGGTGTCGAGGTTGTCTTTGTTGACTGCGGTGGGTTGAAGGAGGACGGATGGGACTTCGATTTTGCCGTTGTTGATTTTGTTGTCGGTGTCGATGTATTCGCCGCGGGCGATGGAGATGGCGAGGGCTGCCGCTTCTTCTGCCAAGATGTTGATCGGCTTGTAGACGGTCATGGCCTGGGTGCCCTGGACGATGCGGCGGACGGCGTTGAGCTCGGCGTCCTGGCCGGCGACGGGGATCTTCCCGGCGAGTCCCGCTTCCTCCAGCGCCTTCTCGGCCATGCCGGCGGTGGCATCGTTGGCCGCGATGACGGCGTCGATGTCACCATCATTCGCTTTGAGGGCCTCTTTCATATTGTCATAGGCGTTCTCGGGCAGCCAGTTGTCGGTCCACTCATCGTACACCACCTGGATCTCGCCCTGGTCGATGGGCTCCTTCAGTACGTCAAAGACGCCTTTTTTCAAGAGGTGGGCGTTGTAATCCGTTTCCGCCCCGCCGATATAGACATATTTGCCCTTCGGCACAAGTTCGGTGATGGCATCGGCCTGAAGCTCCCCGACGCGTTCGTTATCAAAGGATACGTACAGGTCGATGTCGGCATTCCGGACGAGGCGGTCATAGGAGACGACCTGGATGCCGGCTTTATGGGCTTTCTGGACAATGGCCGCGGCGGCTTCTGCGTTATACGGGACGATCACGAGGACATCGACTCCTTCTGCGATGAGCGTTTCCGCCTGCAGCACCTGAAGGGCATCATCCCCACGGGCCTCGGTGATCAACACTTCCGCTCCCTGGTCCTCCACGGCCTGCTTGAAGAGATCCCGGTCCCTCACCCATCGCTCCTCCTCTAGCGTATCCATGGAGAATCCGATCTTCACGGAGTCTGGCGCTTCTTTTTTTTCTTTATGGACCGGAACAACCGGTGCTTTCTCTTCGCATCCGGCGAGGATCATCCCGAAGAGGAGGAGCCACGCCAGGTGACGCATCGCTTTCCCCATGCCCCATCACCCTTTACACATGTTGTCCGAGCAGACTCCTCCGGTACTCTTTCGGGGAGTGCTTCGTCATTTTCTTGAATACCTTGCTGAAATAATTCGGATCATGGTACCCGACTTCGTAGCTGATTTCCTTGATGCTTTTCTCTGGATCCTTCATGAGCGCCTTTCGCCTTGTCCATGCGGCATTCCGTGAGAAAATCGATGTAGTTCATCCCCTGCTTCTCCTTGAACATCTTGCTGATGTAGATCGGGCTGAGATGGACGGTCTGTGCCAGGGTGTCGAGTGACATGTCCTCGTGGGAGTGATCCTGGATGTACTGCTTGATCTGTTGGAACGTATCGGCTTCCGTGTGGTTGAAATGGTTTCGATAGGCGTCCTTCATCTCATCCAGGAGGCGCTCCGCTTCCTTCCGCAGGGTGCGGTGATCCGTCGGCTGCACGGAAAAGAGGGGCTCCTGCGTGTCGATTCCGCTTTCGCTCAGGACACGGGACGTCATCCACAGCACCTGGAGGATCCGCTGCTGGGTATAGATGATCGGCGTCCCCTCTTTCTCGAGGGTGGTGATGGCGTTGGTCACCTGGGTATGGACCCGGTCCCACTGCCCGAGGCGGATGTTTTCCATGAGCTCCTTCTGGTCGGTCATCGCCTGCTCCCGGGTTTCGGGCTTCAGGGGGATCTCCTCGAAGAAGCGGTACCGTTTCCGTCCCTGTGTATCGACGGTGGCGAGCATCGCTTCCTGATAGGAACGCCTCACATCATCCAGGGAAGAGCAGACGGTCCCGATCCCGATGAACCAGTCCTGCTCCGAACCGAGGGAAAGGAGTTCCCGTGCGAGGGCCGTCGCCTGTGAACGGTACGTGGTCCCGGGCTCCCTGAAGACGATGAGGGGCAGCTGCCTACCGTAGAGGGCGCCGGTCCAGCCACGCTGGCGAATCGCCTGACGGATCTCGGAGTAATGGGCATCCCCGCTTTCTGGAAGGAGGAGGACCAGGACGAACAGGTCCCCTTCTGCCGGAACGTCCAGCATCTCCATGAGCAGGTCCACATGCACATCGTGGACGTGGTCGAAGAGGAGCTGGGTCACGACGTCGGTTTCCACCAGCATGCGTGCCCTCTCCCATTTCTCCTGCTGATCGAGGCTCGCCACATGCTTACTGCGCTCCGACTCGATTTCACCGAGGACCTTCCCGATCGTTGCCACAATTTCCGCCGCCTTGCTCGGCTTCAGGATGTAGTCCTTCGCCCCGAGCTTGATGGCTGCTTTCATATAGGAAAAGGTGTCATAGGCCGTCACCATGATGAACTTGATATGGGGCTGTTCCGCCGTGATGGCCTCGATGGCTTCAAGGCCGTTCATCCCCGGCATCTTGATGTCCATGAGGACGAGATCCGGAGTAAACGTGGCCGCCATCTCAACGGCCACCCTCCCGTTTTTCGCCTGTTTGATGATAAGATCGGGGAAATGCTTTTCCAGGATGAGCTGCATCCCCTCCCTTTCCATCGGTTCATCATCCACGATGAGCAATTTGATCATGATTCTCCGCTCCTTCCCGTTTGATTCGCAGTGTGATGGTCGTTCCCTTTCCTTCTTCGCTTTCGATCGCAATCACATCCTCGACTCCGTAAAAGAGGCGGAGGCGCTTCACGACGTTGCTGAATCCGATGCCGGTGGAATGCCCTTCCGGCAGCGCTTCTTCCTCGACGATCTGACGGATTTTTTCCCGGGGCATGCCCGCTCCATCATCGCTGATTTCAACCGCAATCCCGTCTTCCTCCTCATACACCCGGAAGCGGATGCTGCCTCCATCTTCCTGCGGTTCGACGGCATGGATGACGGCATTTTCCACGATGGGCTGCAGGGTGAGGGCCGGGATCTTCGCGTCCAGGCAGGAAGGATCGATGTCGGTTGTGAACTGAAGGCGATCGGCAAACCGGGCCTTTTGAATATCCATATATTGAAGGAGCACCGCAATTTCATCCCCGAGGGTGACGGAGCGGTTCTGTCGCTTCAGATTGTAGCGCAGGATGCCCGCCACGCTCACGAGGAGGTCACTTGTCTCCTCGGACCCTTCCATATACGCCTTCTTCGATAACGTGTTGAGCGTATTGAAGAGGAAATGGGGGTTGATTTGACTCTGGAGGCTCCTGAACTGACTTTCCTGGAGGAGGAGCTTGCTTTCCTGCAGCTCCCTCTCTAAGGCGGCCTTTTGTTTCATCTCCGAGATGAGGTTGTTGATGTTGATCCGCATCCGGTCGAAGGTTTTTGCGAGGAAGGCGATCTCGTCATTCCCCTCTACCTTCACCTCCTGGCTGAAGTTCCCCCGGGACAGCTCATTGGCGGCCTTCGTCAGCTTGAAGACAGGCCGCGTGATCCCTAAGGAGAACCAATACGAGGCAATCAGCAAGAGACAGGTGATGAGGAGGAGCACCCAGATCCCGAGCTTGATCACTTCGGCGGACTGCTCCATGATCCCCCGGTAGCGCACATTGTACGTCGTGAGCTCCTTATCAATCAGGGTGAGGGTCATTTCGGAAATATACCCCGAGATCCGATTCGCCTCGGCAAACTCCCTCGCCGACGCTTCCGCATCGTTCTCTTCTTGGAAAAGAAGGAAGCGGTCCGTCGTCTCCACGAGACTGTCGATGAGATTCAGATAGTTTGATAGAGTGAAATCATTGTCCCGGTTCCGCAGGCCGTCCACGACGGTTTTCCCGTCCTTCATCTTTTCTTTGCTTGCCTGCAGTTTGGCGAGATTCCCATCGGTACTCTCGACCATATAGTTATTCAGATCCGTGACCACCTGCTGGCTGTTCCGCGATACCTCATTCATGCCGAGATAGCGCTGGAGGATATCATTGTATTGTTCGTGTGTGCGGTAATTGTAGTAGGTCAGGGCAAGCCAGATCGCCGACATGATGATCATGACAACCGTGATGAGGGTGAGGATCTTTTTCTGTATGTAGGTCATCGGTCGTCACCTTTCACAATCTTCACGTCGGTGATGTAGCCCGCGGGGTCAAGGGGCACCGTCTCCCCGTTCAGCCACTCCTCCATGAGCTGCACGCTCCACTTCCCCATGCGCTCCGGCTCCTGCTCGACGACGGCGTTGATCTTGCCCTTGGCAAGGAGCGTCATGGATTCGGGACCGTCATCGAAAGAGTAGATGAGATACCCTTCTTCTTGAGAGCGCTTACTTATTTCCTCGATCATAGCCCCTAGATTCCCCGCATTCACCGAGATGAATGCATCGACATCGGGTTCACGGTTCATGACCTCCCGGGTCGCCGTGATGATCTGGTCGCGGGCGCTTCCCGTTTCCCCCTCCACGATGGTGATGGATGGATGGTCATCAAGGACGGAACGGATGCCTCGTATTCTCTCATTCTGATTGTATTCGCGCTCGGCATCCACCATGAGGACGACCTTGCCTGCATTCCCCATTTCTTTCACCAGGGCATCGGCCATAAGCTTGCCCGCTTCGAATGGATCGGAGCCGATGTAGGTGCGGCGGAGGCTCTCATTCATGGGGACGTCGTTGGCAACCGTGATGACGGGGATCCCGTTGAAGGAGGCCTTCACCTTCGTCAGCTCCTTGAACTCGGGCGTGTCCATCCCCTGGATGAGGATGCCGTCGACTTTCGATTGGATCGCGATCTCGATATTCTTCAGAAATTCTTCTTCATTCTTCCCGTACGTCCCCCACACCTCGAGACTTACGCCTTCCTTCTTCGCCTGCTCCTTCGCCCCCGTCGCCACCTGATCCCAGAACGGCGTCTGCGTATCCTGGGTGATGAGGACGAGTCGGCGCTGCTCCTTGGCAGCAGGCATCGATTCCCGCAAAGGGCCTTCATCGGCCAGAAATACTTTTTTCGCTGATAGGAACGTCAGATGACACAGCATCAGCACGCCCACACACAGCACCACCAACCCGATCTTCCTCACGTCCCATCACCTCCCGTACATGCCAAATCTCCTACGCCTATCATAGCACGCCACCGCCCTCTGCGCTTCCTATTTTTTGCAGGTGAGCGGGGACGGTTCTTGTGTGTCATGTCACGCCCCTTCACTCATCAAACGCCCAAAAGGACGACCCTTTTGGGGCCGTCCTGATGCATTAGCGTTTTTTCCGGGTAAGGACATCGAAGATGACAGCGCCTGCAAGTACGCCTCCACGGATCATGTATTGGTAGGAGATCCCGACTCCAAGGAGGTTCATGCCACTTGTGAAGGAGGCCATGACGATGGCACCGATAATGGCACCCGTCACTTTCCCTACTCCACCGGCACTGGATACCCCGCCAACGTAGGCTGCGGCGATGGCATCAAGTTCAAACAGCGTTCCGGCAGTAGTGGTGGCGGATTGGAGCCTGGAGGTGAAGAAGATTCCGGACAGGGCGGCAAGCATCCCCATGGAACCGAACACGATATACGTGATCTTCTTGACGTTGATCCCGCTCAGATGAGCCGCTTCGGGATTGCTTCCGACGGCGTAAATATGGCGGCCAAGGACCGTTTTGGATCGACAGGAAGTGATACACGACCACAACGAGGAGCATGATGACCACCGTCCAGGAGAAGCCGTTGATATCCCGCAAGGATCCATGTCACATATCCGATGATGGCTGAAACCAATACGAGCTTCAGGGCGAAGATCGGTGCTGAAATGACTTCAAACTCGTACTTGATCTTATTTCGTCGTGTGGAAAATTCGCTGTAGATGTATAGGAGGATTCCTACGAGCTCCGACTAATAAAGATAGGAGATGAAGGCCGTTCACTTCCATCAGGGACGGGATAAACCCATTCCCAATGGCATTGAATTGGTCATCCTGAATGATGATCGTCCCAGTCTTCTCCGTCACCTGAAGGAGGGCTCCGCGGAAAATCAGCATGCCGGCAAGGGTCGCCACGAAGGACGGGATGCCGATTTGTGCCACAAGAAGACCGTTGAAGAGTCCCGACGATGGCCCCGAGATGAGGATGATGGGAATCGTCAACCACGTGGAAAGACCCGCCTGTGTCAGTAGGATCGCTGCAATGGCCCCAAGGAATCCCGCCGCATATCCGACCGACAGATCGATATGCCGGATGACGATGACGAGGGTCATCCCGACAGCAAGCACGGCGATATAGCCTGCAGAATCCAATAGATTACTAATGTTCCTTGACGTCATGAATAAGCCCGTCCGTCATAAACGTAAATGTAAGAATGATAGCGAATAGTGCAATATACATCCCGTAGTCACGGATGTTGTCGCGAATCAGCATTCTCGTTTCTTGAAAGATATTCATATGTGTTTACCCCCTTATTGCGTTGCAAGTTCCATGATTTTTTCCTGATTGGCGTCTTCCACATGTAAGTTCGCCTTTGATCTGACCCTGGGCCATGACGTATACACGGTCACTCATGCCGAGTACTTCCCCGAGCTCGGAGGAAATCATGATGATGCTGAGTCCCTGTTCGATCAGCTCATTCATCACCGTATAGATTTCGAACTTCGCCCCGACATCGATTCCCCGGTCGGTTCATCGAGGATGAGAAGCTTCGGTCCGACGAAGAGCCATTTCCCGATGGATACTTTCTGCTGATTCCCCCCGCTCAGGTTCCCGACGAGCTGTTCGAGGGAAGATGCCTTGATATGAAGAGAAGAATGATAGCGTTCTCGCCACCTGATTTCTTCATTTTCATTGATGACGCCCTTTGGAGGAAATGCCCCCTAGATTGGCAGCGGAAATATTACTTTTGATATCCTGCAGAAGGAAAAGTCCATCATCTTTCCGATCCTCTGTCACATAAGCGATTCCCGCCTTGATGGCGTCCTTTGTATGTTTGAGTGATGGTGAGGTTGTCATTCCAGATGAGATTCCCTTCAAGCTTGTAATGATTTCGCATTGCCGAAAATGCTCAAGGCAAGCTCTGTTCGCCCTGACCCCATGAGA
Organism: uncultured Bacillaceae bacterium; assembly: GCA_963762295.1. Lineage (GTDB taxonomy): Bacteria > Bacillota > Bacilli > Bacillales > Bacillaceae_B > Rossellomorea. Next base: position 84,595 of record CAVXKK010000003.1, read on the forward strand.
CCCGCAATCCCGACGATTTCGCCTTTTTTCACTGAAGATCGACATTCTTGATCACCTGGCTGCCAAGCTGCGGGTCATAGGCAGACCAGTTTTGAAGTTCCAAAATAGGTCTCACCATGGGATTTATTCAAACGTTTCGGATAGATATCTCAATGGAATCGCGCCCGACCATGTTCTTGATGATGACCGGCTTCCGATATTCTGGCCCTTCGACTGCATCCAGGGTGCAAATGGTCTTACCGTCCCTGAGAACGGTCGCCTTATCGGCGATATGAATGACTTCCTTTAGCTTGTGGGAAATCATGATACATGTGATGCCTTGTTTCTTCAGATCTTTCAGAACTCCAGCAGATTCTCACTGTCGTCTTCATTCAATGCTGCTGTCGGTTCATCAAAATCAATAACTTCACGTCTTTACTCAACGCCTTCGCGATTTCCACGAGCTGGCGTTTCCCGACACTGAGGTCCCTCATAAGAGTATCGGGGTTCACATCCAGCTTCACTTTTTTCAGAAGCTTCTGCGCTTCCACAATCGTACGGTTCCAATCAATGAACCCGCCGAGCTTCACTTCATTCCCTGCAAAGATATTTTCATAAACCGTCAGATCCGGAAAGAGAGCGAGCTCCTGATAGATGATGGCGATGCCTGCTTGCACACTGTCACTGATTTTGTTAAATTGCTGAACGTCCCCTTCGAACACGATGTCCCCCGTATAGGTTCCATATGGATAGACGCCGCTCAGCACCTTCATTAGCGTGGACTTCCCAGCCCCGTTTTCTCCGATCAGACAATGGATCTCGCCTTCCTCGACTTTGAAATTCACATCGCTCAGTGCTTTGACCCCGTAAATTCCTTGGAGATATCATTCATTTCCAGCAAATACTTCTTCAATTCATTAACCCCCTTTAACAAAAGCAATGACAATACAAGATGGCGGGGTTCCCCGCCACCACATCGCTTCTTACTCCTTTAATCCTGTGAATTCGCTAGCTTCATAGTATTTGGAATCGATCAGCTTCTTCTTTCACATTTTCTTTATCCACCACGATGACTTCCGTTTGCTTCGCTTCTACTTCTTTCTTGCCATTATCATAAGAACCGGTTGTTTCAGGTGTTCTTTTCATCCAGCACGTCGACTGCGATACCCATGGCATCCGTTACAAGCGTGCGTACATCTTTGAAGACCGTCATGGACTGCTTGCCGTCGATCACATATTGGATCAGACGCTTTCTCTGCATCCTGACCTGTGACCACAAAGCTGGTTCACTGTTTGAATCAGAACCAAATACATCCGCGATGGAACGTGCCGTACCATCATTCGGTGCAAGGACGGCTACATTCACCCTTCATGTCCGCTCCTGACTGCTGTCAGATGCGTTTGTGCTTTGTTCTTGGCTTCGTTCGGATCCCAGTTCGTTGTAACCTGACCAAGGATCTTACTCATTTCGTCACGGCTCAGTTCTGCTGTATCCTTAAGGGATTCTGCTTCACTTGAATTCGCAATTTTGAATGTGCCATCTGCGATTTTCGGTTGAAGGGCTTTCCAAGCTCCTTCAAAGAACAGGAACGCATTGTTATCAGACGCTGCCCCGGCATACAGGTAAAGCGGTACATCCTTGCCCTCAGCGTGGTCGATCAAGTATTGCCCTTGGGCTTCCCCAACGGCTACGCTATCGAATGTCACATAATAATCAACGGCATCTGTATTCGTAATCAGACGATCATACGAAATGACCGTAATGCCTTCTTTCTTCGCTGACTCACGGCAGCCGCTGCTGCAGCTCCCATCCTGCGGCGTGATGATCAATACATCAATCCCTTTATTGAGTAATGTTTCTACATTTTCTTTTTCCTTGGCAGAAGAACCTTGGCTGAACAGGATTTCCGTTGTATACTCGGAATCCTTCAACGCATCTTTAAAACGCTTTTCATCCTGAACCCATCTCGGCTCATCCTTCGTCGGAAGAACAATCCCGATATCGACACCGGACTTGCTTTTTCCGCCTGAACTACTGCTGCTGCCACAAGCGGCAAGCATCCCCATGAATAAAGCCAAAACCATTAAAAATGAAGCCATTCTCCACATCTTCTTCACACTTGAATCCCCCTTTAACGTGTTGGTACATCTTGATTATATGGGTCATTTGTCATGAATGTAATCGCTTTCACTAGCACTCTTTTGGTATTGCCTGTATTTTTTTGGTGTTGGGGGGTTGGGAGGAATAGGATGATGGGTGCGTGTTTTTGTGGGGAGAGTGGTGTCGATAGGTGCTTGATTGGTTGATGGCGGTGGTGGCTCGGGGTTGGAATGATGGATGCGGTCTGTCGGTGGGTGGCCGGTAGTGGTGGGTGGTGTTCGCAAATAACGAAGTAGATTCATATGGAACAGCATTCGATCCCTGGTATGACTGGAATGTCACAAATGGGAAAATGGAGGTCCTTTGCGTTCGCAAATAGATTTTCGTTTTTCGCAAATACATTTTTAAAAGTCGCACGTATTTTTTTGATTTTCGCAAGTAAATCCATCTTCGGCCGGTTTGAATCTTCCTGTTCGACAAGGTTCGACTAGATTCACAGCATGTTTGGGTGATTCAAGGCCTATTTGTACAAACTCAATGAATTTACGACTGGTAAACGCATGGTAAATCGGGTCACTTCTCGTATAAACCAAGATTGCTAACAATATCGGGAAAAAGTCGCAAATAAGTAGCATGCAATCCATTCTGGATCTTTTACCGCCATCCATCCCCTCACCTACCCAAAAGACCCCTGAAACACAACCGCTTCAGGGGTCTCTCCACTATTTCATCAACCTCGGTACGACCTTGATATACACCAGCTCCCCTACAAGTTCCACGATCGTCTGGGTGACGATGACGGCTGCAGCGAGCCTTGCCCAGTCCCCCGGCAGAGCGAGGGCGAGGGGTAGCACAACCAGTGAATTCCGCGTGCCGGCACTGAAGATGAGGGCGCGTCCCTCCCACGTATTGAGCTTGAACAGGGCGGCGATGGAACGGGAGATGAGCGGACTCACGACCAGGAACAGGGCGTAGATCGGGATGACGCGGACGATCACGTCGAGGGCGCTGTATACCTTCCCGATTTGCGAGGCGACGACAGCAATGAGCACAAAGGCCATGAACGGGACAGGAAGCCATGCGGTCCAGTCGAGGAAGCGGGCTCCGGCCGTCTTCTTGCCTGCCCATACCTGAGTGATGATCGCCATGATGAGCGGTGCCACAATCAGGAAGAGGAAGGCTTCAAGAAAGGGGCCGATCCGCACGATCCCGGTCATGTCTTCGCCTATGAACAGCCATAGGTACACTGGCAGCAGGAGCATCTGCACAAAGAACAGCACCGGCGTGGACGCAAGCATGAGCTTTTCATTCCCTTTCCCAAGCTGGGTGAACACGATGACGTAATCGATACACGGCGTGAGGAGGACGAGGCAGACCCCCAGCAGCACGGGCGGCGTCAACGGAAAGAGCGTAATCAGGATCCAGACGATGACGGGTACGGCAATGAAATTCGCAATCAATAAAGCCGCCATGAATCTGAGATTGGACAGGGCTTCACGGAGCTTCAGGAACGGGATCTGTGTGAACATCCCGTACATGAGGATTGCGATCAGCGGTGAAATCGCCACATCCAGACTGCTCCCTGCTCCAGGACTGAGAAGCCCCGCTGCCCCGCCAATGAGGAGGGCGATAGCATAAATCCAAATTTGCTGGTTTTCCAGCTGATCTCTAGTTATCTTCATTTCTTACTCCTTCTATCATTCGATACTAGTAAGTGTAAAGGAAGTGATGGGGCATCTCAATAGCGGTGCATGGGGACGGTTCCTATTCGCCACAAAAAAAAGAAACACGGGAACCGTCCCCGTGCTTCTCTTCCTTCAGTTCCCGTCGTAGAGCGATTTCTCTGCGAGTTGGGCGAGTTCTTGTGCTTTGGCGCTGATTTCCTGGATGGTTGCCGAGAATTCCTGGATGGACCCTGATTGGGTGTCGGTAAGGGTGTAGACCTCCTGGAATGATTGGTTGAGGGACAGAAGGAGTCCCTGGATGTTCTTGGTGATGTCGTTGATCTGGGTCACGTTCTCTTTTGAGTTCGTGGCAAGCTTGCGGATTTCGTTGGCGACGACGGAGAAGCCTTTTCCGACTTCACCGGCGCGGGCCGCTTCGATGGCCGCGTTGAGTCCTAGAAGGTTACTTTGATCCGAGATGCCTTTGACGACCCCGGAGATTTCACCGATTTCTTCTGCGCTGGAGCTGACGTCCTTCATCTGATCCGTCATATCCGTCACGCGGCCCGACAGCTGGGTGACGGATGCGCTGATGTCTTCGATGGAAGCAGCCGTCTGTTCGACGATGACGGAGAAGCTTTCGGCCATTTCGAAGAGGGCGCTTGCCTTTTCAAGGCTCGTCCCGATCCCAACGCCACCGATGACATTGCCTTCGTCATCATGAAGTGGGATTGCACGGGCGATCAATGGGAATCCGAACAGCTCCTTCGGGAGGACCGCCGTCAATTCTTCATTGGCGCGGATCGCCTTCGTGACGATATCTTCGTCAACGAGGGGATCTCCCGGCTTGACGTTCAAGGCGAACGTCTTCCCGGGGATGTTGATGATGAGCTTTTCCGTGTCATAGATTCCGACGGTGATGTCATCCTGGATCAGGCTGTTCAAGAGGGGCGCGACCTGGACGAATGATTCTAATACGTTTTGGTTTGCCATCTTCATTCACATTCTTTCTATTAATATGGTAGTTGACGCTGACCGTAGTTGACAGAGATCCATTTGAGGGTCGTGAATTCATCGAGACTCCACTCCCCGTTCATGCGGCCGATACCGGATTGTTTTTCCCCGCCGAAGGCCACGATCGGCTCATCATTGATGGTGATATCGTTCACGTGGATCATCCCGGTGTGGACCTTCTTCGCAAATTCCACTCCGCGTTCCAGATTCGATGTATGCACGGCGCCGCTAAGCCCGAAGCGGGTCTCGTTGGCAATGGCGATTGCCTCTTCTTCCGTGTCGAACGGAATCACGCATACGATCGGACCGAAGAGTTCTTCTTGGGCAACGGCCATATCCGTCGTCACATCTGCGAACACGGTCGGTTCGAAGAGGCGTCCGCTGTTATTTCCTCTGAGCACAGGGTTCGCTCCTTCTTCGATTCCTTTTTCGATGAGGGCGGCGAGGTTTTTCGCCTGGCGGTCGTTGATGACAGGCCCGATGATGGTGTCCGGATCTTTCGGATCACCCGTTTTCAATGTAGACACCTTTGCCGTGAATTTCGTCACGAACTCATCATAGACCGAGCGCTGTACGAGCACGCGGTTTGCACACATGCAGATCTGCCCCTGGTGGGTGAAACGGCTGAAGGCCGCGGCATTGACGGCATACTCCAGATCTGCGTCTTCCAGTACGATGAAGGCACTGTTTCCACCAAGCTCAAGAAGAGGCTTTTTGAAGTTCTTCACGGCCACTTGACCGATGTAGCTTCCGACGCCGGTTGACCCGGTGAACGAGATGATGCGCGGGATCGGATGCTCCACGAACGCGTCCCCGATTTCCTTGATGTCTGCAACGACAACATTCAGAAGGCCTTTCGGCACCCCCGCTTCTTCAAAGATCTTCCCGATGAGTGTTCCGCCTGTAATCGGGGAATCTTCATGTGGCTTCAGGACGACGCCATTTCCGGCTCCGAGTGCAGGTGCCACGGATTTGACCGATAGGAAGAACGGGAAGTTGAACGGACTGATGACGCCCACGACCCCAGCCGGGATGCGGTATAGTCTGTTTTCCACGTCATCGATCGTAGACGGCAGGATCTTGCCTTCCATGCGGATCGGGAAGGTGGCGGCTTCTTTGATCATGTTTTTCACTAGACCGATCTCGAATACAGCTTTCAATCTTGTTCCACCGAGCTCATCGATAATGATTGAGATGATTTCCTCTTCATTCTCTTCGATATATTTCACGGCATTTTCAAGGATGTCGCGCTTCTTGAACGGGTTTACTTTGTCCCACTGGAGCTTCGCCTCTGCGGCTGCTTGGTAGGCTGCATTTATGTCTTCTGTATCTGCAAGCTTATATGTAACGATGGATTCACCGTTGTACGGGTTGATGTTCACCATTTCACCGGTGCTGTTCCCGTCTCTCCACTCGCCTCCGATGAATTGTTTTCCCAATGACTCTCTATTCATGTTAAAACCTCCAGGTATACTAAATATCCAACATACTTCTTATCGGCTATTCCAGGAAAATCTTTACTGGGAAATGGATATTCCCTCCCATGACGGGAAATGATCCTTCTTCCCTACCTATAAAAAAGAAAAACCGATCCCAGTGAAACAGGACCGATTTTTTCCGTTCATTCATCTTCAGCAGAGCGGCCATTCCGGAAAATCACAGCTGGAGTTGGCGTCCTGATCGACGAATTCAGGGTTTCCACGCGGGAAACAGAATTCAGCGAGGACTTCCAAGGTGACGTTGGCATGGACTTCAATCTGCAGGCAGGCCAGGAGGTTGATCTCGAAGAACTGATCGGTGAGGACTCCGCCATCTGCCATGCATTTCACTTCAAGGAGCGAGCAGTCGATGTTCCCGGCGTTGAGACCATCCGGAATGCAGACGGCGAGGGAACGGTCGAGATAGGCGCGGTACTCGATGACGCATGAGCCCCCGTCCTCCACCTCAAGGGTGAGCGTGACCGGGATCTCGATCCTGACGTTCACAACACCCGGCCTTCCGTTTTCGTACCCGATTACGCGGCAGCTTGCGGCTCCGGTGCTGCATGTGACCGTTACGTCTTCGCCAAGGGCGAGGGCGTCTTCCACGATGCCTCTGCAGTCAGGCGGGATCATAACCTTCTGGGACTCCCTGAACGGGGCGAATACCCAGTCATACAGTTTGTCGGCTTTGATGCATTCCGGACGCAGATCGTTCGGTGGCGGTGGGTTTACGTTCCCCAACTGGATATCTAACCTCAGGACCTGGCCTTCGAGGAGCGTGACCTCGATGAACTTTTCCGGGTAGCCAAGTGCTCTGACCCTGATCACATAGCGACCAGGCGGGAGGCCGAAGAGGATATAGAAGCCATTTTGTGCTGACAGCGTGGACCGGATCGGGACGTCGGAACCGAATGGATAGATCTGGACCACTGCTTGAGAAATCGGCTCACCTGTGCGGATGTCTGTGATGAAACCTGTGATGACGGCCGGATCTCCGAGAAGATTGAAGTTTTCCTGGATGGTTTGACCTCCAATGATGGCGACTTCCCTCATTTGCGTCTGGTAGCCGACCGCCCTGACGACGAGTACGACCGGTCCTTGCGGTAATCCACCAATCAGGTAATTCCCGTTAATATCCGTAATGGCCGTTCCAAGCGGCACACCGGTTACAGAGAAGGCAAGAACAAGGGCGTTTCGAATCGGCTCACCAGTCAGAGATTCCCTTACGGTTCCGATGACGCTTCCGAATTCCAACCTCAATGCCTGGTTCACCGTCAACGTCTCAGCAAACCCGAGTTGAACCGGGACCGAAGCCGTTTGGTAACCAAACGCCTCGAAACGGAGGCTGTACGTACCTGCCGACAACCCTGTCAGCACGTAATTCCCGTCCTGGTCCGTTGTCGTCGAGGCGACTGCGATTTCCGTCCCTTCGATGAAAAGCGTGACCGTTGCGTTCGTGATTGGAAGTCCCGTGGTGACATCCGTGACGACACCTACGATGCTGGAAGGAAGTCTAGTCAACTCAGCATCGACCGTTTTCGTTTCTCCAGGATTGAAGAAGAGGATGAACGTTTCGGACTGATACGTCGGTGCACTGTACACGACGCGGTACTCTTCCGGCAGGATTCCCGAGATAAAGTATTGCCCTGACTGATCGGTTAAAACAGATGCGATCGGAATGGTCGTTCCGATGGTGAAGATTTGGACAAGGGCTGAAGGAATCGGAAGCCCTGTGGCGGCATCACGCACGGTTCCCTGAATGGCAGAAGACTCAGCCAGTAGACCGACGTCCACTGTCACGGTTGCTCCCGCCGGGATGGCGATGGTCCTTGATTCTGCCCCGTAGCCTTCCGCACTATAGATGACCGTATACAATCCTTCTGCTATGCCAGGAAGTTCATAAATCCCATTGACATCGGTCAGAGTGCTTGTGATGAAGGTGCCGTCCTGGTTGAACACCCGAACCAGAGCCCCTTGTATACTCGCACCCGTTACTTGATCGAATACTCTTCCCGTTAACGTTCCAGGATTCTGATCAAGAAAGGCATCTACTACTTCCACTTCATTCGGTTCCAAGATCACAGGGACAACGACATTGGCATAGCCACTGGCCGAGAAAATCACATCGTATTGTCCGACGGAAATATTCGATAGGGTGTACGTTCCATCTGCTGAGGTCAGGATGCTCGTCACTTCAATATCTGTATTTGCTATGACCAATTTCACCAAAGCACCTGAAATCGGTGCAAGCGTCACGGCATCGACCACCGTTCCCCTTATAGTCGCAGGGAAAGGTTGCATCGGGATGTTCAGTACTTCCGACTCACCGGCTGTCAGGAAAATCGTATTCGTCGTGATCATATAGTTTTGAAGTTCAGCCACGACATCAAACGTTCCAGTCGGAAGACCTGAAATGATGTAGCGTCCATTTTCATCCGATGTGACACGACGCACGAGAACGTTGGTCCCCGCTAGCCTGACCTCGATCACGGTACCGGGCAGTGGCGATCCATCGACAGCGTCGAACACCAACCCGCTCAATGAGGCAGGGTTTGGCTGTAGTGAAAGGTTTACGGTATTGGTTACATTCGATTGGATTAAGGTTTCTGCAAAACCTGCTTGATAAAGTGGATTGACCGCTGTAATCGTGTAATCTCCCGGTGGCAGTCCCCCAAGATAATAGAATCCATTACTATCGGTGTGGATGAAGGCAACGATCGTACCTTGATTGTTGATTGCACGAACGAGGGTATCGATGATCGGAAGTCCTGTTGATGCATCGCGGACCGTTCCTTGTACTGCACCTGGATTCGGCGTCAGGAACAACTCGACGTTGGTGACCTGACCACTCAGTACTTCAGCAGAAACCGTCGCTGTTCCATACCCTTCTTTGCTGGCTATGACTACATAGGACCGCGGTGAGAGCTGGGTCGTCTGGAAAAAGCCATTGGCGTCGGTAAGTGTCGTGGTGATGATCGGTCCATCCCCTGAAAATTCCCTGACAGCAATCGTTGCATTCGGAATTGGCAAGTTTGTAACGGAATCTCTCACTATCCCTGTAATGACACCTGGGTTCGGCTGCAGGGCGAAGCTGACGTTGCTCACCACATTCGGCGCCACCGTCACACCCGAAATCTCCGGTCCGAAGTTCGTTGCGTTGGCTGTTAGACGATACGTGCCCGGTGTTACTCCCGTGAACGAATATTGACCTGCGGTGTTGGTAACGGCAGTGGAAACAATGACACCTGTGTTATCTGTCAGCGTGATCGTGGCATTCGGAATCGGAGCACCTGTTGCAAGGTTTGTAACGACACCCACAACCTGACCTGGATCGTCCGGTAAGAAGAGCTGGACCGTGAGCACATCTCCCGGAGCGGCAAAGACTGACTTCGAATCTGTACCAAAGTTTTGTGCATCTGCTGCCACGATAAGTGTACCTGCGGGAAGACCCGTAAACGTGACGTTCCCAGTTGCATCCGTCGTACCCGTCGCAATGACAATATTGCTTGCTGTCTTCACTTGGACCTGTGAACCGGCAATCGGTGTCGAAGTACCAAGGATCAGGACCGTAGCCGTCAGCGTCACAGGATTCGCCGTAAGGACATTCGTGACCGGCACCGTCGCTCCTGCTGTTACAATGGCGGATACCGTGGAAGAGGCGAATCCCGGTGCGCTCGCTGTGACGAAATACGTGCCAGGTGGCAATTGCGGTACTTGGTACGTGCCGTCTGGATTGGCAAGAAGTGTAGCGACAATCACATTATTTTCATTCAGGACGGAGATTTGAATGTTATTACCCGTTATCGGATTCCCGTTCACATCGACTACATTCCCAGATATGGTTCCTGGATTCGGCTGCAGGGAGATATTGGCCGTGCTGTTCTGATTGCTGATGATGATGGCTCCGACCTGCTCTGTGGAATAATTGGCCAGGGAGGCCGTGACGATATAGGTACCCGGCGCAAGACCATTCAGAACATAGTTTCCGAACAATGAAGTGGTCGTCGTGGCCACCGGCAACTGTGTCGTGGCGTCCAATACGACCACAGAAGCACCGGATAGTACGTTACCCGTTTGTCGGTCCGTTACCTGACCGGTCAGATTTCCGGTATCTGCCGTCAATACAAAATCAACGTTGGTGAGCACCTGCCCGATCGTAAGCGTAATCCCTCTCACTTGTTGTCCATAGTTCGGTTCGTTGGCAACCACCGTATAGGACCCTGCCGGAAGACCTCCGACGATATAGAATCCATTAGCATCCGATGAGCCCGTCGCAACCAGTATCCCATTTGAATTCAATACCTCGACAAAAGAGGTCGGAAGCGGCACGCCACCTGTGGTTGTAATCTGTCCTGAGACCGATGCCGGATTCGGTATGATCGTCAAATTGACGACGGTCGTCCCGCCACTCGTCACCGTGGCCCCACCTTGAGCCGAAGTATAATTCGGAGCACTTGCCGTAACGGTATACACGCCCGGTGCAAGATTATTGAAGGAATACGTACCATCCGGATTCGTTACGAAGGAATCGATGAACACATTGTTGACATCCCTTAGTTCCACGATTGTATTCGCTACTTCAGGTGTGACGGTCCCGATGATGCTACCCGGGAAAGGTTGGAGCTGAACGGCGACTGGAGTCGTCTGACCTGATACGACAACGGCACCAACGGAACCGCTTTGGAAATCCTGTGCGATAACCGACACCGTATACGTATCCGGAGCAAGTCCTCCGACAGTGAAATTCCCTGCTGGATCCGTTAAGACGGACGTAATCAATATCCCGCTACTGTTGATGATAGAAACGGTCGCACCGCCGATGGGGGTCGACCCGATGCTGCTCGTGACGGTCCCGAATACACTTCCAGGATTCGGCACTAGGGCTACATCCCCAATCGCTGTTTGGTTCGATACTACCTGAACCGTTGCGCTGTTCGTCTGAAAATCAGGCGCAGCAGCCACCACGGTATAGATTCCTGGTGCAAGATTACCAACCGAGTACTGGCCATTGATGTCAGAAGAAACAGTGGCAATAACGGTCCCACCCGCATCGAGGATCCTCACCTGAACATTGGCACCGGCAATCGGTGTACCCGTCTGTGCATTGGTAATGGTCCCAGCCAATGATCCGGGATTGGCTGCGAGGATAAAGTTGACAACCGTTGTGGCGCCTGAAGTAATGGTCGCCCCCTCAGATCCTTGTTGAAAATTCAGATCACTCGCCACCACGATATAATTCCCTGGCGCGAGTCCCGTGATCGTATAGGTCCCGTCCGTCCCTGTTACAGTCGTCGCCACGATGACACCCGTTCCGGAGCTAGTCGTGACGGTGATGTCCACGCCCGCTAGTGGATTAGCCCCAGTATCCTGCACAATCCCTGTGAGCGTTCCTGGATTAGGGGTAAGAGTGGCATTCAGTATAGTCGTCTGTCCTCCCGTGATAGAAGTCCCGAGTGTGACTGACGAGAAGTTAGCCGCTCCAAACACGACTGTATAAGAACCAGGCGCCAATCCTGGAATCGTGTAATTCCCCGATGCATCAGTCAATACACTAGCAATCTGTACGTTGTTGGAAAACACTGTCACAGTCGCGTTTGGAATCGGTGCACTGCCTGGGTCAGTGACGGTACCAGTAAGAGTCCCGGCAATCCGTGTCAATTCCGCATCAAGGATCGTCGTCGTATTGGAGGTGACTGTCGCACCCTTCGTCTGACTTCCATAGCCACTCGCCGTGAATACGAATGTGTACGAACCTGGTAGGAGATTGTTGAACGCATATTGCCCATTGGCATCTGTAGTAAAGGCATCGATGACGAATCCTTGGCTATCAACAGCCTGAACCGTCGCTCCCTGGATTGGAAGCTGTGTCGCTGCATCCCTTACCTGCCCGGCAACGGCACCCGGATTTTGTTGAAGGAAGAGGTTCACCGTCGTGGTGGCACCTGAAACGACCTGGGCAGAAACCGTCGAGGTCGAATATCCGAGAGCCACGGCCCTTACCTGATAGCTCCCCGGCGCCAAGTTACCGAACGTATACAGCCCTGCTGCATCTGTCACAGTGGATGAAAGAAGAATACCGGTCTGCGTGAGCAGTTCCACGGTAGATCCCTGGATCGGCGCGTTCGTCACGCTATCCCGTACCGTTCCCGAGATGGCACCCGGATTGGCCAAAAGCACGAAGTTCACGATGGACGTCTGGTTCGCAACCGTCGTCACACCAGCCGTCTGGGACTGGAAGCCTACTGCTGTAACCGATAAATTATAGGAGCCTGGAATGATGCCCGTAAACGTGTAATTTCCGGCTCCGTTCGTCGTCGTCGTGGCAACAATCGTTCCTGCTGGATTGGTCAATACGATTGTAGCGTTGGCGATCGGGCCACCGCTCGACACATTCCCAGAAATGCTGCTGGGAAGTGGCTGAAGGGCAATATTAACGGTTTGTGAACTGCCGGTGGAAACGGACGTATTCACAGAAGCTGTCGTATAATCCGTTCTGGATGCTTGAACCGTGTAATTACCGGCGACTAGACCCGTAAACGAATAAAAGCCGGCTGCATTGCTCGTCGTCGTGGCAATGACCGTCACTCCTTGTAGAAGGGTGACGTTCGTATTCGGCAGGACTAATCCAGTGGATTGATCCGTGATCGTCCCGTTAATCGTCGCTGCAGCCAACACATTAACGTTTACGATCGTTGTATTGGATATCAACGGTCCACCAGAGTAACTGTCAATCCCCGTCGCTACAACGCGGTCCAATAACCTTGTGCCACTTGTCGTATAGGCACCGACCAAAGTGAAAGTCAGCGTTGCCTGCGCTTCTTCCCCTAAGTTACCCACGTTCCATGTCAATTGCTTCGCTGCCGGATTGTAGGTCACCAACCCCTGGGAGACACTATTGACAACGAAGGAACTGACAATATCCGGTCCAAGTATATCCTGTAGTGCAACCGTCGTTGCCTGCGATTCCCCGTTGTTCCTCACCCTGATTATTCCCGTCCACGTCGCTTGCTGGCCTAAAGTCACTGTGGTCGGTCCACTCGTCAGCTGTTTGGTGGTCCTAAGTCTGGCTCGCACATCCGAATCTTCCGGCGTGACAGGGTCACTGAATGCATCGGCAAAAGAAAACCCTTCACTTGTCCGTAATGAATCCTTGTTGTATACATTTGAATTGGCCGATGTGAAGAAAATGGTTCTAAGCTCCGAAGTTTCCGTAATGCCCAACGTCTGAAATACGACGCTTGCGGGGAGGAACCAATCGAGGAAAAAATCCTGATTGCCCCCTATGGACGAATCTGCCGGCGATACCCTTGCAAAATCAAAGTTGTTGATTGGTCTAGAGACATTCGGTGCACCATTTCCATTTGTACCTTCCGCCAGATCCGTCCAGGAATTCACCTGAACGACTGTATTTTGGATAAGACTGACACGATTATTCAGACCATCCACATTGAACAGCCAGTTATATGTGCCTGCTACCCCCGTCGTATTAATGAGTACGCCCCATGAAAACGTCCTGAAACCTGTCTGCTGATTGTTGCGTGGATCCCCATTTAAACGGAGCCTGAAATAAACATTGGTGCCATCATAAGCAAAAAAACCGGCCGGGAAACTTGAATTCCCTACGATATCCGTTGACGACGGCGATTCATCACCAAGCACGTCGAACAATGGATTGCCGTTTACCTCTATGGGTGTGAATTGGTCATTGCTGGGAAATGCCAAACCTAACCCCCTCCTTAAGATATAATCTCTACATCCTATTGCAGATGGGACAAAAGGGTTAGTCCATTTGTCCATCTCATATAAAAACACCGTTAAAAATGGAATTCAGGAGGTGCATCACCTACCACGGACTCTTCAAACCGCCTATCCATTGCCCCCTGCTGTCTCCTATCGAAAAGCAAAAAGCCATCACCCCCTCAGTGGGATGATGGCTCTAAGCATGATGAAAAGTTTTATGAATGAATTTCCGCAAAAAGGTTTAGGTTTAGTTGGACAGGGTAAAATGATAAGTGAACAGGTCTTTTTTCCATTTATAAATGGAAATGTTCCTGATAACGCTTTCTATCATTCTCAGACGTAATCTCGTACAAAATAAACAGAAAGAATTAGGGTCCGCTTAACCTAGTTCTTATTTTTTTGGAAGTGGGTGTTCCTCTTGGCGATCACAGAATATGTAGGACGACGGCTCAGATACCATAGAAGAAGTCAAGATATCACCATCCAGGAACTGAGTAAAACAACAGGACTGTCCATCAATTTTATATCGAGCCTTGAACGGGGCAAGACAAATGCCTCCTTGAATAAAGTTGAAATCCTCTTAAAAGCCCTCAATATTTATTGGGTGGATATCCTACCACCCAAAAATGAGTGAGCAGACATCCATATATGGAAATATAAAGAGATTATTTACTAAGATAGTTGGATTTTCACTACTCATAAACGTAATAAAAATGGGATTTTCTGAATATTGAACGTGTGGATTCACTCAAGTAGAATGGGAACGAATGTTTCCAATTCAGATTAGAGGGTGATTCCACATGATTTTTCACGTTGAGCGAACCGGCTGCCGTAAACAGGAAAAGCCACTGGAGCACGCTTACGAGATAAAAGGAAAATGGTATGTAGAATTAGATGACCTGTCGGAACTGGTGGAAATCATCGAACAGTTCAACGAAGCGGTCATCATCAAGCAGCACCATTTAGAACCGAATGAAGACGGCATTGCCTCCATCCTCATCCAGGAGTGCAAATGCTGTTAATGTTGGCAGGGAGACCCAGTCTCTCTGTTTTTTCATAAGTATATCATTCTCTTTACCCTTTTCTATCACAATTAAACCAGACTTTGCATGTCTTTTTCTTCTTACATAAGGGTGACTTGTAAAGGAGGAACAGCATGGATCATGCCCCTTCAAAAATCCATCTTGAACCAAAAGAACACGCCATTCCCGGAATGGCGTGTTCACCTTTTACATGACGATGATCAGTGCGATCAGAGCAAGCACCGCCGGAATCCCCTGTTTCACGATGATTCCCTTATTGGAGGTGAATCCGCCGAACAAAGCCGCAACCACTACGCAGATCACGAAGAACAGCTGGATCATATAACCCGTCGATGTGCTTCCGAGGATCAAGCCCCAGATGAGACCGGCAGCAAGGAATCCATTGTACAGGCCCTGATTGGCGAACATCGTGGCCACATTGGGATCCCCCTGGAGATGTTCCGGAAGGTTGAAAGCCCGTTTGGCCATCTTTGATCGAATAAAGAACATTTCGAGGATCATGATGAACAGATGCTCGATCGCCACGATCCCTACTAAACTAGCTGCTATGATTTCCACTTGCTTCTCTCCTCTACTCTTTCATCCTCCCATAGTATGTCCAGAAGTGGTTCTTGGCAAGCGTGGAAAAGCCCACCTCCTCTTATAGAATGGAATAAGTTTCAATAATTGTTAAATGTTCTTGCCAATTTCCATAGAAGGAGGTACAATCCATTTATACCTCGTAAAACGATGTACATAGTAAAACGATACAAAGGAGGCATCACTCTTGGACAAGGAAATCATGAAAGGCAGCATCGACATCCTGCTTCTATCCCTGATCAGCTCGGAGGATATGTACGGGTACCAGATTGTGAAGGCGCTGAAGGAAAACAGTGACGAGCTCTACAGCATGAGCGAAGGCACCCTCTATCCCGCCCTGAAGCGATTGGAGAAAAAGGGATGGATCCGATCCTACTGGCAGGAGCCCGATACAGGAGCACGCCGGAAATACTACGCCATCACCGAAGAGGGGAAGGCAGAACTGAGCCGCAAATTGCAAGAATGGAACAACGTCAACACCCTAATCAACAGATGTTCGGAGGGACTCGCATGGATCAAACCATTGAAGACTACATCGACCGCATTGTAAACAAACTCGACATGGACGAGATCGACCGACTCGAGCTGAAAGAAGAAATGATGGGTCACATCGACCTGTTGAAAAGCGATTTCATCGCACAGGGTCTCGAACCGGAAGAAGCGACCAAAGCGGCTCTGCAAAGCTTCGGCCATGAAGAAACCCTGAAGGACGGACTAAAGGAGTCCTATTCCCCTTTCAATAAAGGCGTTCTTCTATTCCTGAAGCTCGCAGGCGGCGCCTATGCCCTTGTGCTGATATGGGTCCTATTGCTTCAACGCATGGTGATTACCCTTTTCCACTACTTCTCTCCCCATTCTCTCTACATCAATCCGTACTTCTGGGGGCCAAAAGAGGGTGCGGGATACTTCAATATGGACGCATGGATTCTTAATGCAAACGTCATCCCGTTCCACAGCCTGTATGAATACATTTCCAGATGGGACCATTACAATGTGGATATCATCCTGACCAACACATTTGGCAACATCCTTCTCTACATCCCACTCGGATTCTTCCTGCCGCTCCTCATCATGAAGAGCGCAGGAATGCTGAAGGTGGTCAAACAGGCAGCCACTCTCATCTTCCTTGTGAACCTGGCACAGTATGTGCTCCACTTGGGACGCTTTGATGTGGATGATGTGATTCTCGGTACGGTTGGCGCGTTGATCGGATATCTGATTTATCGACCGTTCATGCGCTTGTCGAAGGGGATGGCAAGTCGGCGGGTTGTGAGGTCGTAGAATTCAGATTGGTAGAGTACACGTTATGAATGTTTTAATAGAAGAACCCGGACGAAAAGTTTCCGGGTTCTTCTATTTAAGTCGGCATACCCTATACATATCTCAACTAGGAACATGAATAGCCCCCCCTTTCCCCACTGTAAAATATGTGAGTTTCATTGGGGATGAAATGGAGATTTCGCTATTTTGATGTTCAACGAAACTGAAAAAAGGGGTATCCGATCTGTACTGATCGGGTACCCCTTTGGTTGTTCATGTTGTGTTACTAGATTCCTTACTTCTGTTCTGATTGCACCAAAATCTTCACCTGATTCTTCTCCTTGATCAGGCTCTGGAAGCCTTCTTCGATGACGTCATCGAGAGGAATCCGTTTGGTGACGAGTTTGTCGGCAGAGAAGTAGCCTTTTTGCATGAGGGAAAGGACGGCCGGATACACGTCGCGGTAGCCGATGATGCCTTTGACGGTCCGTTCCTTGATGACGATGTCATTCGGAAGGATTTCCGCTCCCTGTTCCCAGATGGAGACGATGATTGTTTCGCCGCCGATCCCCGTTGACTGGATCGCTTGGCGAAGGACGACCGGTACCCCTGTCACTTCGAAGGATACATCGACACCCCCGCCGGTGAGGCGGCTGATTTCCGCCACGGTATCGTCCACTTCGGCCGGGTTGACGACAATCGCACCGAGTTCTTCTGCCTTGGCTTGTCTCTCAGGAGAAAGCTCGACGGCATAAATATCGGTCGCACCAGCCGCTTTCAACGCTTCGATCACGAGAAGCCCGATTGGTCCGCATCCGAACACTGCGACTTTATCCCCTGCTTTTACTTTGCTTGAACGTACTGCGTATAGAGCCACGGCAGACGGTTCCACGAGTGCGCCCTGTTCATAGGATAGGTCATCGGGAAGCTTGAAGAGGAGCTCTTCATCGACGGCCACGTATTCACTCAAGCCACCACCGCCGCCTGCAAGTCCGAGGAAGCCCATTTGCTCATCGAGATTATAAGCGCCTTGGTGACCATGTGTAGCGAAGATCGGTTCCACGACAACGCGGTCGCCTACTTTATAATTACTCACGCCTTCTCCGACTTCCACGACTTCACCGGAAAACTCATGCCCGAGGGTGACAGGCGCTTTTTCGCCGGTAAGAGGATGGGGCTCATCGACCGGGATGAAGATCGGTCCGCCCAAGTATTCATGAAGATCACTACCGCAGATTCCACACCATTTCACTTTCATTTTCACCTGACCGGCACCTGTCACCGGTTCTTCGATTTCTTCCAAACGAATGTCTTTCTGGTCATGCCATCTTAGTGCTTTCATCATGTGCCATCTCCTTCTATCTTGTCTACACCCTCAGTATACAACGAACGACACTTATGTTAAATTTAGTTAATATTAACGTTTGTTAAGCAGAACGTAACTAAAAAGAGGTTTACTATGACGATCGAACAGTTGAAGTATATAGTCGAAATCGGAAAAACCGGCTCCCTGAAGGCAGCGGCAGAACAACTCCATATCACCCTCCCTGCCCTTAGCCAGTCAATCAAACAGTTGGAAAAAGAACTCAACATCCCCATCTTCCATCGTTCCAGAAGGGGCTCGATCCCGACCGAGGAAGGACGCCGGCTCATCGAAAAAGCCCAGGTTGTCCTCTTGAAGCTCCAGGATTTCATGGATGAAGTCGAAACCTACACGGAAACCATGAACGGCGAGATCAAGGTCGCCACGTATCCCGGCCCCATGGAGATCCTCGTGCGCGTCATCACGGAGCTGAAGCGGGAATACCCGAACGTCAAGGCGTCCGTCTATGAAAACAGTACCGAGTTCATTATCGACCGCGTCCTTGAAGGCGAGGTCGACGTCGGCTTCATTACCTATACGGAAAAAGAAGAAAAGCGATACCGCAATCTCGTTTTTAAAAAGCTCGTCGACGGGCATATGGTTGCCGCCGTCAACAAGCACTCCCCCCTTGCCAAGGAAACGCTCATCACCCAGGACATGCTCATCGGCCAGCCCATCGTGCTGTACAATGACAAGTACATCCAGGAATTCATGAAGGGCTTCAGTTCTCTCCCCTTCGACATCCTGTTCACCACCAACAACGTCGACACGATCCGCCTCGCCCTCGAGACGAACACAGCCATCAACATCGGCTTCGACTACGCCTTCCGCACCGACGCGGGATTATCCCGAAGCGACGAATACGTGCTCGTGAACTTCGCCCCGCCTTATTATAAGACGTATTCCTTCGGGTATTTTTATAACGCGAATAATGGATTGTCCCGTGTCATCCGGGAGTTTTTGAAGCGGGTGCGGTCGGTGATTGTGGATTAGAAAAGGACGTGGAGATTGACTCCACGTCCTTTTTGAATGCGTTCAGATGACCAACCCGAATCCACCCACCACTACAAGCATGAGGACGAAACGGACAAGCTGGTGGCTGAATGTCACCTTCCCATTCATGAATTTCCCATTCAGAATGGCCCCGAGCTGAATCACAAGAAACCCTGCCGCGAGTAACGCCAGTGCCCCCAGCGTATCCGTGAAGAATACGAGATATACGGCCATACACAAGCTACCGGCCACGAACAGCACGGCATTTCGAACCGGGATATCGCCCTTGAAGAGTTGGACCGATCCTGTTAATAGATGAAGAAGTGCATAGAGAGATGCAATGATGATGAGTGTGATGAGCAAATGATAGCCCCCTTTTATATAGTGAATTCATCATCTCAAAAAACCTAATTTTCCACAATGAAAATATGACAATTAATCTATAAAAAGGGAAAATATGTTATAATAACAACAAAACTTAATCTAAGGAGGAAATCGATGAAGCAGCTTTGGTTATTGCCAATTCTACTCTTATGCCTTGCAGGTTGCGGTATGGATCAGCTAGTGGATGATGGCCACGAAGAGCCTGAAGAGGTGGAAATAGGGGAATACAAATATGAAGGGCGACTACTTACGCTGGCTGTCATTGGTACAGGGGAATTTGGAACTCTGACAAATATTACGAGAAATCGGTTATCTTCCTTGGACGATTTGTTGAAAGAAGCTCAGTTGGACTACGACGCTATTTTCATTACTAAGAGTGCCTTTCAGCAAGCTTCTGATCCGTCATACGCTTCATTCTTCAACTCAGTAGACATACCTGTTTTCTTTGTAGAAGCAGATGAAGTTGGATTATGGACATTTACGAATAAAGAGGAAACCCTTGAGTCTGCGCGGATAGAGAATGCAGGCTTCATACAAGGGTATTGGAACGCTTCAGGCGATCGGGAATGGACAGCTTGGAGCTTTCCTAAACCGGATGGGCCTGAAGATAATACCGTATGGGTTGATGTGATGTCATTAATTGAATCTCTTAAAGAGTGAGGGGGTGTGGCTACATCTATCGTTAAAGATAGAACACAATCTCCCACACTAGGAAAAACACTTGATACACCAAAATGAATACGATCAGTTCCAACAACATATAGAGAAGAAATAGGCTTTTCCGGACAATCCACTTCCGACCCGCCACTCTTTTGTGAATCCAGTAACCCGTCGCCCAGAAGGAATAGTGCAGTCCATTTTCGATCCGTTGAAAAGTGGTTTGAGGCGGTTCATTCATAGACCTTTCAAAACGGGGGACCCAGTATTCTTTCACAACAAAAATAGCGAATGCCATGGCTAGTTGGTTACACATCACCGCAAGCATCATAATCTTAAGCAATTCTTCTACTACGGGTACCATCATGTTCTCCACCTCCTCTCTGCTCCTACCCTATATGTTACCAAATGAAAGAATCGGAGTGTCATCGATTGATATTCTAAAGGAATAATTTCTTAATAAGATGTTCACATATTGCGGGGACGTGGATTCGATCCGAATGGAAAATGCGGTCCTCTTCAAGAAAAAATTAAAAAACCTCCTCCCAATCAACCGGAAGAAGGTTTTCTGTCGTTAATCCCTATAGCGAAGCACATATTTCTTATACAACTCTCCATGATACTCGATCTCTTCACCATGGGACGAGCTGATCAATGCGGGCTTGAGGGTATCAACGATGGCGCCGCTGTCGATGTTTTCGTTCATATCAACACTGAATTTGCGGATTGGGGGATGCAGGTCTTCCTTGCTGGTGATAAAGAGGTCCCCTGTCATGAGCACCTTGTCCTCTTCATGGTAGTAGACCACATGTCCCGGAGCATGACCAGGTGTCAGATAGGCACTGACGGGAAGGGTGGAAAGGATTTCCTCCGTCAGCGGCTTCACGATACCGGCTACTGCATTCTGTTCAGGTGCCTGCTTATTGGGGTAGGGCTTTTCCCCGTTGATGAAGGGCAGTTCCACCTCATGGGCATAGATGGGAAGATCGTATGACTTCAGCCACTCACCAGCCCCTTTGATATGATCGCTGTGCCCGTGGGTCAGGAGGATCTCCTTAGGCGTGCCGAGTGATTCGGCAGCTTTGATTTGTGCGTCCACATGGGATTCGACGCCTGTATCGATGATGTACACATCCTCCCCATCTTTCACCAGCCATACATTGACCGGGATCTCCACGGAGACATTGATGGAAAAGACGCATTTATAGACATGCGGAGACAATTGAATGATATTCATGGTAAGCATCCTTTCTACATTCTCTTCTTATTCACTCTACCCTACCCTTACAAGAATACTCAACCGATCCAGTTGTAGCAAAGAATGAAGGACCGTGTAGCAACATCTCGTCTATCGGACCCATTTCATCCGGTTAGCGGCATTCTACTAGCTTTTTCAAGAAAACGAACTGTCTTATCAACAAAAAGGCCAACAATCTGAGATTCTCTCAAATTGTTGGCCTTTTTATCTTTTTGGAAGCAATCGTTTGAGGCCTTCGGTACAAATGACACTAGCTGCCACCCCAACGTACGCACTTGATGACATCACTTTTCCCATGTAATAAAAACCCGTCCCCGCCAAACAGTCTAGGAGAAGGAATCTCTTGATACTCGACCCATGGATGGCGTAAAAGATCACTTGATGTTGAGCTTTCATTCCGATAATCACACACCTGTTTTTTTCAAAGGATATGTCGGATGCGGATTGTCTTATTCACCCCATAAAAAAAGAAGGACCCCAGTGAGCCCTTCTTCATCATCATTTCCCGTAAACGGAAAACTTCTCTTCAATCGGTGTCCTCTTCTTCGCTGGCGGCACCTCATCAAAGTAGCCGAGGTGCAGGAATCCGGCGATCTTCTCGCCTTTTTCAACGCCAAGCAGTTCATGGACCTTCGGATCATAAATATGGGGATTCGTTTTCCATACAACCCCGAGCTGCTGTTCCCAAGCGAGGAGCTGGAAGTTTTGGATCATGGCGCCGATGGCTCCGAAGTTCTCGTCCCACTGCTTCTGACGGGGGTCTTCGGTCATGACGACGACAAGGATCGCCGCAGGCTGGCTGAAGTAGTTGCGGCGGTTGTCCCTCATATCGGGCGGGAAGGTTTTCACAAGATCCTCTACGAATCCTTCCTTCTCATCCGCCGGTACAAAGATGAATCGCCACGGCTCACGGAGTCCGTGGTTAGGTGCCCAGACGGCGTCCTTCAACAGGTCCAGCACCGTTTCCTGTGTGACTTCTTTATCAATGTAGCCGGCTTTTATGGAGCGGCGTTCGCGTATCGTTTTCGCTATGTTTGTCATGTTCGTATCTCCTTATCTGCTTATCTCTCTTCTAAATGATAACAATTCTCATTATCGATTGCAATCTTTCTGTAGGAGAAGAGTCCCCTGTCACGTACTTCTTCCTCCTTTCAACGAAATTGGCGAACATGGGAAGTGGGTTCTCGTCACGTCTTGCCTGCTCGGTGTAGCCGTGTTAGAACGTATGATCATCGCCGACCGGATTCAAAATGATAAGATCTAACAACAAATTATTATTGAAAAAGAAAAACTTTTTATTGTTTTACAATAAATAATCCGATACAATCATCTCATAGAAATCATTTACCAAGTTTCTACATTTACAAATTTATCGGAATGGACGTGGGCATCATCGGATTTATGGTTATTTTTTTGTTAGTGATTGGATTGATTGTATTTGGTTCCATCATGACAGCGCTCATGGTGAGGAAGACGAACACCAGGCCTCCTAGGAAATTATCTTATATTGTTTTGAGCCTCCTGATCCTTCACTGGATTTTCTGGCTTTCAAGTGGCTATGAATGGTTTTCCGACGAAGTGGCCGAGGCTATTTTCAATCCTATATGGGGTGTGTTATGCGCAGCAGGACTGGCTGCGAGCCTTTATGAATTGCGGCATAACAAGAGCTTCGCCTTCCCCGTGGGCGCATTGTCGGGCATCACCTTGATGTTCGTGGTCCTCATCAACGGTATTACCAGTATGTAAAAGGAGACGTGACCTACATGAAGCTTTTTTCCTGGGTACTCGTGGCACTCCACTTGATCGTTACGTTCCTGTGGATCGCCAACTCCCCCACCCTGTTTTCACTCGCCGGGATCGTCGCCTGGCTCCTCTTGATCGCCGGAGGATTCGTCCTCTATTCGAAAACAAACCATATGGCGGTCATTGTCTCCAGTTCCTTCATGGTCTTCCTGGTCCTCTTGACCGGATTGATCGAATGGACGGTTTCATCCATGCCTTAATATAAAAAAAGAGACTCCCTCGTTGGCGAGTCTCTCAAAAAGGAGAATGCTTTATGTTGAAGAAGACCATAATCAATGTTTACAATACGGCCCTGAGCCTGGGTGCTTTTTATCTCGGTGGTTCCATGATATCAGGTAAAGGTATCTTTGCTGCCTTCCCACCAGAGTGGGCAGGAGATCTGCCTTTTGACAGCTGGATGGCTATGGCGATCGTGGGCATGATCGTTTTCGGACTGGGCAATGCGGTGGTAGCAATCAGAGGATTCATGCGGTATGACCGGCAGATTTACTTCTCGACCCTCTTCATGGGCGCCCTGCTTTTCATTGCGACGATCGGTGCCACCCTATCCGTGGGAGAATGGTACTTAGCCTCGGTACAGCTCTTGATCGCCAGCGTGGTTCAGCTGGCTCTTGGACTTGGCGCATTCATCCTCCGTACGAAATGGGCAGGGGTCACGGAATGACCCCCGCCTCCCTTTATTCTCCTAAAAAGCCATCCTCAAATGTCTTCAACAGATGCTCAAGGGTCACGGGGTCACTATAGGTCGATTCCTTGCTATTGATCTCGATGACGTGACCGTTCTTCACTGCCGGGATGTTCTTCCACGTATCCGTGTCCATGAACGAGTTGTCTACATCAGGATTTTTGCTCAGGACGAGATAGTCACCGGTGAAGTCGCCTACTGCTTCCGGCGAGATGACGTGAATCCCAGTTTCCAAGGCGTTATCCTTCACGGCATCCGGCATGTTGAGCTTCATTGCCTGGTACAGGATCTCAGAACCGCGGGCATAATTGTTCCCGAAGACATAGAGCTCCTTTTGCCCGGTTTCAATGACCGACACCGTGGCGTCGTCCCCGATTTTCTTGCGGATCTTCTCACCAATCGATGCGGCGCGCGCCTGGAAGTCGTCCGCCCATTCCTTCGCTTCTTTCTCCTTATTCAACAGCTTGCCGATCTCGATCTGTTGATCGATGTAATTCAGTTTCCCCCATGTGAAAGCGACGGTCGGCGCAATCTCTCCCATTTTATCGAGATTCTTCGTCTGGCTTCCGGCAATAATCAAGTCCGGGTCGAGCTCGATGATCTTCTCGAGCTGATCGTCCCCCACCACTTCCACATCTTTCAGCTTGTCGGTGAAAAGCGGGTTCATCTCGGTCCACTCATCGATCCCGACGAGCTTCCCTTCGAGGGAAATCACATTCGGACCATTGGTGAGGGCGACAATCCGCTTCGGCTCTTTCGGCACCTCCACCGGCCCCTGCTCTGATTCATATGTAAATGTCGATGATTCCTCCTTGGACGAGTTGGAATCGGTTTTTGTTTTTGTTTCTCCACTGCTGCACGCTGCCAAGAGCATACAGACCAGCAATATGGTAAAGAACAGTCCTTTTTTCATGTTGTTCCCCTTTCACTTCTTGATAATGAGAATCATTTTCAATTATTACTTTACGGGGGAGGAGGTTGGATGTCAATCACTATTTTCCATATTTAACAAAGGCGCTATGATCTCCATTCGAAAAGATGAGTGAAATGAAGCGGAGATGGCTCGACTCCTGCGGGAATGGCGGGCAGGTGAGACCCAGCAGGCGCAGCCGATGCGGCTCACCGCACGCCCCGCGGAAAGCGAGCCATCGTAGCGAAATGGAACGGACACGATTATCTTTAACGCTATTTTCGAAAAAATATATTTTCAGGGAGTTAGAATCATTTTCCCGATAAACCCAATCGAAATAAAGGGTTTTCATGGCATAACATATGTATCTTAAGACCTATTTTCACCCCTTTTCCACTTCTTCCATCCTGTCTCATTTCTGTCAGAGGGTGTTGACGCAGGAAAAAGTCCGGCGTAGAATAGGGCTCACGTTAAACAAATAAAACTTCTTATCACGAGAGGTGGAGGGATTTGGCCCTTTGATACCTCGGCAGCGGGCTCACTTGAGCACTGTGCCAACTCCAACAGGCGGATGCCTGAGAGATGAGAAGAGTACGGATCTTTCTTTCCTTATGGATCTCCGGCCTCTTCCTGTCTCAGGAAGGGGCCTTTTGTTTACCCTAATTGAATAATTTCTTATCCAGAGAAGCTGAGGGACTGGCCCGATGACGCTTCGGCAGCAGACGTTTTCCACCGTACTGTGCCAATTCCAGCAGGCAACGCGCCTGGGAGATGAGAAGGGACCCATTGATTCCGTGTGAATCCATGCCCTCTTCTCGAGACCTCGGGAAGAGGGTTTTTATTTTAACCACCAGGAGGCATGACGAACATGATTGAATTCAAAAGCGCCACGAAAGTGTATGATAGCGGCGGAAAGGAAGTCCGGGCCCTCGACGGCATCGACCTGCGGGTTGAGCAGGGGGAAATATGCGGAGTGATCGGGTTCAGCGGCGCCGGGAAAAGTACGCTGATCCGCACCGTGAACCTGTTGGAGCGATTGAGCTCGGGGAAGGTGATCGTAGACGGTCAGGATCTCATGGCCCTCTCACCGAAAGATGTGCGCGGGGTGAAGCGGAAGATCGGGATGGTGTTCCAGCACTTCAACCTCCTAAACTCCAAGACGGTCTTCGCCAATGTGGCGATGCCCCTCATCCTGGCAAAGCAATCCAAAGCAGAGATCCAGAAGCGGGTGACGGAGCTCCTGAGCTTCGTCGGCCTTGAAGATAAAGCGAACCAGTATCCGGATCAATTATCAGGCGGTCAGAAGCAGCGCGTCGGCATCGCCCGCGCCCTTGCCACCCAGCCATCGATCCTTCTATGTGACGAGGCGACATCCGCCCTTGATCCCCAGACGACGGGGTCGATCCTGAAGCTGCTGAAAAAGATCAACCGTGAGTACAACATCACGATCCTCATGATCACCCATGAGATGTCAGTGATCCGGGAAGTGTGCGACCGGGTGGCGGTCATTGAAGGCGGGAAGATCATTGAGTCGGGATCCGTATTCGACGTCTTCTCCTCCCCTCAGACCGAAACGGCGGCGAACTTCGTGAGCTCGGTGCTGAACGACTCCATCCCGGAATCGGTCCTCGAGCTTGTGCAGAAGGATAACGCACCGGGACGGATCTACAAGATCCGCTTCGTCGGCGCCTCATCGGGTCAGCCCCTTCTGTCCCAGGTGGCGAAGCGCTTCGACCTCGATGTGAACGTGCTGTTCGGAAATATCACGGAGCTGCAGGGCACACCATTCGGTCACCTCATCGTCGAGCTCATCGGCTCCGAGAGCGAGATCAACCGTGCACTGCTTGTCATGAATGGAGAAAACGTCACCGTGAAGGAGGTTGCACCACATGCTAGTTGATTCACAGCAGATCATTGACGCACTCATTGAAACATTGGTCATGACCGGCTTCTCCCTCCTCTTTTCCACCGTGATCGGACTGCCCCTCGGGGTACTCCTCGTCATCACGAGGAAAGGCCATCTCTGGGAGAATGCCTTTATCTTTTCCATCCTGAACGGGGTCGTGAACATCTTCCGGTCCGTCCCGTTCATCATCCTGATGGTGGCGATTGTGCCCCTCACGCGTTTGATCGTGGGAACATCGATCGGAACGGCCGCGGCCGTCGTACCACTGGTTTTCTATGCAGGACCGTATATTGCACGATTGATTGAGAACTCCCTCCTTGAAGTCGACAAAGGCGTCATCGAGGCAGCGGAATCCATGGGAGCGACATCCACCCAGATCATCTTCCGCTTCCTCGTCCCGGAAGCGCTCAGCTCCCTCGTCCTCAGCCTCACCATCGCCACCGTCGGACTTGTCGGGGCATCGGCCATGGCAGGCGCCATCGGCGGAGGCGGACTCGGAGATCTTGCCATCACGTACGGCTATCAGCGCTTTGACACCTGGGTCATGGTCATCACCGTCGCCATACTCATCGTCCTCGTACAAGGACTGCAATCATCCGGTAATTTCGTATCGAAAAAAATCAGAAGAAGATAGCGAGGAGAAAACAACATGAAAAAATGGATCATTCTATCACTCATTCTACTAATCGGCGGGTTCGCTGCAGGCTGCAGCTCAAGCGCCAGCAAAGATGAAACGAAGGTCAAGATCGGCGTCAGCGGTTCCGACAACCGCATTTGGGACTTCGTCGCGAAGAAAGCAAAGAAAGAAGGCATCGACATCGAGATCGTCCGCTTCTCCGATTATGTCCAGCCGAACCTGGCCCTTGAAGAAGGCGAGCTTGATGCCAACGCATTCCAAACAATCTCTTATTTCAACGAATTCAAGAAAGAGCATGACCTCGATCTCACACCGGTGGGTACCACGGTCATCGCTCCGCTCGGCCTTTACTCTGAGAAATATAAATCAGTAGATGACATCCCGGATGGTGCCAAGATTGCCGTCCCGAACGAAGCAACCAACATGGGAAGAGCCTTCCTCCTCCTTCAAGAAGCAGGACTCATCGAACTTCCTGAAGACTTCGACGGAAACGGATCACTGGATAAAATCAAAAAGAATCCGAAGAACATCGAAATCGTCCCGGTCGTAGCCGGTCAAACACCGCGCGTCCTGCCTGATGTCGCTGCCTCCATCATCAACAACGGCATCGCCGTCGACGCCGGATTCAATCCCGTGAAGGATTCCATCTTCCACGAAGATGACACGGCCACGCCTTACATCAACATCATCGCTGCACGCACAGAAGACAAAGACAACAAAACATTGAAGAAGATCGTCGAGCTTTACCAACAAGAAGACACAGCCGACTTCATCGAAAAAGAATACAACGGAAGCACGATCCCGACCTTCGTCCCACTGAGCAAGATCGGAGAATAACCCTGAGGAGGAATGGAAATGAGTACTGTCGTCGACACATTGAGAGACCAGATTATCGCAAGTCTTGAGGAAAATAAGGAAAAGTACATTGAGATCAGTCATGCGATCCACAACCGTCCCGAGATCGGCAACGAGGAATTCTACGCTTCGAAGACCCACGCCGAGCTCCTGGAATCGGAAGGATTCACGGTGGAACGCGGGGTGGCGGGGCATGAGACCGCCCTCCTTGCCCGCCGCAAATCGAATAAACCCGGCCCGGCCATTGCGTTCCTCGCCGAATACGATGCCCTGCCTGGACTCGGTCACGCCTGCGGCCACAACATCATCGGAACGACGAGCGTATCGGCGGCCATCGCCCTCAGCAAGGTGATCGACGAAACCGGCGGAGAAGTCGTTTTGTTTGGGACACCGGCCGAGGAAGGCGGACCGAACGGCAGCGCTAAAGGAAGCTTCGTGAAGCACGGACTCCTCGAAGGGATCGACGCCGCCCTCATGGTGCACCCGGCGAACTCCACCCGGATCACATCGAACTCCCTCGCCGTCGATCCCCTGGACTTCGAATACATCGGGAAACCGGCTCATGCTGCGGGGTCTCCCCATCACGGCATCAACGCACTCGATGCGGTCATCGGCCTGTTCAACGGGATCAACGCCCTTCGCCAGCACGTAACCGACGACGTCCGGATCCACGGCATCATCACCCACGGCGGCGATGCTCCGAACATCGTACCGGAATACGCCAAAGCCCGCTTCTTCATCCGCGCTGCGACCCGCAAGACCTGCAGCGAAGTGACCGCACGCGTGAAGGCCATCGCAGAAGGCTCCGCCCTGGCAACAGGGGCAAAACTGAACGTCATCGCCTTCCAGAATGAAGTGGATAATCTGGTGTTGAACCGGGCGTACGATACGGTCTTCAAAGAGGAGCTCGAACGATTGGGTGAGTATGTTTCAACCGAAGAGCGAAACGGACTCGGCTCCACCGATGCCGGCAACATCAGCCAGGTCGTCCCGACGATCCACCCCTATATCCAGATCGGACCGGAAAGCCTCGTCGCCCATACGGATGCTTTCCGTGAAGCAGCAAAATCACCCAAGGGGGATGAAGCATTGATCCTCGGAGCGAAAGGCCTTGCACTCACGGCTTTGCGACTGGTCACAGACAGTGACGTGCTCGCTGAGATCAAAGAAGAGTTTACTAGAAGAAAAGAATTAGAAAGCTGAAGTTCTGTGGGAGTCCCCTTGGTTGGTCAGGGGGGCTCTTTTTTTGTTGGGTTGGGGGTTGGGGGTTGGGGGTGGTGGGCTAGTGGGTTGGAGTGGATTGGGGCATTTTTGTATGTGAGATCACTTTTAGTTGGATGGATGGGGCTTTATAGGTCTGAAATGGAGGGTTTTGAGCTTAAATAACACCCTTTATTTTCCATAAGTGAGCTTCCTCCCTATTTTTCTACCGACTTTTGAATTTTTTCTATCAACTTTTAAACTTTTACTTTCAACTTTCGAGATTTTATTATCAACTTTTTCGGGAGGAGAATTTTTATCGTCAACTCTACCGGTTTATTTTCAACTCCATTCTTTTATTACCAAGTTTCACCCTTTATCACCAACTCCCTATACCCCATTTTCTGGTAGAATAAGAGGGAAGTGAAAGGAGCCTGAACCATGATCATCCTTCCCACCGGCGTAACCGGATTTTTCGATTCGCAGTCTGGGGAACCTCCCCTGACGGATCTCTCCCTATTTCAAAAGCTTTGCTACAGCATCGCGGCAGAATCGGGTGGGCGGGTACTGGCATTCGAATCCGCCGATGTTTCAACGAATTTCGCATATTGCCGGATCAAATGGAATGGGGATGAGCTCTTTGTGCTGCTCAATGACCATTACCCCTATCTTGCAATGGCCGATGCCATCGGGTTCGGGGGGATCTCCTTCGTCGACAGAATGTTGTTAAGAGAAGCGTTTTTCCCGTACTACAGCGTATTGGAGACTGATGAACTGAACACACCCATCGATCCGACGATGATTCAACACCTCAATCGGGCGGAACGGGCGCAGATTTCCTATTGGACACCGAAGACTGCTGGGGAAATCGTGTTTCATTATTGGGATTAATAGTAAAAGGAGTGATGGCAAGTGATTACCATCCAAAAAGCCGAAAGGTCCGATGCTGAGAAGCTGACCGATATCATGAAAAAAACCTTTGATGAAGAAGCACGGAGATGGCTGTCTGATGACTCTATCGTCGATTACAATATTCAGCCCCCTGGATATTCTTCGGTCGAGATGACGAACTATATGATCGAAGAATTGGTCTATTTCAAGATCATTGCTTATGACCAACTGGTTGGCGGGATCATCCTAACCCTGACGGGGAGCTCCTTCGGCAGGATCGACCGGATATTTGTCGATCCCGACATGCAGGGACAAAACATCGGGTCAACGGTCATCCGTCTCATCGAAGAGGCATTCCCTGAAGTGAGGACGTGGGATCTGGAGACGTCCAGCAGGCAAGTGAACAACCATCATTTTTACGAAAAGATGGGATATCAAGCTGTATTTCAGACAGAAGATGAGTATAGCTATATTAAGAGAATCAAGCGCCAATCTCCCGCAGGAAACGTCGTGGAGCAGCAAGATCTATCCCTCACCCAATATGAGGACTGTAAGATGGAACATTCGGAGCACTATCAAGTCACCCTGGAGGGAAGCTCCTATTGCAACAGCAACTTGATGAATACGCACTTCAGCAATTGCAACCTCCGTGACTCCACCTTCAAGAATATCAATCTTACCCATGCCTCTTACGCTGACCTTAACTTTTCCTACAGCAGCATGAGGCTGGTCACGATGGGCGGCGTCCGTTTTATGGATACGGGCCTCGGAGAAAAGCAGGATCCCCTCTCATTCGAAAGGTGTGAACTACAAGGTACCACCATCAAGAACAGCAATCTAAAAAACGTACAAATTACAGGCAGTGATATATCTGGAATGACCATAGACGGAATCTCAGTAGAAGAACTGCTCGAAGTGTATAAGCGTCATTCTCTACTATAAAAAAATGTAGCCAATTCCCCTATCGCAAAACTTGAAATTGCAGTCTAGTAAATTGCATATCAAAAATAGAATAGCTTCATCCATATGAATGAAGCCATTCTTTAAATATCCCCCATCAAGGTGCCGTTCTAAGAAACTCATCAACAAACTCCATCATTAGACCGAAAACAAGAATACCGAGCGGCGATACATTGATCATGAATACGATGATTCTCTTTGCTAGGTTTTCTCTGCTGAACATGGAGACGATACTAAGTGGTATACCGAACACTGAAAGCAGGGAAGTAAGTCGTACCAACGGTCGAATAATGGGAACTCCATTCTCTCCAAAAGTGGTTGAAAGGAGGAATAGTGGTACCACCATAATTATCGCTAGTGCAATAAAGAATGAGAGTTGAGTGAATATCTTCAGATTATTCCTTTTCATGTGGCACACTCCCTAGCTTAAACGATGGCCTCAGTGTTACATCGCAGGCTGTCTACTCCCTATTCAAACGAATGCGTCGTCCCCGTGATTTCCCCAGACGGATCCACACTGTACTGGGCCACGGCGTTGGTGGCGACGGTCTTGTTGGTGAGACCGTCTTTGTAGTTGAACGACACTTCCCATGCTTTCGAGGTGCTGCTGAAGACGGTGTCATTCGAGAGGAGCTCGAGGTCGTTGATGTTGATCGGTTCACTGGCAGTTTCATTGTAGATGTGGAGGTCCTGCTCAAGTTGGACGATGGCAATGAATTCGGCGTCCGTACTGTCGATGGCTTCCGCTTCATTGTTTCCGCACCCCATTAGCAGCAGGATGACACCGACAATCAGGAATGAACATTTTTTCATATAACGCTTCCCCCTTTATCCAATTTTTCGATTCACCCGTTCAAAGTCCTCTTTTCCGTCCAAGCGGCTATCTTCTGCAGCGGGAGCTTCTTTCCTTTTCACCCCTACTCCCCCATGCGTCTCCTGATATCCTTCCACCATGAGCTTGAGGGCGATGATGGCGAGCGTCAGAAAAAGGATTGGAATGAAGGGAATCCATGTATAGGTCGTAAATAGGTACTTAAAATCCTTACCGATGAGGCCCGACCATTCGTTTGAGAGGGAGGCCATGGCAGGATTCCCGAATAGGTCTTCCATCAGTGCACCTCCTCCAAAGAAGATGCCGAGGATACCGAGGTGGGAAAGGAGGATCAGCACTTGGATCGCCTCCCTCAAAAAGAGGACGACGAACCGCGGCTTCAGGAACGGAAGAAGATGCTTCCGCAGGATGTGTCGCCGATTGCCGCCGAGAACCTGGACGCTTTCCATGAACTCCTGCTTCATGATGTCCTTCACCTCGTTGGATACGATAAGGGTGGAAATCGGGACGGCGGCTAGGGTAAGCACGGCGAGTTCGATGAGTATCCGTGCACTGAAGGAGTAGCTGAACTCTCCCCCCATAAGGCTATCCTCAAACAGCACCCAATACAGCATCATGAAGGCGAGCAGTGTGATCGGGTAATAATAGAAGGTTTGCAGGAACGGACGGATCCACGCGGTGAACTTTGGAACGTACAGTGTCATCGCGGTCCCGATGAAGGCAGACAAGCCAAAGCGCAGAAACGCCACCAGGAAGGCGATCCCAAGGGTGAATTTCGCCCCGACCAACATCACGAGGAACATGCTTTGCCCCAGGGCGTTGGTGCCGAAAGGGAGGTGGTTCATCGGTCCATAAGGAGGTTTCATCGTCCCTTCCTCTCCGAACTTCAACGGAACGGCAGGGATGGCATCCCCGTACACCCACCAGTAAACGAGGCTCCCTCCCAGTATGAGGGCAATGAACGAAAAGCCGATCACAAACGAGAGATTTTTGAAGGCCTTCACTACTCCCCACCTCCGACGATGCTTGATTTCAGCTTATTCATCCCTTGCTCAAAGAGAAGGATTGGAATGGCCAGGAGCAGGATGCTGACGGTGGCGATCTCCGGGGTCGGATGATGATAAACGAACCAGGTGATGCCCCTTGTATTGAAGATGATCTCCAGCATGATGAGGTTTGAGAGCATGAAGGCCAGGATCATCTTAGAATGACTCAGAAGCCCCATCAGTCCATTGCGGAAGACATGGACGAACAGCACCCGAAAATGGGTCAGCCCCTTTCCTCTCGCAAGCTCCACGTAAGGCTTACGGAGCTCTTCATCGAATAGGAGCGTCAGCGTCCGGTACAGGAAGATGGTCGGAAGGATCGTATAGGTGATGAGGGGCAGCACAAACGGCCGTTCATAGGCACCGACCACGTCAAAGAACAGGATTCCCGTCTGCTTGAACAGAAAAATGATGAAAAGCTGCGCCATGGCAATGACGAACAGGTCGGGCACCGCCTCCAGGATGGTGGAGAGCTTCATGAGCGCCGTGCGTTTTTTTACCGATAATTGGAACGTGATCATGATGAGGGAGACCGCGATGATAAGGACCAGGATGAAGCCGAGTAATAAGATTGAAAGCGAATAGCCGTAGAACTCAAAGACGTATGGAAACAGCGGGTACTGGCTGCCCGTATTGTAGTCACCCGTGGAATACATGATGGAACCTGGTTGAACCAGTGAAGCGACCAACCCTTTGAGGCTGCTCAAATAGGTGGATAGACTGAGATCGATGCCTCCCTGGAAGAGCGTGATGAAGGCGCCGAGAAAGATGATGGAGATGAGAATGATGGCTGTTTTGGTGAGGAATCGGATGAAGACACCCCCTTTTTCTTCTTATTTTAACATAAAATACCATTTAGTGATTGTACTAAAAAAAGAAAACAAGCAAAATTAGAATGATAAACCCCACCATAAACAGCCCATATAGGAACGAGAGCGTTTTAAAAAGGGCGACAACGTATGGAGCAGGAGCGAGCTTTTTTGAGATGAACAATAGAAAATCTATGATCCAATGAACAGGAACGATTTCCAATGTGGGATGATGAAATTCATCATCCTCTTGATACGTCTTGAAGACGATATAAAATGCGTTCCCGGCAACATAAAGTAATAGGACTATGACAACCGCCACAATTATCTTTTCCAATTATTTCTCCCCACAATCGTAATGAACTTAATGAGAAAACTAGCTGGTCCACACTGTCCTTTTTCTCCTATCCATGTCTACTATCTAGTTTCAAGTATACTATTTATCCAACACCTAGTATTCTCAATTTTGGATTAAAAAGGATTCCTCACCTTCAAACCAGAATAATACAAGCATTGGAGGGATGATTCATGAACAATAAACTAATCCGAATCGGTACCATCTATCTACCTGTTACAGACATAAACCGTTCTGCAAAATGGTACGTCCGCCATCTTGGCGCGAAGCTGAATGACCAAGATGATGACAAAGCCATCCTCGACCTCGCCAACCAAAGCGTCTTCCTGGTGAAATCCGGTGAAGGCGAGAGCGCGAACTTCACGGATCACCACGGGACGGAACGCTTCTCCGTCACTTTCGAGGTGGACGGATTGGCATCACTCGAAGCCCTGCACGGGGATTTCATCTCCCAGGGGATGAAAATTGGGGCCATCGAAGACCGCGGCCATGCGGGAATGAACTTCGTTTTCTACGATCCCGACGGCAATGCGTTCGATGTATGGAGCGAGCTTAGTCCGTCATTCCGGCACCTTGTCCATAAGGAATAACGCAAAAGAGCTACCCACGCAACATCATGGGTAGCTCTTCTTTCATATACCGGTTTTGATTCCGAATCCGACGAGGAGGATCCCCGCCACTCGCTGGAACATTTGTTGATGTTTTTTGTCATTCAACCATTTCTTCGCATAGTCCACTACATACACCAGGATCAGGAACCAGGCGGCTGCCAATCCTGTCAGGATCGAGGCCAGGATGATCAACTGCTGGTTGACATGACCGTTCAGGTTGATGAACTGCGGCATGATGGTGATATACACGATGACGGTCTTTGGATTGAGCACATTGCTGAGCATGGCCTGCATGAAGGACTTTTTATGATAGCGGCGATCGACGGGTACGTCCGCCGAGCGTTCCATTTGATCCACAGCCAGGGTCTGTTTCGAAATCAGGCTTTTGATTCCAAGGTAGATCAAGTAAGCAGCGCCGAGGTATTTAATCGTGGTAAACAAGATCACGGATTTGGCAATCACGACGGATAATCCAAGTATGGCAATGCCCGTCCAGAACGAAAGGCCCGAGAGCATGCCGAGAACCGTAAAGCGGCCGGCTTTCGGTCCGTAACTCAGAGTGTTCTTCATGAGAAGCATGGTGTCTGCGCCGGGAATGACGACCATAAGCGTAGCGACAGGTATGTAAGCAAGCAAGTTGTCCATGTGTCCTCTCCTAACATTTTAGTGGTTACTACAGTAACTACTAAAAAGGATACCAGAAACGATTAGAAATAATCAATCTATTTTGTTACACTAACAGAAATAAACCCACGACGGAGGATCTATGAGCGAAACCCTTTTAAACACACTGACCAAGCTGCATTTCACCGAATACGAAGCCAAAGCCTATCTGGCACTCCTGGAAGAATCCCCTCTTACGGGCTATGCCGTAGCGAAAAAATCAGGTGTCCCACGGTCGAGGATCTACGAAACCTTGGATCACCTTGCGGGAAGGGGAGATATTCTCGTCAGTCCGGGCACCACCCCTCAGTACACCCCGATCCCGGCAAAAGAGCTCATCAAGAATCGGCGCAGGGAAGCGAATGACCACTTCAAGCTGGCCGAGAAGTCACTCGCTGAGTTTGAACAATCCTCCCATGATCGGGAAAACATTTGGAACATCACAGGCCGGAATGAAATCATCGACAAAGTGAAAAACTGCATCGCCACCGCACAAACGAGGATTCTTCTTGAAGTCATGGAAGAGGAATATGAGGAAGTCGAAGAGGAGCTGAGACAAGCAACTCTTCGCGGGGTCAACGTCACCATCATCGCCTATGGCGACATCTCATCTGACTTTGCCCATGTCCACCTTCACTACATGGGCTCTGCCATCAAGGAAGAATATGGAGGCAACTGGATCGTTATCAGTGCCGACGACGTGGAAGTCGTGGCAGGCATCGTCTCCCTCGGAACCGACAGCCGCGCTGCCTGGACAAGGCATGTCGGATTGGTCATGCCCATCACGGAGGTCATGATCCACGATCTGTATCTCATGGAGATCATGAAGGAACACCGGGATGAGCTGGAGAAGACGTTTGGGAAGAACCTCGTGAACCTGAGGCGGAAATTTTCGATTCATCCTGATTTTAAGAAGCATTATTTAAAGTGAGATCATCAAGTAACCGATTGTCATTCTACTAGAGGGGGATTCACATTGGATACAACCAAACAAAACAGTAGCGCCTGGGATATGAAAGTCGAAGAAGGATCAAGGTACACGCTCCCTGTCAGCAGGGAAGAAATCGAGAAAAGCAAAGCCGGTGAGTGGACCATCACGGTCACCACTGAAAAAACGGTCCCGCGACACTGGTTCCCCGAATCCATAAAAGGGTTACGGATCCTCTGCCTCGCATCCGGTGGCGGGCAGCAAGCGCCGGTTTTGGCGGCGGCTGGCGCTGACGTGACGGTCACGGATCTTTCCAAGAAGCAATTGGAACAAGACGAAAAGGTAGCAAAACGCGATGGCCTTTCCTTGACCACCGTACAAGGGGATATGTCCGATCTGAGTGCCTTTGAGGATGGGACGTTTGATATGGTCGTGAACCCCGTTTCCAACCTGTTTGTCAAAGACGTCCACATTGTATGGAAGGAAATCGCCCGAGTGACAAAAGACAAAGGAATCTTGATCGCCGGCTTCACGAATCCATTACTATGGATCTTCGACGACACCCAGGAACGAAAGGGAACCCTTGATGTGAAACACCCCATCCCTTCCTCCACACTCGATCATTTGCCTAAGGACGAAGTGGAAGACTACATCCAATCCAACCAAACCATCGAGTATGCCCACACCTTGGAACAACAAATTCAAGGCCAGATCGATGCAGGATTTGTGGTGACCGGATTTTATGAAGATGACTTCGGTGGCACCCGTATCCTCGATCAATATATTAAGACGTTTATTGGTACCAGGGCAGTCAAAATGAAGATTGAATCCTAAAACAAAGGCGATGCCTCCCACACGGAAGCATCGCCTTTCCCATTCTATCCTCTAACCGGCAGCGCCACCCAAACGGTCAGCTCTCCTTCCCCACTTTCTGCCCAGATCTCGCCTTCATGGAGCTCGACGATGCGCTTCGCAATGGCAAGGCCGAGGCCTGATCCTGCGATCTTGGTGGAACGTGCTTCGTCAAGTCGGTAAAACTGGTCGAAGAGCCGGTGCAGTTCTTCAGGATCCACAGGATCGGATGGGTTGGAGAGACTGGTAAGCACCCGGTCCCCCTCCACTTTCATCCTGAGCTTGATCGTCCCTTCCAAGCTGTACTTCTCTACGTTGGAAAGGAGGTTATCGAACACGCGAATCATCTTCTCGATATCCACGGTGACGAGGACGGGTTCTTCCGGCACCTCCATCTCGACATGAAGACCCTTCCCTTCGAGGATCGGGGTGTACTCGCCGACGAGCTGATGGAGCAAGGCGGCAAAGTCGACCCGGTCGGTCTGGAGTTCGACCTGATGATGGGTGAGCTTCGTATACTCGAACAGTTCGTCCATGAGCCCCTTCAATTTGAGTGACAGGCGGTAGGTGGTGTCCACATACCCCTTATCTCCCGGTGACTTCTGGTCTTTCGCAAGCTGAAGGTAGCCGATGATCGACGTGAGCGGCGTCCGGAGATCATGGGATAGATTCGTGATGAGCTCGTTCTTCGACTGCTCGAGCTCCCGTTCCCGTTCGAACCGGAGCCGGAGCTGATCCGTCATCCAGTTGATGTTTGCCGCCAGGGAGGACAGCTCATCACGTCCTTTCACCGGAATCTCATACGTCCAGTCATGATCCACGATCCGTCCGATGCCCGATTCGATCTGCTCGATGTAGCGTGTCACCGGTCTCATGAAGAGGACGAACAGGATCAGGAAGACCACGACGGCCAGGGCAAAGGCAAGGATGAGCTTCTGGTTGTAGCTCGTGGGATTGATCGCCTTGATACTTGACGGGGCTTCAATGATCACGTAGCCCAAGCCCTCCGGGAAAGAGACCGTTGAAATGAATGGGGCCTGCTTTTCGTCGCGCCCGCGGGGAGTATCATCCCGGAGCTGTTGCTCAAGAAGCTTCGGCAGATCTTCACTGTACAGCTTCCCGGTCCGGTATGTCACATTCCCCTCGGCATCGGTGACGAGGAATCCCCACTCTTCGTGCTGACCCTTCACCGTTGTTCCAATGGCCTTTTCAATTGCACTCGAATCAGAAAGGCTCACTTCACCCTCTTCCAATGCATCCTTCCAATCGACCAGCACCTTTTCCACCTGATTGTTGACCTTTTCCTGCTTCCTGAAATCTTCAAGAGGGGTGAAATAAAGCACCGCAAGAAAAAACGTGACCGTCGCCGCGGCCAGACAGGCGATAAAGATCAGAATGAGCCGCACATTCAGGTTCAGTCTCCGGGGCAGGAGCTTCATGCCTTATACCCCACGCCCCACACCGTCTTCACGTAGAAAGGCTTCTTCGGATTCTCCTCGATCTTGTCGCGGATATTGGTGATATGCACCATCACTGTGCTGTCGGATTTGAAGAACGGTTCCTTCCACACCGCTTCATAGATCTGCTCGATGCTGAAGACCTGCCCTTGATTCCGGAGTAGTAGAGAAAGGATATGGAATTCCTTCGGGGTAAGGCGTACCTCGCGCCCTCCGACGGTCACTTCATTCGTTCGCTCGTTGACGCTGAGGTCCCCTTTTTCAAGAAGATGCGAGGGTTCGCTGTTCCCAGACACCATCTTGTAGCGGCGGAGCTGGGATTTCACACGGGCCATGAGCTCGAGGGGGTTGAACGGCTTGGTCACATAATCCTCCGCGCCGCTCGCGAGGCCATGGATCTTATCGAGGTCCTCGCTCTTCGCCGACAGGAAGATAATCGGCATATCATACGACTGCCTGATCGTCATGCACGCCTCCACTCCGCTCATCCCCGGCATCATGACATCCAGGATAATCAGGTCGACAGGGCTCTCCACGAGCACGGCGAATGCTTCATGGGCATCGGCCGCCTCCAGCACTCCGTACCCTTCATTTTTCAAATAAATTGCGATCATGTTCCGGATATCGGCTTCATCATCGACGATCAGTATGTTCGTTCCGATCATGTGGTCCACTCTTTTCTATCCATCATTTCATCGGCCTCGCGACAAGTACATAAGCAGGCGGCACATTCCACCACACCCGTAGCCACTCCATCCCGGCAAAATAACGCCTGAACAGCGGCTTTTTCATCATCGAATACTGGAACGTGACGAACACGCCTCCAGGCGCGAGCACCTGATTGGTTACTCTTAAAATAGCGTGTGACACGTCATTTGGCAAGCTTGCGAACGGAAGCCCCGACACGACCGCATCCAATTTCCTGATTCCACACGTCTGCATATGCTCCCGAACATCCTCGGCCGATCCGTGGATCACCACCACATCGTCCCGCTTATCGTAGCGTTCGTGGAGAATCTCAAAAAACTCCCGGTTCTCCTCGATCAGCAACAGCATCGTTCCATTCCGCTTCCGATTAAGAATTTCCTCCGTGAACACACCCGTCCCCGGCCCGAACTCTGCGATGCTTTCCACTTCGTTGAACTCAACCGCATCCGCCATCTGGCGCGCCAGCACCTTCGAACTCGGCAGTACCGCCCCCACCGTCCTCGGCTGTTTCACATACTCCTTCACAAACTGCAGTGCACTCATCATCTGTCCCTCGTCCTTCTCTACTCGTTTCTACCAGATTACCGGACGGACCTTAAGAAAAAAGGCGGGGAAATCTTAAGGAAAGTTAAGAAATGACGCATGGGGAAGGTTCCCATGCGCCATTTTATCCTTTCTTATTCTGGTACAGTGAGTACCATGTAAAGCCGATCCCCAACACTGCCAAGATAATCGAAAGGATCAATGGAACGATACCTACCTTCCGAAACGCAGTTCCGAATAGACCGTAGCGCGAATCCCAACCAAATCCTTCTTGACTAATAACCGTGGAATAAATCGCTGCGGTAATCAACGTCGATCCGTATAAAATGGCACTGGATAAGATCAGTACCAACCCTGTCACAAGTTTCTTCATGAACATTTCCCCCGATGTGTGATTTTGGACGACGCATGGGGACGGTTCCCATGCGTCATGCATAAAACCCAATGGCATCCAAGATCGCGACCCCGACCACCGTCACCAAAATCCCCGTCAACGCCGCAACGAATGCCGACCTCATCTTCCTCGTATCCCACCATACTGTCACCCCGACAATGATCGTGAAGATCAACCCGAAAAAGATCGACGCCATCGGATTCGTCGGCGTCAGCCAGTCATACCAGGATAGAAAATCCATATCACTCACCCCCCACTCTAAGAACTCCTTGCATATATAATTCCACATAAGGGTAATAATTCCTTTTCAGTGAATGAGGACGGTTCCACTGTTTAAGAACTCAAGCCTGCGACGTCAACGGATGCTTCACCCCATCCGGGATTCCCGCCCCGCTTTTCATTGGAAGGACGAACAGCACCTCATCCCCATGGAACATGCCTGCCTGCATTCCTTCCGTGTCTTCCGGTGTAAAATGGAAGACGATTTGCTTGGTCTCTCCGTCTGCAAGCTTTTCGGCAATCTTTCTGACGTCGACGTTTTCACGACAAACCACATCAAACAGATCAAGCCGCTCCCCGTCCCGCTGGAACATCACCACCGCGTCTTCTTCCTCGAGATAATAGAGGTCATCGGGGAAGGCATAGAGGGTATAGAACATGAACAGTTCACCCGTATTTCTCGTCCCGAAGCGAGTGGATACCGGCAGCCTGTCCCTGGCGATCCCATATGCCAGATCGCGGTCTGCTTCCTCCTCCATATCAAGCTTTCTCATGCTCACTTCACCGGCGGTGCCTGGCACCATGGTGAAAAGCGTTTCCTGCTGTGCCTGGAATCCAAACTTCGGATAAAACTCCAGTACATGCTGATTGGCAAACAGATAGACGAAATCGACTTGGTCCCTGTATTCCGCCAGCACGATCTTCAGGAGATCCGTCGATAAACCGCGATTCCGGTAGTCGGGATGGGTCATGACGGTCCCGATCTGGATAGCCTTCTTTTCCTCTCCGGCCATGATGAAGTCGATCAGGTTTACCGACACGTTGGCTATGACTTTATCATTCTCAATATATGAAAATGGTACATATTTATCCGTCCAGTATCCCCGTGCATGCCACTGTCCAAAATGAATGCCGAATGTGTCCTCGGCAAGCTGATTAAAGCTATCCCTCAACTGCTGATTGTTCGTATACCCTTTGCTGAAACGCATCTATTTCTTCCTCTCTATGTAAAGTTCCGAAACCAGCAAAATAGAGCCCCGCTTGGCGCCGTCTACATTCTATTCATGGAGGTACCCCTCAATTGTAAAAATTTTTCCAATATGATACCGTTGAGTCAGGAGGTGAATCCAGATGCAACTTGTTGAAACAACCCTATTGTTCTTGGTTGTGTTCACCACGTTTTATTCGTGCCTAAAACTGTTCAACGACATTCCGTCTAGTGAAAAAGTACAGAATGCCTTGGCCATCCTTCCTTCTTTAACCGGAATCCTGGCATTCTTGCTCCTGACGTTTGCCCTGCCGCCCTCCGATTTCCCGTTCGCACTATTGACTGCAAACCAGTTCCCGACCGTCATGGTCATCATCACTTTTGGGCTGTTGATCCGGCTGAAAACCATCCGGGATCAGAACGCATAAGCGCTGGCTGCTTTGAGGCAGCCTTTTTGATCTTTCAACCTCCTAACCGCTCCTTGATCCAACCCCCATCCTTCAAAAAGTCCGCTCTGGACAGTGTTTCCCCCCTTAACCGCTCCCGATACGCCGTGATCGTGCCGTCATGGGACACCACGTACACACGTTGGGCTTCCTGCTCCTCTAGCCACTTCAAAAAAACATCCGACCATCTCTCAAATTCGTCTACCGGCAACACATTGATTCCAAGCGTCCACATGTCCCGGTGCATCCCGGATATCACCTCGAACTTAGGAAATTCGTTCCCGATGGTCTCCTGGTCAAGCATCTGGTCGCATGGAAGGGTCTTGGCCCCCTGTTTCTGAGGGAACATCCGCGGGGACACCAGCGAATGCACTATACGCTTGCACCCTGAATCCCCGGCGACCAACAAAGCCGTTTGCAAGGTCCTACGCACCGGGCTTACAACCATCAGATCATCTTTGGTCACATTGAAAAGGGACGAAAGACTTCTCGCCTGCTCTTCCCCCTCCAACTGCAAGCTTTCCGGCAAACTCAGCGTATGCTCCCCCTGCCCGTGCCGGATGAATGTAATTTCCATATGAGACTCCTTCCTGTGACGCATGAAGACAGTTCCGACGCGTTATTTTAGTGACGTACAGGAACCGTCCCCATGCACCATTTCCATAATCACATACGTCTTGCCACCTTTGGTGAAGCGACAGTCGGTTTCCTGCAGTCCAAACCGAGCATAGAAGCCGGCTTTTTCGGTGCGGGCGTTACACCAGATCCGGTGGATACCCTTGGCTTTCATTTCCTCGAGTACATGTTCAAGGAGGCGGCTCCCGTAGCCCTTTCCCTGCTCCTCCTCGAGGGTGGCAAACTTCCGGAACTGGCACTCCCCGTCTTCAATGAAGAGGGAGACGACGGACTTCAGGTCACCTTCATGAAAGAGTCCGTAGTGTAGGGCCGATTCATCGCCCTCTACTTTGATATAGTCATAGGGTCGGTCCGGCCACATGACGGTGTGGCGGAGCTCCCAGGCTTGCATATGCTCGATTTGTTTAATCATGTCAGGCTCTCCTTTTGGATGCACGTTTGATTGTGAAAAA
This sequence comes from uncultured Bacillaceae bacterium, assembly GCA_963762295.1. Taxonomy (GTDB): domain Bacteria; phylum Bacillota; class Bacilli; order Bacillales; family Bacillaceae_B; genus Rossellomorea. Next base: position 127,897 of record CAVXKK010000003.1, read on the forward strand.
GTTGGAACTGATGGCCATTAGTGCACCGATGACCAATCCCATCTTCCAGTAGCCATCCGCGTTGAATTCTGAATACAGAAAAGAGCTTAGTACAAAGAGTAGGAACCCCGTCGTAAAAAGGATTTTCCCAGGCATAGTGAATTTCCCCAACACGATTTCCACCCCCATTTCTCATTTACCTCATCCTGATTTTATGTATGAACCGCTCGCAACACATACTTCTCTACTACCATATCACAACCCCTGCGTCATTTCCTTTTAATTTCCATAAAAAAGACACTCACGCTCCCGCAAGTGTCCCTGTCGCTCTTATTCCACTACATCCACCGAAATCAGGTCTTCCACCCGCACCTTGACGAACCCTTCATCACCGGACTCGACCATCAGCTTCCGGTCCCGTTCATTAAGATAATGAACCTTTCCCGTCGTCATTTCACATTTCCCCTTCAGTTCATCCCACACCTTCATGCGCAGGGGAAGGTGGTACTCCATGGCGTAGCGGATCCGTTCTTCCATCTCCGTCATGGCAAAGATGTCGACTTCTGGCTTCTGATCGCGCTCGAATTCCTCCCATATATCCCTCAGTTCCTTGACGTGCTCCGGGAGCATGAGCGACGTCCATTTGATTTTCCCTCTGTCTCTTATCATTTCAATCACCTGTGTTCGTTAGTATAACCGAACACTTGTTCTTTTGCGAAATGAGACGTATTGAGACAGAAGACTTATACCCTGCCAATTATCCCCACCCATTTACCTAGATGATTGGAAATGGGAAAAATCCTTTAAAAAAGGAAATAACCAAGTAGCCTCGAATGACTAGTCAAGATGCTTTTTTAGAGAGGGGTACTCAAAATGAAAAATGGTGCGGTGAAAGATGTTCTTGAGGTATACAAAACGGCCGTTTACGAACAGGATGTGGAGAAATTCTTATCTATTCATGCGGAGGATGTTCACATTTATGATTGTTGGGGCGACTGGGAATGCAGGGGGATCTCCGAGTGGAGCAAGAATGTGACCGAATGGTTTTCCGGTTTGAACGCGGAAGGTGAGATTCTCAAAGTCCTGTTTCATGAGATGAAAATGGAAGAAAGCGAAACTGTCGCCTTTGTTCATTGTGAAGTGGTGTTTGCTGCGTATACGGAAGAATCGGAAGAAAAACTTCGACAGATCGCGAACCGGTTTACCTTTGGCCTCAAAAAGGTCGAAGGCTCTTGGGTCATCGCCCATCAACATTCTTCGTTGCCGATCGATATGAACACGGGAAAAGGAATGTTCCACCTGAGATAATAACCGAAAAAAGCTTCATCCCTCCACACAATTGCTGAGGGGACGAAGCTTTTTTGTAATTGAAGGAACCTCTCTATCCCCTTGACCTCCACCTTATGTCTCATACCAACCCGGCCTTTTGGCCGTCGAATCCACCCGTTCATCAAGGTACAGTATAGAAAAGGAGGTCATGACCATGATTAAAGGATTATATGAAGCCCATCTTCCCGTGAGCAACGTGGACCGCTCCATCGCATTCTACGAGGGGATCGGATTGGAACTCTCCCACCGCGCAGGGGACGGGCTTGCATTCATATGGATCGAGAAAGGAAGAAGCTGGCTGGGGCTATGGGATACGGATTGCGTGTTGCTTGATTATCACCCGTCCATCCGGCACCTTGCATTTCAAGTGACCCTTGACGAGCTGAAAAAATCAGTCGTATGGCTCACCGAACGGGGATGTCCCCCACGGCGGGCGTTCGGCTTTGAGCCGGTGGAGCCCTTCGTGATGGCGCATCACGGGATGGCCCATGCGAAAATCCATTTCGATGATCCGGACGGAAACAGCCTGGAGCTGATTTGTCCGCTGGAGAATCCGGGGAATGTGGAGGGGCGGATGTATTTGAGTGAGTGGATAGCAGAAAACTAGAACGCAATGTGATTCAATGAAAAGAAACGACTTAGACTATACCCCGACTAAGTCGTTTCAAAAAAAGTCTATGGCCATCTATCTCAATGGTACATTCTCCTTTTCATAAAAAGGATGTACGCCAAGCTTTTGATCCCGCATTCTATCCTTTGTTTCTAAAGAAGTAACAAATAAGGTAAGGGTATCTACATTTGTAAACAGTGGAATATTGTGTTGGACAGCATTTTTTCTAATCTCTTTCTCCCATTTACTCTTACCTCTTCGCAAATCGATCACGATCCCTATCGATTTTTGTTTCATTTTCCTGATTAATTCAGATAAGGTATCTTCAGATAAACTGATTGTTTTTATGTTTTGATTTAAATGACCCGTTCCTTTTTTCTCACCCTCCACAAATAGGAACTCTGAGGTGTGGCAAGATAATCTTTCAAGAAGCTGTTCAAGATGGTCATTGATGAAATCTACTAGAATTAAAGCCTGTTCTTCTCCAATTCCAAAGCTCAGCCCAGCTGCTTGAAAAGACTTTAATACCGCTAGGTCGAATTGTTTGTCATATCCAATTACTTCTCCAGTAGACTTCATTTCCGGTGTAAGAATGGGATCAATAGCTGTCATTTTGGAGAAAGAGAAGACCGGCGCCTTCACATAGAATACATCATCTCTTGGTCTTTCATTCTTCGACCTATCATCTGATGAAAGCGAGTATCCCAACTGACAATTGGTAGCGAGGGCAGCCATGTTAAGATCTGAGATCTTACTTATAAATGGCAATGTTCTACTTGAGCGTAGATTTATCTCGATCAAGTAGATTTGTTGATTGGAATACACCGCTTGAATATTAACTAATCCTTTGATCTTCAAAAATCGCGTGAGCTTGTTTGTCAACTCGGTTAGTTCATCAAGGACTTTCTTTCCGAGCTTTTGAGGTGGATAGACGGCCATCGAATCACCGGAGTGAACCCCGGATCGTTCAATATGCTCCAATACTGCTGGTATGACTGCTTTCTCACCATCACAAATCGCATCTAATTCCAGTTCAATCCCTTCGATGTACTGATCGATATGGAGTGGGTTCCCCTTTGCAAAGTCATATCGTGATAGGTACGACTCTAACTCTCCATGATGTGTGATGACCTCCATATCACTGCCACCAATCACGTAAGAAGGGCGCACGATGATCGGATAACCTAGACCAGATACTACTTCACGGGCACGATTGATAGTCAACACTGTTTCACCATTAGGATGAAGGATACTCAACTCCTCTAATGCACAAACAAGTTCACCACGGTTCTCACCTATCTCGATAGATTCAACCGAAGTCCCAAGGACGTTGACCCCCCTATCTTTTAACTGCTTGGCAAGATTAATGGCCAACTGACCACCAAATTGTACGAGCACGCCCATAGGTTGTTCAAAATCAATAATATTCATGACATCCTCTACCGTCAGGGGTTCAAAATAAAGTTTATCTGAGATACTGAAATCGGTGGAAACCGTTTCTGGATTATTGTTGATAATAATTGATTCAAATCCGTTATCCTTAACCGCTTGGATCGCATGAACAGTCGCATAATCGAATTCTATTCCCTGTCCTACTTGAATGGGGCCAGATCCTAAGATGACTATTTTTTCTTTATGAGATGGAGAGACATCGTGGAACTGCTCATAGGTACTGTAGTAATATGGCGTATAAGATTCGAATTCTCCTGCACACGTATCGACCATTTTATATACTGGAAGCATTTGTGACGCTATTCTTTTTTTATAGATATCTTGCTCTGCACTGCCTTTGAGTAAAGCAATCTGATAATCGGATAATCCCATTTTCTTAGCCTTAAGTAAAAGTTTAGCGTCTACACGTTGACTTTTAATCTTACTCTCTACATCTATGATTTTCTTGATCTTATACAAAAAATACCTATCCACTTCTGATACTTCAAAGATGGTATCAACCGACACGCCTCTTCTAAACGCTTCTGCAATCAAAAAGATGCGATGGTGATCAGGAGAGCTCAGTCTAGTGAGATTCCCTTCCTCCCAATCAACTTGTCCCAACCAATATTGCTCATATTTCCGACTGACCGACCGAATTCCTTTCATCAAGGCTTCTTCGAACGTTCGCCCGATGGCCATCACTTCTCCAGTTGCCTTCATTTGTGTTCCAAGCTGATCAGGCTCCAGTCCGAATTTTTCTGAAGGAAAGACAGGAATTTTCACAACGGCATAATCCAATACAGGCTCATAGCAAGCATATGTAGTTTTAGTAATGGGGTTTTGGATTTCATGCAGACCTTTTCCTACTGCCAGTTTGGCAGCAATCTTGGCAATCGGGTAGCCTGTTGCCTTAGAGGCCAATGCGGATGAACGGCTCACCCTTGGATTTACTTCAATAATGTAATATTGTTTGGTATTCGGATGGAGTGCGAATTGAATATTACATCCTCCAACGATGGATAGATGGCTGATGATTTTAAGGGCGGAAGTACGGAGCATCTGATAGTCCTTGTCGCTCAATGTCTGACAGGGTGATACGACGATGGAATCACCGGTATGAACACCGACAGGATCCAGGTTTTCCATGTGGCATACAATGACCGCTTGCCCATAGCTATCCCGCATCACTTCCATTTCAACTTCTTTGAACCCTTTAATGCTTCTTTCAACTAAACATTGACCAATTGGAGATAAAGAAAGACCGTTGCCAGTAACCGACTCCAGCTCTTCGAGGTTATGACATATCCCTCCACCCGTTCCCCCTAATGTGTAAGCCGGTCTCACGATGAGCGGAAAATCAAATTCACTTGCCACTTCCTTCGCTTCTTTGATGGACGTGACGATTTGACTTTCAGGAACGGGCTCGTGAATATCTAGCATCAACTCTTTAAATAGTAATCTGTCTTCCCCTTTCCGAATTGTCTCCGCTGTTACACCTAAAAGAGTGACCTGGTGATCTTGCAGAAAGTTCTCCTGATCAAGTTCATAGGCGATATTCAGTGCCGTTTGTCCTCCTAAGGTGGCCAATAGTGCTTGAGGCTTTTCTTTTATAATAATAGTTTTTACATACTCTACTGTTAAGGGTTCCATATAGATCTCATCGGCGGTAGTCTTGTCTGTCATGATGGTGGCAGGATTGGAGTTAACTAGAAGTACGTGATACCCTTCTTCCTTCAATGCTTGGCATGCTTGAGTTCCAGAGTAATCAAACTCTGCAGCCTGACCTATTACAATTGGACCTGATCCAATCACCAGTATCTTTTTTTGGTTACCGTACATGGACTTTCCCCCTTGCTTCTTGTTCCTTTTTAAAATCACGCTCGATGAAGGAGTGAAAGAGCTCATTTGAATCCATCGGCCCAGGAGATCCTTCAGGATGATATTGAACCGACATGACCGGATACGTTTTGTGCATGATCCCCTCCACAGTTCCATCATGGAGTGCTGTCTGGATGATCTCCAAATCCGTTTTTATTATACTTTCTTTCGTAACAGTATAATTGTGATTCTGAGAGGTAATCTTCACAAGGTTGGTTCGATGATCTTTAACAGGGTGATTGGGTCCTCTGTGGCCAAACTTCATCTTTTCCGTATCTGCACCACACGCTAGGGCGATAATCTGATGACCTAAACAAATGCCGAAGATTGGATAGTCTGGAATCAACCTTTTCACTAGTTGAATTACATATGAGGAGTCCTTGGGGTCACCCGGTCCATTTGAAAGAATAATTTTATCCGGAGACAAGCGGTGAATCTCTTCAATGGACGTGAATGCAGGGACCACCGTAAGACAGACACCTCGACTAGTGAGCTCCTTCATAATCCCCTTTTTCAGGCCTAAGTCTAGTACCAGCACATGCTCCCCTTCTCCTGGTATCGTGTAGGCATCCTGTGACGTGACACATTCGACCGAATTTCTCCCGCTCCCACGATCCAACTCTTTAAGTAATACTTCCTTCGGATAATCCAACGGGGCGATACTTGCCCTCATCGTTCCTTCCTCTCTGATCACTTTGGTTAGTTCTCTTGTATCTACCTCAGTGACAAACGGGATTTCTTCCTCCAATAGGTAGTCTGATACGGACATCTTGCTTTGATAATGAGAGGGAGTTTCGCACAACTCCTTCACGATCAGTCCCTTTACTTTGGGTTTGTTTGATTCCGAATCTCCATCATTTATCCCATAATTTCCGATTAACGGATAGGTCATGACAACGAATTGACCATGATAGGAAGGATCCGTCAAGACTTCTTGATAACCAGTCATTCCCGTACAGAATACAATCTCCCCTATATATGGTCTTTCTCCGCAAATGCCTGTACCGTGAAACTCGATTCCATTTTCCAATAGGATCTTTAACTCTTGCACCGCCTTCACTCCCCAACGTTCGTCTCTCGACCAAATTCGAAACAACGAGTGATAGCCGAGTAAACGCACCATCACTCATTTGCACCTCAATGCTTGATCGGAACTCTTGCAGCCTTTGATATTTTATTCTTGGCATTCGCATCAGCATTTCCCATCCTGCTTCCAATCAGTTGATTCATACGTTTTATTGTAGGGTTTTCGAATAAATCAATCAGTCTGACTTCCGTGTGGAACTGATCAAGGATTTCGTTTAGTAGTCGGATGGCTAACAAGGAATGGCCCCCCAGGGCGAAGAAATCATCATTCTTTCTTAAACTAGTCTCTATGTGAAGTATTTGCTTCCAAATCCCCGCCAATTTTTCCTCCTCTGGCCCTACTAATTGATCATGGTCTCCGTCAGCCCATTTCGGATGTGGAAGTTTCTTTCGATCCACCTTGCCATTTTGGTTGATTGGGAGGTTCTCCATCTTCACCATGAGAGGAATCATGGAGATTGGGAGGTTCTCCAAGAGATGTTTCCTGACTTCATACTCGCTGATTTCCGCTCCTTCTTCAGGGACCATGTATGCCACTAAGTATTCTCTTCTTCCCTCTTCCACTTTTGTCACAATCGCTTGCTTAATCACTGGGACTAGATTTAAGAAGTACTCCACTTCATTCAGATCGATTCTTACCCCGTTAAGCTTGACTTGAAAGTCCTTTCTTCCTAAGATTTCTACAAATCCATTGGGATGATATCTCCCTATGTCACCTGTGAAGTAGACCAGGTCCTCCTTGTCGGGAGACAACGGATTTTGACTAAATGTATCATTCCGGTTCAAATACCCCCTCGTCCGGTAAGGAGTCTTGATGACGATTTCCCCTGGTTCATTCACTCCAGAGAGCGATTGCTGCGTATTCAAAATCAGCACCTCTGTTTCAGGGATGGCCTGTCCGATTGGAACAATGGATAGTCTTTCCTCATTTGGGCCCACCCTATGAAAGCTCTTTGCCAAAGTGGTCTCAGAAGGGCCATAGAGATTGACCACTTCTGCACCATCACCAATGATTTCTTTCCACTCTGTGACCAGGTCATAAGGCAACGGTTCCCCAGCGAAAAAGGTCAACCTAATCAAAAGCCCCTTCGTACTGGTATGTTCCATCCATCGTTTCACTAAAGATGGTACGGCGTGGACAACCGTAATTTCCTTCCGCTTCATCCAATCAATCTCTTCCTCATTGCCTTCCGGTATACAAAGCGTTGCGCCGCTAATAAGCGGAAGGAAAACATCACGGAGATACACATCAAATCCTGGATTGGTAAGTTGTGCTATGCGATCAGATGGTTGAATGTCAAACTCTCTTCTTTGCCAGCACAAAAAGTGATTCAAGCCTTTTTGATTGCCCATGATTCCTTTTGGCGTACCTGTAGAGCCGGAAGTGAAGTAAATATAGGCGTCAGAATTGTGATCTACGGTTGAATCCCCCAATAAACCTTCTGTCAGATGATCCGGCCCCGGAATAGAGATAGTGGGTGAAAAATAAAGGACATTCAGATCATCTCTCTCCGTAGCTGATAATACCTGATCGAAATCAACGAATAGAGAGACCTCTGCTTCCTCAAGAATCTTCTTGATCCGGTTCTTAGGGGTATCTACATGGATAGGCACAAACACATATCCGTTTACCATCATACTCACTATGCTTGTAATATAACGGAACGAGCTCTTTCCAAATAAAGCGATACGGTCACCTTTGGATAGGTTCAGGTTCCTAAATGCATGTGTATACCCATTGGCATACTCCATCACATCTTTGTATGTCCATATAGTATGTTGTTCTTCCAAGGCATCAGCCCGTAGATTGTCCTCAATGGCTTTTTTAAGGGTTTTAGCGAATGGCACTTTTTGAAGGCTAGGTTCAACCGCAGCATTTGTATGCGTATGATTGATGTCAAGTCTTCCGACATAAGTATCCTGATTTGCTACCAATGATTCACATACAGTGTTGAATTGGTGAAGAAAGGTTTGAATTCTTGTCTCATGGATCTTTTGCCCTTGAAAAACGACCCTTACACTCAGTGAGTCTTGGTCATCAATGAAATAGAAAGTTAGTAGGAATTTCGCCTTTGAATCATGGAATTTTTTTCTTTCGACTTCCAGATCAATTAGCCTTTCTTGATTCTGTTCGTAACTGATATAGTTCACAAGAATATCGAATAAGGGATTGGAGTTCCCTGTCCGATTAGGCTGAACTTCCTCAACAATTTTTTCAAATGGGACGTCTTGGTGCATGAAGAGTTCTCTCACAGATTGACTTGTTTCCCTGATGACTTCATCAATTGTTTGTTCACTTTGTACACGGATCCTTAAGGGGAGGGTATTCAAGAATAATCCCATTGACTCTTCCCATTTTGAAGGACGATCGATGATAGGCGTCCCCATGATCAAGTCTTCTTGTCCATTGATCCGATGAAGCAGAATGGATAGAACAGAAGCCACGATAGTGAAATTAGATGAACCATGTCGCCTGCTTATTTTTTTTATATTTCTGAAGGATCTCTCGGAGAATGTCTGCGTCATCTGTTGAGTTTGCTCTTCCAAATCATGATTGTGTTGATCAAGTGGGAATTGGGTTTTAACCAGTTCACCGCTTAGCTTTCCCTTCCAATACTCTAGCTGATCTTTATAGAAAGTCGACGTACTATACTCTTTTTGGCCCTTTGCATACTCATAATAGGAAGGGACATGCCTGATTGCTAATGGCTTTTTTTCTTTTAGACGATTATAGGTTTCAAACAACTGTTGTTCAAAGAATTCCAATGAGATTCCATCCATGACAATGTGGTGAAAAACGATATAGAAATGAAATTCAGATTGCTTTACCTTTACCAGTTTCATTCTGTACGGAGCATCCTCCTCAAGATTGAAAGGCCGTCTCAACCACTCATTGATGAGATGGTCTGTACCCCCCTCTGTCTCGAGTTCAATCTGGACATCTATATCTCCCGCAATAGCATATGGGTTACCCTTTTCTAGGCGAAAGCGCGAATGGAGGATTGTGTTTTGTTTCAGTACATATTTAATGCTTTCTCCAAAAATATCCAGATCAAGTTCTCCACTCATTTTCACTCCATAGGGCATATGGTAACTATAATCCGCCGGGTCTAGTTGATGTAAAAACCACATTCGCTCTTGTGCATATGATAGGGGGTGGAATGGACTTCCCCCATTATTCGTTTCCTGTAAACCTCCTGATATCCGCTCAGCCTTCACTGCCATTTCCCTGATGGTGGGAGAGTCAAATAAATCCCTTAGCCTTAAATCCGTGTTACACAAACGATTCACTCTCGAAATCAACTTGACCCCCAATAGGGAATGACCTCCTACCGTGAAGAAGTTACTTTCCACACTGATCTCCTCAGTCTCCAATAATTCTTCCCATATACGGGATAACTGAATTTCCATCGGGGTTTCCGGCGGGAGATATTCCTCCTGATTGAATAAGTCACTCTTACTTGGTTTAGGTAGAGCATGATAATCCAGCTTGCCATTCTTATTAATAGGAAACGCAGCCAACTCAACCATGTACTTCGGCATCATATAATCGGGAAGCTTCCTACTCATAAACTGGTGTAAATGGTTTTGTTCGAATGGTTCTTTCACAACCATATACCCGACTAACCCCTGCTTGGTGGAAGGATCAGCAAAGTGAACAATTGCATCTTTGATTCCTGAAAAAGCTTTAATTGAGGATTCGATTTCGCCCAGTTCAACCCTCATGCCCCTGACCTTTACTTGTGAATCCTTCCTTCCTGTAAACACGAGATTGCCATCCAATCGCAGGTACCCCTGATCTCCTGTACGATAAATCTTCTCATCTGGATGATAAGGATTTTGGATGAAGCTGTTCCTTGTTTTCTCAGGATCATTGACGTAGCCCTTGGCCAATCCTACACCACCAATATACAAATCGCCTATTACGCCAGGTGGTACTGGTTTCATGGATTTATCAAGAACATAGATATAATTCCCTTGGATCGGCTTACCCACTGGGACAAATCGATCGCCGCCCACGTCTGAAGGCGTACATTCATAGCAGGTGGAATCAATGGAAACTTCTGTCGCACCCCATGAATTCAACAATCTGACATCCAACTTCGAGAAAAGGTCTTTGACGAGTGAGGTTGCAAGGGCTTCCCCACTTGAGATGATGGCCCGAAGTGAAGGCATATCCTTTTCTTCTCCCTCACTAATTTCTTCAACGAAGAGTTTCAACATACTAGGGACGAAGTGAAGGATGGACGCATCATATTTCACAGTATCCTCTATGATGGCACGTGGATCCTTATGTTCTTCAGGATTCATCAAGGCGACTCGAGCCCCGATTATTAGCGGCCAGAAGATTTCGACCGCTGCGTCATCAAACGAAAGAGTGGTTTTATGTAAAACAGTCTCCTCTTCCCTTAATTGATGATACGATTGCATCCACTCCATTCGATTGACCCATCCTTGATGGTGATTTGCTACTCCCTTCGGTTTTCCCGTGGATCCAGATGTGTAGTAGACAGATACTACGTCTGTTCCCTCCACCACTATTGAATTCCCGCATCCATCTGCCTCATCCCAGTCAAGTCTGCTTACATCCATGATTGATGAAAACTCTGTCGAAAGGGATTGGTCACCACAGACTACAATCACTTTTGCACGTGAGTCGGTTAAAATCTCTTCCACTCTACCCGGAGGCATGCCGGCATCGATAGGCAAGTACGCTCCTCCAGCCTTCAAGATTCCGAGAAGTGACACCAACATTTCAGGCGAGCGGTCCATATTAATTGCGACGATGTCATTGCGAGAAACACCACGTTGAATTAAGTGGTCGCGGAGATAAGATGATCGTTCATCTAACTCCTTATACGTCAATTGATTGTCTCCTTGAATAACGGCTATATTTTCAGGGGTTCGTTTTGCCTGCGCTTCGAATAAGGCGTGCAAACCCACAGATGGGGCAACTTCATCGATGGTTTCTGTTAGCTGCTTCTCTTCTTCCTTTGTTAGCAAATTAAACTCTTCTATCCGACTATTCAGAGGTTTTTCATACAAGCCATCTAGCAACTTTGAAAAATGCCTCGTAAATTGCTTTATTCTTCCTTCTGTAAAGAGGAACGATTTGTACTCCCACCGGCCTAAGATCTCTCCCTCATTCTCTTCCAAAAACAAAGTAAGATCATATTTGGATGTATGATTGTTCACTTTTTCAGGTGCACCCGTTAACAGGGGATACTTATCGCGATTCAGCTTAGGCGCATTTTGGAAGGCCATCATGATATTCATGATAGGCGTGAGGCTGTATTCTACACCACTTCTCACTTCCTTCACTATATCTTCAAAAGGAAGATGCACATGCTTCAGGTGATCAACACTTTGCTTTTGAACATGACGCAAGAGACTGATGAAGGTCGACGTTTCATCAAACTGTGTCCTCCATGGCAAAGTGTTGACGAAAAAGCCCAGTGTCTGATCAAAGTGACCTCCCGGCCTTCCGGCAACAGGTGCCCCTACGATGATGTCTTGTTTATGCGTATATTTGTAGAGCATAAGTTGAAACAGACTCATGAGAACCATGAATTTAGTGGTACCGGTCTCCTTAGCAAGACGGTTTACCTTCTCCATTGACTCCCCAGGAATATGGAAATGGAAAGATTCACCTTCGAAAGACTCATTAGCCTCTTCGTGATAATCGGCGAATTTCACCTTTTCTACGTTTCCTTCTAATATTCGAGACCAATAGTCAACCAGATTTTCTTTATGAATGAGTAAATGCTTTTTATGCCACTCAGAATAGTCTTGGTATTGAAGCAATTGGCTTGAATCCAGGCCCCTTTCAGGAGAATAATAAAAGGACAGCAAATCCTCCAAAAAGATGGTGAAGGACCAGTCATCAAAAATACTATGATGAAAATTAAGGAATAACGTATGGTCTTCTGGACTTACTTTATAAAGAACCACCTCGAATAAAGTCCCTTTAGATAAATCAAATGCTCTCTTTGCTTTATCTTCAATGAACTCCTCCAGATCATGAGGATTCATCGATGCATTCACCACTTCAAATGGAACATCTCCTCCTTCTACGTCCACTTTTTGCATGGGATGGCCATCGTTCTCTATGATCTTGGTTCTCAGAATCTCATGCTTCACCATCATCATTCGAATTGCCTTGTGAAGCCTACTTGGATCAATACCTCCTGTGAGCTTTACTTTATAAGGAATATTATACAAATGACGATTCACATCCAGTTTATCCCAGAACCACAACCTACTTTGTTGAGAGGATGCCTCCAACGTACTAAAATGCGATCTTTCCAACTGGGAACCTTCCGTTTGTTCTTGTCGACCCTCTACTAAACTTGCAAGGTCTTCAATGGTTTCCTGTTCAAACACGTCACCTATTGTTACCCTTACCTGAAAAGCATCCTCCAGCTCACTCGCCAATTTAATGGCATTCAATGAATTTCCCCCGACTTCAAGAAACCGATCCGTTCTATTCATGTGACTAGAGTCTAGTAACGAAGACCAAATGGTGTGAATTTTCTTCTCTGTCACACTCATCTCTTCTTCATGTGCTCCAGCCAATTCCCCCAAAACCTGATTGGTGATGAGCTGTCGATCGACTTTTCCGTTAGCATTGAGGGGCAGGGAATCCAGTACCACATATTCTTGTGGGAGCATATAGGCCGGTAGAGTACTCACTAATGCCTCTCTAATTTGTTTGACAGTTCCCTTATATGCTGGATCAAATACCAAAGCAGCCCGAATAACTGTTTCCCCGTTCTGATTGATTCTTGCCACCACTGCACTATCTTGAATCTCATCCTTAGCTTCCAGATGGGCTTGTATTTCATTTAGTTCAACCCGATAACCGCGAACCTTCACCTGATGATCGATCCTGCTCACGAATTCCAGTTGACCTTGAGGATTGACCCTTGCCAGGTCTCCAGTCTTATAAAGGGTATGATCATGTTCGCCTTCCTGCCAAGGATTCGGCATATACTTCTCTTTGGTCAAGAAATCATTTTGAAAGTACCCTCGGGTAATGCCTAATCCGCTTATGTAGATTTCACCGATCTCACCAGGTACTACTGGATCAAGATTCTCATCCAAAACCATGATAACCGAACACCCATATGGCTCTCCCAACGAAATGACACTGCCTGTCCTTTCCACTTGATCAATATCGTTGGCCATGACCCCGACCGTCACCTCTGTGGGTCCATAATGATTAAAGATCTTACATGTTGGATGACGTTCCTTAATTTTATCCACCAAGCTCCATTTCAATTGTTCTCCACCAAGAATGATGTAATCCGGGATATAGATAGATGGCGTATCTCTATACAAAAGTGCCTCCATGTGGGAGGGGACTAATTTCATGCAGTCGACACCATACTCCCTGCAATAGATTCCAAGCTTTTCAGCATCAGTGATCATCTCTTCGGGGATGATATGTAGTGTCCCACCTGTTATGAGAGCGGCGAATATAGGTGTGACGGATAAATCTGCTGCAATCGTAGTAAGAAGGGTATAGTTTAAGGGTTTTACTACTTTCATATAGCCCAGTATTCCTTGAAGGTGGTTCAATACATTCCTGTGCTCAACTTGCACTCCTTTTGGCTCTCCCGTAGTCCCTGATGTAAAGATGGTATAGATAAGATGATGAATGGAAGCTCTATCGGAGAGGTTGGTCGTAGCATATTTTACGAGAGTTGAACGTTCAATATGATGCATGCTTCTTACATGATCTAAATGAAAGAACGATTCGTTAGCAGAATCAGTTAGAAGAATAGGAGAGTTTACTCTTTTCACGATCTTGGTCAAGCGATCACTTGGTAAAGCCGGATCTAACGGGACATAGTAACCACCTGCTTTCAATATTCCTAAAATGGCTACGATCATGTGAATGGACTTGTCCATGCATACGGCTACAGGTTCCTCCACATTTAACCCCTGATCTTTCAACAGATGCGCTACCTGATTGGACTGTTGATTCAATTCTTCATACGTCATTTCATCATCTTTAAAGCGTACGGCTACCCAATCAGGATGATGCTTAGCTTGCTCTTCAAACGAATCTACCACGGTCTTGGATTGATCAATTTCTATCTTACTGATATATACACCATTATTTCTCGTTGCCACATCGTCACCCCTTGGTTCCATTTTGAAAAAAATCCCCGTTGGAAACGGAAAAAATATCATTGACAATCATTTCGTGATTTACCTTCTTGTTTTCCAAACGTTCTCTCTTAGCAATCCTCTCCTGATGCAGCGCTTTAATATGAGCATTAAAGGGCAAATTGCCGAATTCTACAATCCGAATTGCTCCTAGATAGTCTCTGATCGGCATGACTGCTCCATGGTTATAGATGCTCGGCGCAAACGGTATATCCAAAACTCCTTTTGCAAACGATTCGATGATTCCTTCGGCCAGATCACCTTTGCCTAAACGAAACACTTCGTCAATAATAAGCATGGTTTCTTCTTGAATAATCTCCATTTCATCAGACACATCAATCGTCAGGCTCCCTAACTGGCTTCTGATCATCTTTACCATGTGATGGGACGTCCTGATTCCATTCATATTTGCCTCTAATGTAGGAATCCCTTCCGCTTCATGGGGTGTTTTGATAATCATCTTTGTCGCCCCTGCCAATACCGATGTGAGAGACCCCAAGTTAATGACAGAATAGGCTTCAGATTCTTCACGTGGGAAATTACCCATCCACTGGTGATAAACGGTTGAAAGGTTAACATCATATCCGAACTCTTTAAAAAGTCGCGATGCCATCATCCTTAACGATTTCATGGCAGCTATATCCTGTGGAACGTGGCCTACACTACCAAAGCCCAAGCTGATATTCTTGACCCCTTGCTCGGCCGCTAGTAAGCCCTCCATGATTGCAATAGCATTTGAGATGCTTGGCGGCACCAAAGTACCCGTCAAAGGTCCAAAAGGTTCCCGGTTTAATGAAATTCCCTTTTCCTCATAAACCCCGACTAACCGATCACAATATTGCCAGTTGAAGATGCTGCTTTCCAAACTCGCTTTTTTCGAGTAAGGAATGTTATAAGAGATGCCGCCCCCCTCATTCGAAGTCCATCCAGAAGCGTGTATAATTTCCGCTAGAAGCCTTCCGTCAGGTGACCCATGTCTGGCTTGAAGAGGGCGCGGTATGGCTTCACTCAACTTCCGGCACCCTCTTAACCCATGATTCACAGCGGGAAACCCATTAAGGACCGAGGTATCCTTTGTAAGACTTTCACTTAATCCTTGCTCACTTTTCAGATACGCATTCTGTCTTGTATAGCTATCAATGGTAACAGGCATGACATCCGCTCCTGCTTTAATGAAGCCTTCCAGCAATGCAGTCTGGCCAGTAATGGTTGCTACTCCGCCCCTTGGCTGAAGCAATACCCTATTTACTTTCTTTGCTTCAGCCAAGACTTCAGGAAATGATTTGTGTGGCGGGAGGGACCGCAAGTATTCAACCGACTCTTCTAAGTCAATCCAATGACCGGTTGGCCAACTTCCTAGAACCTGCTCCCTTATCCTGTAGAATATATCTTCAGTTAATTTTGCGTTTTTTGGTCGCATCTTCCTTCTCCGTGCCAGGGATTGAGTGTGTCCCCTTTTGTAATGAAATATCCGCGCGAATCCATTCTATTGCTTGATCAAGATCGGCGGATGGGTGAAAGGCACGATGGAATCCCATCTTAAGAAACTTTTTCTCCACCATTGCCCACTCATTTTTTCCAATTGCAAGGTTTCCTCCAATGTAAAGAAGCACTTGAGCCAATCCACTTTTAGTACAATTTGTAGCAAAGCCCCGGCAGTCTAGCTCAGCATGACCATAAAGGGACGAAACGATGATTGCATCAGCGTTAACTTCCTTAGCAGCTTCAATAAACTCTTCTTGAGAACATTGGACGCCAAGATTATGAACGCTAAATCCCTTCTCTTGGAAAGCAAAGTGGAGAACTTTATTGCCCACAGAGTGGCAATCTTCACCTATGACACCCATCACAATCGTATGTGCATTCTTCATGTTATAACCCTCCCACTATAATGCCTCTTGTCAAAGACTAGACAAGAGGCCGGTTTCAATTGACTATACGATTTTATCTAGCTCCTTGGGGCATAGATTCTTTTATAAATTCGACCATCTTATTCAATGTGTTAAAATTTGTGATTTGCATCGCGTTGATTTCAAGCTTATACTCGTCTTTTAAAATGGAGATGATTCGAAGCACGTCCATTGAGTCCAGCTTATAAGGAGAATCCGGTCCAAAAAGAATCGTATCTCCATCCACATCTTCTTGTAGATTGACCCCATATACTTCTGTAAATAATTCAACTACTTTTCGTTTAATTAGCTCATCCATTCCCAATTCCTCCTCATATCAGTAACTACCTCTTCTTCTTTTTATGTGTAGGTTTGGCCTTTACGTGGTCCTTGATAAACCCAGCGCTCCCCATATGAAACCTGCACCTATTCCACCGATTACAAGAGTATCTCCCGACGCTACTGCTTTCGTATTCATAGCCTGATGCAACACTGTCAACACAGTGGCTGCTCCTGTATTCCCAAATTTGTCAATGTTGATGGTGGTCTTATGATCTGGCTGACCAAGCTTTTTCAATACTTCCTGAATGATGTTCAGATTGGCCTGATGAACAATATAGTGGTCAATATCATCTGGTGTAAGTTCCATTTGATCAATAACCGCCTGGATCGAGTTTGGAAGGTGCTTAGTGGCCATATTCCATACTGTCCTACCATCCATTTTGATATAGTGCTCATCTTGCTTCACAGTCCATTCATTCGTTGGTTTCCTGGACCCACCTGCAGGAATCTCGACCTTATAAGACAACTCCGAGTCAAGTTCCCAAGATAAAAGATTATACCCATCAGCTTCATGATGAAGAATGACGGCCCCAGCTGCATCGCCAAAGAATACACGAGTGGTCCGGTCTTGTGGATTCGTATACTTAGATAAGGACTCCGCCCCGATGACCAGCACATGTTGAATTGAAGGATTCTGCAACAAATGGGTTCCCAAAAACAATCCATAGATCCCACCTGCACAAGCTGCCTGATTCATATCAATGGTTATCGCATTGTTGATTCCAAGAGCATCCTTTACAATGACCGATGTGGAGGGGAGAATCTGATCCGGAGTAAATGAGGCAATGATGATTGCATCAATTTCTTGGGCATCCAAACCGGCATTTTCGATGGCTTGTTTAGCTGCCTCAATACAGAGATCGGAGGTTGCTTGGTCCTCACTGACAAACCTTCTTGTCTTGATCCCGGTCTTATCCACGATCCATTCATCAGAAGTGTCAAGATGGCTGCTTAAGTCCTCATTTGACACCTCATTTTCTGGAACGAACATTCCCGATGAAAGGATCCCAATCGGTCTACTCAAAGTCATTACATTCTGTTTCTCTTTGACAGTTGTTTCAATCATCGCCAGTCCCCCAGTTATAATTTGAATTTCAAAGGATCAATGTTCGTTACGGTGAAATCCCGTTTTAAGATGGCTCCAAAAAAGTTACTGGGACCAATTACGTACACTTGTTCAATTTCATCTTCAAGCATTTTCTTATGAACTAGAGTAAACTTCACTGGGTGATCGACACTTTTCAACATCTCTTCCTTTAAATCTTCTCCTGCTACAATGTACCTCCCATCCAAGTCTGACACAAAAGGTTTTGAACATTCAGAAAAATGATAGTGAGAGTAGACCTCTCGATCTAATCGATCTCTCAGTTCCTTCAGATTACTTGTATGGCTTAGTTCAGCGGTGTGTATGGACGTGCTTTTCCCCTGAACTTTTATCATTTGTTTCAGTTCATTAACGGTCTCGACCGTCGAACCGATTCCAATGAGGTCATCCGAAATGAATACTGATATCTCAATCCATTTACCTTGAGATCTGAATGATTCTACAATGTTTTCCAAATCATCCAACGAATATTTGTAAATGAAATGTGTGCAATACTCAGCATCAAGATTACTCAAGTAGGAATCTTCTACAAGAGCTGTATCTCTTACCATCTTCAAGGCATCTGAAAAATCGATGCTTCCCAAGAAAATCCCTGCAGGTGTAATACCGAAACTGGATCCGATGATATAGTTAGGGTCTACATCAGGATGACGCTCTTGAAATTCATACAACAAGGCAAGTGTGTTGACAAAGTATGAACAACGCTCCGTCACAATAGACGTATCCCCGTTTGAAAACTTCTCAAGTAAAGGATAATCCATGCATCTCTCTGCTTCTTTATAAAGAGATTGGGCTATAGATGATTTCTCTATAAAGGTTTTAAAGTCCCGATATTCCGACTTGGCCATACCAGGAAATAAAAAGACTGATTTACTCATCATACCCCTCCATGGTCAACTTCTGGTCATTTGGAAATCTTCAATCTCTAGGTAACTTTTAAGGGTAAACGATACATCAGTGAACTCCATCGATTTCACCAAAAACTTCCCTGGTCCGATAATATCAAGCTGCTCGACCCCCTCTTCTTTTAAAAGGTGAAGAATATCTGTCCATCTGACAGGCAGGACATACTGTTCTGTAAGAGACCTCTTGATCTCCTTCCCTCGAACCATCGGTTTTGCTGTATTGTTGCAGATGTTCGGAATAGATGGATTTTCAAACTCATGGCTCTCCATAAACGATTTCTTAAAAAGATCCCTAACTTCACCCATCATGGACGAGTGTGCGGGAGGACTGTAAGGGATATGCACACCGAGACCTCCGCTTTTCAATACGTCCCAGCCCATCTTTTCCAACGCAGTCAATTCCCCAGTAATAATCATTTGATTATCTGCTGTGAACATACAAGGCGCCACATAATGACCCTGCTTGTTTGTTTCTTCCATTATTTCCAACAGCTTCTTCTGACTAATGTTATAGAACATATAATTGCCAAACCGATCATCGGAATAAATCGCCTTTTCACTCTCTACCATTGACACAATCATCTGTAGCATGGTTGCAAAAGAATAAGATCCACTTATGTAACCTGATGTGATGCTACCAAGACTTGGGCCAGAGATAAAGGAATACTCCTCTAGGTTCATGTTCAGTCTCTTCAATAATCCACATGTGATAGAGACAATGCCGCATCTGCCAATGTGACTCTCATTGATCAACTTTTCATTATCCGAGAAGAAGGAATCATACAGAGAGATTCCCAATACCTCGCTTGCTTCATCGAAATAGGATTGAACTTCTTCGAATTGATTGTAATACTCCAGGAGATGCCCTGTTCTGATCGTCATTTGTGGGGGTAAGATTAGTGCTTTTTTCATCATTTTTCACCTATTTCACTAGATTGATAGACCACCATCTACAACCAAAGTCTGTCCAGTAATGTAACTGGCATCATCTGAACAGATAAATCCGACCGCCTTGGCGATTTCCTCCGGTTGACCAAACCTCTTTAAGTCAATTTGTTCCTTGTATTCAATCAAATCCTTCTCTTCAATTTCATTAAACATTCGCGTTCCCTCTATATAGCCGGGTGCGACGACATTAATTCTCACGTTAAAATTGGCAAATTCCTTGCTTAGTGATCGAGTAAGTCCGATAATTCCAGCTTTGCTGGCTGAATAGCTGCTTAACTTCGGAATCCCTTTGATTCCTGCAATGGAAGAGATGCTGACTATACTTCCTTTTCGAGCCATGAGCATAGGTAAGGAAACCGCTTTGATACAATTGATCGTGCCCATGATATTGGTTGATAAGATCTCTCCCCAATTATCGAGACTATTGATCGCTAAGGCCCTTTCGGCACTAACTGCTGCATTATTGATCAAAATATCAATCGATCCATGCTTTTTCCTCACTTGATTGAATACTTCTTCAACGTGATCATACTCTCTTACATCAAGGTGAATGGCTGTACAGGCTGAGGGAAATTCGTCATTAATTGTCTCGACCGTCTTCACCGCTTCTTCCTTATTGCGGAGGTAGGTGACAATCACGGTTGCCCCCTGTTCCGCCATGCGTTTGGCAATTGCTCTTCCAATACCTTGGGACCCACCCGTGACGATCGCGACTTTTCCTTTCACGATTTCCTTCACACTCCTAAATTTGAAAAGAGACTTCGTTGATTCTCGTAGTACCTCTTGAATTTATCTTTGGTTTCCTTTAATGTCTCAGGATCAAAAATATTGTAGTAAAATTCAGGATTCTCTTCGTAGTATTCATAATATTCATCTCGTAGGACTGAACAGATGACTGCATCATGGTAGGACCCATCAAGAAAATAATAATCTCTCAGAATTCCTTCTATTTGGGTAGTGTGTTTCATAAGCATCCCGATGGTCCTCGTATTGTATAAGCCCGTCACAAACTGCAGGCGATGGGCATTCTTGAAATGGAACAGATAATCCATGACCAACTTTGTTGCTTCCACACCATAACCCTCATCCCAGATTGATGGATCCCCAATGGTCCCACCAATTTGATAATTACCCTGGGTTTTCACCTCATGCCAAGAGATAAAACCGATTTTTCTCCCTGCATTGGTCTTAACTCCTACGTATCTGGATTTGTCTTGCTTCATCTGTTCCTTCATTTCACTTAATGATACAAAGTTCAATGATCCGCTCATCAACGTGCTTGTAAGGTCGGATTGTCTCCACTGATAGATTAATTCCACATCTTCCTCTTCAAAGGGGACGAGTGTCACCATTAGGCCTTTCATCGTCACGTCCCTCCTTTCACTTTACCAGTTCATTCATTAATGAATCATATGACTCCCTCTCAATGATCGAAAGGGCTTTCACTGCTAGACCTACTCTGGAGTTCACTTCAAACTTTTGAATACATGAAGTGATGTGATACTCCACTGTCCGTCGACTCATGTAGAGTGTATTGGCGATTTCTTGATTGGTTTTATCACGGATCAGCTCTTTGACGACCGATATCTCCGTTTTGGTCAAAGGCAACTTATTCACATTATTGCGGAAGTATCCTTTGCTTTCGTTGTAACCCGAGAACTCTTTCGAATAGTAGAAACCGCCATTGGCTAAAGTTTGAATGGCCAGCAACAGATCTTCTTTCCTTCTATTAAGGATGATACTATTCGAGATTTCCCACATTAGATGAATTCGCTGTATGTTCACTACCGTATCATCAAAAATCATCACCATGGGACTTTCTTGGCCAGTAAGTAAATGTTGCTGCTGCAAATATTTTCGTAGCATCTTCAAAGCAGACAAATTGGTATTACTCATAATGATTAAATCAAGGTCACATGCAGCCAAATCATCAAGACTAAAAATTTCATTTTCGATGTACACGCTATATTGTACGTCTATATCAATCGGACTGGATTTAAGAAATAGATGAGTTTGGTTCACTAACGACAAATTTCTATCTACTATGGCAGTTTTTAATGGCAGCTTCATAGTTCCTCCAATAATCGTTATTAGTTTGAAACAGCTTTGATCTGTTCATTCTAGCGATTTGAATATGCCTTTGAAGGATTCTCTCTATTATGGCAGGAGTTTTTGTCTTCCCCGGCTTAGGTCCATAAGTGGTTCACTGATACAGGCTGGTAGATTTCAATAAGGATTAAACGAGCTGAAGGTTTTTATCTTTTGAGTACATTGAGGCTAGAGTAGCTTTTTGAACATGGAGTCTGTTTTCTGCGGTGTCATACATTAGGGATCTTGGACCATCAATGATTTCCTTAATGGCTTCATCTCCTCTGATGATCGGGAGGGGGTTAATAAAATATGCATCTTGGTTGGCTCTTGCAAAACGTTCATGATTGACTAGCCATTGATCTCTTATCTCACTTTTATACTGCTGCTCTTCATAACCAGGTAAAGAAAGGCTACCCCAAGCTTTTGCGTAGACCACATCAACATCTTCGATGGCTTCATCTAGGTTATTGGAAAATTCGATATTTGCTCCCGATTTTTGCGCTGCCTGTTTGGCAAAGGACAAATACTGATCATCGAGTTCGTAGCCCTCAGGGTGGGCAATTCTCAAATCCATACCGAGTAGGGAAGCCGCCGTCAGCATACTGTGGGTGCACCCAGGAGATTTTTTCCTCTCTGCATATCCCCAAGTGAAGAGTACTTTTTTCTTTTTGTATTGTTGACCGTACTTTTCTTTGAGAGTTAGAACATCCGCCATGATCTGGCATGGATGGTCCTTGTCATCCAACGCATTGATTACGGGTAATTGTGAGTTCAATGCAATTTCTTCTAATGTATTCCGACCATAACCATAATCGTTCATGTTATACCAACGGACAACCAGACCGTCCAAGTACTTACCCATGACCGTGGCCGTATCTTTCATGCTTTCCTTGTTGGCCAATTGTAGCTCATTGGCGCTGTATGTTAATGCTTCCCCGCCTAACTGTTTAATGGCTGTTTGAAAGGATATTCTCGTTCTAGTTGATGGAACGTTGAAGAGCAATCCTATGTTTTTATCTAACAGTGGCTGATCATTTACCTTCCCAGTCTTGTAATCCAATGCCAAATCGATTAATTTCTCTAAATCTTCTCCCTTTATATCTGAAAAGTCGAAAAATTTCTTCAAATTCCAACACTCCTTTTTGTCATAATTTATATCTTTCTGTACTCAAAGTATAATATACCGGCTAATTTTTAGTATACGTGTATTCCGCAAAATTGGTAATTTAACATATATTTCACAAAATCCAAATTATTGCGTTAATTACCATAGAATTTACTTTTAGGATACCTTAGGATATCTGTAGCCAAAGGAGGTAATAATATGAAGCTAGATCAGAAGAATAATAGTTTTATTATAGATGATCAAAAGGAGTATACTGCTGTTCAGTTTAAGAGTGATGTGATACGTCACTCTATGGTCCTCTTGAAACATGGTGTTCAGGAAGGGGACAGGGTGACTCTATGCTGTCCTAATAACTATTCATTTCTAGTTTCTCTGTTTTCATTGATGCACGTTAACTGCTCTATCGTCCTCCTTGATCCAGACATAAGTTCCACCGATTTTGATTGGATCCATAAGAAAACAAGGTCTCATTGGATTCTATCAACTGAAGATTCGGGAGTGGAACATACCACGTTTATTAACTTGCACTCAACGATAAAAGCCGCTAGTACTATTTCTCAGCAAAATGACAGGGATATAGACCTTACCCAATGGTACCACCGTCGTGATGCCGTCATCCTTTTCTCATCAGGGTCTACAGGATTGCCCAAAGGCATTATGAAGTCAGGTGCATCCCTATTCTTAAATATGTACTCAACCGCTATCGGTATGAGATATAACCATGATGAAGTGATTCTGCCAGTTGTTCCATTTTTCAATATTTGGGGGCTTAACATGATCATCCAATGGTGGGGGACGGGCGGAACTCTCATCGTGTGTGATTATCAGAGTACACGGACTTTACCTTCTATCATCAATCAACGAAATGTGTCTGTAGTGGAAGCAACCATAGCCACCACGTACCTCATTGTTCAGTTGGCCGAAAGGAATGTGAAGCACGTCCAGCAAATCAAACGCAACGTCCGTATGTGGTTCACGAGTGGCGCCCCTGTTCCAAATGTGTTAAAAGAGCGCTTTTATTCCGTATTCGGCATTCCACTTTTAGATTATTACGGTTCGTCTGAAGCTGGCAACTTAACCTCTACGAACCTTGGACATTTGAAGGGAACGGGGACCTTATTGCCAGGTTCCTCCGTTAAAATATTTAATGAAGACTTTATTGAGACCATCCCTGGTGAAATCGGTCACATTTATGCCAAGGGCAATGGACTTATGGAAGGATATCTTGATGAAGTCGGCAATGCCTCTTTACCTCTTCTTAACGGGTGGCTTGATATGAAAGATTTTGGTTACTTTGATGAAGAGGGAAACCTTTTCGTTATTGGTAGACACGACGGGGCCATCCATCGAATGGGGGCTACCTTTTATCCCTGCCATATGGAGAGAATCGTAGAAGAACTTGGCATATTGAGCAAAGTGGTGAGTTTTAAGGAAGAGAAGAAGAGCTCCTTCCTTACTCTAT
This sequence comes from uncultured Bacillaceae bacterium, assembly GCA_963762295.1. Taxonomy (GTDB): domain Bacteria; phylum Bacillota; class Bacilli; order Bacillales; family Bacillaceae_B; genus Rossellomorea. Next base: position 152,256 of record CAVXKK010000003.1, read on the forward strand.
TCATTCAATATCCACCAGATCAGTCTTCTATCATAAGGAAACAGATTATTTCAGCTCTTCCAACCTATATGTATCCTGATAAACTGATCTGCATTGATAAGTTCCCCTTCCTTCCTAACGGAAAAGTTCACGGTAAGAAACTAGAGGAATATGCGCTGAAAGAAGTCACCATGCCTATCTAAAAAAATAGAAAAAAGCTACTATCTGGTGGTAGTAGCTTTTTTTATGCATCGCTTTACTCCAGTTCAATGGAGAGGACTTCTTCTATACTATTGAGTTTTCCCTTTAATCCCTCGTAGCTACTTGAGCTAACGATGACATATCCCAGGCGATCTGAAGAATTCCTAGGCTTTCTCACTCTCTTCCCCTTCTTACTGTCTAACGAAGCCATATGAAAGCCAGGAAATCGCTCAATCTCCTCCATGCCATTTATCGCCTTTAAAACACCGGTTGAGGAGGTCGTGACGAACTGAATCCCACTATAGTGAGCTGTCTCATACATCATTGAATCGATTGATTCTATAAAGGAACGAACGTGCAGCTCTAGGAGATCGATCCCTGTAGCTTGCTTAATAAGTTCAGGAATCATACCTCCAGCCAAGCGGGGATTGATTTCTATAATATAGCAGCTTCCTGCCTCTACTTTTACTTCAGCGTGGACTGCCCCGTTTAGATGACCCAGCTCACCTATGGCTAATTGAACGGATCTTTCAATCAAAGCTGTTAGTTCTACTGGAATATGAGAAGGAAAAATATGCCTATCTTCTATAAAGTAGGGGCTTCCCTTCGTCGTTTTTTCGGTGATTCCAATGGTTATAAGATCCTTTCCAGTTCCAAACACCTCAACACTATATTCGTCCCCCCCAATATACTCTTCAATTAGTACTTTGGGATGCATTCTCTGGTTCCGCATGTTCACTTCTTTTGACAGAATGGCTTGGACCTGTTCTTCTATCTCTCTTCGGTTATAACATAGCTTGACATCATTTGAACCGCTATCTTCTGCTGGTTTTACAATGTACGGAAAATCCATGAGCTCATGTAGCTTCTCCATTCCTGTTTCTCCATCAACAGTCATAAAAAGGGGCTGATTAATCTCTTGATTGGCCGATAAGGTCGTCCTGAGAAGAGATTTGTCTCTATAGTGACGAATGATATCGGGATTATTGGCGTTCACCCCAACTCGATTAGCAAGGGCAGCAGAGATTTCAATATAATACTCACTTGTACTCATAATCCCTGCTACCGTATGAATACCCAATTTTTCAACCTCTTGATATAAGCAATCCAAATCATTGGTATCGCATACTTTGTACTCAATTCCTGAAAAATCATGATACTGATTAATACTGTTGGTAAGCAGGATGCCGTTATATCCATTTTCCTTGGCAATATCAAACGCCTTTCTCCCCGTTCCCGTGGTATTAGACTCTATGAATAGTAGGATATTGGGTCTCATGATTTTTCCGTTCCTTTCTGTTCCATTTTACATAAGACCAGGTCTTCACTTCCTCTTGTCCCAGAACCATAGTAGGTTCAGAAGGAATACTCCCATGGTTCAAGCCATGATCTTTCCAAAATTCCTCATTAAAGACGGAATCTTGGTAGCGGTCTCCACGATCGGGGAAAATAGCTACGACTGTCTTATCGGGGCCTGCCTTTTTACCAACCCAGGAAGCTACGGTATAGACGGATCCCGAGCTATTCCCCGCAAAAATTTTCTCTCTATCCGCGAGTCTAATTGAAGATTCAAATGCTTCATTGTCATTTAACCAATGAACTTCATCAATTAGTCCATAGTGCACATTCTTAGGTTTGATACTATTTCCTAGACCGCCTTGTAGCCTCTTGCTTTTCAAAGGCTGATCAAATAAGATACTGCCTACACTATCTACAGCTATTACTTTCAGCGAGGGGTGTTTCACCTTAAGATGTGAGGCAATACCACCAAGTGATCCTCCGCTCCCAACCGCCCCCACAAGATAATCAATTGCAGGAAGTTCGTTCATTAGCTCATCTGCAAGGGATTGATACGCGCCGGGGTTGTGGGGATTTTCATATTGCTTAGGCCAAAAATGATTAGGGTATATAGTGAATAATTCACATAGATAATCTAATCTGGCACCTTGCCAACCTCCGCTTTCACTCATCCGTTCGACAACATGGACATCCGCTCCAAGAGCCTTTAATTTTATCATGGTAAGGGGATCAATTCTTGGATCTGTGACGATAATGACCTCATGCCCGAGAGCCGTCCCCACCATGGCAACCCCTAGTGCCATCGTGCCTGATGAACTCTCGATGATGACATCTCCAGGGCTCAGCGTCCCATCCATTTTTGCTTGAAGAAGGATATTTTTTGCCACCCTATCCTTCATCCCAAAATGATTCAACATTTCCAGCTTTGCATGCACATTAGGTGTACATAATGAAACGAGAGGTGTCTTACCTATTGAATCGATCAAATTAGTAGCCACTTGGGCACTCCTCCTTCGTAATCGTGTGCATCACCTGAACCTGGCCGGTAAGTTGACAAACCCGTTCTTTAGCCATTTTAAGCTTCCTGTAGTATCCCTCGTCCTCTTGAGAGAGCAGGACACCTATGTAGGTGCCGCTATGGGCTATTACAACGCCTAGGCCATTCACTTCTTCATTGATCTTCATCATTTGGTACAACGTTTTTTTTGGTGCGATGGTTTGGTGAAGGATGGCACTCCTCGTGGTTACTTCACCTATACCTTTAAGATCCTTCTCTTGAATGGCATGAATCAAGTCCTTAAGCAACCGATCGTATTCTTCTTTATGACTGGATTCATATGATTGATGCCTCTTGTTAAATTCAATCGTATTGATTTCTCCACCTTCATCATGCGACACAATGGTCAGAGATGGCAGCGGACCTATGTGGTCTTTTAACTTTGCTTCTCTATGGTAGTAGGAAACAATGGATGAATACATCACACCATCAGTTGGTTCAATATCAGCAAGGTAGCGTTGCAAGGTATTAATGTCCATTGTGAAGTCATAGGCTGACTCAATCGCCCTGGACACCGCGACTAAATCTGCTGAGGAACTTGCCAGACCTTTTCCGATTGGAATCGTACTTTCAACCGTAAGGGTACCTCCAAGTGGGAGGTTATGTTCGACCAAAATTCTCTCACACAGCCTTTTAGCCTTGAGTTTGAACGAGGGGTGGACCTCAATCGTGTCACTCAAAAGGTCAGGTTTGAACGTGGCTTTTGAGTAGCGGTTAATCGGGAGTGTTACCAAGAAAGGCTTGCCATTGGTCAATACCCCTTGCAATAACTCTCCAAAAGTCCCGCTAGAGATACCGACTCCTCTGAGCTCCAGCCGGTCTGGAGTTTTTAACATGTCAGTCCGCACATCTCTCAGCCTCCTAAGATTTCGCTAAATGATTTCGTTTTTCCCATCTTTGTCCAATCTCATGATTGACTGCCAAGTATTCATGAAGCAGTGCCTCCACACTGGCCGGGTTAGTCGAGCCAGATGTCTGCTTGTTTACATTATGAGGAATAGAGAATAATGCTAGAATGGACTCCTGATCCATTCGGATACTATATCCATGCTTATGACAAACTTCCTGAACCAATACGGTTTCTACTCCGGATGGAGAGACACCCTTTTCGATCGCTGTTCGAATGATCTCACCTACGATCGATTGGGCTTTTCGATTCGGAACGTCATATTCTCTCGAAAGATGATTAGCAAATGCAAATCCACCAAAGAATCCTTTAGAACAGTCGTCCAGCATTTTTCCTTCTATAAATGAGAGATTTTCCAGGACGATTCTCATTAAGCTGAGATTAACCTTGGAAGTATGGAAAAGTTCACCTACGTATTTCCCTCCCTCTTTAGCCGTCTCTACGAGATTCGTGAAAGGGGTATTCTTCTGAGAGAGTGCTATGCCCGTATAGAACGAGATCATATGGGCATTCTGTCCTCTTATCCTCTCCATAATGGGATAATTTTTCTTTTGAGGCATCGCTGAGGAGATACCGGAAAGCTCATCTGGAAGATCAATGTACCCATCGATAAGCCAGTCCATTAGATCTGTTGCTAGACGACTGATAAGCACACCCAGGTTTCCTTGGGCGGCTGCTACTTCCAGAATCCCCTGTTTCGAAGCAATGGAAGCCAAAGCTGTATCTTTAGGCTTACGAAAACCCAGCTCCTCGGCCATTCTTTGACGATCCCATGCATATTCTAATCCAGCCATGGCTCCGGACCCCAGTGGGCACTGGTCAATATAGTCGAATACATTTAGCAGGACCTTTCTTATATGCGTCAATTCTTCAACGATCGAGAGGAAATAAAAAGCTGGCGTAATGACTTGGGCTGGTTGATAATGCGTCTTACCCGGTAGAGGCAACTTGGTAGACTCTTGAGATCGATTAATCAAGATGCCAATCAAATCTGCTACCTTCTGTTCCAGTTCAACCACCTGTTCTTTAAGAAACATGGCTTGGGCACAACTCTGAACATCATTTCTGCTTCGATCACTATGCCATCTCAACGGCACACAAGAATCCAACTCGCTTTCAACAAACTTTTCAATCGCAAACGACATATCAGACATATTTTGAGAGGGATCTGCCTGGATGACAGAGATGTCGACTTTTTTTAATGCCTCATCCAAGGCGAGACGTTCTTCATAATTGATCAATCCCAGCCTTTCGTACTCCCTGTTCATGACGAGTTCAATTTCAATGTAATGGTTAGTCAAGTGCTCTAATTCGAAGGCAAAGTGAGGCTCGAGTATATGCTGATTTATAAAGTCATTCGGTTCCTTCGTAATCCTCCCAGTTAGATGAATCAACCGTATACGCTCCTCTCCGCCATTGATAATGGAATAGCCCTCTTAATAATTTCAACCGTATCCAAAATATCTTCATCACTAATGTTTCGATGAATGACAGCCCTGATCACACCTGGTTCCAACTCATCAATGTTGAGGCCGAACATGGAACAGGTGCTGATGAATTTATTGGTTGTGTATTCTCCTCTCAATCTGAAAAAAACCATATTAATTTCCACATTTGGTTGAAGGATTATTTCCTCCACTATGCTTAATTGCTCTGCCAGCATCTTAGCTTTCAGATGATCTTGCTTCAATGTAGCTTCCATGTTTTCTAGAGCAACGATTCCAGGCGCTGCAATAACTCCAGCTTGTCTCATCCCGCCACCCAACATTTTCCTGATTCTTCTAACCTTTTGAATAAACGCGCGAGTTCCTGCAACCATCGACCCCACTGGAGCTGAGAGACCTTTGGACAAACAGAATTGGACTGAGTCTGCATACTTTGCGATATGAGCTGCGGGCACGCCCATTGCAAACGAAGCATTGAAAATTCTCGCTCCATCCATATGAAGGGGTACCTTCTTCTCCTTAGCGAATAAAGATAGTTCCTCTAAATACGAGAGAGGCAGGATATTCCCCCCAGTCCGATTACTTGGGTTCTCAATGCATATAAGCGAGGGAAGTGCGAACTGTGGATCGTTTTGATCCTGAGGAAATGCCTTCTCTACATTGTGTAATTTCAAGATTCCATTTGACTCTGTCGGGACGGGCTCATACATGACTCCCCCACAAACGGAAGCACCTCCCGCCTCATAGATGTATATATCTGATTTGTCTCCAACAATCACTTTTGATCCCCTCGGGCAATGGGCAAGGATAGAGGCAAGATTCGCCATTGTTCCAGACGGCATAAGAATCGCGTCTTCCTTACCCAGTAATCCAGCTGCTCTGCTCTCTAATTCCTTCACGGTCATGTCCTGACTATAGACATCGTCTCCTAAAATAGCCTTGCTAATCGAATCCAGCATTTCTTTACTTGGTAATGAGAACGTATCACTTCTTAATTCAATCATGTGTAACCACCTGTTCTTCCAATATATTTTTAAATGCTCCCGCAACTCTTTCTACGTTCGTTTTGTCCATGAGATTATGATGATGGCCATCTATTTCATGGATGAATACTTCCTTGGTTGTCCGGGCTGCCCACACATTTGTATCCACCAGGGGAATCGGATTGATTTCCGATCGTTCACTTACATTGAACAAGTGTAGCGTTTGATGAATACGATAATCACAGAAAAATTCCTCTGCCGCTAAGTTGTTGCAATACATAATTTCTAACACTTTAGCCGTCTCATTCAGGGTCGCATCGACTGGAATCATCTTTCTCTTTTTAACCTCTGTATGAATGAGTTGGATTTTTTTCTCATCGGTAAGGTTCTCCGCATACGTTAGATTTAATCGTGCCGCCCATGCCTCTAGAGGAGATTTACGCGACTGAGCCACTTGTTGGTCATCTCGATGACAATCAATGGGATAGGTGTCAATCAGCCCGATAAAATCGACCTCGTCACCCATCTCTTCCAGTTGATGAGCGATTTCAAATGCAATCGTCCCTCCTAATGACCATCCTGCCAGGGCATAGGGTCCTGCTGGTTGCACTTTCTTTATCCCCTTTATATACTCACACGCCATTTCCTTAATTGACGACAATGGGGATACATGATCTTCATAGCCAATGGATTGAATACCATAAATCGGATTCGGTATACTCATTTTCCTCACAAACTCGTAATAACAGATGATTCCCCCACCACCTGGATGGATTAAGTAGAGCGGTCGTTTTTCTTGGTCACCCTTTTGTAAAGAGATCACATTGGAAGTCTTCCATTCCTGATTATTAATAGTGTCCAGCACCTTCCCCATCATTTCGATGGTAGGATGTTTAAAGATGAAGCTAAGAGGTAGCTTGGTATGGAATTCTTGATTAATTCGATTCAATAGTTTGAAAGCGTTAAGGGAATGCCCACCTACATCGAAGAAATTACTATTGATTCCGATCTGTTCATGTTCTAGCAAATCACTCATTAATTGGCAAAGAATGAGCTCCTTGCTCGTCCTAGGGAGAATCAGTTCCTCACTTTGAAAGATCTTCCCTTCCGGAATGGAGAGTGATTTTCTGTCGATTTTCCCATTTGATAGGCGAGGCAATTCTTTCATCAGTTCAAAATGTGTGGGTAGCATATACATAGGGAGTTTCGTCATCAGCTCATCCTTCACCTTATGTATAGCAACCTCGCTCTCATCAAGCATGGTGATATAGGCAATAAGCTTCTGCCCTCCACCATTCTCTGACACCTTCACCACACATTGATTGACGCTTTCGCTCTCCATTATGACCCGTTCAATTTCATCCAGCTCGACCCTTATGCCCCTCAATTTGACCTGGTTATCTTCACGACCTACAAACTGAATGTCACCGCTTTCTAAAAAGTATCCTTTATCCCCTGTCCGGTACATGATCGTTCCTTCATGAAAAGGGTTGTCAAGGAATGTTTGCTTAGTTTTTTCAGGGTCATTCACATAGCCCCTGCTCAAACCTATTCCAGATACAAAAATGTCTCCTGTGACATAAGGTGAGACCGGATGGAGATATTCATCTAAGATGTATACCTCGTTATTCATTAACGGTTTACCGATTGAAAGGATGTCACCGTTATACCGATCATGTTCTGTGCAAACATATTGGGTGACATCTATGGATGCTTCAGTGGGACCCCATGTGTTGTAGACTGGACAGTTCATTTTTTTTCTCCACTCATTGTACAAAGTGGATGTCAGAGGTTCACCAGCACTTCCAATGAATCTAAGGTGCTCATTCAACGCTTCTGCATCCTCTTCAGTCAACTCCAAGACCACTTCATTCAGCATGCTCGGTACCACTTGAAGGAAGATTGCTCTATACTCCTTCATAGCATCAATAATTGCTCGTGGATTACGATGTTCTCCAGGTTCAAGTAAATGGATGTGTCCGCCATACATCAACGGCCAAAACACTTCCAGACCAAAGGCATCAAATGTGTGCAACGTCTTCTGCAAGACCGCATCGCCGATTTTCATCTGATGGCTTTGCTGCATCCCGTTCATTCTGTTAATCCAGCCTTTGTGATGATTGATTACCCCCTTTGGTTCTCCCGTTGATCCGGATGTGAAATAAATAGAGAGCATTCCTTCAGTAGTAGTCAATGTCTTGAGATTAGGGAAATCAGAACCAATCCCCAATTCAGATTCTTCCACATTATAGGTTTTCTGATTAATGGTAGCGATCCGCTCAGCACTTTCATGTTTCGTTAAGAGGAATGATACGTTTGCCTTTTCCACCACTTTCTCCGTTCTTTTAAGAGGATCCTCTGTATTTAGAGGTACATAAACGCCACCTGCTTTTATTATGGCAAGAACGGAGAGGATCAACTCTATCGAGCGGTCCATGTAAATCCCTACCGTAGCTCCTCGATCAATCTGATTAACTATTCGAGCTGCTAAGTCGTTGGACTTCTCATTTAACTCTTGATAAGTCAACGTTCGATTCCTAAATGTAAGAGCAATGGCATGGGGATGATTGGCCACCCGATCTTCAATCAGCTCGTGGATACATTTCTCCGATTTGATTGGAGAAATGGCTGGGCGGTTCACTTTCGTGATAACCGACCTTCCTTCTGCCAATGGAAGGGTCCCTATAGGCTTGTCTTGATCCTTTGTGAGCTCTGTTAAGAGAGCCATGAAGTCCTGTCCAAACAACTGGTTGATATATCTTTGATTAAAGATGCTGGTGTCATACTCGACTTCAAGTTCGATCTCCTCTTCACTGACGATTGCAGACAAAGACAAATCTAGCTTTGTCGTTCGGTTGTCATATAGGATTTCTTCGTACTCCAGACCTGTAAGATTTGGTTTGCCAGCTTTGTAATGGAGAGCGAACATTATATTGAATAGAGCGTTATGAATATCATCTCTATCAGGACTGATCTCCTTCACGATCGTGTCATAAGGAATATACTTGTGTTTAAAACAGTCGTAGACTTGTTCCTGCATTTTTTTTAGATGTTCATTGAACGTATCAAGGGGCGATATATGAGAGCGAATAACCAGTGAATTGATGAATAATCCCGTAACGTTCTCTAGCTCCTTGCTCTCTTTTAGACTCACGGGTGTTCCAATACTGATCTCTTCCTGTGAGGTGTACTTGTATATCAGGATGGTAAATGCAGTGATGAAGGTGGTGAAAAGGGTGGTTCGGTTGGCTTTAGATACAGATTTCACGGCTTGTTGCAGTTCACTTGGAACCCTAAACCTGGTCGTTTTTCCACCCGTCCCCACCTCATGACTTTCCCCATGTTTATTGAAGTCGACCTTGGAAGGAGCTCCCTTAAGGTTCTCTTTCCAAAACTCCAATGAAGTCGATTGATCACTCTCGACAGTATTCCTCTCCCATTCAGCAAAGTCTGCGAATTGAATCTCCAACGGTGGAAATTCAGCTTTTAATTGCTGGCTATTGGATGAGTACAGGCGGAATAAGTCTTCTAATAAGATTCCCAAAGACGGACCATCACAGAGAATATGATGGATATTCATCAGGAAGTAATGGGTATCCATTCCGGTCTTAATAACCTTTACTTGAAAGAGCGGGTTACTGCTTTCAAGATCAAATGGCTGTTGAATATAGCTCTTTATGGCTTCTTCTACTAGGTCTTCTGAGAGTTCCACGTAGTCGAAGTCACATTGCTGGTCACTTGCAATACGTTGATAAAGCCTTTCTTCGAACGTGAATGTCGTACGAAGAATTTCGTGGCGTTCTACTAATTCCCTCAGACTTTTCTTCCAGGCTTTAAGATTAAATGCTCCAGTGAATCGAAAAACCTTAGAAATGGTATAGGTCGGCTTGTCAGGATCAAGATTATGTAGCACCCAAAACCGTTCTTGGGAAAATGATGGCTTCAGCTTGTAGTATGTGAGGGGGTGATTTTTCGTTGTTTCAATCGTCATACTCTGCCACTCCTTACAAAAGATGGTTGTGTAACTTGAGCAAAGTATAAGTTTTTTCTTCTCAAGAAACATTAGTAAATAACGCAAAATAGGAAGTTTGGTCAATATTCCTTAAAGGCCATTTACCTCCCATAAAAATAGACTTGTAGAGAATGGGCATTCCCTACAAGTCCCCTTTACCTTCCTAGAGCCAGACCGCCATCCACCACAAGAGAATGCCCTATAATATAACTTGCATGCTTCGAGGCCATCCAAAATACGGCTTCAGCCATTTCATCTGTGTTGGCCATTCGACCTGCAGGAATGTACTTATTTGAGAGCTCATCCGAGCTATCTTCACTTACCCCCAGTACACGATTTGCCATGGGGGTCTGAACCAATCCCGGTGTCACATTATTGATTCTAATCCCAAACCTGGCATATTCATGAGCAGCCGTTTTAGTCAGCCCTTCCAGCGCATGCTTACTGGCAGAATAAATAGATCCATTGGGCGTCGTTTTCAGACCGCTCACAGATGAGATATTGATGATGGATCCTCCATAACGCTGGCGCATCATCTGCTTAATTTCGTATTTCATACATAGCCATGCTCCCTTTAGATTCACGTTCATGACCTGATCAAATTCTTCTTCTTCCAGTTCAATCATGGATGCGAAGCGATGCTCTACCCCTGCACAGTTACAGGCAACATCTATACTTCCATATTGATTCACAATCTCTTTTATCACCTTTTCAACATCACCGGCACGACGTACGTCCATTTGATGAAATTCCACATGTTCGGATATCTGTCTTAATTCCCCCTGTGCATCCATCCCCTTTTGAAGGTTGGTACCGGTGATGATCACTTGATTTCCAGTGTTCTCCAGAAACTTCTTAGCCACTCCTTTCCCTATACCTGAATTCCCCCCAATGACCAAAACGACTTGAAGTGTGCCTTCATGGTTTCTCATATTATTCAATTCTCCATTTTATGTTTTTTAATATCAGGAAATACGAAACGACTGTAAAGCCGACTAGAATAGAAGAGTCTATTAGGACCCCTTTGGTCAAACCATTTGTCAACACTTCCCTTAGCCCCTCCGCCACATAGGTGGTTGGGAATACAAGGGAAATCCAATATAGAATCTTTGGTAACTGTTCGCCATCAATTAATACTGGAGTCAAAAACCCCAAAAACATCATTAAACTAGGCAGTACGATGTTCGTTACTTGGGGACTAGGCGACCAGAAGCCAATAAACACCCCAAATCCGACGATACTCAGAATGCTCAGAAAGATAAGGGGTATGACAAACCAATGAAAGTTCCATTCAAGATCATAGATCGTCTCCCCTATAACAGCTAAAATCATAAAAGATGGGAAGCTCGTAATCATGCCTTTAATAAGGTTGGCACATATAAACGAAACTTTACTAATCGGAAGTGTTGCATAAAAAACAAAATGCCCTCGATGTTTCTGCCAAGACAGATCCTGAGCCAGTAGATTAATTCCTGTGATGATCAGCGCGAATACCATATTGCCCGTTACAATCCGAAGCACCATGTCATTCGTGGGGTTCTCCACGAAGAAATGAAGTAACATTAACGTAGTCAATGGAAAGAGAGAGGCGAGGATGATGATTAATAGCCATTGCTCTCTAACATTGGCATACTGAATTCTTACGAGTATCCATAAATCTATTAACCACTGCGAAATCCCCATGCGTTTATGCTTTAAGTCCAATTGAGTCATGCTGTGGTTCGCCTCCTTCCAAGCGAAGGTACACATCTTCCAGGGTAGGCGGCACCAAAGAAAAATCAAAATCAAACCGTTCGCCTAAGCCCATTAGCTTTTTCACCACATTTACCACATCTTCTTTTTGTATTAGAAACCTTATTTTATGATCAGTGACTCGTTCGGGGTCCCTTTCAAGCATTAATGTATACAATTGATTTGCCACTGCCTGATCACTCGCTGATAAGTCCAGTCTCATCCGCTGATCAATCCTGTGCTTCAATTGTTTAATCCCATCCAATGCGACCAGCCTTCCTTCATTAATGATGGCCACCCGATCCACTACTTGCTCTGCTTCTAGTACATTATGAGTAACCAAGATGATGGTTGCGCCCTCTCTATTCTTTTCTGTGATAATGTCCCACACTTTCTTCCGCTTAACAGGATCTAGCTCATTTGTCGGTTCATCAAAGATCATGACGCTTGGGTCCCCCGTCAGGGTCAGGGCAACACTGATCAATCGTTTTTGTCCACCCGATAAATTCTTGATATAATCCTTTCTAAATGCTTCTAAACCAATTAATTTCAACAGTCGATCCGTTTCTTCCAATGAAGTGGACTTTGTCAATCCTTTCAAACGACAAGAGAAATAAACGGATTCCCACACCCGTAAAGAAGTGATGGCATGTGGATCCTGAGCATAGTAAGCCACATTCTCAGTAATAAATGCACTGTTCTCCTGTATGTCTTCTCCGAAAAGCCTAATACTTCCGCTTGTAGGCTTGATAAGCCCCATCATCTGTTTAATCAACGTCGACTTCCCAGCCCCATTCGGACCTAATAATGCGATGATCTCTCCTTCATGAATCTGAAGGTTAATCTCTTTATTGGCTGTGATATTCCGTGAAGGATATTCTTTTGTTATATCGTTTATCTCATAAATGATTCCCATAAGAGCTCCCTACTGTAATCGTGATACATTTAATGATATAGAGGGAACTCCATCAAAACATCTGTATATTACGCAATATGAAGCACAAAGAAAAAAACCTACCACAAACATCAGGTAGGCTCTCAAGAAAAACAAGTTTAGTTCTCTTTTAGTGCGTTGACCAAGTTCACACGCGCTGCAATAAAAGATGGAAATAGGGATGCAATGACCGAGAGTAGAAGACCCGCCACGATGGCAAGCCCGATATTCCCCCAAGGAATAATGAATGGCATGTAAGTAGCAGAGGAATTAGAGATGGAGTTCAAATAGATAACAAATATCCCCAACACGACTCCGACGATGATTCCGGCCACTCCTACGACTAACCCTTCTCCCATCACCATCGTTCTCACTTGTCTCGTTGTAAAACCGATGGCACGCGTGGTTGCAATCTCTCCTATCCTCTCCATTGTATTCATTAATAAAGTATTGCTAATCCCTATGCTTGAAAGTGCAATGACGATAATCATAAGGAATTGCATCACTTCATTCATACCATCAAAAGAACTTTGTGATGACTCAATCTGGTCTTCCACTAGCGTAAGTGTCGAGATGCCTGTAGGGAAGTCTTGACGCAAATCCCTGCGCAGGTTTTTTGGGTTGCTTGAATCATCGACATCCATCATGAGTGTCTGGATTCCCTGCCAATTAAACACTTGTGAAAATTCTTCCTGAGAGACGAATCCGACATAGCCCCCATCCTGAGACGTATTAACTTTTCCAGCTACCTTATACTCTCGTTCACCGGCAGGGGTGTTCATCTTGACAGAGTCGCCAACTTTCCCACCCCACTCATCAAACGCTCTCTCTCCCAGTAGAACCGCACCATCAGGAATATCCTGAGCATACCCCTTAAACAGTGGGAAATCCGGAGAGGACGGGTTGCTCATCAAATAAAACTCTTTGGCCTCGCCATCCACTGTTTTCCAAGTAACCATTGTCTCCTTATACCAAGCCATATCTTTCACAGCCTGATGGTTTTTCACAGTGTTTAACTGAGATTCATTAATTGGTTCTTCGAATTGGATCTGGATATCTCCACCGAAGGTTTGGCGAATTTCCTTCTCAAATCCCGAAGGAATGGATTCCAATGCCGATCCAAGAAAGATGACCACTCCAATACTGATTGCCAACATGGCCGAGGTATTTGCATTTCGATTGGTATTTACTTTGATATTACTGACCGATAAGCGTCCGGGATAACCTAACAATCGCTCAATCAACGGTCCTAACAACTTCGCAAGCATTTTTATTACCACCGGATAAAGAAGAACGACTCCGAAAAGCAGGAATACGTAACCCCAATAACTATCGAGAAAACTCAAGCCGATGAAGGCCAAGCCGAGTAGATATCTGATGACCTTCACTCTGGTTTTAGACTCTTTATTCGTATTCCTCAAGGCATATATAATAGGGGTCTTGAAAGCGATATACATTGGAATACCTGCTATTATAAGTGGGAAGAGGAGTCCGATTATTCCGGATAAGATCGTCGCACTCTGCCAATTCAGTGTATATACCATTGTGTCTTGGAAGATACCTAGAAGCATATCAACAAATAGATCGGCGAACCATACCCCTAGTGGAAGAGCAATCACTGTTCCGATAAGGGATAGTAAAAGTACTTCCATGAATACAAGTTTAAACACATTAAAGTTCGTATATCCAAGACTCTTCATGATGGAAAATTCCTTTTTACGCTCGATGACACTCGAGTAGATCATATTGAAGATGATGAAACCACTGATAAAGAGTGCAAGGATAGACACGAGATAGAATACAGAGTATAACCCATCCACATCATTATTCCTCAAATCATCGATTACCACGGGCTGAACGTATAAAGGTGTCCCATTCAATTCATCTTGATACTGTGATAAATGATCTTTACCTCCTTCATGTTGCAGCCTTATATAACTAATCTGATCGGTCAGTCCAGTCCACTCCTGTAGGGTGTCAAGGTCCATCATGACCCTGAATGATCTCCCTTCTGCTTCTTCCCAACTGTTAGGGCTTGCTAACCAAGAAGTGAAGCCTACAATACCCGTTACTTTAATTTCCCCCAGCCCTTTAAAGGTGACTGTATCCCCAATATCCTTCCCCCATAGCTTCGATGCATTTTCCGGGATGATCAAGCCTCCACCTTCCAGGTCTCCCTTAATCAAGGGAAGCTTGAGAAGATTACTGTTGATATCACTTACTCCCGTCACCCTTACCGGGGTTTCAGGTGGACCTTTGTCACCATCTACTTCAATCAGTGTCTGCTTATCCAAGACACTCAGGCTGTCTTTCACGATATCCTGCTGCTTAATCGATTCCACTTCACCCTCAGAAAAGGAATAGTCCTTACTCAAGATCCATGAGTCTGCATCACCTGCGTAGATTTCTTCATAGTATCTAAACGTATCTTTTACTGTGTTATTCGCCACCAACATGCTGGTGGTCAACAGAATCCCGAGTATGACGGCAATCAGAGTGAAGAAGAACCTCCTCTTGTTCTTCGTTAGATTACGCCAGGAAACTAGCCAGATATTCAGCATAGTCTTGATCCTCCCTAGTAACTTCCTTATCAATCACTCCATCTTTGAATAAAATGATCTTATCCGCATATCCGGCTGCGAAGATATCATGTGTTACCATGATGATGGACTGCTTTCGTTCTTTATTGAACTTCGCAAGTAGCTCCAGTATTTCTTCAGCACGCTTTCGATCCAAATTTCCTGTAGGTTCATCTGCCAAAAGGATTTTGGGTTCATGGATCAACCCTCTAGCGATGGAAACACGCTGTTGTTGCCCTCCACTCAATAGATTGGGGGATTTCTTTTCAAGCCCTTCCAATCCCACCTCTTTAATGATCGATCGGATTTTCTCCTCTCCATCCTTATCTTTTCTCCCGTCTGCATGTAGCGGGAAGGCGATGTTTTCCTCTACAGTCAAGGTAGGCAAAAGCTGATAATTCTGAAATATGAAACCGATATCCTTGCGGCGCACAATGGTCCTTTTTTTTTCATTCAAATCAGAAAAGGGTTTCTCTTGTATTCTTACATGACCAGATGATGGAGTATCCAACCCTCCAAGAAGTTGAAGAAGGGTACTTTTACCCGATCCACTCGGACCCATGATGGCAACAAACTCTCCTTCTTTAATCGAGAGGTTTACGCCCTTTAGAACCTCGATTTTCATATCTCCCTGTTCAAAATGCTTGAACACGTTATCTACAGTGATCATATGTTCCTCACTCCTTCACATTTTCCTTGATAGATACTGGGTATAGATACTCAGTATCTATTACCCTACAAAAAAACTTCACCATCTTTATGATCATTCATCCTTGATGTACTCCAACCACTTTAAATCTGCCTCCAGATGTAGTAGTCCCCCATAGATAATCTTCTTAAAATGCTTATGATCGATCGTCTTCTTAAAGTCCGTAAGTAAAAGGATCTGTTGGAGAATCAATTCTTTCTGAGACTGTAGCAATTCCTCTATTCCCTCCAACCCCTTACTTTCGGCCAGTAAATATTTCATGTACAGTTCATCCCTTAATAGGGGCCTTTTAACAGGAGACGATATCCAGTCAAAAAGAGCTTCTCTCCCCGCTTGGGTAATTTGATAATGAATCCTTCCCTTCTCATTTTCCCCTAGTGACGTAACCAACCCATCTCTTTCCAGTCTCTCTAATGTGGAATAAACCTGACCCGGATTTAGGGGCCATTGATGATGAGAGAGTTCATTGAATTCCGTGATGATATCATAGCCGTGTAAATTCTTCCTATATAAAAATCCCAATATTGTGAATTTAACAGTCATGTTCTTCCCTACTTTTCTAGTCCCTATTTATTCAATTCACCTTTATGCTCCCTGATTTGGTTTTGATTTTCATTTCATTCCCACCATTTCCTGATGTTCCCTTCACTTTTCTTTTGTCCTTTGTTGATTCATCCAATGACATATTGATGGATTGACTACCACTGTTCGTACTGACATCCAGATCCAGATCGGGTGTCTCTTCATCAAATTCAATAGTGGCCTTACCACTTGAAGTGGATACCTCTACATCCCCATTCAACTCGGCAAAATGCAACTTCACATTCCCACTACTCGCTTTGACGTCAATGTCGGTTTGATTTAAATCTTTCCCAGATATATTCCCTGAAGAACCATCAAGGGTGAGCTTACCCTCAAAGTCTTGTGGAATCATCAATTCAAGAGTTGGCTTCTTCTTAACCAATCGTGCAATACTGCTCTCCAGATCCACGGTCAACCGATTTGCCGACTTATCCAGGGTCACTCCTGGACCATCATCATAAACTGTAAGGTGCGCCTCTAATTCAGACGTATCACTTACCTGAACATCCACATCTGTACTTGCAAAGTTCACTACAATCTCATTTACATCGTCGACCGATTCCTTATTCACCAGTACATCCTTTTCACCGGTAGAACATCCGGCGAGGCTCAATAATGCCACCAGTATGCCTAAAATGGATTTTTTTATCATAACCCAACCTCCTTCGAACCCATTATATAAGATGACGTAAGGTCACTTTCAAACTTTACGCAAAGGAAGATTCAAAATAGTTGAAAGTGACGTAACGTCATCTTTTATACTTACACTATGTTCATTAGCGTGTTAAAAAATAAAAGGAGGAGATTTAATTTGAAAAAAGAAGATGTTATTATCTACGGTTGTGTGATTGCCGGGGCTGGGATCGGGTTACTATTCGATAATGCGATCCCTGGTGTACTGATCGGATTGGGGATAGGCTATATTCTAAAATACTCCATGTCGGGCTCAGCAAAAAAGGAATAGGGAAGTAGGAATTGCCTTGCTACATATCAATGAAGTTAAAAAAATGAGTGGCGTATCCGTTAGGACCTTAAGGTATTATGACAAGATTGAATTATTAAAACCTGCATCGAAGACCCAAGGGGGTCATAGGTTATATTCGAATACGGAATTGCAGAAGCTTCAGCAGATTCAATTCTTGAAAACAATTGGCTTCCAACTTAGTGAAATTAAAATCATGTTGGAATCTGAAGAATGGGACTGGTCGATTAGCTTAATGAAGCAACTATCCTACGTAATGGCAGAGAAAGACCGACTTTCAAAGATTGAATATAACCTCAGGGAGCTGATTAACGGCATCGCCATCGAGGGAGAAGAGTTCCGAATTCAAAAAATCATGAGCCTATATACAAGGGATTCAAAGGAAGTACTCACGTATAAACAGAATGAATTAGATATAAAGAATTACGATGTTCTCGATCGTTTGCCGAATATGACCAGTAGTGATCCTGACTCCCTCGAATGGATTGCCTTATTAGGACAATTGAAGAAGTACATCCACCTTAAATATAGTGACCCCCGAATTCAAAATATCATCAAACGAATGGACGAAAAAAGAGCTGAGAACTTTGGAGACGAGGATGCCTTCTTAGATAAACTTTGGGATATCCGAATGTCTCCAGAAGAATCCAAGAAGTACAACTTATACCCCATTGATCAAGAAGTCCTTGATTTCATGAAGAATGCCTATATCCATTACATGGCGAAGAATTCTTAATCTCAACCATTGGAGGAACACATGGGAACTGAGCTATTACTCTATCTAGGCGGTTTGGCCCTGTTGGACACGTTAAGTCCAACCATCATTGGCGTCACCCTTCTACTAATTTTGAAGGATAATAAGAATATGACCTCACGATTGTTTGCCTACCTCTCTACCGTTGTCATCCTGTATTTTTCCCTCGGTGTCATTTTGATGCTTGGTCTAGGGTACGTAATTGATGCCTTTTCGAACCTGTTCCAGAACAGGGCCGTCAGCTGGGGAATTTTCAGCATCGGCGTCATTCTATTCGTGGCAAGCTTTTTCCTGCCTAAGAATCAAAAGAATCGTGTCCCCATCCCTAAAACTCAAAGTATTATCTCTGTTGTCCTAATCGGCGTGACCACTTTTCTTATCGAGGCTGGAACAGCTCTTCCATACTTTGCCGCTGTCGGATTGTTGACTACCAATCAACTTCCCTATTATCAATGGCTCCCAATTCTCATCATCTATAACATCATCATGATTCTCCCTGCAATTTTGATCTTTTTCAGCTACAAAGTATTCGGAACATGGGTGACCAGCAGCCTGAATAAGCTTCGCACCCGCTTAACAACCGGATCAGATTCTGCTTTATCCTGGATCATGTGCATCGTTGGATTAATCTTGATTTTTAACACGCTTGATTATCTATAAATTTGAAAACCCACCAAGATGGTGGGTTTCTTCATGATTGACAAAAAGCAGCGTGTCGACGGAAAATCAAATTTACCGGTTGGTCTTTGGCTTCAAGAAGAGTCACGCAACCCATTACATCCTCCAACTCGAAATCCACCATTGTGGCATTAGGTAGTTTCCCATCCGGAAAAGCCACAATACGAGGAGCTTCACTACACCCAGACAGCACCAGTGCCTGCAAATCAATCGTCAATCCGACTCCCAGTGCCTTAACAATCGATTCCTTGCGCGTCCAATATGTGAGCAATCCTTTTGTTTTTTCCTTGGGGTCTACTTGTTCTTTCTCAGATTGTGAAAGGGCTGAGTAAAGAAACTCCACATCTTTGGCTTCATCAGCTTCTTCAATATCTATCCCCACCTCACAGTTACTCACTCCCACCACTACAAAATGAGCAGTATGAGAAAGGTTGAACTTGATTTGACTTTCATTCAATAACGCCGGTTTCCCATGTTGAGCCCCACATCCCAAGCAGTCCCTACTTATCTCAATACCTTCGGGACGTTGCCCAGTATACTCTGCCAAGACATCTCTTAAAAAAGTATAGGTTATGGCTTGGTGCTCTTGATCCTTTGGAAACTTTAAACGGGTTACTTTTTCCTGTTCTACTTTATCTAAATAATTCAGATTTTTATGATACGTATCAAACGTTGTCCACCAAATATGCACTTCATTATCTTTCAAATTCAATCTATCTTCCCTCCCGCACATAGTCTTACTATCTTCTTACTATGATATAGGCCAGCTATAGATTAATCCATTGCGTGAATTACCGGTTTTTAAAATGACCACTCAGAGAATTTTGGCTTAGTAAACTAATAAGCTATTTGGAACCATCTCAGCTTCATTGTTTCTAAGCGGCTAATTTGTACTGAACGTACTTTTTATTGAATAAGGAATGTATAATACCTAAAAGAAGGTGATCCATTGAAAAAATCATTTATGCTTTTTTTCATCATCGGACTGGTTCTGATTGCAGGCTGTGGCAAGGAAGACGCATTCGATATACATGAAATCACCGAGTATAAGGATCCCCCATCCACTTATTATATGAAGGTGCAGTTCACACCTAAGAACATCGGAAAAGGGACGGTACTCAAATCAATCACTGCCGGAAACGTAGAACTCAACGATGCTTATGTAATAGATGATAGGGATCAGAACTCCGCTGAAGAATACAACATTCGAAAACTAGCCTCCCTCCCAATCCACATAGAGAGTGACGAACGATACTCGGTTATCCTTTTATCTGAGGATAAAGCTCTCCTTGAACAGAAAGAGATCGATTTCAGCTACAAAACGGGCTCGAAAGAATTGATCTACACTCATGAAAAGTAAACCCAACAACATAAGAGCAAACGTTGTCTGATCAGGCAGGTTGCTCTTTTTTTATTATGTATTAACAATTATTTATTGTAAATCAATAAATAACGTGATACATTCATCTATAAGAAACTACGAGAGGTGACCTCCATGAAACAAGGTTCAACATTATTCCTCAAGGTCGTTCTGTTCTGCATGGGCATCCCCGTCCTCGCTATATGCGTAGCAGGGGCCGTCCAATTGATCAGGAATCCGGCCAATCCGGAATACGCACCATTACTCTATCCAGCCGTTGTGCTGATCTATATCACCGTGATCCCTTTCATCATGGCGTTGGTCCAGTCCTTTTCACTTCTTGGGCTCATCGATCGCCAAGAGGCGTTCTCCGATCGCTCCGTGACGATCCTGAAGAAGATCAAACGGTATGCGCTCTCGGTCAGCGTTCTCTACGTTGCCGCGTTCCCGTTCGTCTTCATGGTCGCTGACAAGGATGATGCACCGGGGCTGATCCTCGTTGGACTTGTCCCGATTTTCGCCTCCCTTGTCATCGCGGTCTTCGCTGCCGTCCTCCAAAAATTATTACGTGAAGCCATTTTCATTAAAACTGAAAATGATTTGACGGTGTGAGGGGGATACGATGGGAATCATCATTCATATCGATGTCATGCTGGCCAAACGGAAGATGAGTGTCACGGAGCTGTCCGAAAGAGTCGGCATCACCATGGCCAACCTCTCCATCCTCAAGAATGGGAAAGCAAAGGCCATCCGCCTTTCCACCCTTGAAGCGATCTGCAAAGCGCTGGACTGTCAGCCCGGGGATATTCTGGAGTATGTGAAAGAAGACGAAACATCCTGACGAAAAACGCCCTCTTCCTAACAAACGGAAGAGGGCGTTTTTATTATGTATGTAACTTTTTTCGTTACCTTTAAGAGAACATGCTGAATAACTTTTTTACCGCCCAATATACCAGGCTTACACATAATCCAAGAAAAAGTAAGATACCCAAAACAGCGACAATCGTTTCGAACATAGAATCCTCCTTTCTACTATCTAGTTCTCATAAAATATGTATCTCTTACTACCTTATGGCTCCGCTTACTCCTTCTCCCCTCTATTTCGCCACTTAGATCGCATATTATAAAGAAAATCACTCCCAAAATACACCGCCACCCCCACCAGCATGATCGTAAATGAAGCCCCTGTCTCCGACGTCTGTACATACGTATAAACGGAATGCCCCAACAAGACGATCAATAAAATGGAAAAGGCCGTCCCACTCGCTTTTGTTGAATTCCTCTTTTCTTCCTCTGTCATTTTTCTGAAGAACATGTTTCGTCCCCCCTCTTCTTTTTCGTTTGCCTCCACTATACACCTTTTGACAAAAAATGTATCCCCCTCCCTTCAATCCCATCAGTGGCATATTCAAGAGTCTATTGGTATGATAAGCTCCGGCAAAGGGAATTGAACATCGATTGGAGAGACAGAAGAAATGAAGAAGATTGAAGTGGATACATTGATTGAAGGCGGCCACAGCATGATGAATAGTGTCGTGGTGGATACGGCGATGGAACTGAGCGGGGCTCATTTTGTGGTGAAGCTTGATGAGCTGTTAAAAGAGCGGGGCGTCACCCAGAAGCAGCTGGCCGAGATGACGGGGATGAGGGTCGGAACGATTTCCGAAATGGTTAACGGAAAGGGAACCTCCATCAATAAAACACAGCTCTTTTCCATCATGGTAGCCTTGAAGGTCACGCGCCTGAGCGATCTCTATGAGGTGGTCCTTCCTGAAGAGATGCGCAAAGAATATCTGATGCTCAAAGACGAATGGGTGAACGAACGCAAGATGCCCCAGGCCGTCAAAGAGATGTATAAGAAGAATGTATTGAAGGCTTCCGGCCTTTCACTTGATTGATCAACCATACGCCCCATGTGTAGGGCGTATTTTTTGTTTTCTATTAATCTCTCCCCTTCTTCCCCACAAACCGCCCATACTCCTTCATAAACTCCACCTTCACCGTCCCCACCGGCCCGTTACGGTTCTTGGCGATCTTGATCTCCACTTCCCTCCCGCTCTTCGTGTCGGTGTGATAGTAGTCATCACGGTAGAGGAACAGGACGACGTCGGCATCCTGGTCGATGTTGCCGGAGTCGCGGAGGTCGGTGAGGCGCGGGCGCTTGTCTTCCCTGGATTCGACGCCCCGCGACAGCTGGGAGAGGAGGATGATCGGGATGCCGAACTCCCTGGCCATTCCCTTCAGCTCCTTGGTGATGTAGCCGATGGCGAGGTCGTGGCGGTCGAACCGGCCTTTCACCGTGATGAGCTGGAGGTAGTCGATGAGGACGAGGAACGGCTTGTCGGGATGCTCCTGTTTCAGGGAGAGGATCTGCTGCCTCATCTCTTGGAGGGTGATCATCCCATTTTGCGACAGCTCGAAGTCCGATTTGTACACGTCATTAAGGGCTGCATGCATCCTGGGCATTTCGTCGACGGTCAAGTACTTGTAAGGGTTATTCCACTTCATCATATTGATGCCCGTAAGGCTTGAGAGCAGGCGCTGCATCACCTGACGCGACGACATTTCCAGGGAAAAGGTGAGGGCGACGCCGTCTTGTTTGATGCACTCCCACGCGAGCTGGATTGCGAACGCGGTCTTTCCCATGGACGGGCGCGCCGCCAGGATGATGAGCTCCCCCTCCTTCCAGCCCCCGGTCAGGGCATCGAGAGACTCGAACCCCGTCGCGACACCCGGCAAGCCTTCCCGCTCGTGATAGAGAGATTCATAGAGCTCCACCATGAGGTCATTCTTCGACGCTTCTTGGTGCACCATATGGGTCTTCATGCTCGCAAGCGCCTTGTACAGATCATGAGCCGACTCCGGCGTGTAGTCCCGGAGGAATTCATAGGCCGAGTCCCGTATAAGTGCGAGCTCATACAGCTTCAGGACGAGGGATTCGAAGTGGGCGACATTCGCCGCCGTCGGGCAATGGGCCGCAAGCTCCAAGAGGAACTGCACACCGCCGACCTGCTCCACATCTTCCCGCAGCTCGTCCACAAGGGTGACGGGATTGACATCCAGCCCCTTGTCCTCCACCGCCCGCATGGCGGCGAAGATCCTCCGGTTGTGCCACTGACTGAAATGCTTCTCCTCCAAGGTGATGTCCCCGATTACACCTGGCTCCAGAAGCACGGCCCCAAGAATCATGCTTTCTGCCTCAAGGATCTGACGCAGCAGCTTCTCCTCATTCCCAGGGTGGTACTGCTCGATATCCCTTACACTGTTCAATGCGTTCAGCCCCTTCCTTTTCCCATTTCAAGATCATGTCCTTCAGCCTCGTCTCCCCGACAGGCTCCTCGTACAATTCACTTACGCTCGGTAAAAATCGGCTTTCACGAATGTGCACCGTCAGCCTTTGTTGCACCCGTTCATACGTGCATTCCTTCAGCTCTTCCACCCATACCTCCAGCATTGATCGCGATAAGGGCTGATTCGGATAGGCCGCCTGCATCCTCTCCAACACCTTCCCCAGTTCATCACGCGTCATGGTGCGGGACCACATCCTCGAACAATTCGTGGAACTTCGCCATCACGGTATCCCCTTTTTCCTTCCGTGACTCCCACACCTTCTCGATGTAGATGGCGCTGTTGATCGTCCCCTTCTCGGCAAATAAAGCCTCCATGAACGCCATCAATTCCTCTTCAGATTCCTTTTCACACAATCGTTCCAGCGCCATGGAGTCGGCAGGTGAAACGCTGAGCCCCTTCCCCCGCTTCAGGATAAAAAAGTCCGTCACCGCCTGCAGCTTGCGCGTACTCATCAATCTCTTCACAATCTTCTCTTTCTTTACGATCTTCTTTATGTTTTCACCTTCATTCCGCAACCCTTTCACATCCATTTCACGTCCATTTCGCAAAGAGGCCTTCCAATGCTCAGGGGCACGGAGCGTGATGATCAATCCATAGGCAAACGCTTCAGTCGTCAGAAGACCCACCTTCTCCAGGCGCTTGATGGATCGGTGGATCCTGGACAGGGAATACACCTCTTTCTTCCGGCCGTCATAAAACCACAGATCCTTTTGGAGCTGCTTCAGCGACGTCACATACTGCCTCGCAGACAGCTCCACTTCCCCCACGCGCACCCCCGTCTTGAACGACACATGAGTCAGCAGCCAGATGAAAATCCGCATATCCTCCTGATGATGGAACACATTCATCTCCACGATTTCATTCTCAAACTTACTCCAACCTTCCATCTCCACATCACTCCCATTTCAAAGTCCTTATCTACTCTGTATATAGGCTTAACTTGCCGAAATGGGTACGGTGGACGAAAAAAAACCTTTTCCATGGAAGAAAAGGGTGAGAAGCGGTATTCGGTTTTAGCCTGAAAGTTCATCCTGTACCATAGCCGTCATCCAGATCACACTTTGTTTATCACCAACAAAACAGGGAAAAATAGAGGCATTACACCAAAGGAGCTCGATACCCATGACAAAACCAACCATCAAAGCATTCATATTCGACGTCTACGGCACCCTCTTCGACGTCCATTCCGTGCAGGACACGTGCAACAAACACTTCCCCGACAAAGGCGAAGCCATCAGCCAATCGTGGAGGAAAAAACAGCTTGATTATTTCTTCCTGAGACAAGTGATGGGCACATACGAAGACTTCGTCACAGTCACCCGTGAATCCCTGCGCTACGCCCTCATGGAAAATGGAGCCGAGTGGACGACGGCAGCAGAAGACGAATTGATCGACGCCTACACGCACCTCACCCATTACGCTGAAGTAGAAAGCGTCCTCACTGAGCTAAAGGACAAGGAGCTCGTCATCCTGTCGAACGGCACACAGCATATGCTCGACAGCCTGATTGAAAACGCCGGTCTCGCTCACCACTTCGACTCGGTCCTGAGCGTCGATGACGTCAAGCAGTTCAAGCCCGCCCCCGCCGCCTACACCCATGCCCTCAAAGAGCTCGGCGTAAAGCGCGAGGAAGTGCTCTTCATGTCCTCAAACGGCTGGGACATCTCCGGCGCCAAAAACTTCGGCTTCCACACCGCCTGGATCAACCGCGGCCACGCCCCGACTGAGCAGCTCGGACTGGAACCGGATGCCGAGTATGACGATTTAACGGGAATTCTTGAGTGGAAATAAGTAAAAGGATCCGATGCTGTAATCGGATCCCTTTTCTATCTATAAGGAAAACATATATACTTCATAATCAAACACATTCACCAACCCGAGTCTTCTCGGAATGGCATTGGACGGCGTATTGATCTCCATGCAGTCCCAGTATGGACGCAAGCCCTGCTCCAGCCCTTCGTTGATCACACGATGGGCGACGGCGAGCCCCAATCCTTTTCCCTGGTGCTCCTCCAGGGTCTCGATATCAATCGTGTGCTGATCACCGGCGAGGAAGCCGGAAAAACAAAGGCTCACCACTTCATCACGATGCATCACGGCGTACCCCATCCCTTTCTGAAAGAAGTCATCCGGGGTGGCCCAGAACTCCAGGATCTTCGACTGAAGAAAATCAGGATTGGTGATGACCCCGTCACGATTCTCATAGAGGTCCCTGCTGAGCTTCACCAATCGGTACCCTTCCTCGAGAGCGACGGGCTCAAAATCACGAAGTTGCTCCGTTTCCAATCCATACACCTTTTGCTGAAACACCTCTAACCCGCGATGTCCAAACACTTCCCTTATCACCGGTTCCCACCGTTCATGGTGACCGATGCCGATAAAGGACTGCACACCTTGTAGCTTAGCTTCCGGTCCGATCACATCGTCAATATATCCGTTGATCTCCTGATTGAAAGTAGCATTCGTTTCACTGCCGATGAAAAAGAAACCATCATGATTCCCCAACCAGACAAGCCCGGTTGCGGGATCCTCCCGATCATCGACAAATACTCTGCCAGGATTGACCCTTTCAATCACCGCCTTGACCTCCAAGTGACCCTGTTCATGAATCAACCCTTTACACGTATGAAACTCACTTCGATCTAATTCAATAATCATGCACTACTCCCCCATACTCCCTGCATCAACCCACACTCATCACATAAACCAATAAAAACCCAATCGCGTATGCCAGCACCACACTGAGAACAGAAGCAATCATCAGGGCTCCCCTCATTTTCCGGTCCCTGAAGTGATGCCAGAGGATAAACCCAGCCACCAGTGCAACCAGCGCAAGCACCATGGACGCAGTTAACATGGCCGCAACCGCAGCCACCCAGCCTACAATCGTCGTGAATGTCTTTCCTCCAGATTCGTTCATGCATTGACCCCTCTTTCGGATTTTTCTTTTTACCCTATACCTATGCGCACAGTCCGCCATTTACCGGATTCAGCAGAAAAACAAAGAAGATCGTAGCTTTTCAAAAGGGTTACTTTCATGTAATTAATGTGTGAGGAGCGCAACCAAGACGGGAAATAATAATGCGTGGATGTATGATATCAATATCCTTTTATTTGTAGCTAGTTTTTTGTACATGTTTAAATGTCCATCTTCATAAAAGACCTTCAACATAACATGTTTTTCTTTTACAGGCATGTAGATATCACACATGCCAAAGACAATCATCACCATAAGAATGGCGACTTCAAGCTTGGGTTCCAAAAGGACTATTCCGCTATAGATCGTGACTGACATAATAGAAATGATTACTGGAATGATTACATATGCCGTTACTTTATTCCACCTGGACAGTACATCTAATTTTGCCTCCGAATTCAAGTAAGCACCTTCTATTCTCTAAAGTTATGGTTGGACTTTAGGATCGTCTCGGAATCATTAACGAATAGGATACCATCTACTCTTACGTTCTTTCCTCAATGCATGTTTATTGCAAAAAAAGCTGTAATGGCCGTGACTATACAATATTTCATTAAAGTTCCTTTATATTTCTTGAGTTTCTCTTTTAAACGTAAGTCTCCACCGGTCCCATATACATTCATACATTCATCCTTATCAAAGATAGGTTGATACAACACACAGTAAAGAAAAGGTGTTGCGATCAGGGCCAAAACGCTCTGGCCGTGGATGTCTCCAAATGAGTAGACCAGATAAAGGACGCCTGCCCCTGCTGACATGATCGTCGGAACGAGTACGAAGGCCAGAAATTTGTTGCGAATGGTCATATTTACAGTTGATGATTCGTTACTCACCCTATCACCTTCCCCTCTTTCTCTTGCTAGAGTGTTAGATCCATTTACGCCCACACCACCTATAGCACTCTACCAATCAACCAAGGCACCAGATTGATGCTGATCACGCCCCACACCGTGACGGCCGCGATCCACCAGATCATAAACCGGGTCGACGGGTGTTGTTTTCTCTTACGGATGATAACCAGGGTGATGAGTCCAAGTGGGATCATGATGGCAACTAACCATGAGACCATAACATGCACGCTCCCCTCTGTTTCTTATACCCAAACTTTACCATGTAACTGGAAGAAAATGAAGGAAAAAGGGGCGGCATCCTTCTGAAGCAAGATTTGAATCCTCCCCCCAAGAAGCTTATAATGAGGTGGAATTTGGAACGGTAAACAAGATCCGGAAAGGTTTAGATAGAATGAAACAGACAGTGTTAATCGCAGAGGATGAAGAGATCCTCCGGGAAATCAGTAAGAATTATTTTGTGAATGAAGGCTACGAGGTGCTGGAAGCCGGGGACGGGGAAGAAGCGCTCGAGCTCTTCGGGTGCCACTCCGTCGATCTGATCGTACTGGATATCATGATGCCACGACGTGACGGTTGGGATGTGTGCCGGAGGATCCGGGAGCAGTCGGCGGTGCCGATCATCATGCTGACGGCACGGTCCGATGAGGAGGATACAATCCTAGGATTCGAACTCGGGGCGGATGATTATGTGACGAAGCCCTACAGCCCGAAGATCCTGCTTGCACGGGCCAAGCGCCTCCTCCAGCAGCACAGCCAGCCTGCTTCAAAGAAAGAGGAAGCCATGACGGCGGGCGATCTGCAGGTGAACCTCGGTTCCCGCACGGTGAAAGTGGCAGGAGAAGACGTCTCCCTCACCCATACGGAATTCGAGATCCTGTCGTACCTCATGCTCAATGAGAACATGGTCATCTCCCGGGAGCAGCTGATCATCAAGATTTGGGGCTATGAATACCAAGGGGATGAACGGTCCCTCAACACCCATATCCGGAACCTGCGCTCGAAGCTCGGGACATGCGCCGGGATGATCAAGACTATCGTACGGGCCGGGTACAAGTTCGAGGGACTGGTATGAAGAGTCGCCTCTTCCTCAAGCTCTTCTTCCTGACCCTTGCCCTGTGCATGCTGATGGTCGGGGGAATCTACGTCGGCCAGACGCTTTTTTTCGACGAGTATTATGAATCGAGCAAGATCTCTGAGCTCTCCGACTCCATGGATGAGTTCCAGAAGGAATACATGAAGCTCGACGACGGACAGCGGGCGAACCATGAGCTGGAACGCGCTTTTCATCAGGAGACCAGCGCCTGGATCACGGTCCTTGATGAGAAAGGATACGTGAAGACCCTCGAAGACTATACCCTCACGATTACGGGCGGATTCGTCGAAGAAGGGGGCATCGTGGCCAATATGGACCAGGAGTACACGATCCCCCTGGCCTATCTCGAAAACTCGTTATCTGATACATCGATCCTTGAAGCACTTGAAAACTACCGGGATCACGTCCTCGAGGTCAAGGTGATGGCAAAAGGCGACGAGCTGTATCCGTATGAAATGGTCGTAGATAAAGAGCATCACCTGAACAACCGGGAGAGCCCCTTCGAGATCTTCGACGGCGGGATCGACAGCTACATGGACTATATGCGGAACCGCGTGCTTGCCGACCGCATCGATCATACCCGGGCGCAGTCCCTCACGAAGAAGATCCTATATGGGAAGGTTGATACGACCCATACGCCTGATCAATATCCGTTCCAAATGAACCCGGTGTTATCGAACCGCGTGTTCCTGGATCAGGTGAAAGCATTTCAGGCCGATCTGCTCCTCCGCCCGGGTCATGCTCCCCTCGAGTCCACACCGAAAAGTTATGAGCGAAACGGCGTGTCCTATAAGATCCTCGTCGACAAGAAGCAGGATGAAGACGGGAACCCCCTTTACTTCATCTCGATGACGTCCCTCCAGCCCATCGATGAGGCAATGGAGATGCTGAAGGACTATTACATCTACGTGATCATCGGAGCGGTCATCCTCGCCCTCCTCGGATCCTTCTATTATTCGAAAAAGATCACACAGCCTTTGGTGAACATCAACAAGACGGCAAAGGACATGGCCAATCTTCAGTTCGAACATCGCATCCCGATCAAGACGACCGATGAAATCGGGGAGCTGTCGGAGAGCATCAACAATCTATCCGACAACCTCCATCGACACATCAACCAGCTGCAGCATGAGATCCAAAAGGAAAAGCAGCTTGAACATACGCGCAAGAACTTCATCGCCGGCGTGTCCCATGAGCTGAAGACACCCCTCAGCATCATCCAGAGCTGCACGGCGATCCTCCAGGACGGCCTTGCCAAGGACCGCACGGATCACTATTTTGAAGCCATCAACCGGGAAGTGAGCCGCATGGACCGGCTCATCGTCGACATGCTCGAGCTCGCCAAGTACGAGTCCGGCACCTTCCAGCTCCAGCCGGAAGCGTTCCCCATCAAAGAGGCGATCCAAAACGTATTCAACCAGCTCACGATGAAGATCCAGGAGAATAATCTCCAGATCCACATGGACGTGGCAGACGTCACCGCGCTCGCCGATCAGCACCGCATCGAGCAGGTGCTCAGCAACTTCCTGTCAAACGCCATCAAGCACACACCGGCAGCCGGGCAAGTGACCATCGAAGCCCATCCCGAAGGCGACCACGTGCGGATCAACATCATCAATGAAGGCGAGCCCATCGAAGAAACCCAGCTGAAGAGGATCTGGGACCAGTTCTATCAAGAGAAGAAAGCCGGACGTGCCAAAGATGGCACCGGCCTCGGACTCGCCATCGCTAAGAACATCTTGAAGCTTCATGACGCAGAGTATTCCGCACAGAACACGGACCGTGGCGTTTGTTTTTCGTTTACGTTAAAACGGATTTAGCTACCAAATGCTATAATGCTTTGCTCTTTTGAGAATAAAAAGATTTCCTCCAAAAGCTTGTAATCTAAATGATTTATTTGTAAATAAACTGATACAAAAGATCGAATCATATGTTACAATCTTTTAGGAGGTGCGTAAGTATGAAAAAATTCTTAGTAGTCGTACTAGCTGCCCTGCTCTTGGGAGCTTGTGGCACAACGGAAACAAAAGAGCCAAAGTCTGTCGATTCCAGTGAAAAATCCAAGAACGAAACCAATAAGGAAGAAACCAAAAAGGAAGAGCCTAAGAAGCTTAACCAGGAAATCGCTGACACAGAAAACATCAAAGCAACCTTGATTTCTGTGGAAAAGAAAAAAGACGATGTGTTTGGTGATACCATCGAGGTGATGTTCGAGGTTGAAAATAAACGTGATGATACCATCGAAATTCAAGCGAGGGAAGTTTCCGCAGACGGCAAGATGGTCGATGAGGGAATGCTCAGCATGAGCCAAGAAATTTCAGGTGGCAAGAAAGCCGATGCTACCCTTACCATCCAAAGCTATGACGAAGGAAAAGAGATTCCTGAGCTTAAAGAAAATCTCGAAATGATCCTTTATGCGTTCTCATGGGATAACATGGACTTTGAAGAAGAGCACAATGTAAAAATAGACTTCTAACATAGGGGAGGGCGACTTGAAAAAGTCCCCTCTTTTTTTGTTTCACTCAATGCAACGCCAAACCCTTCTCCTCTTACTCTCCGGTCCTTTCTGCCCCACATTATGTAACTTCCATATTTCCTCTACTTCACTATTCCCTTCTCAACATTCCACTTTCACTCTGAAGATTTCCATCGCCATCTTCACCTCATCTTTATCTCCCTGCTATACAGTAAGAAATGATGCAGAAACGCGCATATGGGCTTTTCGACAGTCGTGAACGACCACATAGAGAATGAATTTCACACATGAAAGGTGGATAC
Source organism: uncultured Bacillaceae bacterium (assembly GCA_963762295.1). Lineage (GTDB taxonomy): Bacteria > Bacillota > Bacilli > Bacillales > Bacillaceae_B > Rossellomorea. The sequence continues at coordinate 183,498 of CAVXKK010000003.1, forward strand.
AAAATGAAGCGGACAGTCAGACGGAAAAAAATCAGAAAAAGGAGGATCGGACTCCTCTTCATCGTCGCCCTTCTCCTCGCCTTCGGGGTCAAAGGGTATATCTTCGCCAACGGGAATTCGCCCCTTCATAAGACCAGCGCCGAGGAAGAAACGGAATTCAACGGATCGGACGAGCAGGTCGACAACACCAACGTCCTCATCCTCGGAAGTGATGCACGCGGAGACGAGCGGGCACGGGCCGATACGATCATGATCGCCAACTACTCCTCCAACACGAAGGAGCCAAAGATTGTCTCGATCATGCGGGATACCTACGTCCATATCCGGGATCACGGATACAACAAGATCAACGCCGCGTATGCCTTCGGTGGTGCGGAACTCATGAGGCAGACAATCGAGGAAAACTTCGGCATCCCCATCCACTCTTATGCCGAGGTCAACTTCAACTCGTTTGAAGAGATCGTCGACGCCGTTGCACCGGACGGGATCGAAGTGACGCCGACGTATGAAATGACCCAAGACAAAAAAGCCCTCGGCGTACAGCTGACCGAAGGCACGCAAAAACTCCACGGCAAGGAGCTCCTCGCCTACAGCCGCTTCCGCCACGACGGGAACGGCGACTACGGACGTGTCGAACGCCAGCAGGAAGTCTTCGGCAAGCTGAAGGAAGAAGTAAGCAGCTTCTCCACCATCACCAAGCTGCCGAAGATCGTCGGCATCGCCTACAACTCCGTCGACACCAACGTCCCTTACCGCACCCTCCTCTCGGTCGGAACCGATGTGGTGCGCGGCAAGACCAAGGACGTGGAAACGATGCGCCTCCCGATGGATAATACCTACCATAATACCCGTTATGACGTCGGCGCCGTCCTTGAATTTGATGAAGGCGGGTTGGAACAGAATGCTTCTGGGGTGCAGGCGTTTTTAGAGGAATCGTGATGGCGGCAATATAAAGATCGTTAACCTAACAAAACCCAGAGTTGATGACTCTGGGTTTTATATGATTCCATTAATAAAGATAGCCTAATAAATCTAAACATCCATTTTCCCACTTCGCATTTCCAATCTCCTTCATCATCAGTTCATTCATGACTTCCTTTCCCACACCTAAAGATTGATGATTTTCATTATCTATTTTGAGCCATGTACATTCGTTCATTACGGATCGGTATCCATTCTTCAAATACAAACCCTTATGATCTGCAAATAATAGTAAGAAATCAATCGACTTATCTTCACTGAATTTTTCGATTTCAGAAAGCAATAAAGAGCCTAATCCATTTGAGCGGTATCCCTTTTTGACACATAGATCAATGACTCCAAGAACGTTTACAGGATGGCCATTTAGATTCATCACTCGATAATCCAGTCCCACTTGAGCAACAAGCATATTGTCATCATTCAAAACCAGGTATCTAAGATGAGGCAATTGCTTAAAATATACTCTTTCCTTTGGATAATCGTCTCCAAAACTCTCCGACAGTAGCTCTTGAATACTTCCTCTTGCTACATCATCTAGCTCATACTCGTGTACTCTTTTGATTTTCAACTTTTTTCACCCGTCCTACATTAATCCGTTTAATCCTATTTCTCATTGAGCGCAAGGAGACTTATACGATACGAGAATAGTACGCGACATCGGCAACCCTGCCCATTAGATTCGATTCAGGCAACACCGCTACCAACGTAAACCCAAGCTTTTCAATTAACTTTTTTGACAGCACATTTTCATTATCGATCGTTGCCGATAGTCGTTTAAGATGTAATGTGCTTCTACAATGCTCGATGACCGCGGACACCGCTTCATACGCAAACCCGTATCCCCAATGCTCTCTCATGAAGCGATACCCGATTTCGCCAAGATACCCTTCTGCTATAGTTGGAATCGTGACATCCCCAATGAATTCATCCGTCTCTTTTAATGCCACCGTCCATTTTGTTTCAGTACGATTCCTGATCATTTCTATCATGCCGTGTCCATCACGAGGGGGATTGATTCCGAGGAATTTTCTTACCTCATCATGGTTAAACATTTGAAGCATGTTGGGAATGTCTTTTTCCGCTCTTGGACGTAAAATCAATCGTTCTGTCTGGATGATCGATGCTTCTTTTTTTGTCATGGTTGATTCCAGCCTTTCGTATTAAATGCATCCATTCATTGCTGAATATGCCCTAATTTCCGCCCCGCAAACGATACTCATAAAGATCAAAGTCCATATCATGCTCCAGAAAACGTTGAAAAAAATCCTTCTCTTCACGTGGAATGTCAAAGGAGCCAGTCACCGGATGCGCTGCTGACAGACAAAAGATCCTTCGGCACTCATCCAGGGGGATGGCGGTCACGCCCTCTTCCCCCACAAGGATCTTGGACTCATCCTTCAGAGCATTCCATCCGATTTCCCAGATGATCTCTTCTTCTGAAATTCCATACGGGGACGGCTTATTCTCAACAAACAGTCCGTGGGCGGCCGCCCATTCGATGGCCGAGGGACAGTCCACATGGGAGCCGATATACATATAGTAATCTGTCCCAAAATGGATGAAGAGCCGGTGCTCGCTATACAGCTGGCACCAGATGAAATCCCGTAGCACCATCTTCATGACCAATCGCACGTCATCCAGGCTGATCAAGGAGTCTTCTTTCAGCACGAGTCGTTCGAATTCGTTCTCATATAAAACAGTCGCCCGATCTTCCTCTGTGATGTGCTCCTCGAGCCCCAGAATCCGCACGAAATGGATGCCGCTTTCCTCCATGAAGGCCATGGCAGCATCCAGATAGGCTGTCTCCACCCGAAGATAGTCATCGAGCGTCAATTCGTTTCCATCAAAGGTTTTTCCTATCTCAGAAGGGGAAGTCCAGTGTTCTACTACTGCGTAGTGGCCATGCTCATCCCTATTATCCGGATTGTACTTCGTGACGCGCCACTGATGAAGGGTTTGTTTCACGAGTCGATTCCTCCATTATTTCTGTCATGTACGTCTAATCCTTCTTTCACTATACCATATATTTTTCCAATATTATCAAATCAATTGTAGTATAATGGAAACAAGATCCATTTCCGGTAAGGCAGATCAACAGGGGGTATGTATGAATAAGAAAAAGGTGATTCGGATTGTGTCCGTTCTCTCTATAGATACCGTTCTACTAACGTTATGGGCTGTATTTTCTTACAAAGAATCCGATAAATTCGGTGGATTTCCAGTCCCACAATTGGCGAAAAAAACAGTGAGTCGGGATGACTTTGAATCGTACACATGGACTGGTACTTCTGAAGCGAAGGAGGATGGAGTTCCCCTCCTTTACCGTTCTCATATCAAAGCAGGGGGTTGGAAAAAAACGTTTCAAGAAGGGACTCTGACGACGTATGAAAAAGGTGAACATAAAATTGACGTGATAGCACAAACAAGCTACCTTTCCATAGGCGTTAGTAGAGAGTAGCCGTTCATTTTTCCTGAACCGATCCCATAAGGATAAGGCGGTTGGTTCTTTTTCATTTCAAGACATTTATTTATCATCCTTCTTCCAGTCCATAAATTCCCCCCTACCACCAATTTTAAAAACCTGCAAGAAGTCTGAATATTTACAAAAAACCCCTTGTAAACCTCTCACTCCCTCCCCTATCATGGCAGTAGAGGCACCTTATCCCAGTATGCGCATCGTGCCGATGTTCATATAAAAAACTACATACAGGAGGCTCTCCATGTTCAAGAAAACCATGTTGTTTGTCGTTGCCCTTGTCCTTTCCTTCTCCCTGTTCCTGCCGTCCGCGTTTGCCACTCCGCCTGTCACGCCGTCAAAAGCGACGTCCCAGACCCAATTGAACGGGCTCACGGTGAAGACCGAGGGGGCGATGACCGGCTACTCCCGGGACAAGTTCCCCCACTGGAGCAGTCAGGGCGGCGGATGTGATACCCGCCAGGTCGTCCTGAAGCGCGATGCCGATTCGTACAGCGGCAACTGCCCGGTGACGTCGGGAAGCTGGTACAGCTACTATGACGGCGTTAAGTTTACCAATCCTTCCGACCTCGATATCGATCACATCGTCCCCCTTGCCGAAGCATGGCGCTCCGGGGCCAGCAGCTGGACCACCGCCCAGCGCGAAGCATTTGCCAATGACCTCAGTGGCTCTCAGCTCATCGCCGTCTCCGCGAGCAGCAACCGCTCCAAGGGCGACCAGGACCCATCCACCTGGCAGCCGCCCCGTGCCGGTGCAAAATGCGGCTACGCCAAATGGTGGATCAGCACCAAGTCCAAATGGAACCTGAGCCTGCAGTCATCCGAGAAGACCGCCCTTCAAGGGATGCTGAACAGCTGCGTATACTGATAGAATAAAAGAAAAACGGACGATCCTCACCGGGATCGTCCGTTTCAAACAGGAGGCCAAACCATGGAAACCAAATCAACCACGTTCAACGCAAGCCACGGCGTCATGACCGAGGAAGTCGGCGTCATCAGCGGGGAGCTTGAACTCGTCACCACCTGCGATGAAGAGGGCATCCTCTCCCTCAAGATCACCTATGTGGGTGCCGAAGAATGGTACACCCTGCCCGGTGAGGAGTATCGGCTGTTTGATGCCCGGGATCATGAAGTGGTTCATGAGATGCTTGTGAAGGTATTGGAGCGCACCTGACCCTTCACCGCCCGAAGATCTCTGGTACCGGGACACCCATATCAAACAGGAATCCCATAAAGAAATAGAGAACAAACAGCAACACGCACACCCCGATGGTAATGCTTCCAATCGTCCCCACCCGCAACTCTTTCGGGGAGGATTGATGCCCGCGCTTCTTCTCTCTATAAAGCGCTTGCACTTTTTTGCGTTTCTCTTCCTTGCTTTGTTTTGGAGGGTACACTGGCATCACTCCTATCAAAGAATGGCGTTTTCACGAAAATTCATATTTCTTCCAGTTTCATCGTAGCACAAGCAGTAACGGGAAAAAAGGGATCCTTCGAATAATCCTCTCCATTCCAAAGAAGCCTGAATTCCCTAGCGTCTTTGTCTATTCTACCTTTTACTGAAATTAAGAAAATGGCCTAACCCTTTCACAAAGCAAAAGTTAATGTATGTTACTTCACTGTTTATTTGTAAATCCTTACTAAGGAGTAGTTCTCTTTACCAAATGTATGAGGTACTACTCCTTTTAGCGTTTTTATAACTGAACTATTAAAAATTAAAGCGATTGACTTCTTTCTGAAGTCCTTCTGCCAGATTGGCAAGAGCAATAGAGGCATGAGAGATTTCTTCCATTGACCCTAATTGTTCATCAGTTGTTAGTGCCACTTGTTTTGATACATGTGTTGTTTCTTTCGTTCCTTTACTTAGTGTGGATGTGGTTCCCCTTATGATTTCTACACTCGCTGTCATTTGCTGAGTTGAAGCCGCAACCTCCTGAATTTGAGCAGTTACTTGTTGAACCAAGTCTAAAATCTCATTCAAGTTGTGGCGCGTGTCAGAGGCTGTTAGTAACCCTGATTGAACATTATCCTGCACGACCTGAATGTTTTCATGGGTCCCTTGAGATTCACCTTGTATGGTTATCACTAAACCTTTAATCAGATTAGCAGACTTATTGGATTCGTCTGCTAATTTTCGTACTTCTTCTGCAACAACGGCAAATCCTTTTCCTTGTTCACCAGCCCTTGCGGCTTCAATAGCTGCATTCAGCGCAAGTAAATTCGTTTGTTCCGATAGAGTAGAAATTAAAGAAGAAATCTCGCTAATCTCATTCGTACTGCTTTTTAAAGAGGCAAAACCTTCTCCAGCTTTTTGTACAGATCCTTTTATCAGATTCATTTGTTGCGACAGTGTGTCCATTGAAGAAGAACCTGTTTTGGCCTTTTCACTCATATGGGTTGATACTTCAGCGATGCGATTCGTATTGACGGCCATATCGGCAATATTGTCTGAAATTTCCTCAATAGAAGCTGAGCTTTTTTCCATCATCAAATTTTGTCTGTCGTTGTAATTAATTACTGTCTTCATCGACTTGGATATTTGATCTGAAGTAGCTTTTGACTGCTCAGAACTAGCTGAAAGTTGTTCTGAAGATGCCGCCACTTGCTCTGAAGAATCCGCAATATGCTTAACAAGAGAGGCCAGAGACCCCAAGAAAGAATTAAAAGAGTTAGCCAACTTCCCAAACTCATCCTTATTCTTGATATGTAATTCCTTCGTTAAATCTGCCTCTCCGTGAGCAATATCTTCAAGTTGTTGGTTAAGATTTTTTAACGGAATAAGTATGGACCTTAATAATAAGGCGCTTAAGATTGTCCCCAGTAAAGTAGCAATAATCACCACTCCACCGATTACCCACTTACTAGTGACTTCGTCTTTTTTTATCTCACCTTTAAGTCCCTCAACATCTTTATGTAACCTGTCTACTAAATTATTTACCGCAGGATCTAGGACATCTTTCCTTAAAGTTCTTTCTTGACCAAAATGAAGAGACTCTGCAACATCGGGACTTGAATCAAATGCTTCTACTACTTTTTGATTCACCTGAGAGTAGTTGGCAAAACTCTTGTTAAGTTCTGCTACGCCATCTTCATACTCTTTTGTTTCATCCAACCCCTCTGCTCTCTCGAGGTTCGCATAGATTGCATCTGCCTTCTCTTTCATGCCACTGGTATATTGTTGATCTCCTGTAATAAATAATCCTCTTTCATCATTTGATAAACCAGCAAGCTTGTACTGCACATCCTTAATGATTTTTTGTAGTTCCATCTTGGTTTTTAATTCTTCATTTTTCTGTGTAATGGTTATGATTACGAAAATGGAAGTTCCTCCAATAATTAAAATGGAACATACCAATATAGAGATGATACTAAATAGCTTTGTCTTGATGCTCACACGTCACTTTCCTTTCAACTACAAAATTTAGGCTCAAGTAAAAAAGAAAAAACCTGGATTTCTTTTGTTCTCCATACTCTATCTGCCTTGCATAACAGTATTATCGACGGTTTGAGCGAAGCTTTCACTTAATTGCGGAAATAAAGCGAAATCAACGAAGCTTTTTCACTATCATAGTAGTGTAAGCCTCTCTAACTAGAGATAAGCACACTTGTCCCCACTGAAAAAACACACTTCCTTTCCCAGAAGTGTGTTCTTTTACATATGACTTGAAGCAGGTTTAGTCGATGTTTAAGACTTCTTTCTCCATTCGATTTCCCTTAGCACTTTTTGATACATAGCTGTTTTCTTTTCATTGAGATGTTTGTCTGCAGGAAGGACCCCATGTTTTTTATATATACTACGAGCCTGTTCTTGTAGTTTTCTCCTCAACCTAAACCTATTTGCGTCTACCGCCAACCCTTTATTTCTGACGCTATCCTTCAAGAGTGTGCCATTCTCTAGAAAGACTTCCACAGCCATGACCGGTGAACTGTGATGTGCAATACAGCAGAACTCGTAAACTTGGCCGTTCACAATGATGAAATCCAGTTCAATCATATGTTTACTGTACAGATCATTTTCGTATTCATGATCGTTTCTACAATTCATCCCCTTTTCCATAATACATCCCTCCCAAACACATGCGTAAGTTTGTATTCTATCATGTATAAAGGATATATTTTGAGTCATCCATCATAATCCAAATATTGTTAACTAAAAGTTACAAAATGTGTAAGGGATCTAATTTCATAAGTCGTTTAGATTATTCTTGTGAGATATAAAAAATAAATATGAGCAAACATGGCTACATACTTAAATCTTCTATCAACCCGTACCTATATGTATAACCTCATCCTTTTTCCTATGCTGACCATTCAATAGGTTTTATGTAAAATTAGAGCACATTAAAGGGGAATGGCGGTAAGGAAAATTTGATGTGCACGGGTGTCGACGAAGGTCCAGTCCCCAGAGATTCAAATAGATTCTAATGAGCATGAGCTAGCTGCAAGCTGCCTCTTGGAACCATGCACATTGAGCCATAGTGATGATTGTATCTCCGGTGGGAATCGAACGCATTAAAAAGCTTCTTGGAACAACGGACCAACCGTCCACTCTCTAGGAAGTTTTTTTCATCTTATTTCCCAAAACCCACAAACATCTCCACCGTTTTAGGATCGGTATGGTTGGAAGAATAGCATTTTATACTGATCAAGCCTGGAGATCTTCTCCACGTCCTCTATCCTCTCAGGCAAAGGAGCCCCGACCTTCCGCACAAGCTTCCTCACCTTCGTCATCGAGGAACTCGAAGCCGACGTCGATACGACCACGGGATTGAACGAAGGTTTGAGCCGGGAAATCGTCCTGCGATTCTTCGGGGCGGCCATCGTCGAGATTGTGGAAGCGTGGATCACCGGGGGACTTACGGAGCCTGCCGAGGTAGTGGCGAGGCAAATGGGGAGTTTGTTGGATTCTAAGGAAACAAGTCAAAAAGGCTGCCAATCGGCAGCCTTTTTCCTTATTGATACATCCTTAACGCGTCTTCTAGAAATCCTTTATATTTCACCACGTACTGTTCTGGTTCCACAATCCTCACCTTATTGCCAAAACCGGCCAAAAACTGATAGGCAAAGTGATTCTCAGGCAGTTCCATCGTAGCTTCATATGTCCTTCCACGAGCGTGCACGACGGACTGCTTTCCAAACCGCTCAATGAACTGGTCCCTGACACTAATATCGATCTCTGCCTTTACCATCATAGATGTCAACGGTGACTGTTCCATTCCATTTCCTTCAGAAGGTTGGGGCCGTGGTATAAACGAGCCCTTTATCTTGAGATCCGTCATCCTTGTCACCTTGAACGTCCGATGATCCTCACGCTCCATACTGTACCCGGCCACATACCATTTCATCTCATGAAGCTTCAGATGATAAGGCTCCACTGTTCGGTGGCTGATGGCCCCTTTCTGATCCACGTAATCGAATTCAATCAACCAGTGGTTTTTAATGGCGTCCATCAGAATGGATAGTTCATCGTGCAATCCGCTCCGACCCACCCTATCAGAAAAGGTCATGAAGAGGGTGGGAGTAAGATCGAGATGACTCATCCCCCTAATCTTCCCGATCGTTTGTTGGACCCCTTCATTCGATGACAGCTGACCGAATCCATCCAGTGCCACGACGATATGCTCAATGTCCCTGTGGGTCAACAACCGCTTATCAAATTTATATTCCCCCATCAATCCGTATCCGCCCTCCCGACCGTGCATGGCATAGACCGGAATATTCGCATAGGTCAGCGTGTCCATATCGCGCTGGATCGTACGCTTCGTGACCCCGAAAAGCCGACTCAGCTCCGTGGCAGATACCCGCTCCCTCTGCAGAAGCAACATCACAATCGAAATCAATCGCTCAATTTTTTGCATAACGCCCTCCCAATGGCGACATACAGTTGTCACCTTTCCCTCATTATACTACCGATAGACCCATAAAGGAGGCAACACACAATGAAACCAATCGTTTATCTTCAATTCAACGGCCAGGCACAGGAAGCACTCACATTTTACGAAAAGGCCCTACAGGGAACGGTCCAACAAGTGACCTTCGGCGCGATCCCTCAAGAACCCCCGCTCCCTGCTGAAGAACAAGCCATGATCATGGAATCGCGACTCGACTTCTCTGGAAACACCATCATGATCTCCGACGTTCTTCCGTCCATGCAAACTGTAACGGGTCCCATCACTCCCGGAACCAATGTGATCATCAGCCTGATCGACGGCGACCCTGAACTGAATCAAACGCATTTTGACCATCTGTCTCAAGGAGGAACCATCATCATGCCCCTCTCGTCCGTTCCGTGGTCATCAAGCTTCGGCATGGTGAAGGACCGCTTCGGCATGATATGGAAATTCAACAGTGACGCGAGTACGTTTTTGAACCAACTGGTTTGATCATCATCCCCCATTCTACTTGTTGTATCACAAGTAGAATGGTTTTTTTATTTTCACCCGGGTAATATTGACGTCACCATTTTACCCGGGTATAATACACTGTAGTAAAGGAGTTGGAAAACATGACGAAAACCTACACCGCATTTTCAGGCGTCAAAAACGTAGCCAGTGGACCATTAGATCGAGTCGTCTCCATCATCAAAGAGCAACTGGACAGCAACGATTGGCCCCAGGTTCTCATCTTTGACGATGCCACCGGCAGACAGATCGATGTTGATTATCACGGTCCAATCGATACACAGGCAGAAACAGGAGAACAGACGGAAGCAGCCCAACCACGACGGGTCGGCCGTCCCAAGCTCGGCGTCGTATCCGGCGAAGTGACCCTCCTCCCCCGTCACTGGGAGTGGCTCAAGAGTCAGCCCGGCGGCGCATCCGTCACCCTGCGGAAGCTCGTCGAAGACGCCCGACGCGGCGGTGCCCAGCAGGCCAAAGCATCTCAGGAGGCCACCTACCACTTCATGACCTCCATGGCCGGGAACTTCCCTCATTACGAAGAAGCGCTGCGCGAGCTCTATGCAGGGAATCAGTCGGCGTTTCACCAGCATATAGAGGACTGGGCCGTTGATGTGAAGAAGTATATGAAGGAGCTCTCCAGTACGGCATTCACTGAGGAGTGATTCTCCCCTTATTACATAGCTACACTAATAGCTACTAGAATAAGGAAATTATCATTTTCATAAATAAAAAGGAACGAAACGCTATATAAGTTAAAACAAGCTCATACTCAACTCTGAGCTTGTTTTGCGTGTAGATCTTCGCCTTCCCTTCCTGCTTTAACGAATATCGAATTTCCTGGCTTTCGCCTGTTGTAAATCATAAAAAGGCTGACGAATCAATCGTCAGCCGGAGTCTTCATCAACTTCTAGCCTGCGTAAGAACCGTGGGTACGCTGCCATGGCCACTGCGATGCTCACAATGGCATACCCGAGTAGGACGAGGATCGAGGCCCAGATGTCGAGGAGGTTCCCGCCATCAAGGATGATGGTCTTATATCCTTTCAACGCCCAATGCTGAGGCAGGAATTGGGCCATTCCCTGGATGGCTTCCGGCATGAATTCGATCGGCATCCATAGTCCTCCAAGGAGGGCACCACCGAGGGCGATGACCTGTGTGAGGCCGATGCCCATGTTCTCTGACTTGACGAGCACGGCCATGGCGAGACCACATCCGGTCGAGATCAGGGCCAGTGAGATGGACAAAACAATCAAGGCCAGGGGGTCACCGAGCGGGAGATCATAGACGGCTACACCGAAGCTGAAAAGCACGACAATCTGGAGCAGTACCAGCACGATGAAGGGAATCCATTTCCCCACAAAGTATTGAAGCTTTGGAAGGGGTGTGCTCGCCACCCTTGCGACCATGCCTCCGTTGCGCTCCTTCACGAATGCTACGACGATGGAGATCATGATGTAAAAAGAGAACATGACGGTATAGCCCGGCACGATCTGGACGATCAATTCTTCCGGATCGGATTGTTCCATGCCTCCGAAGATCGTCACGAATCCGATGATGAACACGATCGGCAGGATGAAGGTCCAGAACCAAATCCCTTTATCTTTGATATTTTTTTTGAATTCCAACACGGCAATGGCGCCCATTCCCATTCCTCCTTATGATTGATCCCTAAGCTGCGTTCCCGTCAGCTTGAAGAAGATATCCTCGAGCTTCGCCTGACTGAGTTCAAGCCTTGCAGGGACAATCGCCCGATCGGCAAGTATGCCCGCCAGCCGCTGCAGCGTCTGCATCGGTGTATCGCTATGAACCATGAAACCCGCTTCCTTTGGCGACACATCCCCGAACCCGGCAAGCATGTCAGGCGTTATGTGCTCCCCTTCGACATAGAGCGATGAATGGCGGTGTCTTGCCAACACGTCCTTCATCGTCCCATGCTCCACCAAACGGCCTCGATCAATGAACCCGACGCTGTCACACAGCTGTTCGACTTCTTCCATATAGTGACTGGAATAGATGATGGTCGTGCCACCGGCCTTCAGCCGATGGATCAGCTGAAAGATGGAATGCCTCGACTGTGGATCGATACCGACGGTAGGCTCATCGAGGATCACCAGCCCAGGTTCATGCAAGAGGGCACAACCGATATTCAGCCTTCGCTTCATCCCTCCTGAGAAGGTGGATACGATCGACTTCTCTCGATCTTCAAGACCAATCAATCCTAATACCGTCTTGATCCTGTCATGAAGCTGCCTGCCCGACAAGCCATATAGCCGTCCAAAGAACAACAGATTATCACGTGCCGTCAATGTCTCTTCCAGGCAAATATCCTGAGGCACGTAGCCGATGCTTTGCTTCACGGACTGACGGCTTGAATGAATCGACATCCCCCCCACTTCGATCTCACCCTCGAATGACTCCAGGACACCGACGATCATCTTCATCAACGTCGATTTCCCCGCCCCGTTTGGCCCCACCAACCCAAAGCAATTGCCCTTTTGAATATGGAGATCCATGGAATGAAGCGCTTGAAGTGTCCCATATGACTTTGACACATCTCTTATCGTAATCATTCAGCCACCCCTTCTTTTATTTACGATTTATTTCGAATGGATTCGTTCATCTTTTTCTCAATTTGTTTGTAGTACAGATACCAGCCAAGCCAGTTGAACACATAGATCCCTGTGAAGATCCCGAGTCCTGGGAGCAGCTGGGCAGGTTCGATGGCAATCCACCCCGTCAACCATGTGAAGACCGGAAACAGGATGACCAGAGATGAGGTGTAATGAACTGCGATCTGCTTCATCATGCTCCAATGATCAATCGTGAACACCATGGCAGCCACACTGAAATAGGCACCTGTAATCATGCTTCCCAGCAGGCTGAACATGATCTCCCTTACATCGATATCAGCAGATGGATCGACTCCGAATGCCAGAACCAGCACCGTCAGAACCCCGCCTACACCAAACCCGCCGAATATGCGGACGATCAGATTACTCATTGAACTGACCTCCTCCTGCAACGAGCTGATTCTTCAGACTGTGCACATACTTCCTCGTCACATATTCCTTGCTGCCGGATTTAAAGTAGACACATAGATTCCCATTGAAGGAAAGCTCAAAGCGATCAATCTGATCCACATTGCCAATCACCGATTTGGAAAACCGGATGAATCCATTCGGGGCCAGCAGCTCCTCAAGCTCATACAACTTCATCTTCAGCTCAAGGGACTGGCTCCCTAACACGGCGAATACCTTTCGCTTCTCTGCACATACATAATCAATCTCCGTTGGATGAAGGACGATCGACCGCTCCCCATCCACTGCTACGATTCGCTTCGGCTGCAACGGCTCCCTTTGCATTCCCTCTTCAGACCCAAACTCTTTTAAATGTCTCACTACCGCTTCAACCTCATCGTTCCACTCCCTCACTTGAATGGAAATGGTCGGCCCCTCCTCATACGTGGGGTCTATATCAATTTTGATCTTCATATGCCTCTCCTTTACAATCATTATGTACCTGATCCCCAGTCCTAGTGACCGTTCTGACATCACATGCATCATTCATGACATGAGATGCGTGAATATCTACATAAAGGGACGGCATCCATCAGACAACCGTTGCCCCCTTTCACCCCCACCTGACTTCATGGTAAAGTATGGGTAAACCAATCATAATGCACATTCCTTGAAAATAGCTACAGTGTCTTCTCTAAGAAGGAGGATTAATGGAATTAAGAAGATCTCTATTGTCTTACATATGCTTTTTGTTGTAACGGTTCTCATGCAAGTCGCCTTTGTCCTATTAGCCTCCAAGATCTTAGGCGACACAATGGTCCCCATCCACTTTTCAATCGACGGCACCGCAGACAGCTTCGGAACCATTCACGATTATCTCATTTTGATCGGAGTCAACGTCCTTGTATACGCCCTCTCGGTAATCGGAGCGAGGTTCGTACGGAAAACAAACCCACAGCAGTTCGACTTCTTCCACACCGAAATCGAGAAACAAAGAGCCGCTGTGAAAATCAAGATCTTCGCTCAAACCTTGGCCGTCCACTTCTCCGCTTTCGTCACATGGCTGATCGCAGGCGTCCTGCGACATGCGTGGCACTCCGGGAGCGACTTCCACCTGGAAACCTCCCATATCCTCGTGTTCATCGGCGTGACAGCACTGATCCTATTCCTCGGATTCCTATGGATCTTCAAGACCCGACAACCGACTGCATGATGGGGCACCCATCCTCAACAGTTGTGCCCCTGACTGAATTTTATTCGAAGAGGGTGATACCCATGCAACGTAAAAAGATACTAGCATTCTCTAAGACCCCGTTGATCACCTTCATCACGAGCCTCCTAGTGTTGTTCACCAGGCTAACCTTGCAATCTCAACGCCTATTCATCTATATCGGGACTCCCCCCTCCGGCCTCAGCCATCTGACCCTCGCAAATCTCATGATCGCAGTGGCAACCGGATCCCTTGTTTACATGGTCAAAGATAAAACAATCAAGGTCATCATCGTTGCGGTGGGATCCTTTTTCATCATCGTTCCATCCCTTCCAAGCGTAATGGCTAATACCACCTATACAGCGTTCGCCTCTCCCAGTGGAAGGGAGCACTTTGTAGCCGTGGAAGGGGCAGGAAACCGCCTCTATCAGCTGTCGGATTCCAAGCTATACATGACGTATTTGACCAGCATCCCTACAGATGACGCCTACAAGCCCTTTTCGAATGGGGACTATGAAGTCGAGTGGAAAGAACCGAACCAATTGGTCATCCATTATAAGTTCAACTATTTGTCCGATACGTTAGATGAGGAGATTTCACTTCCCTATAAGGTACAGTGAATCAAGGGAATGCCACGCATGATACAATACAACCATACATATTGTGAACATGAGGTGAGATACCCAATGATGATCATCCTATTCCTTCTAACCGCTTGGGTCCTGAGCTGGTTCTCCTTTGAGAAGTTCTTCATCCAGGCGTTCAAGGAACTATTCAACAAAGACATTACCAAGGCAAGCTACTACTTCATCTTCTTCTGTATCGGGGCGGTCGGTGACTTGATTTTGTTTTTTAACGGGGAATATATCGACCGGCTGCTCAACTGAATAGGAGTGATGAAAATGGCAAGTTACACGAAAAAAAACGTTGGTGGATGAAGGTCTCTTATCAACTGGAGAAGACATCCGATCCACCCTGAAGTCCTCGGTGAAAGTATTCATCTACGCACAGGTATTCCGTCCAGGTACCCTGCTGTTGACGACCGAGAAATTGATTTTCGTCGCAGACAGCCTTCCCGGAGTTGAGCTGACGGAAGTATATGAGAAAGAGAACATGAGGGACATCCAATTGAAAAAAGGATGTCTGAATCCACGGATCGTCCTCCGTTATGGGGATGAAGTGGTGCAGTTCAAGAAAATATTGAGTGATCATGCTGAGAGATTTGTTGAAATGGTAAAAGAAGACGTTTCCCTTAATCACCATAATCAACTAAAAGGGTTGGAGGAACATGAGAAAAATTGATAGTGCGTTACTTGCGTTGTTTGCGGCTTGCATAATGGCTTTAATTGTCCTTACCCTACTTGATGAAAAGCCGGTGAAATTGGAGTCCCACCTTGAACAGGTGTCAGACGAAGATGGGATCCAAACATTTGAGTTCAGAGTTAAACCCATTGAAGAAGGTGACCACACCATCCATTTTGGTTTGATTCAGGACATCGGGTATGCCTTTGGCGCCGTCGATGATAACGGAAAAGAAGCGTATCCTGAAAACACCGTGAACGCCAAGATCCCGAATCGAGAAAAGGGTGAGACCATCACCTTAACACAACTGGATGAACTGATTTATCCCATCAGGATTGATACCAATCAGTTAGACCCTGGAGTGTACGACTTGAATATATCCTTTTCAGGAGCTGAAAACGTTGAAGTCAGTGACCAGACGATCAGCATTGACATTGACTAATACCAAGCAGAGACGAGCTAGTAGTCTGTAATTAGTAGACCCCCTCCTTTATAGAAGGGGGGGTTCCTATGCAAACTAAGAAGCAAGCTACCAATAGGGCAGCTTGCTTCTTATCTTGCTATTAAACACTCACAAAGACTCTCTTCACATACATTCCAGTCGATTATCCGCAGATCAAGCAGCTGCCATCACATTAACCCAGCAAACCACAACCCAAGCGTCGTCCCAACATAATTCCCGATGATATACCCGAGCGTACCGACCACAAGGATCGGCCCAATCAAATCCTTCCATCCCTTCGCAATGGCCATGGCGGCAGCCGTCGTCGGGCCTCCGACGTTGGCGTTGCTGGCGAGGAGGATCTCTTCAAGGTCATACTTCAATAGCTTCCCTGCACCGAGTGAAATACCCAGGTTGAGGATGACGATGATCAGGACAAACACAAGGAGCAGCGGTGCATTCTGAATGATCAACGGAATCGATGCCGGTATGCCGATCACGACAAAGAACAGGTAAATGAGGAACGTCCCGATCTCCTGGCTGCCGTTGATCGAGTCGAAGTACTTCGGGAACAGGGCCAGTGCCAGGAAGGTCAGCGTCGTGAGCATGAGGTACTTATCCCCGAACAGCCCGTTCATGAGATTCAGGAAGAAGGACGCATCCTCACCGGACGGGATGAGTCCGGCAAATAGTTCGGCGATCTTGAATGACACCACCACAAGCAGGAAGGCGGTCCCGACCGACAGGGCTATATCCTTGAGGGACATTTCCTTCCGCGACCAGAATCCTTCGGCAAGCGTCTTGCCGTCTTCCTTCATGCCCCCGTTCTCCACCTTTTCCACATGGGGCGCACGGAATCGTTTCCTGAAGAAGCTCATGGTCGGAATCGTCATCAGCACGATGAAGTAGATGGCCATCATCAGATTATCCGCCACCACTGCAGACGACACCATTTCCCCAGGTGGTGCGAACTTCGCGGCCATGGCGGCAAAGTTCACCCCTCCCCCGACATACGAGGCACTGAGCATCGCACCGAGCTTATCAAGGTAAGGAATGTGATCCCTCAACAAGAAGAAACTGATGATCGTCCCTGCCACCGTCCCGACGGAACTGATCAAGAACAGAATGAGCAGCCGTCCGCTTTCCTTCCACACCTTCTTAAAGTTCACATGGAAGAGCAGCAGCGGAATCGCAAGGGGAATGATGAACGTCCACACGGCATCATACACCGGTGACTCCGTCGGGATCACCCCCGTATTCGATAGAATGATAGCGCCCACCAGGGCAATGATGGCTCCCGATATCTTCGCCGCCCAGCTATAGCGCTGTTCGAGGAAGATGCTGACGGAAGCCCATACGACGATGATTCCCCACAGGGTTATGTAATCGTCTGGTTGAATGAGAGCTTGGTTCATGGGGTAGCCTCCTTTTTTTAATCTATATTCTATCGTACCCATTTCAGAGAGAATTTTCAAAATATTATTCCTTCTTGAGGGCGGTACCCCTTCTTCAAGCAAAACCTCTTTTCCAGATAGTGTATACTATACGTAGATTCAGTTAACAGGAGGAATAGAAATGTCAATTGCCACCTACTCAACGTTTAACCACTATAAAACAACCATTCAATCATTACCTTCACCAACACAAGAAGCCCTATTGGATGAACCATTCCTGCTTGAAAAAGATCCAAAGAAAAAACTCGAAATCTACTATGCTCCATTTGAGCATCTAAATACCAATGCAAAAGTCGTCATCGTCGGGATCACCCCCGGCCTCCATCAGATGAAAAAGTCATTTGAAACGGTATGGAACCTGAAAGAATCAACCCTCACAGACGACGAGATTCTTCACGAGGTCAAAAAGAACTCAAGCTTCGAAGGGCCCATGAGGAAGAACCTCATCACCATGCTCGATGAACTCAACCTCCCCGCTCACTTGGGGATCACTAGCACCAGCGAGCTATTCGGATCACACAGCCACCTGGTTCAAACCACCTCCGTCCTTCCCTATCCGGTTTTCTATAATGGGAAGAACTACAGTGGTTCTACACCAAACATAGTGAAAACAGACCTGCTACGCGGTTACATCCTTCAATCGTTCCCTAAAGAAGTGGAGCATATGGACAATCCGCTGATCGTTCCTCTCGGGTGAATGTCTCAAAGGCCCTTGCCTATCTATCGGAACAAGGTCTGATCGACGCCGCTTGCATCTTGGACGGCTTCCCCCATCCTTCTGGAGGAAACGGGCATCGACATCGGCAGTTTGCTGAGAATAAGGAGGAGATGATGGAGAAGTTGAATTTTTATTTCAGCAACTTTGAGATTAGTAGTACTATGAAGTAAAAAAAGCAAGCAAGGTAGCGCCTTGCTTGCTAAAACTAGACTATCTAATTATCCACTCTATTTACTAGCTGCTAAATCAAACGATTTTGCTACTTCAAGTAACTTATCTTTGTGAACCAGGATATCATTTACCGAATCAATTTTTATCATTAGTTTTGTCCTCATTATTTAGCTGCATATATTTGTTGGCATTGTTAAACCCAAGATCGACAAACCCATCTTCGGATATTATTGTCCAAAAGAACATTGAAATAGCTCTTATTGTCGCGGTAATAGACTCTCGCTGGATCAATTTCCTCTTTAAGGATTAGCTTTACTAATACATACCCCTCAATTTCTTCTTCAGTAGTATGAATTTCATTTCTTATTTTTCAACCTCAACCTCATACTCTAACTTTTCTTTTCTATATCATTGCAGAGTTTATAGTTGGCTCACCCAAATTATTTTCGGTTGAGGTATATAATGCTTTTTGCAACTTATCATTAACCTTTTCATTTACATACTGATTTAATGACTTTTTAACCAATTCTCTAAAATTATCTAAGACTTTTTTTGTTTTAACGCCCTGATAAATATCGTTAATAACTACCTTTACAAAATCTTCTGAAGGGTTTTCAACTTGCGCGTTAATATACTGCTTTATTTCACCTGTGTACTTCAGCTCAGAAGCTGTGGTTAATACATTAACTACATCAAAGTCACTTTTTCGAAATTTTGCAAGTTCCAATATATCAATATCCTTTAAATCCAGCATATTAATAGTGAAGAAAGGTTTCTGATCCATTTTGTTTTGCTCTTCAAGATCTGTAAAGAACTTATATTCAATTCCATTTGATAATATGGCAAACTTAGCTTTGGTTGTGCCGAAATATCTAAAAAGTTGAGAATCATGTTTTGTAAGAATTTCCGTCACGCTCTTCGCCTCAATAAGAATTACAGGCTCCTCATTTTTCATGATGGCATAGTCAATCTTTTCGCCTTTCTTAATGCCTACATCTGCAATATATTCAGGAACCAGTTCTTCTGGATTAAACACATCATATCCTAAAGCTTGAATTAGAGGTAGGATCAATGAGGTCTTTGTCGCTTCTTCCGTATGGATACTCTCTCTAACCTTTTCTATTCGACTAGATAAATTTTTGATTTTCTGTTTGAAAATTTCCATGGTACTCAACTCCTCATTTTAAGTATGTAAGATAATTATACCAATCATTAGGTTTATATACATAAAATTCTATAATTTCTAATAATTTAATCATTAATTTTGTTCTTAAAATATTGATGACCTCTATTCATTTTTCAGAAATAAAAAGAGAAGCTATTGTAAAAAATAACTCCTCTTCTTTAAATTATTCTTCAATTAGATAATGATACAATGCCCCCTCCACTTCATGTTCAAAAAGCATGTTCATACACACTACAGGGAGATCACTTCCTTTTTTATCTTTCATTGTAGTTTGTTCCACACTATTATCTTCAGGCAGTACTTCTCCGAGGTAATAGAAATCAGTGCCTTCATCATCATCTTTCTTTATAAAAAAGTGGAGTTCCAAACCTATTTTTTTTGCGTTAATGATCTTCTGAACTTCTTGGGAATTCAGTGTCCTATTACTACGTGAATACCATTTAAACACATTCGGACTAAGGAATTCGTCTCCGTAATTCACACTCGATTCCACATTTTCATTTTTATATAAGTCACGAAGATTTGGGCAAGTATTGAATTTAGGTTTATACCCATACATTGTTGAACTTTCATCGGTATTCCAATTAAGCAACTTACATGCATCTTTTCGTGAATATTTTGGTATAAAGTAAGTTTTTCAGAGCTATCATATTCCAACGTTTTATTTTCAGCACACTTTATTATGTCTTCAATCAAAAATTTAAAATAACTATTTTTCTCTATAAGTGATGATAATCGATCATTAAATCTATATTTGTAATCGTCATTGACTACTAGTGGTACTTCTCCATATTTTTTCTTTGCTGCTTGTGTAAAGAAAGTTAAATCTAGAATCCCCTCAACTGAAGCAAGTGTTTCTTCCTTAAAAAGACACCCTTCACGAGCTAAGATATCTTTCCATTCTTTTTTTGTGACACCCTTATTTATAAGCAGGTATTTAATTAACATAATTTCATGCTTTCTTTTCCCATTTAAAATTTCTTGTGAGAGCATGGTTAACACTTTACACTCGTACTCAGTTAATTTTGGAACCTCTTTTTGTAACTTTATTAAAAAATCGTAGTAATTTTTTGTTTCATTTACTATCACGCAAGGATCAAGAGAAATCAGTAAGAACAAAATCATGTAAATAAGGAGTTCTTCCAATTTTATTTTCCAGCTCTACATAAGCATCCCGGAGAATTTTGAAAGAAGTTAATTTTGTATTATTTATAGAATTAAAAACTTGTTTCTTTGCTATTTCTTCAAAATTTATTGTCGAAACGCCCTTAATAAAACTAGGATCCTTTGTTTTACGCCTGATATTATCTTTATTTTGTGTACGATCACCAGAAAGAGCAACAGGGATTAAATAATTGTTCTTATAATTCCCAATAAAATCAATAACCGTTACATACTCTTTATCATCATGTTTCCTTAATCCTCTACCTAGTTGCTGAATAAAGATGATACTAGACTGCGTTTGTCTGAGCATGACCACCTGATTTATACATGGAATATCAATTCCTTCATTAAATATATCTACGGTAATGATGTAGTCCAATTTATCATTTTCCAACTCTGAAACTTTTTTAAGACGTTCGTCTGAACTATGTCTGCCTATAAGAGCAGCAGTTCTCAGGCCTCTACTATTTAATGCTTTAGACAATTCTAATGCTTCATCCGTTCTACTACAAAAAATAAGTCCCTTTACTTTATCCCCGGAATAACCATAGTAATTCACTTTTTCTAAAACATGATCTACTCTTTCGGTAGTAATTAGATTTGTCAGAGTCGAGGTATCATCTACTAGTTGACCGTTCAATTCAAAATCAGTCACCCCAAAATAGTGAAATGGACAGAGCATATCCTCCTCTAAAGCCTCCTGCAGCCTTATCTCATAAGCAATGTTGTAATCAAAGAGAGAGTAAATATTAATATCATCCGTTCTTTCTGGAGTAGCAGTCATCCCCATCAAGAATTCAGGATTAAAATAATCGATAACTTTTGAATAAGACTTAGCTCCTGCTTTATGTACCTCATCGATAAGAATGTAATCAAATTCCGTAGGGTCAAATTGATTAAGCACATTATCCTTTGATAGTGTTTGAATCGTTGCAAATAGGTATTTAGCATCTCTTACTTTGGTGGTACCAGAAAGAATTCCAAAATCACGATCCGCTCCGCCCAATACTTTCCTATAATCTGTTTTTGCCTTTTGTAGAATTTGTTCACGATGAACAATAAATAACATTCTCTTCGGTGCAAATCGTCTAACATCAAATGCAGATAGATAGGTTTTACCCGTACCAGTCGCAGAGATTACCAAAGCTTTTTTATTACCTTCCCTCTAACCTGTTCAATACTATCTAACGCGGCTGCTTGCATTTTGTTAGGTTGTATAGCCATGCGGTTAGAGTATTTATTTCATATTGACTAGGATGTTCAATAAGTTTATGTATTTCAGGGAATGTTGTCGCTTTATATGATTTTTCATATGCAGTAATCCAAGAGTCAGTCAATAGGGCTGCCTCAAACCATACTTCCTCAAATTGAGTAATAAAATGGCGAATGATTTCCCCATTTTCATGAGAATTCAATTTCACATTCCACTCATAATTTGCTTTGAGTGCCTGCGCAGTTAGGTTTGAACTACCTACAATTAAAGAGTAATGAGTTGGCTGCTTAAATATATATCCCTTTGCGTGGAATCCTTTAAGATCAGTTAACCGAACTTCAAGATTGGAAATTTTCAGAAGCTCTCTAAACACTTTTGGTTGATTAAACTGAAGAAAAGTTGAAGTAAGAATTCTTCCCTTTACTCCCCTCAACTTTAGATCCCAAAGCAGAGCTTTTAAAGTAGCTAAGCCGCTTTCAGTTATAAATGCACGGAAAAGAAGAAATCTTCACTGTGTTTAAGTTCCTCTAAGATCGAGTAGAGAATAGTATCATTGTTTTTACTATTATTTATGAGAAGTTGTGGCTTATACCTCGTAGACTTTCCATGTGCTTCATCAATAAAACCCTTATAAATTGACTCCTGTAATTGTTCAACAAAATTAGTCATTAGGTCACCATTCTTTTCCATTATTATAGTAAAAGTGTAATATTATTATCCTGCGATGTAAATGATTCCAAACTAAAAAAGCTACCCAAATCGGGTAGCTTTTTACCTATGCATAAATTTCAGCTAGTTTTTCAATAGCAGGTACATCTGCTGGGGCCCATTCAGCAAATGTAGTTCATCAGGCGTTAACCATTTTATCGCTGCATGCTCTGTCAAGGTTGGCTCTTCGTTAATCAACTCACAAGCAAATGTTGTTAAATGAACTATACCAAAGTCATACTCATAAACTGTATGTTCAATTTGTTCATTAACTACAATTGAAACCTTCCATTTCTTCTTGAATTTCTCTTAGTAAAGCCTGCTTAGCAGTTTCACCTTTTTCAATTTTACCACCCGGAAATTCCCACAGCAAAGGCAATCGATTTATCGTTCCCTCTTTGTGCACAGAGTATTTTTCCGTCTCTAAAAATAACAGCTCCAACTACATGTATATCTTTCTTCATAATTATCCTCCTGGCATATAAAGCATGATCATAGGTGAAATCATATCATAGATTAGTGAAGGTGCAACACCTCAGTAGTAGCTGCTTTTCTTTGAAAATACGCATGCAATCTATACTCACAAATCTCTTTAGTAAATTCATATAATGCTATTTCTGAAGCCTTCTTTGTTTCCAAAGCTATAGTAAATTCACCATTTTCAAATGAGAATAGCCCCTTAGAGCTTCCACTCCACTTTGTCATTGGCATTTTTTCAATTAACCCGGTGATCTTTTTCTCGTTATACTCCCACATTCCCTTATGGGATTTACCAGAAAAGTCAATACGCTTTCCTATATTCTTCACTTGTTAAGTACCAGTGAAAGAGGGAGCAACTTCATTAGCGGTAATTGAAGCAAACCAATTAGCAGGTCCTCTTTCCAGCATAGCTTTCAAGAGAACCATTTTGTAGCTCCTACTCATACCTGTCTTCTCCACTTCCTTTAACCAACCCTCATGATGGAGAAATACCTCTTGTTCTATTCCACTCAGCTCCCCTACTTCATAGAGGAAGCGATGATACGATTTCCATTCTTCATAATATGCTTTAGCGCCCATTCTTCCTTTGAGATGGAGCTCAAGATAAGATGGCCTTCTACCAAGTTCATATTTTAGCTCGTCGAATGCATTTTTCAATTGTTCTTTCCTAGGCTGTCGTTTTAGTGCCATCTCGGTTAAAAGGTCTATAACTTTCATTTCTAAATTTAATGAGCAGTTTGCTGGTGTGGAGGGAATAGTACCCAAGGTTTCCCTTTTTCACCACTTTGATCAAATAAGGACATTTTAATATCTGCATTTCTATAGTTACCAATCAAATCAATGATGACACATTGATCTTTATTAGGATGAATCCTAAGGCCACGGCCTATTTGCTGAGTAAAGACGGTTAATGATTCTGTAGGGCGCACAAACAACAGCGTATCAACGGACGGAATATCAACACCTTCATTAAATAGATCTACTGTGAAAATGGCATCGATTATACCTTCTTCCAGCTGATTAATAACTTGGGAACGACTTATACCATTTGCTTTAGAAGTAAGAGCAGTCGTATTGTAACCTTTTTCATTAAAATATTGAGATAAAAACTCTGCCTGCCGTATGGATGAACAGAATACAAGAGATCTTTTTTGCTTATGCTTTTCCCAGGCTCCGATTGTTTTCTGAGCAAGGCTTTCTCTCATTTGTACTGCTAAAAGCTCTTCCTCATCATACCTTGACCCCAGCCAAGTAAGTTGCGAGTAATCAGTATGATCATATACACCATAGTAATGAAAAGGAGATAACCATCCTTGATCGATCGCTTGAAGAAAATCAATACGATAAGCCAAATTCCCTTCGCATATAGCATAAATATCCCTATTGTCATTTCGATCTGGGGTTGCTGTAATACCTAGGAGGAAAGAGGGCTCAAAGTAGTTTAATACTCTCTGATAAGTATTTGCGGCAGCATGGTGAAATTCATCCATAACAATCAGATCAAAATCATTGGGGTTAAACCGATTCATATGCTTTTGCCTACTTAGAGTGAATATAGACGCAAATACAGCTTCTGCGTCACTTACTTTTTCTACTCCATTGTAAAGGCCCGTTGTGATCTGTGGATTTACCATTTTGAACGATTTCTCTGCTTGCTTGAGTATTTCTTCTCTATGAGCAACGAATAACACTCGCTTAAAATTTTTCGCAAAAAAAGCAGCAAGATATGTTTTACCTAAACCTGTCGCCATAACCACTAACGATTTGGAATATCCTTCTTCAAAGCTTTTTTCTAATTCTTCTAGTGCTTCTATTTGGGCAAAACGAGGTTGAACCTTCCCATAAGGCACAGGTGGGTCTATGATCACTTGTGTTGATTTTTCTTCTTCCTCTTTCGGCAGCATCATGTCTACTTCTTCTTGTTTCGTCCATTGGGTAGCCAGATTCGGATCATTTGATGATATTGTTCGTAATCTGCTTCATAAAGCTGTACGCTTTTATTATTAACAGGGATCGTTTGTTCGTCATAGAATAACCGCAAGAACTCCTCTGTTCCTTCTTCAAATACAGGCTTATCGTCATTAATTAATACATTCCACTCGACCCCATTTTTCATAGCGGAGGCAGACAAATTAGATGACCCAATAAAAAAATGATCATGTTTTTGGGTTTCAATTAAGTAAGCCTTCGGGTGAAAACTAACACCCCTACTCCTCCATAAACGGACCTCTATAGATGGATGAATTGAAATTAAATTTCTTAGTGCAAGAGGTTGAGTTATATATAAATAGTCACCTGTTAAGATCTTAATATCTGCACCTTGTTCTGCTGCGATTCTCAATGCAGTCCCCAAGTAACCTCACACCAGATTTCATTGAAAAAGAAGTGATTATATAAATGGTCTTACCCATCAATAATCTATCTTGTAATTGCTTTCCCAATTGGGAGGTAATTAGCGAAATGGAACTCATATCTTACTCCTTAACCTCTATTAAAAATATCTTTTCTTGGAATCCACCGCGTTTTGTAGCTTTCTCTTTACGAACTGCTTCTACCTCTTCAATCGACGAGCCATTATGCTTAGCAGTGCATGCATAATCTCTAATAAATCAGCTAACTCCTCAACAGCCTCTTCATTTGTTTCAGCCGAACAATACTCGTCTAGCTCTTCATAACTTTTTTCTTTTAAGTATTTTATGTAATCCTCTTCACCAAGAATTTTGGTAATAGGTTGGTCCCCACTATCCTTAATAATTTGAGGAATTTTATCTCTAACTAATTTGTTGTATGTTGGCATTTAAAAGCTCCTTCCTTTTATACTACTATACTTAGCTTACCATAATTATGGAATAAATCGCGGCAGGCTGGAATAAAGAAACTCTCCCAATAGTCTTCTAAAAATCTCGTTTTTGGTTATGACATCATAAACCTATAAGTTTATTATAATGGTTTACCTATATAAAAATTTACCCAACCTGAAACCCCTTATCATTTATTGAGGTGGTGCAGGAATTCGGGTTTAGTTCATGTAATAATATGGTAACATATAAGGAGTATTTTACTAGTCTTTGTTGAAAGGAAGACATATGTATGCCTATAGCCGAAAGAGACTACTTGGAGAAATGATGAGTTCGACCGAAAAAGAAAAAAGCAGCCAAATTCACATGGGGCTTTGTCGGCCTTCTACTTCCTGGCCTTGTTTGCCAGTGGATTGCCTATGAAGATCTACAATGAAATCACGATTCATCATGATCAAAAGATTCGAAGTTATCTGGAGCAACGGGAACGATACTACAGTTCGAGTGATCAAAGTTTCAAGCTTCTGCTAACCAAGTTGAAAGAGAACAATGGTAACCCTTCAACACTGTCATTGGATATCAGCGAAACCAATGTGACACTTACCCAAAATTATCAAAAGCTTATTGAGCTGGATCCACCTCGCGACTTAAAACCGTTTCATGACAAAACGATTGAGGAATTCGTTATCAGACAAGCGGCCGTCAACTATCTCATGTCCTTCGATGGTGTCAATGCCTATAACTCTGAAGTGTTATCTACCTATATAGAAGAAAGTAATCAAAAGATAAGTGAACTGCGCCCACTTCTGATTGAAGGATTACAAAAGGCCGACTTGAGATATCAGATTGAAGAAGATGGGACACTGACCTATTGGGTGAAAGATGACCATATGAGATTGGAATAAAAATAGAATAAGGTCCGTCCTGGATTGGCTGGGGACGGACCTTTTAACGCAGGCTCACTCTCCTAACCTCCTTCCACAAAAAAAACTTCGCCCAATTCCCTATAATTGTAAAAACTTGACGTTCTGTCTGTTCCGACCTTCTTTGTGCAACTTGATAATGGTTGTAAAAAGGGGCGTAACCTTTGCTAGAACGTGATGTATATAAGAAATATCTAGGTATTCACCTTAGGAATAAGAGGTTAGAGATCGGCTTGACCCAGGATGAACTTGAGGAAAAAGCAGGTTTGAGCGAAACAGTGATAAGTAAAATCGAGAACAACGAACGCCTCCCAAGTTCCTACACCCTCTATTTGATAACCAGTGCAATGGGAATCAGCATAGACCAGTTAAACCAAGACATTACTCGATCCATCCATGAAGAGACCAATGAACCTACATAATCGCAAGCATTCCATTTTCCACGGAGGTGATCGATCATCGTCAGAAAACCACAATGGACCAAGATGATGGTAATCCAGAATAAGAAGACCCTCACCTATGAATTCATCGGCTTCAAAGACGAACAGTCATATGGAGAGATCTATGTCACCAATGACGATTCGAAGACCTCCATCTTCCGGGGGACCGGATTGAAGAGAGTCATGCGGGATGCGAAGAAAGGAAGCTGCAGGCGTTGAGCTGCAGCTTCCTTTCTTTTTGTGTTGAGGCTATTTTCTATAGATAATCCTAGGTAACAAATGACCCATCTGGGCAATACAACATTCCTTTACCCATGAACCAATTGTTTAACAAATTCATTCACAACGAATGCGGCTTATGATACGCTTATCTTATTTATTTTCCAAATTAATCCTATTAAGAGTCTGTATATCTATCACTCACTAAAAGGGGAGGCTGATTGACTTGGAAAACGTCTCAAGATTTAAACCGGAGTATATACCGATCTCGATAATGGTCGTCATGAGCATCGTCTTACTATTAACACTGTTTTATGGTCTAGCCTCCATAAAGGATATCATCACAAATATCTTAGTCATTATTTTGTTTGGGTTTATAACTGTAGATATCAAAAATCATTCGTTAGAGAGCGAATCGTTGAGGCCTGCATATAAATATTTTGTCATGATCATTCTGCTCTCTTTATTAACTTTATTTTAACTAACACATCTTGCTAGACTACGCTTCATTACTTCTTCATAATCCCCGCCACAAAACGCGTCAACACTTTCCGCGGCAAGAATCGCCCCATCTGTGTGGTCGCATAGTTCGACTTCCCATCGACGACGAAGCTGTTTCCTTTCGCCAGGGCTTGGAAGGCGGATTGGACGACTTGTTCTGCTGTCCTCATCTTCCCGAAGGACGACGTCTCCGGCCGTTTCAAAGAATGAGGTGGCTGTGGCTCCCGGGCAAAGGGCGAGTACCTTGATCCCCTTCTTCCGGTATTCTTCCCAGAGGGATTCGGTGAAGGAGAGGACGAAGGCTTTGGTTGCGCCGTACACGGCCATATAGGGGACGGGCTGGAATGAGACGACGGAGGCGAGGTTGATGATGGTGCCCGAGCCTTTTGCCACCATGTCCTTCAGGTACAGATGCGTCATATCCACCACCGCGGCCACGTTCACCATGACCTGGTTGTGATCGGTCTCATGGGGGTTGGAGAGGAATTCACCGCTGGTGGCGAAGCCGGCATTGTTCACCAGGTAATCGACGGTGAGCCCGAGCTCCTGCGTTTGCTTATAGACGTCCTTCGCCCCATATTCCTTGCTGAGGTCGGCCGTGATGACCGTTGCGTTCACGTTCCATTGCGTTTGCAGTTCCGTTGCCAGCTCCTGCAATTTCCCTGTCGAGCGGGCGACGAGGATCACATCCATTCCTTTCGCTGCGAGCTGCGTGGCAAACTCTTTCCCGATGCCGGATGAGGCTCCTGTGATCAATGCGGTTTGGTTCATTTGTTTCTACTCCCCTTCTGTGTTTATACGTTTAATCATTTGAACGTTTCGGGTGAAAGAAAGGATCTGAAGCCGGATGACTAGAGATCGCATGTACTTTCCACTGTATGGATCAGTTGCTTCAGCAGTCCGATTGATGGCTCGAGGGCCAATGAGTAGAGACGCTGTGTGCCTTTTTGTTCGATGGTGACCAGCTGATTGTCCCGGAGGATCTTCAAATGATGCGAAATGGCTGGTCGTGATAGCGTGGAATGCTCGGTGATTTCGTTTACTGTCAAATGGTCATGCTCTGCCAGCAGCAAAATGATGTCCTGCCGTGCCGGATCACTCAATGCCTGCAAGAGCGGAATACAGGAACGAAACACGTCGATGGCCTGTTGCCCCATATCCATCCCCCTCTAGTGTTTATTTGTTTAAGCTAATCAACTCAATGATAGTCAAACGAGCGCCAAACTTCAAGACTAACGGGCACGCTCCTGGACATTTCGCACCGTCGCCGTTACCCATTTCCTCGGGATGAAGCGGATGCTATTGGCAAGCAGCTTATTCTTGAATCCCGGGATGACAATGGTCTTCCCTCTCATCAGCCCGTCATACCCGATGCGCGCAACCGTCTGGACATCCATCACACCGCTCTTGAACAGCTTCGACTCACCCAGATTCGCACGGGACTTGAACCCGGTCTCCGTCGGCCCCGGACATAAAGCCGTCACCGTGACGCCGCTCCCCTTCAGTTCGTTCTCAAGCGCCTCCGTCAGAGAAAGCACATACGATTTCGTCGCATAATACACCGCCATGAGCGGTCCCGGCTGAAAGGCAGCAGAAGAAGCGACATTCATGATCCTCCCACGCCCTCTCTCCTTCATCCCCGCCAGGAACAACTTGGTCAACGCGGTCAGTGCCTTGATATTGATATCAATCATGGACAGCTCATCCTGAAGATCCGTCTCATCAAAAGCCCCATATAAGCCGAAGCCTGCATTATTCACCAGCACGTCGATCTCGATATGCTTACCCTTCAATTCTTCCTTCAGGCGGTACGCTTCCTCCGGTTTCCCCAGATCCATGGCGATCACGGTACCCCGGATCCCGTACTGCGCCTCCAGTTCCCCCTTCAGCTGATTGAGCTTCCCTTCACTTCTTGCCACAAGCACAAGATCATAGCCGTCTTTTGCAAATAGCTTGGCGAGCTCAAGTCCGATTCCGGATGAGGCGCCCGTGATGAGTGCGGTTTGGTTGGTCATGGTTGGATCCCTTCCTTTTCTTATGATTAGTTATTTTGTTGCGTTTAATTACTTAAACGTTTAAACATTTAAACATATTGTAGTGAATTGTTTTGAAGTTGTCAATAAACGTTATCTGCAAATCAACCAATAATGAAGTATAACAGGATCGTCATTTGTCACTTAAAAAGGAAGAGGCTATAGAACGTATTACTTTCATTATGTGGACACATATGCTGAATCATTAGTATTTGAGGCTACTTGGGCAATTTGTTTTTCTCCATTTTTCTCAAATATCTTATATTCTTGCATTCCCATCTTCTCTGCTACCTTTAGTGATGCAATATTTTCAACAGTGGTGTATGAGAATATTTGAGGGTAATTTAAGACCTCGAACGCATATTCCTTACAAGCAATTGCGGCTTCTGTAGCATATCCTTTATTCCAATAGTCTTTTATAATGTGAAATCCAATCTCTGGTACTGTTTCTTTTTCAATTATTTGCATAGTGATTCCGCAATCTCCTATTAACTTTTCTCCATCCTTTAATATTACTGCCCATAAACCGTGGCTGTACTTTTTATAATGATCAATATTCCATTGAATCCACTTTTCAACCTTGTCTTTGCTAAATGGCTCAGGATAATATTGCATAGATTCTGGGTCAGAAAGAACCCTTGATAATTCTTCTTTATCTTCTGAAACCAGTTCCCTTAAATACAGCCTATTTGTTTCAATTATTTTCAAGATCTTCAACCCTTATTTAATATATTTTACTTTAAATCTTATATATTCTATCTTCTGAAAAAGTGAAGCGTTTCTGTTCTGGAACAAACCTGCCCCTTTTCTTCTATAAGGAATTCAACATTAAAAGGCATTAATCCTTCCTCTTGAATCAATGCCCATTGTTTAAGACCTCTTTGTTAAACAAAAGAGAGCAATGCTTTAATCCTAAGAAAGTCACACAAAGCGAAGTTAGCTTAATGAGTAGTGGAATCATAAAAAAAAGCATGAGGTATTCACACATCGCCCCTAAGAATCTTATTTGCCTACTACTGAAACAGCTTTCTTAGAAGGTAATGTATTTATCCGTGCAAAACAAAACCATCACTATGAATGGTGATGGTTTTGTTTTGTGTATGGATGAATACACAATATTTCTATGAAAACATCGCCATATCGTGCTCGATATCAATGAAGTCACATCCGTAAAAAAGAGCATGCGTGACCTCTGGATGAACTGGCAAAATGGGGCATAGCCAACAAGCAAAAATTCATGTTCCAGGAGATCTTTTCTACCTCACCCTATATCAATAGTCTGGAGAAAAAAGATGTAGCCGATACATTTATTTTCATCAAAGAACTGTTACTCAAAGGAATCCATGATGAAATCATCATCCCCATGGACGTAACCTTGCTGAGCCACCTTTTCTACAGTAGCATCCGTACCACCAAGTAAAACCACTCTCACACGAAGAAATGGAAACCATTTTCACGATCATGTGGAAAAGCTTTGTAGACCTTTAAGTCATGACGTACAGACAAAGGGGAAGCAGCTCACTGTTTCCCCTTGTCTTTTAGTTAATTAAATAGGATCATTTGGAAATTCACTATGATATTTATCGATTAACGCTTTATATTCTCCATCACTTGGCACCTCACCCAAGTACTTATTTTTCCAAATCATCATTTGGTCACCAAACCCATAGTCTGTATCAAACCAATTTGTATAATCATAATGCAACTTTAATTTCCCATTACTCTCCAAAGACATTGTAAAAGAATACCAAAGTTCCTGTTCATTATCTTTAAAAACTTTTCTAAGTTCCTTACTCAATTTATATAATACATCTTCTTTTCTCTCAAATTCATCTTCATCAATCTCATATTTGAAAGGAATTTCTACACTATATTTATATTGCTTATTTCCAAGTGTATTATAAAAAAAGTAAGTCCCCCCCCCATTTTCTGATATTTGAGCATAAAAATAAAACTTATTCCAATCTTCTGGAATCATTTCATTAACTGTTTCAGCTATTTCTCTATATAATCTATTCATTTCTTTTTCCATACTCAACCTCCTGATTTATTTTCGATGGTTTTCTTAAATATTCCTTTACCTTCAATTTCATAAACTACTTTATATGATTCTGGTCTTGAAGAAGTCCCAACAAAAACTGGTTTAATTTTTACAGATACTTTTTTTGGTGGAACCTCTTTCATAGCATTCGCCCACTCAGTCTCCATTTTGTACCACTCTCCACCAGAGCGATTAATATGTTTATTCTGAGCAAGCAAATTATCAATATCTCCAGAACCATGGAACTGGGTTCCTATTAAGTGTCCACCATCATCATCCGGTAACCTATCTTCACGGCCAGCTGCCACTTGCATCCCTTTATTTCGTTTTCCTTTTTGAAGTATTAATTCTTCTGCTTCAACATCTACTATTCTACCAAACTCATCTGTTGTATATTTATACCCATCCTCGGTAATATAACGCACATTGGGTGCCAGTTCTTTTCTTCCATTCTTCCCTTTAATAATGTGCTTCCCAAGATCCTTCTCTTTTATTTCCGTTATCTTAGGGGGCTTATCCGTACCCTTATTACCTTTCTTACTATCCCCAGCTTTCCAAGAGAACCTAACATGACCATTCTCATTCGTAATTAACTTTTTAAACGTGGGGAAAACCTCCGAATTAGCTACCCTTGAAACAGGACTCGATGCCACTTTTTGATATGTTTTATTCATTATCTTTTTAAACTTTTCATGGTTCAAGACATTTTTCGTGTTTCTTACCATTTCATTTGTATCTTTAACAACTGCATTCCATTTTTGGGTCCTTTTATTAGCTTTAGTAGCTAAAACCATATGTGTGCCGTCCTCGACAATATTCATTTGTGAGTTAAAACTATCCCGAAGGAAAGATTTAATAGCGATTGTGGTCATAGCGTTATATGGAACGTCTGACTTAGATTTTCCTTTCCCCCTTCTACTTGCTTTTCCAATTTTCCCTACCTTCCCAACTTTGTCAGTTCCTTTAGGTCCCGCAATTGATAGAAAGGCGTACGTTTGGGCGTATGACATGAACCTGGCTCTACTACGCACGTCCCCATTAACGAATTCATCTTGAAAGGACTGTTCAACCCCCGCCCAAATATATTTAGCCGTTTCAATAGGGTGAAAAAGCGCGTGGAGTACTCCTTCAATAAATCCTATGGGATCAACAACTAGAAAAACTACAGTATCTACAAGATCGATGATGGTGTCCATATACGCGTAAGTAACGCCTTCTGCAGTTCCTATAAACGATGAGACTTTTTCAGAAAAATAGTTGGATACATAATTCATAAGAGGAACTAAATTAAGTGGATCTTCCTGATGATTCATCGCAAACTTCTTTTGATTTGAAAACACCGGTTTAAAGTTCATCTTTCGAAAAACCGGATGAAGCTGCATAATCTGTTTCCCCAGGGCATCAACCTGCCCTTGAAGTGATGAGAGTGAAGAGGTTTGAGCATGGTCAAACTCATACAGCTTTTCGATACTTTGGCTCGATTCCTCTCTCAGCTTTGGCCACATATTGCACGCAGGTCTCATCCTCAATTTTTGGCAACGTGACGATGTCGGATACACTACTTATCGTATTATTGGCTTCACTGGTGAGTTGTTCGGTTGTTTGCTTCGCGAGGCGAAGACCTGCTTCAATTCATTTTCCAAGAATGCCTCATTCATAAACCCATCAGGTGCGGGCTCCAGGTTCTGAAGCGCGTGGTTCATTTGCTTGATGACGGATTGATAGTCGGATAGAAATGTCTGATACTGTTCAAGTAGGGGAAGGTGTTTACTGCGGTAAAAATCCCGGATGGCGTTTCCGCCTTTTCCCTTGAATGCCTCCTCTAGATCGGTAAAGCCCTGTATGGCCTTCGCTATTTGGTCCGCCTGTTTTTTCTGAGAGGATAAGGTCTCCTCTATTTCTTTTATTCCCTTTTGAAAGCCGTCTACGTCTAGTATTTTCATAGAGTGCCTCCCTTATCGACCCATGGAAATCATGGAATGGAGGGTTTGGTCGGTTTCTTCCATGTCTTCAACTGATTGCTTCGACGTTTCCTGGTTATCCATCAGGAGTTCTTGGTAGGTCTCAAGCATTTTCTGACATTGTGCATTTAGCTCGTTCAGCTTGTTGATGACTTCCAGGTTATTCTCTCCGCCAATCTCTTTCGGGAATGACGTGTCCCAGGAATCGACTGACTGACGCAACTTTGACAGTGCCGCTTCCGCCTCTTCATACTGAATTTTGATCTCCGTGCCCATGTGATCGGTCCTTTCTATATCTAGTCTCTCAATTCCAACATCCATTTAAATTCCAATTTGTTCAATATCGTACCATCAATACCAGTTATATACCACTAATAACCATACTTTTAACAAAAATGGGTATTTTATTACGGTTCATTGGTCTTGTTTTTGATATTCACTATGGGCGGTCAGGTTAAAAAGGCAAAAAAAAGAAGCATGGAGACCGTCTCCACGCTTTCCGTCGTTCAAAAAAAAGCACGGGATATCTCCCGCACCTCTAGTTAAAATCAATTGATGAATTCGAAGACGACTCATCCTCTTTTACACAATCAATGGCGATGACGATGGCGATCATGACCGTCTCCATCTCATCCTGGAGAACGTTCACCTTATAGCTGTCGCCCCATGAGAACCATTCTTTGGCCACCTCACCGACGACTTCTCCGTGCTTGAGGACCTGGAAGTTCATGTCCCACCAGTTGCCCTGCACCTCGATTCCGGCTGCGTCGATCGTATAGCGGTCCTTGAAGAAGGATAGTTCCTTCTTGATCGTCAGTACTTCTTCACCGCCCACCTCTACGAAGAACTTCGGAAGGAAGCTGAGCGTCTTCTTCGTGATGAGGGCGACCTCTTCCCTGCTTGTATCCATGATTGAAAACGTCTTGGGGATCCGCATGAAGCTCCCCTCCACATAGAACCGATCCTGCTCATCCTGATCCTTTACCGTGAATTTATCATTGAAGCTGAACACCTTCTGCTTAATGTATAGCTGTCTCATGAAACTCGCCTCCATCTTGTCTAATGAATCTATATACGATTAAAAGGCAAAGTTGGTTTCATTTGTGGCATGGGGACGGTTCCGGTGCGTCAAAAAAGTGGCGCATGGGAACCGTCCCCACGCGCCACTACTTATTACGTCAGACTCTCTGATAGCTCCGTGAAAATCACCCCAAGGGCATAGGCACCGGCATCGGGATGACCCAGGCTGCGTTCGCCGACGGTTCCGGCGCGGCCCATCCGGGCGACGATGTCCTTGGTTTTCTCGGCTCCCTCTACTGCGGCCGCTGCTCCTTTTTCAAATGCAGCTTTGACGTCGTCTCCGTTTGATGCGCTGTCCGACCATGCGTCTGCACAAGGGACGAGGGCGTCGATGAGGGTTTTGTCGCCCACATCCGCTCCCCTTCCGAAGGATCGCTCGCCTGTATCCTGGATGCCCTTCACTGCCGCCTGCAGCATGTCGGCGAATTCTGACACGGTCAGTTCGGTTCGGTCACCGGCTGATTTCCCTGCTGCGCGGAAGGCGGATCCCCAGATTGGACCGGACGCCCCGCCGCAGTATTCCATGATGACCATGGAGCTTGCGTCGAGGAAGCTGCCGATAGTGAGATGGTCTTGGTCCAAGATTGATTTCCACTCCCGTTTCAACTGCTTGAAGCCCTTCGAGACGCTCATGCCGAAATCCCCGTCCCCTGCGTGGGAATCAAGCTCGCAGAACGGGACTTCATTCCGGATGATCACGTCGCTCATCTTGTCCACGAGGTAGATCATGTTCTGGAGGGATACCTTATTACCCTTGATCTCCGCATGCTCGGCCGCTGTTTCCACCTCGAAGGATACAGGAGTCGATTCTTCCTCTTCCCCGAAGTCGACGTACTCGACCCCTGGCACCGGTCCGTCCACCCTAAACGCTGGTGCCAAGCTCTCACTCGACAGCAACGTGCGCAGTTCATCATCGAGTTTCATGAAGGTGAGGGACACGCCCGCCATATCGATGCTCGTCATATAGTTGCCGACGAATGCACGGTTGATTGCAATCTTTTTCTCCGAAAGGATCCGGGTGACAGAGTTATTGAATAGATAGAGTTCCTGCAGGGGCGTGGCTCCAAAGCCATTCACCATGACGGCAAGTTCAGTTGAATCTCCTTTAAGCCCCATATCCTTCAGAAGATCATCCACCATGCGCTCTGCCAGTTCATCGGCGGACGCGACCTTTTCACGACGCGTACCCGGCTCGCCATGGATGCCGACGCCGTACTCGATTTCGTCATCAGCAAGCTTGAAAGTAGGCGATCCGCTTGCTGGCACCGTGCACGAAGTCAGGGCGAATCCGATGCTTCGCACGCTCTTCGCGGCCTTCTCCGCCACGGCCTTCACTTCCTGCAGGCTCCGACCTTCCTCGGCCGCCGCACCGGCGATCTTATGTACAAACACGGTCCCCGCAACACCGCGGCGTCCCACCGTATACAGACTGTCTTCCACTGCGATATCATCATCGACCTTGACGTATTCCACCTCGATGCCGTCCTCTCTGGCCAGGTGGGCAGCGTTCTTGAAGTTCATGATATCCCCGCTGTAGTTCTTGATGATGAGCAGGGCACCCTTCTTCCCGGCCGTCGCCTTGATCGCCTGATACACCTGAATCTGCGAAGGCGAGGCAAACACGTCACCGCACACGGCCGCATCCAGCATCCCTTTCCCCACAAGACCCGCATGGGCCGGCTCATGTCCACTACCGCCACCGCTGATCAGCGTGACCTTCTCTTCATTCAGTTCCTTCTTCTTCATCACCTTATACTTCTTCATGAACTCAAGCTCCGGATGAGCAAGCGCCATCCCCTTGCACATCTCCACCACCAAGTCCTCGGGCTTATTCAACACCTTCTTCACATCCAACGCCTCCTTGAGATTGTCGTTGGGTAAATTATCTCACTGGGTGGATGAAAATGAAAGCGTTACGCATGGCGGATAGTGGCGCACAGGGACGGTTCCGGTACGTCAAAAAAGTGACGCATGGGAACCGTCCCCATGCGTCACTCTGCATCAAACCGGCTGACCAGCCAATGCTTCGATGATGTCATCTTTCAATCTCTCTTCTTTCCTCTCGCTTTGGAAGACCTTCTCCACTTTCGCAGTCCCTATGATATGGCGGAGGTTTTCATCGGTTTGGATGAAGCGTTCGTTTTGTGTGTACAGTTCCCGGAACCATTCCCTTGCCTGAAGCTCTTTGATATTCCTCTCAATTTTCTCTTCCGTCGGGTCGCCCTTCATGAAGCTGACCATCGACATGCAGAGATTGGCAAAGATCTCGATTATCAATGCTTCCCCTCATTTCATAGAATGATTTCTAATTTCACCACGCGGATTTCTATTTTAATGTCATGTGACACGCTCCAAACCTCTTCCCCTCATCCAGTCCAATAATTGATATTTGAAGTATTTCCACCTACACTCTCTCATTAAAGCTCCTGTTCATAAGTCTGCCTATGATTATTCCATTATAACGAATTTCCAACAATTAACAATATAGATTCTTATTCCCTCTTTTCATCAAATCGATTCCATCTCGTCCCACAATTCCTCCAACCCCCTCAAATACCGATAAATTTCTTTCGAGAATATTCCATCTTCCCCACCAAGTCCTTCATAGTCAGCAAACTCTTCCCACGCCGCCTCGATCCTTTCTTGCAGTGCCCGCTTTTCTTCTTTTGAGTGCTTCGGGTCATACTGG
The DNA here is from genome assembly GCA_963762295.1 of uncultured Bacillaceae bacterium. Taxonomy (GTDB): domain Bacteria; phylum Bacillota; class Bacilli; order Bacillales; family Bacillaceae_B; genus Rossellomorea. The sequence goes on from CAVXKK010000003.1 coordinate 221,106, forward strand.
CTCCAACAGTCGATGTACTCCCACCTCATCGCATCATAGTCATCGATATACGGGTGATCCATATCATTCGGGGAATCAGCAGCCTCCTCATAGCACCTGTCTGAACAAAAAATCACCTCTTCATTGTTTACCCGTCGCTCCAGAGCCGGGATGATTTGGCACACCTTGCATCTTTCCATTCTCATCATTCCTCCCTCTCTAGTTCCAACATACATAGGCTTTTTCTATTTTGTTACGGTTGTGCCCCCATCGGGATTGTATATAATGGAAGAATGATAGAAAGGTACAATGGGAGGGGATCGTGTGAACGAGTTTCATTACGTTGATATTGTGTTCGAGAATGTGGAGTCCATCAGGGTCAGGGCCGATCGATTGGTGAGGTTGGACGTTGGTCCACTGAAGGAAAAAGGGCTCACTGCTTATGGGGAAGTCAAATCATACTCGACGGATTCCGTCCATATGGCAATCAGTTTTGAGGATGCAGCCGTCTTGGCGTATAATCCAAATACCGAGCCCCACCCTCCGGGGATGTACACGAGCAATCCCCTGAGCAACGAGGTGCACGAGCGTCCGGCTGTGTTGGGCCGCCTCCTTCACTATCGCGATATCGTCAACCTTACGTTCCTAGACGAACAGGAACAAGCGTTCAAGACCGTGTATGTACCTTGGAGGGAAGAAGATGAGTATTCGAATAAATACATGGAAGTCGAGGCGGGATCCGGAGTGATCGAGGTGAAGATTGAGAAGGATTGATTCTTTTCCCTTGAAATCATTGGTGTTCCGCCAAAAGTCGGTTCCCACCTCCCCCATCCTCAGCTAGACTGTTGATAGAACACCGAAGGAGGAAACTGACATGCTGGTAAAACGAATCGTATGTACCGTCGAGTCCTATCAACGCGAGTCATTTCATATGGCGCAGATGGAGTGGGTTGCCCTTAGAACGGTAGAGGGATTCATTGCCCAGTTGGGCGGATGGGACACATCAGACGCTTCCATCGCGTACATCTACTCTTTCTGGGAGAATCGCAATCGATATGAGAACTTCATGGAGAACATACATGACGAGATCTTCGGACATTCAAACCAGAGTGCTACTTATACCTCAATCAAGGTCGAGTTGTTCGAGGGGAAGGCAAGTGGAACCTCCATCAATAAGCGATTAAGAGGTTGTTCATTCATCAGAACCAGCATCAACGATTGTGAGGAACAGCAACTTATCAATAAGAAAAGTGATGAAACCCTTCTATTCTCTGATTCTACCGGAAGGACTCTTTTGTTCACCGACAGTGAAGCAGAAGGAGTACAGCCCTGGACAATAGGGGAGACCGTGGAAGCATTCATGGTCACTGAAGACTGGCGCGTTCATCGTAATGATTTTTAAAAGGAAGCTGCGCGTTAAAACAGTAGCTTCCTTTTCTTACGTTCACTTCTCACTCACCCTTCTTCACTCTGAAGAAATTCGAGACAAACAATAAGCCCAGTCCAAACATGAATCCAATCGAGGCAACTACAGGCTGATCCATCACCACGAACACTCCCGCCATCAGCAACCAGCCATATCCTACTCCAACCATGACTCTTCCACTCATTTTCTCCTCATACGTCTTTGCATTGAATGAAAACTTCCGGTTCATTTGATTCCACCCACCCATCAAAAACTCCTGATTTTTTCCTTATCTTAATTGAAAAGGCCGTACTATTCAATAAGCCTAGCGGTTTTCAGTTATTAAAAGGGTTAAACCATCCGATAAAACAATGAAGGAACTACCCAAATCTATTTTAAAATGACCTCATCTTACATACCTTGCAACCATTCCCCCCTACTCAATCGACTATATAACGTAACAGAAAGGAGAACGCACATGGATATCGCATCATTAGTGAAAAAGGCCAAAAAGGGCGATGATGAATCGTTTGAGCTGCTCATCGGTTCTGTCAGGGAAAAGCTGTACCGGACGGCGTATGTATACGTCCGGAATGAACAGGACGCCCTGGACATCTATCAGGAGACGATCTATACCGCTTTCACCTCCATCCACACGTTAAAGAAGCCCGAACGGTTTTCAAGCTGGATCACGAAGATCCTCGTTTTCAAGGCGATCGATTTCATCCGGAAGGAGTCACGCCATTTCACGACCGATGATGAAAATGTCTTTGCCGGACTACTGTCATCTGATCATTCCGATTCGAGCCTGCATACCATGGATCTCACGGAGGCCTTTACCTCGCTGAATCCCACGGCAAAAACGATTGTTCTGCTGAGGTACTACCATGACCTGACCACGAAGGAGATCGCAGTACTTATGAAGTCCCCGGAAGGAACGGTGAAGTCACATCTGAACCGGGCGAAGAAACAGCTGAGACCGATATTAAAGGAGGGCTATCTGTATGAATAAGAATCTATTCGAAGACATATCTGTACCCGTTGAAAAGCTTGTGGCAAGGGAAAAGGAAGCAATGATGCAAGCGAAGCGAAAAAGGAACGTGAAAAAGACCACAATGCGCTCCCTCATGGTGGCGTGCGGGGTATGCCTTTCCCTCCTCGGCTCAGGCTTTGTATCGACGGGCATGGCGGAAGCATTGTCAAGCATCCCTCTCCTCAGTCCGATCTACAAGGATTTCAGGGACATTGCGTCGGATAAAATCGAACAGGATCAACTTGCCACCCCCATCGACAAACAGGACAGCCACAACGGCCTCACCATGACGGTAAAAGAAGCCGCTTATGACGGCAACCGCCTCATCGTAACGGTCGTGTACACCGGCACAAAAGGCGTGACGCTGAAAGAAGAAAAAGCCGGGCGGCAGGAAATCACCATCAACGGCCAGCCCATCAAACCGGCCATCGGCTCAACGGGGCAAGATGACATCAATCCGAACACCATCATCGAGCACCACCAGTATACCCTCTCCAACTTGGATGAGTATGGTGATGAGATTGATATCGAAGTCCAAGGAGACAACCTATTCGGCTATGAGGGTCAGTGGAATGTCGCGTTCCCCCTTGGGAAAATCAAGCGTGATGTCACGTCCATCACTCCTGATGCCACAGCGAAAACCGACGACGGGATGTATGCGATCACTGCCGACAATGTGACCTTCTCTCCACTCTCAACCAGGATCGACCTCTCCGTTGACTATCCGGCGGAATTGGATGAAAACGACCGCTGGCCATGGTTCGAATACACCGTCGTCGACGACCAAGGCCGCGTATATGATGGGCTAAGGCTCCAAACCAGCATGGCTGAAGGGACGAATGGCCATCATATGGTGCTGACGCTGCCTCCGATGGATGAAAGACCAGAGTCGCTAACACTGAAGCCAAGCGCCATGAACAAGGATGTGTATGGGAAGGAATGGGGTGAATTGGAGCTTCATATTCCGTTAACGGATCGCAATACGCAATACTGATCTAATCAAAACAAGCCGGATTCCACCATGGGAATCCGGCTTTCGACGTTCTTCCAGAAAGAGACGTAACTTTCCTCTACGTCCGCGTGGATCCGGTCTCCCCCACGGCCGGATCCGCTCGAAAATCCAGTCGCTTACGAGAAACGCCTGGCGACAGATGTCAGGCCTTTTGAGAGCTGTCCGACACATTGGATGCCGGGGATGTAGCGGGAAGGGTCTCGATCCGGTACCTACTGCCAGCTGAGTCTCTAATTTCATTAGAAATAAAAAGTGACCTAATACCTAAATTTATTCTTATAGTTATATTTTAACATTTTTTACTTTATTATTAACGCGTGTAGTAATATGGTAATTAGTTCATCATTTCAAAGGAGGTTGCACGAATGTACATAAGAATTATTACTTCCATGTTTTTTAAATTCTTATTAGTGTCTTTAGGGATCGTCCTTCTCTCTAGCTTAATCGGACTTTTCACTGGCGGTATTCATCTTGATTTGATGCATTATCTCAAGAATGTAATCCGTGTCATTTCGTCCTTCGTTCATTATAAAGACTTAACGATTACGAATAGCTCCAATAATACGTATTCAATGTTTCCCGCCTTTTGGGGTCCCTATTTCTACTCGGTCATCATTTTCCTTTGTGCCGTTCTACTCTCTATCACGATCGGTCTGACATTGGCCTTCATCGCTTATATACTTCCTCGTAAATGGTCAAATCCTTTGTTGAAAATTTGTTCAATTGTAGAAGCGATTCCGGATTTATTCATTTTGATTGTGATTCAATACAGTGTCATTTTCATCCTCAATGAGACAGGCTATTATATTTTCCCCATTGTCGGAGCGCAAGAGAAGGTCTATCTCGTACCCATCGTGACACTTGCAATACTCCCATCGATCCTGCTGTTCAGAATCACCTACATGCTCATCCGCAATGAATTGAACCAAACGTATGTACTACTCGTCCAAAGTAAAGGGTTCTCAAAGTCTTATATTTTTTTCGTCCATATTCTACGGAATATTTCGTTTAGCCTATTGAATCACTCAAAGTCTATTATACTTTTCATTCTCTCCAGTTTAATTGTATTTGAACGGTTATTTAACATTTATGGCATTACCCATTTTGTTACCTCTTTTCCCCAGATGGAGGTAATAAGCTTTAGTCTGATCCTTTTTTATCTTCCTGTCTTCACCTTGCTTTGTGTAGCCAGACTAATCATTGAGCGTAACACAGGTCAGAAAGTGGTGGTGTAAACATGGCGAAAAATCTTTTTAAGAATGGTTATTTTACGACAGGATTGGTTTACTTAGTAGGCTTATTGGGTGCAAGTGTCCTTTACTTCTTCATCACTGGAGATAAGGTACCTGAAGTAGGGTTAATCAAGGATCAGAACGGGGATATAATCAGTCCCCCCTATTCCCCTTTGGACTACCCTCCACTAGGCACAGATAATTTTAATAGGAGTGTTCTTCTCCTTATCCTCGTTGGTGCCAAGTACACGATCGGGATCGGGATCCTGATTACGTTGTTAAGGGTGATTCCAGCCGTAATTTTTGGGTTGGTTGTCCATTTCAATCTAAGGGGTATAAGGAAGCCACTGAATTCGATCGTGGATGCTTCAAATTTCTTCCCACCGTCTCTCCTGGCTTTTCTTCTGATGAACTGGGTCATGCTCGAAGGTCCTTTGATGAACCCTGATCATTTCCCGTACCAATTTGCAGATAAACTGCTTCTATATATCATCATAATGGTCGTCATTTCTCTACCATCACTGACCATGTTATTTGCAAATGAGTATGACAAGATCATGAGCAATGAATTCATAAGTTGTTCCAAAGTATTGGGAGCTTCGAATAAGCAATATATCACAAAACATATTCGTCCGTTTATCGTTCCACAGATTTTCTTGATCATGATCAGAGAGTTTATCATCGTCATGTTGTTGATTGCCCATCTAGGCGTGTTAAGCATCTATATTGGAGGTTCTTCTTTAGAAGAAGATGCATTCGGTAACAGCATGTTTGTATCCCTATCCAATGAGTGGTCCGGTTTGCTTGGAGGTTGGTGGACCTTTCTTTGGACAACGTACCCATGGATTGCCTTTATACCAGTGATCTTCATATCCTTAACTATATTATCTGCCAAGTTTATGTTAATCGGGGCAAGCAAGGTTGTTGAGAACTACTATGTCCCTGATGACATGGAGGATCAAGATGCCGCCTCACACACTTCCAATATGGAAGCTGAGATTGATCCGTTTTCATTGGCGAAAGAAAAATAGAGAATATTCCCAAAAGAATATTATTAAATATTGAAATAATTGCAATATTAGTATAAATTTGTAATTACAGGAGGTGATACATATGAGTTTTCTAAGTAGCCTATTCGGAATTAAAAGTGACACAGTTAAACCAATGGCAGCCCTGACTTGTGAAAGAGTATACTGTGCAGCAAGTCGAAAATACGACACAATGTATGAAGTTCTCCCATCCGGTAAATTGGTTAAAAGAGGATGTTGTAGCTAATCTTCTAGTGGAGCTAAGAGAATTTAAAAATCTCTTAGCTCTTCTCATTTAAATAACAGGGGTAGATAAAATGTTATACCTGATATTAGCCTTACAGATCACAATTTATGCACTATTCTTTTTAAAGTTTAGAGAACTGAAGTACGAGCTAAGTTTTTTACCAAATGGAGAAGAGATTATGCTGGCAAAGCATCCACTCATAAATACAAACATTTTGCATTTAATTGATAAAAAAGTACTAGTTGGTACTAGAGATATTACAATTATATTTGCATCTCCCAGTTGTAACATGTGTCATGAAAAACTTTCATTAATTATAAATAAAAAAAAGTATGATAAAAGCGACTACATTGTCTATGCGGAGAACTCAAATGAAAATGAGTTTAATACCTTTAAAAAAAAATTTAAAGAGATTGAAGTACTACCACTTTCAATTGATATGACAAATTCTTTAAACAAAGGTATGTTCCCATTTTTCCTTCTAGTTGATTCAAAAGGAACAGTAAAAAAGGCTTATGTAAAGTAAGGTGACCTACTAATATGAAGCTAGAAAATTTAGTAAGATCTTTTAAATTGATTTGGACTCAAGCAAAGTTTTGGGTCATTATTACAGCAATATCAAGTATAATACTAGGATTTTTCCCCCTGTTAAGTGTTTGGGTTGTAAAAGAATTGGTCAATTCAATTACATCAATAGTTAATGGTTCAGGTAATATCAGAATTCCATTAATCTTGTTGCTAATTCAATTTGGACTAATTGTTTTTGGGTCTATCATTAAAAATATACAGGATTACTATAATCAAAAAGTAGCAATTAAAGTTGATTACATAGTTAAGCTGCAAATATCAAATAAGCTAAATACAGTCCCGTATACATATTTTGATATTCCTAAATTCTATGACCAAGTGGATAGAATTGAAAACAATTCTGGTTCACGCTTTCTTTCTCCAATTAACAGTTTGTTCAGTGCAATAGAATCCTTGATAAGCATTTTCAGCTTACTTTTCTTCTTGTTTTCAATACATTGGTCATTAGGATTAATCAGTGTATTATCTATGGTTCCAATCATTTTTGTTAGGTCTTACTTTGGAAATCAAAAGTTTTGGTTAAATTACTTTTTAACCCCACTTGCTAGGGAAGCTGGGTATCTACAAAGACTATTAATTGATAGGGATCATGCAAAAGAAGTAAAAATGTTTAATCTATCAAATTATTTAATATCAAAATGGGAAAAAAAATTTTGGTCCAATGCCAGTGAAACAATAAAATTAATGAAACGCTCAAAAAAAGCCGACGTCGGTTTAGATGGGGTTACAGCACTTTTCTACACCGTTGCTGCTGGAATTGTTATATGGTTGGTGTACGGAGGAAAGGTGAAGATAGGTGAATTTGTTGCCATTGGTCAGGCAATAAAAAGTACTCAAGAGTCCGTCGGCCAACTCTCTAGTAGTTTAGCTTCAATTTACGAGGATAGTCTTTATATTAATGACTATTATACGTTTATAGATTTTGATGATCCCACCTTTAAGAAAACTAAAGGAGAAAAGCTATTTACAGGGGTATTAAGTCAGGGCATTAGTTGTGAAAACTTGGCTTTCAGTTACCCTAATTCCGAAGAAAATGTTTTGGATGATATTTCCTTTAGAATAGCATCTGGTGAAAAAGTAGCCATCATTGGTGATAACGGATCAGGTAAAACCACTCTTGTAAAGTGTTTACTAGGTCTCTATCCAGCAACCAAAGGCAACATTTTTTATGATAATAATAATATTGATGAGTTTGATCAAGTAAGTTTCAGAGAGAAAATCACTGTAATTTTCCAAGATTTTATTAGATACGCTTTCACCGTAAAAGAAAATATTGGTATTTCTAATGTATCTAATATGGATGATTACAAAAAAATTATAACCACTGCTAAAAAAGTGAACTTGCATATGGATATAGCAGCACTAAAAGAGGAATACAACACAGTGCTAGGAAGGTTTTTACAGGAAGGAACTGACCTCTCGGGAGGACAATGGCAAAAGGTTGCACTCAGCAGAGCATTGTTTAAGGATAGTGAAATTATCTTCTTAGATGAACCTACTGCTGCATTGGATCCATTAACGGAAATTGAAATTTTTAACCAATTTAAGCAAATAGCTGAAGGAAAAACAGCATTCTTTATTTCCCATAGAATGGCAGTCGGCAGGTTAGTAGATAAAATAATTGTTTTGGACAAGGGGAGAATTGTAGAATTTGGAAATCACGAACAATTATTAGAGATGAACGGAAAGTATGCAACAATGTATAATTCTCAATCTGATTGGGCTACTGGAAAAAATAAAGAGTTTCAAACAGCAGGAGTGTAATGTTTATGGATTTAGTATACCTGGCTTTAAGAACGGTTCTCGGTTTAGTTTTTCTTTCTTCTGGAATCAGTAAATTCTCTAATATGACTCAACATATTGGAACAGTAAAGAAATATAAAATACTTCCTCCAAAGCTAGCTAGACCTTTCTCAATTCTAGAAACAACCTTTGAAACGATAGTGTCAATACTTCTTATTTTAGGTATGTTTATAAAGGTTTCCTCCCTACTGTTATTTTCGTTATTATTTGTTTATACAATAGGGATAATTGTAAATCTAATTAGAGGCAACACGGATCTTTCATGTGGTTGTGGTGGTGTGGTAAGAGACCATGATCTAAGTTGGAAGCAACCTTTACGAAACCTAGTGTTGGGGTCCCTGCTACTTGCCCTTTATTTCAAGGCTCATTCTCTTACCTCGATTGTCAATGTAGGGAGCATTACTTTACCAGAAGTGTCTACCTTCATCTTCAGTATATTAATGATTCTTCTGTACGTAATTTCATCTTACTACAAAGAAGTAAGTACCATCTTTTTGCACATCCAAAATTTCAAGAAAGAGAGTGTGTGATAAATATGCAAATCTCAATGATTTTACTTTGGGTTCTCATGGGCCTGCAAACCATAACTTTGTTTCTTTTTATTAGGTTAGTAACAAATTTCCTTAATAGATTTAGGTTAGAGAATGCTCCTAACATTCAACATGATAAAGATTAATTCCCCATCTCCACACAAAAAGAACCCGCTCAATCGCTAAATGGCCTAGTGGGTTCTATTTCATTTCATTTCAATCGTCCCCTCACTTCTTCCCTCTTCCTCAATTCCTTCAGGTGCTAGTGAATCCTGTTTGAACTTACGCCTTGGGCTCTTCCACCAGTTATGATCTAGATGCACTCAAAATGGTCCAGTCGAGGCTTTCGAGGAACGCCTGACGATAGATGTCTAGCTCCTTGCCATTTTGGAATCTGTAATACATGGCTCCGTCGCATTCGACGCACAGGATGACAGCCAGACGGGCAGGATATCGGCAAAACCTTCGGTGGAAAAGGTGTTCACGAGTCTCCGCATCGACCAGGTCATCCGCTTTTTCCCCACCTGATGCTACTGCTCCTTTCATATCCATCACGGCGAAGCTTTTCCGCTTCTTTGGTTGATCGGCGTCTCCCCGAAGCGCTAATACCATTTCACGTAGGTATAGACATTCTCCAACCAGTAGTCTAGTTCCACCCGACCGAGTGCGGGCATGGTAGCGTTCAGGTCGATCACCTGATCTGTCTTTTTTAGGGGTTGGCGAAGCTATACAGATCATAGAGGCGGAGTCCGAACGATTGGCGCTCATATAAGGTACGGGCGAGGCGGTTCAAGAGGGCTTTCTGCGTTTCTAATCTGGATGACGTGTGCTTCAGTCGCTCGACCACTCTCTAATAGGTGATCTCATTCTGTAACAAGAGGGACCCGATCTTCGCATAAAGGTGCTTTCGACCCTGCTTCTTGCATCCAACGCAGATCCGCTTCACTCGCTGGATCGCATCGGTGATGAGATTCACGATTACCTGGGTTTTCCCCTTGTCCGGAGGTCCATGGACGACGAGTCCTTTCTGATAGCGAGCATCTATAAGGCTCTCTTCTTGTTATCCGTCCTCTTGGAGGAGATTCAGGATCGGCGTGTCCTCACCCTGCACTTGAGCGTCCTCGAATTTCTCTCTATCCTCTTCCCCGGCTTCGAGGCCTCCGGGTCAATGAACTCTACTGCGAATGACATGACAGCCCCTCGGCACAATCCTTATGAAGTGCGCTGCTGCCCTGTGGGAAATGGCCACCTTCAACCCGCATTTCTTGAGAAACGTCATCCATGCATCATGAAGAAAAGTCGTCGCAAGCTCTGCCGCCTGGTGGATAGAAATATGTAGTTCTCCCTTCTTTTTTATCCCCCATAAAGTGAAACTTCTCATTCATCCCCGACGTAGAGAAGGAAAGGAGGCGATACCATGTTCTGGCAAGCACTCGTAGGCTGCTTGTTTGCAAGCTTATTCCTATTCGGATCCGCTTATCTGATCTGGTACAAAAAGGACCTCACCTTCATCGCCGGGTATGACGAAAAGAAGTTCAAAGGAGACAAGGACCGACTGGCCAGGGCCTATGGCATCTTCTGCTCGGCAAGCGGGATCCTGACCGTCCTTCTTCCTTTTGGATTGGAATTCATCGGCTCTTATATCGGTGTCCTATTCGGCATAGGTATCGCACTGGGAGTCCTTGTGTTGTCGTTCTATTCACAGTCATTGAATAATGAGAGAATAGAGAACTAGCTTCATTGGAAGTGAATGGCTTGAAATATCCGTCAAAACAAGATTGGTGGATCATTTTACTTGTTTGGATTCCCTTGGTGGCAACAATCGGTCTCGGTCTATTTACCATGGTGGACAAAGCATCGACTCTTTCAGAACAGATACTCGTTTTTTCTTCCTGCATAGTAGTGCCATTATTCTTCCTATGGATGATAATGACCACCTACTATCTGATTGAGGAGGAGAACCTCGTGATCCGATTCGGTCCATTCAAAAAAACCGTTCCGCTGGATGCAATCAAATCGGTCAAGAAAACGATGAACCCGCTATCCAGCCCTGCCCTCTCCCTCAAGAGGCTTGAAATTACGTACAATACGTACGATATGGTGCTCATTTCTCCGAAAGACCGGGATGCATTCATAGAGATTATTTCTAGTCGCTACAAGAATATCAAGATTATACATGACCAAAGAAAAAAGTTCCTTTAAAAAGAAAAACTGCTGTAATCCAGTCTATACCTATAGAGACAAAATACGGAACTCAATTGGAGGATACAGATGAAAACCAAGATTGTTTTAACCTTACTGATTGTAAGTGTAGGAGTAAACCTATACATAGGTGGTAAATGGCTTTTGTTTGATCGTCCATACGAGCCGACACCTGAAGAAGCAATTATTCTTGGGGAAATGGTTCATAAGACAATTGAAAGTGAAGAATACGAGAATTTGGCCGAAGAAGAAAATATCATCGCCGTCGAGCGGGGTATCGATAAGAATAAAGGTGGCAGATTCCCCTTCAATATGTGGGTTAGTGTACGAACCGATAAAGAGACTCATCTGTTCTCATGCAGCGATGACCAATGCTCAAAAATGGAGATCGAAGGAGCAAGTTATTCCATTTATCAAGACGAAGAGCCAAGACTTCCACTCAAAAAATAACCTTGACTTCCTCCCTCTAAACTAAAAGTAACATGCTACTTACCATCACAAGGAGGACCTACCATTGAAATACCCGTCAAAAGTAGACCCATGGCTCGCCATCCTCATCTGGGGAAGCATGCTCGGCACCATCGGAACCGGCCTTTTTGCCATGTTCTATGAATCTTCTTCCTTTTGGGAGGTGGTCTTTTTACTACTCTTCTGCGTGCTTCTTCCCCTGTTTATATTATGGGGGTGTCTTACCACGTATTATCTGTTCAGCGATAACCATTTGATCATCCGATATGGTCCGTTCAAGAAGAGAATACCATTAGACACGATCACATCCGTTAAGAAAACGAGCAACCCATTATCGAGCCCTGCCCTTTCCCTCAAAAGGCTTGAGATTTCGTACAATACATACGATATGGTGCTGATTTCTCCGAAAGACCGGGAAAAGTTCATAAGCATCCTTAAGGAAAAATGCAAAGACCTCCCCCGATAAACACAAAACCCCCTCCTTAAAATGGGAGGGGGCCATTCGACGTTACACATCGCTCTCGTTAAGAGGACTTTTTAAAACGATTGGCTTAGATGATCTATTCAGAATTTTTAGCACAGGTAATGAAATCACATAGCCCGCAAAGAATCCGACCGTATATAAAGAGATATCGGACAAATCGAATAGCCCTTTATCCAGCAGGTATTGTAGAACCTCCATCAGGATCGCAAACCCTGCAAACACAGCAAGCTTGGACCAAAAACGTTTCATCATTCCTTTTTGTGATAATAAAAAATAAGCGGGAACAAAGATCAAAACATTGATGATCATGACATACAGGGATGCCTCATCATTTGCTATATCTGAAATAAATCCGAATGGATGGAGTGAAAAGTCACCGTGGGCAAATGCATTTTGTTGATCTGGACGCAAGAGTCCCAAAATCAGCACGAGTACATAACATCCGACCAGCACATACCGTTCCATGGCATTGTCCAACCCACAGACAATCAATAGCAGAATATACGTTGTGACCACAATGATGAGGGCCGCGAGAATATTCTTTTCGATATTTTCCATATTCCCAAAGAAACGAGGCAATAGATTCATAAAGACCTTAAAATAGAGCGCTACCCCTATCAGACAACTGATCAGGAATACGATGCCTTTCACGAGGGTCTTGGATTGAAATAATGTCATGACTTTTTCACTTTTCCCTTCATCAATATTTTCTATATATTACCATAAACTCTTGACATATACCTCGTATCTAGACTGACTAATAATAAGGAAGCAGGAGGCTCATCACATGAGGGGATACGAATTGTTTACTACGCAAGAGCGATACAAGTAAATCATAGTGATAAAACAAAAGAGCTCAATTTACCCAAAATAATTTCACCTTAGTAAATTGAAGGGAGAGATAAAAATGAATCTCGATTGGTATCTATTTGAACACAGTTATTTAATGGATATTAAAACCACACCACTAAATGGCACGCTTCTCCTCACCATAGATGCTAAAATGACCTATGATCATGCCAGTATAAACAAAGATGCTATGTCCAAAGGCGGCTTTATTGAAATTGAAATCGCATTCAAAGGAGTTCACTACCTGGAACTGCTCAATAGCCCAAACTTACTTAAAAATCCCAATGAAGATATAGGAAGTATTGAATTGTTTAACATAAAAGACTATGACCACAACTTATCTGAAATCCAGGTAGAAATAAGTTTAAGGAACAAAAAGTTAAAATGCCTTACATTTGTTTCCGAAATGATTTCCGCGAATCTTGTATTTGAGGAATTTTCAATTAAAGAAAAATAGATATTAGAAAATCCAAAGTAAACCCCCATCCTCGCCAAGCAAAGATGGGGGTTTACTTTATTCTAAAACAACTCTATTACGTCCCCACAACCCCATCCACCTCATCACGGATCTCCCCGACAATCTCTGTCAGGATATCCTCCATGGTCACAAGGCCGACCGGTTTGCCGGTGCTGTCTGTGACGACGGCCATGTGGGTGCGGGATTGCTGCATCTTGAGGAATACTTCCTTGATCGATGCGGTCTGTTTGAAGCGCGGGATGTCGTGGATGTAGTCCTTGATATTCCCTTTTCGTCCGGCGGCGATGGCGGTCATCATTTCCTTCGTGTTGATGAAGCCGATGAACTGGCCGGCATCTCCTTTGGTGCGGTCGTGGACCGGGTAGCGCGTGTATTCGTAGCGATCGATGACGGTGATCATGCTGTCGAGGGACTGATGCCTCTCGAGGGTGATCATGCCGCTTACCGGGATCATGATGTCCTTCAGCTCGCGCTCATCGAAAGCAAAGATGTTCTTCAAGTAGTCGAGCTCCGTCCGGTTGATCGCGCCGCCTTCATAGCTCTGGGCGACGATGAGCTTGAGCTCTTCCTCGGAGTGGGCCGTGTCATGCCCCGACGGCCGGACGCCGAATGTCTTCAGGAGCAGGCGTGCCGATCCGTTCAATACGGTGATGAACGGACTCGTGACTTTGCCGAACCAGTAGAGCGGCGGGGCCAGGAGGAGCGTCATCTTCTCGGCGTATTGGATGGCAAGGGTCTTCGGTGCGAGCTCGCCGATCACGACGTGAAGCAATGACACGACCGATAGCGCGATGGCGTACGAGAGCACGGTGATCATGGTGGCCGGGACGTTCAATTCAATGAACACGGGCTCGAGGATCTTCTGGACCGTCGGCTCACCCAAAGCCCCGAGTACAAGGGCCGTGATCGTGATCCCGAGCTGGCACGCGGACAGGTAGTAATCCAGTCCTTCCACGACCTTCTTGGCGATTTTGGCTTTCTTGTTGCCTTCCGCGATAAGCTGGTCGATCCTCGACATCCTCACTTTCAGGATGGCGAATTCCGCCCCGACGAAGAATGCCGTCAATAAGATGAATACGACGATCAAAAATAGATTAAGTGTAATCATACCGTCCAATTAGCTCCCCCTTCCTGAGGGGTTCACCTCCAGTGAATTCATGAGGGGCTGGGAGTCATCTTCCCTTTCCCCTTTATCCGGTTGAAACAGGATTTGCTTGATCTGATAGTTATCGAGCTCGGTCACAGTCCAGGCGTGTGTGCCCTGGGTGATGCGCTGCCCTTCCTCCAGCCCGTCAAAGCTCTGGGACTGGATCCAACCGGCAATCGTATCGATGTCATCCCGGTCTTCGAATGTCAGGCCGAAGCGATCTTCGAGTTCATCGAGGAGCACGCGCCCGCTGATGAGGTAGTCTTCCTCCCCGCTCTTGCGGATATCGGCGACTTCGTCGGCGTCGAACTCATCGCGGATCTCCCCGACGAGTTCCTCTAGGACGTCCTCCATCGTCAGGATCCCGGCGGTTCCGCCGTATTCATCCATGACCACGGTCATGTGGACGCGGTCCTTCTGCATCCGCTTGAAGATCTCCTTGATCCGCGTCACCTCCACCACATGGGGCACATCGCGGATGAAGTCTTCCAGGACAATCTCCCGTCCGGTCACGATGTGGTTGAGGAGTTTTTTCGCATTCACGATTCCAAGGATCTTATCTTTATCGCCGTTTTCCACGACGGGATAGCGTGTGTAGTTATGCTCATCCATGAGGGCGATGATGTCCGCCGGCTCCATGTCTTGGTCGATCGTGACGAGATCGGTCCTCGGCACCATGATGTCCTTGGCCACCCGTTCATCGAAGGAGAACACGTTCTCCATATACTTCAGCTCGGTCTGGTCGATCTCCCCGCCCTGGAAGCTCTGGGCCATGATGATCTTCAGCTCTTCTTCCGAGTATACCTGCTCGTGATTCGCTGCCGGCACCCCGAACATCTTCAGGAACAACCGGGACGTACCGTTCAGCACCTGGATGAACGGATACATCACCTTCCCGAACCAGTAGAGTGGAGCGGCGAGAAGCATGGTCGCCTTCTCGGAAAATTCGATGGCGAGGGTCTTCGGTGCCATCTCCCCGATCACCACGTGCAAATAGGTGACGACGGCAAGGGAAATCCCGTATGAAATGACGGAAGCGACTCCGTCCGATACGCTGAGCCAGTTGAACACAGGCCCCAACAATTCTTTGACGAACGGCTTCGAGAATGCCCCGAGGCCGAGTGCCGTCACCGTGATTCCAAGCTGGCACGCAGACAGGTAGTAATCGAGATCCTGCACGACCTTCTTCGCGACGACCGCCTTCTTATTCCCCTCGGCGATCAGCTGGTCGATCCTCGACGAACGGATCTTCACCACCGCGAACTCCGCTCCGACGAAGAACGCCGTCAATCCAAGCAATACAAGTAATAACACGATATTCGATATGATATATATGTCCAATTCATCCCCCTGGTGAGGGATTCACCTCCAAAAAATGATGTCTGTTAGCGCATCATCATGTCCGGTCCATGGAGTGTGAAGCAGGACGTACCGCTTTTCCCCCAGAGCCGATCATGATGAACGCTTCTTCCTATTAATCCATGAGCTTCAACGGCCCACAACGTATACTTCAGCTTCTCGACCCCAAGGGAACTCCCTCCAAACTGTCACGTGACGGTTATAGTTAGAATTATTATACGATGGTTTGTATGGGGGCACAAGGATAATCTTACGACCGTTTTTTCTCCATAAAAAAAGAACATCCTTTAGTAAGGAAGTTCTGTCTCACCAGGATGTTTGATCTGGATGTTTTCTACTTCACAGCGTAACATATATAGCCGTTGAACCAGTGGATGCTCTTCTTGGATGAAGTCCTTCCATCTGCAGAGCGTCCTTTTCCCCACCCGGCGGTCCAGCATAGTAAGGGCTTTGACCAATATATCTTCCGACTTCAAAAGCTCGCTGATCGGGGATTGGATATAGTCATCCATCACCGAGAAAAAGTCATATCGAGCGTAGATCCCTTCATGCAGCAACTGCTCATGGGCATGTTCTTGGATGGCCCGGATGGTCTCGACATCACTTCCATCCTCGTCCCACTTCCTGCGAATGTCTTTCTCCCGGTAGTACTCTTCTCGCATAAACGTAATCGAACACATGCTGAACACTTCCTCTTTATCCACCGTCATGACCGCACGCCCCATCTGGTCATGCGCCTTTCGGTATGAAATCACGTGGAAGTCGATCCTGGATTGCAGAGGTTCACAGATCAGATTCATGAGGCGCTTCTTGGTTTTGCTCCAAATCAAGGAAGGCATGGGAGCCTCCTTTCCCTATATGTAGATAATTTTAAAAAACCGATCCCTAAAATAAAACGGGACCGGCTATCAATCGATGGTATTCTCGAAGAAATGGATCTTGCCGAGAAGGAACTGAATGAATTTCGGAAAGAAATACGCCCCGAAGAACGCGCACGCAAAGGCTTCAGACCACATTCTCAGCCACGTCAGAAGAAAATGGCTGTCGTATCCGAAATTCACGGATACCAATATAAATGAAATGAACAAGGACATGCAAAACGCCGTGATAAAGGCCGTAATGACTCTTCTATATTTGGAATGGATTTTCATATGCTACTTCCTTTGTTTACGTTTTGGTAACCGTATGATGGTATCATAAACGAAAACTTGCGTCAAAGATGGAGGGGACGCCCAGGATGGGGGTCATTCCCCACCGGCTCCCAACCTTTCAAAGAAGGCCGAGATGTCCTCATCATAGCCGTATTTTGTGATTAATGATTGCAATCGTTCCCTGTCGTGGGTATACGTTTTGCCGGTCTCGAGCATTTCTTCGTATAGTTCCATGAAAGGCAGGTTCAACTGCCGGGCGTTCTCCAGTTCCTGTCTTGCGTCATAGCTCACTTTTCTGAACCTTACATCGGCAAGACCTGTGTCGTCGATTTCAAGAATAGCATATTGAGCGCGCCGATCCTTCCCGAACGAATCCCACTTATAGAATGGCTGACCGATGCTTCCTGGGTTGATAATCAGCTGATCTTCGCTGCTATAGCGGAGGAGCTGGTGATGAGTGTGAGCATACACCGCAACATCAACCCCTTCTTTGACCAATTCATCAAAGTTCTTCTGATCATTCGTCGGCCACAGATCGCCTCCTGTGACTCTTCGTGGGAAGGTGATGGCTGATGCTGATCGACAAGTGATTCACTTGCTTCGTCAGGTGCAGCGGCAGGTTCCTGATCGGTTCTATATACGCTGGTTTTAGGTTCTCACACTGATAGTGTGCAAGCTTTGAAACGTGAGCCATCGGTAGGATGGTGAAGGTCCACTTCCTTCTTCAGGACATCAAGGAAACTATCTTCCCAGTTCCCCCTCACATAGACAGAGGCACCTGCTCCATCCAACATCTCAAACAGGTCATTCGTTCCCGGTCCCGGCATGATGAGGTCCCCGAGAAACCAATAATCCGTGACACCTTCTACAATCGAGTCGTCTATCACTGCTTTTAACGCTGTTGCATTTCCATGGACATCAGCCAGCAGGGCAATTTTATGCTTCATGTATGTCTCTCCTTGCGATGGAACGGTAATGGATTGCATATTCTACCAGTTTAGCATGTTTCGTTGCATGCAGGGACTGGAGAAAAAAGAAAAGAAGTAAGTTCACCACGAATCCAACGAAAGAGGCAGCCAATCAACCGGCTGCCTTTCCTCATCCCTTACTCTTTCCTAAACTTCTTCCCGTTTCACAAACGAATCAATATCCCGGTCGAGATATACCCATCCCTTCCACGCGATGTGGATCGTATCCTTCAGGAAATACGGATCATATTCGTGATCAGAGTCATGTTGTATACTCGAAGCCATTATCTGCGATTTGCGCGGTGATCGCTTGTAGTAGTCGTCTCTCCCCTTCTTCGGGAAGCCTGTGTAATCGTAGTACTCGCCGTTTACGGGCAGGATGACGAAGAGCGGTTCGGCTTTTGATTGTTTCAATACGTACCAAGTGGCAAGATCTGGAAGTCATCATACTCCTTGGATACCCCGTAGGAGTGACCCTTGTTATTGCCTTTTTGGGCCGCGATCTCACGGGCTTGCTTTTTGTATACCTTGTCGTCGATGTTGAACCGGCTGTGCTGCGTGCGGCATCACCTGTACGGTCGGCCATCTTCATGAGGGATTCCCACGATTACCTTCGACCTTGTTCGAGGCATTGCGCTGGGCCGATGAGATCGTGAACAAGGAATAGTACAGATCCTTTTTCTCCAGCACCTTGCCGTACAGGTTCGACACTGCTGACAGTCCGCGGTATGTAGCGGTTTTATCATGAAGATATGCATCGTACAGTTCATACACGAGCGCATCATTCTTCACCGTATTGTAGGACATCATCCGCTTCATCAGCTTCGTTTTCGTGTCTTCATCGATGATGGAATTGGACGGGAGGTCCATGGCCTGCAGGGCTGAATAGTTCGGGGCGAAGTGATTTTCCCCATGGTCCCGTTCTTCACGAACCATTGAGGCGAGACGATGATCACCATCTGCTTCTGTTGGAGCTGATCGGCGTGACTCGCCAGGTTGATGGCGTGGATGATGGAGGTGGTGCCCCCTTTTCCGACGAGGAACGGCTTGAAGCCGGCATCATTCACCTTGAAATAGTTCGAAGGGTGGTACCGGTCCCATCGCGAGAATTCGGAAGATCCATAGATCGGTAGATACGTAGGGTCCTCAAGCATCTCATCCTGCATGTAGGTGCCGGCAAACATGTTCGAGTTCAGGGAATTCGCTGCCTCTTCTAGCCGGCCGTCGGGCATCAGCTTCACGAGCCACTTGTTCGGTACCGATAGCATGCCGATGAACAGCACGAATGCAAGAATCATCGGGCCGAAGATGTGTCGCTTTTTCTTCATTTCAAGTTCTTCAGCTGCTTGATGATCGCGTTTGGTGTGTTCCAGATGTCTCGGTCAAATTCCGTGATCGGGACGAGGATCCCGAGCCTGTCCTCGAATTCGACGAGCATTTCTACGGTGCCGAATGAATCGAGCAGCCCCTCTTCAAACAGGTCCATATCCAGGGTTTCTTTCACCGCATCTTCCTGGCAAACCTCTGCAATAATGTCTAACACTTCTTGTTCAAAATTCATATTCGTGTTTCCTCCTAGTGGAATGGTTGTCCTGAGAATAGATAAATCCGAAGCAGATCACATGGAAGGTGATCACAATGGATACGACGGTCGTAATCAGGTTCGCCGGCCACTTCTTATGCTTCTTGTTCCATTTCTCGAAAAAGTTATAGCTGACCATGACGGCCGCATGATAGAGTCCGTAGACGATGTACTGGATCGCAAGGCCATGCCACACCCCCATGAGGGTGAACAGCAGGATGTAGCCGAGATTCGACAGCAGCATCTTGTTCTTCGATCAAGCGCTTCTTCTTCATAAGGAACATGAAGCGCATGCAATACATAATCCCTGAACCAGAAGGATAGGGTCATATGCCATCGGTTCCAGAAATCCTTGATGTTCCGGCTCAGGAACGGCTTGTTGAAGTTCTCCGGGGTCCGGATGCCCATCATGTAGCTGATCCCGATGGCAAACGCCGTATACCCGGCGAAATCGAAGAACAGGTACATGCTGTAGCCGTACATATAGAGCAGGTTATAGAGGATCTTGTTCGACGTCATATACGGCAGGTTCATGATGAAATAGGTATTGACCGCATATCCGATGATGAATTTATAAAGAAATCCGATGAAAATCTTATGTAATCCCGAGTACAGGAGGGATTGGTAGTCCACAGCATCCCATACGGTCCCCTATCTTTCTCTAATCTCCGGTACCGGTCGATCGGTCCCGAGGAGAGCGATGGGTAAAACAGCATGAAATAAGCGATCCGGTAGACCGGCGGCTGCTCCTTGATCAGGCCGTCCCGGATTTCGATGACCATCTGGACGGCTTTGAAGGTCAGGTAAGAGATCCCAAGGAATGTGGCCCAGTTATCGAAGGCTAGAAACGGAAGCACCTTGGATAAGATCAGGGGCAGGAGGGATAGCGCCACCATGAGATAGAAGACCACTCCTGCATTCCGCTTCGAGCGGTACGCCATATATCCTTTGATCAGGAGCACCTGGAGCACGGTGAAGGCAATCAAGGTCGCGAACCCTCTCGCCTCACCCAGAAGATCAGGGCCAGGATGACCACCGAGATGATCAGATTATAGACACGGGAAGCTCTTCCCCCTGAGGCCGAGGATGACCGTCGGCAATAGCAGGATTCCGATGATGATAAAGAATAGAAATGAACCGTAAACCGTCATGCAAGAACCTCAGCCTTGATGCGCTTGCGGTCGAGTTTCCCATTCGTCGTTATCGGCAGGCTTCCTTTGTAGATGAACTTGCGCGGGACCATATAAGAAGGCAGCGTCTTCTGCAGCTCTTTCCGGATGAACGACGTTAGGTGATGCTCCTTCTCGAATGGATGATCCCAGGGATGATCGTGGCCACGAGATAATCGATCTTTTCCCCATTCTGGTGAGGGAGGACAACGGTCGATTGGACGTACGGGCACTGATTGATCCGGAACTCGATTTCCTCGAGCTCCATGCGGTATCCGTGCAGCTTGATTTGGAAATCCAGCCGTCCCTGATAGAAGATGCAGCCTTCACGGGCATAACCGGCATCGCCTGTGCGATAAGCCCACGTTCCTTTATACGAAAAGAACGACTTCTCCGTCAGATGGGGGGCACTGAGGTATCCCTTGCTCACGCTCGGACCGGCGATGATGATTTCCCCCGCTTCCCCGTCCGCTGCAGGCACACCCTGTTCATTCAGGATGAGGACCATGGTATCGGATTTACTGTACCCAACCGGCAGGGATCCGTGATCTGCGAGGATACGGTCCGTGATTTCGACCGAGGTGACGGCGACCGTTGCTTCCGTCGGCCCATATGTATTAAAGATGATGGCCTTCGGGAAACGTGTGCGGAGCTCCTTCGCCACCGAGACCGGCAGGGTTTCCCCGCAGAACTGGAACAGCTCGACGTTTGGCATCTTCGCTTCATCGAACCCTGGGTCCATCAGGCACATCTGCATGAACGAAGGGGTAGATGTCCACACCTGGACGCCGGATGCTTCCAGGGTTTCAAACATCACTTTCGGCTTGTCGACGCAAGATTTCGGGAGGGCAAATAGGGTTCCGCCCGTCACGAGCGCAGGATACAGGTCCATGACGGAAAGATCGAAGGAGAACGGCGCCTGATTGAGGAAGACTTTGCGCTCCCCGATCGGGAAGTCATCCTTCATCCAGTCCACGAAGCTCTGCAGATTGCCGCCGGTGATCTGGACCCCTTTTGGATTCCCTGTGCTCCCTGACGTGTAGATGATGTAATACACTTCATCGTCTTTGACCCACGTCCCGGGCGTCACGCTCGTCGCTTCGTTCCAGTCGAACGCTTCCAATGCCAGTACGGGAACGGTGGCAAACGGGATGGGTTGCCCCGACACGTTGATGATCAGTCCGGCGCCAGAGTTCTTGATGATGGACCGGACCCGCTCATCCGGGATGGAGGTGTCGATGGGAATGTACGGGAAACCTGCCTTGACGCTCCCCAGGAAGGCGACAGGCATACCCGGCTCCATATGTCCGTAGACGACGATCGGGGTCTGGCGCGGAAGGATGTAGGCGTCCAGCAGATAAGAGGCGAGTTGATCAGATCGTTCCCAAAGCTCCCCGTACGATAGCGCCTGCCCATTCGCTGTAAAAGCCGGCTGTTCCGGTGATTGTGTTGCATGCTCTTGAATGTCTAACAAAAAGTCCATAGTTCGATTCCCTTCTCCACGTTAAAAATCATTGTAAATATAGCTTCCGGTATTGGCACTGTGGAAGCTGTATAAAAAGAATAAGATCAGCAGGATCGCCAAGTAGAACGTCGTATGCACGACCCATCTCACGGCGATCCGTTGGTAGAAACGGCTTAATTTATCCATGGTTGTCTCCTTCAAATTTGTACCCCATCCGGATGACGGTGCGGATATAATGGGATTCCGTCCCGAGCTTGCTTCTCAGCTTCCGGATGTGGGTGTCGACGACACGGCTGTCTCCGTCGAAGTCCATGCCCCACACCCGGTCGAGGATCGTATCCCTGGATAGCACAATGTTCTTGTTCTCGATGAGCAAGAGCAGGAGATCATATTCTTTCGGCGTGAGTTCCACTTCGGCCCCGTCCACTTCCAGACGGCGTGCCAGCGTATTCAGAAGTGCAGAACCGAATCCAATCATATGGCCGTTCGGCAGATAGCTTTCCTTCACCCGCTTCATGAGGGAATTCGCCCGTGCCACCAGCACCCGCGGACTGAAAGGCTTCGTCACGTACTCATCTGCCCCGAGCTCAAATCCGTGGATTTTGTCACTGTCGGTCCCCTTCGCGGTCAGCAGGATGATAGGGACACCCGACTTGAGGCGTACACGGCGGCATACCTCGAATCCATTCACCTTCGGCATCATCACGTCCAGGATGAGGAGATCCGGAGAGATGGAATCCAGCATCTCCAGCGCCACATCGCCATCCTCTGCTTCGTGGACCTCCCAGCCATCCTGGATGAAATAGTCCGAAATGATCTCTCTGATCCTCGCTTCATCTTCCACAAGCAAAACTGTTTTACCCATTTTCTTCGTTCCTCCAGCCTGATTCTTCGATTAGTGTAAAAGGGTCGTATGTCTTTTGTGTGTCCTTTTGCCTTTAATTTGTAAATAGTATAGTAAATTGGACTCCATTCTCTAGGTTCTCTACCTTGTACTCACAGTGATGCATATCGAGGATCTGCTGTGCGATCGACAGCCCGAGTCCCGTCCCGCCCGTTTGGCGGCTGCGTGACAGCTCCCCACGGTAGAACCGCTTCCAGATATGATCGAGCGTGTATTCAGGGGATTTGTCGCCCGTCTTCGGAGGATGAAGGTCGCGTCGTGGTCATCGCTCTCAATCAATGGAGATGGTGCTTTTCTTCTCCGCGTGGCGGATGGAATTCACCAGGAAGTTCAGCATCACCTTCTCCATCCAGCCATAATCGGCCACGATCGGCAGCTCCTTGGTGGAGCCGATGACGACGTCGAGATCTTTTTCCTTCAGGGAATAGACCAATTTATTCGAAGCTTTATCGATCAGGTCACTCAATAAGGAAGTCTTCCGCAGCTTGATGGTCCTTGCCTCCAATTTGGCCAGGTGAGCATGTCCGTCAGCAGCCCCTCCATCTTCTCCGCCTCTTCGACGATGACCTCGAAATAATAATCCTGCTTGTTCGCCCCTATGCCATCCTTCAGTCCTTCCGCAAAACTCTTGATGATGCTGAGGGGTGTCTTAAGCTCATGGGAGGCATTCGCCGAAGAAGTCCTGTTGGACCTTCTCCATCTCATTCTTCTGCTCCATATCGGCAAGGAGCTGGACGTTCTTCTCCTCGAGCTCCTTCAACGCCTGATCGAGATTCCTCGCCATGAGCAGCATGCTGTTGGACAATTCCCATCTCATCTTTCTGACGGACGGGGGAATCGACAGTGAAATCCAGTTTGACCATCCGCTTCGCCATCTTGTCCAGCTTGATCAGGGGTTTGCTGACCAACCGCGGAAGAAGAACGATAGAATAATAATGAGGAAGAGCCCGCCGATTCCTAGATACAAGTAGAAGAGTTGCAGGGCATTGTTCGTGTCCTGTACTTCCTGCAGGGACGTCACGGACACGAGGAGAAATCGGTCTCCCCTGCTTTCGTTTTCACCGGATCGATGATGACCATGTCATGCGTCCCGCTCCACGGCTCCGTCCAATCGATCTTCTGAAGCTTCATGTCCTTGACCTTCTTTTCCTGCGCCGGCTTCAAAGGGAATAATTCATTCAACGCATCGAATAGCAGTCCCTGCTGGGTGTTCCATGCCTTCGACCGGGGCAGGACCCGTTCCACCACTTCCCCCGTCACCTTATCCGCATAGGACGCATCCACGTCCTCCCCGATCCACGGGAAACCCTTTTGGGTAATCTGGAAGGGATACATCACCGTAGGGGCATCCTTTTGTTCCTGATCCAGTGCTCCCCACACCGTCAACGTGCTCCCTTTGTCGATCGCAGCCGCCTTCAAATCCTGCCCATATGTATTCATGAAGAACGACAGCGACACGACCACAAGCGTGCCGTCTTTTTGTTTCAGCGTGATATGATAAGGGTCATTCAACGTCAGATCCCCATCCGTGTCCACGATGGTCAGCTGACTCTTATTCTCCGACATGAACTTCACGGCTTCCCGTGACGCTCTATGCGCGCTCCAATCCTCATTCACATAATGCTCAGAGAACCTCTCAAGCGCGGACTCCACACCCTTGATCTTATACTTCTGATAAAAATCCTGAAAAAAGAGCATATGCGCCAAAATGATCATGCCGTAAAAGCAAATGAACACGACAACCGTCAGTAGAAATAGTTTCAATGTAATTCCTTTACGCTTCATAAAGCCTCCTGGGTCCTTGATGATGTTTTTTGCAAGTATACGAGTCTGATATGTTCTTTGTGTGTAGACGGAATCGCTCGTGTACAGAAATGCAGTTAATGTTACTACAAATGGGAGTGGGAATCCAGATGGTGTAAAATAATTCCAATATGCAAAAATATAAAAAGATTATAATAAATATTCAAAACTTTTCCGCTTTAAAGTTGTAAATCAATCGCATCCATTGTATGATGAAGGAGACAAATTGTCATCGACCCCCTTTTTACCCCTTTGTTTGTGCAAAGGGGGTTTTTTATTGTTGGGATGATAAAGAAGTGTCTTGTTGAGTTCTCACTGCGTAGCGGATCCATTGTTGATTCGACTTCACGATCAGGTTCTCGCCCAAGATAGCTCCCCCTTAACCCCCGATGAAACCCTTCACTCTTCTGTTTTCAGTCACATCAAGTTTGGGTAATTATATTAAAAATAGAAAAATAACCCTTACCAATCACATTCCACAGAAGGGGGATATTTCAGTGAGAAAACCGATTCTGATCGTCATAGGCATCACGGCGTTTATCACGCTCATCATCAACATCCCGAACATCACCGCCCAGGCGAAATGGTATTCTTTCGAACGGCATAAAAAACTCGAAACCGTCACAAAAGTCGTCACCCTGATAGACATGGCTGATATTGTACGACCAAAGGGCATTGGCCGGGGAACTGCAGGACTCTTCCACCTACTCCCTCATAGGGGATCAAGTGAGAAAAGGACTGGATGAGGCTTCCCGCCACGAAGTATTCCTGCAGCAGCACGATGAAATTGACTCAATCAAAGTCAGGCTGCCTATTACCTCCTATAAGGATAAGAACAAAACAATTGAGTTTATTTCCGGGGAAGGAGAGGTCGTGGAGACAAATGAAAAGGAATGATAGTTCCAATCTGGTATGGTAGAGTGATAGAACATCCAAAAATAGTAAAAAGGAGGGTTTATTTGTACCGTACCTTCACGATTACAATCGCCATCCTGGTCATTGCCTCTTCCCTCTATACGTTTATTTTCAGGTCTGAGCTCAGCTCCAACCTCACCTTATTCTTATCTCCATTTGTGTTCTTACTTATGGGCATTGAAAACATCCGATCAAAGCATTGGAAATCCGGTCTATTATTTTTCTGCACATCCCTACTTATGCTCGCCTTGGCCATCCAACTCTATAGTGATGTAAGAGGTCATTTCCCAAAAGAAAAAGGCCAACCGACATACCGGTTAACCTTTCATCCTTCTTTATAGGTATCCTTAAATGATCTTCTAACACTCTACTGAAATTATCATTCCTTATCTAAAAGCCGGTTCACGAATCTTGGCAGTACAAAACTTGCATGATGAAGCTCAGGGGTGTAATACTTTGTATCAAGTTCCGAAATATTCTCCATTGACACATCCAATGGATCATACACTTTTGAACCCATGGTAAAGGTCCACATCCCGCTTGGATATGTGGGGATGTTGCATGTGTAGAGCCGGGGTGATCGGGAATACGCCGCGTGCATCCTTCATGACTTTTTTGATCAAGCTTCGATTTGAACCACGGTTTGTCTGTCTGCGCCACAAATATCCCATCTTCCTTGAGTGCTTTCGCAATGCCCGCATAGAATCCCTTGGTGAATAAGCCTGCCGCTGGACCAACGGGTTCTGTTGAATCGACCAGGATAACATCATAGACGGATTCGCTCTGTGATGATATGTTTAAACCCGTCGCCAATCAGCAGTTCAGCACGGGCATCCCCGTAGCTGGATGAAATCGTCGGCAGATGTTTCTTCGAGTATTCCACCACTTTGCCATCAATTTCTACCTGCATCACACTCTCGACACCTGGATGCTTCAGCACTTCCCTGATCGTCCCGCCATCTCCTCCACCGACGACCAACACCTTTTTGGGTGAAGGGTGAGTGAATAATGGGATATGCGCGATCATCTCATGATAGACGAATTCGTCTTTCTCCGATGTCATGACCATCCCGTCGAGTAGCAGCATATTGCCGAACTCTTCTGTCTCCAGCATTTCTAGCTGTTGAAAATCCGTCTGCTCGCTCTCAAGCGTGCGACGAACTTTTCCCGGTGATTCCGAAAGACTTCGTTTGTTTCTCTGTAAACCATACTGACATGTCTGCGTCCATCTTTCTAATTAGCTGATTAACTTTAATCCAATAGCTGCGCTCAATACCATGGCCATGAAAACAATCCGCAAGATGCTCTTAGATTCACCGTAGAATAGAATCCCGACGAGTCCTGATCCGACGGTACCGATTCCTGTCCAGATCGCATAAGCCGTACCCATCGGCAGAGACTGCATCGCATAAACTCAAAAATGTGAAGCTGCAGGCAAGCCCAGCGACAAAGATGAGATAGGATGAGACGCTTTTTTTCCGGGTGATCAGGTTCAATCCCGTTACACCGATGACTTCAAATACCCCTGCAAGAATAAGAAATATCCAGCCCATTACGATTCGCCTCCCTGTTCCTGACTCTTCCCTGTCACTAGCTTAAGCCCGATGACGCCTGCCAATAATACAAGGATCAAGACGACTTTAGCCACCTGAAACGGAACATTGAAAAAGACCATCTCCGCAATGACTGTACCTGTCGTCCCAAGTCCGGCAAATACGGCATAGGCGGTTCCCACCGGCAGGGACATCTGTGTAGCCTTGATCAGGAACCCGAACGATAATACGATGGCTGCGATCGTCGCTGCCCACGTGATGAAATCGGAAGAATGTTTCAATCCGATGACCCAGCCCACTTCGAATAAGGAACCGAGTACAACAAACGTCCACGCTTTATTCATTCCCTGTCACTCCCTTTCACTGATGCCTTTCCAAAATACGTCCAGCGTATGATCCAAACGCTTCTCAAGTCGTTCGGACTGTCCGTACAATAATTCCACCAACAAACCATCCAGGATTGTCAGATACGCAACCGAAGCTTTTTCTGGTGTCACGTCACCGTGCAATTGCCCGTACTTTTCAAACAGCTGACCAAACAGTGATTCTAAGCCTGATATATATTTTTCAGTGCCTTCCTTAATGGGTTCTTCCAATTCAACAGGTGGAAAAAAGGAAGTCCTCAAGAAGAATTTCATATTCGAGTCTTCCCGGTAGCGATCAAGATAGGTACCAGGAAATCGGTTCAACAAGTCACGAATCGATGCATCACGGCCAACAAGATCCATTTCAATGAAATCCAATTCACGCTGAACGGAATCCTCGAATGCACGGATGAAAAGATCTTCTTTACTTTTGAAATGCGAATAAATGGATTGCTTTTTGATTCCTGCTTTCTCTGCGATTACAGAGAGAGAAGCTCCTTGATACCCATGGATGGCGAATTGCTCCACGGCAATCGCTTTTAATTCGTTTGATTTCATTTTCTTCACTCCCTTACGAACGTTCGTAAGTTATTTTATATAGTTAGAGGCTCCATGTCAAATGTACAAATGGCTCTCCCATTCGACCGTCACAAAAATGACAATGGAGTCGAAGCATCTTTGAGCATTCAGTTCACTAAGAAATTTGACAGTGTGTCTTGTGATTTGACATGCTGAATTGGTACAGGGAAAGTCCGGTAAATGAAAATGAGATGATGGATCGAGCTCCTCATGAGCTGCAATCCAGTCAATAGAGTGGGGAGTTAGAGGATGTATATCTTTCAGAAATATTTGTGGAAGTTCTTCAGTGTATGGTTTGTGATCGGATTGATTCTAGTCGGGTTCTCGCTCTTGCCACCTTGGCTCGAATGGGCAAACACGGTGTTTTTGTTTGCTTCAGGGTTATATGCATCGTGTTATCTGTGGAATGTGTTGCCAAAGGGACGATTCATCATTCCCTTCATCTTTTTCGGATCCATCGCGATTGAATCAATCGGTACCCATACAGGCCTGATATTCGGTGAGTATACGTATGAAGCAGATTTCGGACTGTTGTTCCTCGGTGTACCGATCACAATGGGACCGGCGTGGCTATCGGTCATGGGAGCGAGTCTTGCCTTTTCTAAATTGTTCTCCTTCCGTCACAGGACCGTGATACTGGTTCCACTTTTTGCCGTGTGGTTGGACCTGGCCATCGATCCCGTGGCGGCCAATGTTAAATCCTATTGGATCTGGGCGGACGGTGGATTGTATTATGATATTCCATCTCAAAACTTTCTCGGATGGTATCTGACTGCCCTTTTATTCTCCATCCTGATCTCAAGGTTTGAAGAAAAAACGACGATAGAGGCATTAGAGCGGAATAACCAGTACTTGTTCTTAATGCTGCATATCCTATTCGGTTTTACTGCATTTATTTCTGGACTTTATGGGGTCTTGGCGGTCGGCGTCTCATCGAGCATCTGTTACTTGTTCTTGAAAAAGGTCCGCCCGCACTAGAAAAAGCCTGGCAGCTGCCAGGCTTTCGTCTGTCGTACATTCATTCTCATCCATCTAGCTCTTATTCTCCGACCATCCCATCACCGTCGCGGTCATCCATATATTCATAGAGCCACGAATCACTCGTGATCGGCATCTCGAATCCGGCCGCTTTCGCTTCAGCGATCGTCACCCTGCCGTTGTGGTCCGTATCCACCTTACTGATATCGTGACTGCCTTCCTGTGGTGCAGCTGCCTCTGGAGCCGCTCAGTTCAGGTTCGGCTTCAGCTTGTGCATTCACATCATCGGGGTTTACGTTGTCGAAGTCATCGGTCACGGTCCTGCCCTTCATGATGTATGTATACGTGTAGTGATCAGGAATCTGCGTTTCGGTATCAGGATAGCTGATCTTGGCCACGAAGTCCGTTACTCCTCCTGCATCACGGATCACTTTTTCCATGTAGGCTTGATCCCCGTGCCGGTTGAGGGTGCTATCCTGCGGGGTGATGTTATAGGCATTGGACACGCCCCCGAGTGAGTCGGCGATCACATGTCCCTGGTCTAAGTAGGAACGCTCCGTCCCTGGAACAACGGCTTCATCGTAATAATACCTGCCTGACGACTTGACCGGCTCCGTTTTATCATCCTGAAGAATGATTTCCTTCGCCTCCACTCGGATCAACTGACCGTACTCATTCGTGAACGCCCAGTATTCCCTGTCACCGAATCCGATATCCACCCGGACGTTGGGCTCGCGATCACCGGACCGGTCCCCGCCATCTACTTCGATCAGCTTATAGTCGCTGTAGTCAATATCCCCATTGATGCTTGTAGCAGAAGCCGTGGTCGCAGGTTCGCTTTCATTTTTTTCAGGTTCATCCTTTGGACCTTTGTTTCCTTGGCTTCCTGCGCTTCACTTTTTTCGCTATCTTTTTTGCTTTCATCCGTTTTCTGTTCGCTTACTTGTTTCGCATCATCTTTGTTTGACGACTGATCTTGCTGCGGTGCACATGCCGCTAGCGTCATCATGACGAGTGAAATCAGTAAGCATGCTGCTTTCTTCATTTCCATTCCCCTTTAAGAATAATCATTTCAAACCCTATTAGAATACTACTATTTTGCCTTCTCCTGCCCCGTTGTTTGTGTCTAAACCATGACGATTTCCAAATTATAGTCATTTTACCCCTCCCCCTTCAACCAACTAAAATGATGGTTATGCTAGTAATAACAACCCTTCATCACCGACAAGCTCCCCCTGGAAGAACTGACGAAAAAGCACTTCAACATCGACCTGTCCAGCCGGCTTTCTGGCAGCAGACAATGAAACGGGTGGTGGAGGATGTAACCAAATATAAACAGTGCATGTGATGGATGAATGGAAGAACAAAAAGTCGGTTTCCTGATGCCAGGGAACCGACTTTTTCACTCTTAAAACCCATTGAATCAATTACCAATATCTGTTACCATATCCCCTGAACCGAATAATCATAAAGGAGAGGACCAGCATGGGTGTTTTTGATTTGATTTTATTATCCACAGTAAGCGCAGTAGCATTAATGATTTCAGAAGTATTAACTATCAAAAAGGAAAATCAGCAGCTGAGGGAAGAGCTTGATGAACTGAAGAAGAGGATTTCGTAAGTTCATATCCTTTTACTATCATGATGCTGAATCTGTGGGTCCTACAATGACTGCCCCATTCTCTTCACTCCCTGCACCTAAACGATATCTGTAAAAGTGTAAACAAAAAAAGCATTGAACCTTTTGGATCAACGCCGCTTAGATCATGTATTTTTTATAGTTTCGCGCCTATTTAATGGCGCGACATAATAGGTCTTATCGTAAGAATGGCAGCACCGTTTCAACAAACTCATCTGGATATTGAAATAACGATCCGTGTCCCGCATCTTCCACTATTTTCAACTGACTATCAGCAATTCTATTGGCTAAGTCATATGAATGTTCTGTTGGGACCATGCGATCGTGATCTCCATTTATGATGAGTGTTGGCTGAGAAATATGAGATAAATCATCCGGCTTGTCGTTTCCCCACTTACTGATTGCCTTTAATTGTGTTCTATACGCTTTCAGACTGATCGGTTTATCGCGGTCTTTTTTCCTTCTTTTTATTCTCTTCAAGAATTCCTTCGCCTTTTCCTTACCTTCCTTGGTAGGGGGGAAAAACAAATAGGTCTTCACATCTTTAAACGTCAATAATGCACGCGCAAGATCAAGATTTGTAATGGATGCGACTTTTGAAATACCTTTCCCTCCCCTGGGTCCTGTACCTACCAATACCAGCTTTCTAACTAGCTCTGGTTTCTTTAAAACTAAATCCTGAGCAACCATACCCCCCATTGACATCGCGATCACATCAATCTTTGAAAATCCCAACAAGTTAATAAACCTAATGGCATCGCCTGCCATGTCAGAAATACTATCGGGTACTTTACCGTTTGAGAGTCCCACCCCCATATTATCAAATGCAATCAACCAACGATTTTCAGCAAGACCATCAATGATTACAGGGTCCCAGTTGTCAAGATTTGCTGACAGATGCGTCAATAATAGGATCGGGATTCCTTTCTTCTCTCCCACTTCTCTATAGGCATACCGCTTACCATTCTGATGCTGAATGAAAACGTTCGGTGCATCCACGTAAGAATAATGAATCGTCATAGCTGCCCCTCTCCTCCAGTTCCATTAGAATGTAATGACTACTTTTCCTTTTGTACCGCCCTTTGCCACTAATTTTAAGGCATCATTTACATCGTCGATGGCAAAATGGGTGGGGTCAATGGCTGGAACAATATTGTTTTCTTCCATGATGGTTGTGATTTTCTCTAATTGTTGCCCATCAGCTCGTACAAATATGAAGCGATATTGTACATCTTTTTCCTTCGCTTTCTTATCGAATTTCGAACCAGCTAATCCAAACAAAAATTGTTTCCATTTAGGAAGACCTTGATCTAGTGCAAACTGTTTATTTGGTCCAGTCCGTAAACTTAATAAACGGCCACCCGGCTTAATGATCGATAACTCGCGGTCAAATTCATCAGCACCAAGAGTATCGATGACAAAATCAACTTCGTCTAGTACTTCCCAATAGTGTTCCTTTGTATAATCAATATAGCGATTGGCACCGGCATCCAACGTTCTCTCTTTAGCAGAAGGACTACCCGAGACGATCACTTTTAACCCCATCGATTTAGCTATTGGAACTGCCATTTGTCCAAAACTTCCTGATCCTCCGGGAATAAACACCGTTTGTCCCTTTTTAGCTTCTAATTCTTCCACTAACCCTTGGTAAGCCGTCAAACCAGTTAAAGGTGCACCTGCCCCAGTTACAAAATCCACATTGGACGGTAAATGCCAGATGGCTTTAGCTTCTACTGCAACATATTCTGCAAATGCCCCAATCTTTTCAAGTGGAAGTCTTGCGTAAATAGGGTCTCCAACCTTAAATCCACTGACAGCATTCCCCACTTTTTCTACTATTCCAGTTAATTCATTTCCTAATACAAGAGGCATATCATAGCTTTGAATTAATTTTACACTTCCGGTTATATTCAAAATATCAAGTGGGTTTACTGCAGCTACCTTGACCTTTACCAACACCTCATTGTCTTTTATGGTCGGGATCGGGATATCGACGATTTGTGCTTTTATATCTTTTGAGTATTTTTGTATTTGCGCCGCCTTCATCATTTGGTCTCCTTCTAAAAAAACCATCAACTCTTACATTGATGGTTTTTCTCTTTACTATTCTTGCCTGTTAAGCATCCGTACTACTTACAATGTTACCTGTTTTCTTTTAAGGACGGATAATCTGTATACCCTTCCGCGCCTCCTGCATAAATGGTAAGTGCATCAGGAGTATTAAGGGGGGCATCCACCTTTAATCTCTCGACTAGATCCGGGTTGGCTATCATCCAGGTGCCTACAGTGATAACGTCGGCAAGCCCATGATCCAAGTCTGCTGTCAGTTGGTCCAAAGGACGTCCGGCCCGGTTTACGAGGAGTGTTTGTGACCAAAGTTGCCGGATTTCTTGTAATAAGGATTCGTTTCCGAAATGCATGATGTGTAGATAGGCCAGGTTAAGTTTATCTAACTCACTGACTAGATAACGATACATTTCGCTACTTGTTTCCCCCTCTTCTATCCCATTTAGCGTTCCTTGAGGAGAAAAGCGTATGCCAGTTCGCTCTGGACCAATTTCATCAACCACTGCTTTGGCTACTTCAATGGCAAACCGTGACCGCTTTTCAATCGTTCCACCATACGCATCCTCACGATGATTCGCATTTTCACTTAAGAACTGTTGAATCAGATAACCATTTGCCCCGTGGATCTCCACTCCATCTGCACCAGCTTCTACTGCTGCCCGTGCAGCTAAGCGAAACTCATTGATTACGTCTTCTATTTCTTCTTCTCTCAGCGCTCTTGGTGCCGGGATCTCCTTCATCCCTTGTGCCGTAAATATGTCTGTATTAGGCGCTATCGCTGAAGGAGCAACACCCTGACGATGGTGAGGCGTATTGTCAGGATGTGACACGCGGCCTACATGCATAAGCTGAATAAAGATTCGTCCTCCTTCGTTATGCACTCTGGATGCGACCTTTTTCCACCCCTCAATATGGGATGCTGTGTAAATCCCGGGTGTATTAGAGTATCCTTGACCATCCTCTGAAGGTTGAGTGCCTTCACTAATGATCAACCCTACAGACGCACGCTGGCCGTAATAGTTTGCTGCCAAATCGCTGGGTGTCCCATCCGGAAGTGCTCTACTCCTTGTCATTGGGGCCATGCCTAAGCGATTCTTCAGTTCCATGTTTCCGACTTTGATGGGTTCGAATAGCTTGCTCATATAACTTCCTCCTCTTATCTCACTATTGTCTGTATAGGTTTAGATCGCTTGCTCCAAGCGATGGGATTACCCTTCAATGATTGGGTAGAGTTGATTGCTGATCTTAAAGTCATAATGTTGGTCTACGATGCCCACGACCTCATCACGATCGTAAAGATCCATCATAAATCCGGCAACTTGCTTAGCTGTGTGGTAAGCAGGTAAATTTTCTTGATAATTAAAGTGATCCAAGTCAGCAGCATTTTTGGCAAATTCTGTTTCCGTCATAGCCGGTGCTAACACTTTTGCTTTTAATTTTGACCCTTTGATTTCCAATTCCTTGGCAAGACCTTCAGTGAAGGCACTCACATAGTATTTAGATGCTGAATACGTGATCGTCCCAACAGCGATGGCATATCCAAGTGCCGATGACACATTCAATAACTGGGTTCCCTCTTTCTCTGCATAGTCCCGAACAAACAAGGTAGACAGGATTGTTAAAGATTCAATGTTAACACGTAACATCGTTTCAACTTTCTTTAAATTTTGATCAGCAATAGAAGCAGATTCTCCAAGACCGGCATTGTTGATCCATGTCTCGATCTCATATCCTTCTAATTTGTTATACAGGCTATATGCCTGGTCCGTATCAGACAAGTCAGCAATCTGAATGACCACATCCAATTCCGGATTCATTTGGTGAACGGCAGCTTTGAGCTCTTCTAATTTATCCACTCTTCTAGCCACTACGATCAAATGTTTCCCCCTAGCAGCAAATGCTAATGCCGCCTCATAGCCTATACCTGAACTTGCTCCTGTAATCACTGTGTACTTCATCATCTATCTCTCCTTATATTTAGTAGTTTTTATCTTTGTTTGCAAAAGAGCCATCAAAAGCATCCCTTTTGAGAATGAACGTTCTCAAAAGAATAAAAAAAATTAATCCAACACCGAAAGTGTCATATCAATAATGTTTTTTATTTTTTCTGCATCAGCAGTGGTTTTCGTCATCACCCTTAGTCCTACTAAAGAGTTGTGAAGATACTCAGATGTTTTTTGGGCATCATGATGATTAGAGATTTCGCCAGATTGTTGGCCTTTTCTCACGAGCTCGTTTAGAAGTAATTCTGTATCAGTAAAGCTCTCAAGTACCCTTTGTGCTGCTTGAGCATCATGTAAAGACAACTCAACTGCCGTATTTACCAGTAAGCAGCCTGCTGGTTGCTCGCTATTTTTGACAGTGACCATCTCAAACAATTTCCTGATTCCGTCTTTAACGGATTCCTGCTTGGTCACTTCATTTTCTATTCTAACTCTTATACTGTCGTTATAATGATCTAATGCTTTTAAAAACAGCGTATGTTTGTCACCAAATGTATCATACAAGCTACGACGATGAATTCCCATACACTTTACTAAATCCTGCATAGAAGTTTTTTCGTAGCCTTGTTCCCAGAAAAGTTCCATTGCTTTCCTAAGTACTTCATTTTCATCAAATTCCTTATTTCTAGCCATACGATCAGTTCCTTTGAGTCATCTTAGAGTAACCAGAAAATCAGTAAAGATTATCTCGTCTTCCGTCGATCATATCATGTTAAGAATGAACAGTAAAGATTCGCATAAGCCACTCCACATCCAACTATTTGCTTGCATGAAACGTACGTATGAACCACTTCACCTCCTTAAAATATACCTTGGAACTTGCGTGTACAAATTATTCAAGAATGAACATTCTCATATTAATAAAGAACAGGTAAAAGCTTTATAAAATCTATAGTATCATTTTGAGAACGATCGGTAAAGAATTTTACTTCTTTAGGGCAGATTCTGTTGACTCTTCGGTACTAAAGGTACTCTGTCCGCGCCACCACTCCCTGCTTCCAAGGAAGGGTACGCTGATTGATCTCGATGTGAAAGACAGTTTCTCCCCCACCCCGTTTGCTTGATCCAGGATTAAAAAGGTGCACCAAACTTCTTTACGTAACTGCCCATGGCCAATCCTGCTTGCCCGCCACCGACGATGATTGTATTTCACACATCAAAGCTCCAGATATTAACATATATAGGTATATTCATATCAAAAATCCGCATCATCACACTACTGTTCTGTCACACAAAAAACCCACTCTCTAACGATCGAGAGTGGGTTTAGCTCCTCACCACCTGTTCTTCCCGTGAGTTCATGGTAACCTGAAATGAACAACTCACGCTCACTTGGGTTTCTACTAATCGAAAACTTTTTCCTTATTTACTTGCTTGAATAGTCGCAATAAAAGCAGAAAATTCGTCAAAAGCATTTCTCCCAAAACCAATCTAGAGGTCTGAACAAAAATCTCCTCATTTGTTGTTCGTACACGATCCGTTGTTCTTTCAATCCATCCCTCTTCTTGATCGAGTTGGTCCACCACATTCGTTACGTTTAGAGAATGCTTCATAATACCTCAATCCGAATTTCCTTTGCGAGATGGCATCCATATGAATGCCGTCGGGATTGGCCGTCAACCCCTTTGAGGTTACTAGATACGTATTTTCTTCGGCATGGGCAACGCCAGCCAGCACTTGGTTTATTTGTTTATATTCCACAGCACTTGTCCCAAATCCGGACTCTCCAAGGTAATCTCCCAACTCCCCCATGATCACGGGGATCTCCGGAGCATTCAATTCTTCTCTCAAGTGGTTGAATAACGTGCAGACTTTCTCCTTATACGTTTCATAGCGCCCCCCGTAGCTGTCGCTTTCTCCTTGATGCCATAGGATACCGACGAGCTCACTCGTCTCCATGGCAAATCTCGCTTCGGAAATGGCATGTCTGGTCAGGATCCCTTCAGGCGACCACTCATCTATCGAACTTCCTCCCTCGGCGCAGGGGATCAAACCGATGGACTCACCCGGGTGATCCTCTGTCCAAGCTTGAGCGAATGACGCTGCCGGGCCCACACCAGCTACGTGGCGATCTACATTCAAGGGTTCAGCCATCATCTGCCACCTGCCATTTCGGAGCATTTGGATGTGCTCATTGTAGATCGGAGGCACATCTTCTATAAATCCTCTGCCTGCCATATTCGATTGGCCGATTAATAGTACGGATTTCATCTAATGACCTCTTTCTTCGTTTATTGACGTACATCATGGGTGTTACTTCAAAGTCTCCAGGGTGACTTCGGCCACCTCGGCAATCAGCGCATCGTCATAGTCGGCATCCTCTGAATCGTGACGGGTCATGATGACGAGGATGATTGGCTCCCGATTTGGCGGCCAGACCACAGCGATGTCATTTCTCGTCCCGTATCTTCCGGCCCCACTCTTATCAGCGACCGTCCAGCCATCAGGTGCGCCGGCACGGATCAGCATGTCTCCCGTCGCATTTCCTTTCATCCAATCTATCAGAATTTCACGCTTATCGTCCGGAAGCAAATCGCCCACTGCAAATCCTTGAAGACTAGTGGCAAGTGCCGCCGGTGTGCTAGTGTCACGAGGATCTCCCGGGGTGAATTCATTCAAAGCTGTTTCGTATCGATCCGCTTGTGTCACGTTATCCCCGATCTCCCTTAGGGATTGCTGGAATTGCTCAGGGCCACCCAGTTCCTCAAAAAGTAAGTTGCCGGCCGTGTTGTCACTGGTCCGGACCGCCGCCTCGCTTAGTTCCGCCAGGGTCATGCCCGTATCAACATGTTTTTCCGTTATGGGAGAGTACGAAACCAGGTCATCCCTTGTGTACTTGATGACCTCCTCTAGTTCATCCATGGAATTCTGCTTCAACACAAGTGCTGCGGCCAGCGCCTTGTAAGTGGAAGTGAAGGCAAAACGCTCCTCCGATCGATAGTCGATGGTCCGGTCCGACCCCGTATCGATGGCATAGACACCTACGCGAGCGTCATATTTATCCTCGATATTGGCAAAAGTCTCATCCAAACCTGTGCTCTTCTCCTTTTCGGGTGAAGATTCCGCTGATTTCTCCGGCTTAATGCAGGCAGACAGAGCCAGCAGGGCAAACAACGACATGATCACTATCATCATTTTCTTCTTCACAGTCATCACCTCTTTCCTTCTATAGTACATAGACTTGAGACGGGATGGCTATCCATAATCAGACCTGCTACCAATGGTTTAGGTACCTATAATTCTTCCGTCCAGTTCTTTCGGAGGGAAGAACCTTGTGATGAAAATAGTTTTTACTTAGCGTGTGCCACAGCCTTCACTTCAATCCATTGCTCGGGGAACGCCAGGTGGGTCACACCGACAAGGCTCCCGGCCGGTCTGTGTGGCCCCAGGTATTCCTTGAACAGTTGAATGACTGAACCCGAGTGTTCTTCCGGATTGGTCAAAAAGACTTCCACATAAGCAAGATTGTTCTTCGTGACATCGAATTCCTTCAATACCCGATCGAGGTTCTCAAATGTTTGCCTGGTCTGGGCTTCAATATGCCCTTTTCCCACAAACGCTCCCTCCTGATCGTGTGAAAATTGACCAGAAACATAAATCGTTCCGTTGACGCTGTATCCTTGTACAATGCCGTGATCCCATAAGTTATGGTTGTAGGTTTTAACATGTGACATGTAATCCTCTCCTTTTTCTCAATGTAAGGTCAGTATAAAATGGAAACAAAGAGAAAAACAGTACGCACAATAAAGATAGGTACTATCAGAAAGGATAGTGTCAACATGAGTATGGCTGAGTTTAACGAAAAAGGAACGATTCAAGAGACCTCCTTCGGGTATACGTTATCCGTCATTGGAGGTAAATGGAAGATGCTGATTCTGTATCTCCTAGCGGAAAATCAACCCGTTCGCTTTAATGACATGAAAAGAAGAATCGGAGCAATCACCTTTATAACATTGAGTTCACAACTGAAAGAGTTGGAAGCAGACGGAATGGTCAAACGAAAAGAATATCCACAAATCCCGCCTAAAGTGGAGTACAGTCTCACACCCAAAGGCGAATCCCTATTGCCATTATTGGAACAGCTATGTGAGTGGGGAGAAAAAAACCGTACTGATTGATGATGGTCATCTAAGATATCCACCATTATTCAAGTTAAATGTCGCCCCTGTTTCTACTGCATGCGCTCTGGCTACCTGAAGCAATGGATCCCCACCGCCCTTCCCTCCTTGCATCCTTTGCCACGCAGCCCCAAATGGTCACAAAGGCTACCGAGTAATCGGCAGCCTGTTTTGTTGCTTTCCTTCTATACTTACATGATCAAATTTTCATGAAATGAATTGCTCCCAGTCTTTTGTTATGAAAGACGAGCTCGCAGGAACTGTTTAATTAAAGTGGCACTCGTTTTCAACTCTTCTTCTAATGGGAAATGGCCCGTATTCAATAAATGCACTTCGCAATCATCAAGATCCCTCTGGAATGCCAGAGCACCTTCTGGTCCGAAAAACATGTCATTTTTACCCCATATAGCGAGTGTAGGTGGCTGGTATGTTCTGAAGAATTCCTGCCAGTTTGAATACTGCTTTACGTTGTTTCTATAGTCGTATTGCAAAGCAAGCTGTATCTCGTCATTTCCTGGACGATTCAGAACAAACTGATCCATATTCCAAGCGTCCGGACTAATATGTTCGGGATCACGAGTACCGTTTGTATATTGATATTTTGTAAATTCTGAAGATAATAGGAATCTTATTTTATTTTTATTTTCCTCAGTAGGATTTTCCCAGTATGTGCGTACAGGATCCCAAGCTGGCATTAACCCTTCCTCATAAGCATTTCCGTTTTGAGTTACAATAGCCTGAATTCGCTCAGGGTGTTGGCAAGCCAACCTAAACCCTACTGGGGCACCATAATCATGTACATAAATACTAAATTTCTCTACGTTTAATTGCTCGACAAACTCATTGATGAGGATGGCATAGTGACTAAATGTGTATTCGAATTCATTTATTTCCGGCTGATCGCTATTCCCAAAACCCGGATAATCTGGTGCCAATACATGAAACTCCTCCATTAGTTCCGGTATTAAGTTCCGATACATATGAGAAGAGGAAGGAAAACCATGAAGCAATAAAATTGTTGGTTTTTCCGGTTGACCAGCTTCTCGATAGAAGATATTTACGCCCTTGATACTAATACTTTTGTGAGTTACTAACATACTACCACCTCATAAGTTTATATTTTTACTTCTAAAAGGGGCAATCGAATGTAGAGCTCCCAATGGAAAAGCCATTACAAACGATTTTATAACCACTAAAAATACTTTTAGAAGTTATAAACTAAGTTACATTACATTATATAACTTGTCAAAACTATTTTAACGGTTATAATTACAATGAGGTGATGAAATCATGGATAAATCAATATTCACTCTAGGTGGGGCCTTATGGATAAACCTTGTCAATACAACTTACATCTCTAATAAACAAAAGATTGACATCTTAGCTAATGCATCAAGTGCACTTCAATGGCTGAAGGAAAATAATCTATTGCGAGAGTCTGATGAATTACATTTAGAACAAAAAGAATCATTAGATTCTTTAATTGTTGAACTTCAATCAATCCGTACTCTTTGTAACATCATAGTGTCCGAGATCACCCAAAGCGGACAGCTTTCGCTCGAATCAACCAATAGAATTAAAAAAGCTATCGAAAAGCTGCAAATCAACCCAACCATTAATTCAAAAAATGATAAATTGAAAATGACATTCGAGGGGAAAACAGTTGAAGATCACGTAATGTACAATATTATGGATTCCATGATGAATACTTTCGAAAACACTTCTCTCGAGCGTTTTCGGAAATGTAATCATGAAGAATGTAAACTCTATTTCGTCGATACATCTAAAGCAGGAAAGAGACGTTGGTGTAGCATGGAGCTTTGTGGAAACCGCAAAAAAGCAGCCGAGTTTTATTCGAAGCAAAAGAAATAGAAGCCCTAGTATCCTTTTATGATTGACGCTTTAACACATAAAGGGATACCTGCGGTTTTGCACCGCTATACCCATCTTCAAGACGGTCCCCCCATTTTTAACAACGTTAAGAAAGTTTCAATGGGTTTTAAAAATTTCTAACGAATCGATAGTAGAAGAGTCAGAAACAGCTGATGATCAGGTGCGCCTTATCCTTATACAACGCTAGGGATATGAAGAAGAGCTGTATAAGCGCAACCTAAAACAGGCTACCGAATGATCGGCAGCCTGTTTTAGGTTGACGTTGCTTCTATATATCCAGAAGTTCTGTTTTTTTACCTCATATCAGATGGTTTCTTCAACCCGCCCCAACCAATCCTCCACTAAAGCATTAAAAATCCCCGGCTGCTCAATCTGCAGGTTATGCCCCGCCTGGTCCACTACGACAAATGTACCATGTGGATACTTGTCTTCTAATTCAAGGGCATCTTGATACCCCACCGTCGCGTCTTGTTTCCCGAGGAGGAACAAGCTTGGCTTGGCAAAGACCAATTGACCGATTTCAAATGAAAAACCATAACTCTCCTGGACCTTATCCAAAAAAGCATGATCCGCCATCTTAATTCCACTTATGACCTCGCTGTTGTACCTCTCCCACGTCGACTTATTCAGCACCACATTGTTGCTCCTGAAGTCTTCAAGTTCATTCTGGCTCAGTGTGCTGATGAAATTCTCATCAATCTTCAAAACCTCGTGCTCCGGCACCTTCCTATCCTGATGATGGGGCTTGATCACTGGACAGATGAATGCTGCGCCAAGGATGTTTTGTTCATCCTTATGGATCAGGCCGTTGGTCAAATAACCACCGTATGACTCGCCCGCTATAGCGTACTTCTGATCAGGAACGACCGTCTGAATGAACTCATGGACCGCTTCCAACATATCATCGGAACAATTTATCCCGTCATAATTCTTCGTCAAGCCCATTCCTGGAAGGTCTATATAGATCCGCCTCCACCCATGCCGTTCGTTGAATATAGGTTCCATACACCCTTCCATTAAACGATGATCGGGTGAATAGCCGTGGATCATGATGATGGGGGTGCCTTCTCCTATTTCTTCATAGTAGATGTCTGCTTTCCGGACTTTACAATAAGGCATGTGATCGTCTCCTTTTCTATGTCTATCAATCTGTTATATCGTGTGTAGGCACGAAACGATGAAGAATAAAACCCTTAAGTCAACAGGTCAGCAGGGATCTCCCTCCTTGATTCACGCATCGTGTAGAAGTGAACAGACAGGCTTTCTACCTCTACATCTTCCACTCTATCTAATTGATCATCCTTGATAGGCAGAAAGGCGATTCCTTTTCCCTCTGAGATGAATTCCTGGATCAGTGAGAAAGAATCCAACGGTTGAAGTTGCTCCTTGGGGATATGATTCTCTTCAATAAAGTCGATCGTACGCTTCCTGAAGGGACACTGTTGGTCCTGACTGACAAAGAAATATTCTTTCGAAAAATCCATGATCGTCTTAACTTTTGCTTTCTGTAATCCTATTGACATCGTATGGCTCCCCACTTGTTGGAAATCTGAATCGGCATACGTTCCATACGTGATGACCATGTCCACCTTTTGATTCCTCAATAAAGAATGTAGCTGGCTGCTGTTCTCGATCGTCAATTCGTACTTCATGAACGTCCCGCTTATCCGTTTGCTGACATAGTTGGACA
The DNA here is from genome assembly GCA_963762295.1 of uncultured Bacillaceae bacterium. Classification (GTDB taxonomy): domain Bacteria; phylum Bacillota; class Bacilli; order Bacillales; family Bacillaceae_B; genus Rossellomorea. The sequence goes on from CAVXKK010000003.1 coordinate 263,791, forward strand.
GAATCGATGGCGATGTGGCGATCCGGTAAGGAAGGGCGTGGGTCCTCTTGATTTCATGTTTCGCTTCGTCCACCAGGTTTAAGATCCTGTTGGTATAGTCGACGAGTACATCTCCTGATGGAAGGGTGGTGACGCCCTTATTCGATCTATGGAGTAACGGTGTGTCCAGTTCTTGTTCCAATCGCTTGATCCGTTCTGTAAGATGAGGTTGCACATACCCCAAGATGTTTGCGGCCTTACTGATCGACCCTTCTGTCACGACTGTTTTGAATATGATAAGGTCATTGATTTCCATATCGTTCAGCTCTTTTCCTGCTATCAGATTTCATGATGACCGGCATCATCTATACCTATTTTACACCTAATCTCTTCAGGATTATCATGAATCTATACCATTGAAAGAGAGTGATGAACATGATTGGCATGCAGTACAAAGTCATCCTGCCGAAGGATTATGATATGGAGATCATCAGAAACAGGGTCCAAGAGAACGGCATGAAGACGGATGGTTTCAACGGACTCGACTTCAAAGCCTATCTAATCACCGAGGCAGGGAAGAACGGTCAAACCTATAATTCTTACGCACCATTCTATATGTGGAACACCCATGAAGGAATGAACACGTTCCTATTCCACGGTTATTATGACAACATCCTGGACTCTTTCGGCTGGCAGCACATTCAGATCGGTGTTCCGCTGGTCCTCGACGTAGACCCGGACTTTTCCAATAGTCAGTACGTTGTAGAATACGCCGGCCGGATTGCCGAGACCCCTTCATTAGCAGAGCCACTCCCTTCTTGAGATCGCCGACGTGGAAGGATCCGGAGAATGCTTGGGAAATGTAGTGGTCTACAATCCGGACAAGTGGGGCTACAGCCATTTTCGTTTTTATGAAGAGAAACCGGATGTTGAGGCGTCAGAGCACCTGACCGTGTATGAGATTTTACATATTTCGAGATAAGCAAGAAGCGGCTGGGACAAGAGTGTTTTAGTCATAGTAAAACCCGAACGATCTTGCATGAGATCGTTCGGGTTTTTGATTTGTTTCAAGATCATTACGATTTACTTGATCCTAGCGGTTGATTGGAGTGCAAGACGAAGACTCCAGCGGGAAGAGTAGCTGATGTGAGACCCCGCAGGCGTGCCGAGGAGGCTCACGGGCTACCCGCGGAAAGCGTAGTCTTGCACGGAAATCATGAGCGGTATAAAGATGCCATAATGATAGTGTTCGTCATGACCTTTTTTTGTTTTGTCCCAATCTCTTCCTCCATTATTTTCTCCTCACCGGAATCCAAATCTCGCTTCTATACGTCGGTGAAGACAGATCCTTGCTTTCATTCCACAAAAGTTCCGGTCCTTCCATCAGTTCGTACCCGGATGATGGGAACCATTCGGAGTAAATCCGGCCCCAGACGTCTTGAAGTGTTTCAGGAAAGGGACCGATGGATTCGAACACGGCCCATGTCAAAGCCGGCACCTCAAGATCCGCGAACCGGTCTGGGCATTCCTTTGATGTGGCCACCCCGATCATATGATCAAGCTCTCCCTTTTCCTCCATCCGTTCTTCAGAAAAGCGGGCGGATGCACTGATCAGTCCCGTTGGCTCCACATCGGACAGGTCCTTCAATTCCTTGATCATGTTTTCCGTCAAACGCTCCCACATGGCCGCAATCTTCGGGTTTACGCCTTCGAACTGGATCGGGACGCGCTCCTTCAACCCGACGATGCGAAATGCCCCTTTTTCTTCTATTCGATAGTTCATTTCATTTCCTCCCTTAATGGCTAGTTGGAAGGTCATCGGTGGATACGCTTTGAGTGAAAGCCCACTCTTCCTGGCTTCTGAAGGCGTGATTCCATGAAGCTGCTGAAAGGCCCTGGCAAATGAATCAGGTGAGTGGTACCCATACTTCATCGCCACATCAATCACCTTCATCCCGTCCTGCTTCAGTTCGAACGCAGCAAGGGTCAAGCGCCTCCGGCGAATGTACTCTGACAACGTGACGCCTGCCAGGAACGAGAACATCCGCTTGAAGTGATACTCTGAGCATAACGCCCGCTTGGCCACTTCCTTATAATCGATTACCTGGGCCAGGTTCTCCTCGACATATGTCAGTGCCTGGTTCATTTGTTTTAGCGAATCCATCTTCATGACCTCCTCTTCCTATACATTATCAGGGTCAGCATGCCTCCATCCGACTTTTCATGCACGGTTATGCAGGGTGGCACCAGAGAATCCCCCAGCCCTCTATTGAAATAGAGGTGGAGGTTCTTTTAAATATAAAATAACACCTCTTCCGAAATGGGAAAAGGTGTTCCTGAGTATGCCTATACACACACATGTCAGGCTCAAAGCTTTCTGAACCTCTTCAACGCTTGAGTATTCAATAGATACAGAATGAATGCGTACACGATCAATCCAAGGAGATACCCCCATATCCCCGTGAACCCCTCTCCATATACCATGACCGCTTTGATTGCTGCAGCCCCGTAATAGATCGGCATGATGTAAGACAAGTAGCCGAGATGATAAGGGATCAGGTCCAAGGGAATCAATCCTGAGAAAAACACCTGGGGGATGATGGTGAATGGGATCAATTGCACGACCTGTAGCTCGGACCGGGCGAAGATCGAAATCATGGCCCCGAAGGACACAGCCGTCACAGCCAACAGCACCATGGCCACCAGCACCCAGCCGATATTCCCCACCGACTGCAATTGAAGGACATAGACGGAGTAGATGACAATCAGAACCGCTTGAATGACGGCAAAGACGCCATAACCGGCCGTATATCCGAGAATCACTTCCCCCCGCTTGATCGGGGTCATCATCAACCGTTCCAAGGTACCCCCGCTGCTTTCTCTTACAAGGGCCATCCCGGAAATGATGAACACCATGAAAAAGGAGAAGATGGCGAGGAACACATACCCTAGGGAATCAAACGTTGATTGGTCTGCGTCCCCATAAACATAGGTCACATCCAGTTCTGCCTTTGGATTCAGGGAGCCCATGGCGGCTTGGATCCCGCTGGCAGCCTTCGCCGCTTTTGAATCGGGCTCATGCATGATCAGCTCATTGCCCGATTGCTCAGAGAGCAGGAAGATCGCATCCACATCCTGATGATCATTCAAGTAGTCTTTCGCAGCCTGTGTGTCATCGATGTTGACATCGGTGACCTTCACGTCCTCTCCTTCCAACGCGGTGACAACCGGATCCGGTACAGTCGATGTATTCACTCCGACGGTGGGCACATACCCAGAATCCCCAAGCAGGAAATAGACCAGTGTCAAAATCAATAATGGTGCAACCAGAATCATCATGATGCTTCGTTTGTCATTGATCGTTTGCCGGATGACACGTTTAGCGAGATAGATCATGTTTCAGCACCGCCTTTCACGGAACACGAAGCCATGAAAAACAGCTCTTCCACCCGCCCGTTCTTCGTTTTATTCAGCAGCGTTGGCACCGCATCATACTCAATCAACGACCCATTGTAGATCAGAGCCGCCTTGTCGCACTCGGTGACTTCATCCATCACATGGGTGGATACGATGATGGTGGTTCCTTCATGCTTGATCCGCTGAAATTGATCCCAAATCGTCCTGCGCAGAACCGGATCGATCCCAACGGTCGGTTCATCCAGGAACAACAGATCCGGAGAATGCAAAATCGAAGCCGCAAGGGAGAGGCGCTTTTTCATCCCTCCGGAAAAATTCCTCACCAATTTCCTCCGGTGCTCTGTCAGATCCACGATGGCAAGCACTTCATCAATGCGCTCTTCCAACGCTTTCTTCCCCAAATGATACAGTCCCCCGAAAAAGATCAAGTTGGCCTCAGCAGACAAATCATCATACAACGCATCATTCTGTGGCATGAACCCGATCTTCTTCAACATGTTCATATCGGGCATTGGGACATCCCCGAATCGGATGCTTCCCTGATCTGCCTCGATGGCCCCGATCATCAGACGGATCAAGGTGGTTTTCCCTGAACCGGATGGGCCTAGTAAACAACAGATCGTTCCTGCCGGGATGGTGAAGCTGATGTCATTGATCACGTTCTTATCATCAAAGGATTTACTCACATTCGAAACGATAATCTCCATTCTTATCCCCCCATTGCCCAACATTTTTTCTTTCGTATGGTTCATGTTAGGGTAAAATAATAAACAACACGTTGTTCATTACGATGTACTCATAGTATACGTACAGATTTTACCCTGCTCAATCATCATTTATGAATGAAGTGTAGGTTAACCCACACATTCCAAGGATGTGTCGGAAAAAATATCAGGGAGGAACCGTCAGATGAGCGATGCACATTTGGATCTGCGCGTGATCCGCACGAAAGCTTCTATAAAGCAGGCACTGATCGAGCTGATCGAAGAGAAAGGCTTTGAGGCGCTCACCGTTAAAGATATTACAACCAAGGCGAACATCAATCGCGGGACTTTTTACAGTCATTATCAGGATAAATATGATTTGATGACCAAGTGTGAAGAAGAACTGTTGAAGGAAATGAAGAACAAAATTGCGAAGAACATCCCACAGATCATCTCGGACCTTAATGAACGCCATACCATCCCGTTCGCTTTTCTCGTTCCCTTCTTTGACTATATTCAACAAAACAAAGGACTCATGAACATACTGCTCAGCCCGAACAGTGATTCCTCACTTCAAACCAAAATAAAAGAAGTGATGACCAACGCCCTCTTCAACCGGCAAAACGAAGCCATTATCATAGAAGAACAGCTCCATATCCCAAAGGCGTACGTCATTTCCTATATTGCCTCCGCCCACTTAGGGGTGATCAAAGAATGGCTGGATTCCGGTGGCGAGGAGTCCCCGCATGAAATGGCTCGGATCATTTCCTCCATGACCCTTACCGGCCCGTTGGCAGCTGCGGGGATCAAGAAGTAACAGGCGGACTCCATCACAAATAGAAAAACAGCGTCTTCCTTTACGGAAAACGCTGTTTTGCTTTTTTATTCCCCTTGCTCCTCCAACGGAACCTTCTTCCCGATCCCAAACGCAAAGTAACTGATCGTCACCAGCGCAAGGAACACGATCCCCACAATCAGCGACATGCGCGTGTCGTCATTGAACCACATGCCGACGAGGACTGCGACCAGGAAGGCCAGGGTCAGATAGTTCGTGACCGGTGCGAACGGCATTTTGAACGGATGATCGTCGAGTTCGGCACCCTTTATCTTCCGGAACCGGATCTGACTGATCAGGATGACGAACCACGGGACCATTCCCGGAAGGACGCTTGAACTGTAGACGTAGACGAACAGGTTCTCCGGTGCGATATAGCTCAGGATGACCCCGATTCCGAGTCCGATCATGACGCCGATCGTACCGAGGAGCGGTACCCCATTCCGGGAGAGCTTCGTGAACGATTTTGGTGCTTGTCCATTCACACCGAGCGTGTACAGCATCCGTCCCGCACTGTAGATCCCACTGTTACAGCCTGACATGGCCGCGGTGATGACGACGAAGTTGATGACGCCGGCCGCTGCCGTGATCCCGACTTTGGCGAATGTCGCGACGAACGGGCTTCCGATCGAATTCAACTGATCCCACGGATACACGGTGACGATGACGAAGATCGCCCCGATATAGAAGATCAGGATCCGCCAGATGATGCTCTGGATCGCTTTCGTGATCGTGTTCTTCGGATCGCGGGCCTCACCGGCCGTGATCCCAATCAATTCCACCCCTTGGTAGGCCGCCACCACAAGGGAGAGGGCAAAGAAGAAGCCAGACCATCCGCCGGCAAAGAAGCCGCCGTTCGCCCACAGGTTCGAGAGCCCGATGGCGTCTCCCCCATTACCGAGTCCGAAGAAGATCAGGCCGATCCCCGCGAAAATCATCAGGACGATGGTGATAATTTTTATAAGTGCAAACCAAAATTCAAACTCCCCGAAGGATTTCACGGAAATCAGATTCGCCGCACCCAGGATGGCCATGGCGATGATCCCCGGTATCCAAGCCGGCAGATCCGGGAACCAGTACTGCATGTAAGCCCCTACTGCGACGATTTCGGCCATCCCGACGATGACCCATTGGAACCAGTTGCTCCACGCCGTCATGTACCCGGCAAGTGGATGGATATATTTGTGCCCGAAGGTTGCGAATGAACCGGTGCTCGGCTCGACATACAGCATTTCCCCCATGGCACGCATGATGAAGAAGATGAAAATCCCGGCAATCGCATAAGCCAGCAGGACAGACGGACCTGTCCACTGGATCGTGCTCGCCGATCCCATAAATAATCCGACGCCAATCGTACCGCCCAAAGCAATCATCTGAATGTGACGTGCTTCCAGGCCTCGATGCAATTCTTTGTTAGCCATGCTGTTCCCCTCTTTTACGATTATTCGCTCTGATGTCGTAGAACGTGAAGCTTAATTGTTTTTCATTATAATATGTTTCCTATGTGAAAACAATTGTGTTTTCAGGAGAAACATTCATTCATGAGGACTATTGACAAATGAATATTTGTGGAAATATTAGGATTCCTTATTTCAGTATAATTTTCGTCTAGATCCTTGTTCACATGATTGGAATGGAGTGCTCAGTTAGTATCCGCCTTTCTCCATACAACCATCCCCCACACTACGTCTTAAGGCTTACTCGAAAATAAAGCCCTGGTCCATCAAAAGGAAGCCAGGATCACGGTAGAATAAGAGAAAGAAATGAGATAGGAAATGGAGTGGAAACATGAAGAAAATGTGGGTATTCTGGTGGATGACCAATCTGTTCTGGGTGATTCTGTTCGGTGTGGTTTCGGCGTTCATCTGGCTGAGGGGTGTGGACGGGGCGGGGGTTGTGCAGACCCCGGAAGCGAAGCTAGTGGCGTTTCTGATCCTTGCGGCTGCCTTCCTTTTCCCGGCCATCATTCAAGGGGTTTGGCTTGTGGTGAATGTGGTGATGCAACGGAAAAAGACGGTACTATAAAAAACAGAACTTCCTTCGCATAGGGAGTTCTGTTTCGTTATGTATGGAGTCGGTTGCACATAGAACTTTTATTAGTTTGTTTCACTGGTGGAAATAAAAAATCTCCTAAAATAAGGTACCGATCTATGATAAGATGGGAACACATCACAAGAAAGGAGTGCGAAGCTCATGACAGACACCGGCTGGTCCATCATCCTCAACGCGGTTGTCGCACTTGGTTTTGCCATCAGTCTCTTCTATTACGATCCCTTTTTCTACACACGGATGATGGCGATGTCTTTTTGCCCTATCGGAAGTCGTGATCTTACTGCAAAAGGGACGAATAAAGAAAGGCATGTATATCGTCTATTCCATCATCATCCTTGGCATGATGGTCATCGCGAATCAATATGATCAGGATCGTGTTGATGTCTGGCAAACCATCTTTCTTTGTATTTGTGTATTTACGCTGTTAAGCACCACCTATCGAACCTTGTACCATGAGCCTCGTACATAGCCAAGCAGCTGAAGACCTGAACGGTTTTCAGCTGTTTTCATGATTTCTTTCATGGTGCAACAGCCACTCTTTCCTCCACACGCCTCCTGCATACCCCGTCATCGTCCCGTTTGAGCCAATGATGCGATGGCACGGGATGACGATGCTCAGCTTGTTCTTCCCGTTGGCACTGCCGACGGCTCGGATCGCTTTTTCATTGCCGATCGAGATGGCAAGCTCTTTGTAGGAACCCGTCTCGCCGTACGTCAGGTCGAGCAGTCCCTTCCAGACACGCTTCTGAAAGTCGGTCCCCTTCACATGGACGGGAAACGAGAACGTCCGGCGGGTGCCGTTGAAATACTCGACGAGCTGATCATGACAGTCGATGATGACGTCAGGCGTATCGTCTTGAATCAAATGCTCCTTTTCTTCCCTATCCACAAATAAAATCGAAGACACGGCCTCGGCAGTCCCGATGATCTCGAGGATCCCAAGGGGCGTGTCCAGATCCAGTTTATACTCCTTCTCCGTACAGTGATCGCCAGAGATAAAACGTAGCATAGGCTTCCCATCCTTTCCAGTTGATGGCGTGTTCTTCAATTTCCTCGATTGTCGGCTTTCGTTCCAGGCCGAGGGCTTCCTTCAGGGCAAGATGAAGACCGACGTCTGCGACAGGGAACGCGGTCCGGTCATGGAAGCATTTCATCCTGACATAGTCTGCCGTCCATGCTCCGACACCGCGAATCGCAAGTAACCTCTCCCGTATAGCCGATGGATCCAATCGGAGTAGCGCCTCTTTGGAGAGTTCGCCTTTCGCCATAGCGTTTGCGAGATCAAGGATGTACTCCGCCTTCCGCTTCGTGAACTGAAGCTCCCGCAGTTCATCTACAGAGAGGGCTGCTATGCGTTCGTATGAGGGGAAGATCCAATGAGTGCTCCCGTTAAATGTCAGACTTTCCCCATACTTCTCCACAAAGCGTTTCTTCAGTGTATAGGCAAATGTCAGGTTGATCTGCTGACCAAGGATGGCCCATACAAGCGCCTCAAACAAGTCGGGTATGCAGAGGATGCGCATGCCTTCGTACCGCTCAGCGAATGGCTTCAGCACAGGATCCCGTCCAGCCATCTTCATGAACCCGGCGAGGTCCTGTTCCAGATCAAACCACTCCACCATGAAATCTGCCACACACGCCCGAGCGCGTGTTGATGGAGCTGTGTTCAGGAACGTGACATTCAAGGCTTCGCCGGTGGAAGTGACCTTACAGATAATCAACTCTCCCTCTACCTTCAGAAGCTTGAGGACCGCACCCTCCCTTGCCTGATGAAGCACTTCCTGGTCCGACCTGGCCAAAAACCTCAAGCACTCCTTGAAGCTGAAGGGCTTTGGTAGACTGATTTCAATCGACGGTCCATGATCACTCCAGCTCATCCAACCGCTCCCTTCGATACTCACTCGGTGAGCACTCTTTTATGCGTTTAAACACTTTATAAAAATTGGACGGACTCTGGAATCCCACTTCATAACAGATCTCAAGATTCGTCAGACCGGACTCACGAAGCAAGTTCGCCGCCTTATCAATCCTGATCTTCTCCAGATACATCCGCGGCGTATGGGACGTTTCTTCCTTGAAGACCCGCTCCAGGTGATAGCTGCTCAGCCCCACCCCGTCCGCAATATCCTGCAGCTTCAACGGCTGCTTGTGATGGTTGACCAGGAAGGCGATTGTCTCCTGGACGACCCCGATATGCGGCGAATGCTCCTCTTCGGGTTTGCACCTCTTGCAGGCACGGTACCCCGCCTGCTCCGCCTCCGCCCGCTCCTGATAGAAGTCCACGTTTACTTTTTTCGGCTTCCTCGATCGGCACGAGGGCCGGCAATAGATCTTCGTTGTCTTCACCGCCGTGAAGAACAACCCATCATACGTCCGGTCGCATGCCATGATTTTCTCCCACATCTCTTCAAAAGAGAGATTCACCGCCGTCTTCATCGTCCTTCACCGCTTTCCTTCATCATCACTGGTTCCATCTTACCAATCTTTCACGGGGCATTTCATCCTCATTCTTGCTGTTTGGGTCTGATGTCATTCACACGCCACCCTTTTATTGGTAAAATATGAGTAACTATCTAGAAAAGGAAGGTTTTTATGTTCTATAAATCTCCACTCATTCGCTCCTTTATCCTACTTGCCGCTTTTTATCTGATTATCACGGAAACCTATTTTTACGCTTTCCTGCTCATCATCCTTTCCTTCGTTTTCCAATCACCGGGATCCCAAGGAAAAAAGGCTGCGCATTATCGGGTAAGCGACGCCGCCTATCGATGCAGCTTCCTATTCATTCTCATATTGCTCGGCGTCCACTTGTACATCGTGGAACTTACCCTACCGGCCGGGCTCGGGATGACCGTCATCTTCATGCTACTGTCAGAGATTGTGTTTTCCCTCGTCTTCCATGCTCCCGATTATCATTGATCAGCTGGCTTGCCGGTACATATACTTTCTGTATAAAGGAGGAAGCAGAACATGGATTTATTTCTCTACATCCTCATGGGACTCCTGATCGTCGCCGCCAATGTGCTGGGGTTTCTCTCCTACCGTAAAAAGAAAAGCCTGTACTCCGTCGCACTTACCGTCCTGCTGATGGCACCCGTCCTCGGCGGAATCGGAGGCGTGATCGCACTCCTCATCATCCGCGATGCCTTTGCCGTCTTCTACGGTCTGCAGGTCGCGTACTTCCTGCTCGTGAACAGCGCGATCGTCCTAGTCATCGCCGTCATCACGTCTGCCTTCAGAAACTACCGCACTCCTTAAGGAGGAGAATCACATGAAGAAAACCTATTCCATTCTTTCAGGGGCTTTTTCCGTCATGGCCATCTTCCCGATCCTCGCCGGATTGACGAAGTGGGGATTTCCGCTGTATGTAGCGGTCCTGGAAGTGAGTCTCTTTTTGCCGTTTACACTGGCACTGGCTGGACTCGTTTTTGCCCTGATGGGACTGAAAGGCAAGTTGAAAATCAGCTTGGTCGTACTGAATGCAGCCGGGCTATCCCTGTCGTTGTTGTTGGTGTTTGTGGCGCTGTTTGGATTTCAGCAGCCATAAAAGTAAATACCTTAAATGAAAACCCTTCCATTTTACTAACGAACAACCTCCCTCCTTCATGCTACAATGAAACTGTCTTACATCCAAAAGGAGGGATTTTTTCATGTTCACATCAACCAACGATTTTCTACGCGAATGGAAACAGGAAGCCGCCACGACCCAGAAGGTATTTGATGCACTCACGGATGCGTCACTGACGCAGGAAGCCGGCCCTGACCTTTACACGATCGGAAGCGTGGCCTGGCACGTAACGGGGGCAGCGTATTATTTCATGGCTCAAGTAGGTGTCACCTTTGAAGCACCGGACCTTCAAAAAGAAGCCCCGGCATCCGCTTCCGAAATCGCCGAAACGTACAAGCTCGTGAGCACGCGCCTCGCCGATGCTGTGTCAGAGCAGGTATCCGATGAGAAGCTGAACGAACCGATCAGCCTCTTCGGCATGGACATGCCGTTCCAAGGCGTCCTTCGCCTCCTCATCCAGCATCAGGCCCATCACCGTGGTCAGCTGACCGTTCTCATGCGCCAGGCAGGACTGCAGGTTCCTGGCGTGTATGGACCGAGTAAGGAAGAGTCGGAAGCGATGCGGGCAGGGAAGTAAATAACAAACTCTTCAATTCATATGAATTGAAGAGTTTGTTCATCTTAATAATTTTTGGGCACCTAAAAACGTCAAAATTTCAAAAGTATATAATAAGTTTCACTCTTCTATTAAACTCAAGATAATTTTATTTGCAAAGTGAACAAGATATAAATAATATTTTCAAATAATCCATAAAATAATTGTTAATAATTACCTAACTGCTATATAATTTTCTCAAGGGAGGAATTATTAATGAGCAATCAACTTATCTTACTTAATAAAGTGTTAGATGAATATAAAAATTCCGGTAAATTATAAAGATTTATCTGTGGCGTTTGAACGCTTTGCAACTGAACTTATCTTCAAAAATCAAGACATGGACATGGAAGAAATAGAACATGGATTAATTAGTGGTTCTAAAGATGGAGGAATAGATGGATTCTACTTGTTTGTGAATGATGAATTAATTTTTGATATTGACCAAGTTTGACCTCTAAACAAGTCAGCATAGAATTATTTCTAATTCAATATAAGAATACTAGTAGTATTGAAGAATTAGTTTTTAGACAGGTTTCTAGGGTCTATAAGGTATATATTTGACTTGTACAATTTCGGAAGAAGAATTAACTGAAGTTTTCAACTGAAACTTAGTCCAGAAAATTTTGCTCTTTAAGAATATATGGATGGAAACTGCTAATAAACATCCAATGATTAATGTGAAATATATACATGCATGTAAAGGTGATAAAACCAGAACCATCGGACCTAAGTCCATTAACCAAGCGTATATGAATAAAATTAATAGAATTAATTCAGACGTTTATGAGTATGGGGGAGAAAACTACTCTGTCTCATATGAAATTATAGATTCTCACTGGTTATTAGAAGCTAACAGAAAAGAAAAAAAATACTCACTTAATCTAAAACTAAATGAAAATCCAATTGCAATTGATTTCAAAGAGGAAAAGCAACGGGGATACATTACTTCTGTAAATTTATATGATTATTTTAAGTTTATTTCTAATGAGGACGGCAGTCTTAGGAAGTATTTATTTGAATCAAATATTAGAGATTATCAAAACGGTACTGCCGTTAATGATGGTATGACTCAAACTGTAGCAACCGATAATGATTTGGATTTTTGGTGGTTAAATAATGGGGTCACCATTATTGCTGAAAATGGATCCTTGTCAGGTAAAACCTTACACTTAGACAACATTCAAATTGTAAATGGCTTACAAACTTCACAAACTATCTATAAAGTTCTTAAAGAAAAAGGAGATTCTAAGGATGAGAAAAGGTCCTTAATGCTAAAAATAATTATAACTGAAGATCCAAAAACAATGGACGCTGATTATAAAAGCTACCAATTCTCAGAACCAAGTTCCAACTTCATCTTTAAGGGCCACTGATCAAATACAAAGGGAAATTGAAGAGTATTTGTTATCAAAAAATTATTACTATGATAGAAGGAAGAATTTCTACAAAAATGAGGGTAAGCCAAGAAAAAAAATAATATCTATCTCTTATTTATCACAATGTTTAACCGCTCTCCTTGATAAAAACCCTTCAAAAGCAAGATCAAATCCGACAACGCTTATAAAAGGGGATGCAGATTATAATAAGCTTTTTCATAAAGGGAGAAACTTAGAGACTTACCATAAAGTTATTGTGCTAATGAAGCAAGTAGAAGCTTATCTAAAAGAATTGATTCCTACCGATGATTTAGAAGAAAACATTAGTAATAATTTCAGATTTCACTATGGTCGTGTTTTAATTTCTTATATATTAGGCAAAGAATCCTACACAGATAAAGATTTACTATCTTTAGAATTAGAAAATATTGATTCTGAGATTTATAATGTAGCATTTAAGAGGTTAAAAGATATTGTTATTGAATATAAGAAAACAAATTCAAAGAAAGACCTTGTTAACATATCTAAGACAATTTCTTTTAGTGAGTACATAACTAAAAATCTCTTTATAAAAGTTACAAAATAACCTTCATATATTGATTTTTTTAAATTACAAAAACCTCCATAAACCTTTATATCTATGACATAATGCTTTTCATTACCGGTTTAAATATTTAGTACTCAGCAATTCTAAATTTCACGGCTTGAGCTATGCCTTGGTTTATCGATATTTAACGGACTATTTCAAAAATGCGAAGTAGCTCTCTCTTATATAAAAAAGTAAGGGAGGTTAATAATATCTGAATAATCTGTAAATAAAGAATGGACATGGCGCAGTTAACCACTAACAGACAAAAGACCCGTCCAATTCCAGTACGAGTCTTTTGTCTGTTTTTTCTTTATGGCATTATGTTTGAATTTTTTCTAAATCATTAGAAATCCATTGAACGGCATCCACCAGATCGGCCGCTATGTAATCAGCCTCGACATTCTCCCATGACTTGCGGTATTTGGTCAAAGAGGTCTTTCCCCATCCCGTCTCCACTAAAACCTTTTTGGCCCCTACACGGCTCGCAGCCAGCATATCAGAACTTCCTGTATCACCTACTATATAGCATTCTTCGAGATTTCAAACCGTATTTTTCTTTCGCCTCCAATAGTAGACCATTCTTGGCTTCTGACACTCACACCCATCCTCAGGTTTATGGGGGCAATAGAAGATATCATCCAAGTGAGCTCCTTGCCTGGCTAAATCACTCTTCATTAATTCAAATCCCTTAATCAGATCTTCTTCTGAAAAATATCCCCTGCCGACCCTTGTTTGATTAGTGAATAGAAATACATTTATCCCACTCTCGTTTAATTGTCTGATAGACTGCGGGGCCGACTCATACATGGTGAATTCAAATGGATGCATTCCGCCTCCGGTTCCACCTATTGTTCCATCCCTATCCAAGAAGACTGCTTTCATCATCCATTCCCCCTTATCAAATCAAATGAAGGCACACCATCATGTCACTAAGACAAGATTTTTTCATCCCTTTTACCCTTCATCACCCAAACAAGAATACCTGAGGAATCAAATTCAACACCCCGACCACCACGACCATCCGACTACCCCACAGTGGTTTGAAGTACCCGTCCCACGCAGGATCCTCCAGCCATTCCGCTGTTGAAATAAAGGGACACCGCCACCATAAGGATGTTCCCAATGATCAAGTAAGGAATATAGCTGAACCGTTGCACAGATACGCCAGGACGAGGGTCACCGCGATCATGATCCCGTACCCGGTCAACAAGCCACTCGTAAATCTTTGTGCATCGCGTAATAGGCAAATGGAAAAGCGTATAACAAGACTATGACGATTCCGATGATATGTTTTTTCATCTCTGGTTCTCCTCTATCCTACACTTTTATTTTGGGCACAATCGTCTCACTTCGCACCGGAAGCCGGCCGCTTCAACTACCCCACATTCCTGAGACCTCTTTACAAATTTCCTTTAGGTGCGCGATGAACGGTTTCGGATTATCCATATAAATGAGACACTTTCGTCACCGGCTTTTTCTGTCCAAATACCCAAGGGAATCCACCGGTTCTTTCAAGATGATTTCATATATAGTTCATCCACCATCCCGAAGACGCGGGTAAAGACTCTCGGAAGCATGCAGACGTGGAATACTCCATTTTAATGGATCATACTTCCCCTGCTGTCATACTGGATCCTCGCCGGCTGAATGGTAGAGATATCTGCAATATCCATGACCAATGATCTCCTCACACCGACCTTCATGATGACTTTATTTCCATCCAGTCTAAGAGGAGAATGCCTCGCCAAATGATAGTCCCCCAGCATATACAGGATACTGTAGAAATGGAGCACCAACAGGATATTGGCCCTGATCGGATCTGTCTCCTTCAGATAGATATGAAAGACGACCCCTTCAATCAGCTGCTCATGAAGGAGGGCGATGAACAGCCAGAAGTAATTCGAACCTTTGTGGAAAGGGTAACGGCCTACCGATTCCGGCTTCCCCTTCCATTTGAACACGGCATGATAGAAAACAGACCATTCCTTTTTCCAAAGGAGCAAAAAGGGATTCTTTTCAATGATCCCTTTCCTCCAGTAGATGAAAAGAGCAGCAGATGCCGCCATCATGACAGTAAGTAAAATACAACCTGATACAATCAAAGGACCATCCACCGCCATCACCTACACCCATTTATGTAATTGTCATCCATTTTATTATACCATGCCCCAGGCACGGCAGCTCAAATAAAAAACGCCATCCCTATTGGAATGACGCTTCTTCCCGAGTCTGGTCCCGAAGAAGATGGCACCAATCAGAAGGTGCCCACTCCCCACGATCATCCGAACATTCATGTACGTTTGATAGTGTGGGCCATGTACCCGCCCGATCATTAAGATTATGATCGCCACTCAAAGTTCCTTTTGGGAATTCTAAAAGGACTATTCCATGCCGAACCGTTCAAGCACACTCTGATCTGTTTCTGGCAGGTCCATGCCTTCTTTCCAGATCAGCTTGCGGTCATCGGGCGTTCCAAAGTAAATGGCCTCGATTTTCACCTCGCGAATTTCTTCCTGCTCAGAAAGATCGATGAAATCATCAGCGTTTTCCAGAGCACTTGGACGAGATGCTTCTTCCTTGATCACCTGACGCTTGCCCGTGACATAGAAATCCCCGTTACTGTTCACATCATACTTCAACGTTGAAATCCTGTACCCATCGTCTACATTCAGATGAAAAAAGATCTTCCCATCCGCCTGACTCACTTTACTGATTTCCGCGTTCTCAGTCCCGACGTTGACCACATTCCACTGGAACAGCCCCACATAAGCAAGGACGAGGCAGGCTGCGACGACAGACGTCACAAGCATCCCCTTCCAAAACGACCGCTTCTTCCCCTTCTTCCACGAGGACGCGATCCCCTTCATCACTCGGTCATCACTATTCCGGTCAACCGTCACCTTCTCCTCCACGGGCAGCCCGGCGCGCATCCGCTGAAGCTCATTCCTACACGCTTCACATTGACTCAGATGCCCTTCCACAAGGGCACGGCTTTCCTCACTGCACACGTCATCATGATACAGGGGCAGCAGGTCTTCGATGACCCGGCATGGTACGTCCCTCATACATCTTCCTCCTTCAAACGATCCTGAATTTTTTGCCGTGCCCGGTGATATGTCACCCTGGCCCAGCTTTCCGTCTTACCGAATAGCCCGCTGATGTCCCGGAAGGAAAGCTCCCCGAAAATCCGCAGGGTGAACACTTCCTTGTACGGATCTTGAAGGGAATGCAGCACTTGATGGACCCGCATCGCCTCTTCCCGGTTCTCCATAAGCCGCTCCATGACCGCGTCCCCGCTAGATTCGACCACTTCTTCCGGCACCAATCGCTTCTGTTTTGATAAATGGGTAAAGTATGTATTCTTCGCAATCTGGCACAGCCACACGCTCATCTTGCACTGCCCCTTGAAGCCATCGATCGCCTTCAGCGCCTTGAAAAAGGTCTCCTGCGTGATCTCTTCGGCCAGCTTCTCATTGCGGCTCAAGGAAAGGATGAACGCATACACTTCCCGGAAATGCTGATCGTAAATCTTCTCAAATTCTGTCACCCGGCTGCCTCCCTTCTGATGTATGACCTGGTTGGTTTGGATTCGTTACAAGAATGGATGATTTTTTTTGATTTTAATCCAATTATCATCTCAATCTACTTAGTATGTAGGGGGGGGAGACGCCGTTTCACATGAAATAAGACCAAACGATGCCAAAAATAGCCCAGATACATCGTACTCCAACTTTCCTACTCTCCTTTTCTACCGACTTTTTCAAATTTATTATCAACTTTAGAGATTTTACTTCCAACTTCTCAAAATTTATTTCCAACTTTGGATTTTGGACCGTTTTCTTCTTCCAACTTCCCCTATTTATTTTCAACTACAAGCCTTTATCATCAAGTTCAATCTCTTATTACCAACTCTCTCGCATTACTTCCGACTCGCTTCTTTATTAAACCTCACATCTCACCCAAAGTATAGAAGCACCATAATCCCCACGCACCAAAAAGGCAGCCCATCCCGTGAGCTGCCTCAACACCCTCTAACTCTTCACCTCGTAATGCAATTCCACAAACTGATTGAACGACTGCGTCCCCTTCAGTGTAAGATCCAGTCCATGATCACCTTCCCTAAATAAAGGAATTCCCTTCCCGAGGATCACCGGCGCAACGGTAATAATAAACTCATCCACCAACCCTGCTTGGATGAACGCGTGCAGCAGTTCCCCTCCACCAACGACCCAGATATTCTTGCCGCTTCGCCCTTTTTGTTCGTCTACAAACGACCGGACATCACCATTCCGGTAGCTCACATGTTCTGTATCTTCCCAATCTGAACGGGAAAACACCACACATTCCTTCCCTTCATACGGAAATGCCTCCATCTTCTGATTCATGACCCAATCATACGTCCTCTTTCCCATCACCACTGTATCAACGGTATCGTAAAACGCGGAGAACCCATTGTCCCCCTCGCCCTCCACTTGGAAAAGCCACTCCAATGACTCATCTTTCGTCGCGATATAGCCGTCGAGACTGCAGGCGATGAATACGACGACTTTTCGATCCTGTTTCATGCTATCTTCCTCCTTTTCATGTCCATACATTCAGTATACGATTAAAACATGACATCCTTTGTCATATTAATATGGACTAGTTTAATCAAAGGGGCGGATGGTATGAGAGCGGACCGATTGATGAACATCATGATCCTATTGCAGAACCAGGGGAAAATGACGGCGAATGAGTTGGCGGATGAGCTTGAGGTATCGGAGCGGACGATCCTACGGGATATGGATGCCCTGACCCATGCCGGGATCCCGATTGTATCCGAACGCGGCAAGGCTGGGGGATGGCGCCTGATGGATCACTTCCGCAGCCGCCTGAGCGGGTTGACCAGCGCCGATATGACCTCGCTCTTTCTCTCCCCATCCAAGGAACTTCTTGAAGATCTCGGCCTTCATCACTCTCTCGATACTCGGCAGAAGCTGTTCGGGGCGATCCCCGACACCTACCGGGACGAGGCGCAGGCCATGTGGGAGAAGATCCATATCGATTCCGGCACATGGAAACCTTCCAGTGAGAAAAACCACGCCCTCACCGTCGTGAAGCAGGCACTGTGGGAAAATAAAAAACTGTTTATCCGCTATGGGCGCACAGAAGGGGACATGAAGGAGCGGATCGTGGAACCACTGGGCCTTGTGGCAAAAGGGGGAACATGGTATCTGGTGGCTACCCGGGACGGAGAAATCCGGAATTATCGGGTCTCCCGGATCCAGCAAGCGAGCCTGGAAGAGGAGACATTCGAGCGGCCCCCTCATTTTCACCTACCGGACTACTGGGAACAATCCAAGGCCTCTTTTGTGAAGAATCTCCCCGCCTATGAGGTGGATGTGTGGCTGCACCCTCGGATCGTCGGGAGGATCACCTTCACCGGCAAATTCGTGAAAGTAATGAAGAAAGAGCAACCTACAGACGACGGATGGATTCCCGCCACCCTGCAGTTCAATGATGAACAGGAAGCCATTGAATTCATCCTTGGGTTCTCCGATCAAATCAGGGTTGAATCCCCTCATCTGAAGGAAAAAATACTGACTGCTGCACAGGCGGTCATTGCCTTCTACCAGGACACCCCCCTCCATACAGAGTAAAAAACGATCGCCTCTCGACTGGGCGATCGTTTCGTCTATAGATACAGCCTGTCAACATGGAAGGCTAGGCCGGCATAAAGAAAATCACCGATCCGGACTTGGATTGCCTATCAACCGGATCAAGTCCGATGCAACTGCAAAAGCCTTTTCGTGTTCGACTCTACCGTCGTGGAAGAGGTCAGTGTCTCCACATTCTTCCCTTCACTCATGAAGTAGATTGACGTTCCGAGTTCGGCAGCCACGTCCATCATATGGGTAGAGAATAAAATGATCGATCCCTGTTGCTTCAACTCTTTCACCAATTCTACGAATCTGTTTACCCAGAAAGGATCCAGGCCGTTGGTTGGTTCGTCCATGATGAGAACCTCGGGATCGGAGAGGATGGCTTGTCCAAGGATGAGCCTCTGATGCATCCCTTTTGAGAGACTCTTCACCCGCAGCCTTGAATCGCTGCCACTTAAGCCGATCAACTCCAGTACTTCATCGACCCTGGACGATGAAACCCGGCGGACCGCTCCATAGAAGGATAGGAATTCCCTGACGGTCAACTCTTTTTGTGCGTTGAAATCATCAGGCATGTACCCGATCTTCTTCAAGTATTTTTTCTTCTCTTGTTCCAGGTTCACCTCTCCGATGGAGACACTGCCTTCATTCGGCCGGATGGTTCCTGTCAGTATGCCGATCAACGTGCTCTTCCCTGCTCCGTTCCCTCCACACAGGACGATGCAGTCACCTGCCTTGGCCGTGATGGTACATGGGTGCAGGGCCGTCTTCTCTTTGTACCGCTTGCTGACTCCTTCAATCGATAAGGTGGGATTCATGTCCGCTTCCTCCTGTTCAGTAAAATGACGGATGCCGTGACACAGAGGACCGTCAAAATGACCGTGTAATTCCCCAAGGTAAGGAAAGAGAAGGGGGATTCCCAAAACGTCACGACTCCATCATAGGGCTGACCGAATACGGCGCCACCATCGAGCTTGATGACATAGACAATCCGGATAAGCTCAGCGGGGTTCAAGTACATGGATATCTTCATGAGCGGAGCGATCCATGAATAGGGTACAAGGCCCAACGCATTGATCCATACGATCGGCCACACCATGATCAAGAAGAACCAGATCCCGACAGACAGGGACAGGGATTGCCATCGTGTGGCGGAGAGTGCTCCCACTGTAAAGCCGATCACGGTAAATACCCACATTAATAGACTCGAAAAGAGATAGAGAAGGACGGCCCACCTCATGGAAATCCCCCCACCCAAGAGCAAGGAGATCAAGATGCTGATACCAAAGCTGAGAGTGAATACCGTGAGCTGCGCCAAGAACTGCCCAAGCATCTTGCCCAAGACGTATTCAATCCGATTGAGTGGATAGGTGGAGATGAGATCCCACTGTCCATTCTCTTTTTCCAACGCAACGGAAAAGGAACCTGCGATCAGCATGAAGAGCGGAATGATATACAGCGCTACGTTCATGACCGTTCCTGTCATATTGGTGTATAAGGTGAGGGAAGGAACACTTTTCTGAAGAGAAAAGAGCAGGGTCAGGACCGCAATCCATAGGATGCTGAATGAGTAATAGGACTTCTGCCTGGTCGTCGTCAGTATTTCGGTGTATAAAAAATTCCCCATGGTCCTCCTCCTTTAGCTCTTCTCCAGGCGTGATCAGTGAGAATGACCTTCTCCCTCTTCTGCGTTCATATCATGTTCGTCAGAATGCCCGTCTTCTGAATCCATATCATGCTCATGATCGCCTGATTCATCATGACCTTCCATCATGTTATGGTTCATGACCCATTTATGTTTTTTCAGATCATCGGCATTCAATAGTTCTCCTGCATTCTCATCAATATATGTTTCAGCGTCCGATTTCTTCTCGAATGAGATCATATTGTAGGCCATCGGTGTTTTCACATCTTCGTCAAACACATAGAACGCATCTTCCGTGTTGATCCATTCTTCACTTTTGTAGTCTCGTACAAATGAAGCTTCTACGGCTTCACCTTCATTGTCCTTCATCCAGCCATACATGCATCCAATATCATCGAATACCAGCGTTTTCCCCTTCTCTGTGAGCAACTGGGTAGCAAACTCATTATCCATGACACTCATATTGCAGACTTCACATTTATCGGTCTCTTCATTGATGGCTCTTGGCTCAGCGGCGGCTTTACCACAGGCTGCCAACAACACAACCAGAACAAATCCTGTCATCATCATATACATCTTTTTTTTCATTTGGTTTTCCTCCATTTTAGTAATGTGATCAGTGGAACCATGCTCATGATGATCCCCATGATCCAAAGCGGGACATTCTTCTGTTTTTCACTTGACGCTTCCATCGGCTTTGCTGCCGTCATCAACGGCTTCGAATCACGCAATATGGCATCCTCGGGAGAAGCAAAGACTTCCCGTATGAGGGACAATCCTGGATTCTGAAAGAATAATTGATACTCCGGTATTTCATTGACAAGGGTCAGGAAGTAAGGGTCCGCGCTATATGGAATCGCACTTATCCCGTTCCCTTCCAAGTCAAGGTGGAGGGAGTCGTCCCAGTAATTCTGATTCAGCTCATTTCTCGAGCTTTCGATGGCATGAGCATTATTGACATTCCCATAAAAATCATTTCCTTTTATCCGATTGTCCTCAGCCTTCTTGAATTGCACACTCACCATATTCGTTTGAAAACGATTGTTTTCAACGACTGCTTCCTGAGAATCCTCAATGAAGGCCCCGACACGATTGGATTCAAAGAGATTATCATGGATCAAGGTGTCCTTGGTCGTGTACAACAGCAATCCTTGGGAATGAACATTTTGGTTATTTTTCTTAAACTCATTGTCGAAGATCCGGGTGTGGTCGGATTCCATCACCATGGCCCCGGTGAAATTGTTTTGAGAGACATTTTTTTCGATGATCCCTGAGTCCGAGAACATCAGATGCACTCCGTATCGTCCATCCTCCATCGAGTTGTCCATTACATGATTCCCATTGCTACGTTCCATGTATACTCCGTCACGCACTTCCTTGATGGTGACGGACGTGATGGTTGAATTCTTAGTCGCCCAAAGGTCGATTCCGTTTTCCTTCCCCTTGCCCGTTACCTTGCCGCCTTCAATCGTTATGTCACTCGCTTCATCAAGCTTGATCCCGATATGTGCAGCGCTGACCTCAAGATCCTTCAACATATGTCCCTTTCCGGTGACATAAATGGCAGGTGGTGAGCCTTTGCCTTCCGGGCATTGTTCAACGGCCACTTCCGACAGGGTCACCCCGTTGGAGGTAATGGAAATGTTCGATGATTCTCCGCAGGAATTCAACAACACTTTCCCTTCCCCTAAAAGGGTTAGCGGCTTATCCACCACAATGGGCTGATCATATGTTCCGGGAGGAATCTTCACCACCGATCCACTTTCTGCCGCATCAATCAGCGACTGAATGGATGGTTGTTCTGCAGCTGCATGATGGGCAGAAACCAAAAAGAATATCAACAAGACAGGGTAGATCACACGTTTCATCGTTCACCTCCAAGGGGATTTTGTCCATTGTCAGAATGGAGGAGCATTTCCCCTCACCCTATCTCCAAATCCTTTTACCCTTCCCCGATCACCACTTCCACCTTGGGCATGACATGCATATCCCTGGCTGTTACATGAGTCTGTACGGTATAAGTACCGTTCTTCGGAAATGAGGTCGTAATAGAATACGTCCCTTTTCCGTCATGGACGGCATCAACCTTCTCACTCTCATCCGGTGTCGCCAGATTGGTCATTTCAAAGACGACTTCTTCTGCATCATCCACATTCTCTTCGCCTTGAGTAACGACAACCTTTAGCGGATATTCCTGTCCTGCTTCCATTTCTTCAGGAAGCTGGATGTCTGCTTCTACCACCTCAGGAAGTCCTGATTCTTTTTTGACCGACTCACTTTGACACGCACCGAGGATCATCAAGCAGCTACAGGCCACTAGAAGTAAACTCTGTTTCACCATATCCCCTTCCTTTTCCATATCATTTGTCTAACATCTTGACCGTCACAAGATCAAACGAACGTTAACGCTTACACTTATCTTTTATACCTGTTAAGTGTGTTATTAAAATGAAGTTTTGTCATATTTTATCTAAAACATTCAAATAGACTTGAAGACCCTTTCATACCCCTTGCCCCTTTTTCAATATTCCTTACTCCACGTTCACAAGCCCTCTCACAAAATCTTACTATTGTAAGATGATCCGGAAAAACTGTTTTCACAATTCGATTATGTAGTCACGCATCAAGTCGGGATCAGTTGAAAATCAGGCAAATACAGCACAAAATTTAGATTGACCAAATAAACCCAATTACTTACACTTATAGAAACAAATGTATCAAAGTAGAGAGCCATATGCAGATAAGGGGGAAAAGATGAAATACATACTCATGATAGCCAGTGCGCTCTTCCTGCTAGTCGGATGCAGTGACAAAGAGGGAGTCGTTCAAGAAAAGAAGAAAGAATCCCGTAATGAGGCAGGCACTTCTTTGTCCACTAAAATCTCCCCTGTTTCAACGAACGAGGAACCAGCCCAAACGAACGAGCACCTCCTTTCCATCTCAAAGGGTCCCATCGGCCATCTCTCTCCCTCATCCTATGAACTCACCCATTCATCATGCCCGAAAGGATTGGTCGCACCTTCCTATATCACGGACCAGTCCATCATCTACATCTATGACCCCATCAGTGAACAGGAGAATGATCAGATCATCGGATTTTCCCAATCAAGCGAAACATGCGAAGTCCTGTACGAAGCAACGGAAGGAATTCATTCCTTAACGGGGATCGATCAAGTGCTGTATTGGACCGAGTATGATTCAACACGCACGTCCGATGTCACTTGGTCGATCCTTGAGTTGAACGTGGATACCGGGAATGTCCAAACGATTCACAAAGGAGAAAGTACAGATGAAAACCTGCCCCCGATGCTGACGACGTATACTCAATCCCTGAACTGGATCGAGTATGAAGCGGATGGTGACGGGGTGACCTCCAACCTGATCAGCTATGATTCCGAAAGCCGGGACTTACGAACGCTGTTGACCGCTGAATTAAATGAAAACGAACAGCCAAACGGGGAGTACATCCTGGAGCAGCAAATGACAGGGAATTGCCTGCTTCTCCATAAAGCCATCTCCACGGACGGGGACAGAACGCTTACGCTGGAACGGGTCGCTGACAGCGAAAAGCAAACCCTCCTCACAGATGAAGGGATCCTCGATTTTGATGGGATGGAGGATCGGTTTGCCTATACATCTGACGAGGGATTGACCATCGTAGACAGGGAAAAAGGGGAAACCTACAGATACAAGACAACCGCACGAACGCTGGTGGATGCTGCTACTTTTGTCAATCCGCACACGGTTGCTTTCAGAGATCGCGGAGAAAACGTCTATCTCGCTGACCTGGATACGAAAACAGCCCTTTCACTGCGGCAGGATGGATTCGGCCACACGGCATCAAAGCCCGTCTACTACAACGATACCCTCTGCTTTGCCGTGACGAAGGGAGAAAGCCCGAACGAATCGATCACGTTCTATACGTATAAGCTGAAGTAAAATGTTGAAACAAGGATTCCTGAAGGAGGAATGTCACATGTCGAATACCCTTCCAGCCTGGTTTTGGATCGTCTATTACCTATTTTTGGCCGTCACCATCGGGGTTGCGATCTACAACCTATCCACATCGAAAAACAAGACGGATGTCCCTCTTGGTCATCTGGGTGGCCATCACGGTTCCTATTGTTGCTCTCTTGAATAGCATCGGTTGCATTTGACGGAACTGAATGAGTTTCAACACTTGGTGAACGAACTGCAGCAAGGGTCGCTCTGGGCCGTGTATGCCTGCAGTGGCTACTTGTTCCTTGTTGTCTGGTGGATCATGTTGTTCCTGAAGATCATTGCGCGTCAAAAAAAGATCGTCATCCGCTAAACCACGTCATGAACGGCCCCATCGTCGGGGTCTTTTTTGTGCTGACCTAGCCGATAATCCCCTCCAAACTGGATATACTACCAGTTAAAGTAAATCCCTCACCGAGAACGCTCATTTCTTATGAGATAAGCCCACCGAACCCTCCAAATCACCTTTCCCCCGCCCCATCCTCTGTGCTATAGTATTCTGGTATTCAAACGGAACGGAGTGATCACATATGAATTCGACAGCTAAAGAAATCACATTGATTATTATCGGATCCCTGTTCTTCGCGCTTGGAGTGAATCTGTTCGCGATTCCGAATGAGCTTGGCGAGGGAGGCGTGACGGGGATCTCCATGACCCTCTACTATGTATTCGGCTGGTCCCCGGGCTACACGAACTTCGTGATGAACGGGATTTTGCTGGCCATCGGCTATAAAGTGCTCAACAAGCGGGTGACATGGTACACGCTGCTGGCGATCTTCTTCACATCGGTATTCCTGCACTTCACGGAAGGAATGGGACGCTCCCTAGATATCATGCTCGGCACGGTCTTCGCCGGTGTGTTCATCGGGATCGGCCTTGGCCTTGTCCTCCGCTCCGGCGGGACAACAGGCGGATCGACAATCGTCGCCCGCATGCTCAACCAGAAGTTCGGCTGGGCCGTGAGCACGAGCATGTTCGTGTTCGATATCCTCGTCGTCATCGGCTCTGGATTCGTCATCGGGATCGAGAACACGATGTACACAGGGATCTCCATCTATATCAGTACGAAAATCCTGGACTACCTGATCGACGGTTTCGACACGCGGAAAGCCGTCACCATCATTTCGCCCCTCACCGATGCCATCGCTGAGAAAGTGAGCGCCGAGATGGACCGCGGAGCGACGATCATCAACGCCCGCGGCCACTACTCCAAGGAATCCAAGGATATCCTATATGTGGTCATCAACAAGCAGGAGCTCTTCCTCCTGAAAAAGACCATCCAGCAGATCGACGATAAAGCATTCGTTGTCGTCCACGATGTGCGCGATGTGTTCGGCGAAGGATTCACCTTCCCGAAAACGTAATGAAAAACGCCTGGAATTCAGCATCCAGGCGTTTTTTCTATCACTTCTTCGACTTTTATAGCCTTCCGTCGACGACAGACATACAGGGTCAACACGACAATCAACACAACCGCCGCTACAAGAGGCAGGTGATCAAGCAACAGCCCCAGCACAAACTCCACTCCGACCTTCTCATCAAATGTATACACCAATCCGGTCCATACCCCCGTGTAGAGCGATGAGGCGAGCAATGTCGCCGTCACATATTTCCTGAGGGGCATCCGCATGATCCCCGCCACGTAGTGGATCGGATGACGGATCCCCGGCACGAAAAACGACACCATCACCGCCCAGAATCCGTAGCGCGAAAGCATGCTCTCGGCCTTATTCATCCATTTGGTCGACATCCATCTATTGAATAATGGAATGCTCCGGAAGAACATTCCTACCACATAAAACCACAGGAAGGCCACGAAGACCATCCCCCATGACGCCAGCCAGACACCATACGGATTCACCCCGTCCGCCGCCCATATCCCAAGACTCGAAAGAAGGATCACCTCATCCGAGATCGGCGTAAACATGATGCCAGCCGCAAGACTAAGCAATTCGATGATCTCCATGGTGCACTTCCCCTTCCGTTCATTGATACCTTCATTATATTCACGGAACCTTAATGTTTCAGGGGGGAAGTTCTTAAGAAATCTTAAGGAATTCGCTCAATCCCACCCTTTACCAATACCGACACATGGTATAATATGGGTAACACGAAAGAAAGGGTGAATCACATGAAACTTTTCCTTCAATCCATTGCCTTCTCCATCGCCATCCACATCCTTTATTTCTTAGGAACCCTGGTCACAGGATTCATCAATACGAGGAACTACACGCCCGACTTTGAGACTGCCGGATCCCTAACTTCAGAGGTTGCATTCGGTACCACCGCGTCACCCCTAATACTTCCCGTCACTTTCATCTGTGTCGCTGTGATCGGCGGAGCCCTCATTACCTTGTATAAAAGCAAATCGGCCGCCTACTGAGAAATGTCACATCCGTGTCCATTTGGGTGTTCCAAAGGGAAACGTTCTGACCATGAGCCTTCTGAACACTCATCACTCTTATCAAAAAGAACCTCCCCATCGGGAAGTTCTTTTTTAATATGGCAGAATGAAGCCACTGAAGACCATCAGGAGATTGATGATGAAATGCCACAGGATCGGTGGGAACAGACTTTCACTCCTCCACTTAACAATAGCAAAGAAAAAACCGCCAATGGAAAAACCGAGAGCAGCCCAAAAGGGAATGCCTAGGGCAATATGATGGAGTCCGAATGCCAGGCTTGTCACAACGAGTGCATACATCCATGAGACCTGTCCGGCCAGGATCGGAAACAAGGTCCCCCTCCACAACATTTCCTCCAGCGTCGCATTCACGATTGAAAACGCGAGGGCGAAAAGCACAATCTCTTTAATCCCATCCCATTCACCAAACAAGAACACATTGAACGAGAAACCTATGACGCTTCCCATGACGGAGAAGAGGAAGAAGAGCCTGAGCGGAATCGAATGAAATCCGTGCGTGATAAAGGGGAAAAAGATTCGATTGTCCCACCTCGGTTTTTTAAGCTGCATGGAAAATGGGGTTTTCGTCAACTTGGCGGTCAGCAACAGCGCCGCAATCAGGAAAACGAGCGTCCCCCTCTCGATCAGGATGGCCGCCGCCATATCCTCTACGTGAAGGCGCAAAAACGTCCTGAATGAGACATAACCATAAAAACCGGCTAAAAAGACACCAAAAAAAAGGAGCGGCAAGCCAGGCGTTTTGGGTATCAACCTGATACCTGCCAGTGTGGCGAAAACTAGCATCACCCATGCCGGATGAGCTTGGTAGGCGATGACCACCATACCGAGAAGGAATACAATTCCTCCTCCCATGAGACCAGGATATTTCATATCGGATAGGTCACCTCGCCCGCTTCGCCATCGGATGATCCTCATTCAGCTGCAGCAGATCCCATAGATTCCCGTACAGATCCTTGAACACCGCAACCTTGCCGTATTCCTGCTCCTTCGGCTCCCTCACGAATTCGATTCCGTTTGCCACCATATCGTCGTAATCACGGTCGAAATTATCCGTGTTCAAGAATAGGAACACCCGTCCACCCGTCTGATTTCCGACGAAACGCTCCTGCTCTTCCTTTGATGCTTTGGCTAATAGGATCGTCGTCCCGACGGATCCAGGCGGCGCAACCACCACCCACCTCTTGTCCTGTTCCGGCTGGTATGTATCCTCCACTAAGGTGAAATGGAGTTTATTTGTGTAAAAGTCGATTGCTTCATCATAGTCGTTGACAACGAGGGCGATATGGACGATGGATTGGTTCATGGGCGTGGCCTCCAGTATGTATGGTTTTATCTAACTATACCATTTTTTGTATAACCATAGATGCAAAAAAAGACGCCAATTTCTATCGATATTGGCGTCTCTTTTCCTTTAGTTCACCCATTCCACCACGTCTTCAATGGCCTGTCTGACTTTCCCGCGATGAGGTTCTTCTGCACGATAGCCGAATGCGGCCATGACGGAAATCCCGAAGTGCTCGCTGTCGAGGATGCCTGCTTGTTCCAGGATCTCGGTGGCTTTTTCATAGTTAAAGCCTTCGATCGGGCATGAATCGATACCGATCATGGCGGCTGACGTCATCATATTGCCGAGGGCGATGTACGTCTGCTTGCTGGCCCAGTCGAATAATGCCCGTTCGCTTTCGTAGATGTTGATGTCTTCGTCTTGGAATCTTCTGTACGCTGCTGCCATTTCGTCCATCATGTGATCGGGTATTTCTTTGACGTTTCTCAATAGGTGCTGCGCATAGTCTGATTCTG
Source organism: uncultured Bacillaceae bacterium (assembly GCA_963762295.1). Lineage (GTDB taxonomy): Bacteria > Bacillota > Bacilli > Bacillales > Bacillaceae_B > Rossellomorea. The sequence goes on from CAVXKK010000003.1 coordinate 292,420, forward strand.
GAGTCGCATTCTTACGCGCAAGGATGATGACCATATGACTTGCAGTCGGCAGCTGCCCCTGTGCTCCAAAGCTCACTTCACGCAGCTGTTCGCGGATCTCGGGATTTTGAAGGATCACGAATTTCCAAGGCTCGTAGCCGACAGAGCTCGGTGACAACCGACCTGTCTCAAGGATGTATGAAAAATCGGCATCGGAGATTTTTTTCTCCGGATCGAATGCTTTTGTGGCATGACGGAATGAAAATGCGTCGAGTACGGCTTGTTTTGTGTTTTCGTTGCTCATATTGATTCCACCTTTTCTTGAATGTTGTTGACTCTTTTTATTGTAATGAACGCAGACAGTTTAGTAAAATAGATATATCAGAACGAAACGTTCAGTAATACTGAACTTAAGGAGAATCACTATGGAACTGCGTCATCTGCTCACATTCAAGACCATCGTCGAAAAAGGCGGATTCAAAAAAGCGGCAGACGAGCTGGGCTACGCCCAGTCCTCCGTCACCAATCACATCAAGGATTTGGAAGATGAGCTTCACCAGCCCCTATTCGATCGACTCGGGAAGAAAGTGGTCCTCACCACCTTCGGAAAAGAGTTCTTCCCCTACGCCACCAAAATCATCGACCTGTACACAGAAGTAAAGGAAAAGGCCACCCATCATGATGAGCCGAGCGGCAACCTCAGAATCGGGGCATTCGATCACCTCACGAGCTATCGTCTGCCACAGATCCTCGTCGAATACAAAAGAAAATACCCGAACGTGAACCTGTCGATCTCGTCCATCGACTTTCACAATCTCCACTCTGAGCTTCAGAACGGCACCATCGACCTTGCCCTGATCCTCGAGACGAAGGATTGGACCCCGAAGGAGCTGACCGTGGAATCGATCAAGCACGAGCCGATGGTACTGATATCACCGCCAACCGAACAAGATACCGATCCGACACGGACCGTCCTATATACAGAAAAGACATGTGCCTACAAGAGCCTGTTCGACCAGTACATCGATCAGCAAAGCCTGGAGATCCAGGGAAGCGTGGAATTCGGAAACATCGAAGCCATCAAGCGCTGTGTCATGAGCGGCCTCGGAAGCTCCATGCTCCCATATTTCACCGTGAAGAATGAAATCGATCAACACGCGTTCAAAGGCGATATCATTGAAGATCCAGCGTATCAAATCACCACATTCGTCGCGTATCACAAAGACAAATGGATCTCCCCGGCCATCGCTTCCATGATCTCTCTCATTGAGGATCATGCCAAGCATTGGGATTGATTGATTCATAGAAAAAACGTGCATCATCCTTTAGGAGATGCACGTTTTTTATGATGCTGTTCACCTTACCGTCTAGCACCCCGGTTCCGCCTGCCTCGTTTCACCAAACCGGTCAACAGGTACCCTATCAGCAAGAGAAGGATATACATATAGGTGTACATCGAAGGAACGAACATTTCGGCAACCACTTCTGAAAAGGAGATCCCGCGCAGCACCGATATATGTTCCGTTGCTCCCGATAGCAGGATGAACATGGCCAGATTGGAAAGAAAAAATCCAATGACCATCAGTGAGACGGCCCGCCCTACGGATACCTTCATCACCAGCCCGGCAATGACTCCCAGCAGGACAAACAGCAGTGGATACCATACCAGCAATGCTGAAAATGTAGTCATTGGCATTCCCCCTTCCTTTCTCCAGCTCCTCTATTTTCCCGATAGTACTTCCCACTCATCGTACACAACGGCTTCGCCAAGCCCACCGGTCCGCAGCCACTCAAATGCTTTCAGCACGAGCGGAGACGCATTCTCCATGGACACCTCGTCTTCCGACACCCATACAGCCCCCAGGGAATCCTGTCCCTCGAATTGCTTCGGTACCACAATTCCACCGCCGACTTTCCTGACAGAATAGTAGACGGTGATATGATGGACATCCGTGAAGCCCCGCCACTTCCAAGGAAGCTTGAAATCGGTCACGCCAATATTCTCCTCAATCTCAATTTCCACGCCCGTTTCCTCAAGGAACTCCCTCTTCATTGCCTCATTCAGCGACTCCCCGTCTTCGAGACTCCCACCCGGAAGATCATAACGGTGAATATAGGGTCCCCCGTTCTTCAGGATGACGAGGAGTTTGCCGTCCTTGGCATAAATTCCGTACACTCCGAATGCTCTATGAAACTTCTGAACTGTCATACTGTCTTCTCTCCGTTTCGTCTATTCTGTCTGATTGCCACTTACGTCCACGTCCATCCCATCCACTACTATGGAAAACGAAACGGAGTCCCTTAACCACGATTCAAAACAATTTTGAATGGCATTTGCGATTTCTTTCCTGGTTCCACTTTCATCAATGTTCAGTTCCTCAAGGGTGAACGTTTGCTCCATACGTGCTTCTCTTCCTGCCGTGCTGGAAGTGAAGGTAACGGTTGTCATGTTGGCTGCCTCCCTCAGTGTTGACTGAATTTAGTCAGCGTCTTTGATCCGGTCTTTATTTCATGACCTTCTCAAAGCGGAAAAACTCATATTCTTCATCTGTTTCAGGCTTTTCGTGTTCTACATGTGGACCTGGATTGCCCCGGTGATAAAACTCTACAATTTGAAAACCACATTTGTTTACGTAAAAGTGGATGTTACGCTTTTCGAAATATGGCGTGTGCAGTTCCCACACTTTCGTTTCCGGGAATGCTGCTTCGACGGCTTTCCACGCTTTCGTTCCGAGTCCTTTTCCATGTGTACTGGCCAATGTATAGAGGAAATCAACTTCAATGCGATGAGTATCCCCATCAATTTGTAATACGACACCACCAATTCGTTCCCCGTTTAAAAGAAATTGACGAGTCATCGCCGTTTTTGAATAGAGAGAGTGCTCAAAGTCTGCTTCAGTGGGAATGGGCTTAGTCAGATTGTCTGCTTCTTTACTATTTTCCTGCAAGCCCTTCATAAACGCTTCCTGTATTTCTTCTTTTATTTGAAGTAGCTCTTCCTGTGGAACAGGGGCCAGTCTAATGGGCTCATCTTGTTTCAATTTAACCAGTCCTTTCCATCTATTGTCAATTAAAATATCCGTCCAACTGATAAAAACAGCAGGCTCCATAATAAGGCACTTGACCCTGCAAAGAGCGTATAGGTCTTGAGGGACATATGTGACATCCCGCAGAAATAGCCGGCAAAATGGCGCATTCCTGGAATGAAGTAACTCACAATGATGGCGGGGGTACCATACTTCCCAATCCATCCCTCTGCTTTTTCACTCCATTTCCCAGATGACTTCACCCATTTCCCCAGCCAATCCAGGAATGGGCGTCCTACTCTTTTTCCAAGTCCGTAGCTTACAAGCATACCAATAAGGGATCCTAAGAACACAGCGATAAAGGAAAAACTGTAGTGCAGCAAGCCAGTCTTTGTAAGATACCCAACCAGTAGGACCATCACTTCATCCGGGACAGGAAGACTGAATAATCCAAGTGCAAGTACAGTGAAGATAGCTATATATCCATAGTTTTCAATTAACTGCTCAATGAAAGCCATTTGCCTTTTCCTCGTCCACTTTCATTTTTTTAAAATGAGGGAATCTCACGTGGCTTACCATGAGCCAAGCAAGGAAACAAGTGCTGATTGCTACCAGCCATGGCGGCATGAACAACACACTGACAAGTAACCCAATAGCTGCACCTGGAACAGGTAGACCAACAAAAACTGGTAAATCGCTTTGCATCGTATTGTAACGTGCTAAACGAAGGACAGAGCCAATGGTAAAAAATAACACGATTCCTAAACCTACTTTCCCAAGCCCTGATAATACAAGCTGATACGCTACGATCGAAGGCGCTAGACCGAATGTCACAATATCTGAAAGTGAATCCAGCTCTTTCCCAAATGTTGAAACGGCATTCAATTCCCGTGCTGCCCATCCATCCAATGAATCGAATACTAAACCTAAACTTATATAAAGTATGGATACGCCAACTTTCTGTTCAAAAACGAATAAGATTGCGGAAACGCCACAAGTAAAGTTACAAAGTGTCAGAACCGTTGGAAATAGCTGCTGCGGCATAAAAATACTCCTCCCCTCTCTCATGAAGACATGTCAAGCCCTCACTAAGACTTGTTTCCTGTTTCTTTTCTTGATAAGTTCACAGTAAAAAGTGTAAGGTATGGAGTAACTCCAGGGTAAAGAGGGAAGGCGAATTAAATGAAAAAAAAGAACAATAAAACATTCTCCACAGGCGAATTTGCCAAATTACTTGAGGTCAACAAAGATACTTTGCTTTATTACGATAAAATTGACTTATTTAAACCAGCCGGTATTCACGATAATGGCTATCGTTATTATACATTTGAGCAATTCGACCATTTTATGGCCATTCAATCACTCCGAACAGTAGAGCTTCCAATTAAAGAGCTGAAATCCTATTTTGATGAACCTAACGCGTCTTCATTGCAACAGTTAGCGATGGAACAGCAGGAAAAAGTAGCAAAGGAAATACAAAAGTTGCAGGATATTCAGTTTTTCCTTGATCGTACGGTTGCGCTGACAAAAGAAATGGACCAGGTCCCATATGGAGAAGTCATGATCAAGCAATTACCTGCTGAGCTTGTTGTCTATAGTATGGAGAAAATCGACTGGTCAGATTCAATGGAAACGCTATACGAATATTCCATGCAATTTATCAAGCAGCTCGGAGTAAAAGGTTTGGCTGCCAATGGGGTCGTTTATGAAAAAGACGCTCTTTTACACGAAGGCTCCGAACATGTCAGTCGCCTCTTTTGCCGTCTGGATGCTCCATCAGCTCAAACCAAACCAGCAGGACTGTATGCCATCATCTATCAAAAAGTAGGCTATGAGGAAATACCTGAAGTCCTTCATCAATTGCTTACCTATTTACAAGAGGAAGGATGGGCACTTGACGGGGATCTATACGAGGAATATTTACTACACTCACTATCTGCAAAGGAAGAAAAAGATTACACGACAAAAATTAGTGTGAAAGTAAAACCTATTCGTTAGTTTCTTCCCATTCATACAACCCATCTATTATCTGTTTAGACATCCGAGGATGCAGGCATACAATCGTGGGAAGATCCGTTTCTATCTGCAGTTTCTACCTATCCTGATATCCTTCTACCTTTACAATTTTTCTTTCTCAGCCCTACTCGAAAAATTCGCTTCTAATTAAATAAGTAATAGTGCGAGTAAATAGTTAACGCAAAAAAGATCCCCGGAAACGAGGACCCTTTTCGTTGGGCTTCCATAGCCTTTTTATACTCATCTTCTTCCTTATTGAACCAGTAGCAACCCTTATGTCTTTCCCAACACCCTACTGACCACTTCCAGTATGTCGATTATCCCCCATCATATAGTTCGAACTGTCCCCCGGCCTCGCATTCGGATCGGTTGGCATATGAGGATTATTGTTGTTTCTCCTGCGTCTCCAGTCAATGAATAACGCGAACAATAAAACCCCTACAATCAGTATGACAAACCACCACATATCGGTTTCCTCCTTCGTCGAGTGGAATCCATCTTTACTATACATACGAACTTGTTTGAGAACAGTTTCAAATTTATTCCATTCCATTCATATATGGCGGACGCAAATCAAACGCAGTTTTTCTATTTGAATTTCCGCCTAACCTCGCCCACAACGGCTTCCCGATCATCCCAATGAAGCATATGGGTAGTGTCTTCTATGTACTTGATGGTGATATCAGACAGGCGTTTCACATCTTCAAGCAGCCCCTCATTGATCACGGAGAATTCGCGGGGGAGGGTTGCGACCAGCAGGGTTATGGACTCACTGTCCAACTCCTGATAAAGGTCGCGGATGGGTGACTGTGCCATGGACCGTATGGCAGCAGCCGCTACTTCAGGTGTGGTATGAGTTTTATTTTCCCATCCACTTCCTTCACATAGTCTTCGGAAGCCTTTCGTTTGAGCGTCGACCATTCGCTTGCTTTCGCCTCTTCGTTTTCCAGGAATGCTGTTAAGCTCGGATATCCAAATGCCGAAAAGGACTCCGATGTATAGTGGACCTCCTTTTCCACCGAGTTGATATTCGGCCATTTCCAGTCCGGGCTCTGTGCCAGGCCGTCCACGATTTCATAGAATGCCTTTTTTGTTGTATAGCCTCCGTCGATGAGAATCATCCTGATCACGGATGCCCTGTATTCTTTCATATAGTGAAGGGCGATATCCGCTCCATATGAATGAGCCAGGAAATAGAACCGGGAGACACCAAGCTCCGCAAGCACAACATGTAGCCACCTGACCATGCTCCCCATGCTGTATTCTTCTTCTGATTTGAACGCTTCACTTCGGCCATGGCCGGGAAGATCGAGGGAAACCATATGATATTCACTCTTCAGTTCTTCACCGATTTCGATGAAACTTAAACTAGAGTTGCCCTGGCCGTGCAAGCATATGATTGTGGGTAGATGCGTTTTTCCCCACGTCTTGATCCTTACCTGGTAACCATCTATATGTATGACTTGTTCTTTCATGATTGGACCCCTTTTCATCTATGAAACATGAAGATGACCATCAATCGTAAAAACCCTTCTGCCTCACACTAGATTGTCATTATCTTCCCTCTAATCAAGCCAAAATCACTCATGAACGTTATTCCCGTAACTTAGTACTATTTACAATTAAAATGCAGGAGGCGTGACAGAGAAAAGGATACTTACCTCCTCTTGTGATGTATTTCGGTACATATGCTCGGCAAAAGGAGGGATCTTCACGCTGTCCCCTGCCTGAAGGATATGGGTGGTTCCTTCCAGCGTCAGCTCGATCGGTCCCTGCATGACAAACGCCACTTCTTCCCCCCTATGGGAAAGGGGTGAGTCAGAAGATGCTGCCCCTGCGGATAGCCTCATGATGGCCGTGACCAATGTACTGGTGAAGTCAGGCGACACCAGTTCGTAGTGGATTCCGTCGATCATCATCTGCTTCCGTTCTTCCTTTCTTACAATCAGCTCGCTTGCATCGTGTTGCTCCATGAGGAAGGTGAACACCGGGGTATCGAGGGCTTTTGCGATGGACTTCAGCGACTGGATGGACGGTGTCGCCTTCCCCTTTTCAATCTGATTGAGCATGGATGTCGTGAGCCCGGCGTCCTGAGCGAGCTGGGTTTGCGTCCTGCCCGCTTCTTTTCTGAGCTGGGTAATCTTCTTTGCTAGTTCATCTTGTTCCATGGTGACACCTCTTTAAATTAAATTTAACTATTTTAAATTATAATTGTTTAGTTGTCGTTTGAGTGTTAAATTCAATTTAACATTTTTTAACTACAGTAGCCACCAAGGAGGGACTACGATGATCACATTTATATTGATGACCCTGTTCGTCGTCATGAGCCCAGGCGTCGACACGGCCCTGATCACGAAAAGGACCATTGCAGGAAACAAAAAAGACGGCATCTGGATGGCCTTCGGGATTTCACTCGGTTCCCTCGGTCATACGATTGCCGTCACGTGCGGGTTATCGGCCCTTCTCTTCCAATCAGCCTGGGCGTTCCAGACGTTGAAATGGGTGGGCGCCCTCTATTTGATCTACTTGGGGATCCAGTCCCTATGGGTAAGGAAACACACGGGGAAAGGAGTACAGGTGGAAGCTAAGCGCTCTCCCCTTACTCAAGGGCTACTCTCCAATCTACTGAACCCGAAAGTCCTGATTTTCTTTCTCACATTCCTGCCCCAATTCGTGACAGACACCGACCGGGCGATGGTATCGTTTCTCCTTATGGGGCTCACTTATACACTTCTCTCCTTGATCTGGTTCATCCTTTACGTCATCTGCCTTCATTACATTCGTGAATGGCTCCTATCACCGATCGTCCAACGGTGGATGGAAGGTGCGACCGGCGTTGTGCTGATCCTGTTTGGCATCAAGCTCTTGTTCACCCAGGGAGGATGAGTCCATTCATCGTACTTCAAGCTTCAACACCTGGATCTTGGCTGCTCCTTCTATTCTCCATCTTGCCCGCTTCAGGAAACTTTTCTATAATGAATATACTAAAAATTCACAATTGGAGGCTCCCATGAAGATTCGATTATTGGAAGAGAAAGACAACAAAGCAATGGCAGCGATCATCCGCGACATCCTGGAAGCCAATCATCTCGACATCCCTGGAACAGCGTACTTCGATCCTTATCTGGACGACCTATCAAGCTACTATAGTGAACAGCCCGACGCCTGTTACTGGGTAGCGGTGAACGAGCAGGACCAGATCCTGGGAGGGGTCGGCATCGCCCCGTTCGATAGGCAACAACGGATCTGTGAGCTGCAGAAGCTTTATGTGTCACCGGAAGCCAGGGGGCTCGGGGTGGCCAAATCGCTCATGAACACGGCCCTTGCGTTCGCCTCGGACCACTATGATCACTGCTACCTCGAAACAATGGAGCAGCTGAAGGCAGCCAACTCTCTATACGATCGATTGGGCTTCACCAAGCGTACAGAACCCTTGGATGGATCCGAGCATGGAACCATGGATACGTGGTACATCAAACAGCTCTGACTTATTTGTAGAAGATGACCGATCGAACAATCTCAAAAAAGTACTCTTTCCACGATTTCTTTGGCAATCCGATCCTCTCCTTTATCGTCAATATGAATAGTATAAAGGTGTACCAGGGACGATCCCATTAAGATTGGAACGCATTTTCCTATAAGACGTTAAGAAACTATTTAAATATCAATGGAAACATTCAGATCACGATCATTCCAACAGCGTCTCTTCCCTTCAAACATGAACGTCTGTCACGGTACCAGAAACTACTACCATCAAGGAGTTTTTATGAAACAGATCCTCAGTATCGCCATCATCCTATGTTGCTTCCTACCTCTTCACACGGAAGCAGCGGGACCGTCCACTTTGTTCGTCTCCCCTGATGGAGATGACAGCCATCCCGGCACAAAGGAACAGCCCTTCAAGACGTTGAAAAAAGCAAGCGAACTGGCCGTGCCGGGTACCACAGTCTACCTGAGGGAGGGCAAGTATCCTGAACGGCTGGACATCAAGCATTCCGGGACAAAGCAAGAACCGATCCGCTTCACTCATTATGAAGATGAGGTCCCGGTGATCAGCGGGGAGACTGCACCTCCAGATGGTGGCCTCATTACCATCCGCGATAAAAGCTATATCACGATCCAAGGACTCGATGTGGGAGGCCTCTCCACCGATCAAGAGGAACCCACCCCGTCCGGTATTTTAGTAGAAGGAAACGGGACAGGCATCCGGATCCTTGATAACCGGATCCATGATATCACCACCACTCATCCGAACGGAAACACCCACGGCATTGCTTTTTATGGCACAGAGGCACCTGAACCGCTCCAGGATATCGAGATTTCCGGCAACACCCTCGAACACCTCACCTTGGGATTCAGTGAAGCGATGACGTTGAACGGCAATGTGAAGGATTTCCTCATCAAAGGGAATACGATCCGCAATGTAGATAACATCGGCATCGATGTCATCGGCTTTGAAGGGGTTGCCCCGATTGAGCAATACGATCAAGCGCGCGAAGGCATCATCCGTGACAATCATGTGTATAACGTCAGCAGTCATTCCAACCCTGCCTACCATGAAGAATACTCCGCCGGAGGCATCTATGTGGACGGAGGGAAGGATGTGGTCATCGAGCACAACATCTCCCACCATAACGACCTTGGAATCGAGATTGCCAGTGAGCATCCCGGCGAACAAACGACGCGGGTCCAGATTGCCTGCAACCAAGTTTACGGGAACCGCTACACGGGTATTTCAATCGGGGGTTACGATTTGAAACGGGGTGGCACCACGTACACCCGCATTTCCCATAACCTCCTCTACGGAAATGACACCATGGGCATGGACGGGGGACAGCTGCTCATGCAGTATCATGCCACTCAGAATCTGGTGGAAAACAACATCATGATCCCCACCGATACCGGCTTGTTCCTGGCAAGCCTCCACCCGTCCAACCGGGACAATCAGCTGATCGGGAATGTGTACGGAAACCACAGCAGTGAGTCCGACCGCTGGATCTGGAATGGACAAGATATCACACATCCGCCCTTCATCCCCGGTGTGATCCACAACTAAAATCGAAAGGGGCCATTGCCCATGAAGACTGAAAAAGAAAAGATGCTTGCAGGAAAGAACTACAATCCCGCCGATCCCGAACTCGTGGCAGGAAGAACCCATGCCCGTGAAAAGATCCATGACTTCAATCATTCACCGGTCGCAGACCTCGACAAGCGCACATCCATCATCCGCGAACTATTCGGTGAAACCGGAGACCAGTTCTTCATCGAACCGAGCTTCCGCTGTGACTATGGCTCCAATATTTACGTCGGGGAGAACTTCTACGCGAACTTTGACTGCGTCCTCCTTGATGTGTGCGATATCCACATAGGTGACAACTGCTTCATCGCCCCTGGCGTACACATCTACACCGCCACCCACCCAATAGATCCCCATGAGCGGAACAGCGGCATCGAGTCGGGCAAACCCGTCACCATCGGTCACAACGTCTGGATTGGCGGACGTGCCGTCATCAACCCCGGCGTCACAATCGGCGACAATGTTGTCATCGGCTCAGGTGCCGTGGTCACAAAGGATATCCCTGATAACGTCGTAGTCGGTGGGAATCCTGCCAAGGTCATCAAGTGGGTCAACAATAAAGGGTGACCTCACCCATGGACCTTGACCAAGAGGACATTGAACGCTCAAAAACGTGGGCAAAATGGGGATGTTTCCTGTGGGCTATCTTGTTGGTGCTGGGTCCACTCCTCTCCATTGGAGGGTATTTGTTGTACACTACCGAACTAAAAGAACGACCTTTGTTCGTAAGCGAATCCCCCAGTCGGACGAACCAAATAGAAGTGAACGAGAAAGGGGAGCCCTTTTTCTTCGGGCCTTCCTCTGTCCGGATTCGCTTTGGTCATCAGCATATAGACCGGACGCTCTACAATGATGGGAAAAAACTGAATGGATCGAACGCTTCTGTCCAGTGGAAGGATGATTATACCGCTGTTGTCACCTTGTACGGTGAAGAACAAGAGGCCGAGACGATTGAACTGACCCTGGAATGAATCGTGAAAAAGACCAAAAGACACCCCGATGCCTTTTGGTCTTTTTGTTAGATCAAGTGCTTAGCACAATTGTATAGGGAACAGTCCCACCGATCCTCGTGATGATGCAACACCGTGATGGATGTATTCTCCATATTCGTCTGTTGGAAGGTATCGGGCATCAATCGCTTGAGCGTCAAACCAATCAAGGCCCCGTGGCTCACCACCAACACCCTTTTGCCTTCATATTTCTGGAGCACATCTTCTAAAAACCTCACGCCCCTGCGCGCTACGTCTTCATGCTTCTCCATCCCGAGAGCCCTGGTGCGCCATTCCCTTCCCCACTTTTCGAGGCGCTCTTCTTCCGTCATCCCTTCCGCTTCCCCGCAGTTCACTTCCCTGATCGTTTCATCCGTATGATGAAGGGACAGCCCGATCTTACTCCCTATGATTTCGGCTGTTTCACTTGCTCGGCATAGATCACTCGCGATGATGAGATCCCACGGCTCCTTGCCGGCTAACCTCTCACCCAATTTATCCGCCTGTTCCCTGCCTGTTTCATTCAGCGGGATGTCGCTGATTCCCTGAGCTTTCCCCAAGAGATTCCACTCTGTGATGCCATGTCTGATAAGTCCGACTGTTGTCATGATGGTCTCCTCCCACGCAAGAAATTCGTTCTATCTAACCTACTTCTACTCCAAACGTGGATTCACCTTCATTTCTCCCCACTCCATCAGCCAATTAATGGTAAAATAGGAAACACTACATCTTAAAGGAGCGACCCATGCAAACAAAACTGATCATACTACTCATCAATCTCGTCACCTTGATGATCGTGATATCCAAACAAAAGAAAGGCCGGATTACCCTGACCACGAAAAAAACCGTCATCGGACTCGGCATGACGGTTCTTGTTATCAATGTCATGCTGACGTGGATGATGTAATAGAAGGAAGGAACAACCATGAACCCAACCGATGATCTCTACAAACTGGACTTCTCCTACCTCGGGGCCTTCTCGACCCGCCTCGACACTACGTGGGGAGCTCTCTTTTATAACGAAAATCAGCCCCGCTACTACGATGCCAATCATGCACACGTCATCCGGGAGTGCCATGATCCACAAGCAATGGTTGCGGAAGTGGTGTCTTTTTATCAGAAAAAGAACCTCGTACCACGACTCTACATCCATGAGCTCCACCTTCAACAACAGCTGCTGTCTGAACTAGAAAAGAATCAGTTCCAGTACGAAGAATTCGTCAGCCCCGTCCAGCTATGGAACAACCAGGTGGCGAGTGTGGCCGACAAACAAGGGGTGACCATTGAAGATGTGACCGGGGAAAATGTCCAAGAAGCCATCGATGTTGAAAGCACCATCAAAGAATTCGGCAGCAAGAACACCATCACAAAGGTCTTCATGGAGCAGTTTGCCCACCCTTCGTTCAGCTACTACCTGCTCAGGTTCAATGGGGAGGCGTGTTCAACTGCCTGTCTGTTTCAAGACGGTCTGGATGCGCGCCTTGAAAGCGTCGCGACCCTTGAATCTCACCGGGGAAAGGGATTAATCGGTCACCTCATCCGCTTCATCCAGGAAGAAACAAGGCGCAGGGGCACGGCCAACCTATGGGTCCTGCCGATCAATGAAGTCGTGGAGAAGGTGTACGCACGCTACGGGTTCACCACCGTCGAACGGATGCGGAGCGGGCATGCCTTCCTTGCGGGCAAGAGCATCAAGGACATACGGGACGGCAAACAGTAAATGATCACACCAAAAAAGCTTGGAATTCCCAAGCTTTTTGTGCGTTTCTTTCATTAAATAAATCTCATCAGATACTCTCTGAATATCTTCTCCATTACCTTGGGGGTGTTCTCGATATAAGTCGTCATCTGCTCACTGTTGGATTCGAAAGTATCCTCGCTGCTCTCTTTCATCGCAAAATCGGATATGCCTTTTATGATGATGCACTCCACTTGGTTCTTCTTACAGATGTACGCAATAGCCCCTGCTTCAGTATCAGCAATCGTGATGGTATGTTCCTTAAGCTCTACATAATCCTTCCACATCACCACGGCCTTATCTGCCGTGCCGATCGTTCCCGTATTAAATTCATTCCCGTAAGGTGATAGATCGATATGAACGATGAAAGATTGCTTGATAAAAGGCTCAATTTCCTTAACAGTGCAGTCATATTGAACGGCTTGATCCGGTACAACAATATCCAAAGGATGGAACCGTTCATCTATTCCTGCACATGTTCCGGCGACGATCACTTTCGTTAAGCCAAAGGCAGACATCATATACTGATTCGCCCCGACCCCGTTTACTTTCCTGACGCCGGTGCTATAGAAAACAAGCTCTCGCCCATTGATTGTCCTCATGAAATACTCACCGTAGGGATAGGAAACCCGTTCATGATCTTTGACTCTAAAATAATTCAGCGTCGCTTCGAATTCCCATTTTGTCGCGATACTTATACCGATCATGGTTGACCACTCCCCTTTTCCAGTGACCTTATTTTACCATAAACTGTTATACCCTTACGCAAATCTCAACATAAAAACAGCACCCTGAGTTTCGTTCCTCAAAGTGCTGTTTCATCGAGTTACCATAAAAGGCGACCCACCATCAACCCGATGTAGGCGCTCAGGATCCCGCCGGCATAGCAGCAGATATTATAGTAGATAAATGCCCGCTTCTCCTTCTTAAGATGAAGCTGAACCCCTTCAAGTTTGAAGGTGGAAAAAGTGGTGAACGCCCCCATCATCCCTGTGCCGAAGAACAGCATCAGGGTCTGCCCCGCCGTACTCCCCGTCAGGAATCCGAGGATAAACGAACCAAGGATATTGACCGTCAGAGTGGAAACGGGCACGGTGGATGAGCTTTTTTTATTGATGGCCTGCGTGGTCGCAAACCGGGCAATGGCTCCGATAAAGCCGCCAGCCCCGACGAGCAGAAGGGATAAGAGGCTCATTGGGCACCTTCTTTCTCTGTGAGGCGGAAGCCGAGCCGGCTCATGAAGAGGCCACCGAAGATACTGAGGGCAATATAAAGGAAGGCCAGCCCCGTCCGTCCGCCTTCAAAGAGGGCGACGGTTTCCACACTCAACGTCGAGAACGTGGTGAAGGAGCCGATCATCCCTGTCCCGATGGCCGTCTTCACCATGGGAGATAAAGACCATCTCTCCACGAGCACCGTCGTGAAGATCGCCAGTAGAAAACTCCCGATCAGATTGGTGACCAACGTGGCAACCGGAAAGACGCTGCCGCTATACACATATATGCCCAGGAGATAGCGAAGCACCGCCCCCACAGCACCAGCCGCACCGACCCATACATAGATCATGATGAAAAACTCCTTTATTTTACGGATGAATGATATCCAGATTATCTTACACCACTTGGTGAGGGGAAAGAAAGTCGCGATCTACGATGTAATTTGATCAAGTGAACGAATGTGGGCATGCTTCAAGCGCAAAACAAGAGGAAATGAACAAAAATAGACGGATTTGTACCACCTGCCACGCCCACTTGGTTCACTTACTTTCAACTTTGGATCATTTCCTTTCAAGTTTGACGTTTCTACTTTCAACTACGCGGATTTTATTTTCAACTTCTCTCAAAGGCTAATTCTCATCATCAACTCATTTCCTTTTTCATCAACTACCCCACTTTACTTTCAACTTTCTCCCTGTATCACCAACTTCACTCAACAAAACAGCAAAAAGCACCCGCCACATCCATATGGCTGGTGCTCCTTCTACTAGTCTCTTTATGGTCGCGACGACTAGACGTACCCAGTCCCTTTTGCCGAGTTTCCAATCCTGTCTACATCACGACGATATACCTTTATAAGGACGATCTTGCCGTCTTTTTCTTGTTCTGAACCAAAGTGTCGGGAGGACATATCCACTTAGCACCATCAGTCCGACGGAACAGATCCGCAACAGGATACCGAGAAAAGAACCCGATTCCTGCAGGTCCCTGGCCTGACTGACATAGTAATAGAGGGCGCTGGCGGCTGCGAGATAGACGAGGGAATAGAAGAACCTCCTCATCGCCATAGATGCCCTTCGCGGTTGATGAACTCCAGCTCGCGTTCGTAGTGATCATAATGCCCTTCCTCGATCATCCGCTGGAACGCCGCATCCCCTTCTGCCGCCTTCCGCTTCATCGTCGATTGGAGGGCTTGAACGCGGCGCTTTACCACGTCAAGGATGCCTTCCTTCAGGTGCTCCATTCCATAGGCCTTGAAAAAGAGATCGATCCGTTCCTTCCGTATGTGGGCATCCCTGCTCGCTTCATAGTAGACCGCTTCCCCGTTCTCATCGAGATGTCCCACTCCAAGAGGCACGCACGTATAGAGGGCATATGCCACATCCCATACCCGGGGACCTGGGGCCGCCACATCAAAATCGATGATCCCCGCGACCTGCTTGTTGTGGAAAATAACATTGTAGATTGCGAAGTCATTATGACAGATCAATTCATAAGGTCCCGGCGTATCATCAAGAGGCTCCCATTCTTCCTCGAACGGGAAATCACTTACCGCATCGTGGTAGCCACGAAGCATTTTCGCAATGTCGACTAGGACTTCATCCGACCACATATACGATTTGAGTGGATAATTCCCGGCTTCCCCATTCAGATATGAAAGCACCTCCCTCCCCTTTTCATCAATCCCATTGAACCTAGGAGCATGGGCAAATCCTTTCTCTTCCAAGTGTTTCAACAGCTTATGTATCCTTTCGCTCTCAAGCTTGATTTCCCGGCGGACCG
Organism: uncultured Bacillaceae bacterium; assembly: GCA_963762295.1. Classification (GTDB taxonomy): domain Bacteria; phylum Bacillota; class Bacilli; order Bacillales; family Bacillaceae_B; genus Rossellomorea. Next base: position 308,244 of record CAVXKK010000003.1, read on the forward strand.
TGTTTTCCACTCGATATACCTGCGAGACACTCCCTCCGGATAGCTTTTCTTCCTGTTGACTCATCCTAAAACCCCCTTTCCTAAATCATAAAAATGATGATCAAAAGCACCACGACTCCGATGCCCAGTGAATAGCCCGGAACCTTTTGTTTATCGCGTGCTTGGCGATTAACGATCGACACGATCCAAAAATAAAATAGCCAAATGAAATACACAAGCAGCGCATACATGATCCAGCGATGTCCGTCCACCCATTCAAACAGGCTACCGCTCATGCCAAGCATGAGGTAGACGGTGATGGAAACGACCCCGATGATGAGCAGCAGGATCGGTGCACTCTTCCAGAATCGTGCCTGGAACAGATCCGGTTTCTTCTGAAGCTGCAGCATCAGAAGAAGGTACGCACATCCCGTGACACCGAGAATGAACAGGGCCACGAGCAGCGTAACCACGAACGTCATCCCCTCATTCCCCGGCGTGACGCTGATCGGGACATCGGCGACATCTACGAAGAACAGAAGGATGATGAGGGTGAGGATCGTCAGTACTTGATATAGGGTCCATTTCATTGAATTGATAGAATCACTCCTTGGTGTTGATTTGCTGGTGGAATAGCGGGAACGGTTGGGTGGTGATGAAGAAATCGTCCACCGCTGTGTGGATTCCCTTTCCTTTTCATACGAATTCAATCGTAAAAAGATTCAATCCAGCCGAATCCAGTTCTTCCGGTGCCTCGCACAGGAGGAGTCTATTATTGTATGTTCCTTCCATTCTATCAAATGCATATGGGAGTTGGTAAAAACATAGGGAACTTGGTTGTAGCGAGACGAAGTCGGTAGTAATGCATGAAAGTTGGTCATAAGTCTCCTATGTTCGTAATAGGATTTTCGTCAAAACACAGAGTTGGTAATAAAAATTCGATTCCCGGTAGAAAAATTCAAATAGTCGGTAGTATTTTTTTGATTGTCGGTAATAAATTTGAATGTGGCTGTGTCAAAGATTTCTAGAATCATGAAGAATGGGGTTATCCACAGATTATGAAGGAAACCTCATCTCTCTTCACATACTTTCCTGTGCAGCAACTACATTCTCCCTCCGCCAGCACGTCGCCATTAATAGAACAAATGCTATTCCCGAGATTCCAAGACTGATTGAAACGACGATCATCTTGATTCCCAGCGTTTCACTCAAAAAAAAGCAGAAAAAGGAAAATCCCCTTCCTGCTTCTTCATTTCTCCCTCAACCTCACAACCTCATCTTCTCCCATTCCGCCACCTTCTCGATCCCGCTGTCTTCCATCCTGCCCATGAGCACCAAGCCTTTGGCATACGATTCGTCCTTGTAATACAGCGTGATGTCTCCCCATGGAGCGTAGTAGGCAAAGTCACCTGCTGAAGGAGTGTCTCCTTCGGGAGCTCCTTCGGTCGTCAGCTTTTTCGGCGGGTAGCTGAGCTTCTCGAATCCGCCGAAGTCCTTGAAGCTGAGCTCCAGTGGAAGCTGGTCTATAAAGTCCCTTCTCGTGGGATTGTCGTACATAGTAATCTCGACTTCCTCTCCCCCGATTTCGGCGATAATGATCATCTCTTCAGTCGGTTTCACAACGTTCTCCTCCTTTTCAGGCACGGTCTTGGTTCGTTCACGAGGTTCGGGCGCATCCGATCCGCAGGCAGATGCGATCAGTACCAGCATCACAATGGCCACACCGATTACGAATAACTGCCCTCTCATTCACTCTCTTCCTCGATCGTCTTCACCACTTTTGCCGGCACGCCTGCCACAACGGTTCCTTCCGGGACATCCTTCGTGACAACGGCTCCTGCTGCGACGACGGCGCGGTCACCGATGGTCACGCCCGGCAGGATCGTCGCACCCGACCCGACCCACACATTTTTTCCAATAGTGATGGGAGATGCATACGTGGTATTCCTCGTTTTCATATCGAGACCGTGATTCAGCGTGGAGATGTTGACATTCATACCGATCAGGCTGCCGTCGCCGATGTGGATGCCGCCGCGGTCCTGGAACGAACAGCCTGTGTTGAAGAACACGTCCTTCCCGATTGAGATGTTCTTGCCGAAGTCTGTATAGAACGGCGGGAAGCACATAAACGAATCGTCTACTTCACGACCGGTAAGTTCACGGAAGATCTCGACGATTTCTTCTTTGGAATGATAGCTCGTATTCAGCTTCATCGTCATCCGCTGAGCTTCAAAACTGCAGTCCGTCAGCATGCCGTGAAGTACCTTATCCTCGCCCGCAATCGGGTGTCCCGCCCTGCAGTATTCAATGAATTCGTCCATATTCATATGATGACCACCTTTCAAACCTATTCTTCTTTTATGGTAAGATGGTATGATTAAAATAACAAATACCTATAGCAAATACACTCATATAGCTAAAATGCATAGGAGGAAACGTTTATGGATATTCGAATACTCCGCTACTTCCTCGCTGTTGCCCGGGAGGAGAGCATATCCCATGCCGCGAAGGCCCTGCATGTATCGCAGCCGACCCTTTCCCGGCAGCTGGCCGACTTGGAAACCGATCTAGGGACAACACTGTTCATCAGGGGCAACCGGCGGATCTCCCTCACGGAAGAGGGCCATTTTTTAGTGAAAAAGGCAAAAGAAATCGTCGCCCTCGTCGACAAGACCGAGGCGAACTTCAAGCAGCCGATCGACTCCGTCACAGGCGAAATCACCATCGGCGCAGGGGAAACCGAGGCCATGGGGCTCATCGGGCGGTCCCTTCATGCCCTATTGACTGAACATCCCGGCATCCGGTTCCACCTTTACAGCGGGAATGCCGACGATCTCATGGAAAAACTCGACTCTGGCGTCCTGGACTTCGGCTTGGTCATCGAGCCGACCAACAAGGAGAAATATGAGTATCTCCACCTTCCCGCCTTCGATACGTGGGGTGTGCTCATGCGAAGGGACAGCCCCCTTGCCGCCCTCGACACCATCACACCGGAGGAGCTTGCCGATCGCCCCCTCATCCTTTCACGGCAGACGACCGTCGACAATGAGCTCACCGGCTGGTTCGGTCGTGACATCGGGGACCTGACAATCGTCGGTACCTATAATCTCCTCTACAACGCGTCCCTCATGGTGAAAGAAGGACTCGGCTACACCGTCTGTCTGGAGAAGATCATCCCGACGCCGGAGGATGGGGAGCTTGTATTCAGGCCCCTTAACCCCGGACTCCATGCCGGCTTGAATCTCATCTGGAAGAAGCACGGGATGCATTCTGCCGCGGCCAACGCCTTCCTCGATCACACCCGCAGGACGATCCACGCAAAAAAAGAAGACCCCGAAGGCTGAACCTCCGGGGTCTATCACAATTAAATCGTGCTCGTATCAATAACGAACCGGTATTTCACATCAGAAGCCAATACGCGCTTGTACGCTTCATCGATCTGATCCGCCGAGATGAGCTCGATCTTCGGTGCGATGTTGTGCTCTGCACAGAAATTGAGCATCTCTTGTGTTTCTTGAATGCCGCCGATCATGGAACCGGCGAAAGAACGACGGTGGCCGATGAGGGACATGACGTTCAGTGACATCGGTTCTCCCGGTGCGCCCACATTGACGAGCGTCCCGTCAAGCGTCAGGAGGGAGAAGTACGCATCAATGTCGATGTTGGCGCTGACCGTGTTGATGATCAGGTCGAAGCGGCCTTTCAGCTTCTCGAATGTTTCCGGATCCTTCGTTGCATAGTACTCCTCGGCACCGAAGGCGAGTCCGTCTTCCTCTTTGTTCAGGGTTTGAGAAAGGACCGTCACCTCTGCTCCCATAGCGTGGGCGATCTTCACGGCCATATGGCCAAGTCCACCCATCCCGACGATGGCGACTTTTTTGCCTGGGCCGGCATTCCAGTGGTGAAGCGGTGAATACGTGGTGATTCCTGCGCATAGAAGCGGTGCCGCTGCATCAAGCTCGATGCCATCCGGGATGTGCAAGGCGAAATCTTCCGTCACGACGATATGTGTAGAATAGCCACCTTGTGTCGGCTCGCCGTATTTGTCAACGCCCGCATAGGTCGGCACATTGCCTTCAAGACAGTACTGCTCCTCGCCAGCCTTACAGTTGACGCATTCGCAGCATGAATCGACCATGCAGCCGACGCCTGCGCGGTCGCCCACCTTGAACTTCGACACACCAGAGCCTACTTCCGTAATGATCCCGGCAATTTCATGCCCCGGAACGAGTGGGTAACTCACTTCTCCCCACTCACCGTGGGCTGTATGGATATCAGAGTGACAGATCCCTGCGAATTTGATTTCGATCAGTACATCCTTGTCATCCAGTTCGCGTCGTTTGATTTCTGCTGAGCGGAAAGCCTTGTCCGGCCCGTCCACTGCGCGTGCTTTTGCCATAACCATAGATAGTTCCTCCTCGAATTCTAATTGTCCCAAGTCAGGGTGTCGTGCTCCTACTGCTATCCCCGTTTTCCTCTTAGACGAAACCATCGTACTGCCTCTAGTTCACTCTAGGTCAAGCACGAAGCTCCCTTTTGACAACCGGTGAACACCGTGGTATCTTTCCAATCAGATGAACACGAAAAGGGGAACCCTCATGAAAACCTACTCCATCAGCGAAGTTGCCAAGGAACTGAACCTCACCATCTATACCCTCCGCTATTATGACAAAGAAGGACTCATGCCCTTCGTGGAACGCAGTCCGAACGGCGTCCGCCTTTTCAAGGACTCCGATATCTCCACGCTCCGCATCATCGAATGCCTGAAATCCACCGGCATGCCTATCAAAGACATCAAAACCTTCATCGACTGGTGCACCGAAGGCGACTCCACCCTCCAGGAACGTCACGACCTCTTCATGGAACGGAAGGCCACCGTGGAAAAGCAGATGGCGGACCTGATGAAGACGATGGAAGTGATCGACCACAAATGTAGCTACTACAAGGAAGCCCTAGCTGCTGGGACGGAAGAGATCCATCGTGACAGGAAAATTGAGATTCAATAAAAAACGCCCTGGACTGGGCGTTTTTTCACACTTAATTCGAATCCACCGTCAGCCGATGCTGATGGCAGTGGATGCATCGGAACAGATACCCCTGCAGCGCCCCATCATTGACCAGCCATTCCTTCAGCTTCTCCTTCGGCATGTTATAGGTGGCCATGATCTCGTTCAAGTCGCCGGCAAGTTCTTCCTCCAGATGCTCGATTTCCTTCCACCCGACATACTCAACAATCGCACAGAAGTCCCCGCAGTGACTGAGCCAATGCTCCTGCTGCCACCCGAAGTACCCCGGCGTCCGGTAAACAAGTTCGTCTATGTACGCTTCTTTCTCCACTTCCTCACAGCTCGCATCGTCCTGAAAAGAGCCCTCATACTTCTCGGCCGCCGACCCGTCCGCGATGCACCACGGGCAGATCCCCTCCACATCCTCAACGGAATAGAACGGTCCCTTATATACATAGTCCCGCTCCTTGTTGCAGACCGGACAATCGGTCTTTTCCTTCTTGATGACCTCCAGCTTGATCGGATCCGGATTATACTTAAATGTTGGCAGTGTCATACGATGGTCCCCTCCTATATTCAATGATCCCTAAGGCAGAAAAAAATCAAGCATGGCCGTAATGATGATCGCCTGCGCACACGTGATCATGAGTTCATCCTTCCAGTGCGTTCTGCCGAATCGACTGAGAAGACGCGCAATGACAAAAGCAAAAAACCAGATAGCCAGAAATGTATAAAGCCAGGCCAAACCTAACACCTCAACCCATTTTTCTCCATCTTATCACATGCCCCTTATGCAGAAAATGATAGATGACTAGAAAACAGTTGACGTATGGAAAGCGGCGCCATACAATTATACCTAGATAAACTATGCATAGATAATCTAGGTATGAAAGGATGACTACGGTGAAAGTGAACAAAGAATTGGTTAAAGGAAGCACAGCGACGCTTATTCTCAGCCTGCTGAATGACCGTCCCATGTACGGTTATGAATTGATCAAGGTCATGGAGGAGCGCTCAAAAGGGATATTCAGCCTGAAGGAAGGAACTCTCTATCCTCTCCTTCATTCATTGGAGGAGCAAGGTGTGATCGAAGCCTATTGGGGACAGGGAGATACGGGCAGGAAGCGTAAGTACTACCGCATCACAAAAAGCGGGCAGGCCTTCATGGTCGAGAAAAAAGAAGAATGGTCCACCTTTAAAGGTGCGGTGGATGACATCCTGGGATGGGAGAGGGTTTCATGGGAATGAACGAACCATTCAAAGACTATATCAGTGCCGTGTGCAGCCGTATCCGGAACAAAGATGTTCATGAGGAAGTGGCCCTGGAGCTAGAGGATCACCTGCATACACTGAAGGAACACGCCATGAAGGATGGAAGGTCAGAAAAGGCCGCCGTGCAGCATGCCATCAGTCAGATGGGAGACCCCGCAACGGTTGGGAAACAGCTTCATCAAACCCATCGGCCGACGTTTGACGTGACGATCCTCATCCCAGTTGCCGTCATATCGGTTTTCGGTCTCGTTTCTATGTATTTCATCCAGTTTCAATCAACCATCATGGGGATCGGAGACATTTTTCAAAGCAGCCTGTTCTATTACCTGGCCGGCTTGATCTTGATGATTGCATGCTTTTTCTATGACTATCGGAAACTATCCCGTTATTCCGGGGTCATCTATGGTGGTACCGTCTTCCTCCTTCTCCTGACTCAGTGGATCGGGGTCCGGATAGACGGCATTGCCTATCTTGATATCGGATTCGCCACCCTGCATATTTCCGGCATTGCCCCCTTCCTCTTGGTCATAGCATTTGCAGGGATATTTTCGGAGTGGAACTGGCAGACACCGAAAAAAGCCATGACCGGGATCGGTCTCCTGGCAATCCCCATCCTGCTTCTTGTATCCGATGGCTTCGCTGTCTTTGCTCTCGGACTCGCAGTGGCACTCACCTTGATGATGGCAACCAAGGGAAAGGGGTATCAAATCCTCCTGTTCGGGATCAGTGTTCTTGCACTCCCTGCCCTATTTAAACCGGACTTTTTCTCACCTGTCAGTGCTGAAGGCGGGGCAGGAATCAGGGCTTTATTCCAAAGAGCAGGATGGTTCGGTGCCGACCCGTCCGTGCTCAAATTGAATGAAATGCATACCGACTACATCCTTGCGTATATGGTTCATTCCTTTGGATGGGTGTCGGCCATCGTGACCTTGATGTTCACCATCGTCTTCACCATCCGATTGATCCAGACTTCGAAGACAACTCTCCACTCATTCGGACGGGTGCTGACGATCGGGTTCGCCGCAGTGTTTGGCATCCAGTTTGCCACGGCGATCCTCACCAATATCGGCCTCCTTTCACCGTCAGGCATCACGATGCCCTTCATGAGCTTCGGAGGCACGCATGTATTGATCGATATGATGGCAGCCGGTCTTGTCTTAAGCGTCTATCGTCGCAGACGCCTGGCTCCTATTCAAGCCAATGGAACGTTAAAGTCATCATGATGGAAGCTGATCAGGGATGTCCTGATCAGTTTTTTCATCTTTATTTATATCGTATAACACGATATAATTTAAGCAACCGAATCAAAGGAGAGAATCCATGACAAACGTGACGCAACTCAATCAGCATTGGACCGACCTATATTTCCACCTTCATATCCAGCATCAAGAAAAGATTTCCCACCAGGTCATCCGCATCATGCAGCTCGTAGAAAAACGCGATGAAGTCGGTGTGAAGGATGTCGCCAATCTCCTCTCCATTACCCACCACACAGCTTCCGAGCATGTGAAGCGGATCATCGAGAAGGGATACATCCTTAAAAAAAAGCACTCCGATGATGAGCGCAAGGTGATCCTGGAGCTAACAGATAGCGGGCGTGCTGTGCTATTCCGCAACACCAGTCTGGATGAAGACAAACTACAGGCTGCCCTGGACCTCATGACTCCCGAGGAAAGAACTGCCGTGTCGGAAGCATTCTGGCTGCTGAGCGAGAAGGCAAAATCATGTACGTCTTCCTGAAGATCCTTGTTTCCGCACTCGTCATCGGAGCCGTGACCGAGATTGCGCGCCGCTTCCCGACCTATGGCGGCATCATTGCGGCCCTGCCTTTGGTCAGCCTCCTCAGCATCATCTGGCTATACATCCAAGGCGAGGCATCGGAGCGGATAAGCACGTTCGCTCTCGGGGTCCTGTGGGGTTTCCCCGCAACGGCCTTCCTGCTCATCATCGTATACCTGTCGCTCCAGCACTCCCTTCATCTTTTCACAGCGATCGGACTTGGACTGGCAGGCTGGGCACTGTTTCTCGTCTTACAAGATGTCGTCATCAAACAGGCAAAAATCTTTTTCTTATCATAGGAGGAATGAAGAATAAATGAGCGCTACCCCATCGGGGAGTTCGAAACACCCGACCATCTATCAGCCGACCAGATTCACCACTGGATCGAAGAGAACCGCACGTTTCCTGCAAGACTCCTGGAAACCGTCAGATCTCTAAGCGAGCATGACCTGGATAAGGCTTACCGTGAAGGAGGCTGGACCATCCGCCAGGTCGTCCACCATGTTGCCGACAGTCATATGAACGCCTACATACGATTCAAACTCGCCCTGACGGAAGTGAACCCGACCATCCGTCTCTATGCCGAGGATAAATGGGCAGAGCTATCGGATTCCCGTTCACCTATCTCATCATCCCTAACCATCATCTCTTCCCTGCATGAGCGCTGGGTCAATCTATTAAAAGCTTAACGGAGGAACAGCTTGCACGGACCTTTGTCCACCCTGACTCAGGGAGCGTGGCCCTTGCCGTGAACATCGGAATCTATGCCTGGCACGGGAATCATCACCTGGCTCATATCCAGCATGCGCTGCAAAACTAAAAAAGCCTTGGCCTTTCTCTTAAGGGAAGGCCAAGGCTTTTAATAAAACAACTCATACATTCCATCATAAAAGTACCGGAACTCTTCATCCGACACCCGGTATAGCTTATATCCAGCATAAAAGGCATCCTTTTCTTTCCCTGTGAAGACAACGCGTGTCCTATTCAAACTTCTCCGCGTACTTCCCTCTCTCCAGGATCTCGTCCGTGGTCATGGATGTCCATTCCGGTATAGAAGCATCGGGATTCTTCTGTAAAAAAGCATCCATAATTTGAAGGCCGAGCCGGTAGTTGGACCACATCGGGATTTTCTTTTCGCGACTGCCGATAAAAATTTCCTCATAGAGGTCTTGATCAAAGGTATCGGGATTCTCTGAAATCATATCCCACACCATTTTCTCCTTATCGGGATGCAACGTGTCCACCCATGGGTTTTCCACATCGGGATAGATTTGCTTAGCAAATTCATCTGCCTTTCCTTCAATGACGACACCATCCAAAACGGAGTATGCCTCTCCATCATGGGTCTCGAAATTGACGAGATGATGATACTCATGGGCAATCGTATATTCAAGATTTCCCACGTTGAAAGCAGGATCGATCAGGATGAGGATGGAATGCTCACTGAACACCGCACCATATACACCGTTCATAAGATTTGCGTTAGATTTGAATTCCGGACTGGATGGAACCACGTAAATGGTTTTATTACCACCGGGAAGAACGTCGATAGACTTCTCCATAGCTTGCTTTATGCTCGAGTGGATGGTGTCCTGTTTTTCCTTTAATACCTGCAGGTCTTCCTCCATTGTATCTAGGTCTCGCGGAGCCTGTAAAAATTCATAACCAATCATTTTCATTATCGTCGGATCATCCGCCTCACCGTGCTCAACCATTGCTTTCTTGACCTTCTGTATGTAAAGCGTCTCGTTATCCTGATCAGGATTGTCACGTACACTTTCGATATAATCTGCCATCTCATTGTAGTAATAGTGAACCTTTATTTCTTGTTCTTTGTATGTAATCTTTTCTTCGCTCTTGAACGCCTCTTCTTCTTTGTCATCTGAACAGCCCGTGAGTGCAAGGAGCAGGGTACACATAGCAATCATCCAATAGATTTTCTTCATTCCGCTCCCCCTTCACCATTCTCAAGGTATTGAATGACCTTTGTAATATACGATGTGATGGGAGAAGAGGTATCTATCTGTAGGCAAGGGAGGCCATCAGGCTTTTTACTGTTCAACACCGTTTTTCGGAATGCTTCTTCTGATTTCACCTCTTTGATTTGGCTCGGCATCCGATTCCTTTCCCTCAAACGCTGATTGATCAGGGTAAAATCATTTACCACACACTCAATATATTTATAAGGAATGCTATATTTTGCAGCAAGGAGCGTCCCCTTCTCTACCATTTCATCATAGAGGCATGGGCTATCAAAGATCACACTATGTCCTTGCGAGACCAACGACTCACTGATGGACCAGTCCAAGTGATATGATACTTTCCCTGCTGTATCATGGGTAAGTTCATTTCCCACCATATCCATCAGAGCTGATTTTGTAACGTCATGATCCACGATGACCGCACCTGTTCTTTTTCCTATCTCACGGGCGAGAGTTGACTTCCCCGACCCTGGATATCCTGACATTTGAATAAACACAATCACGCTCACCTCGTATCTTTTTTATACAAACACGACCCATACATGGTCTACTCAAGATCATTCCCAACCAACTGCCTCAACCTCTCCGTCCGTTTCCCATCAAGTGAATAAACAGCGTTTAAATCCTTCGCATTCTTTACCCGACTCTCCTCCCCTTCATCACCCAACCAGAGAAGAAGCTTTTGCTGTTCACCGTTAGCAGCATCCACCTCCATGATGAAATCCGGATCTTCATGATCGGCCATCCCCTCAACCTTCACAGCACCAGAGAATACTTCCTGAACCGCCTGGATCATGAGTGCATCGCCCTCATTCAGTCGTGAATCGCCTCCCGGTTTGGAAAGATGGTATTCTTCCCACTCTTCGAAATCAATCAGCCCGTTCTCCATGATCTACGCTGGAGGGTCGTGCAGAACAGGGGCAGCCGATTCCTTTTGACAACTGGCGAGTATAATACTCATTGAGACTGCAAACAGGATCTTTTTCATAGCGGCACCTCCACTTATCTTATACGTACAAATGAGGATTAAGTTTCCATTTATTGATAAATAAAAACCGAACCCAATCGATCCGGTTTACTTGTTTCATTTCATATAGGTCCTGACCAGGTCGTAACAGCGGGATTCCGTCTGATTCGCTAATATGGCCGCTATGAAGTGGTCCCCTAAGTTCCTCGAAGGCGTGGTACACTATTAAAAAACTCCAGGAGGTGGCATATGAATCTGCAAAAAATCGATGTGGACAAACACAGGGATGTCATCATTTCTTTCCGCAGGGATTCCTTCAAGGTCAGCTTCGGTACGGATCAAGCCTTTGACGAGGAAGAATATGTACGGTGGGTCCAGGACCAATCGGCCTTATTCCCGGATGGCTTCATTCTCCTTATGGAAAAAGGGGTACCGATCGGTCAGCTTGAATTGACGGTGAAAGACTATGAAGGGAGAAGAATCGGGTATGTGAACCTCTATTATCTGATTACTGAGCGACGTGGATCAGGGATAGGAAATAAGCTTCACCAGTACGCCCTACAGTTCTTCCGGAATCAAGGTGTATCCGAATATCACCTTCGCGTTTCACCAAGCAACCATCAGGCGCTGGGCTTTTACCGCAGGAACGGGATGACGGTGCTGAAGAGAGAATTGGATGGAAAGGTCTTAAGGATGATGGGACGAGTGGAGGATGAATCGTAGCCTTCACTCCTCCCCCACTGCTTCAATCTTCTGGCAGACAGCATATGGCGGAGAAGACTCCAGGATCTGGCCACACCATGCCTTCACCTTTGTTCCGGATTTTATTCCCTTAAGATCCGAATCGTCTTTCAACTTTAAAAAGTATCCATCGTTTTTGCTCATAAACTCATTCAATGAGAGGGTCTTGTCTTCCTTCTTAAATTCCTCGCCCTCGATCAGAATATTATGTTCCTCTTTCTGAATATAGATCCCTTCCATAGAAGGAGGCCCCTCACCATCGTGCACATATTTAGGCTGCCTTTCATGAATCATCTCCTCACACCCCGTAACCAACAAGAATAGCCCCACCGGCAGGAGGAACTTCATGAAGCGTTTCATTGCACTCATCTCCTTTCATACAGTTGACAACATACAATCTCTGCTTCACTATGTGAATGATACACATTGAACTGAGGAGGCTTCCCCTTGAAAAACATGATACTGATCGACATCGAAACGGGAAGTACTGTTCCTGATTCCGGGATCTTTCAAGTCGCCGCGCTTGTTGTGGAGCACGGAATCATCGTTGATAAGCATTACTTTTTTGACATAGAGGACGAGGCCATGACTGCCTTCGGTTTTGGCGCTGGTTATGCGAAAATCTCTGATCACATGAAGATGAAACAAACCTTCCGTGAGCTACTTGAAGACTACCCGTATCCGGTTGTTTCGTTCAATGCAGCCTTGGACCGAGCTACCCTTTTACACGACGGATGGCTGGATGAAGGCAGGGATTGCTTCAGTGCACAGGCCACCATCAAGCACACCCATCCCCATCTGTTTTCCTATACTCTGAGTTACCTCTCACATTATTTCAAAGTAGGGTTGCCCGTTGATCACAAAGCCTATTTGAATTTGCTACTCCTGCTTGAAGTGATCAAAAAGGCATCTCCGCTGGAGTGGAATCCGTTTCACATAGCCAAGCCGGAACGCGATCGCAGGATTTTCCAAGGAAAGTCCATCGTGTTCACCGGAGCCAGTGTCCAGCCCCGGGTACGCATGAGCAAGGCCGCAAGAAGTTGTGGGGCCACCGTTAGCAATACCATCACATCCAAGACAGACTTCCTTATCGTCGGCAAACGGCCGGGAAGCAAGCTGGAGCGCGCCCGAAACCTTGGGGTCCCCATCATATCGGATGAATGGTTTTTGGAGACCGTATCGACCGAACCTGCAAAAGAGGCATCTCCTTACAAAAAACTTGATGATTTGGCGGGAAAGACAGTCTACCTCACCCCAATGCCCGCGTCGTACAAACGAAAGGTGAAGAATATCCTGAACACGATGGATGTTTCATGGGTGAGGGATTCGGAAGACTTGAAACCCGAGGTTGTCATCCATTCAGACGGATCAAGGTCCATGGAAGGATTGGAGATGACTTTATCCCTTTCGGAGTTTAACCGGATGCTGCTTGGTGAATAAAAGGTTCCTTGCTTTTGTTAAATAAATTCCTTATTTGAAGTATAATGGAAACTTCTCTATATCATCAAGGAGGCTTCCATTTTATGAAACGTTTCATCAAAAAACACCCCGTCGGCTTCACCATCACGATTTCCACCATCGTGTTCACAGCTGCAGTGAGCTGGGGCCTCATCGCCCTCATCCATTGGTCCTTATTTGACATAGATCGGCTGGAGCCAGGGGAACTCATTACAGAAGAAACGTCACCAGACGGACGCTATACCGTACAAATCTTCCTCAACAATGGCGGAGCCACCGTGGATTATGCTGTGCTTGGCGTACTGACATTCAACGAGAAAAAACGTGAAGCCAAGAATATCTATTGGCAGTACCATGAAGAGGAAGGAGAAATCAGTTGGGTAGACGATGACACGGTACAAATTAATGATCAAGTCCTTCATGTACCGGATGAAGTGTATGACTACAGGCGGGAATGATTCCCCCTGACAAACCAAAACAACCCCACTTACGATAACGCAAGTGGGGCTCTTCTAGTTCTACTGCTCTACTCTATTATGCGATGGGACCGTATGCTACTCCTTGAAAGGTAATGGGACCTACCACATTCAAATCAGCTGCACCAGATGGAGATTCAATTGTTAGATTGTATACACTAAATTGATTGGCGGTGTTAAAGTCTGTGGTTTCAAAAGAAGCAGTATAGAAACTCTCAAAAAATCCTTCGAGTCCTAATTGGGTACTAAATATTTCTGTACCTATGGTAAAGGAATTTGTGCTTTTGTAAATCCGTATAATAACTGGCTCTACAGAAGTAGTACTCTGAAGGCCAATCGTACCTGAAAGGACGACGCGATTGGTAGGGGTTAGGGGGGTCAGGAACATTCCCAGGTCTGCCTGAAAGAATGTACCACCTGCAATCGAGTATTTATTGGTTGCTGGTGTAATTCCGACGGGAGTAAGGGGAATGGGAGTTGGGGTGGTAGGACCATTGCGCGGTACGCTCGCTTTCATATCTAAAATTTGTTCGGCCATATCGTTCACCTCCTTAAAATAGAATGGATATAATAGCTGAACATCTTGAAAAGTAAATCTATCATTTCAGCTATCATACTTTTACTATATTCTTTTTTCATAGAAAGGATTGTATGCTTGTCCTGTCGCATCAACAGAATAGACATAGGGGTATATAGAGATTCACTATTAAAACCAAAACACTATCATCTACAAAATGTTCTGGTTGTTATATAGTAAATCGTTTTTACTTTTCTGTGTCTTCTTCAGTCCTTACACAATGACCCCTCCCTATCAAACCAGCTGCGAAAACACTCTCCCACACACTTCCATGATCCCTTTCCCGTATTCAGCTTCTGTTATGAAGTCATGCTTCCTTTTCGCTTCTTCCGTGGCATTTCCGAGAAGATACCCATGCTCCACGGCCTTCACCATTTCCAAATCGTTGCCGCTGTCGCCAAAAGCTAGGGTGCGGCTACTGGGGACGTTGTAATGTTTCTTCATGAAGCTGACCGCGGCCTTCTTGCCCGTCCCTTTGGGAATGAAATCGACGTCGTACGCATTTTCCGGGTCTCCTGCCTTCGGGTTGCAGCGGTTGATGTTGAGCCCTACACCGTGATTAAATGCGAGCTGACGGATGATGGCGAGGTGATAATCGACACCTGTGTCCGAAGTGGGATAGTAATAGTAGTTCATCTTATATGTCCCTTGCCCGAACTGGGTTTGAGGGGTCAGTTTGATAGAGTAGATGTTCTTTAAGTCATCCAGGATCTCCTGTACGACTCTATGGGAGAAGCCTGACCGGGCAATCCTCTTCTCCCATTCCGGAATGGGAAGGTAGCATTGTCTTGCATGCACTTCCCACATTTCTGTTCCAAGATTGCTCGAGATGAAGTGGGGCAGGTACCGCATTCTCGCCTTCTTCATCTTCTCCTCGACCTGGGTGAGACTGCTGCCAGTCACCCATCCGATCTTCACATGTTGCTCGGACGCAAGCCATTGAAGATACTCCTCCAGTTCATGGACCATCATAAGCTGCTCCTCTGTGCATGCATGGGGGAAATACGTTTCATCAAAATCAAAAAATGCGATATACCTGGTCTCGCCTGTCGAATGGTAAACCTCTTGCGGCATGTGGACACCTCCTAGTAAGATAAATTCAACGTACTCTCTGGGAACGTTCCCATGTCAATACATAACTTGGAGGGAGATTGACCAATGCCGACCATTCTTGATATCGCCCGTGTAAGCGGAGTGTCCAAATCGACCGTTTCCCGGGTCCTGAATCACCATTCCCATGTCTCGGAAGACAGCCGGAGGAAGGTGGAAGAAGCCATCAAGGAACTTTCCTACGTCCGAAATCTACGTGGCGTCCAGCTCCGCTTGCAACGAAATCACACGATCGGGATTGTCGTGCCTCTCCTGGATCATCCCTACTTCAGCCGCCTTGCGGGTATCCTCACAAAAACCTGCCGGGACGCCGGGTATAAGATGGTCATCCACCAGACCTTCTTTTCCCAGGATGCTGAATCCGAGATCTATGATGCTTTGATTCATAGAGAGGTCGATGCCTTAATCCTCACTCACTCCACCTTCTCTGAAAGGGAGATCAAGTCGAAGGTTCAGGATCAGATTGTCGTCGTATGCAATGAACAGTTCGAAGGAGCCCATTTTGATACTGTCGGCGTGGATGAAGAGGAAGCGACGTTCATCGCCACCGATCACCTTCTTCATCAGGGGGCTTTCCCCCTCATCTTCTGCGGAGACGATATGGACTCTCCTCTCCAACAAAAGCGTTGGGAGGGTTTTAAGCTTGCCCACGCCCATCACGGACTTGAGGGCGCTGACACTTGTTGTTATAACAAGATCATCACCATTAAAGACGGGTTGGCATTGGGAGAGGAACTTTTCCGCACCGCTTTGCCACCAAAGGGGATTGTGGCAGGCAGTGACTTTGTAGCCGCAGGGCTACTCGCTGCTGCGAATGCAGTAGGTCTGTCGGTGCCGGAGGACGTGAAGATCATCGGGTTTGATGATCATCCCATCTGCTTGACGACCTCCCCGACCCTTTCTTCCATTTCGTATGCTCTGGAAGAGATCGCGCTAGATCTCATGGGCAGGCTGACACAGCGCCTTCAAGGAAAGAATCCGAAGCCCCTTTTGATCAAACAAAAACCAGGGTTGGTGAGACGAGGTTCCTCTTAATGGTTTTATTTTACATAAAATCCAGTTTGGACTATACTTTGTAGTAAGTAAGGTCATAGGAGGGGGCATTTGAAATCCACCATCCTCGATAACCGCGGGGAGGAACATGAATGGTTGCTTATTTTTCTAACCATCACATCGTTCTTGACCTTCCGCAAGATTCCTAGATTAGAAGCCTTTCATAAGAAACTAAGGGGAACATTCAAGCCATATTGAAGATCCATTACACCACGGAGGTACACCATGTCCGATCAAGACTCATTCAAAAACGAATCACTACCCACAAAAATTTTCATCATCGTATCTGTCAGCCTGATCATTCTCGCGGCCATTGGATTCGTCGTCGCTCTGATTTTCTTCGGCTTCGTCGGTCTCTTCAGGATAATCGGCATCGAATACAGCTCTTACTGGTCCCTGCTTTGGTTCGCGGTATTCTACTTCATCTGCGGATTCATCGGAGATTTTATCGTGAAGCTGCTGTTCGGCCTCATGAAGGCTTCGGGACGCTGGTCATGGAACGCATTGAAGGGAGGCTATTTCTTCTTCTCCTTCCTTATCAACTGGGGCATCATTTCCATCCTTGTGGCTCTCATGTCGTCCCTTGACATACAGCCCCTGACTCAAATCGGAATCGCCTTGTTCCTCGCCCTGTTGGATCTTGTGTTCGACCCACCGAAGGAAAAGAAGGCAGACATGGAAGAAGGAGGCGAATGATCGCCTCCCTCCAAACTAACAAATGCTAACCTCGCTCTTTTTCACCTTACCGGTCGCATCGTGGATATAGTCCGTCCCCGACTCACAGTTCTCCGTGTTCTCCCACTCCACAATGTATTCCCTCCAGTTGTGCTGAACGGAAATAACCTCAACTTCACCAATGGAATTTTCATGTTCCTTCATAACAATGGATCGGACTTCCTTCTCGGAGATGTTCGGTTGAATGGAATTGCATCCTCCAAGCACCAGTATCAGCGATAAAGACCCCACTATTTTCTTCATCCCCATCAGCCTCCTGTTCCTATAGACGATGCAATGCTACAGGAAGTTTCAAGCGGTGGATGCTCACTTTTAAAATTGTATATTTTTCCATAAAGTTGAAACTTCCTTCAGTGATCATACGTTTATATATATAAGGGGGAATGACCATTGAAAAAGACAGTTGTTTGGGCAATCTGCACAGCCATCGTCATGGGTCTTGTCATTTGGACATCAAGCAGGCTCATATCGTTTTCCTACACTGAATACAGCTTCTTCATCGGACTTGGCGTCTCAATCGTTCTGTTCTTTTTCAGTAGCAGTGGTGGCGTTTTCTCAAGAGCTGCGACCATGGATGCGAGTGAAGCCGTTTGGAAGGTGCAGAAGGTGGAAAAGTCGAAGGTTAGCGTTGGAGGGGTGTTTTATGGCGCGGTGCTATAAACAGTGGTCAGTTTGGTTAGTATGGTGGCTGTTTATTTCTAAGCCTTTGCACGAAGACTTATTGAAGTATTACTTCCACCCTACTCTGGATTAGTCCCAGTGAAGATAGAATATGCACCTTAAAGGAGCGAACACTATGTTTCTATTAATATGGGGTGGCCTTCTGGTTCTCCTCGTGATCCTCATCATCCTTCTACCCAAGGGCCGGTATCTCTGGGTGATACCTCCTGCCGCTTACCTCGCCGTGGTCACCGTCGCCCTTCTCGGTAAAAGCAGCGATCCCGGATATGATGTATGGGAGTTCAAATTTGCGATTTCGCAATTCATCGCCATCCCTCTTTTCGTCATAACGGCAGGTGTCACCTTTTTCAGGTTGCATTGGAAGAAACAACAATTCTGAACCTGAGAAAAGGCGAATCTCCATTTATTGTGGGTTCGCCTTCTCTTCCTTATCATCCTGACCCTAGACTGCGATATTCGTTACTCAAACTTAACCGACTCTACAATCTTGTCCATATCCCCCTGTACCATCTGTAAATACCGTCCACCGAGCTCCATGTATTCTTCTTCATGCGTTTGACCCGGCGGTTCATAAGGGATGGAATACACTAACACCAGATCATTACCTGCCGCCATGAATGCTTCAGTCCCTAATGACCCTTCATAGTAGTCTTCCATTTCTTCCTTGGTCACACCCTCTAGTACACCGATCGTCACCAGTCTGCCGATGAACTTCCCTTCATCCACCATGCTCAATTGAATCACTTTTGAAGGCTTATACGGCTCAAATAAGTCGGAAGAATCCGGTATTTGAAGTAGGTAATGATTTTTCCAAGACGGTGGAAAAGCAAACGAAAATCCGTAATCTTTATCATGGTAGGTTAATGGTTTCGAAGGCTTGACCTTTTCACCGAAACTGTATGCCCGGGTATTGTTGACCTCAGCGGTAGTCTTTGTCTTGTTCGCTTCTAGTTCACTCCATTTGAGCTCGATTCCCACAATTCCTTCAGCGTTAGGGAAAATACTATAATACTGATGATAGAATGTAATGGAATCCTCTTGAAGTGTGAATGCGTTTCTTTCCATTTCCTCTAGTGATGTTTCTTCTGCCACACCTGATGCATAATCACCTACAGCATCATGCCGGTATTGAGCGAAACGTTCATCCGTCATTAGCTTCTCCCTCATCGCCTCTGCAATGATATCCAGAGAGGTTTCATGTTCTTTCAATACTTCCTCAAGGGTGAGCATGCGCTCCTCTTTCAAATCGAAGTTAATGGGGACAGAACCCATTACACCCTGACCACCAGTGTTTAAATAATCTCTAAAGTAAATAGAGACGACTTCGTCCGTGATTATCGGCTCTTCCATAGTCCTATTAAAGAAATACTTCGTAAAATTCTCATCCTCAAATCCATCACTTGAAAGCTCTTGGCGAAGCTTCTCAAGGCTGTTGATCTGTCCTTCAAACGTACTCTCCATCTCTTCTTCGATCAATTGATCCAATTTCTCATATCCAAATCGGGGATATTCCACGGTCACTTCCCGTTCCCCGTCCTTATCTTCAAGCACCACTTTTTCATATGTACTAAGCTCTTTTACCCTGTTTCCCTGAGACTCTTCCTTTTCAGATCCCTCTTTCACTTTCTTTCCTTCAGCCTGGACCACTTCTTCCTTATCTGCCCCGGCTTCAGCTTTTCCAGTCCCGTCCGCGCACGCCCCAAGTACAGCAACGGTTAACGTCAAGGGAACGGCGATCATCCATTTCTTCATGCAGTTTGCCTCCGATACTCTTCTTCTATTTTTCTACCAAGTATTACATCGGTTAGGCTTCCTCATTCTTTAGCGGAATATAGGAATAAAGTCACAGACAATACTCGCTCCTGCTTTTTTAATGAGAATGAATGTGCATACGGTAATTCGTCAGCTAGCCCCCTTCTCGATTTTGAACCCTGGTTTCATATGGTAGTATTTCAACCTGACTCCCTCTAAAAACTAAGCCGCTTCTTAGAAAAAAACTATGTAAATGGAAAGTTATTACTGATACGATAAATCTATCAAATAATCCTAGGAGACCACCTATGAATTTCATTTTTGATTTAGACGGAACAATCTGCTTTAAAGGTAAGCCCATCTCACCAGCCATCACCCATGCACTCCAGCAGCTTGAAGAAGCCGGACACCGAATTGTGTTCGCATCGGCCAGACCCATCCGGGACATGCTTCCCGTCCTGCCAAAACCTTTTCATAACGGGACGCTGATCGGCGGGAACGGAGCACTTATTTCCGAAAACGGGAACATCACATTTTCTCAGGCTTTTTCACCAACCATTGTCGAGACGATGATGAGCACCCTTCATGAGCATCAAGCTACCTACCTGATTGACGGAGAGTGGGATTATTCGTATACAGGCCGAGCCGATCACCCGATCCTGGCCAACCTGGACCCTAATCATCTTGCTACGAATGTACCCGTCAGTGAGCATCCCTCCATCGTGAAGCTGCTCATCCTTAGCGTAATTGAAAAAGAAATCCTTCTGGAAAAACTCGGAGAAATGGATCTCGTCCTTAACCTCCATGCTCAGGAGGACGTGATTGACTGCAGCCCGAAAGGCATCCACAAGCATGCAGCACTCACTCACCTGAACATCACGGATTACATCGCCTTCGGTAACGACGCCAATGATATCACCATGTTCCAAGGGGCCAGGCACGCCGTCATGATTGGCGACCATCAGGCGTTACGCCCGCATTGTACTGAAAGCATCTCATCAACTACCGAAACGGAAGAGAAAATCATCGCAAAATTGATGGAATTAAACGATGCCTTCGCATCTGAACGTGTCACATCCTAATCGTATACAGCAGGGAGCCACAACCAAAAATGTCCACCGACTGTTCAAGCCGGTGGACATTTTAGTAAAAATACTATTCAATGAAGCTCTTATTACCAGATTAGGAGCATCACGATTTAGTCAGTCCCTCCGATCTACAACCAGGTGAGAATTTGATTCACTCAAAGCCTACAGGAACTCCTCCTGATCCCTGGGAGAAACCGTGAGGAACTTTGAAGCGGAATAGGTGATCCCTATCCGGTCCACTGAAAGCGCCGGCCCCACAAACGGACTCTTTATAAAAGCAACTCTCTCAATCTCTTGGATAGGAACCCGTAAGGTGATAGGACCATAATAAATCACCACTTCCTCCTCCTCCACGCGGTAGCCCGTCCGGAACCAGATAAGAAGGTTCACGACACCAAGCACCAGTGGGATTACAAAGATCCAGACCCACTCATCGGATAAAACCGGCAGTACGAAACAGAGAAACATGATGATAAGATGAAGGAATCTCATCCACCCGTCTTTTTTCGAAGGGAAATACATGTAACCACTCCTTCGTCTATTAATGGCATTGGACTTCTCCATAAGAGGTGAACGGGACCACTCTTCCCTCACCTTTTCTTCCATACAAGCTTTTCCAGCGTTCCATCTATGTGCTACTATAACGTTAGATTCATGACTCACCCACTAGGAGGATTTCCATGAAAAAAGCCACCCCGTTCCTTATGTTTCAAAACGCCGACGCAGAGGAAGCCATGACGTTCTATACGTCCATCATTGAAGATTCGGAGATCACAAGCATCAACCGTTACGGAGCTGAAGGGCCTGGTGAGGAGGGTACCGTCATGACGGCCACGTTCACCATCAAGGGTCAGGAGTTCATGTGCATCGACAGCCATATCAAGCATGGCTTCACCTTCACCCCTGCCTTCTCTATTTTTCTGGAGTGCAGCAGTGAGGAAGAGATCGATTCCCTTTACGAGAAGCTTCTCGACGGCGGAAGTGCCCTTATGCCCCTTGGAAATTACGGGTTCAGCCAGAAGTTCGGCTGGGTCAACGATCGCTTCGGGGTTTCATGGCAGATGACGCTTGGCTGAAGATGAAGGATTGCTTAGTGAACTACTGTGAGTCATCAAACACTAACAAGGTCAGAGGCATCAGCTTCTGACCTTTCTTCGGATCGTGACTCTACCCCTCTACCACTTCTCCAAAATAGGCAGCCCTATAAATCACACGGATATCCTCTTCCCCGAGTGTCATCGGACTACGCGCAAGAAGTCTCTTTTGCTTCACCCCGTCCCGGGTCAGGTTGTCCAGTGACGATTCGGAAATGCCGAACTCCGATAAGCGCTGCGGTATACCAACATCCCTGACGATACCAACCAACTCTTCCACACACTGTTTGGAAGCTTCCTCATCTGACAAGTCAGTAGACTTCCCTTTGACCGCTTCCAGGATAGCTGCCATTCTCCCTTCGCAACTTTTCCTGATATACCCCATCACATATGAAAGCAGGACAGCATTAGATTCTCCGTGGGAAATGTGGAATTGACCGCCAAGGGGATACGCAAGCGCATGGACACCGGCAACGCCTGCATTGAAGAAGGCAAGCCCAGAGATATAGCTTCCGTAGCTCATGTCGATGCGGGCTTGTCGATCAGCACCGTCACGGACCGCCGTCCGGATCGAGCCTGAGATCAGCCGAATGGCTTGCAGGGCGAGAGCATCTGATACAGGACTCGCATTCTTGGAAACGTATGCCTCAATGGCATGGGTCAAGGCGTCGATCCCCGTTGCCGCCGTCACCTTTGGCGGAACCGATAAGGTCAGCTCAGGATCAATGATGGCCACGTCTGCCAACAGATAGTCATGGGTCACGACATCCTTCGTCGACGCCAAGGAGAGAACAGCAATGTTCGTCACTTCAGAGCCTGTACCTGCCGTAGTGGGGATCAGGATCTTCGAAAGACCTTTATTCATGATTTCCTTTCCACCCGATAGATTCAAATAGTCTGCCACCGATCCTTCCTGGCCGGCCATGACTGCCGTTAACTTGGCCAAATCAAGCGCACTCCCCCCGCCGATGCCGATCACGAGTTCAAATCCGCCTTCCTTTGCAAACGACACCAGCTTCTCCCCTACTTCCAGAGGAGGTTCAGGTACCACATCGTGATAAACTGTGACATCGAATCCCTTTTCCTCAAGGGGAGCAGTGACTTTAGTTGAAAGTCCAAGCTCCACCAACTGTGGATCCGTCACCACGAGGATCTTTTTCGCACCGGTCTTTTCCACCTCGGGGATCAACTGGTCCAGTGATCCCCATCCCGTATAGCTCAAAGGGGCAAATACTAGTTTTGACATCGTCATCATGCATCCTCCTTTTATTCTCTTAAATCTTTTCATCATCACCTTCCATTTTACAATTAATTCCTCGTATTATCCTTTAAAAGGACTTACCTTCCAAGCAGATCATGAAGTCATCATGATCCGCTTTCTCTGCCTTGCAATCATCTTGTTTTCTCGATCAAGCCGTTCTCACCCCAAAGTTCCTCATCCCGGTAGCGAATGCTACTGATCATCCCCTCTTCATCCACGGCCATGTCACCCGATACCTTCACCGTACCTTCCTTTCCTCCTTCTTTTTCATACCGCACATCCACCGTGAAGGAATAGGACTCCTCCCTCTTCTTATCCTGCTTTACGTCAATCTTTTCCGCTTTCAGATGATATCCGTCTGTATACGTGAAAACCTGGATGCTGAGCTTGCTCTCATTCACATACTGCTCGATGGTGTCAGGGGTCATATAGGGTCGATAGGTATCCTTGTAATAAGAAAGGAGCAGGTCAAAATATTCCTCGCCGTTCCCTTCTTCAATATACCTGTTCTCTTGATCCATCAGACTCTTCAATTCGTCATCCGGACCTGTGAAGATTTTCTCCAGTACCTCTTTGACAGCCTCTTCGTGGGAGGCTGTGTGGTTTGTGATCACGGTGTTCATCAGAACGTATCCGCCCGCGAGGATAAACAGTGATACAAGAGCCGCAGTCAGCAAGGCAGGGATCCAGCGGTTCTTCCTGCTCTTTTCCCCCGTCATGCTTCCCACCAACCTTTCGTAGACCTCTTCCTTCTCATCCGGCTTCATGGAGACCTGTTCATAGGACGAAAAGCGAATGTTTTCATTCTCTTCACTCACGATGGTACCCCTCCTTTTCCAACTGGACTTTCATTGCCTGTAGCGCCCTTGATAGCGTCGTCTTCACCTTACTCTCCTTCCACCCCAGCACGTCCGCTGTCTCCCTGATCGATAGACCCTTGATCTTCCGCAGCAGAAGAACCTCTCGATACGATCGCTTCAACCGACTCATTGCGTGGTATACCAGACGTTCTTCCTCCCCGGCTTCTACAAGATCCTCTGGAGTGGCACTACCCACCCCTGTGAACATTTCCGCCACATAGTGAAGGGGCTTCTTCTTTCGGATGAAATCAATCGTGGTGTTCCTTGCGATCCGGTAAAGCCAGTTCTTCTCACTCGTCTCCCCTTGAAACCCCTCCCATCGATGGAAGGCCTTCAGGAACGTATCATGCGTCAAATCCTTTGCCTGCTCCCGGTCCCCGATCATCAGCACGATGTACCGGAAGATCGCATCGCTATATTCCACGTACCATTCTCGTATTTTCTGCTTCCTGTACCCCTCATCCAACAAGGTCACCTCGTTTCTTTCTTTGACCATTTATCGTAAAGACGGGCGAGAATGGAAAAAGTTTCATTTTTATTCAAAATAAAAAAGTCATTCCCTGTTGGAACGACTCTTCATCTTTTCAATTTAAATGGCAGATTCACGAACTACGCTGACTATAAGCTGCTCGTCATGTTTCTGAACCTAATAGAATTATTCGACCAACTGAAAAATCATCATCCCCAAAAAAATCACCGCGATGATAACAATTCTTTTGCCTATCTTCATGTTGGATTTTCCCGGTCTCATTTTTCGGATGCTTCTCCATCGAATCCCTCCACTGATCGTAGACATCAGGGTAGATCACCCTTTTCTATACCCTTCCATATCAGAATGAAAAACCCTTTTTGCTAGTCACAGAATTCCAAAGAAACCGGCACATCCATGCCGGCTCACGCATCCTTATTCAGACTCCAATTCACTTTCTACAACCCACTTATGATTCTTCACCATATCTCCGCCATCTGTCGGCTGGTAGTCAACCGTGTACACCGTCGTTTTTTCCGCAGACACGATCGTGGCTTTGGCATCTTTCATGCCTTTCATGTGGTCGGCTTCCAGTGTGACCTCGGTGCCGGGTTTGAGTTCTTCGTCCCCTGCGTCTTTGATTTCTTCCTGAATCACCCACTTGTGATTCTTCACTTCTTCTCCTCCATCGGTCGGCTTATAGTCGACGACGTAGGCGATGGTATCATAGGCGCCTGTGACCATACCTTCTGCCCCGTCCATGCCCTTCATGTGATCTGCCTTGATGGTGACTTTGCTTCCGGTCTCGAATTCAGGGTTTGCCGCTTCTTCAAGTCCTTCAGGCATCTCGGCCGATCCTGAATGGTTCATATCCGCATGCTCGCCATGTGATTCCTTATTGTCCGACTGACTGTCCGGGCTATTGCCGCAGCCCGCGAGTGCCAATAGAGCAGCAGCTCCGATTACAAGTATGTATTTCTTCATGATCATCCCTCTTTCTGTAAGGTTCTCACCTACAGTGTTACCCTTTAGAGGGAAAAATGATCATGATTCCTGGAAAATGATTCAATGGTCCAACCCTTTTTCCATTCGTTGTGCTACCAAAGCATCCCCTTCCCGACCGGTTCTCCTCAATTCATGGGCGACGGATCGGCGCCTTTCTTCGGGGTGATGCTGGCTGAACTTGGCTTTTCCCTCCATGCGGGTGATGGGGATCCGGAAGGCGACGATGCCTTTCTGCAGGCCGTGCAGCTTATTCTCACTGACATGGTTCAGTGAATAAATACTTTCCGGTCCTTCATATTGATCGACCAGACGCGTCAGGGAGTCGGTCATCTCCTCACCGTCTTCAATGATTTCAAAGGTGCCGTATACATGGACAGCTTCATAATTCCAGGTCGGAACCTCTTGATCCGACTCATACCAGGTCGGGGAAATGTAAGCATGGGCCCCTTGGAAGACAGCCAGTACTTCCTGCCCCTCCGCATCCTTCCACTGACCATTCGGTCTCGCCATATGCCCATAGAGGACACGGTCGCGCCGGTCCACCATCAGCGGTAGATGAGTCGCCCAAGGGGACCCTTGGTGTTGTGAGAACAGGATGGCAAACCCGTTATCCTCTATTAGCTGGAAGATTTCTTCTTCATCATTCATTTGAAAGTACTTGGGTCTATACATCCTCATTCTCCTCTCAATCTGTCAGTATCTTAGTCATGATCAAGTCGATTTGTTCCTCGTCCCCCAAGGAGTGAGATCCGAACTGCTTATATCCCCCTAGAACTCAGAAAAAAGGCCGGCTCACCGACCTCATGCACAGCTACCTTCTTGTTCAAGGTGCTTGTATGCCTGAATGAATCTTCTATATGAATCATCGCCGAGTGTTCCTTCGTCGTTCTGAAACAAGCGTTTAAAGGTAAAAGCCTTTGCCTCTTCCAATGTTGATCCCCTGCTGTTCATAATCAATGTAAGATACGCAATGAAATAGCCTTCACTCAGGTCCCCACCGTGGTTAATCGTCATCTGATATACCTCCCATTCGTTTGACAAAGTCAACTATACTCCTTATAGTAATGCCGGTAGTTGACAATGTCAAATATATGCTTCTGTACCAATTTCATATTCCTGTAGTCCTCCAAGTTTTGCCCATCAAAAAAGCAAAACCTCCAATACCAATTGATAGGAGGTTTCACTACTTTCTATAGACGTCTACAACCTCAATACCATCCAATCCTCATCATAATAAGAACCACCGAATTTCAGCCCGTGCTTTTCAACCCCGAACACCTCGAACCCCACACTCGTATACAGGCGCTTGGCCGGCTCATTGTCCGAGACGACCGTGAGATTGATCTGCTCAAGTCCATCAAACCCCTTTACATGCTGAAGCAGTTCTTCCAGTAGGGAACGTCCCACCGACCTGCCGCGCATGTTCGGTGAAACATACATGCCGAAGATGTTGCCTTTATGCGCCATCTTCGGACTCGTTTCCCTGACGAAGGTGACGATGCCACCCAGCTCGCCGTCCACCCACGCACCCATGATGAATTTATCTTCAGATGATTTCAAACGTTCTTGTACAAAAGATAAGGTAAAAGCGGCTTCCCGTTCATAGGTGGACCCGAACGCTTCCGGGTTGGTCTGCAGTGCCTGCAGGCGGAGCTCCTGGTACGCTTCCGCATCATGTTCATTCAATATAGAAATCGTCATCTCTTCTTCCTTCTTTCATCTGTTTCTATCATTCAATTATTCGCTGGCCGTCCGCTGATTCCTCCCCGGGACCAAAAAAAGCTCCATTCCGGAAATGGAATGGAGCTTGGCATTGGCTATTAGTAAATCACGACATCCCCGTCCACCTTCAAGCCGACGGTGTCCCCGACTTTCACCTGGGGTCTTCCGAGGACACGGATGGAGGCGGAAGTCGCATGGCCGTTCTCATCGATGAGAAGTTCGATCAGGGAATCGTGTCCGAAGTAGGTCGTCTTCATGACCTTTGCTTGGATTCCACTCTCGATTGGCCCTACGCTGAGCTGTTCCGGACGGATCATGACCGTGACTTGTTCGGCGCAACCGGAAGGCTTATGACATGGCAGCATGCCAAGTGGACAGTCGACGCATTCACCACTGATGCGTCCATCCAGAAGGACCGCTTCCCCGACGAATGTCGCCACTTTCAAGTCTTTCGGTTTCGTATAAACGTCATCCGGATTGGCGATTTGGACAAGCTCTCCGTCTCTCATGACCGCAATCACATCAGCCATGGAGAAGGCTTCTTCCTGATCATGGGTCACCATGATCGACGTCGCGTTCGACTGTTCAAGGGCGTGCTTGATATCATCACGGAGCTTGGCTCGAAGGCCTGTATCCAGTGCGCTGAACGGTTCATCCAAGAGGATCAGGGATGGACCGGGAGCAAGGGCACGGGCCAGGGCGACACGCTGCTGCTGCCCACCGGACAGTTCGTGGGGCATGCGCTTTTCAAAGCCTTGCATACCGACAAGGTCCAGCATATCAAGGACGCGGCCGGTGCGTTTCATCTTCCTCGGGAGCCCGAAGGCGACGTTCTGTTCCACCGTCAAGTGGGGGAAAAGTGCACCTTCCTGCGGTACATAGCCGATCTTCCGCTTTTCCGGAGAGAGATAGAGGCGTTCGCCGAAGGCCTTCACGCCCGAGATCTCGATTTCACCCGATGCAGGGATTTCGAATCCTGCGATGCTGCGGAGAAGCGTCGTCTTTCCGCACCCCGATGGGCCGAGAACGGCGAGCATCTGCCCCTTCTGCAAGTCGAAGGTGACATTCTCCAATACTTTCACTCCATCAAAGTTCTTTGATAACTCTTTAATCGCCAACGCCTTCATACTCTTTCACTCCTCTTACTGGAAAATGATCGCATGGTCAGGGTATAGACCGGCACGCCCGAGATCAGGATCAGCAGGGCGGCATAGGGGGCGGCTGCGGCAAACTCGGAGTTCGCCGTGTGCTGCCACACCCTGATGGCGAGCGTATCGACACCCGTCGGGCGTAGTAGCAGCGTCGCCGTCAATTCATTCATGATTTTCAGACAAACAAGGGCCATTGCCGCCCCGATTCCCGGTATGATCAGGGGCAGGGTCACGGTGAAGAAGACACTCATCGGCCTTCTGCCCAGTGACCGTGCTACTTCCTCGACCCGCTCAGGCGCCTGCTCGTACGAGGCACGGATCGACGACTGGGCAAGGGGGACAAACAGGATTACATACGCGATAATCAACAGGGCCGATGTCTGATAGATCCCGCTCATATAGCGAATGGCGAAGAACACGAGGGTCAAGCCGATGACAAGACCAGGCAGACTGTGGACCACATACGGAACACGCTCGGCCATGACCGAAAGCGGTCCCCGATGGCGGAGCGATAGCATAACGAGAGGTAGCGCGATGATCACCGTCACCACGGCTCCTCCCAACCCGTAGGACAAGGTGGTGAACAGATTGCCTACCAATTCAGCAGGCTCAAAGCTTGCCGAGCTTCCGGTTACCAACCAATAGCCGAGACGTCCGAGGGGAATCCCGACGGCGAGTACCGTCAACACGAGGAACCCCAGTTGGACGAACGGTGCTGCCAACCCGAGACTCACCTGCTCTCTCGCACGTGAAACCCCTCTTCCGACAGACGTATATTTAGCCTTCCCACGGACGTAGAGCTCCACTCCGATGAAGACGAGGCACAGGAACAGGAGGACCGTCGTCAGCATCGCAGCAGATGCCCCGTTGAAGGCCATCGTGTACTGATCATAGATCGCCGTCGTGAACGTATCGAACCGGAGCAGGGACAGAGCCCCGAATTCCGCAAGCGTATGAAGGGCAATCAAGAGTGCCCCGCCGAACAGGGCCGGCCGCATTTGCGGGAACGTGACGAGCCAGAAGGTCTTCCACGGTCCGTATCCTGCCGAGAATGCCACTTCCTCGAGGGAAGGATTCATCCCCCGCAGTGCCGCAGCCACCGGCAAGTGGACCAAGGGATAGCTGTATAGTGTCAGGACCAGGAAGGCACCGAAGAATCCTTCAAAGATCGGACTCAGGGAAACCCAGCTGTAACTCGATACGAAGGCGGGGACGGCGAACGGAATCGTCACGAGGACGTTCCACACGCGTCTCCCCCACAGGTTCGTCCGCTCCGTGCACCAAGCTGTGGCAACACCGATGACCATGGAGGCCACCGTCACCGACACGTCCAGTAGAAGCGTATTTTTCAGAAGCTCATACACACGATCGCGGAAGATCAGATTGATCGACGTCTCCCATCCGGCTTCATACGCGCGGAGGATAATGTAGAGAATGGGCAGACAGGCGACAAAAATAAAGATAAAAACAGGTAAAAGGAGCAACAGCGACGTTCTTTTTCGCTGCGGCTCCTTCTTCCTCCATATGCCGGTCAGGGGCATTAGAGCAACCCTACTTCTTGTAGAAGTTCCAATGCCTGCTCACCATCAGAATAGTCCCCGAGGTCAAGTGCTTCCTTCGGCGGGTTCAATTCTGAGAAAGGTTTCATATCCTTCGTGTCCACGCTTGAGTTCAATGGATACTGTGAACTTGTATCCGTCAATACCTGCTGTCCTTTTTCTTCAGTGGCGAACTCCATGAATTTCTGTGCTTCTTCTTTATGTGAGCTTGCCTTCACGATTCCTGCTCCGGATAGGGAGATCATATCCCCGATATCGCCATTACCGAAGTAATAGAGCTTGGAATTCATGTTGTCTGTGCCTTTTTCTTTGGCTTCATTATCCCAGTAGTAGTTGTTGATGAGGGCTGCGCCTACATCACCTTTTTCCACTGCATCAAGGGCAATTTTATTATTCTTATATTGTTTGCCGTACTTCTTCAAGCCTTCCAACCATTGTTTCGTTTCATCTTCACCATAAAGCATGATCATGGCAGAGATCTGGTTCGTGAACGCACCGCTTGTCGGTACGTAGGCTACTTTGTCTTTCCATTCAGGCTTGGCGAAATCGAATACCGTCTTCGGCAGTTCGCCTTCTTTCACCACATCGGGATTGTACGCCACGACGCGTGAACGGGCAAGCAATCCGACCCAAGTACCGTCCGGATCTTCATATTGGTCATCCATGTTATCAAGGGCCTTGGAATCGATCTTTTCAAGGAGTCCCTTCTCACTCAACATCACAAGGGGAGCCGTTTCTTCCGTGAAGATGATATCGGCAGGAGACTTGTCTCCTTCTTCTGCAACCTGATGAGCCAATTCATTGCTGGAGCCTTCACGCACGTCCACTTTGATGCCAGTTTCCTTCGTGAATTCCTTCGTCAAGGCTTCGGTCACTTCCGTGTGCTGACCGCTGTAAATGGTCAACCCTTTTTCCTTATCGCCGTCCTTCGCGTTATCGCCACCGTTCCCACAAGCCGCCAACGCACCGACGACCATGACGGACGCTGCCGCCACTGCTGCCTTCTTCGCATATGTATGAAGCTTCATCATGTTGATTTCCTCCCCAAGACTGAATGGTATGGTATATAGTAGTGTTTCATTTATCAACGATGCAAGTGATAATCATTATCACTACCTTAGTATAAGCAAGAGAAGAATCAACGTCAATGTCCATAATGAAAAAAGTTCTCAATTAGCCGAAAATGTGAAAAAAGAATGACGTTTTCATCATTCTTTCACCAGTAAAGAAAATATGAACGATGTGACAAGCCCTGCCATGGATGCCATCATCACCATCATGGCAAGGGCACTGTACCCCATTCCCTTCCATCCCCCGATCGCAAATCCCACCACCCATCCGGCAGCTGACAGGAAAATCAGGATTAAAAACAGGATCAAGCCTTCATGGGAGGGGCGCTTTGTATAGCGGAGAATCAATTGGATTGCGACACTTACCGCCACACCCGTTATCATCATGGTTTGCGGTGTCATTTCTTCACCTCCAGCTTTGACTACGGCAAGGAAGTGTGGCTTATCATCTCCCTCACCAATCCCGGCCTTCTCCAGACTGATAGTTACTGTTCTCTCCCTTTTTGTTAGATGGGTCACTGTGACGCGTTATGTTTCGTGTTGTTATTCCGCCTTCTCCTGTAGTCGATCAGGGCAGCGAACAACAGGATACCGATGATGATATAGAGGTAAAACATCATATCCGCCCCCCCCCCTTTCTTCTATAGTATTCTCAATCACGGGTCAGATTCCTCCTTTCCCGACGTCCCCTGTCTATCCCCTTCATAGGCTGAGCCATTTGACAACCCCACTATTTGTAACTAATATGGTTACGAAGGAGGGAGATCATGATTAACACCCGCTTATCGGTCGCGATTCATATCATGTCTCTAGTGGCCATGGATCCGAAGCAATCATCCGATCAGATCGCCCAGAGCGTCACCACGAATCCCGTCGTCATCAGGAGGCTATCCGGTGACCTAAAAAAAGCCGGACTATTGACGTCCCAAGCCGGAGTACCAGGCTTCAACCTGACACGCGACCCCAAGGACATTACCTTGCTTGATATCTATAAAGCCGTGAATATGGAGAAAGAGTTATTCTCCATCCACGATAAACCGAACCCGAAGTGCCCCGTTGGCAAACGGATCCAAGGTACACTGGATGAAACGTTCAGAAGCGTCC
Organism: uncultured Bacillaceae bacterium; assembly: GCA_963762295.1. Lineage (GTDB taxonomy): Bacteria > Bacillota > Bacilli > Bacillales > Bacillaceae_B > Rossellomorea. The sequence goes on from CAVXKK010000003.1 coordinate 340,195, forward strand.
AGACAGCCATGGAAAATGAACTGAATGAACAAACGCTGAAGGACATCATGAATCATCTCTTCCAATAAGAGGTGATTTTTTTATGGTTGACAGATCAACCTGTAACATTTATAGTTACATGAAGAACAACTCATTCTCCCGAATCCATCGGGATTTATTTTCAAACAACCTGTAACAAAAATAGTTACAAAACAATAGGAGGAATGCAACATGAACATCGCCATTATCGGAGCAACAGGAAAAGCAGGATCATTGATTACAGAGGAAGCCATCCAACGGGGCCATGACGTGACCGCCATCGTGCGTAGCGCATCAAAAGTGAACGCAAACGTGAACATCGTTGAAAAGGACCTCTTCGATCTCACAGGTGAAGACTTGAAAGCATTCGACGTCGTCGTGAACGCCTTCAATGCACCTGAAGGAAAAGAGCATCTCCACATTGAAGCTGGCAGGGTTCTTACCAACGCCCTGAAAGACGCACCGGAAACGAAACTCGTCGTTATTGGTGGAGCCGGAAGCCTGTTTGTAGACGAAGACAAAACCGTTCAGCTCTTGGAAACACCCGACTTCCCGAAAGCCTATTATGCCACTGCCTACAATGCGAGCCTCAGCCTGAAAGAGCTGCAAAAAACCGAGGGCCTCAACTGGACGTACATCAGTCCGGCAGCCTTCTTCGACCCTGAAGGTCCTAAAACGGGAACCTACCAAACCGGCAAGGATCACTTCATCGTCAATGCAGAAGGTCAAAGCTACATCAGCTATGCCGACTATGCCGTCGCCCTTCTTGACGAAGTGGAAGAACCGAAGCATATCAACGAACGATTTGCCGTTGTATCGAAATAAGAACAAAAAGAAGGCAGGGAGAGGATCCCTGCCTTCTTTTACTTTAGTCTGCCTGTTCTTCGCCAAATACCCCGATGGTCTTCAGGTTATTCTTTTCTGAAAAGCGATAGCTTACATATGTAACACTATACTGCTCGTGCTTTTGAATCAGGTTCCAGACAGACGGGTCTTTCACGTGGATGGTAAAAAGAATATCCTTATACCCCATGGCATTGTACACCGTAAGGGTATGCCCTTCCCCATCTGAATCCTTCTCCACGACTTCGACAACCATGGTCGTCGTGGTCGGTTCAAACCAATAAAGACCGAGAGAACCAAGCAAGGCAACTCCCACAAGGCTGAAAAGCACTACCTTCCTTTTGTTCATAATCGTCCCTCCATTCACTACCGGGACAACCTACCATAAAATCAGGCGCTTTTCTACCAGCTGCTGAAGATTACTGCCTTACACGCCCTTGAATCTTCTCATGCCCTTCCTTTTCAATGAGGTCTTTCAACTCCGTCAGGAAGCTGTCAAACTCCACATGCCTTCCCATGGCGTAGGTCATGTCCACCTCGACATCCAGCCACGTTGAAAGATCGGCCTCATTATGCTGGATCTGCACCTCGAGCTTGTCTAGGGCATTCGCCACCTTCGCCTCATACGTCTCTTTTGCCTCGAACTCATGCCACAGCGTGTATAGCTCAAGTCCTACTTCTCCCGGAATCATGTCCCGGATGTTCTCGATTGCCCGTTCCTCACGCTGCTGCTTCAATGCCTTCATCTCCGCATTCCCCATCGTATCAAATGCCGGGACATCCCCCGCTTCCGCCTCCACTAGGTCATGGATGATGATCATCTTCAACAGTTTTTCCATCTCCACTGATTTGTCCAAATACGGCTCTACTATAAAGGCCATGAGGGATACTCTCCACGTATGCTCCGCCACACTCTCCTGACGTCCATCCGACAGCCAGCTGTGTCGCATTTCCATTTTCAGCTTTTGGGATAGGTGGATGAGGTTCATGATGCCGTTTAAATGATTCATCTCTCTCACTTCCTTTCTTCTTAAAACAACATTATCGTTAAAGCGATAATAGAGTAAAGTGTTTCTATACTTTTGGAAATATTGGTTGTACGAGAGTAAAGGGCTCCAATCATAAAATGATTGGAGCCCTTTTCAGTTACTGAACAATGGCTTTTTTTATCGGGTATACTTTTAACGAGTTAAGAGTAGCGTTCCCATTCGATACGAATGTTGATAATCCATTACTGCTTAGTTGAGGGAAGATTTGATCAGTAAGAACCACTTGACCATCATTCCCATAAACCTCAATGGATGAACGATCTATGATCACCCTCATTTTGATTTTATTATCCTTAGGGTTCATCCTTGCCTCGTGCACAGACTCAAATGTAGTGCTAAAGCTACCATCTCCGGATTTTGTCCGGTCAAGTACGAGTTTTTGATCAGTCTTATTGTATTTAATGGTGGTTTGTTCACCTTTTCCAGTACGCACATTAAATCCAAACTCCGTTGCTGTTGTTGTGTCCGTTTGGAATTCAGCTATAATCTCCACTGCTTCTCCTTTAACTTCAGACATTAGATTGGTACTAGGTGAGAGTGTTTGGTTTTCCCAATTCGTCACGCCATCACGTAATGTTTGAAACTCTTGAACAGGATTTTGTGTCAGGCGTATTCCTTGCCCAGGTAAATCCACTAGTTTTAACTCCCTTGGGAGAGTCATTTTACTTCGCCAAATAGAAGTTGGAATACTCTGTCCATAACTCCAATTGTTCATCCACCCCATCGCAATTCTTCTTCCGTCAGTTTCCGGTATGTTATTAAATGTTAAAGGCGCATAGTAATCAGCTCCGTAGTCTGCATATAAGACCTTATTCGGTTCATTTTCATTGGTAAAGGTCTCACCATTAAAATCACCTATAAAATATTGAACACCTGATCCTCCCGCAGGCATTCCATCGCTCAGACTAACCTGTAGCACCCAGCGCTTATTAGTAGGGTTCCCATCTACGGGAAGCTCAAATAGGTCAGGGACTTCCCAAACTCCAGCATGGGACCCTTCATTCTTTCCAAATTCACTTGCGAGAGACCATTGCTTCATATTGTTTGATGTATAAATTCTTACAAATTGTTCTCTTTGTGCATTTTCAGCAGCAATCACCATCACCCATTTATTGGACTGTTCATGCCAGAATACCTTGGGGTCTCTAAAAACAGGCAGGTTATCTTGATTTTCAATAACAGGATTCCCACTATGTTTTTTCCATGTCCGCCCTTTATCCAGACTGTAGGCCAAACTCTGAACTTGAGCTCCGCCTTTCTCATGTGTAAACATAGCGACCATGGCGTTGTTTCCGAAGCCCGCACTATTATTCTTGTCGATTACTACGCTACCAGACCAGATAAATCCAATTTCATCATTCTCCAGTGCAATAGGGAGTTCTTCCCAATGAATGAGGTCTTTGCTTACTGCATGACCCCAGTTCATAGGTCCCCATGTAGTACCAGTAGGATTATGTTGATAAAATAGGTGATATTCACCTTCAAAGAAGACTAACCCGTTCGGATCGTTCATCCAATTTTTCTTAGGAGTGTAGTGAAATTGAGAACGATATTGTTCATATCGATCACTTGTGGTGATGGTTTCCTCTGTATTGTAAACGTGGAAGTCGTCTACATTCACATGTCCCCACCCTCCAGTTGCCTTATCTACTATTTTGATATACACCTCTTCACCAACGTAAGAGGATGCATCCCAATAGACTCTCCTATATGTTTCATCATCCGCTCCTGTTGCTTTGAATAATTCCTTGCCATCTTTAGATCTAACTAACGCTGCATAAAGAGTGTCCTCATTCTTCCCACCACTAATGAGAAAATCAACCCATCCGCTTCCATGAAGAGTGAATGTTTCGGAATGGATTTCACCCACTTGGTCGTCCCCTCCATCTTTGAAGCTCCAGAGGTGGTACTGACCCTGCTGATTAAAGCAACATCCCCATGTCCATTCTTCTTCATCCGTTACATCCCCCGAGCTAAATGCATTTCCGCTTTTCACTTTCCACCCCGTAAGATCACCAGTTTCGAAATCGGGATTTGCAATCGTCATTTTCGCGGGCTTCTGAACTGGCGCATTGACATCATCAATATTGATGTGTCCCCATGGGCCAGTGTTGTCATCCACCACTTTTATATACACCCGCTCCCCTATATAATCAGAGGCATCCCACTTCACCCGGGAATATCCCTCTTGGTTCCCTCCACTGGCTTTCATTAGCTCTTTCCCGTCTGACTCTCGGACGAGTGCCACATAAAGGTTATAAATATTGTTTCCACCGGATACTAAGAAGTCGATTTGGCCATTTCCTCCAAGGATAAACTTTTGGGAACGGATAACGCCTTTCTGACCATCGTTTCCTTCATTCACCCCGAACAAATGATAGTTCCCCTGATGATTGAAAGGTCCACCCCATCCCCAATCTTTCGCTGCCGTCACATCTAGATCGGTAAAGGCATCTCCACTCATGACGGTCCATCCCGATAGATTTGGAGTCTCGAAGTCATGGTTAACCAGTTTATCATGAGGCGGTTCTTCTTTTACTTCAATGCTTTTGGTTGCGGTAAATCCGCCTTCCCTTGTTTCAGCTTTAATTGTGGCAGTACCAACAGATTTCCCCATGACTTTTCCATTTGTCACTGTTGCAACGGAAGGGTTACTTGAGGTCCATATCACAGATTTATTTGAGGCATCTGCCGGTTTAATATCTGGTGTGATATACTCACTGCCCCCTTTGATTATTTCTAAGGTACCTGGATTAAATGAAATGTCCGTCGGTTTCACAGGAGTGTATGCCGATTTCATCTCCCATACCTTCAACGACTTCACTTTGACTGAACCGCTATTCTCATTTGCCCACAGCTTCACTCCAAGGGCATCATCCCGAGTTGGATATGCTCTTGTTGTTAAGCTCTTCACCCCATTAAGATATGCATTGATTTCAGATCGATCAACATACATATGGAGCTTCACGCTTTCACTTCCAATATCAGCCTTCCCTCCTTGATACCACTTCTCCACATCAGGATCTAGGCTGGATTTAAGCCGGTTAACCCAAAACTCTTTTTCACTCGCTTTATAATATATGGTCGTTTCCTCTTCCCCATTAGGTGTCCTTCTGACGCTTAAGCCCAATTCATTGGCTTCACCTTTATCAAGCTCCAATTCAATCTCCAGCATGTCACCTTGTACAGATGATAATGTTTGGTTGGCGCTTTCAAATGATGTTTCATTTGTTAGATTGACAAGTTGGTTTCCTCTTAGTTCTGTAAGCTCTTCAATTGGCTCTACTCCAAGCTTTCCATCTTGTCGGTATGATACCTCTACAGGTAATCCGTAATTATGGGCGTATCCGGCAGCGTAATCGTCATCGGCTGGCCGTCTACCTTGAGTGATGCTATGAATGACTGTGCGACCATCCTCGGTAACCATACCTGCTGGACCAGTAAAGTGATCTCCTACATCAAGTAGTGTAGGTTTTTTCTCATCAGGTACAAATCTTGCCGTATCCGGATTCCATTCACCTATCCAATAATACGTATATCTTGATTGGTACTCGTCTCTTGAAGTCTTGGCAGGGTTAATAAGGAAAATATATTTTCCACTTTCCCCTAACGGTAGTAAAATCGGAAGTTCCCACACTCTCCCTGTTTTTGGGTATTGATCATAATCCCCGATAAAAAGTTCTCCACGATAGTCCCAATCCTTAAACTTTGAATCTTTTGTGGAGTATACCAAAGCCGTTCCACCAACCTGTTTTCCATTCCCATCTTCTTTTCCAGATGTAACAAGCATGAACCAGGTATCTCCGTCCTTGAAAACAAACGGATCCCTGAATTCTCCCTTAATTCCTTGCCCGTCTTCTTGATCTAGCACCACCTCAGCATTCTTTTCCCACCGATTCAGGTCATTATCTCCATCTTTTTCATAGGTACTTCTAGCAATATTGATGCGTTGATTGGGCGAATCTCGATCGTCGCCCGCTGTGTAGAAAATGACCGGTACTCCATCATCCCCTACAACCGCTCCACCTGCCCAAGCCCCTTCTGGATCGACATCATGCTTCCCTGGAATTACTGCGTCGTCGACATCGCGCCAATGAACCATATCATCGCTCACAAGATGCCCCCAACGGATGTGATTCCAGAAAGGGCCTCTCGGATTACTCTGATAAAAGGTGTGATACTGACCATTAAAATAGATTGGGCCTCCAGGTTCATTCCCCCAATGATTGGGAGGAGACATGTGAAACTGTGGTCTGTGCTTATCCTGGGCCAGAATACTTCTATCCATCTTCATGTCGGGAGTCGGTAGGTTCCCTTCAAGAGAATCAATTGTTAATTGGTATGACTCTTTTATCGTTTCTGCGTCCATGGATTTGTTATAGATTTTCACTTCATCCATCAGGCCACTGAACATATTCATATTGAATCCATAAAGCCACATTCCATCGTTGTTTTTACCAATCAATAGATCCTTAACGCTCGGCTTTATCTTTTTCCCGGGAGTAAAATTACGTGAAGCCACTTTTTTACCGTTCTGATAAAGAACAGCTTCCCCCGTTTTACTATCATAGGTCGCTGCGATATGGGACCACTCATTTAGGGGTAGAACTGTGTCAGAGAGCACTTCATTCCATTCCGATCCAGTCCCAAAATTCATTCCCCATGTGCCATGTCGATAGTTACCCAGGATAAATCCTTCTTTCTTTTCTCGATCATGCTGATTCACGATGGCTGAAAGCCTTCCCTCATCACCATGTTCGAAGTTTCGCGGGGCCACCCAGGCTTCAATGGTGAGAGCATCGGTAAGAGCCGGAGTCTGATTAGGTGACTGACTCACCCATGTCGAGTATCCATCAAATAAAAGCGCGCCATTTGATATTCCATCTTTTTTCCACATCGGGTCCTGTTTAGCTTGAAATTTACCATCACTTAAATGGTACTCAATCGGGTTCATCTTACCGGTCACTTGCTCTTTCGTTTCGCTTCCTTTTCCTTCATTAAAGTTCAGATGAGCAACTAAACTATCAGAATAAACAGAATTATCTACATGGAAATCATCCACATTAATATGGCCAAATCCACCCGTAGCTTGATCCACTATTTTGATATAAACGGATTCACCTACATACGCAGACGCATCCCAAAACACCCTTTGATATTTTTCTGAATTGCGACCGGTCTCTTTGAATAATTCTTTCCCATCTGATTCCCTTACAAGGGCCACATACAATTTATTCAGATCTTCACCGCCACCAATGAGGAAATCAATTCCTCCCGATCCGCTCATGGTAAAGGATTCGGAATGCAACTCCCCAGTTTGTTCATCCCCTCCCGATTTATGGGACCACAAGTGATAGTCACCCTGGTGATCAAATTCATCCCCTTCACTCCAAAGATTCTCGCGTACAAGACTATTCGCACCAAACGCGTCTCCACTTACTACTTCCCATCCTTTTACTTCAGAGGGGACCAATGCCGTATACTCAAAATCATGATTATAAATGGAAGGTTCGGTATGATCATGAAGAGACGCTGTTGGTGGGACATTGACATCATCTAAATTGATATGTCCTGAAGTCGATTTATCTACTATTTTCATCCTGACAACTGAACCGATATATTCTGAAGCATCCCATTCCACCTTAGAATACGTATCGGTACCCGTACCCGTAGCTTTCATCAATTCCTTACCGTCTGTCTCACGCACCAATGATACGTATAGATTTTCGAGATCCTGGTCCCCTCCTGTGAGGAAGTCGATTTTGCCGTCTCCCCCTAGAGTAAACGTTTCTGACTGCATCACGCCAACCTTAGAATTGTCACCTCGACCACCCCAAATGTGCCAAAAATTACGTTGCTTAAATTCCTGTCTATTCCAAAACGTTGAATCCGTGGTAACATCTGATTGGCTGAAAGCGTCCCCGCTAATGATGTTCCATCCACTAAGGTCTCCTGTTTCAAAACCTGGATTGGAAAGGGTACTCGCTGCCTGAACGGATGTACTGAGAGGCGTATTCATAAAGCCTGACGAAATAAGCAATAGTAAAGACAGAAAGACGATCGTTCCTTTCCTATGCAACTCTCTTTTTATCATTTCTTTTAGCTCCTCTACCTGATTATTGGATCAACAAAACATAACATAAATAGCCCATGACAAAATCTCCAACGCTATAGAGGTTTTCATCATGGACTTTCTGTTAATCTAATGAATTTTTAAGCTCTGTTGATGACTCCTATCGTACAATCTCCCACTTCGTCAGCCCCTCAACCAACACACTTCCTTCAGAGGACAGTACCACCCCATCTGATTGGTCATGTGGGTAGAACAAAGACGTGAAGACCATCTCTCCATCATTCACAAAAACCTCCATGGACGAAACATCCAAGAAGATGGAAAGTTTAACTTTTCCGGCCAGGTCAACCGTGGCACTTCTGGTGTAATCATTCTTTGTTCCCATGTTTTCAATCAGGTTCTCAGAGTGGCTGCGGTCCAGAACGAGCTCGTTTCGTTCTCGATCTAGGATCAGTTTCAGGTTGTCTCTTAATCCTTTGAATAAACTTACTGTTACACGCTTGCTCTCTCTCATATCAATCTGCACATCTAGACGTTGGCTTTTGCCGTTCAAATATTCGATGGAATATTCTCCGTCCAGGGAAAAGCCACCTAGATCGACACGAATTTTTTGATAAGCCGTGATGGTATGACTCGGGCTCTGAACTAAGTTGCCGTTCTTTAGGGATAACTCCCTCGGCAACGTCATAGAGCCATTCCAGCCATGTCCCTGTTTATGCAGGGGATCATTCATATCCCACATTTTCATCCAAGCCACCATGATCCTTTTCCCATCTGGGGTCAAAAGCGTCTGTGGTGCATAAAAATCGAACCCTTGATCCAATTCCTGTTCACTTTTAATGGAAAACGTCCCGCTTGAATGGTCGAATGACCCGATCAATGCCATGGAAGAGTGAATGTTTTCATATCGGTTACCGACACGATATTTTTCCTGGGGAGAAAACAGCAGGACGTACTTTCCGTCCAGTTCAAAGAGATCAGGACACTCCCACACAGTGCCATACTCCCTGCCAAGGGTCAGCTTATTCAGATAGGTCCACGTCGCGCCATCATCTGAATCGTAGAATAATACGTATCCGACATGCCCTTCACTTTTCGCCCCCACTACCATATAAAAGCGTCCATCATATTGCCAAACCTTTGGATCCCTGAAATCCTCCAGCCTGATACCCAATGGAACCTGATCGGTGTTTATGACAGGGTTGCCGCTATATTTGATATAGGTCAGTCCATCGGAGGATTTTGCTAGGCATTGAACCTGTCTTATATGAGGTTCCCCTTCTACCGCATTGACTGGATTGATTTTTTTCAATTCTTTATCATAGTGAGCATCAAGATGGCTGTCCACGTGTCCGGTGTAATAGAGCCAATGCTCTTCTCCTACCTGCAGAGCCGATCCAGAGAACACGCCGTTACGGTCATAAGCCTCACTTGGTTTAAGAGCCACCGGAAGATGGTTCCATGTAATGAGGTCTGTGCTGACAGCATGTGCCCAGTGCATAGGCCCCCATTGGGTATCGTATGGATAGTGTTGATAGAATAGATGGTAGGACCCTTTAAAATATGAAAATCCATTCGGATCATTCATCCAGCCCCTTTCCGGCATAAGATGGTACTGATGTCGATACGTTTGGTTGATATCTATATCAATGGTCATTGTCTTCACCCGCTTCTTTTGGTTTCCAAATGGATTTGAGTTCATATACTTTTATGGAAGCAATACGTGTATCATCCCTACCGATCAAAGAGATATGGTCACTATCAGGTAAACTTGGATAGGCCCTGGTAGAGAGCATTTTTTTATTCTGGATGAAACATTCAATGGCTGAGTGGTCGACAAAAAGGTGGACACGCAGCCCTCCCTCAACTTCCACTTCCCCGCCCTGGCAATCCCCGTCCTTATTCAGACAGGTTTTACTCCTATCCATACTCACCACTGCTGTGGATGGATCAAAGAGCAACCGGGTCACTTCCAACCCCTCGGGGTCTTTTTTCAGCTCAACACCGATCTTCTCATCCGTTTCTTCAAATTCCACCAGCACTTCGATCATCTTATGACGGAGCGACTCAAGCTTCTGGTTAATAGACTTTACCGATTGATTCACTTCATCCACAAGAAGCCGCGCTCTGAGGGATTGGAGATTCTCAAGCGGTCTTACGCTGAGCTCCCCCTCATGAAGGGAAAGTTCAATGGGAAGACCAGCATTATGTGCCCAGCCTGAATCGTATTCCTCCTGTTCCGTTCGATTCCCTTGCAGTATGGAGAACACCACGGTTTTGCCGCTTACGGGATCGACAAATCCGCTGGGACCACTGAACTTGAATCCCCCATAATCTAACAGCCCAGGTGTAGGAGTATCTGGTATGAACGTATGTGAACTCCGATGGAACTCTCCAATGTAATAATACGTGTCCACTTGTTGACTTGGACCTGAGTGAAAATAACTCATGAAGAGAAACACGAACTTCCTGTTGCCTTTTTCATCTGATATCGGTAGGATTACTGGAAGCTCCCAGTTCGTCCCCAAGTGAGGATATTCCTTGTGGTCGACAGAGAAAAATTCGCCCTTAAACGTCCAATCTCTACAGTCATTGGACGTATACAGCCAGGCAACAGGTCCCTGATCTTGGGTTCCACCACCATTAATGAGGTACCATTGTTCCTCCTCTTCATCCTTCCATACAAAAGGATCTCTGAATTGCGATGGGATCCCCTGATCAGCTGTCTGTTCTATGACCACGCTTTCTCCCAGATCCCACTCCAACACTCTTTCATCACGAACGTCTTTTGGCTTTGCCACGCCTACGCCTTGATTGTACGTCTTGGAAAAATCCGCCGACGTATAAAAAAGGAGGGGGCTGCCATCTGGACCGATTGTCGCCGATCCCGACCAAACGCCCGATGGAGAAACGCCCTCTTTAGGAATCAATGCGGTTGGCTCATTTTCCCAGAACACCATGTCGTCACTGGTCCAATGACCCCAATGGAGATGTGAGAAGTAGGGGCCTGATGCATTTTTCTGATAGAAAAGATGATACTTCCCCTGATAATAGAAAGGGGCATGAGGTTCATTCATCCAATGCTGTGGAGGAATCGCGTGAAATTGGGGGCGGTGGGGATCATCCAGGAGTCTGGCTTCATCCAGCTCAATATCCCTGCTCACAAGGGTCAGATTATTTACTGCACTCGCCTCTTTCCAAATCGCATCGTCTCCCAGTACCTCACCCAGCATGCAGATGGAATCAATTACTCCTGAAAACATACCGCCACTAAAATAGTTCCCAATCTTGAATGGCGCTCTGCTTTTCCCGATGGATAAAGAAGTCTCGGAAGGTGCAAAGGTTGCCGTCATCTCTGTCTCTCTTACTCCATCTATAAAGATGGCTATTCGCTGTTGATCTTCATCGTAAACTGCTGATACATGGGACCAAGCCGCTAATCGTAATGATTTATCCGTCCTGATCAGCTGAATCTCTTCTCCGTTCCCGATCTCAAGCTGCACAATTCCGTGCTCAAATAATCCAAGGGCGAACCCTGTTTTGGCATCACGATCCAACTGATCAATCAGTGCTGTTGCGACCTCCCCGTGGCATGCTTCAAAGCATCGTGGGGCCAAAATGATCGAAATTGTGAATGAGGCATTATGGATAATGCCTCCATCCTCAATCCAAGTAGAATATCCGTCAAAATCCAAGGCATACCTTAAAATGGATGAACGAATCCATCTTGGTGCTACACTTGCTTTATATTTTGCTTCGTTGAACACATAATGGACGTGAAGATTTTTCTCCCGTACACATTCCCACACCGTGTTTCCCTTTCCTTCACTAAAGTCAATCTGATAAAGTTGCTTCATCTTCCACCTCTATTGATGAATTATTTAATCCCTGAAGATGTGTTCTGCGGCATGATGTATTTCTGCCCGAATATATACACGAGAAGAATCGGGATGGTCGTAACCGTTAAGCCCGCCATGACTTGGTTCAGGAAGACCGGCTTCGTCTCATTCATGATATTGACCGCGACCGACAGAGGATACTTCTCCGTTTCTGTGAAGATCATAAGCGGCCATACGTAGTCATTCCAAGAACCCACGAATACGAGAATACCAATCGTCATGAAAATCGGTTTGGAAATCGGCACGACGATTCTCGTGAAAATCTGCCACTCTGACGCTCCGTCCATAAAGGCCGATTCCCTCAGCTCATTCGGGATTTTTTTGAAGAACACCATAAACAAAAAGATATTAAAGGCGCTTCCGATATGCGGGAGGGCTAATCCCCATACGGTATTGATCAATTTCATTTCATTGATAATGATGAAGATCTGGATAAGGACGGATTGAAAAGGAAAAATGATCAAAATAATCAACAGTCCGGTGACATATTTCTTAAACGGTACATTGAAGCAGGCAAGGGCATATCCAGCCAATGAATTGACGAACAGGCTCCCCGCAACGATGACAAAACTGTAAAAGACGCTATTAAAAAAATGAACCGAGAAATTGAATCTGCTGAATAATTCTTTGTAAGGATCCAACCAAGTATCCATTTTCCCCAAATGGGGAAGAAAGCTTTGGGTCGTGCCCAGTTCATTCGTGATATCGGCAACAGATTTTGTACTATTGACGAACATCCAAACGGTAGGGAATACAAAGAGCAGTGTAAAACCCACCAGTAGGAGGATCTTCAACCCTTTCATAAATGCCTTCATACCTACTCCTCCTTGACCAGCTTACGTTGAATAAATGCGATCAGAATCAGGATCAGTGCAAATACGACCGTGATGGCGCTTGAGTATCCGATCTGCCTATATCGCGTTCCCTGCTCGAACATATACAAAAGAATGCTGGACGTACTGCCCTGAGGGCCTCCATTGGTTAAAACGAGCGGTTCGATGATGATTTTAAATGTTCCCGTGGTTACTACAATCAACACAAATACCAACTGCCCCTTTATACTCGGAACGGTGATATATCTGAACTTTTGCCATCCATTTGCCCCTTCAAGGTCAGCCGCTTCATAAAGAGCGGACGGAATATCCTGCAAAGCGGCCATGATGATGAGCATCTGAAAGCTGATTCCCTGCCATAGTATAATGAATGAAATCGTCGGAAGGGCAAGGGAGGGGTCTGAAAAGAACTCCTGTTTGGCAAACCCAAGCTCAGCCAGTAGCATGTTGACAATCCCTGTCTTGGGATCGAGGATATTCTTCCAAAGAAGGGAAACGACAATGATGGATAGGATATAGGGTGAGAAGAAGGCCGTTCTGAAGAACGTATTCACTCTTGATTTCTTGGCAATCAAAATCGCCAGGAAAAGGGAAATGGCAACCTGAAGAGGTACGATGTAAATGACATATTTTGTAGAGTTGAAGAATGCTTGCTTGGCATACTTATCATCTTTGATCTCTAAGTAATTATCGAGCCCTACGAAGGAAATATCATTTGGCTTCAGAAGATAATAGTCGGTGAAGGAGTACCATACCGCAAGACATAATGGATAAATAACAAATATGCTGATTAACGCGAGGGCCGGCAATAAAAATAGGAACTTCCCGCTGAAGATGAATGGGAGTAATTGTTTAGTATCACTTCTCTTGACCATATCGCTGCTCCTTAATAGAACAGAAAGTGCACGATCCTCCGTACACTTTCTATTTTATTATTTTCAATTACTTGAATCTTGCACTCTCTCGATCTGCTTTTTCGATGGCATCGTCCACCAGATCTTCAACTGAGCCATTTTCAAGGGCGATCCCTTCCACGATATCCCCCAGGACATCTTCGAGAACCGGGAAGATCGGAGACTTCGGCTTGACATGATTCGTTTCGACCAGTTGATCTAGCATCAATTTTCTCGGATACTCATTGTAAAGCTTAGAAGATTCCAACAGTTCTTTATGGCCAGGGATAAGCCCTGAAGCCTCTTCCATCGCTTTTGCACTTTCTTTATTGGTCATATGTGCGACCAGCTCAGCAGCTAAATCCGGATATTCCGTGTTATTCGTTGCGGCAACGTACCAGCTTCCATGAGGAGCAGACTGCTCACCCTTCTTGCCATACGGGTAAGGCATCAGTGACCAATTCAGATCAGGATAATCCTTTTTGAATACATCGATCATCCACGGTCCTTCAAAACTGATGGCCGCTTTCTCAAGGGCAAATGCATTTTCTCTCGCAGTGGGAGATACATAGCCTTTCCTGAACAACGTTTCCATGAACTTGAAGGCACCAATTGTCTCTTCACTATCAAGATATCCTTTTGTTTCAAGCCCATCATCCCCTACAAGTTTTCCACCATTGGAGAAAATAAGCGGGGAATGTGCATACATCTGCCAGCCGCTGTTGTCCGGGAACATATGAACAGGCTCTTCTTTCATATACTTCTTAAGCTTTTCCGTATTACTTAAAAACTCTTCAAAGCTCCATGCCTGGTCCAATGTCCAATGGCCATTTTCATCTGCAGGAATGTCGATGCCAGCCTTTTTGAATAAATCGACATTATAGAAAACCGGTGATGAAAGGTCGAACGATTGAAGAGCATATAAATTATCCCCTACACTTCCTGCTTCCACGATGGTGTCGAGATAGGAATCGATTGTCCCTTGATCCAAATGCTCATTCAAAGGAAGCAACAATTCCGAATCCGCATATGATGCAGCATATACACTTTCAAGTGTAATGATATCCGGGAGATCTCCAGTGGTGATGGCTGCATTGAGACGATCATTATATCCGCTGCCTTCACCTGTCTTTACGATGTGTTCCACTGTTACCTTTACATCTTTGTGCTTTTCTTCAAATTCTTTTGCTCTCTCGTCGTAATTTTTCCCCTCTTGCTCTTCAGCCGGGACATGAACCCACACTTTCAATTCTTTCTTTCCATCTTTTGCTTTTTGACCACCCGTAGAAGAAGAACATGCCGTACATACTAAAAGCAATACTGTAAAAACAATAAGACCGATTGATTTCTTCATCCCTATCCCTCCTCACAGTATGGAAATGTTTCCACAAAGAGTAATAAGAAAAGGGCAAGGCCCTATTCTGTCATATGGAAATGTTTCCATCTATACGTTTAGTATAGTAAACGCTTTCTTTTCAGTCAATCATTTTTTTTTACGATTTTGTTGTCTCTCCATTTAAGTATTCTACAGGATGGACGGCCGGCGTCACTTGAATTCCTTTCATCCGTTTGATGACAAGGTCTACAAGGCTCCTCCCCATCAGCTCTACAGGCTGTCTGATGGTTGATAAACGCGGCGTGAACGTAGCATAAGTCTGAAGTCCATCGTATCCGATGACTGAAAGTTCTTCTGGAATGTTGATCCCCTTCTCACGTGCAATTTGAACCAATTCCATAGCCATCATATCATTCTCCACTAACACTCCATCGACATCCGGATGCTTTTTCAGGAATTGATGGAGAAAGGCGGTTTGATTCTTTATCGGATCCTGTTCGATGAATATAACAGGATCTATGCCACTTTCAGCCGCTCCATCCTGAAATCCACTCCTTCTTTTTTCCACTTCTGTCACAATGGTTTTAGAGTAAGTCCCGATGAAAGCTGGTTTGGTGCATCCGGAATCACGCAAGATCCGAAATGCCATTTTCCCGCCCCCATAGTTATCACTTGAAACATAAGGAATGTCACCAATGTGCCGATCGACAAACACGAGAGGCATGGAACTAGTAATTTCTTCTTCGATGCGATTATACGAAATCCCAATGATCCCCGATACCTTATTTTGCTTCAACATATTGATGTACCTGATTTCTTTATCGATTTTACCCGTTGAATTACAGAGGACCAGTCGATATCCTCTCTTATCCAGCTCATCTTCGATATAGAAAGCCAGTTCTGAGAAAAATGCATGATGGATCGATGGAAGGAATAACGCTACAAGCTTACTGTCCTGAGCAACAAACGCCCTGGCCGTTTCATTTGGAACATAACCAAGCTTCTGAATAGCATCTTCCACCTTTTTTACCGTCTCTTCACTGGCATATCCGGATTTATTGATCACACGCGAAGCTGTCCCGATGCCAACACCGGCCAATTTCGCTACATCTTTAATCGTTGCCAATTCTATCACCTCACCCACAAGCATATCATATGTGGAAACGTTTCTCTATAGATGTATCTTTACTCACCGTCATTGAGTTCGCGTATCACTTTAAAGTATTCAGTTAATGGCGCTCACTAAATTTTACCAAAATATGTTATAATCATTTTATCCATATTCTTATATAAAGGAAGTGACCATAATGGAAACGCAAACCCCATCACTAAAAAAGTATGGCACCCTAAGCTGGCTCTCCCTCCTCATCGGCGTAACATCCTTCTTCCTCGTGTTCGTCACCCCGACGCGGATAGCCAACACCGGTTCTGCCATCGCGGATTCCATCACCCTCAGCCTGATGGTCATCGGCATCTTGATTTCGATTTTTGGACTTCTCAAAAAAACGGAGAAAAAGGCTCTCTCCGTCATCGGTTTACTGCTTTCCTTTTCCTTTGTCTTTTACTGGATCCTGATCATCGCCCTCTTGGTAACCGGGCAGATTCCTTTTGCACCGTAACAATCATTGCGTCAGATCCTCCATCTCGACCACTTTCCCGTCAGCTCGTTCGACCGTATAACGGATAGAAGAATTCTGAGGGTAGGACGCATTGCCATTGTATTCCGTGATTTCAACACGATCACCGTGGCTCACAAACTTGGTGAAACTTCCCCCTGCCCCGCTGATATTGGAGAAATGCAGAAGCATCGTGTCACCAGAAGTCCCTTGCTCCACCACTTCCCATAGATCACGCTCATAGTTCTCCCAGAAAATATTTTTGGAAACCTCATTTGCTTTGTTCTTATGAACCAATTCCCACAGATCCACTGCCTCGTCGATACTATCCCAGGCAGCGCCGTCCCTCTGGAATTCGATCACCTGGCCATCAGGCACTGTGCCGTCTGCAAAGTACTGATCGAAAGAATCGTCCTCTAACGTCAGGGCTTCCCAGGAATCTCCTTCACCTTTCAACAGCAAAGCAGTCATATCGTTATCATCACTTATGATCTTCACTACCGTATAGCCATGGCGATCCTTATACTTCTCAACCTTATACACATACTCGTACTTTTCGTTCACCGCAAGCTCGCCATTGTTAAAGAACCACTTACTCTTCACTCCGTCATCCTTTCCCTTTGCCACCCAGGAACCGGAAATGTCGAGGGATGCTTCTTCTACTCCATCAGAAGTGGCTTCCTCGTCTTCTTCACTTTTTTCCTCCTGTTCAGCCGTCGCACTCTCTTCCGATGTGGTCTCTTCATCCTCAGCCTCAACCGGCTCCGACTGGTTCTCCTTCTGCTTTTGTTCCTCCTTCACTTCCGGTTTATCCTCGGTCTGAGCCTTTTCTTCCTTACCGCAACCCGCTACCACCATGGCGGCAAGGATGGCGGATATCATCCAACTGTAGCTTTTCATATACACCAATCATCCTTTTCACATTCGCATATGGATATTAAATTCCATTTGTCATTATTCGACAGGAATCTCCGAAATCCTTTTTATGGATTTATAAAATTTCATTATGCGGGGCCTGATTGAGGATTCCTAAATCCATTTCATTTTGCACGGACGCTTCGATCAGTTGTCATTATCTACCCATCACCTCAGCTTAAATGGGACTTAAAAACGGATACGATCTTCCTTGAGCCTTAGAATCCAGATATTCCTTCAACAACTTTTGATAAAACGGGTCATTCTCCTGTTTTATTCCCAAGTGTTCATATTCCCAGGCAATCCCTGTGACAATTGGACCAAAGGGGTTTTTTTCATAATAATATGAGACGTCAAACCTCCCATCAGGTAAAAAACTCATTTGAAAGCATGTCCAAGCGTCACCAAATTCCGTTTCATACTCCTTTTTAAAGTCACTGATGCAAAATGACAATTCGTCTTCAAGCTGCTCATAATATTCCTCATTCATCTCGAATCGTTCAACAATGTCAGAACCACTTATCCACTCTTTTGTTTCTTCGGATAGATAGTAGAAAAAGAAAAATTTAAGACCGTCATCTTCTACAAACACTTTCACTTCATTCCATTCCTCTACAATCATCTCTGAAATCATCTGTGCAATCCTTGAATAATAAGACTCGAGTTTCAATGTCCCGCTCCCCCTTCTTAAAATGAAAGCGAAGAGCATCAAGGATACTCTTCGCTTCTATCAACTTATACTAGCTACTTAGTGAACAGCTATCGTGCATGAATTACTCTCCCTGCCCATCCTTCAACCATCACCCGTAAACATCCCGGTCATGTTCGGCGAATGATCCATGAATTCATACTTCTCGTAAAACGATTCTTTACCACCGGATGCAAACAATCCGACAAATGCCTTGTCAGGCGCATGATCCTTCAAGTAACCGACAAGGCTGCCCATGATCTCCTGACCGAGGCCCTTCCCCTGATGATCAGGGTGCACGACGATATCCTGTATGTAAAAATAGATCGCTCCGTCCCCAATGATCCGCCCCATTCCGATTGCCTGTTCAAGGTCCATGATGACAACAGAGAACAATGAGTTCTCCAAAGACGTTTCCGCTGCATCGTAATTCATAAAATCCGTCCATCCGACGGAATCACATAGACGTGTATATTCTTGCAAGGTGGGTGTGCGTTGCTCAAGTTTGTATGTCTTCACCATTCTTCCTCCTCAAATGCTCCAATTAAGGTATTCGACACTTCCGCTCTGCATCCTTCTCACCACCAAATGTTTCCTTACTTAGTTCGATTTGAATCGGTCTGAAAATGACCTCGTCGAGTGAAGCCCTCAACTTGGTCTGGATTGTAGCCCTGCACACCCCGCCCTCTACCCCGCCAGCAAGGTAATTAGAAGATATCCCATTCTAGTTATCAATCCTTCTTCCCTTCATACAAGTCCTTCAGTCGGATCTCCTTTGTTCGATCATCATAACGGACTGTGACCTTATCGTCATCCGTCAGTTTGATCTTCCTCCCATCATCCAAGATCAAGGTATCCTTGTCAGCAAACGTATAGGTGACAGAGTCTCCCTCTTTATACATGTCAGAGATTTCTCCGTATGGCCCCCATGACGGTGACGGGATCAGATTCCAATTTTCATAGAGAACGATTTCATCCGTATAGGATTCCTTCAACTCATTTTTCGCAGCAATGAGATACCGGCTGTCTTTTTTTGATTGGAAGGTCATGGTGACAGTGGACTGATTCTTTTGAATGGAGGTATCGACATTCTCTTGGTCCGCCATCCACATGTGAACAAACAGAATATAGTAAACCACGGAAACAAACACGAATACACCCAGCATGGATCCGATGACCAAGATCATCCTCTTCTTATGGTTCGAACGTACCGTCTTAAGATAATCAATCTGCTTTCGTTCGTCGGTACGCTGTTCCACCTGATGTTCCATGCCCTCTTCCCTCATGTCCTCCATGTACTCCCTGCACTCATGGCATGATTCCATATGGGCCTCCATCAGTCGCCGGGTCTCATCGCTCGTCAGATGTTCCAAATAATTTGGCACAAGATCCTTGAACACCTCATGATTCATCTCGTTTCACTTCCTTTCTCATCTCTTGTTTCGCCCTGTAAAAGGTGACGCGCGCCCAATTTTCCGATTCACCGAAGACGGTGCCGATTTCCTTGAACGATAACTCTCCCAGAAGTCTGAGATACAGGATTTCACGCTTCTTCTCATCCAGTCCCCGGACCCGCTTGAAGAATTCGACCTTTGCCTCTCCCTTCAGGAGTTCCTCCTCCACATGATGGAAGCCGGCCTCCTCCACTTTCAGCCGATCAGTCAAGCGCATCCGCTTCTTCTCCCGGTTGACCTCCTGAAGCCATACATTGCGGGCAATCGCACATAACCAAGTTGAAAGCTTCGACTTGCCTTCATCAAACGAATCCAGTGACTTCATCGCTTGATAGAATGTTTCCTGGGTCAATTCCTCCGCTGCATGACTGTCGTGTGTCAGCGTCATGATGTACCGATAAATAAAATCTGCGTAGTTTCCGTAAATGTCGTCTCGTTCCACCATGTCCCCCCTTTTTGCCTGCTCCTTCATGTATCCAAGATCACACCGATTCGTTACACATCTCGCTGAATTTTTTTCGCAAATAAAAAGAATCACTCACTGGAGTGACCCTTCTCTATACTATTTATGACACCCGCTCAACGTAGTGCTCCAACTCAAAGTTGAGTGGCATAGTAGAGCCTCCTTACGCTAAAATCCCTTTCTCACAAGATTCGACATCCTCTTCCATATTCCTCCACAAATCGTTCAAATCTCTTTCCTGAATGAATAACTCCGCCTTGTATATCCCATTCTCTCTTCATAAAAGCGGTGAGCATCCTTCCTCGCCACCCCTGATTCCAACGCCACCAATGATGCTGCCTGTTCACGCCCATACTCATGGATGAAAGTGAGCAGTCTCTCCCCGTAGCCGCGTGACCGGTGATGGGGACTGGTAACCAGGTCATAAATGAACACGTGACGACCATTATACAAATTGGTGCAAAGTCTGATTCCTGCAAGAGAGACCAGCTCACCTTCTGCATAGAGACCGAATAGATGATAGCCCTCCTGGATCATGACCTGTCTAAGACTCAGATAGCGCTCCAGCGTCAGATCCGTCCTCAATGCCTTCATCACCCCAAATGAGTGCGTCCATTCTTCCACAGTGTGAAGTTCCCTTATGTTGATAGCCATGTTTGTTCCTCCTTCATTTGTTTTCCTTTTAACGCCACAAAGGCCCCTGCACATGACAAACTGCATCCGATCATCAGGTACGGGGTCAGGTCAGATTCACCGATCACCACCGATGCAATCCCTCCAATCGCAGGGAACAGGGCCACCATGTACCCGCTTCTCGCCCCGCCGATCTCCTTGACCAGTTTCAAATAAAACAGCCAGGCAAAGAATGACGCGCATACGGATAAATACAGAAGTGCAGACCAATAGTGAATGGAGGGCGGCAGGGACACGGGGACCCCTTTGCCCCATACAAATCCTCCCATCACGACGCCTGCCACAAGGAACCCGAGCGCATTGGCGTAGACCGGGTCGACTCCCCTGTCGGCATTGATGGCAGAGCACACATCACCGATGGATGTAATGACTGTCCCTGCAAGAGCGAGCCCCAAGCCACTCATCGACAGGGATTCCGGATGGTGGACAAGCGTCGGATACAGCAGGATGAATACGGCCCCGATCCCCATCACGCCACCCACGGCAATCCGACCAGATACAGATTCCCTCCCAACAATGGCAAGAGCCAGTGGAGTGAATACGACCTTCAGGGAGAAGATCATCGTCACCACGGCCGCGGAGCTTTGTAGCGTTCCGTAGTAAAGACAAAGATAGCTCAGGGCAAAATTGCATACCCCGAACAGCAAGACTGTCACCCTGCGCCCACCTCCCAACGGTTTATCCGGCCATCTCCATAGAAGAAGGGCTCCGAACAACAGACAGGTGAGCGCCAGCCGATAAAACAGCGATAGCTCCGGCGCGACAAGGTCCCCCTGGATCTTGACGGCGATGAAATTTAATCCCCACACCAACGTACAAAACCAATAATACATTCGAATCATAGATATCCTCCTCTTACACCCCCATTATCCAAAACAACTGTCATTTCAAAAAGATACAGTTTACACTAAACATAAATGACAGATTAGGAGACTCCTCATGGCCGAATTGATTTTTTCCATTGACCGAAATAGCCAGATTCCCATGTATCATCAGGTATATCAGTACATCCGCACGCAGATCACCTCAGGAAAACTTCCCCACGGAACGAGGCTTCCTTCCATCAGGGAGCTTGCCCGTCAGCTTGATGTGAGCCGGAACACCACGCAGCTTGCTTATGAGCAGCTTCTTTCAGAGGGATACCTCCGCAGTGAACATAAAAAAGGCTTCTTTGTGGAAGCCAAAATGTCAGATAGCGTATTTGCCTATGAACGGTTTCCGGATACTGTTGACCCTGTGGTTCCAACCAACAGGCACCACATCGACTTCCGTACCGGGACGGTGGATCAGGATAGCTTTCCCCTCGCTAAGTGGCGGCGCTATTCCAATAAAATCATGAATGACCCTTCCCTGTACTCCTATGGCGACAAGCAGGGGGACACGGAGCTCAGACGGGAACTGGAGAACTATCTTTTTCAATCACGGGGCGTGCAGGCAGCTGCGGACCAGATCATCATCGGCGCAGGCACGAAGTCGTTGCTCCTCATGCTTCTCCTGATGTTGAGGTCCCACCATGTGATTGCCGTGGAGGATCCGGGGTACGACCTGTCCAGAAACCTCTTCTCCCTCATGGGGTTTGAGGTTCATCCGACCCCAGTCACATCGTCAGGCATCCATACAGAGGAACTCAGGCAATCGCCGGCCACCCTTCTCTATACCACGCCGACCCACCACTACCCGACAGGCGTGACCATGCCCGTGAATCAGAGGCTCGATCTCCTCCGCTGGGCACATGAGGTCGACGGCTACATCATCGAGGATGACTACGATAGCGAATTCCGCTACATCCACCAGCCTGTCCCCTCTCTTCAAAGCATGGACCATAGCGGACGCACCATCTTCATGGGAACCTTCTCAAAAGCCCTTCTTCCCTCAATCAGGATCAGCTATATGGTCCTGCCGCCAAGCTTGCTGGCGCTGTACCGGGAAAACGCAGGGCTATTTGAACAATCCGCTTCCCCCATCCATCAGAAGACGCTGGCCCGTTTCATGAAGGATGGACACTGGTATCCACATCTCCGCAAATTGAAAGCTTTATATCGAAATCGGATGAACGTATTGGTGAGGGAGCTTCGACAGGCGTTCCACACCGATATTGATATCAAGGGCGAGCATTCGGGGATCTTTGTCATGGTTGAAGTGAAAACCGATCAGACCGAGGCGGAATTGATTGAAAGAGCGAGCAACCATGGCGTGGGCGTATATGGATGTTCGAAGTATTTTGTGGAGGCAAAACCTCGGTACCCTCATCTGCAGCTTGGACTGGGGAAGCTATCGGAGGAGGAGATTGTGGAGGGAGTGGCGCGGTTGAAGAAAGCATGGTTAGGATGAAAAAAGAGCCGTTTTACAACGGCCCCTCTGCTAAAAATGGAGTTCAATTTGAAGTCTTTCAACTTTTCACTTTCTCTATCACAATAAAGCACGTACTATCCGGCAAGCCCTCAATCCCGTCTTCATCCCGCACCGTCACCTTCGGAGCGAGGAACTCCTCATACCCATCCTGGAGATAATGCTTGAACGCAACGATTTTCGCCTCATCTCCCAAGGCTTCCTTGATTACCCTCTTGAACTCGGATGGCGTGTAGTAGCCGAATTGCTCCTGCACTTCATGGGGATAGGCTTCTTCGCCCCACGTATATGTGTAGAGGAATTCCATGGCATCATTGACCGGGAGCTTGATCCGGCCGTCTTGGAGGTATTCGTATTCCAGCTTCCTTCCCTTGAAATCATGGACGTACCGCTTGAAGAACGCGTGCCCGTTTTCGTCCTTGAACTCAATGATGTGGTAGTCATCCTTCGGTTCCGTCATTATCCCGTCCCTGATGATGATGCGGCCGCCTTCGCCGAGCACTTCGAATGAACTTCTCAGCGCCTGGATGATCACGTCATGATTGAACTTCTTCCCCTCGTACGGGATATACGAGAACATTTCATGGAGGATCGAGGAGAAGACGATGGTGTCGACGGACCCCGGCTGGTAATGGGCCCTCAGCTCGAGGGCATCGGCCTGCTGCACGGTCCATCGCTTGTTCTCTCGGTTTTTCCTCCTCGTCAGTTCTTCGATGACGTTGGTGGAGACGTCGATTCCGACCACATTGGCTTCCGGGTGATCGTCCGACAACACATCAAGCATGACACCACCACCCGCGCCGATGTCGAGCATCAGCGTTCCCGTGGCAAAGTCTGAAATAATGCGCTTATGACCCTGCCCGCTATTCATGTCGGACAGATAGGTGTGTTCGTTCTGCAGGCGATCGAAAGCATCCTTCCTGAAGCCGAAGAAATCATACAGGAGGATCGTCGCCCGCTCATAATGAGGGGACTTTTCTGCTTCCTGACAGAATTCGATGAGCTTCTCCCCTGCTGCCGAATAACGGAATCGGACCCCGATGATCTGACCCAGGAGGTCCATGGGCTCAGCCTCTAGCTCCACATGCTCATTGACCGGCTTCTCCCCATGAAGGAGATCTTCGAGGGAGAAGTCTTTCAGATACGATTCTATGATCCTCTTTTTATACAGATTGATGGTTTTCCGGCCTTTGTAATCATAGTAGATGTCTTTCATGAACGCCTCGAAGCTCACATGCTGTACGGAAAGGGGGTTCACCTTTTGATAGATCAAGAAGAAGATCTTCAGGAACTCTTCCAGCGTAAATTCCTTCAGGGCGGATTCGACGTACCACAGATCGGTCTTCTTGAAGAAGCTTTCCACATAGCCGTTCAACCTGGCATCCGCCATATATCGGTCATACTCACGGTCGACATTCTCACCATTTTCGATCGAAGACCGGCGAAGCCGCTCGATCCGTGCTTTCAGCGTCATTTCCACTGAACGTTCTCCGTCGATCAGGAAAGAAACAATCTGATCTGCTTCGTCCTTCACCACTTCCCAAACCTCATTCGACACGCCCTGGATGATGCACTGATTGAGTTTCTTAAGGACCACTTCCATATCCACACCGATTCCATTGTGTTCATCCATCCACTGAATGAGAGGGTGCAGCTGCTTGTAGCGCACCTCTCCTCGGATAAATTGACCGATCAGCCCATGGGTCAGGATCAGGGTGTAGAGGAGCTCCTCCCGCTCCAGATCCCGCAGGTGAAGAGGAAGACTCATCTGCTCCGCCGCATAGATCTGAGCGGAACCTATATTATGAATATCGAGCTGGAAACCTTTCTTCCCCCAGACGTTCCGCTGATGCTTCGTACCGCCCTTGGCCACTTCCGACCACACCAGCACTTCCTCGATGATCCCCTTCTCCTTCTCCGGCAGATCCATTTCATTCAGCACAAGCAAGGTACGTTCCACATAAGGAAGGACCGGGTTCACCGGCATCCTCTCAAGGGAGGTGATCTGCTCTAGATTGATGTGTTGCTCTCTCGTCAGGTAAAGATACTGCAGCCAGCGATGCTCCCTCAGGACAGTCCGGTCCCCTGCCCTCGCTTTGTCGATAAGCTCCAATGATTTCATGATGGATCCTCCCTTTCGCTCCCGTTCTTCATATGGAAAATTGTATCATAATTCATCTATATGAAATGCCGCCGGCTCTCTGAAAAAATGAAAAAACCGAGGCGTCCTCCACCTCAGCTTGTACTTGGAACGGGACCCCACAGCCTCTCGAGCTCAATCAGCTCTTCCCCCTCAAAGGTCAATTTATAAATATCCGGCTTCGATGTCCCCAGCAGGAAGTCAAGTCCAACCCTCTCGTCGAAGTGCTGTATTATGAGCGTCATCACCGCTCCGTGGGTCCCGACGGCGATCTTGTGGCCCTGATAGTGGAACAATAGCTCTTTGATGACCTCAACGGCCCTCGCCTGACAGTCGGCATTCGACTCTGCACCAGGCAGGGAGTAATGGGGATTCTTGAACGACTTCTCAAGGAGGGGATACAGCTCCCCATCAGCGATCCGGTTCACCCCGGAAGAAAACACCCTTTCTTTCAATTCCTCATAGAGCAGAACGTCTTTTCCAGACAGGGAGGCGAGCTCCTCGATCGTCAGGACGGCACGCTTATACGGACTGGAGACGAATACATCGATTCCCTCGTCCTTCAGGAGCTCCGTCACCCGTTCGGCATCTGCCTGTCCTTTTTCGCTCAGCCCCCTGAGGCGTTCGACTTCTCCCATCTTCGGGGAATCGCCATGTCTGATCAAATAGATGATGGTATTCATCGTGCACCTCGAATTCACTTTAGTCGAATTACGGCAACCACGCTATGATGGACCAAAAAAGTCCTGATATCCCGATGGAGAGCCCCATCCCGCTCATCAAACCCGTTGCACTTCTAAGCACATTGGTACTGGTTCTCCACCGTTTGAGCTGTGTCCACCCATCCAGCACCATGGGCAGCTGCAGGACAAACCCGATATAGATGGGCAAGGGGTAGGCCAGGAACAGGGGGAGGAACAGCATACCGATCAGGATGAACAGGCATCTGGAACAGATCGGCATGGCCTCCCCTCCGATATGAAAACATCGCTCTTCCTTCCGATGACAGGGCACCGTGCGGAAGAACCCATAGAGCGTGGATTTAAGGTGTGCAGTCAAATCCACAGCAATCGCCTCCACCCACATGCTTCCCTACTCCCCTTGGTACCGGCACACAATCACCAAGATACGCACAATCCACGCAGTCCCAGTAAGTAGAATCTTTTTTTGATGTGTTCTTTGATTGGGAGCGATAACGCCGGACCGTCGCCCCCAGGATGATGATGGAGAATAACCCGAATATCGCACAGTACACCCATTCCCCTTGGTAGCCTGTATATCCGGTTAAAAGAGAGAATAATAGAAAGGACGAAATCAATACAAAATACATGCTATCACCCTCATCATGGTCCTTTCCCTAAAGATTGCTATAATACGAGATTTACTATTTTCCATGAGTGACCTTACCCTTTCTTAATGAACATGATCATATGCTTATTCAATCCGCCCCTGCTTCTCCTATGAGGGAATGCGCAATGGCATAATCCACGATGGTCGACCCTGCGGGCATCGTCAAAGCGTTCCAATCGGGCGTGTAGATGGTGATGGTCTCCTGGAACAGTGCATGGGAAACCACCGCTTCAAACTCGAGTACATCCTGTGCGATCTCCCTGACGTCGTGGATGGCCTTACCCAGACATTCATGGCTCAATGTCTGGATGGACACTGAAGACTTTTCATCTTGCAATAGAGCCAATACCCCTTGATCGGAGAGTGCTTTCCCTTCCTTCGTTTGCAGAATGATTCTCACCATGTCGTTCCCGACCCATACCTTTATTTGGAGTTTTTGATTGAAGGGGGAGACTGGCAGGGTAAGATGGTCGACAAAGGAATCTGCCACCGGCTTGAACACCTGATGGACGCTCCCCACGACGGAGTAGCAGTCCAGAACTGAATCCGTGGTGATTCGGATGGAATAAAGATCAAATACTTCTACATCATCCTGCAGCAGGGAATAGCTCTGATAGAGTGGCTCCCTCATTCCTTCGAAAGTGACGGTCCCCGCTACCTTTTCCCTGACCTGCTGGAATACACGATCAAACTGAGTGGAATACGATTCCACTGTCCCTACCACTTCACTGCACCTCACCGGATTCAAAAATGGGAAACTGATCTCCTCCAGCTCCGCCCTCATCTTCCTCAGTCCGAGCTTGCCGGCAAGGGGGGCAAAGAAGATCAAGGCCTCATTCGCATACGGTATCTGTTTCTCTACCGGTTTGACGTCAAGGGTCCTCATATTATGGAGTCGGTCGGCAATCTTCACCACGGCGACCCTGACATCATCCGCTGCCGCAGAGAGAAGCTTCTGCATATTGGTGGCGTGATGTTCTTCCTTGCTCATCATTCCCCTCTCCACCTTGGTCAAGCCGTCCACGATCCTTGAGACTTCCTGTCCGAACTGCTTCTCCACTTCATCGATCGTCACGTCCGTATCTTCGACCACATCATGAAGCAGGGCAGACATCAGGGTGGGAAGGTCTGCTTGCTCCTCCATCAAGATTGAACAGACCGCGGCTGGATGCATCATATACGGTTCTCCTGTCGCCCGCTTCTGACCTTCGTGTGCCCGGGATGCAAATCCAAACGCCTTCTCTAAAGAAATCAAGTCACTTTTGCCCAGATAGTGTGCCCGCTTCCACCAAGTTTCCTTCATCTCTCCCATCCCCCTACTCAATGTATGTACCGCTCATCAATCTCCCCCAAATACAATCTTCGCTTCTCCAATCCAGGTACCTTCTTCTGTTCCCCCTCGCTCAGCTTATAGGAATCCTGATCAATATAAGCAAGCCACTCTTCCTCAAGCTCTGCCGCGTCCTTCCCATAGACCTCTTTCATTCGCTGTAACGAGTCTTTTTCATTAAAGACCTTCTCGAACTCTTCCATCCCGTACTCATCGATGAGATAGGAAACAAAGGAAGCCGACTCGATATAGGAAATCCACTGCAGGGAACGGGAAACCCCCTCATTCTCCATGGATGGCTGGAACAGCATCCGGCTCATCGACGTTCCGCAAAGTTTCGTCAGGGGAATCATCATCCCCTCGTCTTTCACCACATTCATAATCGCGTGGGGGGAAACGTCATAATTCGGATACACCGGGTCACCGTATTCCGTTTGAAGATGGATGGCAAGTCCCTCCAGCTCCCAGTAGCCCCGATCATCATCCTCTTCCTTGCCCCACAGAAGCGCATGAGAGAGCTCATGGACCGTCAGGAAGTGTCCGTTATCCTTAAACAGCACCACCTCGTCCCGTGTGGCAAAAGAGATATCTTTCTGATTGTAAAACTCCAGGGAAATCGGAGAGGCAGGATCGTAGTCCCCCTTCACCGCTCCCATGATCGCATCATAAGCACGGGTCACCTCGTCTTGAATGGAACTCCGGCTGGCAGTCGAATGGTTCTCTACGTCAAACTCCACCTGACCGACCTGGAAGGTGAACCGATCTTCTTTGAAATAGAACCAATAGATCAACAGACCAGCGACCATAAGAACAAGAACACCCCCTGTGATCAGCACTGCTTTCTTACTAGTAATCTGCTATCACCTGCCCAGGCAACTCGATTCTCAACCAGTCCGTGGGCACCTTCTTAACAAAATGCTTCTCCACAAACGCGAGCACCTCATCGTTCCCGGGCAGCGTGGCCCTTTCCTTTGCGTCAGAAAAACGGAGCCATTCATACTCACTATGCTCCCTGTTCAAAACCACTTCCTGATCGTCGTCTACAAATCCTACGAAGACCGGCGCCATGTAAATGTCATTCGTCGCGGGCGAGTAGAACTGATCGAATGTGTTCCCTGTATACAACGTCCGGATGTCGATCCCCGTCTCTTCCCAGATCTCGCGCTGCGCTGCCTGCCACGCCTTTTCCCCTGGCTCGATTCCCCCACCGATGTAGCACCATGCTCCATTCAAGGTCCGAGATGCCCGCTTCAGAAGGAGCACGCGATCCTCTCCATCCACTTTCTTTACTAGAACGGCCGCAATCCCGCTGCGGCGTATAGGAAGCTCCGTTGTTTCACTTATCATCTACTGCACATCCTTACTATTATGTTGGCCGGGAGGGTGAAGGATAGCTTGACTCTCCAAGAATAGCTGAAGATGTTTTTCATCCACCACACCAGAATTCCCCTTTGGGATTTTAATCCATTTTACCACTAAGATCAGAAACTTCAATCAAATCTATGAAACTACACACAGCAAAAAGGGTGTGCCGTCATCAATGGCACACCCTTAGAATTTAGTTGTTCACATTGATATTAAAAGGCTTAAGCTCTTTAGCCGAAACAAAACTGGAGAAATCAAATTGAAGGACCGTATTCTCTAACGAAAAATCCTTGAACGGTTCTTCTCCATCCAACTCAAATGTGGATTGGAAGTGGGCGGTCTTCCCATCGATTGTTTTCACTGTATTCTTGCGGATGCTGTGATGTTTAGGAGGGACAGGATTCCCAGGATCAATCTTATCAAGATAATCCTGATCCACCAACAGCAGCTCATATTGAAGATTGTTTTCAAGCAGTTCCAGTCGGTCCTCGCTCATGTCTGCCGGAAGACCGAGCAGCTGATAATCCATCTCCACTTGATCACCACGCTCTGCAACATTGTACACCTGTAGCTTCAATCCCAGCCGGTCACTCTCGAGTGTAAAGCGGTCTTGATCCAGCAGCTGCTCCACCTTCGGATCGGCTACATCCACCTGAGGATAGAACGTAAGGGACTCGATGGCCGAAGCCGGTTTCGTCATCTCCACGCGAAGCGTCCGGTGGTACCCGTCTTCTTCCTGAGACTCGCTCAGTACGGTCGGATTGCCAAACCCGTATACCTTGCCGTCTTCATCCCTTGCCTTTTTAATCCGTACATCATCGTCTTTATATTTCTGAACCGTTTCATATACAAGGGACGAACTCGCCTTCCCCGTCAGGATTTCTTTCAGATGAAAGGTGACGCCATCCTGTTTGTACTCATAAGTCTGGTCCAGTGCCGTTCGCATGATTTCCTCCTGTTGTAGGGGTACATCGAATGTCCACTCACCTTGGATGCCATTGATGGAATGAATCGTGACGGGAAGAATCTCATTCTCGTCGATGGTTTCGTACGGATAGTTCATCTTCCACTGGAAGTCATACCCACCCTTCACTTTCTTGATGGTACTGGAGCGATCGCTCAACCACGCATCCCGGTCCCCTTGGCCATCACCATAGTTGACATCAAAGCTCACTTCCCCGGGCTCATTGTGCCCCTTTTCCACGCCATCATCCACAAATCCCGTAATCGACACCGCCACCCCGTCAAAATAAGCGCTGGTCAACTTCACGGTGACCCCGTTCTTCGTCATCGACTGATCAAGCTCCGTCACGGCCTGCTGATGAGCAAGTTCCATTCCGGTTTTATCATTGAACTGCTGGAAGATTCCCCCGATGAGCGGCGCACTGGCCAGCACGCTGTTCATCGTCGGATTCACGAACCCTGATCCAAGCGTGATCCCCACAAGAGCCACTGCAGCCGTCAGCACGGTCGCTACCTTTCGCTTCTTCTTTGGCTGGGCTTGGTTCAACCCTTCTGAAATGGCGTTGAACACCTTCTCCTTCGGCACCGGAATTTGCTCCATCGCTGCTTTCACCTTCTTGTTATCCATGGCACTTGTCCTCCTCATCCTGATAGAACTTCTTCAGTTCTGCTCTGCCCCTGCTCAGATTCGTCTTCACCGTATTCTCCGGAATGTCCATCATCTCGCTGATCAGCTTGATCGGGTAATCATGATAATAGAAAAGAATGATAGCTGTTCGATACCCCTCTCGTAAATGACCGATCGCCTCAAGAAGCTGTTCGGACTCTTCGAGATTTGGGTCTGCGTGACCCGGCAGATTAGATAGAATCTCATCACTCAACGGAACCACTTTCTTCTTCCGCCGATACAGATCACCAGCACATCGGATGACGATCCTCGTGAACCAGGTGAGGAAATACTCCGGCTGCTTCAAGGAATGAATCGACGTAAACGCCTTGAATGACGCCTCCTGCACCGCATCCAGCGCATCCTCTTCATTATTCACATACAAAAACGCCGTCCGATAAATCCGTTCATAATGCTGCTGAAGCAGCCTCTCAAAGGCCGACTTATTGCCCTTGATCGCCTTCTTGACCAGCCGCTGGTCTTTTGCATCCATCTGGTTTGCCCCCTTTATACTTATTAGTGGGATGGATGGGGGAGGAAAGTTTCAGGTTATGGGAGTTTTTATTTATACGATATCATTTCCGGGTGAATGGGAGTAAAAAAATAACAAGAACCGGTTTGGTTCTTGTTATCTAGAGAAGGTATTTTCAGAGGCTATTTATATTCGCGCGTGAATATTGTAAGATGGTTGAATACTAAAAGACCACCTTCATTATTTAAGAAAACCCAATAACTTCATGCGGAACATACGGTGCTTCAAGCTTGTTTATTTCATCATTTGTTAATTTGATATCCAAGGCTGATACTGCATCCGTCAAATGATGCTCTTTGGTTGCACCGATGATCGGTGCTGAAACAGGTTGTTTCTGAAGTACCCATGCCAAGGCAATTTGCGCGCGTGAGACACCGCGGCTCTCAGCCACTTGCTTAACAGCTTCGACTACTTTCCGATCCGCGTCTGCCGTAGCGTTATATAAATGATTGGCAAATGCATCCGTTTCGGATCGTGTGCTTGTTTCTTCCCAGTCTCTAGTCAACCTTCCTCGAGCTAGCGGGCTCCAAGGGATGACACCGATTTTCTCTTCTTCACAGAATGGAAGCATTTCTCTTTCTTCTTCTCGGTACAATAGATTCAAATGATTTTGCATGCTCACAAAAGGTGTCCATCCATGTTGGCGGGCTGTATAGTTGGCTTTTTGAAATTGCCACGCAAACATGGAGGAAGCACCGATGTAGCGGACTTTTCCTGATTTGACCACATCGTGAAGTGCCTCCATCGTCTCTTCAATCGGTGTGTTGTAGTCCCATCGATGAATTTGATAAAGATCAATGTAATCAGTACCAAGACGACGAAGGCTATGGTCTACTTCTGTCATGATGGCTTTTCTGGATAGCCCCAACGAATTTTGACCTTCACGCATGCTTCCGTACACTTTAGTGGCAATGACCACTTCATCACGATTCGCATACTCCTTCAACGCTTTTCCGACTATTTCTTCGCTGCTGCCACCTTGATAAGCATTAGCGGTATCAAAAAAATTGATTCCAAGATCCAGTGCTTTTTTCAAGAAGGGACGACTCAACTGCTCATTAAGTGTCCAGGTATGATGACCGCGATTCGGATCCCCATAACTCATACACCCAAGTGCAATTCTCGATACGTCCAATCCAGTATTGCCGAGTTTTACATATTCCATCTTGAT
Organism: uncultured Bacillaceae bacterium; assembly: GCA_963762295.1. Taxonomy (GTDB): domain Bacteria; phylum Bacillota; class Bacilli; order Bacillales; family Bacillaceae_B; genus Rossellomorea. Next base: position 372,835 of record CAVXKK010000003.1, read on the forward strand.
TTCCTTCTTTCTTTGTTTTGTTATAAATATAGTAGATGCTACTAATCGGATGGGTACTATTCAACTTAATATGAAATCTATGTTGTTCCTGTTAGAATGGGTTCATTACCACATACGACCACCGATTTATAACTCCTTTCAAACGAATACAACTAGTCTACAACTTAAACTTAAGTTTAAGTCAATGCATAGCCCTTCAAGCGTTAAAAACAACTACATTCACGGAGGTGAACTGATTGTGTATAGCATAAACGAAGTTGAGAAAATGTACGGTTTACCTGCATCTACACTACGGTTTTACGAAAAAAAAGGGATTCTTCCTCAAATCAATCGCGATGACGGTGGTAGAAGGAAATATACGGAACAAGAGTTGGAATGGCTGCAATTAGTCATTGCACTACGAAGTACAGGAATGAGCATTGATGAAATTAAAGACTATGTAGCCCTTGTAAGGGATGAGAAGGTAACGATGGAAGAGAGGCGCGATTTTCTTGTGAAGCATAAAGAATGCGTCGAAAAGCAAATGGCAGAGACATTTAGCAACCTTGAAAAGATCAATAGAAAAGTAGCCATATATGATGCGATGATCCATAAACGAGATGGTGGGAAATTTCTTATTTAAGTTTCTGCTTGACTTAAACTCAGGTTTAATTTGTATGCTTTACGTATTCAAATTAAAGGAGTGGTAAGAATGGATCAGAAACAAAAAGTATGGTTTATTACAGGTTGTTCAACAGGCTTTGGACGAGAACTCGCAGAGCAGGTAATCGATCAAGGATATAAAGTAGCGGTAACCGCTCGAAACACTGAGAGCCTTCAATCCTTGAAAGATAAAAACAGGGAGAATGTGCTTCTCCTGAATCTTGATGTAACAGTTAAGGATCAAATTAACGAAGCAGTCCATGCAACGATTCAAACGTTTGGGGAAATTAATGTCTTGGTCAATAATGCGGGAATCGGGTACTTTAGCTCAGTAGAAGAAAGTAAAGAAGAAGAAACCCATAAAATGTTTGATATTAATTTCTGGGGACTGATGGACGTTACAAATGCAGTGCTCCCTCATATGAGGAAACAGCAATCGGGGCACATTATTAATCTTTCTTCGATCGGAGGAATCGCTTCGTTCCCAGCCCTTGGTTATTACCACGCAACAAAATACGCAGTAGAAGGCATTTCAGAAAGCTTGTCCCAGGAAGTAGCTCCTTTTAATATTCACGTGACGCTCCTTGAACCAAGCTCCTTCAGAACCGATTGGGCAGGCCGTTCCTCCGTAAAAACAAAAACAGCTATCTATAAAGAAACCGTTGAACCAACGATCTCTACAATGTCCGAGTACAGTGGTCAGGAACCAGGAAATCCGAAAAAAGCTGCCGAGGCCATGATCTCAATTGTTGAAACTGAGAATCCCCCACTTCGTCTCTTATTAGGAGAAACCGCTTATCAAGTGGCTACTCACAAGTATCAAAATCTGCTTCAAGATATCGAGACGTGGAAAGATACTAGTTTAGGTGCCGATTTCAAATAATAGTGAAAACCCACACCCATTTGAAGGGTGTGGGTTTTCATTTTTAATTTGAGCATGTATAGACCTGTTTTTTTGTAACGGGATTTTTCAGTACAAAAAGAACTGCGGACCCATTAATCCGTTACGTCAAAAATGAAAACACCCAAAGGGTTAGTTCCCTTCTTTTAAAACAAGTCGCACGACACACTCCACGTGCGCCGTCTGAGGAAACATATCAACCGGCTGCAAATACTCAACGCGATACTCACGCTTCAAATAGTCGATATCCTTCGCAAGCGTCGATGGATTGCACGACACATAGACAAACCGCTTCGGTTTGACTTCCTTGATGGTGTCGAGGAATTTGCTGTCGCAGCCGACCCTTGGAGGGTCGACGACGACGACATCGGGGCGCCAGCCTTCTTGTTTCCATTTGGGCATGAGGTCTTCGGCGCTGCCGACATAGTAATCGGCGTGGTTGACGCGGGATGCTTTGGCGTTCTTTTTGGCGTCGTCGATTCCTTCTTTGATGACGTCCATGCCGCGGATTTCTTTGGCGCCGTCTGCGAGCCAGAGGCCGATGGTGCCGACGCCGCAGTATGCGTCGACGACTTTTTCGTTGCCGGTGAGGGCGGCGGCTTTCTTGGCTTCTCCGTAGAGCTTGCTCGTCTGGAGCGGGTTGAGCTGGAAGAAGGCGCGGGCAGAGAGTTCGTACGTGAACTCGTCCAGGCGTTCTTTGATGCTGTCCTTACCTTGAAGATTGATCGTCTGATCACCGAAGATCAGGGACGTCTTTTTCGGATTGATGTTCTGGACGATGGAGACGACTTCCGGCAGGCGCTTGCTGATTTCCTGGACGAGGAGATCCTTTTGCGGGACCTTCTTTTCTGTTGTAACAAGTACGACCTGAACCTGTCCTGTTTCGAATCCAACGCGTGTGACGATTGTCTTGATGATCTGGCGTTTCTGCTTTTCGTCATAGACGGGGATCTTGAAATCATTGATGATGCGGATGATTTCTGTTGTGACCTTATTCGTCAGCGGATGCTGGACGATGCACTCGTCGATGTCTATGAGCTTATTAGAATTCATGCTGTAGAGCCCGGCGATGGCTTTGCCGTCTTGGGTACCGACCTGGAACTGGCTTTTGTTCCGGTAGTGCCACGGATTGTCCATACCGATCGTCGGGCGGATATCGAGCTCATCGAGATTGAGCTTCGTGTGGCGCTCGAGGGACTGGATCAAGATATCGCGTTTGGCATCCAGCTGTCCTTGATACTCAAGATGCTGAAGCTGGCATCCACCACATTGTTCATAGACTGGGCATGGTGCTTTCGTTCTCTGGGGTGATGCTTTGCGGATCTTTTTCACGCGGGCTTCGGTGAATTTCGGATGGACCTTGGTGACTTCCACGACGACTTCTTCGCCTGGCAGGGCACCGGGTACGAAGACGATCTTCCGTTTAAAGAAGCCGACTCCTTCCCCGTTGATCCCGATTCGTTTTATGGTCAGAGGAAACTGCTGTTTCAACTCGATGCGTACTTGGTTTGACTGTTGTTTATTCATCTATTCACGTCCGTTCTACTCAATACTTCTCCACAGATACAGGGAGGCATAGCTCAGGTAAGGGGCCCATGCGGCGCTCATGCGCTCCATTTCCTCGCGCGTCGGCTTCTGTTCCATCCCGAACAGCTTCTTGATGGCGTTCTGGATGCCGATATCCGCCATGGGGAACAGATTCGGCCGCCCGAGTCCGAAGAGGAGGAAGCTCTGGGCGGTCCACGGTCCGATGCCGCGGATCTTTGTAAGTTCCTTGATGATCACTTCATCGGGCTCAAGGGCAAGTTCTTCGAGGTTGAGCTCTCCGCTTGCCACCTTTTCCCCGACGCCGATCACATACTCCGCCTTCCGCTGGGAAAATTGGAGCTCCCGCAGTTCGTCCACGGTGAGGGTCGCAATCTTCTCCGGTGACGGATAGAACCAGACGCCGTCCTTCTCGGTCCCGTAGCGGGTGACGAAACGGTGGGTCAGGGTGAAGGCGAACTTCAGGTTGAGTTGCTGATGGATGATGCTCTTCACGATGGTGGCAAATGGATTGAAATCAAGGACGATCGGCGTACCGACATGCTCCTCGAAGATCGGCTTCAGGTCCGTCGCTAGAAAGTGGGCTTGGACCTCATGAAGTCCCGTGTGCCACTGGAAGATGCGGGCGATATGGGCCTGTTTTTCTTCCAACTGTTCATCTTCCCGAAATGATAAGATGAACGCCGGCTCATCCTTTGTTCCGACGCCTTTTACCGTGATGACTTCCCCCGTCGGATAATACGGGACCTTTACGAGTCGCGCCTCTCGATCCACGGCATGGAGCGGGTCGATGGACAGCCGCTCGAGCACACGGTCGAAGTCATACGGCCCCGGTATCTCGATCCTCGTTTCACTCATTTGCCTCCCCCTTTCTACATATGCGTATTATAGCACACACCAGTATCCCCTCGCCTGCTCTGTGAAATACCTCTCAAGCCCCACCCAAATTCATGTTATACTGTCAAACATAGGAATCTAGCAAGGAGGTCAACGTATGAAGAAATCAACCTGGATCCTCACTGTCGGAATCAGCGCCCTCATCATCCTGTCAGGATCTTTCCGAATCTATCAGATGAAAGAAAACTCCAAACAGAACCAGAAAAAAGCAGCAGAATGCGTGGATGGAGGCGGAACCGTCCTTCTCTACGAAGGCTCCATCTTCTCCCTCAGCTCGGTATCATGTGAACAGTAAAAGGATCGCTCCAGAGACGGGGCGATCCTATTGTTAAGAGGATTTTTTCAGCTGATGGGCATACTGAACGGTGCAGGTCGATATGGCAAGCAGGATACAAGCTAAGCCAAGGACCGATGGGATGTATGTATTGGTCAACAGGAAGCCCGCTCCCGGTAATGGTGAGGTGAACAGGGAATTCGCTATTTCAACTCCGTTTATGCTGATGATCAAGAGGATAATTCCAATCAGGGCACTCCAGATGGAAAAGCGATACGGCTTTAAGTGGGTCATTGCCCCCTCGTTTTCGTCTTGGAGTATCTTTTCCTCAAGTTCTACCTGAACGTCTTTCTCCATTTTCATCTCCCCTTTTCTATTTTTCTCCATGCTAGATCCAATATATCCTGATGCAACGGCATCCACCCTTTATAATGATCCGGTGCATTCGTAGGCTTCATGAAAAGACGTGCCCCTGACTCATGCTCCCCTTCAAACGGGTGGATCTTCGTGACTTCCATGACGAAATAGACCTGATAGCCAATCTTTGGATACGGTCCGTCTTCGGTCCATGAGTCGTTTTCACTATGATCCACTGTGATGTGGCCGAGCATCGTGCAGTCGCCTTCCACATATCCTTCCTCCATGGCTTCCCGCCTAAAGCATTCTTCCGGCGTCTCCTCGGCTTCAACATGGCCTCCGGGAATATCCCACCCTCTTGAATGGAGATTAACGAGAAGCAGCTTCCCTTCGTAAAAGCAGAACCCATGGGCGCTTGTGATGCGTTCGGGATCCGGTAAGGAATCCGATTCTGTCCATGACAGCTTGATCGGCGCACCGCCCCATAGCACGCCCCCCTTTTCATTCTTTCTACTTATACTAATTCCATATTATTCTTTTAAATTCCTTTTTATCCCTGTAATTATGCTAGGATGAATGTGTAGGAAAAACTCAGGAAATGGGGAATGTGTATGATGGTCAACACGGGAATCCTAGGAATCGGTGTCGATATTCCAGATCGCGTGGTGAATAATGAAGAACTCGGTGCCCGTTTTGGCATGAATGCGGCCGACATCGAACGGAAGACCGGCATCATCGAGCGCCGCTACCTCAGTAAGGAAGAAACGCTCACGGAGTTGTGTGAACGGGCCGGGAAGAGGGCAATCGAGAACGCCGGCGTCAATGCAGAAGAGATCGACCTTGTCATCATCGCCACGAACACCCACGACACCCATATCACTGCCGCTCTCGTCCAGGACCGAATCGGTGCCAGAAAATGCGCGGGACTCGATCTTCACTCTGGATGTTCAAGCTTCATCACCGGCCTTGCCACCGCTGTGCAATTCGTGAAGACCGGTATGTATAAGAAATCACTCGTTGTCGCCGTGGACAAGTGCTCCTCGCTTCTCAACCCGGACGACTATAAAACCTCCCTCATTTTCGGAGACGGGGCGGCGGCTGTCATCGTCGGGGAAGTCCCGGAAGGAAAAGGGATCCTCGGCATCACCATGCAGATGGATGGAAGCGGCGGTCACCACCTCCACCTTGACGAGAACAAGTACATCAAAATGAACGGCCGGGCCGTCTTCGATTTCGCCGTCGAGAAATTCCCGGAAGCCGTGAACGAGATCCTTGCCCAGACTGGCCACACCCTAGACGACGTCCACTTCATCATTCCACACCAGTCCAACCTCCGCATCATCGAAACGAGCATCGCGTCCCTCGGCTATCCGATGGAACAAGTCCACACCCACACGATCCGCTACTACGGCAATTCATCCGCACCCACGATTCCCATCGGACTTCACAAGGAAGTCACCGAAGGCAAAATAAAAGACGGCGACCTCGTCATCCTCGTCGGCTACGGAGCCGGACTCGGATGGGGGGCCGTCGCCCTTCGCTGGGGGAGCTGATCACTCCCCGCGATACGCCTGATACCAATGAAACGGCTGGATCTCATCCAGCCTCTTGAACTCCACATGGCCGTCCGCCGTATAGATTCCTGCCTTCACCTGGGGTCCCCAGTAAAACAGACGCTCCTGGCATACGCCGCACGGAGTCAGAATCTGATACGGAGCATGCTCATCCTCTCGGGCCACACAGATCGTATGCGTCACCTCATCGGCAAACTTATGGGCTTCTAGGATCGCCCCCGTCTCCATGCAGAGCTCCGTTGACGCATTGATCACCTCAGGCGCCACGCTCGTCAACACGCGCCCGCCCTTCGTCATCATTGCCGCTGCCCCGCCCCATCCGGTCGGGTAGCGGGTGTTGATGAGGTCGATGGCTGCTTCGTAAAGTTGTTGTTCGGTTGTCATGGTGGTTGCTCCTTATCTCTTGGTGGTTTTTTAAGTCGAGTGACTTCATTCCGTTTGACCCAGAAGGACCCTCGCCTTTTCGTTCAAATCATTCAGGTAAAAGATGACCTCATCATAGTATTTCTCCTCATCGTTATCTTCCACGATGATGATTTCCCTGGTGCCTTCCACCTCGAATAGCACTTCGATTTTAGTTGGAAAGAGACGGCAGTGCATCTCACCGAGTTTTGAGGATTGCTCGCTGTTCACCGGGTAATGGATTTCAAAGTTTTTTTGATTTTGAGTTGATGTTGTTCGGGTTATGTTGAGGTGAACTTCGAAACTCCTCACGTAACTCATCGTCACAAGCCCATCGATGTGCTCCCACATGGCGGCGATGGTCTCTTTCATGAGCTCTTAAACTCTTCCTTCAAAATCGAATACTGCTTCAGATCCATCTGCGTCCCCTTCAGATTCATCGCCTGCCGCAGTGTCCCTTCATACGTCATGCCGAGCTTCTGCATCACCCGCTCCGACCCGATGTTTCCCGGGAAGCATCGTGCCTGGATGCGGAGGAGGTCCATGTGCTCGAATCCAAACTTCAGCAGTTCACGAGCCGCTTCCGTCATATATCCGTTTCCCCAAAAGGGGCGGCCGATGGTATAGCCGATTTCCGCTGTCCGATGTCGCTCGCTCCATGACACAAAATCAATCGTCCCGATAAATTTCCCGTTCTCTTTGCACTCGATCCCCCACGGGGATACGTCCTCATTCCGGTACGCCTCTAGTGCATAATCAAGGAACTGTCTCGTGTCCTCAAGGGTCTGATGGGTATCCCACAGCACATACTTCGTCACCTCGGGGTCAGATGCATACCGGAACATGTCGTCAAGATCGGTCGCTGCGATCTTCCTGAGGAGCAGCCGCTCCGTCTCGAATATGGGTGGGTTGCTGTAGATGGCTTGGATCGTGGTCATGGGTTTTCCTCCTTATGATTGAGTTCATTCAACACCAGTAATGGTATTTACGCCAGATTCTCTTCTCTCTACACCTTCTTCAAGATCGTTACGAGGTTCAAACAGAAGATGATGCTAAGGATAAGCAACCACCGGTTCTACCCTCGTTTACATCTAGTAATCTATCTGACTATTATTCCATCATTTAACAAAAACAACAAGATGTTTTTCAGAATCATCCGTCATTTCAAAAGGCCGCGGGTCGGGTTCCATCCACATCAGTAAAACCATATTTACGTGCTAGTTCAGCGACCTCAATGGCTCTTCCGGATAGGGATGCAATGTGGGCATCCGTTGCCAGGGCAACTACTGCACGTCCGACATAGGCGGTCGTTTCCGTCGCTCCATCCTCTGGACCGAAGCCCGAATCGACGACCCTTTCCGTCCTCATCCAGCCAGGGCACAGTGCCACAGACGATACATTGTACTCCTTCAGTTCCTTCGCCATCACCAGGGTCATCCGATTGACGGAAGTCATGGCAAGATCATAGTACAAGTTACCTGAGATCGCATCGTTCAGTTGGGCAGTGATGTTAATAATCAGCCCTTTTTGCTGCGGGATCATGAGCGGTACGGCATTCCGGGCAGCGAGAACGTAGGCATGGGGGCCGGCACCCATCATCGCATCCCAGTGTTCCTCCGGCCGCTCCCAGAAGCGTTTGCCTCCTTCACGTGGAAGAGAGCTTTCCGAACCGCCGAACACGCTGTTGACGAGAAGATCGATGCGGCCGTGTTCGTCTTTGATGCGTCTGAATAAACGGCGGACATCGGCTGGGTCCGTATGATCACAGCGGAAGGCGATTCCCTTCCCGCCCCGCTTCGTGACGCCTGTGGCCGTTTCTTCGATGGTTTCAGGCCGGTCATCGGTGGTGGATCCCTTGATGCTTCGCCCCGTCACATAGACAGTGGCCCCAGCATCACCAAGTTCGTAGGCGATTCCCCTGCCTGCTCCGCGAGATGCACCGGTGACGACGGCGATAGTGTTTTGTAGTGGTTTCATGGTCAAATTCCCTTCATGTTAGGTGGTTTTGGTTCATAACGGGGCTTGTGTGGTCACGTTTTTGGGAAAACAGGATGAAATAGCGTATTTTCCTCACAATTAAATTCCTTATATATCCAATTATATCATCCCTGCATCATTTTCTACCGACTTTTAAACTTTTTCTATCAACTTTGGGAAATTTACTATCAACTTTCGAGATTTTACTTCCAACTTTTTTTGGACAGATTTTTTTATTTTCAACTCTAGCTGTTTACATTCAACTCTGGAACGTTACTCCCAACTCTCCACGTTTATTACCAACTTCCACGCCGCCCCCCCATCCAACGCACCGCAAACCGCCACCTATCTCCCAAACAAAAAAAGCCCCGGCCGCTTCATAAAATGAAGCACCGGAACCGTCCCATGCACCTATTCGATATACGTCACGCTAGCCACATACCCATCGTCCGTTTCTTCCGCCTTCAGCACCCAGTTGCTTGAGAGCAGCTTCTTCAGCTGGATCAGCTCTTCCACGCTGAGGTGCAGTCCTTCGATCCCGTTGTCCAAGTCGGTAAACGGTTTGCGGAATTTCATACGGAGGAGGTTACGAAGGCCGTTGTAGGTAACGAATTTGATCTGGTAGCCATCATTGAGGATGCTATCAAGCGCGTCCTGATCCTCGCCGAGTTTCAACAAGGCATCGAAGCTTCCTTCTGGATCTGCCTCCAACAGTCTCGTTGTATCTCCACTGGTTGCGGCCTCAAGTAGTACCTTGTTGGTGATCCCTTTTTCGCGGAGGGATTCGATGGCGTAGGCGTCCATCATCGTGATTTTGTAGGTTGTCATCTATGTATCTCCTATTCTTCTGTTGAGTTAAAAAACGTAGTGCTCGGCCAGTTTGATGAAGGCCTTGCCCGTGTTGACGAGTGCGCGTTCGTCGATGTCGAAGCGCGGGTGGTGATGGGAGTACCGGGTTGCAGGATCATCGGTGTTCGATCCGACGCGGAAGAAGGTACCCGGCTTTTCTTGAAGATAGTAGGCGAAGTCTTCAGCACCCATGGTCGGCTCCACTTCGACGACGTTTCCGATGTCAGTGAATAGCAGGCGGGCGGTATCCGTTTCCTCCGGGTGGTTATAGAGGGCCGGGTAGCCACGGAGGTAATCGATGCTGTGCGTGGCCTTGAATCCTGATGTGATGCCGGCAACAATCGACTCGATCTCTTCCTGGACCTGATCGCGCACCTCGGCTTCAAACGTACGCACTGTGCCTTCGATGGTGACATTATCGGGGATGACGTTGAAGGCGGTGCCGGCTTTGAAGATGCCGATGGTGACGACGGCAGATTTCAGGGGATCGACCTTTCTGCTCACGATCTGCTGGAGGGCGTTGACGACGGTCGTGCCGATCACGAGTGGATCGATCGTCGCATGCGGGCGCGCCCCGTGACCGCCGAGACCGTTGATGTGGATGGCGAATTTGTCGACAGCGGCCATGCGGAATCCTTCGCCGACGCCGTATGTCCCGAGAGGCTGATCCGAGGCGAGATGGGCGCCGAACACGTGGTCCACCCCTTCCAGCACGCCTTCTTCGATCATGAATTTCGCTCCTCCAGGAGGCGTTTCTTCTGCCGGCTGGAAAAGGAAGATGAGTGTGCCGTTGATGTCTTGTCCATATTGACTCAGCACCTTGGCGACGGATAAGAGTGCTGCTGTATGTCCGTCATGCCCGCATGCGTGCATGACGCCGGGGTTCTTTGATTTGTACGGTGCGTCTTTTTCATCTGTGATCGGCAAGGCATCGAAATCGGCCCGGAAGGCAATCGTTTTGCCCGGCTTCTTCCCGCGGAGCTTGCCCGTGATGCCATGGCCACCGATTCCGGTCTTCACCTCGAGGCCGAATTCGCGCAGCTTTCCTTCGATGAAGCGGGCGGTTTCGTTTTCCTGGAAGGAGAGCTCCGGATTTTCGTGGAGATGCCGCCTCCAACCTCGTGTTTCTTCAAAGTTCTCTTCAAGTTCCGTATATATCTCTTCTCTTGTCATGCCCTTCCTCCTTTTCTTCATAAAAAAAGACCTCTCCAAGAGGCCCTCTTTCTATAAGCCTCTTATCGTTCAGACGCAGCGGTCTGCTGGATTTGGCACCGTGGATCCGGTTGCCGAGGCTTCACAGGGCCAGTCCCTCCGCCTCTCTTCATAAGAGCATTCCTATTCAGTTCAGTTCTTTCAGGACATTGTCGATTGCATTTCTCAGCTTCGACAGGGTCGGGTATTCTTCCAGTTTCATATAGAAGGTTTTTGAGAAGGTCTTCACATTGAAAAACAGGGTCCAGTAGGCCTCTTCCTCAAGTTCGGCTTTTTGCTTCTCAAGCATTTCTGGAAGCTTTTCCACTAGCGTTATGACTTCACCCTCATCCATCCCCTGCCAGATCATCTGGAGGATGGGGACGAGGAGCCGCTCATCTTCATCATGGATATAGGCATGGTGAGACACCAACACCTTTTCCCATAGTGCTTTCAGCAGGACCGGGAACATGTCCTGATCGACTTTCGGGTTCAGCACGAGCTCATCCACCATGTCGGCTGCGTGGGCGACGCTGTGGGCCCAGCCTTTTTCTTCGACAAAACCGCGCACGTCCTGTTCCTGTTCCAGGTACTCCACCGTGATATCGGCTGCTTCCTGGATTTTATCCTCTGATAAGAAATTCGCCTCTTTGTCCCTTCCAAGAACGAGGGACATGAGGAGGGTCGTGAATGCGCGCGTGAATACGGAATCCGTCCCTTCCTCACCGATCCCCTTCATAAGGAGATGATCCATGGAAAGGTCGAGGAGATCCTTCAGAACTTCCGTATGCAGTCTGTCTTCCTCAATGATCAATCGGTAAAAGGTGGTGTAAATCAATTTGTCTCGGAGTACGGGATCAGGCGTCCCGATATGCTCCACCATGGCCAGTAGTACGTCCAGCTGTTTGCCCTCTTCGACGTTCCCTTGCTGCAGAAGTGACTTTAATTCTGCTTCAGGTAAGAAGGTTTGACCTATTACATCGCTCATTCGATTCTCTTGCCCCTTTGTGATCGTATTGCAGTCGAAGGACTGTTCTCTATCTCTACTTTTCTTTCCATACAATACCCAGGACATGTCGCATTGAAACAGTTCCGTGTCTGTATGTGCCATTACTATTATTCATCGGCTAATCAGCACAGGTGTTTAGCAGAACGATGGAAAATTCACACAAATTCATTCACAGCATCCTCTTCCGACCAAACCTTGATTCCATGCCTTCTTAAAAGGGCAGTTGTTACACCTTCCCCCGGAATCTTATCTCCGGAAAAATTCCCATTGTAGATCATGGAGCTTCCACATGAGGGACTGTTTTCTTTCAGAACGATCTCCGTCGCCCCCATCTTCCGGCAGATGGCGAGGGTCTCGGTTGCCCCGGCAATATATTGATCCGTCACATCTGCTCCTGAACGTTCCACCACACGTGCCATACCATCCAGTACGTCCTCTCCCGTTCCTCCACGGATCTCGGCGGGCTCTCGCGGAATATGGAAACCTCCCAGCAGCTCGGGGCAGACCGTGATGGCACGACCCGACCTGACCATGTCTCCGATCACATCTTCAAGGCAGTCCGTTCCGTTGTATCTTACCTTCATACCTGCGAGACATGCGCTTACCACAAGCATGCCTATACGCCCCCTTATGAACAACTATTCAATTCTTATTATTTCAAATTTTCAACCTTTGTACAACATAAATAAAACTTTTGCCAAATTCAGTCATAATGTCTCATGATGGGTGCAGAATCGACATGCCCCTTCACTTGCTAAACCTTCCGACCCGCGTTATACTTGCACCTTTGACTCTTAACGACAACTCAAAGGAGGCTGACAATATGGAAAACTTTATGTACCATAATCCGACGAAACTGATTTTCGGGGAAGAACAGGTCAACGCATTGACGGACTTGATCCCGCAATACGGAAAAAACGTTTTGCTTGTATACGGAGGCGGAAGCATCAAGCGCAACGGTCTGTATGATCAGGTGCTGGACATCCTGAAGAACCTTGACGTGAACGTATCCGAGCTAGCAGGGGTCGAACCGAACCCGCGCCTATCCACGGTCCGGAAAGGAATCGACATCTGCCGTGAGGAGAACATCGACTTCATGCTCGCTGTCGGTGGCGGAAGCGTCATCGACTGCACGAAGGCCATCGCTGCCGGTGCGAAATATGACGGCGATGTCTGGGAGATCATCAATAAGCAAGTCATCGCTCAGGATGCCCTTCCGTTCGGTACCGTCCTGACCCTTGCGGCAACCGGATCCGAAATGAACCCGGACTCTGTTATCACCAACTGGGAGACGAACGAGAAGTATGTATGGGGTAGCCCCGGTGTCACTCACCCTGCCTTCTCCATCCTTGATCCGGTCAATACGATGTCGGTTCCACGCGACCAGACAATCTACGGCATGGTGGACATGATGAGCCACGTTTTCGAACAGTACTTCCACAATGTGGCAAACACGCCGCTACAAGACAATCTGTGCTACTCGGTCCTTCAGACAGTAATCGAAACAGCGCCGAAACTCCTTGAAAACCTGGAGAGCTACGAGAACCGCGAAACAATCCTATACTCAGGTACCATCGCCCTGAACGGCACCCTGCAAATGGGCTACTTCGGCGACTGGGCGTCCCATACGATCGAACACGCCGTGTCGGCCGTATACGATATCCCCCATGCCGGCGGACTGGCGATCCTGTTCCCGAACTGGATGCGCCACGTCATCGACCATGATCCGGTCCGCATGAAGCGCCTTATGCTCAGCATGTTCGACATCGAGACGGAAGGACGCAGCGACAAAGATATCGCCCTTGAAGGTGTCGAGAAACTAAGCGCGTTCTGGACCAGTCTCGGAGCACCATCCCGACTCGCCGACTACAACATCGGCGAAGACCGCCTCGACGAAATCGCCGGCATCGCAGCCCGCGAAATGGAATACGGAGGCTTCGGTAACTTCAAGAAACTCGGAAAAGAAGACATCCTTTCCATCCTGAAGGCTTCCCTATAAAATAACGAAAGCCCTGTCCGAATGTGGACAGGGCTTTTTGTCAGGAAATCCAGAAACATTCCGTGACGTACAGGAGCATCATAAAGGACAGCATATACACTATGCTCACCAGGACGCGGATATATTCCTTTCGTTGTTCGGAATACTTCCACTCCATATACGCGCGGCACAACTCAGGAATCGTTACGCTCGCAAACATCGCAAACAGCAGCACGAACCATAACGACTCGTCACCGCCCTGAAGGATCATCACCCATATGAATGTGGACAAGAGAATACCCAAGCTGACCCAGCACATTATCCTATGCCATTTCCAGTGCGTCTCGTTGTAAAAAGTGGGAAACTTCCTCCGACTCTCAAGATGGAGCCATTTCCCCAGCGCCCACTGCAACACCATGTACAGCGCCGCAAATACCAACAACACGAGCATTACCAAAGCCATACTCGCCATCGAACAGCCTCCTTGATCAACACATGATGAGCTCAACCAACAAGCATCATACAAAACGGATGAGCGGTGAAACTCCTTCCATGTATATTCGCCTGTCGTTTGCCTCGCCACGGCTCCCCTTAAATAAGCGGAGACCCGTTTTCATGGTGACGAAATGGCTCAAGGTTGATGAGCGGTATTGAAAAAAAGTACATGTCCGACAGCTTCTTCAGCCTTCATGCCAGCCCGAAGAAGTTGGTGAAGTAAAAGGAAAGGAGGAACATCAGTATATATCCCGCTGATGCCAGCACCCGGATATATTCCCTTCGCTGCTCTGAGTATTTCCATTCCATATAGGCTCTGCATAGCTCTTGAAGGATCACCCCACTACCGAGCGTTAGAAATGCGACCTTCCCATAGGACCCGGTGAAGCCATGATCCATAACCCACAAATAACCCACTACAATAATCAGGATCGATACTAAACGCATCCTCATATCCCACTTTTTATGCGTTTCATTATGATAGTCCGGTAATGCCTCCTCTTCCCAAGATGAAGCCATTTTCCCAATGCCCACTGCAGAAGATAATACACCCCTATAAACACTCCCACTATGACGATAAGCCAGATCCATGTAGCCATATAATTCCCCTTCTCCCTTTGTTTGATCGTTCTTCACAATCTAACGAACCACCCCGAAAACATTCGTGGAGAATGCCGTGATAAAGAATACAACCATGTAGCTCATGGTAATGATCATACGGATATACTCTTTACTCCCATCAGAAAATTTCAATTCCCAATACACCCGTAGTGCGTTCTGAAGGATGATACAGACGATGAAGATGTAAGGCAACGTATCACGCAGCACCCCACCATCCACAGACATCATAAAACTGATCAGAATGATGAACATCAACACACCACTTGTTTTGATTTCCCAATCCTTATGCTGTTCGTTGTGATACCCCTTCTTCTTTTTTTCAATCTTAAGCCATTTGCCCAATACCCATTCCAAAAGGATATAAGTAGCTATGAATACGCCAAGGACAATGAGCATCCTTGTACCGTTTTCCATTTGTAACACTCCTTACATGAAGCTTGTAGATAGAACCGTAAAGAAAAGGGTCAGGCCGAACGCCATATACCCTGTTTCGATCAGTGACCGTACGTATTCGTTGCGCTTCTCGGAATACTTCCAATCCATAAACGCCTGGAACAGCTCTTGAAAAAGAAGTCCGATTACGGATGAGATATACACGTACATAGGACTGAAATCGTGATAATAACAGACACCTAATAGAATCAACAACAGAATGAGTAACATCATTCTGACGCGCTTATCCCATTGCCGATGGATTTCATTATGATGTTCCCGCATCCGCTTCCCGAGACGTAATTTCCGTCTCAAGATCTTTCCCAGAATAAATGAGCCTATAAAGTACAGTGCGATAAACGCAACAAAAAATAGGATTCCGTTCATTCTCTCTCCTCCTACCCCAGAAAAACCCCTATGGCAGTCGCAGCCAGCAGGCTCACAAATACCGACACGCCCCAGTCCACTCCCCGTCGCATGCTGAGCAACATATTCAACGTCCCACTGATGGCAAAACAAATAACAAATCCCAGTATGAATGCCATCACCCTTCACCGACCGTAAGCGGCTTGCCGGGAACTGGGGATGATAGATTCATCATCGTATAGGGCTCGCCATATTCCATGGCAGCATCGATGAAATCTTCAAGTTCTGCATTGGTTCCCGTAACCAGCTTCACGAGGTAGCTGTATTCCCCTGTAAGCCGGTGGCATTCCATCACATCGGCGTGCTCCCTGCAGAAGGAGCGAAACGCTTTGCACCGATGGGTCTTCATGAGGATGAATGCCTTGACGGTCTTGCCTACCCGGTCGGGATCTACCTTTGCATGATACCCTGTGATGACTCCCTGCTCCTCAAGGCGCATCACCCTCTCTTTCACCGCCGGTACCGACAGCGATACCCGCCTCCCGAGTTCGGTCATGGACAGTCGCCCGTCCTGCTGCAGTTCTTCCATGATCTGACGATTGATTTCATCCATCATTCGCACCTACCTTATCTTTTAAGCCCGATCGCCACTTCTTCCGTCGTTTTTACGGCGTTTCGGCGTATTTTCCTTCATGATAGCATAGTTCCGCCTATCTTTTTCCAATAAACTTAATAGGAGAATCAAAGAATAGGAGTGATGGAACATGGAACATTGTTTAGCGTGTGAAAAGAAGATGGATGAGGGAGCTTACCATTGCTCCCATGACTGCACATTTTGCAGTGAATGTACGGAGAGCTTCAAAAACGTCTGTCCGAACTGCGGCGGAACGCTGGTGCCGAAAGTGAAACGGGCCCTGCTCCTCATCGATGTACAGCAGGCATTCCTCCATCCGAAGTGGGGACCACGGAATAACCCCCATGCAGAGGAAGAGATGCTGCTTGTTTTGAATGAATGGAGGCGCCTCGGCTGGGAGGTCATCCACATCCGACACCGGTCGCATCATCCAGGGTCCGTTTTCCACCCTTCCAACGAAGGCTTCCGTTTTAAAGAAGGCTTCGACCCGATCTCCGGTGAGACCATGCTGGAGAAAGACGTGAACAGTGCCTTCATCGGAACGGGCCTTGAGGAGCACCTCCGCCAACTCGATGTCACGGAAGTAGTGATCGCGGGCTTGACGACACCCCACTGCATCTCCACGTCGGCACGGATGAGCGGCAATCTCGGGTTCACGACATTCGTATTATCCGATGCCACGGCAGCCTTCGATCTTGCCGATCCCGACGGCCGGACCTTGGATGCCTCCCTCGTTCACGACGTCTCCCTTGCAACCCTTCACGGTGAGTTTGCCACCGTACTAAAGGCAGCCGATTATATTAGAGCTCTTTTTCCAGACAATAGTGGGGCTTCCCTCCAATGTCCACTTCCTTAAAGGAGTGAAAGCCTTTCTTCCTCCAAAATGACAGTCCCGCCTCGTTTGAAGCGTGGACGGCCAATCGGAGGCGGTTCCTGCCGCTTCTCCCGACAAGCGCTTCCAATTCCCCGTACGCTTCATGGGCGACCCCCGCTCCCTGATAGGCACGGTGTACGACGAAGAGGCTGATCCAAGCTTCTGAATCGGTCGGATTCTGGAGGCAATAATCAACGACCGCCACGTATCGGCGGTCTTTTTTCACCAGAAGACGCCGCACTCCCCTGCGTTCGCATTCCTGAAACTCCGATTCTACTTCTTCAAACCCGATCGTATCCATGCCTCTGGCCAGACGGTTGAAGGCGGGGTTGGAGTTCATGATCTCCACCTCGGCCTTCATCTTCTTCCGCATCCGACTGTTCGGCTCAAACTCGAGCATGCTGCTCCATCTCTTTGATGGTACGGATCAGCTTCTGGGCAGCCTGAGCAAGATCCTCTTCATGAGCCGGCTCTCCCTCCTCAGAGAAAAACTCGGCAAAATCCTGTCCTCCAAAACGAGGGATCACGTGCATATGATAATGGTCGAGATCGTTGAATATCCCGCCGTTTTGAATGATGGTGATGCCATCAGGATTGAACGCAGCCTTTGCGGCTTTAGACAGGAAGCGCGAGGCTTCCATGATATCGATGGCAGTCTTCGGATCAAGCTCCTCCACCTCTCCGGCGTGCCCCTTAGGGAGGATCAGAACATGGCCGGGATTGAACGGCATATAGTCGAGGATGCATGTAAGGGTGGCTGTTTCGTACACCACATAGACGTTCTCTTGTTCGTTGGCAAGTCGGCAGCCTACACAGTTCATGGTCGTTCACTCCTTTTTAGGTTTATTTTACCATATGAGTGGAATAAGACTCTAGGATTGATTTTTCTACAGAGAGGTGTTGAACATGGACCTGCAAAAATATGATCATGATCCCGATTTTATTTTCCATAAGTCTTGGTGGACGGATGTAGGATATATACAAAAGGGATTGGATCATGAAACAAAAGAAGAAATCGAGCGACTGGTTTCCTTCAATGATATGAAAGAAGTCCTGATTGGGCCCGCCTGGATCAGGATGTCCGCTAGATCAATAGACAGTTCTGGAAAGAGAAAATACATGTACAGGGAAGGACTGCGACTGGTATTCAGAGTGGAGAAAAACGGGGCTATTACCTACCTTTCCTTTCTGTCGGAAACCAAAAAAGACGTTGACTCCTGGATCCAACGTATACATACTCACTCTATTCCAGCTTATGTGACCGATCTTGACTTGCATGATGCGAAACGGGAGGATTTCGACTTTCATTATGAATCGATTATCCGGCAACCCCTTCATGAGGCTGGCCTTGATTTCCCCGAACGGGTTGATATGAAAAATGAAGAATTCGCACCGCCTCAATGGAAACCCGATTCTTTTTACAAACGAAAGGAGCGGGAGGAAGCGCGGTCCAAGGCCAGAATGAAGAAGGTCCGCCTTGTTGTCTTCATCGGAACATTTCTGGTAGCACTATTCTGGATTCCTCACTGGTCGCTTGATGATGACATGAATGTCATGTTTCTCATGCTCGGTATCCTGGCTCTTTTATTCCCGACCTACTTGCATAATGCCTGGAAGCCATTTCAATCGCTTCTTGATACAGTGATGATCGGGGCTGCCTTGTTTGGAGGGCTGATGACGGCCAATCTATACACCCCTATCACGGCTGCGTATTATTCCACTACATGGACGACCCTCTTGACCTTCGCCGTCTTCCATAACGGCGCTTTCTTCCTGAGTCGATTCTGGAATAAGAGGGATATCCGCCCCAGCCAAAAACGATAAACCAAAAAGACGACCCCAATCCGGAGTCGTCTTTTTGTCATCGAACGATGAAGTAGTTAATGAAGAGTGCCACTGACAGCAGCAATCCGAAGAATGTATTCGTCTGGGCAGTCGCTTTCATGGCAAGTCCCGAGTGAGCTGGTCCGCCTTTTCCGAGGAAGGATTTGACGGCTTGGACCGGTTTCGGGATGCTCAGGAAGACGAGCAGGACCCACGGGCTGACGGTGCCTGCAATAATGAGGCCGATCAGCCACGCATAGGAGACGAAGAACGAGAAGCCGAGGAAGTAGACGGCTTTCTTGTGACCCATGAGGATCGCAAGCGTCTTCCGCCCGCCGATCGTGTCTTCTTCAATGTCGCGAATATTGTTGGACAGGTTGATGGCTCCGACCAGGATCGCGATCGGGATCGAGATCAGGATCGTCGTCAGATCGACGTTGCCTGTCTGGATGAAGAATGCGATCAGGACGAAGGCCGCTCCCATGCTGATGCCTGAGAACAGCTCACCGAATGGCGTGTAGGCAATCGGCAGCGGGCCTCCTGTGTATAGGTAGCCGATGAGCATCCCACCGATTCCGATGGCGGCAAGCCACCAGCTGCTGTTGGCGCAGATATAGATTCCGGCAAGGACCGCCAGCGTATAGCAGGTTAGGGCCATCTGCAGCACCGTCCTCGGCTTCATGCCGTGGCGGACGATGGCGCCCCCGATTCCTACCGAGTCTTCCGTGTCGAGCCCACGCTTGAAATCGTAATATTCATTGAATAAGTTCGTGGCAATCTGCAGGCACAGACACGCGAAAAGCATCGCAAGGAACATCCAGACGCTGATGTTCGTCTCATACATGGCGGAAACGGTTCCGATGAATACCGGGACGAAGGATGCAGTCAGGGTGTGGGGACGGGTCAGCTGCCAAAGGATGCTGGCTTTGCTGGGCGTCTCTATCGTTTGGTGCGATTGTTTCATCTAATCATCCTTTCATGCAAGGTTAAATATACTGCTGTTGGACCCGATTTGTCCAAGCACATGCTTCAGCATGGCAAATAGAAGTTCGCGCCTCATGCGTGACTCCTGGGTCAGGCCTCATTCAGTTATATTTCTCCTTCTCTTCTTATCTTAATCTCTCCGGGGTGCTTTCACAAGAGCTCAAAGGCAAGTAGAAGGTAGGAATTCGACCTTTTTTTCATCCAGGGAAATCGGGGTGATTGAAGAATTCGTCAAAAAGGCGTATAATAGAGAGGATTTAGTACCTGGTCATAATATATGGTGTAAACACAATTCATGAAAAAGGTGGTCCTTCTTTTGAACCAATCACGCGCACGTATTACAGCTATCGGAACGTATGTGCCTGAGAAAAAACTGACAAACGCAGACCTTGAGAAAATGGTGGACACGACTGACGAATGGATCGTCCAGCGCACCGGCATGCACGAGCGCCGCGTCTCGGCTGATGATCAATTCGCTTCCCATCTTGCCTTCGGGGCCGTCCAGAACCTGATTGACGGGTATGGAAAAGATCTGAGCGACGTCGACTGCATCATCGTGGCGACGACTACGCCGGATCATGCCTTCCCAAGTGTTGCCTGCCTGATCCAGAATCACTTCGACATCCCGGCAACCGGTGCTTTCGATCTGAATGCAACCTGTGCCGGATTCACCTATTCCCTGCATGTAGCCAATAATATGGTTTCAAGCGGGATCCATAAAAAAATCCTCGTCGTGGCATCGGAAACGCTGACGAAGGTGACCGACTATACGGACCGCTCGACCTGCATCCTCTTCGGGGACGCTGCTGCTGCCATGCTCGTCGAATACGATGAACAGAACCCAAGCTTCCTGGCGAACCACATGGGTGCAAACGGAGCCGGCGGAGCCCACGTCTACCGCCGTACATTCGCTCCTACCCTCCACGGACAGGAACTTGATCCATCCGGGAAAATGGTACAGAACGGACGCGAAGTCTATAAGTGGGCAACGCGCACGATCCCTGGCGGTGTAGAAGAATTACTGACAAAATCCGGCATCGAGCGGGACAAGCTTGACTGGTTCATCCCTCACAGCGCAAACCTCCGCATGGTGGAGTCAATCTGTGACAAAGCCGGGATCAACGTCGAGAATACCCTGACAAGCATGCAGTACTTCGGCAACACCTCTTCCGCTTCGATCCCCCTTGCCATCCACAAAGGGATCAAAGAAGGAAAAGTGAACGCCGGTGATACGATGCTCCTTTACGGATTCGGCGGCGGACTTACCCATCTCGGACTCGTACTGAATTGGAGTCCCGACAGTCCAAAGGCGTGAAGGACATCCGGAGCATCTTGCCTCACCGGTTTCCCTTCCTCCTGATCGATGAGATCGTGGATGTGACAGAAGGCGCACGGGCCGTGGGCGTGAAGCTCATTTCACAACACGATTGTGAAGGGTCACCGGACGGCGCCATGCCCCGCGGGCTCATCCTTGAAGCCATGGCCCAGATGAGCGGAGCCGCTCTCCATTCCGAGAGCAGGAGCACCGGTCTCGGCATGCTTGCAGGTATCGACAACTGCCGGTTTTACCACGACGTCTTTTCCGGTGATCGGCTGACCCTAACGATCGACATCACACGGAATAAAGGAAAGATCGTGAAAGGGAGAGGTACGGCGGCCATCGACAGCAGGATCGTCTGTGAAGCCGACCTTCTGTTCGCCTTTCAATCCATGACATGAACGCGGAGACAAGCATATGGCTTGTCTCTTTTTGTTGATTCCAGACTCCTCGATATCGCCACAGTAAATGGAATGATGAGCATAAGAAAAGGAAGCCGTCACAACCGGCTCCCTTTTTTATGTAGTGACTTCCCCCAGGTAATGCGAGCGGATCAGACTCCCATCGACCTGTGAAGACAAATCCATGAAATACGCCGATTGCCACGCCTGGGTCTTCTTCGCCGTCGGGTTCAATCCGGTCACCCAATCGGGATAGACACGCATGGCCATTTTCCCTTTTGAGCTGCCGGTCGTAACGATCCCTTTCGACGCCATCACCTCTTTCGGGAAAACGAATTGCCCTTTCTTTCCTTGGTCAAGGATGGTGATGATGAGCCAGTCCGTACATTCATCCAGGGTATAGGGGCGATTCCGATCATCCTCTCCCTTTTTCCAAAAGACGGTAAAATAGCCCTTTTTGTTGGGCGTTTTCCTGGCGCGCCTGCTCCTATAGGTCCAATCATCCAGCGTCAGAACGAAGCCTTCATATTCCTGGTTCTGATCTTCCATCTCGATCTCATCCCTATATGGGAGTCCGGCCATCTTCATCGCTGCCATGATTAACTCCTTTGATGCCAATACGCCCTTCATGTCCATCCACATCCCTTTTCTGCATTTTTCACGCAAGACATTCCTTCAGGATCTTCACATTACGCTCAAAGAAGTCCCTATTCTTCTCCAGACCCATCCGCTGGGACCAGCCTGCGGAATTGAAGGCGTCTGTCATCCGGTAGAAAGGGAGCACGCGATCAAGGTCGATGAGGGGCCTCACGGAACGGTATCCTTCTTTAAATGCCTCCCGTGTCCCAGGGAACCGCTGACATACATCACGCTCGATCTTCGTGAAATCCAGCTCCGTCGAACCGATCCGTACGCTCTCGAAATCGATGATGCCCGTCACATGATCATCACGCACGAGGATATTCCCCGGCCGGAAATCCATATGGATGAACGACGGACCGTCAGGTGGTGGCAATTCCTTCCTCAACTCCTCGAATCTCTGAAGCGACCGCTCAAACAGATCGGGATCAAGCACCTTCTTCGCATCTTCGGCAAACGAGTAGAACTGCGCAGGAAGAAACTCTGACCACCGGCTGAATTCATCCCGCACTGCACGTCCATAGTCTTCGGGACCGACCCGGATGGCATGGAGCCTGGCGAGGAGCTCCCCGATCTCCCACGCCAGATTTTCACTCACCACACCAGTCGCCGGAGCTCCCTCCAGCGCCTCAAGCACTAGGAACCCGTCCTCATGGAAGGCGACGATCTCCGGCACGGGTAAATGCCCCTTGAATCTCTCCAATATCTCTTTTTCCAACCTGAACTTCTGGATTGAACGAGGAATTTTCAAAAACACCGTTTCCCCCGTTACGAGTTTCACGTTATACACCGTCGAACTGAATGACTCCGGTACTTCCTTCACAGAAGCAGCTTTAAGATTCACTTTATCCAACCACTGTTGAGCGTTCATGCTCTTCCACCTGCCATTTCCTTATGATCTAGCCTTTATACTAATCAGCCCAAGCTCTCCGAGGGCAAAAGCGATACCATCTTCACCGGAAGGCTTGGTGACAAAGTCGGCCACACTCTTTAACTCGGCCCCCGCATTCCCCATGGCGACACCCATACCGACGAGCTGAAGCATATCGATATCGTTTCCTCCATCTCCAAATGCCATCGCCTCAGAAGGGTGGAGTCCAAAATGATCGAGTACCTTCTTCATGGCAATGGATTTCGATACGTCCCTTTCCAACACATTCAAGATGAAGGGATGCCAACGCCTGAAGGTCAATTCGGGAAATCTCTTATGATAGAGGTGCATTGGTTCATCACCCGCAAACAAACACATGAGAAATACCTCTTCTTCCATCTTCTCGACAACAGGCGGATATTCCTTCAACCCCAACGTCTCAAAGAGTGCAGGCATCGTCCTCCGTTCCTCGATTCCGTTCATACTGAATGAATCGGTATAAAAGGACAGGCCGTGGCCAGACTCCATAGCAAACGAAGAGACAGCCTCTACCGTCTGAGTTGAAAGGACGGATTGAAAGATCACCTCATCGCCGTCGGTACCATATCCTCCGTTTGCCGTAATGAACGTCTCGATCCCCAAATCCTGAATCTTCCCGCACATGGAGAGTGGTCTGCCAGTAGCCGCCACCACTTTGATGCCACGTTCCAACAGCTCCCCTATTGCATCCTTCGTGCTCGATGGAATACTGCCATCTTCATGATGGGTCAATGTCCCGTCAATATCGAAGAAAATCACTTTGGTCCCGGTCACATTCATCATCTCCTAGTCTACTACCTTACCACATTTATACAATCAATTATTGTATTTATTTTCCACTTTATTTTATACTAAAAGAAGCATCGATTAGGTCCAGTGTTTCAAATGTGAGACCCGAACAGGAGGACGGCTAGAAAAGCCCCTCTCGGCCGGAAGATTTTTATTCATCAAGCAATCATGGAGGTCACTATGGAGTCAAATAAAACCAATGCATTGGCCATCACCAGCCTGGTCCTTGGGATCATTGCCATCATCATCCCGCTCATTGGGATTCTCATCGGGATTGCAGCCCTGATCTTTGGGATAAAGTCCCTGAACCAACTCAAAGTTCGCAGTGAAAAAGGGAAGGGGATCGCCATTGCCGGAATCATCTGTGGAGCAGGCAGTCCTTTCATTCAGATGGTGTTTCTTCTGTTCATCGGTGTCATCAGTTTTTTCAATACACCACAGTGAAGAAGGACCCGGATCCCCGGGCCCTTCTTTTCTATATATCTGCTTTCCGTCTCAGCCTGACTGATCCGACCACACTGATCAGCAGATAATATATCCCTAAGATTGCAAGACCATCGGTAAGCACTCCCCCGATATCTGTTCGTTTGATCCCCCATCTCCACAGAAGCGTACTGACAAAAAAGATGACGGGGATGACCAGGAAGTAACCGAGAAACGTTAGTTTTTGATTCTTCATGGTGATACCTCCTTACGCGTTTTGGCATGTTCCAGGAAGATGCGGACTTCCCGTGGGTTCTTCAGGTGGATGATGGCTTTCTCCTCACTGTAGACCGCGAGCTTCTGAAGGATGCCCGGCCGCTTCTCCTTCGGGTACTGCCAGATCCATCTGAGGAAGGTCAGGTCGATTTGCTCCTCGCATCCTTCCCTCATATCGGGTCGGGCCTTCCCGCGATAGCGGAGCATGCGCTTCATGACGCGGTAGCTGCACCGCCATCTTGATAGATCCAGGAAGATGATTGTATCCGCCGCATCCATGCGCAGCTCCATCGTAGAGCCATAATTTCCGTCGATGATCCATTTCTCTTCGCTAATGAGATTCCGTTGGATTTCTCGTACTTCTTCCCGTTCGACCGGAACCCAGCCCGGCTTCCACAGGAGCTGGTCCAAATGCCATACGGGAAGATCCGCGGCTTCCCCAAGACGGGTCGCAAGCGTCGATTTCCCCGACCCACCCGAACCAATCAACACTACCTTCTTCATGCCGTGCACCTCCTAAAAGAACAACCAGGCTCCTAAAACAAAGTAAGCAATCGTCAATAAAAACGCCGGCACCGAAAGGAGAAACTTCGTTCGGTAGCGGAGGCCTTTAAAAGGACGATACAGCTTCACCACCACCAACATAACAACGAACAGAGCCAAGAGCGAAACCAAGATGGCGGTCGCATCCACTATCGTGAACGGCGGGGTCAAGTATGGATCAAGATAATAGTTCATGATGACAATGACGGTAAATAGCAGACTCTGATAAAACATATACCGTATGTAGAGCATAACGTCCTCTTTCTTATCTGTTGTAAATTCCCATATTATTGTATCATAGGGGCGAATTGGAGGACATCAAGGTTTTCTCAAATTCCCCGGCCAAGTGGCTTCACAACGGTTATCAATCCTCCATGCCACAATCGTCGTGCTATCCCGCACGCCCTTTTCTCCGATCGTGTGAAGAAGATCCGCCACTCCTTCCTCCACCGACTTTTCATCCAACGTGGCAAAGATCTCTTTACCGCCGGGGTACGGATCTCCCGGACATTCCAGAAGTCCATCCGTCGTCATGAAAATGGTGTTCTTCCCTTCCCGCAGCTCCCTTACACCTGTGCCGTAGCACGGGATTTCCCCATTGAATGTACTCTCCTTGCCGATCCATTCGTAAAAATGGCGCTGATTCAGATTGTACTGCCCATGGGCGGAGAGTTCTGGATGATGGAGCATAGCCACACAGTCCCCAATTGAGAACCACCATAGGTAGTTTTCTTTCCGGCAAACCAATAAGATTGCGGTCTCCCCCTGCACTTCCTGACAGCGGCCAAGGAATCCAGGTTCTGTTAACATATCCATGATGCAGGCATGCAACGGATCGAACACCTCGCCAACCGGCTGCCTCAGGATGGATTGAATCCGCTCTTTCTCCCCTTCCAGCGTCTCGACGACCAGGTACGCGCTCTCAGCTGTTTGATGGGCATCTAAGATGGCGGCAAATTCCCACTCCCCCTCTTCAACCCATAAGAGAGCGGCGTCCTCATTCTTGTTTGCACCTGCCCTGGAGGTCCCACCGAAGCGCCCCACCACTACCCCACTCGGGAAGGTGAGGATATCCTTCTCATCCACCTTTGTTGCATCGCTTCCGACCCAGCTCCATTCACTCATAGGATTCCATCCTTTCTTTCAACCTCATGCAGAGGGCCACGATTTCTTCTTCACCGACCATGGGTGCTTCCTCCCAGTCGTATACGTCCATGGGGCCCCAGTGTTCTTCCGGAGTCCCGGGGTATCTGGCTACAAGATGCATATGAAGATGCGGGACCGAGTTCCCGGACACAAGAGCATAAATATGCTCCGCTCCTTCACTTTCCGTCAGTGCCCGGCTCACCCGTGACATGGCGATGCCGAATGCACCGGCTTCCTCGCCCGTCATATCTGCCATACCCGGCACATGCCGTTTCAAGTCGATCATCACATGTCCAGCATAGTTCGGTTTCCCCTTGCGATCGATGTGACCGACATACACCCATTCATTCTCGTAAATCGTCGTTCCCGCGGTCTTGATGATGCTCGTATGTTTATCACAAATGAAACATGACACGGCCTTCTCCTCCTTTTTGGATAGCAAAAAGCCCCGTCCTCTCGGAAAGAGACGACGGGGCCGTGGTACCACTCTTATTGGTCTCCCGAACAGGAAACCGCTCTGGACCCGATGACGGTGGTCGGCCGGATGGACATTCTCTTCCATCCGCTCCCAGGCGAGTTGGGGACGGGAATGGCTGTCTTGCAGCGGACGACAGCTCTCTTGGCAGACCCTGATCCTTATTACTCCTGTTCATGGCGTTTACAAATGTTAAAGTTTTCTAATAGTGTAAGGATATTGTCGGGTGGCGTCAATCTTTTTTTGAATGTGTGGATTAAAATGATAAAGAGAGTGAAGTGCAGCGGAGGCTGACCGACTCATTCGGGAATAGCGGGCAGGTGAGACCGTAGCCGAAGCGGCTCACCGCACGCCCCGAGGAAAGCGGTCAGCCGCAGTGGAACGGAACGCCCCCTTTACATAACTGTGCTTTACAATCCTTCTCAATAAAGAAAAGGAAGGGATACCCCTTCCTTCAGCATTCACTTATCCTTTTTTGATCCAGAACTTCAATACATCTCCGTCTTCTTCATGCTTCACGAGCTCATGACCGCCTGATTTGGCCCATGCGGTGAGGTCGCTTTTGGCACCTTTATCTGTTGCATGGATTTCAAGGACTTCTCCTGACTCGATCGTGTTCATTTCTTTTTTTGTCCTGACGATCGGCATCGGGCATGCCAATCCTTTTGCGTCTAGTACTTTTACTGATTCCATTCTCTATTCCTCCTTAGTTTAGCGGACCGCACAGCGGTTTGGTCCGATTTCCATTTCTCGTTGGGTTTCTTCATCAGGGGTGACTTTCCCCATATTGGTTTCACGAATTTCCTGATACGCATTCGGCTGTGGAGGCAGATTCTCGGTTACGAGCTTTCTGAATTCCCCTTCGTCTTCAATGTTGAGACCATGGTTTTCTTTCAGTAGCTCTCCAAGGCTGCGTCCAACGGTTCCATCTTCGTTCAGCTCCTCGATCACCATGAAATGAGCCGGTAGGACGATCAGATCATCCTGCAATTTGCGATAGCGTGTGTAGAGGCTTTCCCTCAGATCCCCTACCCAGTCTTCGGCCATCCCGGCAAGATCCGGGCGTCCGATGGAGTCGATGAACAGAATATCCCCGGATAGGAGATAACGTCCATCGATGATGAACGAGGTGGAGCCGATCGTGTGACCTGGTGTGTATAGGGCCTGGATATCGATGGTGGACGTTCCGATCGTCACCGAGTTTCCGTCTTCGAGTTTGTTGTAGTCGAAGTTGACTTCAGTTGCGTCCTTTGGCGGCAGCCAGTAGGATCCTCCTGCTTGTTCTCCCAGCATCCTCCCACCGGAAATATGGTCTGCGTGAAGATGCGTATCGAAGACATGCTTGATCTTCACTCCTTTTTCACCGGCAAATGCCGTGTAGGCGGAGGTCATCCGTGTGGCATCGATGACCGCTGCTTCCCCTCCGGATAGAACCATGTAGGACAGGCAGCCTTTGCCGAGACGGACGAATTGATAAAGCTCTCCTCCGTCTGCAAGGTCACCGACTTTCACAGGTTCGAGATGCTCGCTCCATGCCTTCATGCCCCCGCTAAGATACGATACGTCAAGACCTTCTTCTGAAAGCATCTCAGCTACCATGATTGAGGAACCTTCCTTCGCACAAACGACAAGGATGTCCTGATTCTTCGGCAGCTGGTCCATGATATCTTCCACACCGTCCAGCAGGTCAAAATAAGGAACGTTCAGATAGGTGAAATTCTTCCCTTCCACTTTCCAGTCCTGAAAGGCGTCTTCGTTCCGGACGTCGAGGATGAAAAGTGTTTCCTGATCCATGACTTTCTGTGCGACTTCTTTACTGCTCATTGCATTGACTGACACGTTGATTCCCTCCTGTTTGGTATCCTTCTTAGACTTCCTGCTATCTTAATGGTTCGATTCCGTGTTTCCCTTCCACTCACTCATGCCCGGCACAATATTGGTGACATTTGTGAATCCATTGGCGGCAAGCGTTTGGGCGGCCATGTCGCTGCGGTTCCCTGTACGGCAAACCACGTAAATGGCTGCATCTTTCTGAAGTTCCTGAAGGCGCGATTCAAGTTCCCCCATCGGAATGGATACAGCACCCGGGATATGATTGAAGGCATACTCTGCCGCTTCACGCACATCAAGGATGGTGATATCTTCTGAGGCATCCATCTTAGCCTGAAGGTCTTCGTTGCTTGCCACGGTTTCATATGAGCGCTCCACCGCATCCTGATCGGATGATTTGCGAAGGTAATGCTTTAATACCTCACCTTCTTCAATCAGACCGAGATATTGGTGCCCTGTACTTTTCGCCCATGCTTCAAGGTCAGCCTTTGATCCTTTGTCCGTAGCCTGGACCTCCAACACTTCACCGGCACTCATATCCTTCATGACCTTTTTCGTTTTGACGATTGGCATCGGACACGCGAGGCCCTTTGCATCAAGCATTTGATCGGTTTTCATGATGAATCCTCCTTTTACCTACATGGGTATATTTCATTCTAAAAAAATTTATTCTGTCTTTCCTTCCCAGGCCATCATACCGCCTGTCATGTTTACCACGCTGTACCCATGACTGTCGAGGAGCTGACATGCGCGACCGCTTCGTCCACCTGAGCGGCATACCATGATGTACTCCTTCGAACGGTCAAGCTCATGCATGCGGAATTCCAATAATCCAAGGGGGATGTGGATCGCTCCAGGGATCTTCCCTTCCTTCACTTCGTCTACTTCCCTGACGTCGATGATATGGACATCTTCGTTCAGTTTCGCTTCAAGTTCTTTCGGCATGATCTCTTTCATGTTGATTCCCTCCCAGTTTAAATGAATAGATTGACGTTTCCTTCTTCAGCATCTCCGAGATACGCGGCCACACCGGCATATTCGATCTGATCCAACAATTCTTCCTTTTGTAGCCCTAAGAGGTCCATGGTCATTGTACAAGCGACCAATTTCACATCCTGCTCTTGAGCCATATCGATTAGATCTGGGAGCGGCATGGCATTATGCTTTTTGATGACATGTTGGATCATCTTCTTACCAGCCCCACCGAAATTCATCTTGGATAGCCCCATGCGGTCGGCACCCTTCGGCATCATCTTCCCGAACATCTTCTCAAGGAATCCTTTTTTCACATGGATATCTGAATCCTTCCGAAGGGCGTTCAGTCCCCAGAACGTATGGAAGATCGTCACCTCATGGTCGTATGCTGCTGCTCCGTTGGCGATGATATAAGCCGCCATGGCTTTATCGTAATCACCGCTGAAAAGCACGATCGTTGTCTTTTTTCTCTCTGACATTGGAATTCCTCCTTCAAAATACTTATAGGGGTATATTTCAAGGCGTAAAATGTCGATGATTCCTCATCTCTTTCGCCGCTGTTTTAACCTTACGAGTTACATCTTATACCCAACAGGGTATGTGTGTCAACAGAAAATGTGCAAAGAAAATGGAATGGCGCATGGGGACTGTTCTCATGCGCCAAAAAAGTGGCGCACCGGAACCGTCCCCATGCGTCACTTTCTTGCTATTTTCATGCTGAGGGTCACAGGTTCCGTGTAGGGAGCGAGACCTTCAAGAGCGAGTTTGACTTCTTCTTCGAATGGAACGATGTTATCTCCGAGGAAGCGTATCGCTCCGTAGGAGGTGGAGTACAGGTTTCCTAGGATCGACTCGATCGTCCAGTGGATCGTATAGGGTGGGAGGGTGATTTCTTCATAGGTGAAACGGGATCGCCTGATGATGGCTTCGTGTCGTTCAACGGGATGAGTGTACGTTGAATTTCCTGCTCTCCGCTCCTGTCCGTACCATTTCCGGATGATTGCATCCAGCTCCTCCTGCCATGGCTCCCGCTTCCGTTCCGGCACATAATCGTCAATGATGGCGATACCCCCTCCCCCTTCTACACGGTCATACAGGGCTTCCAAAATCCCATCCCGATCCATCCAGTGGAAGGCTTTTGCAATGGTGACCAGTTTGAACCGAAGATGGTTTGCCGCCTTATATTTTTCCCACGTACCCGTGAACCACTCCACCTGCCCATTTCGAATCACTGAATGGATCCGCTTCGCTTCCTGTATCATCTCAGGCTCTGTATCGATTCCAACGGTCCTCTCCGCCCAGTCGGCAAGTCTCACTGCCATCGTACCTGGCCCGCAGCCAAGGTCAAGGATGTTCCCTTCCCCGTCCAGGGAAAATTCGTCCATGAGGGTCCGGATCAGCAACGAGGGATACACCGGGCGGTATGATGCATAATAGCCTGATGCTCCTTTAAATACATTCTTTCCATATGTCGGCATGCTTTTTCTCCTTTTCATCTTGTGTACTCATAAAGAATATTTTACCATATATGTATTAGGCATTCGTCAGGGGGTACATCTTATGCGCAAGTGGGTGGAGCGGCTGATCTACCTTGTCTTTACATTTTTTATTTTCCGAGTCTTCTTTTACGTCTTCCAATATACATACAACAAATGGGATCCAATGACTCCGGAGTGGGACGTTATCACGTTTTTCATCGTGCTCCCCTTCATGATCATCGCATCCTTCATCATCTCGGCATTCGCGTTTCGCTATGCCTTTGATCGGCGTAATGCCTAGGGACGGTTCCTTTGCACCAAAAAATAACGCATAGGAACCGTCCCCATGTTCCATACACATGCCAAAAAGCGAAGGCCCCTTGGGTCCTTCGCTTCTTATTATTGCTTTTTCATCATCGGATGCTCGTCGAGGCTTTTGAATGTATATCCCCGTTTTTTCAAGTCCTGAATGGATTTCTCCATGGCATCGGCATTGTCCTGTGATACGGAATGAAGGAGGATGATGGCTCCAGGGTGGGCCTGGTTCATCAGGTTGTTGTAGGAGTACTGCCACCCTTTTTGCTGATCGGTCTTCCAGTCGACGAATGCCACCGACCAGAATACATGGGTGTATCCTTCCTTCTTGGCAATATCCAGGGTGCGGGCACTGAAGACGCCCCGCGGAGGACGGATATATTTCATTTCTTTTTGTCCTGTCAGTTCGGCGGTCTTCTCCTTCACCTTCTTCATTTCTTCCCTGATCTTTTCATCGCTCGTTTGAGTGAAGTCAGGATGGTGCCAGGAGTGATTTCCGATGATGTGACCTTCTTTGACCATCCGTTTGACAAGGTCTTCTGCGCTGAGGAGGTAATGCCCGGTGACGAAGAATGTCGCGGGTACTTTCTCGCGTTTCAGCACGTCGAGGATCTTTTTCGTATGGCCGTTTTCGTACCCGTTGTCAAAGGTGAGGTACAGGACTTTCTCGTCCGGATTGCCTTTATAGAAGGCGCCGTAGTCGGTTAGGAGGTTGTCATACTGCGCTCCTGCCTCGGCGGGCACTTCATTCTTGCTCTTCTGGAAGCCCCACCCGATCGATTGGTTGGAGACGGCTGCTGCGCCGGACGGGAATGCAACTGTCAGCATCACGGCAAGCATCACTACTTTTATGAGATGGATCATGTGGAATCCCTTCTTTCAGCAAAATCTATCCCTCTTAGTGTTTGAGAAAGAAGGGGCTTTATGAGTACTAAAACTATCCAAAAAGGGAGCCCATAGAGGCTCCCTTATTCTTCAAAGTATGTGTGGTAATTCGTCGCCATCTCCGTCAGTTTCCCTTTATGATCATCGATAAAAGTAGAAACCGTTTTTTCATCCCATTGTGCGTCACCCTGGGGAAAGCGTTTGAATTCCTTGGAGAGGGCAGAGGTGAGCTGTTCCCTCGGAATGGTCAAGTCTTCATCAGCGACCGTGAATCGGTACTCCTTCGCATTTGGGACAAGGAGGGCGAGGTAGATGGCATTAAAATATAATTTTTTGCGATCCAGCCTGTTTCCATTGAACCAAAATGTTTGGAAGCCAGACTCAGAGATCGATTTTGCTCCGTCATCATAGGTGACATGGAGACGTTCTCCGGTCAGATCAAGCTCCCCCATCGTTTCACCGCCGGGGAGCAGCCTGACGATAGCACTTACGTCGGAATTATCTCCCACGTACGTTCCACTGTATGCTTTGAGCTCCTTCAGGTTGGTATGCTCGATGGTCGTGATCTTCTCCTCGGGCTTCACCTCTGAACAGGCGCCCAGAAAAAGGACCGCGATGAAAACGATGAGAGTGACTTTGCTTTTCATGATCATGACCCCTTTGGTACGGTTTATTTAAATACCGGCTCCTTGAATTTCGCCAGTTTTTCAAGTGAGGATTTGTCGACTTCCTCGTGCAGACTGTTTCCGTGGGAGTCCATGGTCACAACGGCCGTGAAGCCTTCGACATTCAGATGCCACATTGCTTCAGGGATCCCGAACTGCATGAGATCGACTCCATCCACGCCTTTGATACAATCAGCGTAATACTGCGCCGCTCCGCCGATGGCATTCAAGATAGACACCACCGTGATCTTTAAGGGCAGCGAGCGTTTTCGGCCCCATGCCGCCTTTTCCGATGACTGCACGGATACCGAAGCGCTTCATGATATCCCCTTGATACGGCTCTTCACGGATGGAGGTGGTCGGGCCTGCGGCCTTCACATGCCAGTTGCCTTCCTCATCCTTCAGCATAACAGGTCCGCAGTGATAGATGATTTGTCCGTCGAGATCAACCGGTGCATCGTTATCACTCAAATGCTTGTGGATCGCATCACGGCCCGTGTACATGCGTCCGTTGATCTGCACGACGTCCCCGACTTTCAATTCACGGATTTTCTCTTCTGTTATTGGCGCTTCGAGTACGACGACATTGTTGTCCGTCTTCCTTCGCTGCGGCGGTTTCAAGCTCGGCCTCTGTGCCCTGCGTCAGATCTAGCTTTTCGCCTTCCTGATAGAACCACTCGTCAATGCTTCCGGTCTGAGGATCGAGCCTCACGCCGAGACGGCGGAATGCCCAGCAGTTATACGCGACTGAAACGAAGAAGCTTGCCGGGATCCGGTTCATGACGCCCGCTTTGCATCCAAGCAGGGTCGTTTCACCGCCGAATCCCATCGTTCCGATTCCGAGTTCGTTGGCGTTGCTCCATCACATAGTCTTCCAATTTGCGCAGATCTTCATTCGGATTCACATCATCCACGGCGCGGAATAAGTTGTTCTTTCGCCAGATCGTATCCAGAAGAACGATCCCCGCCGATGCCGACACCGATGAACCCGGCGCTGCAGCCTTGTCCCTGAGCCTGATACACCGAATGCATCACGCATTTCGGATGCCGTCAAGATCACGTCCGGCACGGCCGAGTCCGTCCAACTCACATGGCAGGCTGTACTGGATGTTTTTATTCTCACAGCCTCCGCCCTTTAAGATCAGGCGCGCATCGATATAATCCTTTTCCCACTGATCGAATTTGATGACAGGCGTCCCGAGACCAAGATTGTCCCCGCTGTTATCGCCTGTAAGAGAATCCACGGAATTGGGACGAAGCTTCCCGTCTTTCGTCGCCTGGACCATGGCCGCATAGATGGCGTCTTTGATCTCAAGCTGATTGACTCCGACCGGCGTTTTGATCTTGAATGTCGGAAGACCGGTATCCTGACAGATCGGAGATACATTGTCATCAGCCATCTTCACGTTATTGGAAATCGTATCAAGACTCATCGCTGCCCGCGTGCCCGCATTTTCACGCTCTTTGGCAGAGGCGATTGCCCTCCGTACATCCTTCGGCAGATTCGTTGAAGTCTCTACGATCAAATCATACATGCTTTGTTGCAGTGTCTCTTTATTCATCGTGTTCCCTTCCCCCTCATGATACAGAATTTTCACCATTATTATACTCCTATAGGGAAGTGATTGAAAGGGATTTCACAAAGGAACTCCGGGACTAGGAAAAAGATCCCCTTCCACCCGATAACGGATGAACGCGGATCTTTTTCAGTGCTGATCAATAATAGTACGGGCCATATCCGTAATACGGTGGCGGATAGCCGTAGCCATACCCATATCCGTAGCCTGGAGCTAACAAGGATGCACCGAGCAATCCTCCTGCCAGCCCTCCGATGAACGGTCCACCCCAGAATGGGCGTCCGAATCCGAATCCTGGACGACCAAAGCCGAATCCCGGTCTACCAAACCCACCGCCGAAACCCGGCCGGTAACGTTCATCAAATCCGTGTTGTATATAGGTTGGTTGTTGTTCGTATTGCATAGAAGCATTCCTCCTCTGTATCTCACAGTGGCATCTTATGCTTCCCGATTGCAATGTGTTTGGGCTCTTATCACCCCTTTTGTGATGATAGTCTATTGTGTCATGAGCCCTCTCACAATCCGATGATCACCTTGACATCCCAATAACCTTGAATAATCCCCTCCCAATTCGTCCACAATGCCTATAAGAGGTGAACCAAATGAACTCAACCATTGAAAAAACGGTGCGATCCACCCACGAAGCAGAATACAGCCAGTGGCTCCATCACGATCTTTTCAGTCCGCATTGGTGGGCGATCCTGCTCATCAGCCTGCTATTTCTCGCGGTTTTTTCGATTCTGATCGACAAACAGCGTTTCTTGTTCATCCTGCTGGTCTTTTTCATTAGCTTCTTCGTGATCGGGAGTTTGGACGAAATCGGCAAATTCTTCGGATTGTGGGCCTACCCGCACCAGTTCCTCGTCTTCACCCATCGCTTCAATACCGTCGATTTTGCGATCCTGCCCGTCATGGTGACGCTGATTTACCAATACTTCAGCAAATGGACCTATTATCTGTATGCCCATACCATCCACTCGGCCATTGTTGCCTTCATCGGCATTCCGCTCTTCATCAAGTTTCACCTGTACACTATGATTCACTGGAATATGTTTTACGGGTTCCTGACATTATACGCAGCCGGTCTCCTCATCAAATATGTGTGCGATGCGATCAGGAAGAAACAGAAGAAGTCTGGGATGACCCTGTAAGGATCTTTTCGAAATAATACTGGGTTTCGTTCTCCCCGGTGATGACAAACCCGCTGCTTTTATAAAATCCGACCGCATTATCCCATGCCCGGTTCGTCTCAAGGATCAGTTTCACCGCCTTGAGGCTTTTTGCCGTATCTTCGAGATGACGCAGCATGGTGCGTCCCAATCCTTTACTGCGCATATCGGACCTCACCGACATTCGGACGATTTCATACGTAGAGGCACCATGCTTTTTCAACGCACCCGTGCATACGATGCCGTATCCATCACTGCCAACAAAGAAATGGTTCTCCACTCCATCGTAGTGCCTTGTAATGTCCTTGATATCGGGATTCAAGGTTTCATCGATCCAGCCGAACCGTTCCCTGAAGCCTTCCAGTACTAGATTCCTCGCTGCTTCACATTCTTCCAGTGTAATACGGGAAATGTCCATGATGGTACCTCCATGTTTTTATGCATATTTTACCATGTGTTGCATATAAAAAAAGAGCCCTCAACAGGACTCTCACTCACTTTTCTTAAATTGCTCGACCTTCGTTTCGATATCATCGATCATTTCGATGAGGCGGTCGATATCGTCTATGTCAGCCTGCTCAGGGTCGATGGAGTCGAGGACGTCCACGAAAAGGTTCAGGCGCTGTTTCAGATACGTTACTTGTGA
Source organism: uncultured Bacillaceae bacterium (assembly GCA_963762295.1). GTDB lineage: Bacteria > Bacillota > Bacilli > Bacillales > Bacillaceae_B > Rossellomorea. The sequence continues at coordinate 409,121 of CAVXKK010000003.1, forward strand.
TTCATTGTCATGAATGGCTTTTCCCAAAGGTATTCTCTCCTTTCAGTACCTTCCTATGGTAACGAATATCTTTCGGATTGACAAGGGACGAACGTTTCTCAATAATGAATGAGTACCCATTTATTAAAGGAGCTTTTAATCATGAAGACAGAAACCGCTTCAAAGGCCATGACGATTGATCATGATCCTTGGGAAGCCTACCTTGACGTCGATGAACACGGGGATATGACCCTGTCGAACATCGAATTCACGACGACGACCCTCTGCAATATGAGATGCGCACACTGCGCCGTCGGTTATACCCTTTCGCCAAAAGATCCGAGCGCCCTTCCAATCGAAATGATTCTTGGAAGACTCGACGAAATCAAGACACTCCGTTCCCTTAGTATTACCGGCGGGGAGCCGATGATGTCCAAGAAATCCGTGGAGAACTATGTTCTTCCGCTCTTGAAATACGCCCACGAACGCGGCGTGAAGACGCAAATCAACTCCAATCTTACCCTCGACCTGGATCGGTACCTGATGATTGCGCCATACCTCGATGTCCTTCACATTTCCCACAACTGGGGAACGACGGATGAATTCATCGATGTCGGGTTCGCGAATATGGAACGAAAGCCTACAAGGGAGCAGCGCCAGAAGCTGTTCGATCGCATGATTGAGAACAGTCGTGCCTTGTCAGAACGGGGCGTCCTTGTCTCGGCAGAAACGATGCTGAATAAAAGCACCCTGCCCTATCTTGAGAAGATCCACCGTCAAGTGGTGGATGAAATGAAGTGTGGGAGGCACGAGATTCACCCTATGTACCCATCAGACTACGCCTCAAGTCTTGAATCGTTGACCCTGAAAGAAACCAGCAACGCAATCCGCGATATCCTCTCATTCCGCGACGAGAATGTATGGATGCTCTTCGGGACACTGCCATTTTATCCGTGCAGTTCTTCAGATGAAGACCTCGAACTCCTTCAGACGTTGTACAAAAGCAAAAATGTGAGTGTTCGGAATGATCCCGACGGCCGTTCACGCCTGAATGTGAATATTTTCACTGGTGATGTGATCGTCACCGACTTCGGTGATACGCCACCTCTTGGGAATATCAAGACCGATACCCTTCCCGAGGTTTACGACCGCTGGAAAGGGCAGCCACTTGCAAAAGAACTGAACTGCCATTGTCCTGCAGCCCGCTGCCTGGGACCGAATGTTCTTGTGAAATCTATGTACTACAAAGACGTGGACTTCTCGACCCGGGAAGCCAGAATCACACGTTAATGAGAAAGGGGCTTCTGGCTCCTTTCTCTTTTTTTATCTGATGGACAGTGCAAAAATGAACTGCTCTCCGATTTCCCCTATCTTCCTCCTCCCTGTATCATGATAACCTGTCTGCCTGTATAAGGTTTGAGCCGGAATATTTTTATGATTCACGGCCAACACGATCTCATTGCAGGATTGAAACTTCAGCCGCACCCATTCCTTCACGATCTGCATGGCTTTTTTTGCGTACCCTTTTCCCTGCTGTCTGTGATCGATTGACAACGCGGTCAGTAGCATGGCATGTGGATTGTCCGTGTACTCTTTCACCCTGTCAGTGGCATGCAGCAGAAAGAAACCTACCGGTGTCCCTTCCGCAAGGATCACCACCCGGTACTGCCCTTCCGCCTCTTCCCACACCTGTTCAGGCAGCGCGGTGAACTTCGCCTGCTCAGGTGGCAATTGAAATTCTTTCAAATACTCGGCATGCCCTTCCTGAAATAGGCTCAGCGCTACTTCCTCTATCTGTGTCATATGCCATCCCTCCTCCTCTTCATCGTACCAAAACCGCCTACCATATGCCCAGGCACCAAATCATGATCCGCCCATATCCTATACCATCATGAAAAAAGGTGATGTGTATGACAAAATATATGGATTATACTACTGACTCTACTCAATTCAGCTTCGATCTGAATAAAAGCCCCCTCTTCAAACTCAACGGCCAAAACCTGATCAATGTCCTTGGCGTCCAGCATTTGAACACCCTTGAAAACTCGTCCCTTCTTGATATCTTTCTCAGCAAAGGGTTCTATGTGGAGCCCCACTATCATCAGAATGCGTCCGAGCTCGTTTACTGCATATCTGGTGAAGCACGGGTCACCATCTTGAATCCGTTCACCCGGCAGCTGATCAATGAAGTCATCACTCCCGGTATGGTGGCCAATGTCCCTCAAGGATGGTGGCATTATGAGGAGGCCCTGAGTGATGATACACATCTCCTCGCTATTTTTGACGCCCCGACCCCTGAAGTCATCCTCGGATCCGACATCCTCGCCCTTACTCCTGCCAATGTGATGGCTGAGACATATTGCATCGACGAGAACACATGGAAAGATGTCACGGCACCGATCCATCCGGGTACATACATCGGCCCGGCCTGCAAGGCTGAACGACCGGTGTCCCCGTCCTATTACCAGCCTGCTCCGATCCGCTACGTGTAAAAAACAAAAAGCACTGCGGAATCGGATTCCGTAGTGCTTTCATTGTCGTCGATCCCTTGGAACGAGTTCTTCCAGTTGTGGATCGATCTGATGATATTCTTTGCTTTTCACCTGAGCTGCATAAGTTCTCGCCTTGCGTGCTTCATACCAGAAACGGGCGCTGACGATCACAACCAGTGCCAGGCTGAAGATCATGAGATACATCGTGTTCACCTCCTATATTTCAGAATATTCTAATTATTTTACCATACTAAGCAAAAGAAAAAAAGGGGGAATCTTTTAAATACCCGATTCCCCTTTCCTATAAACTTATCTTGGTGTTTCCGTGGCCATGAACCCGAAATGGACATGATCCTGAATCGGAATCCAGGCGCCGACTCCCTGTGAGGTCACATTCTTGACGACGATGGAACGCTTCGTGCCTTTCATGACAAGGTATACTTCCCCGTAAGTGACCTTCCCTTTTTCATTGATGGCCGGTGCATACGCATATAGATACCCCATGCGCCTCGGGGAAATATTATACACCTGATCCTTCTTCGTACCGGCTCCGACGATCGTCTGGAAAGCAAGGGGAAGATCGGATTTATCCGTTGCTTTGATGAGCATCATCTTCTGGACATCTTCTGCATGTGGAACCTTGGCTGTGAGTCCGCCTTTGACGGCTTTTTGAGATTCCTGAACATAATGGATCTGATGATTCGCCGTTCCCCCGCGATTATCGAAATAGTTTGTATTGATCTTCTGGAACTCCCAGTTTGGAGATGTTTCACTTGAAGAATAGTTAAGTGGCCATTCCCCAAGGTAAATCGTAGCGCGGAGACCGATCGTCGGCGCCGAGTTGATCGTCGACTCATTCAGGATCTTGATGAGGTTCGGATTCTCGATATCCACATTGGATGTCTCGATCAGTTTCTGTGCCCACTCACTCGGCTGGAGATAGGGCTGATCTTGAGTAGAATTGGGATACGTATTCTCTTTCGTGATGGTCAGGACGGAATTCGGCACCTTGACCTCGGAGCGGGAAGGCGCTGCCGGTGCAGGCTGCTTCTTCGGCTCCTTTTCTGCGTGAAGGACTGCCGTCCCGGTTATGAAGAAAAGAAGGATGATACTGATAATGCGAATGGCTTTCATATAGTGGTGACTCCTTTCAACTCTCTGTTTGCCATTAGTTTTTCCTTCGCTTGGCACCTTATCCACCTTCTCATCTTGAAAGAATTTGGAAACAACAAAACCGGCCGTGATCGCCACGACCGGTTTCCCTTATAACAAATAAAACCCGATGCCCATGATGACATAGGCTGCCAGGAGCGTCGCCCCTTCGAACCAGTTCGTCTCCCCGTCATTGGAGATGACGATGGTCACAAGGACCGCCGACACCATGGCGACGAGCTCTGGAATCGTGAATACAAGAGGCATGTTCGTCTGGAAGAACAGTGAAATCAGTACCAGGACCGGTGCCACGAACATCGCCACCTGAAGCGTGGAACCGACGGCAATCTCAACCGCCACATCCATCTTGTTCTTGAACGCCATGATGATGGCAGAGGCATGCTCTGCGGCATTTCCGACGATGGCCACGATGATGACCCCGATGAACAGTTCGCTCCACCCGAAGGTACGTCCCACTTCCTCAAAGGTGTGCACGAGGCGCTCCGACACATACGCGACAGCCACCGTGGCTAAGAGAAGAATCAGGATCGCCTTGCCCTTGCTCCATTCCGCCTCTTCCTCCTCATGAGCCTTGGCACTTTCATTCTGCTGATACACACCGCGATGGGTCACCAGCTTGAAGAACAGGGCACACAGGTAGAGGGCGATGAGGATGATGGAGATCCCGATGCTGAGCGTCATGGTCTTGGACTCGTTCATATCCATGGAGAAGATCTCTGGAATCACAAATGCAACGATCACGGCAAACATCAATAGCCCTGAATTATGCCGGGCATCAAATACATTGAATTTTTGACGTTTGTACTTCACGCCTCCGATAAAGAACGATAACCCGGCGACAAGAAGAAGATTCCCGAGGACCGACCCCGTCAAAGACGCAAGTACCACTCCGATCAGACCAGCCTTCAAGGCAAAGATCGAAATGATCAGCTCAACTGCATTTCCGAAGGTCGCATTCAACAGTCCACCGATCCGCGGACCGGACACCACGGCCAAACTCTCCGTTGCCCTTCCCATGAATGCAGCCAGGGAAATGATGGTCAAACAATAGATCACAAACATCAGAACACTCGACCAGTGCAGCAGCGACCCCGCCACTGATACGGGAACCCCTATAAACACCAAGCCTGCAAACACCTTATTCATATCTGTTTCCTTCTTTCCGAATAAAAATATGATTCCACTTGCTTCTATTAAAGATTATCTTGTTCAAACAACGGTTAATTATCCTACGCCCCTTTCTTACAAGCAATGCCCTTTGTGAAGGTTTTATTCCCTACTGGTATGAAAATCAATCCTCTTGGCGGATGCAACGTCATTTAAACGAAAACATATTGAGCCCGGCATTCACCTAACATAATGACCGTTCCTTTTCGCTGCAGGCGCTTGCTTTCCGCGGGGAGGAATTCGAGTCTCCTCAGCTGTGCTTCCGGGGTTTCGAGCTTTCCTCTATTCCCGTCGGAGTCAAGCGTCTTCCGCTTCAATACACTCTAGGCTATTTTAAAATGGGGCTGCCCGTGCAGTCACTTCACCTTAACCTTCTCATAAAGCACGGATTCCTATTTGGACCATTATCTTCTTAAGCGTAACCGATACTTTAATTCTGTGGTGCATGGGGACGGTTCCTATGCTTCATTTCTCCTAAGACCATCCGCGAATAAAAGAGCGGTGACTATTTGCACGTACGTCTACCAGTTCATCCTCCTCTCTCCCCCGCATAAAAGTCCCATCCTCATATTGCCAAAAGGGTGGGAACCCGTTACCATCTAAGAGTAACCATCATAGACTGGAGTCCGTGCATATGAATAAACAATTATCGTTTCGCTTTTGGGTCCTTGTGGCCATCGTATCGATCTCGGGATTCTCGCAGGGGATGCTCCTGCCCCTGATCGCCATCATATTTGAACAGGACGGCGTGTCTTCTTCCCTGAATGGATTGAATGCCACCGCTCTATATATCGGGATCCTCCTTGCTTCCCCTCTTATGGAGAAGCCCCTGCAAAAAATCGGGTATCGTCCCATGATCATCATCGGCGGAATCACTGTGGCCGCCGCTATGCTTCTTTTCCCTATATGGAAGACCTTCTGGTTCTGGTTCTTCCTCCGACTCTGCATCGGTGTGGGGGATCATATGCTTCACTTTGCGACACAAACCTGGATCACGTCATTTTCACCGAAGGAACACAGGGGCCGCAATATCTCGATCTATGGGCTGTCCTTCGGGATCGGTTTTACCGTCGGGCCCCTCATGACCCAGCTTCTCGCCGTTCATGAGGCGCTTCCGTTCATCATCTCTTCCGTAATGACGCTCATCGTCTGGGGCTTCGTCTTCAAACTGAAGAATGAATTCCCGGAGACAGAGAATATGGGAGACGCCACCTTCGTCGGATCATTCCGCCGGTTCGGGAAAGTGCTGCGTTACGCATGGGTCGCCCTTTTGCCACCCCTCGGGTACGGATTCCTTGAAGCATCGCTGAACGGGAACTTCCCCGTCTTTGCCCTCAGGAACGGGATAACCGTCGATGCCGTGGCGGTCCTCCTTCCTGCTTTCGCAGCGGGAAGCATCTTATCACAGCTTCCATTAGGAATCCTGAGTGACAAGATCGGCAGGCAGAGTGTCCTGATCGTCGTGATGATCATCGGAACCGGCTGTTTCACGGCTGCGGGATTCGTCTCCGATTCCACCATCGGCCTCTTTACCTGCTTCGCCCTTGCCGGGATGGCCGTCGGATCGACCTTCTCCCTCGGGATCAGCTATATGACCGACCTCCTGCCCAAAGAGCTTCTGCCTGCCGGAAATATTATGTGCGGGATCTTCTTCAGCTTCGGCAGCATGATCGGTCCGTTCATCGGTGGAGTAACGATCGAGAAGCTTGAAGGACCAAGTTTTTTCTATATGATTGCCACCATGCTGCTTATCATCTTCATCAGTCTTGTGACCTTTTCCCTTCAGACGAGGCGCAGGGAAATAGCGGAAAAATACTAGCACATAATCCTTTCCTTCTCCATATAGATGTGATAGTATAATTTATAATAATTATAAATTACTGATTTGAAAGCTTGGATCTCAATAGATTTGCTGTCATCCTACCCGGTGGCAGCTTTCGTCGTTTTATAAGGGTACTGATGTTGATTATTATTCTCATTGAGAACCATTCTTTATCAATTAGTTCCATCATACTAGAGGAGGAATCCACTATGAGTTCACAGTCCAAAGCGCTAAGCTTGGGGAGTCCCGGCAGCAAGCTCCCATTCCTTGAAAAAATCAAACCCCATGCCGAACTGATTGCCGCCCTTGTCAGCGGGGTCTTTATTCTCCTCGGCTGGCTCTTCTCGAAGGATGAGTCCTCACTGAGCATCATCTTCTATCTTCTCGCATTCGTCATCGGCGGTTTTGCCAAAGCGAAGGAAGGAATCGAGGAGACCATCGAAAACAAAGAATTGAACGTGGAAATGCTCATGATCTTCGCTGCCGTCGGCTCAGCCATCATTGGGTACTGGACAGAGGGCGCGATCCTGATCTTCATCTTCGCCGTGAGCGGAGCACTGGAAACGTACACGATGAACAAGAGCCAGAAGGAGATCTCAGCCCTCATGGAGCTTCAGCCTGAAGAAGCTTGGCTTATTACGGAGAGCGGTGAGAAGAAGGTGCAGGTAAGCTCCCTTGATATTGGAGACCTGATCCTCATCAAACCGGGCGAGCGGGTACCGACGGACGGGATGGTCGTAAAAGGCAGCACCTCCATTGACGAAGCCGCCATTTCGGGAGAAGCCGTCCCTGTAACCAAGTCGGCGGAAGATGAAGTATATGCCGGTACCGTGAACATCAACGGGGCCATCACAATCAAAATGACAAAACCGAGCAGCGACACCCTGTTCCAGAAGATCATCGATCTCGTCCAATCGGCCCAGTCGGAGAAGTCACCTTCCCAATTGTTTATCGAACGATTTGAAGGGACCTACGTCAAGGTTGTCCTTGCCGTCGTGGTCCTGATGATGTTCCTTCCCCACTTCGCATTGGGGTGGAGCTGGAATGAGACCTTCTACCGTGCCATGGTGCTCCTCGTCGTCGCTTCACCGTGCGCCTTGGTGGCGTCGATCATGCCGGCGAGCCTCTCTGCCATCTCCAACGGTGCACGCCATGGGATCCTGTTCAAAGGCGGGGCACATCTGGAAAACCTGAGCAACCTGAAAGCCATTGCATTCGACAAGACCGGTACATTGACAAGAGGAAAACCGGTCGTGACAGATTTTCTGACTTTAGAAGACGAAATGGAAACTCTTCAAGTGGTTGCCTCTATCGAGAATCAGTCCAACCACCCTCTCGCCCAAGCAATCGTCAAGCACGCCCGCAGTGAAGGAATCCAGCTTACCCAACCCGATTCTCTCGAAGACATCTCGGGGTGGGGAGTCAAGGCCGTCATGAACGGCTCGGAATGGAAGATCGGAAAGGCCGATTTCATGGGCACCGCCGCATCCGATTTCATGGATGGCAGGTATGAAACATTGGCGTCTGAAGGGAAGACGACTGTATTTGTCGAGCGTGACGGTGTCATCATCGCCCTCATAGCGTTGAAGGACGTTGTACGAAAGGAAACGGTTGACGCCCTGAAGCTTCTTGCCGATGAAGGCGTTGAAACGATCATGCTCACCGGGGATAACGAGAAGACCGCCCGTGCCATTGCACAGGAATCAGGCGTCTCCTCCTTTATTGCCGAGTGTCTTCCTGAAACCAAGGTGGATGAACTCAAGCTTATGAAACAGGACTTCGGAACCGTCGCCATGGTCGGTGACGGAATCAACGACGCGCCTGCCCTTGCCACAGCCAACGTCGGAATCGCCATGGGTGAAGGAACAGACGTCGCTTTGGAGACAGCCGATGTCGTCCTGATGAAAAACGATCTGACCAGGATCGCAGAAGCCATCAAGCTGTCAAAGCGCATGAAGCGTATCGTCCAGCAGAACGTCGTCTTCTCGATTTCTGTCATCATGCTCCTCATCGCGTCCAATTTCCTTCAAGTCCTTGATCTTCCATATGGAGTCATCGGGCATGAAGGCAGTACCATATTGGTGATCTTGAACGGGTTGCGATTGCTTCGTTCATAATCACTGAAAAGACCTCAGCCGGAGAATGTACTCACCGGCGGAGGTCTTTTACGTTAAGAAGGTTCTTCAAATGGAAATATTTTGTTCTGACGCTGCGTCTCATTCACCATCTGGAGTTCATTCGCATCGAAGTCAAGGGCTGCCAGCTGCATGGCATTTTCAAAGACGATGCGGTCTGATGCAGATACCTCCTCTTCGTCCATCGTATAGTGGACAATCGCAACACCGTCTTCAAGAGAAGCATCCACCACTTCCAATCCTTCTGTTATGGCTGATGCGTAATACGCGTCCTCTTGATTAACGGTCTGCATCATCTCGATGGTTTCCTGGAAGGATAATGCCTCTCCTTCAGCACCTTCATCCAACTCACCTGCTGGAATAAACCATGTTCGCTTCCCTTCTTTATCATAGATGGTGTAGTACCCCTGTGAGTTTCCTCTTTCGTCTGCCACCACGATCGGGGCATCTACCTTTCGTTCGGCTACCGTGATGTTCTCTTCGCCTTTCGGATTCACAAACGTGATTTCCTCAATGCCATATAGATGACTGATCCCGAACAGCGAATCATAAAACATCGTATGCTGCGCAGAAGTGGCCGAAAGAACGTTTCCATCCTCTTGGAAATCCACCTTAAGGTTTGCCCCATCGACCGTCAGCTTGGTGTAGGATTCAAGGATCTTTTGTTCCGAAGGATCATTCTCCATGAGAGAAGCTGCCAGGCGCTCTTCCCTCCTCTTATCCTTCCCGTCATCCCGATTGATTGTGAACATCGTCAAAAATTCCCGCCCGGTATCATAGGTGTCGGTTTCAATGAAATAATCAGGTGTCACGTTGACTGTTTCGTAGGGGGCAGCTTCGTCTTTTGTTTTTCCCTCATCGGTCTTCGTATCCATCTGTTCATTCGTTTCCACTTCTTCCTTGGCTGTCTCATCCACCTGCTTGACATCTGTGTCCACCGCATCCTTTTCAGTGCTTTGACAACCTGCAAGAAGGAATGCCATGAAAACCACTCCAGCGGTATTCACCATTTTATTCACCTGAGAAGCCTCCTTTTTTACCTGTATCCCCTTTTCTTATGTTTATTAACATAAAAGTAAAAATACTCAAAAAATATATCTTATCCTATACACGCCTATCCTCTTCCAAAAAACCAATTGACTTTATCGGAATAGTGAGATATCTTATATTTAACTTAGAATACTGCCGATTGGACAACCAAAGGCCCTGGTCGAAACACATGACTAGGGCCTTCTTGTTTTACATCTGCTGCAATAAAAAAATCATGGAACTAATTCCGATTAAATGAATATGATTAGTTTAAATTAGGATATTCCAGCGCTGATCAGACAAACTGAAGGCCGCCGCTTACTCAAAGCGCGGCCTTTTTTTGATAAAAAATGTGAATTGAGGGGGAACTCAAATGGTTAAGAATGCATTGATTGGAATCATCGTCGCTCTTGTCTTTTATGCCTCAGGCTGCAGTCAAGGTGAGACCACCGGCACAAAAGGAAACGATTCAAAGGAAGCTGTGGAATTATTGAACGTGTCCTATGATCCGACGAGAGAGCTCTATCAGGAATTCAATAAGGAATTCGCCAAACACTGGGAAGAAGAGACCGGTCAGAAGGTCACCATCCAGCAGTCTCATGGAGGTTCCGGAAAACAGGCACGATCCGTCATTGATGGATTGGAGGCGGATGTTGTCACCCTCGCCCTCGCCTATGATATTGATGAAATTGCAGCCAAGCGAGGAATCATTTCAGAAGACTGGCAGTCAAAACTTGAAGACAATTCCACGCCTTATACGTCCACCATCGTCTTCTTGGTGCGGAAAGGAAATCCGAAGAACATTCAGGACTGGGACGATTTGATCCGTGACGACGTATCCGTTATCACACCGAATCCGAAGACATCAGGCGGAGCGAGGTGGAATTACCTAGCAGCCTGGTCCTATGCTGATAAGACGTTCAACGGGGATGAGAAGAAAATCAAAGGGTTTATGAGAGATCTGTTTAAAAACGTTGAAGTCCTGGATTCAGGAGCACGTGACGCCACGAACTCCTTCGTTCAGCGGGGACTCGGGGATGTGCTGATTGCCTGGGAGAATGAAGCGTATCTCTCCATCAACGAACTCGGGAAGGATGAGTTCGAAATCGTGAATCCAAAACTCAGCATCCTTGCCGAACCACCTGTAGCCGTGGTAGATAAGATTGCCGAGAAGAAAGGCACAACCAAAGTCGCTAAGGCCTATCTTGAGTATCTCTATACAGAGACCGGTCAGAAAATTGCCGCTGAAAATTACTACAGGCCGCGTGATCCTGAAGTGTTGAAGGAGTACGCTGACAAATTTGCCGATATCGAGCTTGTGACCGTGGATGATGCCTTCGGTGGATGGCAAAAAGCACAGGAAACCCACTTCAATGATGGGGGAACGTTTGACGAAATTTACGCTGAATAGCACGAAAGGTAACAGGTGATCACATGCCCAGAGGAAAAATCCGCTCAACCAAACGCCACAGTGTATTACCTGGATTCGGTTTGACAATGGGGTACACGACGCTCTACCTGAGCATCCTTGTGCTTATCCCCCTTTCCATGATTTTTTTCTACACCGCGAGGATGGGATGGACCGAGTTCATTGATACCGTGTTGGATCCCAGGGTGGTGGCATCCTATAAGCTGAGCTTCGGGGCCTCTTTGGCCGCCGCCCTTATCAATGTGGCGTTCGGCGTCCTTCTTGCCTGGGTCCTTGTCCGCTACCGGTTTCCCGGCAAGAAAATCATCGATGGACTCGTCGATCTGCCGTTTGCCCTCCCTACAGCCGTAGCCGGGATCGCCTTGACGACGGTCTATGCTCCAAATGGTTGGATCGGCAGCCTACTCGGGTTCAAGGTTGCCTTCACCCCGATCGGAGTCGTCATCGCATTGATCTTCATCGGACTTCCATTCGTGGTGAGGATGGTTCAGCCCGTCCTTCAAAATCTAGAAAAGGAAGTGGAGGAAGCCTCTGCTTCTTTGGGGGCCAGCCGCCTCCAGACGTTCAGGAAGGTCATCTTCCCTGAGCTTCTCCCTGCGGCCCTGGCAGGCTTCACTCTTGCCTTCGCCAGATCCCTTGGAGAATATGGGTCCGTCGTATTCATCGCAGGCAATATGCCGTTCAAGACGGAGATCACGCCCCTGATCATCCTGACGAAGCTCGAACAGTTTGATTATTCCGGGGCCACTGCCATTGCCACGGTCATGCTGGTGACATCTTTTCTTTTACTGCTGGTCATCAACCTGATTCAATGGTGGACCAATCGCAAATTCATTCACAGGTAGGAAGGAGGAAATGCTTTGTCGGGTCATCTGCCAATCGAACGCTCAACCGCTCCGGTTATCCAGGCAAAAGGGACGACCGATCCACAATGGGTAAAGTGGCTGCTTATCACCATTGCCCTCTTGTTCCTGGGTCTGTTCCTGATCCTGCCTCTCATTACAGTCTTCCTTCAGGCATTCGATAAAGGATTAGACGTATACATGGCAGCCATCACGCAGCCCGAAGCCCTGTCAGCCATCAAGCTGACCCTGCTCGTAGCCGTCATCTCTGTTCCTGTGAATGCCCTGTTCGGCATCGCAGCCGCCTGGGCGATCACAAAGTTCCAGTTCAGGGGAAAGAACATCCTCATTACGCTCATCGATCTGCCTTTTGCCATCTCCCCCATCATCGCGGGACTCATCTTCGTCCTGCTTTTCGGAGCACAGGGGGTATTCGGTGACTGGTTGTTCGAGCATGATATCAAGATCGTCTTTGCCGTACCGGGCATCATCCTTGCCACACTGTTTGTCACCGTCCCCTTCGTCGCTCGGGAGCTGATCCCCTTAATGCAGGCACAGGGAACATCCGAAGAGGAGGCATCCATCACCCTCGGTGCAGGAGGGTGGAAGACCTTCCTCCATGTCACCCTGCCGAATATCAAATGGGCCCTGCTTTACGGCATGATTCTCGCAAATGCCAGGGCCATAGGAGAATTCGGTGCAGTATCCGTCGTATCGGGGCATATCAGGGGGCTCACCAACACCATGCCCCTCCATATCGAAATTCTGTACGGAGAATACCAATTTGCCGCCGCATTCGCCGTCGCATCCCTGATGTCCATCATGGCCATCCTCACACTCGTCATTAAAAGCTTCCTTGAATGGAAGGGCAAAAAACAACCGGACGTCCACGTCCATTGATAGAGAGGGAATACTATGAGCATTGTTATTGATCACGTATCAAAATCATTCGGAACGTTCCAGGCCCTTTCGGATATCAACCTCGATATCCAAACCGGAGAGCTGGTGGCCCTCCTTGGTCCATCGGGCTCGGGGAAGACATCCCTCCTCCGGATCATCGCCGGACTCGAAGCCCCCGACCAGGGCTCGATCCGTTTCGACCATCAAGACATCACCTCCATCACCGCTAAAGAACGGGGAGTCGGATTTGTCTTCCAGCATTACGCCCTCTTCAGGCATATGACCGTCTTTGAAAACGTCGCCTATGGGCTGAAGGTAAAACCGAGGAAGGAACGTCCATCGCGCAAGGTTATCAAAGAAAAAGTCCAGGAACTCCTCGACCTTGTGAAGTTGGGGTCACTGGCAGACCGCTACCCTTCCCAGCTGTCAGGCGGTCAAAGACAGCGCGTCGCCCTCGCACGGGCGCTTGCTGTTGAACCGAAAGTCCTCTTACTGGATGAACCTTTCGGAGCCCTTGATGCCAAAGTGCGGAAAGAACTGCGAAGATGGCTTCGCCGTCTTCACGATGAATTCCAGATCTCCAGTATCTTCGTCACCCATGACCAAGAAGAGGCACTGGATGTAGCCGATAAAATCGTCGTCATGAACCAGGGACGCATCGAACAGATCGGCACCCCCATCGAGGTATACGAGAATCCACAGACGCCATTCGTCTACGACTTCCTCGGAAGCGTCAATATCTTCAAGGGCCGCCTGCATGAAGGGACCCTCGTCCACGGTGATCTCGTCTTGAATACCCCGAACCTCACTCATTCGGGTGGGAGTGAAGCGGCCGCTTATGTTCGCCCCCATGACCTCACCATCAGCAAAGAGATCCAAGGTGACGAAACCGTTCGGGCAACCGTCACCCACCTTCACATCGTCGGAGCCGTCGTCCGCGTGGAGCTGACCCGGGTCGACACGCACGAATACGTGGAAGCAGAAATCACCAAAGAACGGTACCGCGATCTTGTCCTTAAAGTCGGAGACGCTGTTTATATTAAGCCCAGACATCTGAAGGTGTTTCCACCGGAGGATTATGTTATCTAAACACAAATGTCCATTACCTGATTCATCTAGGTAATGGACATTTGTTTATGTACACAGGAAGTCAGCATTTGCTTGAGGAAGTCCTGTCTCTTTCGCTCCCGCATCAGTCCCCTCACTTACTTTTTATCCGCAATCAGGGTGAATAATCCCGGCATCTTTTCCTCAAATCCTTCCGGAGTTCCTTCCGGGAAGGCCCATCTGATTCCTACTTCTTCTTCCAAGTGTTGGATTGTAAAACCTGCCCTCACTAATGATGTGATAACTTCCCCCAGTGTCCACCTTTTAATTGTATTTCGTGGGAGGGATTTTTTTTGTTCTTCGGGTAAGTGGATCCCATAGGCAACAGCAACTTCCTTCAAGCCATGGTCAAAGTAATCCCCCTCAACTGTCATCATCCCATCTTTTGCCCTCAATACTTTCGACACCATCGGGTGATAATCCCGCAAGATGAAGCGTCCTCCCTTCTTCAACCCCTCATGTATCAGCTCGAACAATGGGTCCAGCTCAAGGAAATAATGCAGCACGCCCAACTCCAATACGATGTAGTCCGCATCCGAGATCTTTTGGGTTTCTGGGATGTCTAGGACATCAGAAACAATATAGGTCACTTTTACCCCTGCAGCTTCTGCCAACTCCGAAGCGTAACGCGCATTATCCTTTGAAAGATCGACAACTGTCACATCCGCTCCAAGGAGTGCAAATGAAACGGCCTTGTTTCCTTTGGATCCTAGCAGATTCACAATCTTTCTTCCTTTGACTCCATTCATATAGTTCAGGTAGTGTTCAACGGATGTATGAGGATTTTGCTTAATCTTCTCAGCATATTCTGCCGGAACCCCGTGCCGGTTGACCCACGCATCATACGCATGTCGATTCCACCCTGTCTCGTTAATCTGGCTCATGTCTTTCTGGTTCATTAACATCTCTCCCATTTTTTTCTATGTCACGATTCTTTATCATAATATATGTCTTCTAAACTTTCTATTGCTTTCCTCAAAAAGATATCTTACAATAATGCTATATTAATGCAAACGGTTGCATTAACCGTTTACACTTTTGTATCTTTTTATAGCGAAAGCCACGCTTAATAGATAGAAAGATCGTGCTTTAAAATGAAAACGCACACATAGGGAGGAAGTACAAATGAAGAATTTATTGTCTTTTGATTTCTGGCAGAAGTTCGGGAAGGCCCTTCTCGTCGTTGTGGCCGTTATGCCGGCTGCCGGGATCATGATCTCCATCGGGAAGTTGATCGGCATGACGGGTGGAGACTTAGTGTTAGTGCAAACGATTGCAAGAGTTCTTGAAGACATCGGATGGGGGATCATCACCAACCTACATATCCTCTTTGCCGTCGCCATAGGGGGATCATGGGCGAAGGAGCGTGCCGGCGGTGCATTCGCTGCCCTCATCGCCTTCATCTTGATCAACCGGATCACCGGGGCCATCTTCGGTGTCAATGCCGATATGCTTGCGGATCCTGAAGCGACGATTTCGTCCCTGTTCGGTCAAACCCTCGTCGTTTCCGACTATTTCACTTCGGTCCTTGGGGCACCTGCCCTCAATATGGGAGTATTCGTCGGAATCATCTCCGGCTTCCTCGGAGCCAATCTTTTCAACCGATTCTATAATTATGACAAACTTCCGGATGCCCTTTCTTTCTTCAACGGAAAGCGTTTCGTACCGTTCGTCGTGATTGCGGGTTCCATTGTAACCGCTATCGTCATGTCCATCGTCTGGCCGTTCATCCAGGGTCTCCTGAATGACTTCGGTCAATGGATCGCCACATCACGGGATACGGCACCGATCGTCGCTCCATTCATCTTCGGTGCACTAGAGCGTCTACTGCTTCCGTTCGGCCTTCACCATATGCTCACCGTGCCGATGAACTACACAGAGCTTGGCGGGACGTACACCATCCTTACAGGCTCAGGCCAAGGATCTACGGTCGCAGGTCAAGACCCGCTATGGCTAGCCTGGATCGCCGACCTGAACAACTTCCTGTCCGCCGGAGATACAGCAAGCTACAAACAGCTTCTTGGCGACGTAACACCGGCCCGTTTCAAAGTCGGTCAAATGATCCTGTCCACTGCGTCCCTCATCGGTATCGCGTATGCCATGTACCGCAATGTGGATAAAGACAAGAAGAAAAAGTACAAATCCATGTTCCTTTCTGCAGGTCTTGCTGTATTCCTGACAGGTGTCACAGAGCCGATCGAATTCATGTTCATGTTCGCTGCCCCGCTTCTATATGTGGTCTATGCCATCATGACAGGACTTGCCTTTGCCATCGTGGATCTGATCCACATCCGCGTCCATTCCTTCGGATTCATCGAGCTCCTCACCAGGACGCCGATGATCGTGAAAGCTGGACTCTGGCTCGACCTTGTGAATTTCTTCATCGCCTGTCTCGTGTTCTTCGGACTGAACTTCGGAGTGGCCAACTTCCTGATCAAGCGCTTCAACTTCCCGACACCGGGACGTAACGGCAACTACATCGAGGACGAAGTCACCCAGTCGCAAGGTGCAGTCAAAAAAGATTCCGTCGCTCCAAAAGTCGTCGCCCTACTTGGCGGAGAAAGCAATATCGTCGACGTCGATGCGTGTATGACGCGTCTTCGTGTCACCGTAAAAGACCCTAGCCTGGTCGGTTCCGAACAGGAATGGAAAGCAAACGGTGCACTCGGTCTTATCACAAAAGACAAAGGCGTCCAGGCCATCTACGGCCCGAAAGCCGATGTCATCAAATCCGATATCCAGGATATGCTGGGGGCGTAAGGATGAAGCTCCTCACCCTCAACTGCCACTCCTGGCTTGAAGACAATCAGTGGGATAAACTCGGAATCCTTGCCGATACCATCGCGGAAAAAGAGTACGATGTCATCGCCCTGCAGGAGGTCAATCAGCTCATTTCGGAAGAGGAAGCGTTCGTCAAAGAAGACAACTTTGCTCTCATCCTCCTCCGGGAGCTGGAGAAACGCGGACTCACAGGATACTCATTCATATGGGACTACGCCCATGTCGGGTATGACCGCTTTGAAGAAGGCGCAGCGCTTTTGACCCGGCACCCTGTATTGGAAGAGCACCGATTCCATGTTTCACATGATGAAGATCCTGCGAACTGGAAAACCCGTAAAATCATCGGGATCACCATCCCCGTTCGCGATGAAAAGGTCACCTTCTACTCCTGCCATCTTGGATGGTGGCAGGATGAAGAAGAACCATTCATGAACCAGGCTGACCGTCTCTTTGAAAAGGCAGCCATTCCCTTCTTCCTTATGGGTGACTTCAACAACGATGCCAACACACGTGATGAAGGATATGACTATCTGATGAAAAAAGGGCTGTGGGACACCTTGCATCTTGCCGAAAAGCGCGACGAAGGCACTACCATCCAAGGCGATATTGCTGGATGGGATGGGAATGACAAAGGCTTGAGGATCGACCTCATCCTCTCCAGCCGCAAGATCAACGTCCAATCTTCCACCGTCATCTTCAACGGAACCAACCGCCCCATTATTTCCGACCACTACGGGGTTGAAGTGGAACTGGATTGGTGAATACTAGAGAATGTCCTGATGATGGGCATTCTCTTTTTTTATTTTATTTGGAGATTGGTAGGGGGTAAGTCCGTTTCGTTCCACTGCGGCCGCCCGCTTTCCATGGGGCGTGCGGTGAGCCGCTTCGGCAAGCCTGCAGGGTCTCTCCCTGCCCGCTACTCCCATAGGAGTCGGGCGGCCTCCGTTGCACTTCACTCTTTGATGATTGATAGGTTTCCAATGAATCATACCGGGTTATGTAGAACCTCATCTGATCCCTAAATAGATTGAACGGCTGAAAGGGCTCTCATAATCTGTCCAAGTAGATTCTGTGTAGCAAAGTCGATCTCCATATATATTGAAGTTACTTATTTTGTCTGCTTAATCAGAGGTACAATTGCAAATGTTCCCTCATCAAACATCCAACAGTGCAGTGCAGCGCAGGGTGGTCGACTCCTGCGGAAAAGTCGGGAAGATGAGACCCCGCAGGCACGAGGAGGCTCATCGACCGACCCGCGGAAAGCGACCACCCGCAGCGAAACGAAACGGTCCCTTTCCTCCTTCTCTTTCATACAAAAGTGCAACCACATTGAACAAAAATGATCACAATGAAACTTCCACCCACCCTCACACGTATATACAATAGACTCAACCAAAGAACCTAGAAAGGGGAACAACATGGGCAATATCCTATTATTCTCACTCATCATCGGCCTTGCTGCCACCATTCTGATCGTCCCGATGAGTGCCGTGAAAATGAAAAAGAAAGAGGGCTATCCGTCATTCGCCAAAGTGTTCGGTGCCACCCTCCTCATCGCCTTCGTCGCGACATTCCTGTTCTACTACCTGACCAGTCTTGACCAGAACTTCACCAGCGTCTGGATCCTCTTCATCATAGCCGCCATCGCCGGAGCATCTCTATCCTACGGAACAGAGCGCATGATCAAAGGAGTCCTCGTCCTTGCTGGCCTTGTAATCGGTGTTTATTTCCTCAGCGCCTTCGTTTTCAATGCGGATGAGAAATACGAATCCGCCGATATGAAAACGAAAACCGAAATCCAGGCATTCGACGAGACGGAAACACCGGCAAGCGTTCCGCCTCAATTCGCCCGGAACAAAATGAAAAAAGCATTCGGTCAAGTACCGAATACAAGCTATTATGAACTTGGTAATCTGCAGATCCAGAAGGTCAACGGGGACTACGTCTATATCGCCCCAGTCGAATTCTCAGACTTCTGGAAATGGGTGAAAGGTGACAAAACGCCGGGGTACTTCATGCTGAGTGCAACGGACTCCACCGCCAATCCTAAATTCATGAAGCAGGAAATGAAATACACTCCATCTTCTTATTTGAATGAAAACATCGAGCGCCATATCCGCATGAAGTATCCGAAGAAGATTTTCTACGGAGATGTACAGCTTGAGGTGAACGACGAAGGAAAACCTTACTACATCCGGACCTATGGGACATTCATCTCTGCCCGTAACGGATTTGATGCAGAAGGGGTCGTCCTTGTTGATGCTTTGTCCGGTGATACGAAAGCATACCCGGTCAAGGATATCCCTGCATTCATCGATGGAGCCATCTCACCTGAGACCGTCAGCCTTCAAAACAGCTACTTCGGGAACTTTGTAAAAGGATTCTGGAACAGCAAGTTCGGAAAATCCGACGTGAAACTGCCATCCGATGAAGGAACGGAAGCGAATGTTACGCCTGTCTTCAACAAAGACGGTGATATGTACTACTTCACGGACTTCACGTCTCCTAAAGAAGGGGTAGACTCCATGCTCGGGTATTCCATGACCAACGCGCGTACTGGAGAGGCAACCTATTATACCGGGAACCTCGAAGAGTCCTATATGGATTCACAAGGTGCCCTGCAGATCATCCAGAAGCGATTCATCGAGAAGAAATGGGACGGCAAGATGCCGGTCCTCTATAACTTCTATGGTGAAGCCAGCTGGTTGACGCCAGTCCTCGATTCCAATGGATTCCTGCAAAACTATTTCATCGTCTCTGCAGCGAACCCGGAAATCGCCGTGTACGCCGATACACCGAACCAGGCACTGAAAATGTACAAAACCGCCCTTCAAAAAGGATCCGGAAGCCTGAATAACAACTCAAAGGCTGAAGAGAAACAGGATTCCGGTAAGGTTGTCCGAGTGTACAAAGAAAAATCCGGTGATTATACGGTCGTTTCCTTCCTATTGGAGAACGGCAAGAACTATATCGTTTCATCTGAAATCAGCCCTCTTGCCATCTATCTGAGGGAAAACGATACGGTCAAGATTACGTACAGCGATACCGAGGAGGAGTTCCTTCCGGTTAAAGACCTCACGATTGAGGGATTGTAAAACACGAAAGCCGATGGGTGCGCCCCATCGGCTTTTTTTATTCTGCATTCTGATAATAAACGAGCTGATCCTGCCACATCCCCCGCTCATAGATAAAGCCCTTCCGTGTGCATTCGTATGTCATACCGACGCTTTCCACCAGGGAGATGGACGGAACATTATCAACGTCGATGTGGGCTTCGATCCGGTGGTACCCGATCTTGGTATACGCTAGTCGCAGTGTCGCTGCCACGGATTCTTTCCCGTACCCCTTCTGCCAGTGCTGATTATGAAGCACATAACCGATCCTTCCCCAATTGAAGTTGTACCTCATGAGGGTCGAGACATCGACGGTTCCGACCATCACTCCAGTCGCTTTCAGGAATATCCCGAAGATGTAGACCTCATCCTTCGCCATCATCTCATCCTGCTTGCCAATCATCTCCGCGAACCACTGCTCCGTGCACCCGGACATATCCTGATACCCGGCATCATACTTATGCTGAGATGGCAGGCGGTCGAGATGTGACTGCAGCCAGTTCCCGTAATCCCACCGGGTGAAGGGCCGGATTACCAGCCGTTCTGTTTCTGCCATTAAATGTGGTCCCGTCATCCCATCACCCCTCTTTTGGATTCTATTATACTACAAATACTCGAAAGAATTTCCGATTGATGATAACGGTATCATTCTTTTCACAAAAAAATGAAATTGCGGTTGGCACAAAACAAAATAGGTCCCTTTTATTGACGAATAGGATCAGTATAGGTGCTTGATACCGCTTATGATTTCCGTGCAAGACTTCGCTTTCCACTGGTAGCCCGTGAGCCTCCTCGGCAAGCCTGCGGGTTCTCACATTAGCTACTCTTCCTGCAGGAGTCTTCGTTTTTCACTCCAATCAACCGCTAGACACAATGAAAATGTTCATGAAACAAATAAAAACCCGAATTCATTTGCCTGATCCTAGGCAAATGAATCGGGTTTTACTATGACTAAAACACGTTTGTCCTAGCCACATTCCATTTTTAAACCTGCGGGGCAGATTCCCCATTCAGAATCAATTCAAAGCTAATGTCCGCTTTGAGCGTATCAGAAACGGCGCAATATTTTTCTTTACCTAGTTTGATGGCTCTCCATACTTTCTTAGCATCAATATCACCGTCGATGGAAAATGTAACAACAATAGAAGTAAAGCCTTTAGGTAAGTCCTCTTTCCTTGCACCATCCGTTTCAATCTCCAGACGATTGATTTTAGAAAGATGTGGTTTCAGGATCATGGTTACATCAATCCCTATGCATCCAGCAAGTGAGGCAAGGAGCATTTCGGTCGGGGTCACACCGTTGCTGTCCCCACCGTAAGCTTCCGTTGCATCCATCTTGATTTCGTACCCTGATTGACCGACGGCTGTAAACGCGCGTTTCCCATGCCATGTGGTTTGTACTTTCATTCTAAACACTCCTATTATGATCTAATCTTTAAGAATTTCTTGGCCCGTTCTGTCAACGGATCGGTGAAGAAACGATCCGGAGCATTTTCTTCTACGATCTTACCGTCCGCCATGAACACAATGCGGTCTGCCACTTCGCGGGCGAAATTCATTTCATGGGTGACGATAACCATCGTCATCCCCTCTTTGGCGAGTTCTTTCATGACGCTCAACACTTCGTCCACCAATTCCGGATCCAATGCTGAAGTCGGCTCATCGAAGAACATGACATCGGGTTCCATGGCAAGCGCCCTTGCGATGGCGACCCGCTGCTGTTGACCGCCCGACAGCCTTGAAGGATAGACATCTTTCTTATCAATCAGTCCAACCCGGCTCAGAAGGGCCTCTCCTCTTTTGACAGCCTCGTCTTTCGGTGTTTTCTTCACCATAAGCAATGCTTCAATGACGTTTTGAAGCGCCGTTTTGTGTGGATAGAGGTTGAACTGTTGGAAGACCATCCCGCTGTGAAGACGGATATCGCGAATCCTGTTGCGTTTCTCACGCTTATCCTGCTGACTTCTCACGGTGTAACCGCACACGGTCATGCTTCCGGTAGTCAACTCTTCCAATCCGTTCAGGCAGCGAAGAAGGGTACTTTTCCCTGATCCACTTGGACCAAGGATCGTCACCACTTCACCCCTGTTGATTTCTAAATCGATTTCCTTCAGTACTTCGAGTTGTCCAAAGTGTTTTGATAGTTTATCTGTTGTTATCATGCTATCCCCAACTTATACATAGATTGATAGTCGCTTCTCGACTCTCTCCAATAGATATGAAAATCCGGTGCTCATGATCCAGTACATGAGTGCAATCGACAGATAGAATGGCATATACACATAATACTGAGCTATCAGCAGTTGCGAAGATCGGAGCAGCTCTGTGACCGTGATCACAGATACGAGGGACGTTTCTTTCAGCATCCCGATAAAGGTGTTACCAGCAGGCGGGATGGCCACCCTGATTGCCTGGGGCAGGATGATTCGCCTCATCGTTTGAAATGGGGTCATCCCCGATGCGTAGGCAGCTTCGGTCTGCCCTTTTGGGACCGATTGCAGGGCTCCGCGCAACGTCTCGGATAGATAGGCACCTATACTGATGCTCAACGCAATGTAGGCAGCCGTCAGCGGTTTAAGGTTGATCCCGTAATCAACGAGACCATAGTAGACCACGATGATTTGTACAAGAGTGGGCGTCCCTCTGATGATGGATACATAAGCCCTTGCCAACCATCGTACCGGACGGTTCCCTTTCAATCTCGCAATGGCTGTCACCACGGCGATGATGGAGCCGAAGAACATGGATACAACCGTGATCAGAAGTGTATAATACGCTCCCTTTAACAAGAATGGGAGATTAGCAATGACAAGATCCATTATATTGATTCCTTTCAGCTGGCAGGTTGGTCTTCCGGTTCTTCACCAAACCATTTTTTAAAGATTTCATTATACGTTCCGTCTTTCTTCATATCGGCAAGGATCGGATTGATTGCTTTAATAATGTCTTCGTTTCCTTTTTTTGCAGCGATTCCCGCTTGATCGGATTTAATCGGTTCACCTACCGCTTTAATGTTGAATCCGTTTTTTTCGACAATCGGTTTCAGTGCATACATGTTGTTGATCGTAGCATCGATCCTGCCCGCATCCAGGTCTTTCAGAGAAGTGAATACATCATCATACGTCTTGATCGTGAAGTCCCCCACTTTCGGAAGAAGCTCCGTGCGAAGGTAAGTTTCATCGTTGGTTCCCAAACCTACACCGATATCTCGGCCTTTGAAATCATCTACTGATTGAATATCCTTATCGTCCTCTTTTACGATGACTTTGACACTGTTGGTGATGTACGGATCAGAGAATACCATCTGCTTCTTACGTTCATCGGTAATCGTCATCTGGCTGATGACCACGTCAAATTTGTCTGCTTTCAGTCCCGCGATCATACCGGAGAAGTCCTGAGTGACAAACTTCACTTTCACGTCAAGACGTTTGGCCACTTCTTTGGCGATGTCTGCATCGAATCCGTCCATTTCCTTGTTATCATTCAGGAAGTTATAAGGCTGATAGGTTCCCATAAGCCCGACGCGGATCGTTCCCTCTTCCTTAATCTTTTCCATAGCGCCTTCTTTCGCTTTTGATCCACAGGCACTAAGGATGGAAGCCATTGTCATAAGTACAACTAACATAACCAGTAATCGTGATTTTTTCATGTTGAACACTCCTTTAAATTCCTAGTAATCCAAAAAACTCGAACCGAACAAGTTCCCTAGCCATCTCGTCTGCTGTTTTCCCTGTTAAATCAGAGTGCTCAGAGAACAGCCAGCGCTCAAGCATTCCTTCAAGCAGACTTGTGAGCAATGCTGCTTGGAGGGTTGGGTCATTGGCAGGTAAGATGCCGAGTTCCATGGCCCTTGTTATATTCTGTCGGAATCCCTCTTCCAACCTTCTTCTTGCTTCCAGTACTGCTTCTTTCACCGTTTCTTCCGTGTCCATCCCTTTCAGCAGAAGCTCCGTGAGATGGCGATTATCCTGTGAAAATTGAAAAAGTTCGATAAATAATGCGTGTGAGGCTGAGACTGCAT
Source organism: uncultured Bacillaceae bacterium (assembly GCA_963762295.1). GTDB lineage: Bacteria > Bacillota > Bacilli > Bacillales > Bacillaceae_B > Rossellomorea. The sequence goes on from CAVXKK010000003.1 coordinate 433,111, forward strand.
CCTGTACCGTACCGGGAACCTGACGATATCCTTTTGAGACAACATCCAACAGGCGTTCTTCTCCACTTTGGATAATTTCAGTCGCAATGGCTGCCTTGCTCTTGAAGTACCAATAGAATGTGCCTTGGGCAACACCTGCCCGGTTCACCATATCCGAGATTTTCGTTCGGTGGTACCCCTTTTCAGCGAACAACTCCAGTGCGACCTTCATGATTTCTTCTCTTCGATCAGGTTCTTTTCCCGTCATAGCAGTCATCCCCTTTACTGATTGACTAGTCAGTCAATAGATATATTAGTACATGGATTCTATTTAGTCAACAATTCTTATCTAAATAATCGGGATTAAGAATCTACCTCTGATTCTAAACAAAAAATGCGACCGGGTACATACCCGGTCGCATCTAACAATTGGTGATAGTCTTATTATCCATGCCACTCTTCCTGCTCCTCCTCAAGGTCCTCTTCTCCAAGAAACGCATTCTCCTCAAGTCGCTCAAGGATCCGGCTGACCTTGAATAGGATAAGGAACAGCGTAACGACGGCAACGGCGAGCAGCACAACCATCATGATTTCAATATCCATAAGTTGTCCCCCCTTTACCAAACTCTATGTCGAGAATGGGAAGAAAAGACGATGATGGGATAAGAAAAGAAAAATAGGGCGAATGTTCGGGGGAATTAGTACGCCTTTGCCCAGTACACCATGTCCCGCGCTTCCTTCCCACAGCAGACACAGGTGTCGGCTACCTTTTCCTGCTCGAACGGGATGCAGCGGCTGGTGGCGGTGGTTTCTTCCTTGATCTTATTCTCGCATGCTTCCTCTCCGCACCACATCGCTTTGATGAATCCACCTTGTTCGATCTGGGACTTAAACTCCTCGAACGTGACCGCTGCTGCCGTTTTTTCTTCACGATGGGCGGTGGCTTTTTTGAGCAGGTTCTCCTGGATGTCATGGAGGAGTGCCGTGATGGTCTCTTCGATACCCTCGATGGACACCGTCACTTTTTCCCCTGTGTCCCTGCGTACTAGGATGACCTGACCGTTTTCGATATCACGCGGTCCGGCTTCCAAGCGAAGCGGGATCCCCTTCATTTCATACTCATTGAACTTCCAACCCGGTTTTTTGTCGCTCGCGTCGATCCCCACACGTGCGACGGAGGACAGGCGCCTCTTCATATCATAGGCGAAATCGAGGACTCCCTCTTTGTGCTGCGCGATCGGCACGATCATCACTTGAGTCGGCGCGATCTTCGGTGGCAGGACAAGCCCCCTGTCGTCTCCGTGCACCATGATCATGGCGCCGATGATCCTTGTTGTGAAGCCCCAAGACGTTTGTTGGACGTACTGAAGCTTTCCATCACGATCGGTGAACTGGATGCCGAACGCTTTGGCAAATCCATCACCGAGATGATGGGAGGTACCGGACTGGAGGGCCTTTCCGTCATGCATGAGGCTTTCGATCGTATAGGTGAATTTTGCACCGGCGAACTTTTCCTTTTCCGTCTTCTGTCCTTTGATGACCGGAATCGCCAGCATGTTCTCGCAAATATCCGCATATACGTCGAGCATCTTGATCGTTTCCTCCAGGGCATCTTCATCCGTTTCATGACAGGTATGCCCTTCCTGCCAAAGGAATTCGAGTGTCCTCAAGAACGGACGCGTCGTCTTTTCCCAGCGCACGACATTCGCCCACTGGTTATACAGCTTAGGAAGGTCGCGATACGAGTGGATGATGTTTTTGTAATGCTCCCCGAAAAGGACCTCCGATGTCGGTCTGACGCACAGTCTTTCGGCAAGCTCTTCCTCGCCGCCGTGGGTCACCCATGCCACTTCTGGAGCGAAGCCTTCGATATGATCCTTTTCCCTCTGGAGCAGACTTTCCGGAATGAAGAGCGGCATATAGACATTCTCATGCCCCGTCTCCTTGATTTTCCCGTCGAGGGCATCCTTGATATTTTCCCAAATGGCATATCCATAGGGACGGATGATCATGGATCCCCTTACGCTTGAATAGTCGATAAGTTCCGCCTTAGTGACAACATCCGTGTACCATTGGGCGAAATCCTCATCCATGCCTGTGACATTTTGTACGAATTGCTTTGCCATAATTGACACCATCCTTATTAATATGAATTCCAGCGAAACAAAAAAAGCCCCGCTTCTCATTAGGGACCATTCCTGGCGGGACCACCCTAATTCAAAGCAAGGCTTTACTCTCATCATACATGATAACGGTATCGGACCGCTGGGGTTACCAGAACTCAAGGGCAGGTTCACGAATGTTTTCCATAGGAACTTCTCACCACGCGGCTCCCTCTCTGAATGGACACGATGTTCACTACTGATCCCCATCAATGTTTCAACATTTAGATATTTTAGATGATTATATAGAGATTCTTCTTGGGTGTCAATGAATTGTTTATCATTCTATCCCGGTACGACGGATTTCATACTTGGCGGGACTGCTTTCCCGCCCGATGGACAGGAAGAGCAGGATCGCCGTGATGAGCATGATGACAGCACCTCCGCAAACAGCCCAACGGATGGACAGAAATTCTGCGCCAATTCCAATTGAAATGGTCATAATCAGTACGAGTGCTCCTTCTGCCAAACCATAGATGCTCGCGATCCTCCCCATCATCTTCACCGGGATCTTCTCTTGGAAGAACGTCTCAAAACCGGTGCTTGCAAATGCGAGGGCAAAGGATAGAAAGGCAAAGCCCGTGGCCGCCCACATCATGGTGTCGGAAGACGCATACAGGAGATACCCTGCAGCGACAGCGACTCCCCCGCCTCCCATGAGCTTCATATAGGAAAAGCGATGGGCAAATGCCGTATTCACGATGGATCCTAGAATGAATCCAGCGCCTGCGATACTGACCATGTATCCATACATGCTGTCGGTTAGATGGAGCACTTGCTTCGAGAAAGCGGCCTCCAGGGAATCGACGGCGGCGGTCATGACAAGCAGGCAACTGAACAGGAAGTAAATGAGCATGACCGATGCATGCCGTTTCGTATAGGTGCTCACCAGCTTCCAATCTTCCCGGACAGCCGATAAGGAGAAGCGGCCGATGTCAGCGTCGGCCAGAGCCTCCCGTTCAAGGTTCGGCAGTAGAAGGGTGATAAGACCCGACCCGCACAGGGCTGCTGCCGTGACGAACAGGGATAAGTGAGGCGTTCCGAGCTGAAAGAGCAAGCCTGCGATGGCCGGTCCCATGATGAAGGCTCCCGATCCGATGAGTCCTTTCAGGGCATTGAAGCGTTGACGGCTGGCCTTCGGGATCAGCTGGGTCATATACGTCCTGCTTGCCGGATGAAACACAGCGCTCATCATATTGATGAAGAACACCATGGCATACATGGCGTATTGATATAGGCATGATCACTACTACAATAATTGAAACAGCCCGTGGAAAGATCGAGGATGATCATCAGATTCCGCTTATTCACCCTGTCGATGAGACTCCCCGACCACGCGTTCACCACCATGCCGGCCGCCGGCTTCAATAGGTAGAGAAGCACCACGGCCATCGGTGATTGTGTTTCATTGAGGACGATCAGATTCAGGGCGATCAAATAAATCCAGTCGCCGATATTCGCTATGCCGATCCCTGTTAACAGGATGGCTGGGTATTTCCACTTATTCATCATTCTTCCTCCCGCGATTCGTAGTAAAAACGAAAAAAACCCACCCCCAAGACGTTTGGTCTTGGGGGCGAGTCTGTCATCGCGGTGCCACCCCAGTTCATCGATATGTCGCCATATCGACCTTTTCGGGTACAAGTTTATACCCTAGCTCTATAACAGGAGCTCCTGTCACACCATCCCCTGCTGGTTCCGATGCACTGCTCAGAGACTTGGTTCACTCCCGTTCCTCCCTCCCCTTTTCAGCTACCGGGGCTCTCTGTCTGAAGGTCATGAAAGCTACTCTTCTCATCATCGCATGTAATTTCCAGTATCATAGCACGGATGGAAAAAGAAGTAAACAACTTTTCGACTGAATCCTTTTTAGTAAAAAAAAGACAGGTCCCAAGGACACTGCCGTTTTCACTATTAGCTACCCATCTTCCTGCGGGTATTGCTTGGCTTTTTCGTTTGCTGACTCTGCATGCGCTGATTAGAAGCAAGACCATTCTTGCCCTGTTTGCCACTTGATTGGGCTTCTTTCTTCTTGGCAAGCTGCTGCTTCATGGCCTCTTGAAGGCTGATCTTCTTCGGCTCTTTAGACGAATCCTGATTTGTCATAATGGAATCTCCTTTTGATTCGGGATGACTCCATTATAATACATGGCGTTCATAATTGGCACCTGGTATTTCGTCATAAGGAGCCTTCATGTAAAACGGGGCCTATAAAAGGCCCCTATTTTAATCGGCTCTAATGGTATCCGTTTTGACCATTGGCAGAGCCTGATGTTTTGTTTTTCGGCTTTTGATTTTGATTTTGCTTGGTGCCACCGTCTTTTTTGGACTTCTTACTCATGTTTCTCACTCCCTACTGACAAGAATGGTGAAACATGCTTAGTATGTCCTCCTCTCTCCATTCAACCGTTGGTAATTTTTCCGGGAACCAAAAAGGACCTTCTTTTTTAAGAGGCCCCCTTTGGTTTATGATCAGTTATTCGATTGATTTGAACCGTTAGAGTTATTACCGCCCTTTGCACCAATCTCTTGATAGAACTCTTTATCATGATTATCGGATGTGGCTTGTCCGCCTTTTTCTCCGATTTCCTGATAGAATTCTTTACCGTGATTGTTAGAAGTAGCTTCTCCACCTTTGCGTCCAGCTTCTTCGTAGCTCATCTTATTGTTGTTGTTTTGGTTGTTGCTGTTGCTGCTGTTGCTGCTGTTGTTGCTGTTGTTGCTGCTGTTGTTGTTGCTGTTGTTGTTATTTGCCATGGAAGATCTCTCCTTTTCGTTTTAATGTATTTTTTACAGATCAGGTTTTGTATTCGGTTTCAATCTTCTTGATTTCGTTGTGAGATAAACTGTAGTGTCATGTGATTTGCCGACTTTTCCCGATTCTTGAAAGATTCATGTTTTTTTCCGGTTGTTCTTAAGCTGAAATAGATCTAACTGCTTTCTTTTAGCGAAAATTAATGACTCGCACCTAAAATGAAAACAATTACATATTTTGAATTTCCTCCCTTCTCTGTAGGTTACATTTGCTTGTTTACCATCATTTTGGAAAGATAAACATTCGAAATCTCATCAATTTTTCTTTTTTTCCACCAACCTTAGAGCGACAGTGTTTTGCGAATGAAAAGTTTTTTCATATCTAAAACGCCCTATCGTCTCTTATCAAAACACCTCTTTTTTATGGAACGTTAATAATAAAAGAGGCATCCGCTGAGTCAGTGACTCGGCAGATGCCTTTCATTTTTTTCTGATATTACGATGCAGCAGGAACCTTTTCATCCACTTCAATTTCGATTCCACCGGCCAGCCGCTTTCTTAATGTGTAGGCGAAAGCGACGATGGCTGCTGCCGTGACCAGCCCGGCTCCCATGTAAGAAATGTTCATGGAAAGACCGAATCCGATCGGGGCGTTCAGGATGTAGGTGAACGTTACCATGGTCATGAAGATCGCTGGAAGTGTTGCGACCCAGTGCGGCTTCCGCTGCAAACCAAGGTACATGGCACCGACCCAAAGGGCAATCATCGCTGTCGATTGGTTGGCCCATGAGAAATACCTCCATAGGATATTAAAATCGATCTGAGTCAGGGCGATGGAAACGACGAATAACGGCAGAGCAATCCAAAGTCGGTTCGTGATCTTAAGCTGTTTGACGTTGATATAGTCTGCAATGATCATCCTTGCACTTCTGAAAGATGTATCGCCAGACGTGATCGGCAGTACGATGACGCCAAGGATGGCAAGGGTTCCACCAATGGATCCGAGCATGAGCATGGAGACCTCGCTGACAACACCGGCTGGACCTGATTCAGCCAGGATGCTGTTCAACTCACCTGCCGGGAAGATGCTCATGGCAGCCGCTGCCCATATCATGGCGATGATCGCTTCGAGGATCATCATGCCGTAAAAGATCTTTCGCCCGTTCCGTTCATTTTTTGTCGTCCTGGAAATGATGGGGGACTGAGTGGCATGGAACCCAGATAGTGCTCCGCAAGAGATGGTCAGAAACAGGAGCGGAAAGATCGGAATCTGGTCGGGATGAAGATTGGCTAACGTGATTTCAGGGATATCAGCCCCTGTCACGATGAGACCACCACCGATTCCGACAGCACTGATTAATAGCAGTGCTCCGAATAACGGGTACACCTTTCCGATGATTTTATCAACAGGCAATAGGGTGGCTGCGATATAATACACGAAGATCGCCGCAATGATCACGCCAAGGGAGATCCATGCAGGTGTCAAATCGGCAATCAGCGCAGCCGGGGCCGTCACGAACACGGTCCCAACAAGCAATAAGAGCAGGACGGAAAAGGCGTTCACCACATGCTTCATGGTTTTCCCAAGGAAACGTCCTGCCAGCTGCGGAAGGTGAGCCCCTCCGTTTCGGATCGAGATCATCCCTGTAAGATAATCATGGACGGCTCCGGCAAAGATCGAACCGAGCACGATCCACAGGAAAGCGACAGGACCATAGAGCGCACCCATGATCGGCCCGAAGATTGGCCCTACTCCCGCGATGTTCAGAAGCTGAATCATGGAATTCTTCCATGTTCCCATCGGTACATAATCGACATCATCTTTTTTGGCATAGGCTGGTGTCGGGCGTTGTTCCTTCACACCAAATATTTTTTCAATAAATTTCCCGTACGTGAAATAACCGATAACCAAAATGATGATTGATACAATAAATGTAATCATATGCTCAACTCCCTTCTAAATATGAATACGTTTTCATTTTATCAGAGATTTCTTTTCCCAACCCTTCCTTCTTTATTTTCAGGACATAGTACCCATTTCACCCATAGAAAAAAAGCCCCTTTTGGTGACAGGGCTTTTTGACGTTCAGCAGGCAGCTTTGTCTTTCTTGGTTCTCATGGCATTGATCTCTCCACCGATCATGATGATGATCCCGGTCAGATAGAACCAGATCATCAGGACGATGATTCCCCCTATGCTTCCATACGTGGCGGAATAGTTCCCGAAGTTCCCCACGTAGAAGGAGAAGGCAAGTGAGGCCAACACCCATCCGACTGTTGCAAAGATGGCACCTGGCAAGGCACTTAGGCACTTGATCTTCATGTTTGGGGCAAAGTAGTACAAGACCATGAAAATGACGAAGAGGATGAGGGGACTGATGGCCCAACGGATCCCGCTCCATAGGGTAAGGAACTGATCGGAAAACCCGAATTGCGAGAAAAGGAACAAGCCGATCTGCTTACCGAACACAGGGAGCAATAGCGCGACGACAAAGACCAGGATCATACCGAGCGTAAGGGCAACGGATGTCAGGCGCTGAACGATGAACGATCTTGTTTCCTCGATGTCATACGCACGATTCAAGCTCTTTACAATGGCATTCATTCCGTTGGATGCCGACCAAATGGTCGCGATGATACTGATGGACAGCAATCCTGAATTACGGTTCGACATGACATCAGAAAGGGTTCCTTCAATCATTTTAAGCGTTTCCCCTGGCGCATAGTCCCTTACCACCCCGAGCAGGTCATCCTGCTGTACAGGTAAATATGGCAGGAGCGTCACGACAAATATAAGCAACGGGAAAAGCGACAGGAGAAAGTAATAGGCAATCTGAGCTGCCAAGCCTGTCACATCATTGGCGCTGATCTGTTGAAACAGGCCCTTGGAGTACTCCTTTACCTCCTTCTTTCGAGCCATGTGCTCACCTCATTCCATTCATTAATACCCTTTGAATGAAGAATCGATGGGTTGATCCCCATCCTCCAGTTCGTTGGGTGCTTCCTTGAACGCTTCCTTATAGGCTTCAGTAGAGTCTTCGAACGTTTCTTTTGTTTCTTCAATCAGGTCTTTCACCTGCGGGGTCATCCCCTTCAATTCATCCACCTTTTCACTGATGAAGCGGAAATCCCGGGTAACCTGATCTGCAGTGACGGACAGTTTTTCGTACACTTCCTTGGAAGCTTCGACCAATTGCTTCGGATCTTTTGCATAAGTGGAGATGTAGCTGCTTCCATTCTTGAGTGAAGCCCCCACTTCCCTGCGAGTTGTTTTGTCCAATAGGGATAATAATCCCCCGGCCACCGCACCTAAGAGTACACCCTGGAAGAATTTACTTTTACCCATATGTATGACCCTCTTTCCTAATTAATTGAGAACGTTCAAGGAACTTATCCTTTACTTTCCCATTCCTTAATAGTGTAAAACATTCCCGTGAAAAAATCCTCTCAATATGATTCTGTCTCCGCTATGTTGACAGGTGACGCGAATCATGGAAAGATAAGCTTAGTGATTTTACGAGGAAAGGGTGCTGACTAAATGGATTTGACACAGAATTCGGCTGAGAACATCGATTATATGGTGACCGCCATCAAGGAGAAACTGAACGTCGTCAATGCAGGTGCCATCAAGTCTGAGGACTTCAATGAACAAATGTATGAAGATCTTCAGGATCTCTATGAAATGGTCATTAAAAAAGACCGCTTCAGTCCGAGCGAAATGAATGCCATCATCGATGAACTGAGAAGTTTGCGCAAATAATGAAGAAAGGGGGCATCCCCGGGCAGTAGCCCTGGGGACGCCCCCTTTTCATTTAAATTATTTCAATAGTGCAAGTGCCTCACGGTTGAATGCAGGGATATCATCTGGTGTACGGCTTGTGACAAGCTGGTTGCCGCAAACGACGACTTCCTTGTCTTCAAAATTAGCTCCTGCGTACTCCATATCCACCTTAATGGACGTGAATCCAGTAGCTTTTCGGCCTTCCAGTGCCTTCGCCGTGATCAACAGTTGAGGCCCATGGCAGATGGCAAAGACAGGCTTCTTCTCATCCATAAAATGTTTGGTGAACGTCACGAAGCGATCGTCTGCACGAAGCTGATCTGGAGAGAATCCTCCAGGAAGAAGAAGCGCATCAAAATCGGCTGGATTGACGTCGTCAATTCCTTGATCGATGGTTACGCTGGCGTCTCCCTGCTTCCCTTTGACGGTTTTCCCTTTTTCCGATTCGATGGTCACGACTTCATGACCTGCTTCCTTGAATGCTTTTTCCGGATCTGTAAATTCCACATCTTCGAACATATCGGTGATTAATGTTGCGATTTTAGCCATGCGATTAAACACTCCTATTTTAGAATAATGTTGGTTATGGTATCTGTTTACCCGGTGCAGATTGCCTTAAACGTCCTTTTTACTTTCGGGAGAACTGGGAGAAGATCGTATTGCTCTGGACTTTATACACATCTTCCTTGCAGATTTCGTTGATGATCCGCATATTCCTCTCGACGGAGAGTCCCAGGTTCGTGGCACTCGATCCATGTGAATGCTCCAGATTCGTCACGGTGAAGAAGTGATGATCACGGTCGGGTTTCTCCTTGAACTGAAGCTGATAATCACGGGAGACTTTGAATTTCTTCTCATCTTCCCACACTATTTTCCCCTCGAATTCTTCATAAAACCATTCGGGAATATTTGGTTTGTATCCAGTGGCGAGGACCACCTTGTCCGCTTCGTGAGTGAAAGAATCCCCTTCCTGCCACTGCTCGCAGCTCAGTTCATACCTCCCATCAAGTTCACGGATTTCCTTGACCTCTGTGAGGGGTTGGATCGTGATATTCAACGGATCACCGCTTGATGAATGGTGATAAAGGACCTTATAGATTCCATCGAGCGTATCCTGATCAATGCCGTGCCTCAGTCGGTCAAGGGTCTCCAGGGCATTCTCCCGTTCTTCAAACGACAAGGCATGGAAGTAGTCCACATAGTCCGGTGCCAGAAGCTCCTGCCCGAGCTTTGACGCTTCAAGCTGGAGGATCCCCTCAGAACGAGTGAACCAATTGAGCTCGTATTCGTGATGCCGCTTTTCTTTCAGAAGATCATAGAATACTTCCGCCGCGCTTTGCCCCGATCCGATGACGGTGATCGATTTCCCCTTCATCGTCGATTCCTTATGGAATAAATACTTGCTCGTATGATGGATATCTTCATCAGGCAAACCTTCCATCCCTTTAAGGATAAGGGGCTTGCTTCCCGTTCCGAGGACCACATGGTCGGCTTCATATATTTCCATCTCTCCTGAGGTCCTGTTCCTCACCTTCACGCGATAGCCGTCCTCCATTTCTTCAACACCCGTCACTTCGCTGTTGAATTGGCAGGTCGGTAGCTGCCCTGCCACCCAGCGGGCGTAATCGTTATACTCCTGCCTCGGCATCTCGAATGTCTTGAAGAAGAAGAATTTGTACAAACGGTTATGAGTATGTAAATAGTTAAGATAGCTGAACTTACTTTGTGGATTGGCGAAGGTCACCAGATCCGCAATGAACGGCACCTGAAGATCCGTCAAATCGATTAGCATTCCGGGATGCCACATGAATTCCGGTGTCTGATCGAAGAACCTCACCTTCAGGTCTGTCCCTTCTTCCATCAAAGCAGCCAACCCGAGATTATAGGGACCGATGCCGATGCCGACACAATCCAATCGTTGTTTTACCACAAGCTATTCCTCCTTCTTCTCTTTTCCCTTATTTTTACCCATAATCGTGACGGCGCTACCCTATTTTTGATAAATCACCTTAAAAAAAACCGATCCGTGGGATCAGTTCTTTTTAAACGTCATGGCGTACCATCCGCCTTCTTTCACAATCGGCTCCACCGTCTCGCATGTAAATCCCGTTTTTTTCGCGAGAGTTTCCATCTCACCATGGGAGGGGATGGGATACAAATTCTGAAAGCTCATGAAGAAACTGTTGAAGGCACTGGAGAACTGCTGACCGTGCTTTGACTTTTGCATGGGGCTCAGGACAAAGAAAACACCGCCTTCTTCCAGCCACTCCGACGCCTTATGGAAGAAATCCTTTCGTTCGGAAGGATCGATATAGTGGAATAGATTATTGGCCATGATCATGTTGAAGCCGCTTTCGGGTTCATACGAGTGGAGATCCGTACACACCACCTCGATATTTGGATAGGATTCAAGCGCCTCGGCCGCCGTTTTGGCAACGCCTTCATGAATCTCGATGCCGACCATCGTTTTATCAGGATGGCGCTCCCCGATCCGGCGTATATAGCCTCCTTCCCCGCATCCCAGATCCAGAATCGTCGAGACCCGGTGCTTCTTGATGGCTTTCTGGACCTTTGGAAAAGCGAATCGCTCCAACAGAATCGATGTCTTGGCCACTGTCGAACCGTGGAGGTCAGAGTTGAAATGCTGTTTCCGCTGATTCCTTAGCAGGTCAGGGTAAGAAAGCAGGGCAGGGATGTGGAGCTCCATCATTTCCTTGAGGAGGATCCCCGATGAATGGGGGTCACTCTTCGAAGCGGGCAACTTCCATTTCCCTCTTGTCAATACTTTTGAGTCGTCCTTCCTCTTTAAATGTTTCAGGGATATTCCGACTTCCACCCACTGCTCCAACAGGTCCATCTCAAGATTTTTCTGGATGGCGATTTCCTGTATCGTTGCAGGCCGGGAGAAGCTGTCGAACAGATCGAGCTCATACCCGACGTATGCATGCCAGCTATATAGAAATGGGACATTCTTCTTCATCCATGACCGTGCCCTCCACACCTTCACGATTTCACCGATCATATCAGTTCCTCCTTTTCCTTCCAAGGATAGTCTTGCTCTTCCGTGAATGATGCACCGAGCTTCTCTTCATTAGATAAAAATGATGTACGGAGAGGAAGAAGCCCTCCTTGAACCATCCGGTCATATAGCGTCTCCCTCCACATGCCGAGACCTGAGATATTCAGCATCTGTTTGAACTGGGAGACCCGATCCTTCTCCATGCGCTGCAGGCTTTTATTCCTAAGCCAGCCCACAGGTCTGTAGGGATAGGAATAGGCAAGAGCTGAAAGATGGCTGAGATGGAGCTGATGGGAAACTCTCCGCTTTCGTACCTTCGGATACCATTCGAGATTGGCAGGATCCAGTCTGCCCGATGCATACATATCACAAAGCAGTTCCCCGAGTACGCTACCGTCCTGAATCGCCATGTTCATGCCTTCCCCAGCCATGGGGTGAACCGTATGAGCAGCATCACCAATCAACGCGAGATGATCTTTCACATAGGTATCAGCATGATATTTCATCGGGACCATAAGCTGGATAAGCTTCCACTCGGTAATCTGATCCACGTATCCTTCCAGATCGGGACAGAGATCTATGTAAAGCTTATGGAATTCCGAGATGGGTTTCTTACGCAATGTCTTGTATTCCCCTGCAGGGATGAGATAGACGGAGCGTACTTCCTCGTTTGGAAGGGGGAAAAGACCGAGAAAGGATTGATATGTCGACACGATGCGTCCTTTTGTCATATCGAGGGGTCTAGGGAAGGTTACCGTCAGGAAGTGATGATTATACTTCTTCTCGCTCACTTCAATCCCCATGTAATCACGGGTAACGGAACTCCTGCCTTCCGCCCCTATGATGAATTCGCATTCGATATCAAAAGGTTCTTTTTCTCTCCTGTCTTCCACTGTAACCGTCTTGCCGGAGATCTTTTTGCATGCGGTATTCCCCAAATAATGAAAGCTGGCGTATTCCTCCCCTTTGGCCCGCAGGATGTCTTTCAACTTTTCATGATGAATCATAAGGCAGTAAGGATATTTCCCTGGAAGGATCGAATAGCTCATGGAAGAATGCTCAGCCCGTTTCCCTTTCAGTTCCACCAGCTCCAGTTCCGCTATGCGGTGACCATGGGAAAGCACCGATTCGATCACACCTAATGAATCAAAAATATCCAGGCTTTTAGGTTGGAGAAGCTCCCCTTTATAGACAGGGCTCGGTCCGGGCAGCCTTTCGATGACCGTCACATCGATGCCGCATCTTGCCAACTTAAGTGCCAAGGTCAATCCGCCGATCCCACCGCCGCTAATCAGAACATCCGTCTTCATTTCTTCTCACCTCTTTCCTATTAAGTAACCTGTTTCCAATTCCATGAAACGTCATAATGTGTTGTTTATTTCCCGGAAAATATCATTTCCTGTCTTCTTCTTGATCAAGTTGCTGTCGAATCAACAAAAAAACCCGCCGAATGGCGAGTTTCTTCTATTATTTATTCTTTACCTAGTGAGGCAAGGGGGAGAAGGATATCAACCGATGTACCTTCCTCAACATTACTCTGGATAGAGAGCGAGCCATTATGTTCCTTGATGATTTTTTGACAGATCATCAGGCCGAGACCTGTCCCTTTTTCCTTCGTGCTGTAGAATGGTTCGCCGAGATGCTTCATCCTCTCAGGAGGGATGCCGCTGCCATTATCCTGAATTGAGATCTTGGCGTGGTGGCCGTCATTCTCCAGTTGGACGTTCAACAGTCCCCCGTCCTGCATCGCTTCGAGTGCATTTTTCATCACATTGAGGATGACCTGCTTCATCTGGTTGGAATCACAGTGCACCTGGGCTTCTTCCACTGCGAACCGGACATCGACTCCCTGTTTGAGGCATTCCATTTTGATGAAATCAACAGAACTTGTCAGGAGTCTCGTCAATGACGTGAGTGAAAACTGTACTGCCCTCGGTCGTGCAAGAGCAAGGAATTCATTCGTGATGATCTCGATCCTATCGAGCTCTCCCTTGATGACTGAGAGATAAAAGTCGTCTTCTTCCCTTTCATCCATGAGCTGAAGAAATCCTTTAAGGGTGGTCAATGGATTCCTGATTTCATGGGCAACGCCTGCTGCGAGCTGACCAATCATGGCCAGTTGTTCAGATTTCTTCAATAGATTTTCGTGATGCTTTTTCTCGGATAGATCACGGATAATGGCAGAAATCCCGATCAGGGATCCTTCGTTATTCAATATTGGATTCATATTGAATGAAATCTCGATCGATGTCCGGTCCTTCCGGTATCGGAGAGCTTCCTGACCCTTGATGCGTTTCCCTGCTTTCACAACTTTCAGGTTTTTCTGGAACTGGTCGTACTGGTCGGATCGATGAAGAAAGGTGACCACGTCCCCAATGATCTCTTCGTTCTTCCATCCAAACATATCTTCGAATCGTTGATTCACCTTCAGGACATGTCCTGAAGGGTCAAGGAGGACAATCCCATCTCCTGAGTGTTCGAAGTATGCTTCGAGGAGTTCCTTCGCTTCCATTAGTTCATCTTCGATATTTAATTTTTCCGTCACATCCTGACCGAACCCATAGATGCCGATCACTTGGCCTCTCACACGGATCGGGATATTGGTAATGGTGACCCGCCTCTCTTTTCCTTTACCGTCTCTTACGATCGCCAGGTAACGGGATGAAGTTCCATTCAAGGCAATCTGGAAATTCTTCACTGCGTCTTCTTGGGATTCCTCAGCGAATAGAGACGTGTAATGCCGATTGACAAGATCTGAAAACCCATATCCCCAGTGTTCATACACAGCCGGATTGACAGACTGGATAAATCCGTATGTATCCACCATCAGAATATGGTCCGGGCTGTATTTCACTATGGATTTGTATTTTTCCTCGCTTTCTGCGAGCTGTCTTTGGATATCCTTCATCAGGGAAATATCCGAGATGGAGCATATCGCTTCGACCACCTTGCCCTCTTTTTTGACCGGGACGATGGAGGCGAGATATTCAAGTCCTTTGTAGGCATCTTCGTATGTGTATTCTTCTCCTTTTGCCCAGACCGCTTCTAGTTTCGGACGGATTTTTTTCAGATGGACCCTGTCGAATACTTCCTCTATTCTCTTGCCGTTCATCTTTTGAGGTGTGAGATCCAGTCTCGACAGCATCTTACCGGATGCAAGCTTGATGACAAAGTCATCACCATGTCTCACCACCTTGTAGGTGATTGCTTTTTGTAGTCGGAGAATATTCTCCATTTCCGCCTGAAGAAGAATGAGTTCTGCCTGGGCGTTTTTCTTCTCGGTGATATCGTGGAAGATGATCCCGACGCTATCGATGCACCCACCGCACTTGTAATCGATGGGTGAAACGGTGATGGTGCAGGTCAGCTCCCTGCCACCTGCATGGAACCTCACTTCTTCTCCAGTGGCATCATGCCCTTTAAGCCCTTCTTTGACCAGATGGATGAATGATGGTTCATGAAGCTCTACAAGATCATAGAAAGACTGATGGATGATTCCGTCGGATAGCCCGAATAGGCTCTGAAAGGATGCATTCATCTCCAGTACCAGGCCATTCACATTCAAGATCAGAACACTCGTAGGCGTATTCTGAATGAGAGACTGGTAGATGGCAGATTTCGAATCTTGGCATGGTGACGGGTCCATCGCATGATTGAACAAGAGAAGGCATTCGGTTCCATCCTCCAATTGTTTGCGCCTCAATAGGCAGTCGTACCCTGCGATCTGTTCCGGTTTCAATAATGTTTCGGGAGACAGGCCGTTCCCCTTCAACCATCCCTCCATTTCTTCATTCAACGAGAGGATGGATTGCGTGAGGGGATCGACAAGGGCTGCAGGAGCCGGGATGGCATCTGCAGAAAATAAGTGTTTCCGTTGCATATCAGCCATATTACCTTCCTTTAATCATCAGTTTATACCCCTATTCTACTCCACCTTGCAACAGGAGTTAAGGAGCATTCGACTGATTTTTCCGTCCAAATGAAATGCCAGTGGGACATTACATAGAAAAACCTGAGCTGCTGCGGCTCAGGCTGA
The DNA here is from genome assembly GCA_963762295.1 of uncultured Bacillaceae bacterium. Taxonomy (GTDB): domain Bacteria; phylum Bacillota; class Bacilli; order Bacillales; family Bacillaceae_B; genus Rossellomorea. Next base: position 448,842 of record CAVXKK010000003.1, read on the forward strand.
TGGTTCAAACGGTTTGCTGCTGGGTTTGGGCTGCATAGTGAACGGCAATCTCCGCACCCACTTCGGCATTATGTTTTACAAGGGCGATATTGGCTGTCAGGCTCTTACCTTCTGTCAGCTCTTTTACCTTCCCAAGAAGGAACGGCGTGCTATCTTTACCTTTGATGTGCTGTTCTTCCGCTTCTTTCAACGCATTTTCAATCATTGCCGTGATCTCAGCTTCATCCATGGCATGATCTTCAGGAATCGGGTTAGCAATGACCACCCCGCCGTTCAAGCCGATATCCCACTTGGCCTTCAATACGCCTGCCGTTTCTTCAGGGGTATCGACCTTGTAGTTCACATCAAATTCACTGGATCGAGTATAGAAGGCAGGAAGTTTGTCCGTGCCAAACCCTAGTACCGGTACACCCTTTGTTTCCAGATATTCCATCGTCAATCCAATATCAAGGATTGATTTTGCACCGGCACATACGACTGCCACATTCGTCATGGACAGCTCTTCAAGGTCTGCAGAAATATCCATTGTCGTTTCGGCACCGCGGTGGACACCACCGATTCCACCTGTTACGAAGACGGCGATTTCGGCAAGCTCTGCACAGATCATGGTTGCGGCAACCGTCGTTGCTCCGTCTTTCTTCGAAGCAAGGATATAAGGGAGATCCCTGCGGCTTGCTTTGATGACATCCTTTGCCTGGCCAAGATACTCCAATTCCTCATCTGACAAACCGATCTTGATTTTACCGTTCAAAATGGCAATGGTGGCTGGTATGGCACCCTTTGCGCGGATGATATCTTCCACTTCCCTTGCCATCTGCACGTTTTGTGGATAAGGCATTCCGTGGGAAATGATTGTGGACTCAAGCGCCACGATGGCTTGTCCTGATTGGCGCGCCTCTTCTACTTCTCTAGAAAACTCCAAATATGATGTCAAATCCATGATTTTCATTCCTCCAATTTAGTTGAAATAGCTGCTGAATTCTTCTTGCAGATTCCCCTGATTCAAGATCGGGGAGACAGTAAAATGAGAACGGATCGTAATGGTGGAGCAGGATACCCCGATACGACAGGAGCCGTCTGTATCAGAGCCTTTCAGATAGCCATAAATGATGCCTGCAACGAGTGCATCCCCTGCCCCCGTTACATCAGCCACCTCTACCTTCGGCGGCAGGATCGCACTTGCTTCCTGATAGGCAGTGTAGTAGATCAGGCCCATCTCACCTCTGGTGATGACCACCCGTTCGGCTCCGCGCTGTGTGATGGCTTTTGCCGCTTTGAAGAAGTCGCCTTCCGTTTCGATCTTCATGTCGAGGTACATCTCGGCTTCCCCTTTATTGCAGATGAACCAGGTGACACCTTCTAACGAATCGGGAAGATGCTTCACTTTGGGAGCCGATACCGGGATAATCGTCAACGGCACCCCTTCCGACGCGCATCGTCTGATGATGTATTCAATCACATCAGACGGGAAGTTCGTGTCCAGCATCACCATCTCCGATGACCCGATGATGGCCCATCGTTTTTCAATGAACGGGATGTCGATCTTTTCATAGATATTCATGTCTGCAAGAGCGAACATCATCTCTCCGTCCACATCCAGGATGGCCGAATAGGTACCCGTTGCTTCACTCAGCCTTTGGGAAGCGGAAATATCGACATGTGTCTTCGTTTGATCAAGGATCCAGCTTCCTTCCGTATCCTCCCCAACCACCGTCACTAGATTGACTTCACTTCCAAGCCTCCCCAGATTCTCTGCGATATTCCTCGCTACACCGCCTGTCGTTTGTTCCGTTGTTGCAGGGTTGGACGTTTCAGGAATCATCCGTTCGATGAACTGAAATTTCCGGTCTACATTGGCTCCGCCGATACAGGTGATGCCTTTTCTCCTTGGAAGGACATAGGCGCGTCCAAGGATCTTCCCTTGCTTCATGAGATTCGATATATGACCTGCCACAGCCGATCTGGACATATTGCTCCGCTCGGATATTTCCTGCTGGGTCATGAAAGGATTCTCTTCTATGTAGGTAAGTAACAGCTTCTCTTTTTCGTTCACTCACTCCACCCCTATAAAAAATGTAACATTTGTTAATATTTTAAACTTTTGTCCAGAAATAAACAAGTCTGAATTTAACAATATTTTTTAAAATATAGAATTAAAGGAATAAACGAACGACTCAAGCGTTTATTTTCACAAAACAAAAGGGACCATTTCAAGACGAACGCGATCCGTATAGGTTCCTTACACCGCTCATGATCTCCGTGCAAGACTTCGCTTTCCGGAGGTAGCCGTAAGCCTCCTCGGCAAGTCCGCGGGGCGACACTCTTCTAGCAGGAGTCTTCGTTTTGCGCTCTAATCAACCGCTCGAAACAATGACTGGTCATGAAACGAATAAAAACCCGCATTCATTTACCTGACCCTAGGCAAATGAATGCGGGTTTTACTAGACTAAAATACCTATGTGCCCGCCTCTATGAAAATGGGTTTCCATTCTCGATTAAAGCGCTTTTTTCGCATCCTCGATCATATGTTTCATGGATTGAAGTCCCCCGCCTGACAGGTACCATTCAGCTCCATTCAAGTAAATGATATGGTCGTTTTTAAAGGCTTCTGTCTTTTTGACAAGATCATTCTCGAATGATTCCTTGATGCTTGCTTTCGGGTCGAATGCAGCGTCACGGTCGATGACGAACAGAATATCAGGGTTCTGTTCTTTCACATATTCATAGGTTACCTTCTGACCGTGTGTCGATTTTTCGATTCCATCATCAGCAGGTGTGAAGCCGAAGACGTCATGAATGATCCCGAAGCGGGATTCTGGACCGAATGCGCTGATGTCCTCTGAACTCCCCATGACTACAAGGGCATTGGAATCGAGGGACTCTGTTTCTTCCTGGATGCTTTTCACTTCTTTATCGACCTCTGCAAGCTCCTTCTTCATGTCATCCTCTTTGTTGAAGATCTTCGCGATTGTGTTCATATTGCTTTTGAAGGAATTCAGATAATCGGTGCTTTCTACAGGGATATACACGGTCGGGGCAATCTCTGCGAATTCATCGTAAAGGTCCGCCTGACGCGCCGAGATGAAGATCACATCGGGCTTCAAGGAATGAATGGCTTCGAAATCAGGTTCTTTCAAACTGCCGACATTGGTGTAATCGGAGCTCTTATAATCCTCAAGGTACGACGGCATGGCCGCTTGCGGGACACCATCCACCTTAATGCCAAGTTCATCAAGCGTATCAAGGACACCAAAGTCGAACACGACGACTTTATCGGGATTTTCTTTTACCTTCGCTTCCCCCAGTTCGTGTTTGATGGTGATCGTCTTGTCTTCCGAAGCCGCGGATGAAGAGGATTCTTCCTTTTTCCCACATGCCCCAAGTAAAAGTAAGATTGCCAGTGTTAAAGTAAGGAATGTCCATTTTTTCATGATTTATTTCTCTCCTTTTATATGATGTTATGAATTGAAGTACACGCAAATCCTGCAGTTGTCCATCTGTTGGACAGGTATGTCCATATCGTAGATTTCCTTCAGGGACTGCGTCTGAATGATCGACTGTGTCGGTCCCTCCTTGACGACTGCCCCGTCCTTCATGGCCACGATCCGGTCGGAATAGACCGAAGCGAAATTAATGTCGTGAAGAACGATGAGAACCGTCTTCCCGAGCTCATCCACCAGCTTCCGGAGGATCTTCATAATTTGAACAGAATGCTTCATATCAAGGTTATTCAGCGGTTCATCAAGCAGGATATAATCCGTGTCCTGAGCGATGACCATGGCGATGAACGCCCTCTGTTTCTGGCCCCCCGATAATTCCTCAAGGTATTGATCCTGAAGCTCCACAAGATTCATATATTCAATGGATTGCTGGACCATTTTTTCATCTTCTTCTGTCAGCCTCCCCTTTGAATAGGGAAAGCGGCCAAATGAGACAAGCTCTTTGATCGTCAAGCGCACATTCAGGAAATTGGACTGTTTCAGGATGGCTACCCGTTTCGCCATATCATTCGACTTGATCTTTTTACTATCTTGCTGATCGATGATGACTTCCCCGGTGTCTGAATCCAGGAGTCTGCTCACCATTGAAAGGAGCGTGGATTTCCCCGCACCGTTCGGACCGATGAACGAAGTGATCTGACCCTTTTGAATCGTGACCGACACATCGGTAACCACTTTTTTCTTCCCATACATCTTCGACAATCCCCTGATCTCAATCATGATGACTTCGCCTCCTTTAATAGTAGATAGATAAAGTAGAGTCCTCCGATAAAGTTCACGATGACACTGAGGGTCGTAGAAAACGTAAAAATCCTTTCCACGAGCCATTGACCGCCTACCAATGCTATGACGCTGATGATCCCGGAACCTGCGATAAGGATAACGTGGCGATACGTCTTGAACATCTGGTAGCTTAGGTTGGCAACGATGAGACCGAAAAAGGTGATGGGACCCACAAGGGCCGTAGACACGGCAATCAGGATCGACGATAGAACCAGCATCCGCCTCACGACCTTATCGTACGGGACACCAAGATTAATCGACGTTTCCCTGCCCAGTGATACGACATCGAGTTCAGCCATTTGTCTCCATCCATAGATGAGCACCAGAATGATGACACCACCCGCCACCCAAACGAGATCGGAGCTGATATTGTTGAAGCTTGCAAACATCTTATCCTGTATGCTCAGGAATTCGTTCGGATCGATCAGTACTTGCAGGAACGAGGAGATGCTCTGGAAAAACGTTCCGAGTATGATGCCGATGAGGAGCAGGAAGTAGATCGGCTGCTTGCTCCCTTTGAACATGAGCTGATAGAGCAACAGGGCGAACACGATCATGGCTGCGATGGATAGAAAGAAATTCGCGTTCTTATTCACAATCAGGTAATGGCTAGAACCCAAGAAGAAGATAATGACCGTCTGAAGAAGCATATAGAGGGAATCAAGCCCCATAATGCTTGGGGTGAGAATCTTATTATGGGTGATCGTCTGGAACACCACGGTCGAATAGGCAATGGCTACACCCGTCAGAATCATGGCAAGCGCCTTCATACCCCTTCGAGGCAAGGCATAATCATAGCTTCCATTCAGGCCGTAAAATAAGTACGCCCCGATTGCTACAATGGCCGCGAACGTCAATAGCATCAGTTTTGTCCGATTACTCATATCCCTTCCTCCTTAAAAGCATGTAGAGGAAGATGGCACTTCCGATGACCCCGACCATCAGGCTGATGGAGATTTCATACGGGAAAATAATGACCCTTCCGAGGATATCGCAGACCAGAAGAAAGATCGCTCCCAGGATGGCCGTATGAGGCAGCGTTCGCTGGAGGTGATCCCCCTTGAACAGGGACACCACATTCGGGACGATGAGACCGAGGAAGGGAATCATCCCCACCGTCAAAATCACGGTCACCGTCACGAGTGAGGTAAGGATCAGTCCGATGTTCACGATGCTCCTGTAGGACATCCCCAGATTCTTTGAGAACTCCTCCCCCATTCCCGCAACCGTAAAGCGATTGGCGAATAGGTAGGCAAGTATTATGACCGGTACACTTATGTATAAAAGCTCGTATCTTCCCTTCATGATGAGGGAGAAATCCCCTTGCAGCCATGAAGACATATTCTGGATAAGATTCGCCTTGTAGGCGAAAAACGTTGTGACAGATGACAGGACATTCCCGAGCATCAGCCCCACCAAGGGAATGAAGACAGCATCTTTGAACTTGATCCGATCTAAGATCTGCATGAACAGGAATGTGCCCGCCATGGCAAATGCAAACGCCACAAGAAGCTTCTCTAGCGTGGATGCGTCGACGAAAAGGATCATCGATACAAGGATTCCGAGCCTGGTCGCATCCATCGTCCCCGCCGTGGTCGGGGATACAAACTTATTCCGGCTCAGGCTCTGCATGATGAGACCGGCAATGCTCATCCCCGCGCCTGCCAGAAGGATCGCCACAAGCCTCGGCAGCCTGCTGATCAGGAACACTTCCACCTCATCGGCCTTTCCGCTGACTAAATCTGCCGGCGAGATGCTGCTCACTCCGACGAATAAAGAAAGGGCCGAGAGTAGGAACAGGAAAATCAGTAAATATCTTTTCTTCAATAGCACGATCATGTCATACCCTCAATCTTTCCTCTCTGCTTAATTGCAATTGAAAATCATTATCATTTGTATAACAATCATATTACAAGAGGGTGTGATGAGCTGTCAACGACTAATTGAAAATGATTATCATTATTATTAGGGCTTTTTTCTTATTGCTTTAATGGAGATTGGCTTTTGGAGGAGTGATGAATGTGATGGGGATCGTTCCTATTCGCTGCAGGCGCTTGCTTTCCTGCGGGGAGGGCGGCAAGCCTCCTCGTGCCTGCGGGGTCTCGCCACTCCTCCTTTTCCGCTGGAGTCAAGCGCCCTCCGCTTCAATACACTCTTCGATTCTTATGTGGCGGGTAGTCCTATATAGTAGTGTGAAGGTCATTTACTTTTGGTGGTGGAACGCCTTCTAACTAACTGATAAATTCATAAGGGATGTAGTGGGATTGCGTTCCTAATGAAACATGAACCCCATAGCCCCCTCCCCTATCACAGAGTGAAGTGCAGCGGAGGATGCCGACTCCTACGGGAATAGCGCGCAGGTTGAGACCCCGCAAGAATGAGGAGGCTCACCGCAAGCCCCGTGGAAAGCGGACTCCCGCAGCGGAACGGAACGACCCACGTTGCATATGATCATTATTCAAAAACTCCTCCCATCCGCAGTGGAACAGACAACTGCATGGAAAATCAGAACGCACAAAAAAGACCCCGTTTCAAAAAACGGGGTCTCATCATCAAGAAGCTTTCTTCCCTTTCGTTTTCCCAACATCCTTCAAATAATACTGATCTGACGTAAAGAACTCTGTGGTGAGTCTTCTCACTTCTTTACTCAGTAATAGCACAGCAATGATATTCGGCAGCAGTACCGCAGCGAGCGCTAGGTCTAGGAACTGCCAGATCGTCTGAGCCGCACCGACCGAACCGAGAATGATCCCGGCCACATATACGATCTTGAACGCCTGTCCGAACTTATGCCCAAACAGGAATTCCGCCTGCTTTGCCCCATAAAAGACAATGACAATAATCGTCGAGAGTACGAAGAAGATCAGGGAAATCGTCACCAGAATTCCTCCGAAATCACCGAAGTATTGAGAAAATGCCTGAGTCGTCAAAGAGGATGGATCATCCATGGCATTCTCACTCGTCCATACACCCGACGAGATGACAACAAACGCCGTGGCCGTACAAACAATCATCGTATCGATGACAATCCCGATGATCGACCATAACCCCTGTCTGACAGGGTGATCGGTTTGAGCAGCCGCATGGGCGATCGGAGCTGTTCCAAGTCCTGCTTCATTGGAATAAAGTCCACGTGCAAATCCCCAACGGATCGTTTCGGCAATCGCTGCTCCAGCGAATCCGCCCATAGCCGACATAGGCTGGAACGCATTGGAGAAGATCAGTTGAAAGAATTCTGGCACGGCACCGAGGTTCATGAAGAGGATGACGAAGGCTCCTCCGACGTAAATGAGTGCCATAATCGGAACGAAGATTTCCGTTACCTTCCCGATCCGCTTGATTCCACCAAAAACGATGAGAAGGACGATTGCTGCTACGATGACACCCGTGATCCAGCCGTCTATGTTGAAGGTTTCCTGAACGGTTGAAGACACAGCATTTCCCTGAACCATGACGCTTGGAATCAATTCGATCATCAGAGCAAAGGCAAACCAGATCCCCAGCCACTTCATGTTGAGTCCCTTTGTCATATAATACATTGGCCCTCCAACGAACTCACCTTGCTCATTCTTTTCTCTGTATCTTACGGCGAGGACACTTTCCGAAAACTTCAGTGCCATTCCGATCATGGCAATGACCCACATCCAGAAGACCGCACCGGGGCCGCCGAACATGATCGCCGCCGGGACGCCGACGATATTGGCTGCTCCGATGGTGGATGACAGTGCCGATGTCAAGGCCTGAAGGGGTGTGACCGTCCCTTCGCCTTTTGGTTTTTTAAATACACTACCGATGGTTTGCTTAAATATGTAGAGCGGGTGTCGGAACTGGATGAATCCTAAAAGGAACGTTAAATACAATCCTGTTAGTCCCAATATGGCTATGAGGGGTGGCCCCCATAGCCACTCCGATATCTTACCTACCCAATCCAAAAAACCTTCCATTCTCATCTCTCCTTTAACGTCAGCCGCAAAAAAGTGGTATGACTGTTATGTATGCGCGGCTTCCTAGTGATGGAACTTTTCCCTGAATTGAATAAGGTAAACATGAAAAAGAATCAATTTAGTCTTCTTACTTTTTATCCGATCGCAGATACTCCGGAATAAATATGCCACCTCCCAAGAAGAGAATGACCGAAATCACGCGAATGGCGTCATAGTACTCACTGCCTTTGTAAAATGAAACATTGACCACCAGTCCGATTGCCCGATCAATACATAAAAACCGCAAGCACTAAGCTTGCGGTTCACATTCCTATTATTCCTGCGTCACTCTCGGCAACACCAGTACTTCCACACGACGATTTTTCCCGCGGCCCTCTGCTGTCGCGTTATCGGCAATGGGTTCGAACTCCCCGAATCCTTTGGCGCTGAACCATTCTGGTTCGAGATTCGGGTTATCCAGGAGGATCTTCATGAAATTCACGGCGCGCATGACGCTCAGCTCCCAGTTCGAATCATAGTTAGCCGTGCGGATCGGTACGTTATCCGTATGCCCGCTAATGATGATATTCCGGGGAGGATTCATCACGAGCAAGGAGGAAAGCTCTTTTGCCACATCTTGATCATTCCTCTCCACTTCAGCAGAACCTGAAGAAAAGAGGACGTTATCCCTGATCGTCAGCAGCAGGCCTTCGTCCGTCAGTTTCGTGACAAACTGGAGCTGAAGATTGTTGGTCTTGATGTACTGGTTGATTTTTTCCTGCACTTCACGCAGTTCTTCCTGATCTTGAAGAAAGGACTGTTTCTTGATATCTTCTTTGTCCACTGTCTTTTCTTCTTCCTTCTTGTCAGCAGCAGCTCCCTGCTTTTCCTTCTGATCGCTTGAATCTTGAGGGGCGACAGGACTTGGATAATCCATCATGCCGGTGCCGCCCTTGAAAATTTCGCTGAACACCTGAGATAATTCCTGGAATTTCTGTGCATCCACCGAACTCGAGGCATAGAGAACGATGAAAAGCGCCACAAGCAGGGTCAGAAGATCAGAGTAAGGCAGCAACCAGGATTCATCGATATGATCATCTTCCCGCTTTTTCTTACGCCGTCTCATCTTCTTCCTCCTTCATCAGGTTATACCGGTCTTTCGCAGGCAGATAGGAAGCCAGTTTCTGCTCGATGATCCGCGGTGACTCCCCTTCGATGATGGAGAGGATCCCTTCCACCGTCATCATCTTCAATTGAGATTCACGCTTTGACTTGCGCTTCAGTTTATTGGCGAACGGATGCCAAAGCACGTAACCCGTGAAGATCCCGAGGAGGGTCGCCACGAAAGCAGCTGAAATCGCATGCCCTAGCTCTTCCGTATTGTCCATATGGCTGAGGGCGGCAATCAAGCCGATGACGGCTCCGAGAACCCCGAGGGTAGGGGCATAGGTACCCGCCTGTGAGAAAATCTGTGCGCCAGCGCTGTGACGCTCTTCCATGGCATCGATCTCTTCGTGAAGGACATCCCGTATGTAATCCCCCGTCTGACCGTCTATGGCAAGGGAGAGACCGTCCCTTAAGAAGCGATCATCAAGTTCTTGGATCTTTGCTTCCAGTGCAAGCAGGCCTTCTTTTCTGGCAAGGTCCGCCATCTCAGAGAAAAAGGCGATGATTTCTTTCGGGTCCTGTGTGTTCTGTTCTTTAAAAAGGATCCCGAACAGCTTTGGTACTTTTTTGATTTCATACGTGGGAAAGGCTATGACCACGGAAGCCACGGTCCCCAACAGGATGATAAGGATGGCCGCGGGGTTGATGAGTGCCATGAGGCTTACCCCTTTGAAGACCATTCCGACTCCAATTGCAACCAATCCAAGTATGACACCTATAAATGACGTTTTATCCATCTGATCGCTCCACCTTATTCAACATAGTCTACTCCTAATATCGGACCCGTTTTACTTTTTTTGAGTAGGAATCCACTTCTATTCATTTCTTGGCTGAGCGGAAGCGTTCTATGATAAACTAAGAGCAATGAATCAACAAAGGATGTGTCACCTTGAAACGTCGAATCATTACGATCCTGGCCATCATGATTCTTGTCGCCATTGCGGCAAATTGGATGGTCACTACCCAATACTCAGAACTGGCAGGAAGGGAACGTGCCCTGCTCATCGTTGGGGGTGCACTGCTATCAGGCGTCATCTCTCTTTTCCTGTTCCGGCCCGATGAACCGCGGAAATAAACAAAAAAGCATGAAGGAAAGGGTCCCGTTCCCTTTCCTTCATGCTTTTTCTCAACCCATCAGCTTATCTTCAATGGAGCGCTGGTAGTTCTTGAATACAGATGAATTCGTCTTCACCCGCTTTTTCGACAGCATGGCATTGTACTTGAGTACTTTCTCATTCAGTTCCTTATGGAGAGACTTGGCTTCTACATCGTCCTCACATGTGCGGATCAGATCCTCGATCCTCATCATCTCCTGCTTCAGTCCCGCCTCTTCCGTTGAGTACCCGGCATTCTTCATCATCCGATGGGCCATCTTCAACTCTTCGGGAATCCCGGCATCATCATTCAGATCCATCGGTTTCCCGAAACCCGGAAGCTCATTAAACTCCCCTTCTTCATAAGCCTTCCTGATCCGTTGCTCTGACATCAACGTTGAAAAATCCATCCCCATCCCCTCCTTACTACCAGTATAGTCCAAATTCCCCTGAAGACTCATCCACCATGCGACGATTCCTTGACATATTTCCCCCCGGCCAAGTAAAAACTATCCTCATCCATCCATAAGGAGTGAAGAATATGTCACGCGGAAAATCATTCGAATCAAAGAAAAAAGGCCATCCCGGGAATTTCCCGAAGGGCGGGGAAGAGAGACCACATTCTGAAAAACCAGCGGGCGATGAAGAATATATCGTGACGCAGGAAGCGTTCAAGAACAGGGTAGATCAGGATGAACATCGTCTCTGATCATGAAGAAAGGGTTCCGGATCCGGAACCCTTTTCTCTTATGAATGCGTTTTTTCGACCTCTTCCACACCGGCGAGATCAAGACCGGGACCGAAGAATTCATAGTGGATCTTTGCTACAGGCACTCCGAGATGTTTCAACCTCTCAATGACAGCCTTCATGAATGGTACAGGACCGCAGACATAATAGTCTGCCCCACCATCTTCCACGTGCTCTTCCGATAGAATCAGGGTCCCATATACAAAGGAACACTTCGCGTCGTGGTGACCTTGAATCATGCTTTCCACTTCTGCTTTGAAAGGGAGGACCGCTTCATTCCGTGATGCATGGATGAAAGAAACCGGTCGGGATGGCTGAGTCCTGAAGGCTGTTTCAAGCATGCTCATCATCGGGGTGATTCCGACTCCGCCGCTAATCAACACAAGAGGGGTGGTATCTGGATTCAAGACGAAATCCCCTGCCGGTGCGCTTACTTCCAGTACATCTCCTACCTTTAGATGATCATGAAGATAGGCAGAGACCGTTCCTTTCTCTTCCCTTTTCACTGAAATCCGGAAAAAGTTCGGATGGTGAGTACTTGAAAGGCTGTATTGGCGAATGTGGGAATAGGTTTCTCCTGGGATGTTCAGGCGTACGGATATATATTGTCCCGCATCATATTCCGGCACCTCTCCTCCATCTTCCGGTTCAAGATAGAACGATGTGATCACGTCACTTTCCTTCACCTTCTTCGACACGATAAAGGATTTGAAATCAGCAAATCCCGCTTTTTGATTCCGGGCCTGCTCATACAATTCTTTCTCGACTCCTATGAATGCGTCGGCTATGACTCCGTAAGCATCCGCCCAAGCAGCGATGATGTCGTCCGTTGCAGCTTCACCAAGGACTTCTTTGATGGCCCGCAGCAGATGTTCCCCCACAATCGGATAGTGCTCGGCCCTGACGCCAAGGCTTCTATGTTTGTGACCGATCTGCTTGACGACGGGGAGGATCGTGTGAAGCTGATCGATGTTCTGAGCTGCTGCATAGACGGCGTTAGCCAGGGCGGTTTGCTGGCGTCCTTGCTTTTGATTGGAATGGTTGAAGATATGAAGAAGTTCAGGGTGGTCGGTAAATAGATTTTTATAAAATACAGTGGTAATGTCAATTCCTCGGGCTTCCAGGATCGGTGCCGTTGATTTCACGATTTCAATGGTTTTCTGAGATAACATATCCTTCACCTCTAAAGATATATTTTTAATACATCTTTATAATATGCCTGCGACCTACTAAAAACAATATATAAAATACATCTTTAACAAAACATTCACATTTAGACATGCAGGCATTCACTTTTGTATAATGAAGAACAAGGGAACGGAAGGGTGAGAGAGATGAGACTAACTTTATATACAGATTACTCACTGCGCGTGCTGATCTTTTTGGCATCAAAACCATCGGATGAACTCTCGAATATCAAGGAAATCGCAGATGCCTACAGCATTTCGAAAAATCACCTTATGAAGGTGACTTACGAGCTTGGCAAGATGGGCGTCATCGAGACGATCCGAGGACGGAACGGCGGGATCAAGCTCGCCCAGTCCCCACAGGATATCAATATCGGAACAATCGTCAGGAAGACAGAAGAGGACTTCCACCTGGTGGAGTGCTTCGATGCTGCCAACAATTCCTGTATCATCACGCCTGTATGCGGGCTTAAGCATGTACTGGGAAAGGCGCTGAATGCCTATCTCTCAGTCCTAGATGAATATACACTGAATGACCTGGTCCGAAATCCGCTGGACTATCGCTTCCTCTTCCAAGAGAAGAACGAACCCGATCGGTCAAAATGAAAGAAGAGCTTTCCCGCGTCACGTCAGGGAAGGCTCTTCTTTCATCATGAAATACTTCTCTTAAGCTTTTTAACTATCCTGCACTCCTTTTACACATACTATATTCAGGCGAAACATTTGCAAACCGGGACAGCACTGATAAAATAAGAATGTAAGTGAACATTCTGAAAAAAAGGGGATACATACACATGTCAAATTTCAACCAACATCTCGACAAATACGCAAGTCTTGCCGTTGAAGTCGGGGTCAATATCCAAAAAGATCAGACTCTTGTCATCAATACGTCTATTGATGCAGCTGAATTCGTCCGTGTCATCGTCAAGAAGGCATACGAAAAAGGCGCGAAGCATGTATACGTGGAATGGGGCGATGACGTCGTTGCCCGTACCAAGTATGAGCTTGCACCAGATGAAGCATTCAAGGAATTCCCGTTCTGGCGTGCAGGTCAGGTAGAAGGCTTAGCAGAAGGCGGAGCTGCCTTCATGAGCGTCGTTTCATCCAGTCCTGACCTGTTGAAAGGCGTGGACCCAGAGCGCATCTCCAACTTCCAGCGCGCTGCCGGTGAAGCCATGTCCAAATACCGTCAGTACATCCAGTCCGACAAAGTCAGCTGGTGCGTACTCGCAGCTCCTTCCAAGGAATGGGCTGCCAAAGTATTCCCTGAAGCTCCGGAAGATGAGCAGGTCGACCTGCTTTGGAATGCAATCTTCAAGGCGGTCCGTGCCGATCAGGCAGACCCCGTACAAGCCTGGAAGGATCACGATGCCAACCTTCATGAGAAAGTCGAATACCTTAACGGAAAGAACTATCAAAAGCTTCACTACACAGCTCCTGGTACCGATTTGACCATCGAGCTTCCTAAAGGTCATCTTTGGGTCGGCGCCGGCAGTGTGAATGAAGAAGGACATACGTTCATGGCCAACATGCCGACGGAAGAAGTGTTCACCGTTCCACTAAAGACAGGGGTAAACGGCACAGTGGCAAGCACGAAGCCATTGAGCTACGGAGGAAATGTCATCGATAATTTCTCCGTCACCTTTGAAAACGGTCGGATCGTCGATGTGAAAGCTGAAGAAGGTGAAGACATCCTGAAGCGTCTTGTAGACACAGATGAAGGTTCACACTACCTTGGGGAAGTCGCATTGGTTCCTCACCAATCACCGATTTCACAGTCCAATGTATTATTCTACAATACGTTGTTCGATGAGAACGCGTCCAATCACCTTGCCATCGGCAGCGCTTATGCATTCTGTATCGAAGGCGGCAAGAAAATGAGCAAAGAAGAGCTCGAAAAGAACGGGTTGAACAACAGCATCACCCACGTCGACTTCATGATCGGATCCGATAAAATGAATATCGACGGAATCAAAGAGGATGGTTCCTCTGAACCGGTCTTCCGCGATGGCGGATGGGCGTTCTGATTTATTTTCCTTAAGCCTGTGCATCTCTCTGATGCACAGGCTTTTTTATGAAAAATATGAACATAATGGAAATCATTATGGTATTATAAAACCGATTGTTCCACAAAGGAGGTTTTATTTATGTTCAAACGGGTTTCTCTTATGACCCTAACACTTGTAACGGCCGTCGGATGCATCTTGGTCGCTGCTCTGCATCCAACAGGACCGAATACGGTTTCCTATGACGAGCCGGTAGGCATGTGGCTGTCCATCGGCCTGACTGTGGTGTTGTTCATCCCGCTTCTCGTACTCTCTTTCTTTGGCAACCGGATCGTGAGGATCATCTCTTCGATCATCCAGATCCCTGTGGTCATTTCGTTTCTCGGGATCATCCCCATCTCCTTCTTTTTTTCCAAAAGCATCGGAATGGGCCTTCTTGCCCTCTTCGGAGTGATCGTCAGCATCGCGAGTATCGTGGTCACGCTGAAGACCGGCCGATCCAGGGTAATAGCTTCCTAATTCAACGTAGAAATGAGCACACGCACCGAGTGAACGCCTCAGGTTCTTCAATATCGGGAAAATGAGCGCTTTTTGACAGGATGGTCAATGCACTATGCTGCAACCGGCTGTGAATGCGGCTGGCTACAGGAATTCCAGTGTTACGGTCAAAAGCACCGACCAATATGAGAGCAGGATGAGGAATGTCTGATAAGCGCTTTTCAAGGGACGGACGGGAAGTATCATTCTCCAGCGCACTCATCATGAGGCCGGTGTTGACAAGGCCACTTTCCTCCCACCACTTCCGATTCATCGCAGCAAGCGATGGATCCTGGAAGAGGAGCTTGTCCACCATTGCTGTATCCGCATGATCCCAAAGGGCCTGATACGTCTCTTCAATCGTTGCATCAGAACAGATTCCTGTTGCTCCCACCGAAGCAAATCCCGCTATCTGCACGAGCTTCTGCAGCGGGGATTGCATCATGCTCGGCGCAGAAAGAACGAGCCGATTCACGATATGGGGAAGAGTATAGGCAATCTCCAATGCAATCTCTGCACCGAAAGAATAACCTAGCAGATCGACCCTTTCCCATCCGATCCGTCGATACAACTTTTTGAAATCCTCCACAAGATTGGCGATCATGTAGGCTCCATCATCTTCAGGTTTATCTGTCCTTCCACATCCCCTTTGCTCATAATAAATAATGGTACGCTCCTTTGCGATCATGGACCCTGCCGTCCGTTCAAACACATAGTGGTTTCCTCCAGGACCTCCATGGATTACGACGACTGGCGTTGTACCCCTTTCAATCCCCTCCACTTTCACCCAATGGGATACCCCATTGATTGTTATCTGGTATTCCCCATTCTCTTTAAACATCCGCCATCTCCCCTTCTCCTACAATGTGATCTCGTGGTTTCGGCATTTCTCATTTTCTCCCATATTGTACCATCCCCTTGATTGAACGGGTACGCACGTTTTTCTTCTACGAGAAGTCCTTCTTCTTCATAACGCTTGGTCAGGGCCACGGCAGCCATGAGGGCGCCGGCAACCTGGGCATAGCTTCCGAATGTGGTCACGGGCAGACCTGTCTCTTCGTCCCCTTTGATGATAAGTACCTCCCCGATCCCTTCTATGATACATCCGAGAGCCTGGATCGTATTCCCCGAGACAAGCAGATCAATATAGGCACCTTCCAATAATGTTGCTCCGTATGCTTCAAGCCCTGCACCTGCAGCCTGGATCACGTCACCCTTCACATCCAGAATGAGACCCTCTTCCTCTTCACCGGCCAACTGCAATTCTGCCGCCACCACGTTGGCCGCGTTCCCGCCTCCTTGAATCCAGTCCCCGGCAATCCGTATCCGCTCCCCTTCTGTCCCGTCGAACACCCGTAACGATGCGGTCCCTTGGATTCCATTACCTGCTGCCTCAAAGCCGTTTCCTATGGAAACAAGCCGGAACCCCCTTTGTTCCCCTTTAAGGATCGCCGTCTCCCCCACAGCCGCAATGACCGTCCCTGCGACCTGGATCCATGCTCCTGTCAAGATATTCACATAATGGTTCAAACGAGACGCCCCCTCCATGCTCCTTAGGTAGTATATTCACCCTGTAAAAAAACGACTTTGTACCATTGGGATCCTTGGAAATTGAATCCCCTTCACTAGTTATTTTGAAAAAGAAAAAATATACAATCAATTCAAAAAATCAATCTTGTTTCTTTCTACGGTGCAGGCTATGATTATCTAGTTCACCCATGCACCTTCATGAGGGGAGGAATCATACATGAGAATCAGGGATTGGGATCGGAATTTAAAAGTGCGTTTATTCGGGGAAGCGGCGATCAACATCACGTTTTGGATGTTCTTCCCGTTTCTGACGATTTATTTTACAGAAGCATTCGGCAAGCAGACGGCCGGACTGCTCCTTGTGTTGTCACAGGTGTTCGCCGTAGGGGCCAACCTGATGGGCGGGTACTGCGCCGATCGATTCGGGAGGAAGCGGATGATGGTCATCTCGGCATTCGGTCAAGGCGCGGGTTTCCTTGTCTTCGGCCTCGCAAGCTCACCATGGCTCGATTCTGCTTTGATCGGATTCATCTGCTTCAGCCTCGTCGGGATTTTCGGTTCCTTTTATTGGCCCGCCAGCCAGGCAATGGTGGCCGATGTAGTGGAAGAGAAAGACCGGAGTCATGTTTTCGCCGTCTTTTATACCTCCATCAATATTGCGGTCGTCGTCGGACCGATACTTGGCGGGATCTTCTATGTGAACTACCGATTTGAACTCTTGCTTGCAGCAGGCTTGATATGCGTGATGCTCTCCATCCTGCTGTCGAAGATGACAAGGGAAACGGCACCGCGGGATGCCACCAAGCTGAAGGTCACAGCAGGAAACAATCAAGCGTGGTATCATGCCATCACGAATCAATTCAAGGATTATGGAGTAATCATGAAGGACAGGACGTTCCTGCTATTCATCGTGGCCGGCATCCTCGTAGGACAGACCTTTATGCAGCTTGATCTGCTTCTGCCCGTCTATATTAAGGACGTCGTGGATAACGTGACACTCTTCTCGATCGGGGACTGGTCATTGACCCTTGTGGGAGAGCAGGTATTCGGTTTGATTCTTTCGGAAAATGGCCTCCTCGTCGCCCTGTTGACGGTTGTGGTCACGCGGTTCATTACCAGGTTTAAAGAACGGAATGTTTTCATTCTTTCATCCATCGTCTATGCAATCGCCATCTTTATCTTCGGTATGACGAGCTCGGTCTGGGTATTCATCTTCGCCATGGCCATCTTCACATTTGCCGAATTGATGACGGCCGGAATCCAGCAGACCTTTGTTTCTAAACTGGCACCTGAAGATATGAGGGGACAATATTTTGCCGCGGCCAGCCTCCGGTACACCATCGCCCGGACGATTGCCCCCTTATCCATCACCTTGAGCCTTTATATCGGGTATGATTGGACCTTCGCCATCCTATCCCTGCTTGCTCTCGGAAGCGGAGGCATCTTCTACCTCATGTTCAAACGGTTGGAAGAAAAACAAGAAGCGAAAACCCAATAGGATGAATCGAAAAGGGATGATCCGATGTGATCATTCCTTTTTTTGATGGTGGATTCAAGCACTTTTTTTCTGAAAATGCCGAATTCCATTCACCCCCTTTTTTCCTGAAAACATGGATGGTAGAATAGTCAACTGTAAATACGAATCACGGCTCAAACCCGAGCCGGTCCGAGATTCCAACCATACAACGAAAGGATGTTTTTTCAATGCATGTAGGAAGCAAAGGCTGGTACGTGGAAGAACTAAAAAAAGCGGGCGTTCGACGTCACGAGGAACGTAAAGTCGAAGCCTATAAAAAACATGTTCTTGCAAATCTGCTTGAACGCACAACATAACAACCACCAGACGGGGCCAATAGAGTTCCGTCTTTTTTTATGAAGCAGTCGGTCGAACCCTTACGACGAGAACATGATATACTCTTATATAGGGGAGCCTTTTCCCATCAAACCATGTTTCAAATAGCTGGTTTTGAGGAAACATAATAGAATGGCAATCCATACCAAGAGGTGAACTTCATTGAGAGAGAAAAAAACGATGAGTGAAACAAAAACAATCAAAACGGCCCATGTCCTCCCGCCTGATACGAATCATCACGGGACGATGTTCGGCGGTAAATTAATGGCCTATATAGACGACGTAGCTTCCATAGCGGCCGCCAAGCATGCCAGGAAACCCGTCGTTACGGCATCAACCGATTCCGTTGACTTCCTTCAGCCGATCAAGGTCGGTGACGCTGTCACGCTGGAAGCGATGGTCACCTATACCGGGAAGAGCTCCATGGAGATCTGCGTGAAGGTGACATCGGAAGAACTCCTTACAGGTAAGACGAACGTCGCAGCCATCTCCTTCCTCACCTTCGTCGCAATCGAAGGCGGTAAGCCTGCCGTCATTCCTGAAGTCGTACCTGAATCTGAAGAAGAAATCTGGCTCAACGAAACCGCACAGAACCGAGCAGAGCACCGGAAAGCACGCAAAATGCACAGCCAAGAGCTTGCCGAGTTCTTCAGAAAAGCATATTAAAAATAAAAGATGCCAAAATTCGGCATCTTTTTTTATTTTCCTCAAAAGCCCCCTTCAAAATCCCTTCCCCTTCTCCGATAATACTGTGGGACACATTGTCCGAGCACTAATACGATATGGAGGGACCATTCCTTGAAAAAAATCATCATGATTCTTCTTACCCTTGTGGTGATGTCCGGCTGTTCAGCCGCTACGAAAAGCACTTCATCATCTGAGCCTTACAGCGTTGGAATCCTTTTATCCGACAGCGGACTCGGTGACGATTCATTCAACGACCTTGCCTTCAATGGCCTTGAACGCGCACGCGATGAACTCGGCATCATTTTTGATTATGCCGAGGCACCAGACGGCAATATGGAAGGGGCCCTCGAAGAACTCATCAACCAGAAACATGATCTGATCATCGGTCTCGGGTTTTCTGTCCAAGAAGCGCTCGAAATCGAGGCGAAAAAACACCCAAATCAGGCATTCCTTTTGATTGACGCCACTTCAGAGCTCGAAAACGTAACATCCGTCACGTTCAAAGAACATGAAGGCAGCTTCCTGGTGGGAATGGTTGCGGCCATGACAACCAAGTCAGGAACCGTCAGCTTCATCGGAGGCGAGGATGCACCCGTCATCCATAAATTCGAATCCGGATTCGAGCAGGGTGCACGCTATGCAAAATCTGATATTAACGTCCTTACAGGTTACACGAACAGCTTCAATGATCTCAACGCCGGAGAAAAACTCGCAGGGGATCAAATCAAGAAGAAAAGCGATTTTATCTATACAGCAGCTGGAATGTCGGGAATCGGCGCTTTAAAGACGGCACAGGCGAAAGGAATCTTATCAGCCGGGGTTGATGCCGATCAGTTCTTTATAGCCGAAAAATCCGTCGCTACCTCGATGATGAAGAATGTTGATATCGCCATCTTCAGTTTCATCGATGATACGCTTAATGAAAAAAAGCAGACAGCGTCTGTGTACGAACTCGGTCTCAGTGAGAATGGTGTCGGCCTCTCTCAAATCCGAATCGTCAACCTTAAGCCAGATCAGATGAAGAAGCTGGATGAAGCCAAAGATAAAATCATCTCAGGAGACATCGATGTTGAAGCTCCATAACCAACCGCTAAGGAGAGCACGTTATCATGAGAATTAAAAACCGTCTAACCATCATAGGGCTCATCCCTCTCATCTTATCCATGTTGATCATCGGCTACATCGTATCTCAGCTGATCGATATGCATACGTCTGCGAAGGACGATGTTGACACCCTCGTCCGTACAGAGCAATTAAAAGGGGATATGGTCGCCCTCCAGCAGACCTTGTCCTATTACGCTTCCACTCCGTCTGAAGAAAATCGCCAAATCCTTGAGAATGCTATGAAGACGACAACGACCCGGGTGGATACATTAAAGAAGAGAATGGTCACTACCGAGCAGAAACGCTATATGAATACATTAGAAATCAAATACACACAGCTGAAAAACAAAACCGAAAAAGCGATCGAGGAGCGGAACCCGGCTGAAATCAGACGGCAATCCTCGAGGATATCAGGTCCACTAAATGACCTCTACCTCTTGAACATCGAAACCAACGAGTGGTACGACGGCATCCTTGAAGCCAATAAACAAAAGATCACGTTCACGACCTGGACGACGGTGATCGGTTTCGTCATTGTCGTTATCGTTTCCGTTACAAGCTCTGCGATCCTTACCAGAAGGATCACCAAGCCGATCAA
Source organism: uncultured Bacillaceae bacterium (assembly GCA_963762295.1). Lineage (GTDB taxonomy): Bacteria > Bacillota > Bacilli > Bacillales > Bacillaceae_B > Rossellomorea. Next base: position 469,558 of record CAVXKK010000003.1, read on the forward strand.
CAAAATGGTCCGAAATGCGCAACGTATGGCCGAAGGGGATCTGACTGGGAACATCGAAGAAATTCAAGATAAAAAGAGTAAGTTCGAGGTCGATCAGCTGCAAACAGCCTTCCACCATATGATGCTGAACCTGAGGGAAACAGTGCAATCGGTGCAGGTAGCCGGTGACAATCTGGAATCTTTCACCCATGAGGTACGCTCTCAGATGACAAACCTTGCCGAGAGTGCTAGTCAAGTGGCCGTGTCCACGGAAGAACTGGCAAAAGGCAGCCAGTCCATTTCAGAAGACATTCAATCGACCGCCTCCCTCATGGCAACCATGGGAGATGAATTCAGCAAGAATGTGAAGCAGAGCACCTCTTCTGCAGCCGATGGACGCTTGGCACTGGCCTCTGTCGACCATGGTAGAAAATCACTGCAGAAACAACAGGGGTACGCAAGGTCCATATCAAATTCATCTGATGTGATCCTGCAAGCTGTAGAGTCCTTTGCCACCTATACGGCCAAAATCGAGCAGTCGTCTCACGCAGTCAGGGATATTGCAGAACAGACCAACCTCCTTGCCCTGAATGCCGCCATTGAGGCAGCAAGGGCCGGAGAAGCGGGCAGGGGCTTCTCCGTGGTGGCGGAAGAAGTCCGGAAGCTCGCGGAAGATTCAGCCGTTGCAACGGAAGGAATCAACCGCATGGTGGGCAACATCCAGAAAGGTGTCACCGGCATCATGGAAGCCTCCCGTAAAGGACAGGAGCTTTCCAATCAGCAGGTCACTTCCATGACGGTCACCGAGGACGCCTTCCAGGAAATCTCCGTGAAGGTATCTGCCATCCATGAGAGCCTTGAAGTCTTGGAGAATGATATGAACGCTTCCCATGAACGAACGGAGGAAGTCGCTTCTGCCATCGAAAACATATCGGCGATCACAGAAGAAACGGCTGCCGGTACAGAAGAGATTTCTTCTTCTACTGAAGAGCAACTCCGGTACTTCGAACATATGACAAAACGCATCGAACAACTGAATGAAATGACGGAAGAAATGAAGAGCAAACTGGAACGATTCACTCTATGATTCTTTCATACCGGTATCCCCCTTTTATGGGGGATTTTTTTATTTTGTCCCGACGAAACGACCAGTAAGGATGTCCCAAGTCTGAGAACCCTTTAAACTACCTGTTTTTCCCTCATCTTCCTCTCAAAAATTATTACAGAACGTTTAAATTTTCATAACGCAGGGAATGAGCCATATCACCTCTATATACCCTTATGGGTAATAAAAATCCTCGCAATTAAAGCTTTTCACCAAATGACAAGCCTACCCCTTTTGTCATCCTTTGTAACAATTTGTCGGTGGTAAATATCTCCACCGACAAAACCCCCGAAAATCTCCTATACTGTATAGAAGGTTATACTGTGTAGAATTCTTATAGTTGGAGGAATACGACAATGCTATCAAACTCTGAAATCGGAATCGACTTAGGTACTGCAAATATACTAGTCTATAGTAAAAATAAAGGAATTATCCTGAACGAACCATCCGTTGTTGCCATCGACACAGAAACGAAATCTGTCTTGGCCGTCGGAGCTGAAGCAAAGAATATGATCGGGAAGACACCCGGTAAAATCGTGGCCGTACGCCCATTGAAAGATGGCGTCATCGCAGATTTTGACGTCACCACTGAAATGCTGAAGCAAGTGATGAAAAAGGCCAGCAAAAAACTGGGCTTCTCCATCCGAAAACCAACCGTTGTCGTTTGTACCCCGTCTGGTGCAACATCCGTTGAACGCAGGGCGATCCAAGATGCCGTACGTGGCAGCGGAGCAAAATCCGTCACCCTTATTGAAGAGCCTGTAGCAGCTGCCATCGGAGCCGATCTTCCAGTCGGAGAACCCGTGGCAAACGTAATCGTCGATATCGGTGGAGGAACAACAGAAGTCGCCATCATCTCATACGGCGGCGTCGTTTCCTGCAACACGATCCGCATCGGTGGAGATCAAATGGATGAAGACATCATCCAATATGTACGCAAACGCTACAATCTCCTGATCGGTGAAAGAACAGCGGAACAAGTGAAGATCGAAGTCGGTCAAGCCCTCATCGAACACGATGAACGCACAATGGAAATCCGCGGACGTGACCTCGTCACTGGACTTCCAAAGACCATCGAACTTACGTCACTGCAAATCCAGGAAGCACTTAAAGAGTCTCTCTTACATATTCTTGAGACCATCCGTGCCACGCTTGAAAACTGCCCGCCTGAACTAAGCGGAGACATTGTCGATCGCGGTGTGATCCTGACTGGAGGAGGTTCCCTTCTCAACGGCCTTCAAGACTGGTTGAGCCACGAAATCGTCGTACCGGTCCACCTGGCACCGAACCCGCTTGAATCTGTAGCCATCGGAACAGGACGCTCCCTCACGGTCATTGACAAACTACAAAAAGTAAAATAATCATTCGCCTCCCTTGATTCATTTGGGGAGGCTTTTTTGTCTGCTAATCTTCAAGGAAGCCTTTCGTACCTTCTGATGCTTGTAGGATTTTGTTCATCTTGGTCCTAATTAGAATTCATGGCTAAATAATTCTAAACGAAGTCCATGGTGGAAAACTAGTCCGTTCCTTTGCGCTGCAGGGATTTGCTTTCCGCGGGGGGCATGTCGAGCCTCCTCGTGCCTGCGGGGTCTCGATCATCCCCCTTTTCCGCAGGAGTCAAATCCCTTCCGCTCCAATCCACTCAGTGCAATTGGACTGGGGGAGGTAATCGTTTGTTATTAAGGATAGAAAGTCATGCTAATAAAGAAACCAAGATTGTGATGTCCTGTTTCGAATGAGCCAATTCCCCTTCCTGCCCACAAAGTGCAGTGAACGGAACGGTCTCGCCTTCATCACGTACTCATTTCAAAATACAGGATGGCGATTCCCTGTTTCAAAACAGCACATCCCTCTCTTTCGCACAAAGTGTAGTGCAGCGGAGGGTGGTCGACTCCTGCGGGAAAAGAGGGAAGATTGAGACCCTGGAGGCACAGCCGAAGCGGCTCAACTCCCTCCCCGCCGGAAAGCGGCCATCCGCAGCGGAACGGAACGATCTCGTCTCCATCACATACTCATCACAAGAACAGGATGGCGAGTTTCCCTGATTAGAATTAGCACACCCCACTCCTTCGCACACAGTGCAGTGCAGCGAAGGACACCCGACTCCTATGGGAATAGCGGGCAGGGTGAGACCCTGCAGGCAGCGCCGAAGCGGCTCACCGCACGCCCCATGGAAAGCGGGTGGACGCAGCGGAACGAAACGGTCTCGTCTCCCCTCCAACTTCATGACAAGAACAGGATGGCGCGTTTCCCTGATTAGAATCAGCACATCCCACTACTTTGCACATAGTGAAGTGCAGCGGAGGCCACCCGACTCCTATGGGAGAAGCGGGCAGGGTGAGACCCTGCAGGCAGCGCCGAAGCGGCTCACCGCACGCCCCATGGAAAGCGGGGAGCCGCAGCGAAACGGAACGATCTCGTCTCCCCCCACATCTACATTATAAGAACAGGATGGCAAGTTTCCCTGATTCGAATCAGCACACCCCACTCCTTCGCACACAGTGCAGTGCAGCGGAGGCCACACGACTCCTATGGGAGAAGCGGGCAGGGTGAGACCCTGCAGGCAGCGCCGAAGCGGCTCACCGCACGCCCCATGGAAAGCGGGGGGCCGCAGCGGAACGGAACGATCTCGTCTCCACCACATCCTCATCATAAGAACAGGATGGCGAGTTTCCCTGTTTCGAATCTGCACATCCCCTCTCCTTCGCACAAAGTGAAGTGCAGCGGAGGCCCCCCGACTCCTATGGGAGAAGCGGGCAGGGTGAGACCCTGCAGGCGCAGCCGAAGCGGCTCACCGCACGCCCCATGGAAAGCGGGGGGCCGCAGCGAAACGGAACGATCTCGTCTCCTCCACATACTCAATGCAAAACCAGGATGATAACTCCCTATTTCCTATCAGTTCCAAAAAAGCAAAAACCATACTTTTACCCTAAACCCAACTTTTTCAAACATTTAGTGATCCAAAACCACAACTCTTCCGTTAGCTTAGTAGAACTTTGAGTTCCGTTCCGTTATTTAGTATCCTTAAGATAACTACGTCAAAGGTTAGGAGCGAGTTATGTCCCATGATCTAAAGGATATTGAATTGTATCACCGTGTCATCCATCAAAAAGATTCATCAGCACTGCGCGAGCTCTACAGACAATACGAAAAACTTATCTACTCCTTTTCATATAAAATGACAGGAAATCGTGAGCTTGCCGAAGAAGTCATCCAGGAGGTCTTCATGAAACTATGGAAGACCCACGCATACTACGACGATTCAAAAGGAAAATTTTCTTCCTGGTTATTAACCATGACACGAAATACATGTCTCGATGCCATCCGGAAAGGTAAGAAACACGACACCGTGGAATATATAGAGAAAGACGCCCTCCAAGTTAGTCATGAAACACCTCATGATCTCCTTGAATGGAAAGAAAAAGGGGCAGCTATAAAGGACTGCATCAGTGGTTTGAAAGAAGATCAGCAAAAGATGGTCCAACTCTTTTACTTCAAAGGAAAGACGCAGCAGTCCATTTCTAAGGCGACCGACACACCACTTGGAACAGTCAAAGGCAGGATCCGCCTGGCATTGAAACATCTGCATACTTGTCTGAAAGGGAAAGGAGGTCAATTCGAATGACTCAACACCAATGCGATCACATACTGGATTACTACAACGGTCATTTATCTGAACTTGAAAAAGCGGCGTTCGAGAAGCATCTGGCATCCTGTGCAGAATGCCAGGAATTCTTGAACGAACTTGAGCAGCTAGCAGCATATCTCCCCTACTCATCTGAACCGGTGGAACCTCCTAGTGACCTTGAGGACAGAGTATTTGCCCATATCCTGAATGCGCAAGACGATCGTAAGGAAACGACCACAAAAACCCATACGCCACAAAGGAAACGAAGGAAGCCATGGATGATTCCATCCATCGCAGCCGCACTGGCCCTCTCCATCATCGGCAACGCCTACCTTTTCACCCAGCTTGAAGATCAAAAACGTGTGGTGGAGGAAGCCACAATCGATGAAGTGGTGGAATACGCAGAGCTTGCTCCGGTCAGCGGAGAAGGTACAGGGACGGCAAGCATCATCAAGCAAGGAAAGCAAACCAGCATGGTCTTACAGGCATCGGACCTTGCCAAACTCTCCGACAAGGAAGTGTATCAGGTCTGGCTCATCAAGGATGAAAAGCCCGAACGTGCAGGAACCTTCGTCACGAGCGGGGATGGTAAAGGATCTGTCATCTTTAAATTCAATGAAGAATTCACTGAAAAAGACTGGGATCAAGTGGCCGTGTCCCTTGAACCTGACGCCAACAGCGAGCTGCCACAAGGAGAAATCGTCCTCGCAGCAGATATTTAACAATCAAAAGAAGAGCTCAGCGCTGGCTGGGCTCTTCTTCTTTATGTAATGAGGGGGACGGCGGTGTCCCCCAGTGTGAAGATGAAAGGAGTGGCTTCACATAATGTATTCTATGCAAGTGGTACAACCTGTGCTTGTACCATGGCCCATTTTCACTTTCACAGCATAAATGCCGTCTATACATGAGAAACTATCCAAAAGGATGTGATCGGATTGACGGAGCAACAGGTGGAAGACTTATTTCACTATTATGGACTTGAAGACTTATATAAACGCTTCAGGACACCATTGTTTGTGACAGGCATATTGGATGACGCCGAAACGTGGCTACTGGAGGATTTCTTCGAGAACTTCTCATTCGACCGTTCGACCCTGTTTGATGAGTTCCGGTTTTGGTATCACTACTATGAAGTATCCAAACGCCCCCCTTATTCCAGGTAATAAGCAAAGCCGCTCACGATGCTGTGAGCGGCTTTGCTGTTAATAAGGATTTTTTTGATAAAAGTAGTTCGTGGATTTCCACGTATTATCATATTCCTTATGGAAGATATGGGTAGTGGCCGGTGAAACGGGCGGAATAAGCCAGGTCCAATCACCTGTGACTTTCCGGTCTGCCTTTTTTTCATTTTCTTCAAAGAGGCGGAACTGCTGGGCTGCCGTGTGGTGATCCACAATGTTGACCCCTTGTTCTTTAAAGGAATGGAGGACGGCGATATTCAGCTCGATGAGGGCTTTATCTTTCCACAGCGTAATATTTCTGGATGTATCCAGTCCCATATGGCCTGCCACTTTGGGCAGAAGATTGTAGCGCGTCTCATCTGCAAGATTCCGGGCTCCGATTTCCGTTTCCATATACCAGCCATTGAACGGAGCTGCTTTATAGGAAATCCCTCCGACTTTGAGTTCCATATCCGATATGAGGGGAATCCCGTACCATTTCAGCCCCAGGTCCCCGAACCATGAAAATTCAGGATGCCGGAGTGGTACTTCAAGAGCTAGATCCGGTGAAATCCTCTTCCATACAGGTGTCCGGTCGCCTATCTGGACGACAAGCGGCAGGATGTCAAAATCCGTCCCTTCCCCTTCCCATCCAAGTGCCCTGCACTTTTGGGTGAATTCGATGGAATGTGGATCCCCTCTCCCGTCCTCATACCCCGCATAGCGAACGAGCTGGTGATTCCAGAGGCGGATGTCCTCTTCGTCCCGTTCAGACGGTCTGAATACCGTGATGGTCGGTCGGATCTTCCCGCCATTCGTCGCATACTCCAAATGAGCTTCTAACGCGCCCATTACCTCTTCTTCCGTGGCCGCATCCCGACGGTCGAACACCTGAAGGGAATTCCAGAACAATCGTCCTATGCACCGGTTGCTGTTACGCCAAGCAAGCTTTGCACCAAACGTCAGCTCCTCTTTTGTATGGGTGTAGGTACCCTTGGAATCAATTTCTTCCTTCACTTCACGCAACCGTTCTTTCAGGTCGGATCCGCTTTTCTCCGATTCATGATAAAACTGTATCAAAAAGGCCTGTGCTTCATCCAGGAGTGGCTTCAATAGTATCTCATCCTTGCTTCTTTACTGTACCTGTTAGTATACCATTCCAATAGGACTTTTTCCTTTGGGACGAATTGCATCACAGGCGTTTTTCGTAGCAGTGATATTCCTGGTGGCCTTCAGGACGGGACATGAAACGGATGGAACCCCGAAATTCATATCCACTCTTCTTATACAGGACATTTGCCCCTTTATTCCTTCCATAGGCATCAAGCCTTATACTCTTATACCCTTTGGAGGCTGCCAGGGATTCACATTCACTCAAGAAGGCGGACCCCAACCCCTGCCCTTGGTATTCAGGATCAAGGAAATAGGCGTGCACGACCCATTCATCGTCATATGTCCAGGAAATATCCTGCCATTCGGGAGACTGCCATTCATTCAGGGTCACACATCCCGCAAGGACTCCGTCGGCCAATAGGATATATAGACTTCCGGCCTCGATTTCACGGAGAAAATACTCCCTGCTCGGATAATGATCTCCCCATTGGAGAAGCCCTTGTTGTTCCAACTCTTCACGGCAGCGCATATAGATTTCCATGATGGTGTCGATCTGGTTTTCTTCAGCTCTTTGTAGCAGTAATTCCATTCCGTTCCCCGCCTCTTTTTCTCTAGTCTGCGGTTAATGGGGGATGCCTATTCAGGAATCCCGGCCACGCGATCAGCAAGGAATTCACCAGCGGATCGTCCCGAGAGATAGGCGCTCTCAAAGCGGGTTTTACCGGAGTCATCACTTTTCGTCAAAAACGCATCCCCACACAGAACGGTTCTATTTCCAGCTTCCAGGAAGGGCTGGTCGACGACTTCAGCCGCCTCGGCGTAACGCCATCGCTTCACCTGTCCCTTACTTTCATTTCCCTCTCCCAAAAATGGTCGAACGAGATCCGTGATGCGGGCAAGGACCTTTTCATCGGATTCAGAAAAATGCTCCTCACTCCACTCTCCTGTCATATAAACGGAAAGTACAGGCGTAGAGGAGATCCCCTTTGCCATATGATCGACTATCCGCTCTACCCCGTGTGGCAGACTGACCCCATCCAGATGTCCCGGAGCTGGAAGACGGGAAGGACCCTCCAGTGTCAGCAACCCGACCAGGCAGGGGTGGAAAGCGACAGGGGCTTCCATCCCAACTAACTCTGCTGCTTGCGGTGCCGGAGCGGTGATGAGCACGTGATCCGCTTTGATCACCCCGCCTCCCTCGAGATTCAACTCGCATCCATCAGGATGTTCCGAGATGGACAGGATCTTGGTATTCAAACGCACGGGCAGTCCTTCTGCCAAGTTCTTGGCAAGGGCATTCATGCCTTCCGTACCAGTGTAGCGGGGATGGGCATCACCGAACCAACGGCGGACCCACCCTTCCTGAAGCCATGACTCTACTTCTTTCTCGAGCTTTTGGGAGCGTACCGTGAAGAACTGGGCACCGTGATCTGCTTTCCCTTCTCCGATCCGCCTCGTTGCGAGACGTCCCCCGACACTCCTGCTCTTTTCTACGAGGAGGATGTCTGTAACGCCCCTTTCCACAAGAGTCCGTGCCGCCATGATCCCTGATAAGCCGGCACCTACAATCAACACTTTTGTCTCCATGATAGGCTTCCTCCTTTTACGATAGCTGTTCTTCAAATTGAATGTACTTGAGCTCCCTCTCTTCTTCGAGCTGTTCAAGTTTTTCATGAAGTTCCTGGAGCACCCCAAGGTCCTCTTCTTCCTGGAGCCGGCCTTCAATCAAGGCGATTTCCGTCTCCAGCGCTTCAAGCTGTGCTTCGATGGTGTTTGTTGTTGCCATCTTTTTTTCCTTTTCACGTGATTTAGTCACTGCACCCTTTTTCTCCACCGTCTGCTCAACCGGAATCTGTTCCTGGAGCTTTTCCTTCGCCCAGCTGTATGGACCTTCAAAGAAATAGAGCTGTCCTTCGTGTATCCAATACGTTTTCTGGAATAACTTATTGAGGAAATAGCGATCATGGGATACAGCAAGGATGGTGCCATTGAACTCCTCTAAGGCCTCCTCCAGAACCTCACGTGAATCAATGTCGAGATGATTGGTCGGTTCATCGAGAACGAGGAGATTGAGATCCTGGTGCATGAGCTGGGCGAGCCGCAGTCTCATCTTTTCCCCACCGCTCAGCTGTCCAACCTTCCGGAACACATTCGGTCCATAAAACATGAACCGCGCAAGGATATGACGCGCTTCTCCTTCCGTCACCGCCACTTCATCCCGGAACGCATCGATGAGACGGGCTTGAGGATCCGCCATCACAAAGTGCTGGGAAAGATACCCCATTTTCACATTGCTACCGATCTTCACTTCCCCGCCGTCAGCGTTCATCTCACCTAGGAGGATCTTGACGATGGTCGACTTCCCCGTCCCGTTCTGTCCGACGATGGCCGTGCGGTCCTTGAAGCGAAGATCCATATGGGCATCATGGAAGAGCGTGCGTCCATCAAAGGACTTCGAAGCCCCAACCATGGAGAAGACGACTTTCCCGCTCCGGTCACCGCCTTCGAACTCAAGTCCCATCTTCCTGCGATCCAGCACCGGACGCTTCAGCTTCTCCATCCTCTCAAGTGCCCTTTCCATATTACGTGCCCGCTTGTGAAGGCCTTCATTGGGAGGATTCGCCTGATTCGCCCATTCCCTCAGACGCTTGATGGCTTCCTTCATTTTCTTGATTTTCTTCTGCTGCTCCTGATAGGCTTGGAACTCAATCATCAGACGTTCTTCCTTCTCTTGCACATATCCAGAATAATCAGTGTGATACATGGTTATTTCCCCGTCTTCAAGGTCGTACACCCTATTGATCACATGATCCAGAAATAACGATCATGAGAGATACACATCACGGTGCCCCTATAGTCGGTCAAAAACTGCTCCAGCCACTCGACTGCGGCAATATCAAGATGGTTCGTCGGTTCATCCAGCAGAAGAAGGTCCGGTTCCTGAAGGAGGATGTACCCAAGGCAGAGCTTCGTCTGCTCCCCTCCGCTGCAGGAAGAAAACTCTTTATCAAGAAGCCCCTGGATCCCAAGCCCATTCACGACCATGGCGATCGACGCTTCCATCTCATACCCCCCTTCATTGCTGAAAAGATCCTGACATCGACCGTATTCTTCAAGGATCGAGTCCAGGTTCCCCTGCCCTTCACCCATCTTCACTTCCAACTCCTTGAGCTTTTCTCCGATGGCCACGAGATCGGAGAACGCCGACTTCAGCACGTCGATTCCTAAAGTCCCTTCCGGATACTCCGGTATTTGGGCAAGATAGCCGATTTTTGCGTTCTTTTTCATGGAAATCATTCCGGAATCAGGGGTGTCCGTTCCTGCAAGAAGCTTGAATAGCGTCGTCTTCCCAGTCCCGTTCCTTCCCACAAGACCGATTCTCGCCCCCTGAGGTATTTCAAAGGTCAATTGTTCAAAAACAGGATGGCCCCCGTACATTTTACTGATTTGTTGTGCGCTGCAAATAATCATATTCCTCTTCCTTTCATTCATCCATTAATGCGGCAAGAGGCACATGATCCACGACAAAAAGCCGTGCATAAGCAGTCCACGGCTTCTTCATCCTTAATCAGGCATAAAAAAAGAAGGCGAAAAACGCCCCCTTCTTCCGTTCTATCAAGTGATTGGAATTGAGACCTCTTACCGTTCAGTATTCATATTCAGTTGCTAAAAAAGGGCATACGTGTCCCCTTGAACGCAACAATATGAAAAATTGCACGGCAGTAGTAAATAAAATCCAAATACTTCCCACGCAATCCTACAGAACGATTCATCTCAATTCCACCTCCTTTTGGTAGCTCAAAATATAATGTTATTATAAGGCAATTCAGAATGATATGGCAACCATTTTATAAGTGCACGATTTTCCCCTTCATCTGGGCTTTCGGTTTTGCTGAAAAGCGAGGGGAACTATCAACCGAGTTTAAAACCAGGGTAGTATTGGTTTCTCAAAGATCTAACCGCAGTCTTAAAAACAATCATGCACCAGTTTTATATACAAACTCTTCCTGTTCATACACGTTCCTAACGGCTGAATTTTTTGTCTGAACGGATATGCTTATCTATCTCCACCCCAATTCTTCTAATGCCTTCTTCAATTTTTTTATCTTCTATCTGGGAGACACTCAGTCTAATAACATTTTCTTTTTTATAGCGTGGCAGGTACATCCCAGTTGCATTTTGAACTAAAATATTTTTCTTTTCAAGGGCATTTACCAGATGTTCTGCTTTTGACTTTAAAGGTAATTGAATGGTCGAATAAAATCCTGAATTGGCGCCAGTAAAGGTAACCCCTAGTGGAAGGTGGGTTCGGAAAGACCGATTAAGGATACTCCCTTTTCTCTTATAGATTTTCCTGAGCCCTTCTATGTGAGCTTTATACATTCCACTTTGTAGATAAACCTCCAATGCTCCTTGAGTGATAACAGGTGTGTGGACATCTGCAGCAAATTTGGCTTTAGTAAAAGGTTCTAAAAGGGCTTCTGGTAGGACTGCTACGCCAAGCCTTAAACCTGGCAATAACACTTTCGAAAAACTCTTAGTGTACAGAACTCTGCCAGATGGATCGTAGGCGAACATCGGGTCCGCTTTTTTCCTAGTGTCCAAATCCCCCATATAGTCGTCTTCAATGATGTATACATCGTATTTTCGAGCTAGTTTAACGATTTTTTCCTTTTCTTTATTGCTATAACTGAATCCTGTAGGGTTTTGAAACCTGGACACGGTGTAGAAAAATTTAATGGGTCTTTCCCTGAAAATGTGTTCCAAAAGGTCTAGATCAATCCCTTGTGCCGTTACTTCAATTCCTATTGCATTAATTCCCCTTGTCAAAATCGACTCAATCATACTGAAATGGGTTGGTTGTTCTATACAAATTTCTGTCTTTTCATTAGGAAAAGGAAGGGAAACGAAAATATCAAGGGCCTGCTGGGATCCAGACACAACCGCTATTCTTTCTACCGGTGCAAACACTTGCAATTCTTGCAGTTGCTTCGATAATTGAAACCTTAGTGCAGATAAACCAAGCGGTTCCGAGTATTGAAACATGTCTTCCTTGTACAATTCGATGGCTTGGTTCATGCAATGCTGATACTCCCGATATGGCATATTCCATTTGTCCGGCCCCGCAGACGAAAAATCAATGATTCCATCATTGGTGGTAGCTTCTATTTGACGGCCACCAACGAGAAAATAACCGCTTTTAGGAACCGAATAAATTCTATGTGCTTTTTCCATTTCACTGTAAGCTTTAATTATCGTATTGATGCTGCATTGGAACCGTTCCGATAGGGTTCGTATGGAAGGCAATTTATCCCCTGGTTTTATATATCCATCTCTAATAAGGAGTTCAATTTCTTTGATTACTTCTTCGTATAATTTTTCCATATGCGGTTCACCCCTTCTGTCTTGTATGGGTACAGACGGCATTTTCTCCTACTTCCACTAAACAGTTTTATCTCTTATTATAAGTTATCAGAAAGGTTAGACAATTAAAATTGGAATGGAGGAAGACAACATGAAAAAAGGAGCTCGTGAAAGGTTCTACCGTGTAGTAACCGTCTTTTTTCTAGCAATCTTTATGGTTTTTGCAGGTTTAGCCCCTTCACATGGTGCAGAAATCGAGAAAACAAAGAATCTAGATGTTAGTGGGTTGTTTAACGGAAAGGAAGGTACAGTAGTTCTAAAGAATGTAAAAAATGATAAAAAGTATATTTATAATAAGAGAAGAAGTCAAGAGAGGTTAACCCCTGAATCGACTTTTAAAATACCCCACTCCCTTATCGGTCTGGAAAACCATGCGATTAGAGATGAGTATGAAGTGAAACGCTGGGATGGAATTCCCCGCCAGTTCGAGAGTTGGAACCGAGATCACTCATTGGCTTCTGCTATGAGAGAATCTGCTATTTGGTTTTATCAGGACATGGCAAGAGATATAGGGGAGATCAATATGAGTGAATATATTAACGCTATAGGGTATGGAAACAGAGATATATCTGGGGGGATTGATGAATTCTGGCTTGACAGTACGTTAAAGATTTCAGCTGTTGAGCAAGTCGATTTTATGGAAGAGCTAGTAGAGGAAGATCTTCCATTCTCAAAAAAAACCCAGAAAACTGTAAAGAGAATGATGATACAAGATGAACAGGATACGTATACCCTCCACGGAAAAACAGGAACGAGACTTTCAGATATGAAACTTGGCTGGTATGTAGGTTTTATAAAAACAGAAAAAGACACTTGGATATTTGCAGTGAACATAAACGGAACAGGAACAGAAGCAAAAGAAATACTTATTGACATTGCTAAACATAAAGGGATTATTGACTAACGAGTCAATCCCTCCCATAACGCAGTTCAATTCATATGCTGACGTCATACTTCATTAAGGAGAAATAATGAAAGGATACCGAATTACCAAAGTAGTGGGGATAACGGCAGGATTTGCAACCATTCTCGTAGCCATTGGCTTCGGTGTATTGGCTTTATTAGCTGAAGGATTATCCAAATCGTGGGGGAGTAATCAAAAGCCGGATGAACATACTCCTTCCTATATGATCATCTTTCTTTTGATTTTGCTACTAGGAGTAGTGACGTCAATCGGAACCTTTGGTCTACGGAATAAGATGTGGAGATTTTTGTATAATAGTTTTTCGGTTGTGATGGGAATGGGTTTTGTTTCAATGTTTTTTGTTACATTCGGTGCACTAGGTACAAAAGGAGAACTATTATTGCTATCCGTTGGAGTGGTCTACCTGTTCTTAGGCTACATCACTTATAAAAGATATTAGCGCAAGACGACCCATTCATTCTAATTACACAAAATACCCAATTAAAGAATATTTTTACACTGAAAGGGTGTAAATATAGGGGCAACTGCTGTATGGTAATGATAGACTAATCAAACCAATAGAATAGTGACCCATTGAATCGAAAAACCATTTCCTTCTCTATAACTGGCCTTTACCATTGACCAGGACAGCGCTCAAAACAACACCCAAACAACTACACCCCCAACCAACCAACCAACCTACCAGGAGGCTAAGAATGAAAAAGATATTAACCATTTCCCTTATTGCACTTGGGCTTGCCGCCTTTGTGGGGTTTGGGGCTTATAAGATATTTGAGAATGCATCAGCTTTTGAAGAAAAGGCTAATCCTGCAAAAGCTGAAAAACCTGATGATAAAGACTCCCCTTACGCAACCAAGGAAGAAGAAGTGAGGGAGCAGACGGGCACCATCGGGGGAATCGAGTATACCTTGAAGATCCCTGAAAACGCCGAAGAAAGGGATATCGTCGCCATCATGCACAAAATGACCCACCAGAAAGTCCGCTCTCAAGATAAATGGGGTGCCATCCCCATAATGCCTGAAACCGTCCAACCCGTTCTTGAAACCATTCAAGCATCCTCTTTCACCCACAAGGCAAAACTTGCAGACATCGCCGAAAAGTGGAAAAATGAAGATTTCTCCACCATCGACAAAGACCATAACTACTTTTGGACCCTCCAGGGAGGCACAGTAGGAGAAGCCTATGGCATCATGAATAAGGAAGAAGAAGAAACCTTCATCCAGAATAACTTCAAGCAAGCCGAATGATCATAAAAAAAAGCCTGAGGAGCGCTCCTCAGGCTTTTGCTTATGCTAAACGTTTAAAGTTCTGACCAAGAATTTCATTCATCGTATGGGCGGTGATGAATGCCTTGTTGTCGGTTTTCGTGATGAAGCCCTTTAACCGGGAATAATCCTTGCGTCCCAAGATCGTGGTGATGACTTCCTTCTCATCAGAAGTGAAGGCACCTGTTGCTGTATGGACCGTGGCCCCTTTTCCAAGCTCATGGACGATATAGGACTTGATCTCCGTGCTGTGGCGGCTGATGATCACCACTTCCTTATTGGTATTGAATTGTGAAAGCACATAGTCAATTACCAATCCATTCAGGATCACCCCGAAGAAGGCGTACATCCCGACCTGTGGACCGAACAGGATCGTCGAAGAAAGGGCGATGGTCAAATCTGAAAGCAGGACGCCGCGTCCCACTTCAATATTGAAGTATTTGTTCAGGATCATGGCGATGATATCGGTTCCGCCGGTGGAAGCATCCTGATGAAATACGATCGCCATTCCGATTGCGGCAATGCATTGGCCGATGATGAGCTGGATCAGGACATCATTTGAGAGCGGTGCATGAATCGGTGCAACCGTTTCAAGAAGCCAAACGTAGAATGACAGGGCGAAACTTGCATACACTGTTTTTGCTCCGAAACTGAAGCCAAGGAAAATTAGACCGATCACGAACAGGACCAGGTTGATGAGAATCATGAATAGCCCCAGCGACATACCCGGGAACACGTGATTCATGATAATCGACAAACCGCTCACTCCTCCAGTCGCTAAATCATTGGGTGATAGGAAAAAATGAACGTTGACCGCCACTAGTAATGCTCCGACGTTCATCATCAAGAATGAAAAAATCTTTTGCCGCATCTCCGCAACCTCCTTTATATGAAATATCCGTTCTTTTAAAAAGTTGAACAACGCGCATTATAAAGCCCTTTGCACCCCTTTGTAAAGGGAAGCCGGCTAAATAAATAAGGTTTAATAATTGCGACAATTGAAAGGGTTTTAAAAAGAGAAAAACCGCCGAAACAATCCGGCGGCTTTAACCAAAACTCTTCTTTTGTCTTGTCTGTATCTGTGGAATGATGATTCCTGCCAGAATCAGGGCGATTCCCGCAAATTGAAAGACCGCCACCTGCTCATGTAGAATCCACATCGCTGCCAGGATGGCGGCAGGAAGCTCCGCTGCCCCCATGATCGTCGACATACTCGAATCAAGATGAGGTGTACCAATGGCGAAGAAGACAACAGGAAGGATGTTCCCGAATATGGCCACCAGCAGGCCGAAATCCGCCATTTCCATGATTTTAGACGGCTGTTGGATGAAGGAGGGCTGAAACACCGCCAGCACAACCAGTATGCCGCCCAATGAAATGATCATGCTTTTTTGGAAGGTTGGTACGTTCCTCGCTGCCTTTCCGCTGAAAAACATGAACAGGGCAAACGTGACGGCAGCACCGAATCCATATAAAAGCCCGAGTGAGTTACCCGTCCAGTCGAACCCACGGGATGAACCCAAGCCTCCGGCGAATAACGTACCGATCCACAAAAACAAGACCGAAACTAGCTTCTTTTTTGAAGGGATTTTCTTTACATAGAGGGCTTCGATCAGTACGCCGATCCATGTGAATTGAAAAAGCATGACGACGGCGATGGAAGCAGGGATAAGACTGAGGCTCATGCCATAAAAAATCCCCGTTAAACTTAAAAACACCCCTACCCCCAATAGTGCGGCCACCTGTCCCGTCGTCATCTTCACCTTGCGAGTGAATAAAAACGCGGCAAACAGCATCACCAAGCCGAATAAATATTGAAGCCCTGTGATATCAGGGACCGAATAGCCTTTTCCCAGACCCAGCTTCACAACCGAGGCATGGACCCCGTAGCTGCTTGCCCCGATGAGCACACATAATGATGCACGATACGATTTCATATTGTTTCCCTTCTTTTCTGCATTTCTCTTCCCGTATCCGGGAGCCACTTCCTATTTTACTAGATTCAGCAAGCTGGAGACATAAAAAAAGACGATCTCATTGGATCGCCTTCACCATCAACGATTATCGATGGTCTCAGGATACATATCATGATTCATCAGGCGATGGAACGCCATTTCCTCATATTTCGTACCCGGTTTCCCGTAGTTGGTGTACGGATCGATGGAAATACCGCCGCGAGGAGTGAACTTGCCCCACACCTCAATGTAACGTGGATCCATTAGCTCGATCAGATCGTTCATGATGATGTTCATACAATCTTCGTGGAAATCACCATGGTTACGGAAGCTGAACAGATACAATTTAAGCGATTTGCTTTCCACCATTTTCTCGCCAGGGATATAGCTGATGTAGATGGTGGCAAAATCCGGCTGTCCGGTTTTTGGACAAAGGCTTGTGAATTCCGGACAATTAAATTTCACGAAGTAGTCCCTGTTGGGATGTTTATTATCGAATGCTTCCAGAATCTCCGGAGCATATTCGAAGAGATAGTTTGTTCCTTGGTTCCCTAAAAGGGACAAGTCTGTAAGATCTTCATCTTTTCTGCCTGACATGAAACGTCCTCCTTATCAGTCATACGAGGCATGGACCGGTATCCATTGCAAATGCACCCAATGTTTGGTACGCTTGAATGATAGCCCTAGGCGTATATTTCATATTTGCTCCATGGCCTGTCAACTGGTTGTTCAAGCGTTATCATAATGGAAATCCATTCAAAAAGTCAACTAGCACAATTGTGTGATGGAAGAAGGATTTTCAATTTATTTATGGAATATAGAATAAGGTATTTTTCACCATCTCAGGAGTGATGAAGATGAATCAGCTGGTCCAGACTTTCACGAAGTCAATCCTGCAAGGGGACGTGCATTCATTGCTTGAACTACACTCATCAGCCATCGAATCAAAGATGGACCACCTGTCTTTTTATGAGAAGGTTGTTAAACCTTCCATGTATCGAATCGGTGAAATGTGGGAGAAGAATCAAATCACTGTCGCTGATGAGCATCTAGCCACAGCCACCTTGAAGTATCTCCTCTCTTATCTGATGAATGAACATAAAGCAGGGAAAGATCAGCCGAAGGCCCTCCTATTCTGCATTGAAGGGGAGCAGCACAGTCTCGGGCTGGAATTGGCAAATGAAATCTTCAAAGAACACAAGTGGAACACCCGTTTTTTAGGGGCCAATGTTCCCATCAAGGATGCCGTCACGTTTATCGAGGCCTGGCAACCGCAGATGGTCGGAATCTCCATCGGGATGACCACTGAACTGGGCAGACTGAAAACGTGCATCGAATCGATTAGAAACGTAAATGAAAAGATTAATATAGTAGTAGGAGGAAGGCTTGTTGCCCAATATAAATTGGACTTCCTTGAGAAGGAACAGGTAATGACCTTCAATGATCTGGATGAATTGAACAGCCATCTTACCGACCTTTCGAAACAATCCGTATCACTGGAAAGCTGATCTCCTCCACCACGAGCTTTGCCAATCATAAAAGGGCCTCCCTGAATGTTATCCCACATGTCACCTTACCTCCACCAACAGTAAGGAGGGCAATGACATCCATACACCCTAAATCTAGGAGTGATCATGTGGAAAACCTGCACCTATGCCCTATCCCTTACCTGTTGATCGATCGGAAGTTCAACGTGATCGACGCCTCCAACCCTGGTTACGAATTCCTGAATGTCGGCGAAAATTTCCTTTCCATTGTCGAGGAAGAGAGTTCACCGAAATTTGCCAGAATGATTCATAAGGTCCCGGACGGTACAATGGAGCTTAATTTAAAGAAGGACGATGCCTTTGGTTTATTCGACCTTCATTATCGTTTCTCTGATCATCACCAGCATTATCACATCGCCATCATTTCAAAGGATGATCAGTACCAACAGGTATCGGAAAAGATGAATGGTCTATTTGATTTGATGGGAAATTCTCCTTTTCCAAGAAAAAAATCTAGTGGAAACGAAGCTCTAGCCAAGGTTTCCTCCCTCTATTTGAAACTTTCCAATACATCGGACTGGAATCGACAAGAAGTGATGGATAAAATAAAAGAGATTGAGACTCTGCTTCAGCAAGAGTTGAATTGACTAATTAGTGAAAGGGAGAAGAACCAATGACTCTATTGAACACGATCCTCGACTACAACGGACAATTCGTGGAAGAAAAAGCGTATGAGCAGTACCGTACCACCAAGTTCCCGGATAAGCGGCTCGTTATCCTCACATGCATGGATACACGCCTGGTGGAACTACTCCCTAAATCCATGAACATTAAAAACGGCGATGTGAAAATCGTCAAAAATGCCGGTGCCATCCTGACACATCCATTCGGAAGTATCATGCGCAGCCTTCTTGTTGCCGTGTATGAGCTCCAGGCAGACGAAGTCATTGTCATCGGACACCATGACTGCGGCATGAGCGCCATTGATAGTCATAAAATGGTCGATAAGATGAAAGAACGCGGCATCAGCGAGGATACGCTGGGTACGCTCAACTATTCAGGAATCGACCTTCACGACTGGCTGAAGGGCTTTGACTCCGTTCAAGAAAGCGTCGCCCACAGCGTCGATATGATCAAAAATCATCCGCTCATGGACAAGAAAACGCCTGTCCACGGACTCGTCATCGATCCGGCAACCGGAAAGCTCGACCTTGTTGTCGACGGATACTAAGCCATTGACCGAACACCTGCCTGAGGGCGGGTGTTTTTTTCGTCCTAAAAAGGAACAAATGTTCTATAATCTAAGAATGAAAACCATTATTTGGAGGGTGTCATGAGACCTGAATTATCGAAAGAAACGCCTGCGAACCAGTTCAGAGAGTACTATTGGCTAAAATCAGAGCTCCAGCAGTTCTGCAGATCCATTGGCATGAGTGCAGCCGGATCCAAAGAAGAAATCAGCACGCGTATCGGACATTTCCTTGATACCGGGATCAAGCTGAAACCTGCCCGGGCTGCCAAACCGAAGTCCGTTCAACCGGTGACCCTCTCCCTTGATACGGTCATTCTCGAAGGACACCGATGCAGTCAGCACGTGCGTACCTTCTTCCGGTCCGTCATCCCGAACTTCCATTTCAGTACCTTTATCCAAAACTACTTCAGGGAAAACATCGGAAAGACTTATCGGGATGCCGTTCAAGCCTGGCATGAAGAGGAGATACAAAAAAAAGACCCGTCCTATGAACGGGTCATCTCATCCCAGTTTGAATATAACCGGTTCATCCGGGACTATTTCAACGACCCGCTCAATACCGGTCACAGCAGGAGCGATGCTATTGCGGCCTGGAATGAGGTGAAGTCAAAACCCGGAAGCAATCGCTATTCACGTGCATGATGGTGTTCAAGCTCCTTCAGGATCGGCATAAGTTCCTTTTCTTCATCCGTTACATGTTCCCACTGGATCCCGGCAGGTTTTTCGTAGGGTGTATTCGTCTCCAGTACCCCTTCTTCAGTCACGATATAGTCAACGGCCAGGTCGAATGAATCCCTAGGGATGTCATCATCTACAAGCTGGGCACTATGGATCGTCGTGACGACCGGTACCGCCGGATTCCCGATTTCCCTCAGGATTGCATATTCACGGTCGGCATACCCTTCCCCCTTCCCCAACCGCCTTCCGTCTTTATGGATGGCTACTGACCCTACTACAATTAAATCAATTCTGGGGATTCCGGACAGAGGAACGACCCGTCCATACGCGTTCATATGTTTGATACTTGCTGCCTTACGTGCTTCTCCTTCGGGAACATCTTCAGGTCTGATCATCACAAACCCATCCTTCAATCGGGGAGTCGGGATCAACAGGATTTTCCCGTCCTTCAGGATCGATGCCCTAAGAGGAAGCTGTGGTGCATCGGGATTCACCTTTATGACGCCTGCACGCTTATAGATCTCCAGCTCCCTTACATGGGCAGCCGACTTTTCTGCCCCCTTCACATTCGGAATCCGATTCGTCAAAGGAAACGGGAATCGCCCCAGCTTTTCGTCCGTCAGCTTCCCCCATACTTTATGCCTGATTTCATTTTTATTCATGTTACCCTCCCCTTCTGTTCCGGAACCCCATGACACAAAGGCTCTCGGACTCTTCAATAATAGACTATCATACCCCCATCAAGCACATCGCTCATCCCTTCTATGTTTCAACTTCATATGAGCGGGAAAAATAAGGACTGTAGATACGAAACATGCAAAACGTGTAAACCAAACAGGAGGAATGTAATCATGGCAACGTTTCAATTAAAAGATACAGTACCGGATTTTGAACTTCCATCCGTAGCAGGTGAAACATTCAGTTTTAAACAACATCAAAAAGAACATGACAGCTGGCACCTCATCGTCTTCTTCAGGGGATCTTGGTGTCCCGTCTGCCAGGAAGAGCTTCGTGAATTCCAGGCAGGTAAAGAATACTTCGAGAAGCACAGCGTGCATATCATCGGAATCTCGAGCGACTCCCTTGATAACCTGAAGGAAATGGTCGATAAAGAAGATATCACCTTCCCGATTCTATCTGATGAAAAATTGGAAGCCATCAAGGCATTTGATGTATTTTATCACGGAGAAGATGCTCCGTATGAAGACCACGGACAGCACGGTGAGCCGGCATACTTCCTTGTGAATGAAAAAGGAGAAATCCTTTATCAACAAAAACAAACCGGTCCATTCGGCCGTCCGCATCCGAATGAGCTCCGTAAAACCATCAGCTACATCCAGAAGAACATCAAGGAATAAAGCAGGGAGCCGGTTTGATCACTCAAACCGGCTTTTTCTTAAGCCTTATTCTTTGTTTGTGGATTCCCATTTATGTTACGGTATCCATGACCCTTAATTGAGGGGTCAATTGCATGAAAAACATCCTATTGCATACACTAAATTTTTAAAAATGAAGAGGAGGATCAGCCATGCTGCCAGACAAGCAAAAACAGATTCAACTTGTATCGCGTCCGAATGGAACACCCGTCGAATCAGATTTTCACTATAAGGAGATTGACGTACCGCGTCCCGACCAAGGACAGGTTCTTGTAAAGACCCTTTATCTTTCAGTCGACCCTTATATGCGTGGTCGCATGTCGGATGCCAAGTCCTATGTAGAACCTTTTAAATTGAATGAAGCCCTTGCCGGAGGCGTCGTAGGTGAAATCGTCGACTCACAATCCGAGCATTTCAAAAAAGGCGATTTTGTCGTCGGTATGCTCCCTTGGCAGGAATATTCCTTGGCAAGCGAGAAAGCCGTGCGCACCATCGATCCTGATGTAGCACCGATTTCAACTCACCTGAGCATCCTGGGCATGACAGGTCTCACCGCCTACTTCGGCCTTCTTGATATTGGTCAACCAAAAGAAGGAGAAACTGTCGTCGTATCCGGAGCTGCCGGTGCAGTTGGATCGGCTGTTGGTCAGATTGCAAAGATCAAAGGCGCCCGCGTGGTGGGGATTGCAGGATCTGACGAGAAAGTGAACTACCTGAAAGAAACCCTTGGTTTCGACGAAGCCATCAACTACAAGAAGGGCAATATCCAAGAGACCCTCGAAGCAGCCTGTCCCGATGGAATCGACGTTTACTTTGAAAATGTCGGTGGGGAAATCGGAGACGCTGCACTCAGCCTCCTGAATAAACATGCCCGTGTGCCCGTATGCGGAGCGATCTCTTCCTACAACAAAACAGAAGAAGACCTTGGCCCGCGCGTGCAGTCTAGACTGATCAAAACGAGCGCTCTTATGAAAGGATTCGTTGTGAACGATTATAACGATCGCTTCAAAGAAGGAGCCTCCGACCTCGGTAAGTGGCTCAGCGAAGGGAAACTTCAATACGAAGAAACAATCACTGAAGGATTAGACAATGTAACAGAAGCATTCCTCGGATTATTTGAAGGGAAAAACCTCGGTAAGCAGCTCGTAAAAGTAGCTGAACCCGGCAACTAATCCAAAAGCCATGATCACCTCGATCATGGCTTTTTTCTTTCATCATAAAACTCCATATGCTTCTTTTCTTCACGGTAATAGCTTAACCGATCTTCCAAGGTCCCCGTGTGAAACTCAAACGTATGACCATCCGGATCAGTGAAATAAATCGACTTCTTATCCCTGGAATCCCGCTCCCTTCCCCCAAGGATACACGCCCCGCTTTTTACGAGCCGATCATACATGGTATCCATATCTTCTTCTTTAACAGAAAAAGCGACGTGTGTATAGGAGTGGTGAATGTCCTGTCTCGGGATATCCTTTTCTTCATTCAGTGCCAGCCACATGCCGCTTAAGTCAAAGTAGGCTGTTGCTCTCCCTTTCACCAAAAGATCCGCATGAAATACCTCTTGATAAAAAGCAATCGATCGATCCAAATCCGATACGGAAAATAAAAAATGATTCAATCCTTGAATCGCCATCCAACCTACCTCGTTCCTGTTTTTTCATTATACTACCATATCTTTTCACTCCATTCGACCTATCCATATGTTTAGTTCCGGACAGTGGAAGGGAATAGTATAGGCATATTCAAAGACTTACGAGGAGGATCTTCATGAAACAGTATCAGCTATACATTAATGGTGAATTTGTAGATAGTTCTTCAGGTGAAGTATCAGACGTGATCAATCCTGCCACGGAAGAAGTCATTTCGAAAGTCCCAAAAGGAACTGAAGAAGACGTGGATCAGGCAATCGATGTCGCTCATAAAGCATTCCTATCGTGGGAAAAGGTCCCGTCTACTGAACGTGCATCCTATCTCCACAAGATGGCCGATAAGTTGGAAGAACGAAAAGAACAATTCGTCGAGATGCTGACAGAGGAAAACGGGAAAACCGTCAAAGCTTCCGAAGACGAAATCAATACGGCGATCGACTACTTCCGCTACATGGCAGGATGGGCACTTCGCTATGAAGGGGAAATCCTCCAAAGTGAGCGTTCGAACGAAAACATACTCGTTTATAAAAAACCGATTGGCGTTGTATCCGGGATCGTCCCTTGGAACTTCCCGATGTTCATTCTTGCAAGGAAGGTGGCACCGGCCATCGTGACCGGCTGTACCATCGTCCTGAAACCGAGTCAGTACACTCCGAATACAGCATGTGAATTCGCCAAGATTGTCGATGAAATCGGTCTTCCAAAAGGCGTCTTCAACCTTGTGACCGGAAAAGGATCAGAAATTGGAAACCGCATGGCCGGTCATCCTCGCGTCGGTCTCGTAACGATGACAGGAAGCTACCCTGCCGGATCAAAAGTCATGGAAGCCGCAGCCAATTCCATCACTAAGGTAAACCTTGAGCTTGGTGGTAAAGCACCGGCCATCGTGACAAAGCACGCCAACATCGATTTGGCCGTCGACCGCATCAAAACCTCCCGGATCACGAACTCCGGACAGGCTTGTACGAATGCAGAGCGCGTCTACGTGCATGAGAGCGTGGCGGAAGAGTTCATTTCCAAGATCACAGAAGCTATGAAAAACACAACGGTCGGTGACCCTACGAGCCGTGACAGTGACATCGGACCGCTTGTGAATAAAGACCGGATCGACGAAGTATCCGAGATGGTGAACAACGCCGTTGAGGCAGGAGCCCGTATCCTGACAGGCGGTAAAGCAATTGAAGGAAAAGGCTTCTACTTCGAGCCGACTGTACTAGTCGACGTGAAACAGGATATGGAGATCATCCAGGAAGAAATCTTCGGCCCTGTGCTTCCGATCATGACCTACAGCGACTTCGATGAAGTCATTGAATTGGCCAACGATACGGAATACGGATTATCCTCTTCGATCTTCAGTGAAAATCTTCATGAAGTCATGAGAGCTGCCAATGAACTTCACTACGGTGAAACATTCGTCAACCGTGAAAACTTCGAAGCTATACATGGGTACCACGCCGGACGCGGACAGTCTGGACTAGGCGGTGCCGATGGAAAGCATGGACTTCATGACTACCTGGAAACACATGTTATCTATCTTGAATATGATGAAAACTATAAAGGGTAAGGAAAAAACACGGACCGTCTATCATGACGGTCCGTGTTTTTTATCTCTATAAGTGAGCAAAAAAAATATCGCACAGGATGCGATATTTTAAGAAATGATGAAAAAGCTGGCCATCATGATGACAAGGAGGATAACCGCTACTCCGGAAGTCATCCATAAGATGTCATTGAAATCCATCTTTGTTTCCAAAAGTCGATCTCTCTTCATGCGTGCACCCCATTCCCTACTTGCTTCTCAATCATCCCAATGATAGTAAATCCAGATACGGATGACGTTTCGTCTTTGCATGTGCTACAAGTAAAAGCTTCTTCCATTGTCGACCTGTACTCACTTGAACACTGCCTACATTGAAGAATATGTAAGTCCATCCGGTCGCCTTCACAGTCAAATTTTATCCGTTCTTTTCCTTTGTTCAAGTAGGTCAACGTTCATCTTCCCCTGTCGTTTGTAAGTAGTACTTATTTACCCGACTATTAGGGGATAAAACATATTTTAGAAGAGGTGGAAGAAGAATTAATCGGTTCCAGGTGGGTCTCTAATACTCTCTTTGTGTAGGAGTGGGGATCGGCTGATTCGATATAGGGAATCATCCTGCTTTATTTGGGCGTGAAGGAAGGATAGGACGTTCCGTTCCGCTGCGGCCACCCGCTTTCCATGGGGTGTGCGGTGAGCCGCTTCGGCGTTGCCTGCAGGGTCTCACCCTGCCCGCTTTTCCCATAGGAGTCGGGTAGCCTTCGCTGCACTTCACTTTGTGCGTTGGAGTGGTATCCGACTGATACGGTGCAAGGTAATTCCCCTATTATAAAAGGATTAAGGGAAGGCGTACTATGTTATGTGAATATGAGGAAAAGATGAATCCAAACAGGGAATCAACTCCCTATATTTAAATGGGATTGAGGGGAGAATGGGTCGTTCCGTTCCGCTGCGGCCACCCGCTTTCCATGGGGCGTGCGGTGAGCCGCTTCGGCGTTGCCTGCAGGGTCTCACCCTGCCCGCTTCTCCCATAGGAGTCGGGTGGCCTTCGCTGCACTGCTCTATGTGCGTCGGAGTGTGGAAACCTTCTGATTCGATAGGGTACTATTATCCCCATTATGAAAGGAGTACGGCTGGGGATGGCTATTACGTTTTGTAAGAACGAGGAAGGGATAATTCGAAACAGGAATCCATCCTGTTTTCAAATGGGGTTGTGGCAAGGATGGGACGTTCCGTTTCGCTACGGCCACCCGCTTTCCATGGGGCGTGCGGTGAGCCGCTTCGGCGCTGCGCCTGCAGGGTCTCACCCTGCCCGCTTTTCCCATAGGAGTCGGGTGGCCTTCGCTGCACTGCACTTTGTGCGTTGGAGTGGTATCCGACTGATTCTACGCAAGATGTTATGGCCTCCATTATGAAAGATTGAAGCCGTAGATGGGCCATTACGTTATGTAAAAACGATAAAGGGCTATTTCGAAACAGGGAATCAACTTCCTTTTTTTAAATGGGATTAAGGGGAGAATGGGTCGTTCCGTTCCGCTGCGGCCACCCGCTTTCCATGGGGCGTGCGGTGAGCCGCTTCGGCAAGCCTGCAGGGTCTCACCCTGCCCGCTTTTCCCATAGGAGTCGGGTGGCCTTCGCTACACTGCACTTTGTGGGAATTGATGAGCATTGTACTCTATCACCGCTCTAATAGTTTTAAAATACATTCTTCTTCAAACTAGTTTTAAAGAAAGAATGATTTAGAATTCATCTGATATCCTGTTAGAAAAGTACCGCCTACTCAACTAGCACTTAGTGGACTGGAGCGGAAGGGATTTGACTCCTGCGGAAAAGGAGGATGATCGAGACCCCGCAGGCACGAGGAGGCTCGACTTGCTCCCCGCGGAAAGCAAATCCCTGCAGCGGAAGGGAACGGACCGCCTCTTCATGAGCATCCCTCCTCACTATGAACGAAACGATGACTTTAAGCCCCCTATCCTAACCTATGGAATGGAAATCTATCACACATCTAATCACCATCACAGAGTGCACTGAAGCGGAAGGGATTTGACTCCTGCGGAAAAGGAGGATGATCGAGACCCCGCAGGCACGAGGAGGCTCGATTTGCTCCCCGCGGAAAGCAAATCCCTGCAGCGGAAGGGAACGGACCCTACCCAAAGATACACCCCTACCAAGAATGCTTATCACCCAAACAAGGAGTCATTCACTTTATATGGAATTATAAAAGAGGATACATCAACAATCGGCTCTTACTGTTGAAAAATATCGAACCCAAAACCAGACCAGAAAGGAAGTGCATACGATTGACTCAAGAAAGCAAACTCATCATCTCTCCATTAACCGATCATCTAATTGAGGACATTAATAAAACAAATGATCCCTTCAGAATATACGGCCGAGTCGTCCCCCGCTTACAGTCGGGAAAGTGGTCCTACGAAGAAGTTCTTTTTGATGAAGAGACAGAAACGCGTTTCCCCGACGACCACCTTGAATGGGACCAGTATATCAACCGAGAGGACAAAACAGTCTTCTTGGCTTATCTGAACAATCGCTGTATAGGGCAGATTCGAGTCGTGAAAGATTGGAATCGATTCTGTTACATCGAAAACATTGCAACGAAAAAAGGGTATCGAGGTTGTGGGGTCGGAAAGGCGCTCCTACATCAAGCAGAAGCATGGGCACTGGAACGAAGTCTTATAGGCATGTCGCTCGAAGCACAAGATGATAATCTCGATGCATGCAGATTTTACGTGAAACAAGGGTTCAAGCTGGGTGGAGTTGATACTCTAAAACAAGCGTACAACCCAAATATCGACGTCACTTTATACTGGTACAAGTTATTCTAAGGGAATAAGCAGAAACCACCCCGGGCATCAAAAACCGGGGTGGTCTCTTATTTATCCATGATGACGTTTGACAGGGCCACGAAATCTTCGAAAGAACGGCATTTCAACAGTTCCTTGTACCTCTTACTTTCGGTAAATTCGATGAAGAGATCATAGATTTTGGTTGCTTCTTCGTAGTTTTTGTTCCCCATAGCGATGAGGAACACGACACCTACTTCATGCCCGTCATTCCATTCGACCGGGTGATCGAGGATGGCGATGTTGATGATGGTTTCCTTTGCGATCAGTCCCAGGGGATGCGGTATGGCGATTCCTTTCCCGATCGCAGTGGAACCGAGGGACTCCCGTTCAAGAACTGATGCATGGAAATCTGAATCCACGAAGTCTTCCGCTTCCAACTGCTCACTCATGCTTTTCAGCAGGCTCTCCTTGTCCACCTTTCCTTTTATGTGGCGGAATAGAATCGGTCTAAAATAGGTCGTGAGCATGGTCGATTTCAGGATCGACTCATTCATAATAGCTTCTACCTGCTTTGATTCATCCTCTGTCAGGAAAGGACTGACAATGGCCACAGGTTTGTTCTTTTTGGATAATTTAACCGTAGAGATGACGATGTCTTCACTGATGCTTTCCCGGTGTTCATATTCATAAAGGGAAATGATGTCCGTGATCACCAGATCCCTGAAGGTGGCACGCAGCTTCGTTTCCAGGAGACGGGCGGTGCCGAGTCCTGTCCCGCAGACGATGAGGGCCACTTTTTTCCGGTCTGACTCGAGGAAGTACTTCCGCTCAAGGGCAGCCCCAATATGAAGGACGAGGTAGCCGAGCTCATCATCGTTCACCACGCTCGGAAACCGGTCCTGCACTTCCTTCACCGCTCCAAGGGTGACCTCATAGGCCACCGGATAGTTGATTTTGATATGATCCAGAAGAGGGTTCTTCATATTCATATTGAATCGGATCCGGTAGAACATGGCCTTGAGGTGAGAGATGAAATCCGATTTCAACTGGGTATCGGATCGGAGGTCATAATGATGCCGCTTATAGATATACTCAAGCATATCCATGACGAGCTCATGCTGCTCATCTGCCATGTAGTCTCCATCTTTCACCTTCGGTCGCACCTTGCTCATGATCTGCAGAAGGAAGTAGATCTTCTCCGCATCTGAGAATTCGAGAGAGAATGTTTCCTCAAGGTCGCTCACGATGGTTTCCGCTAATTGCTGATAGTCGACTGGCGCTTCAAATGTGGCAAACACCGAAATCGGATGCTCCGTACGGATGCGTTCGATGGAAATGGCTGTATGGATGATGAGATTTTCCAAAGCGATATCAGGCAGATTCAATGAGTGTTGTCTAAACTGAGCCGTCAGGATGGTGGAGATCTTCTCTAACTCCTTCATGTCGAAAAAGCGATGAAGGGTGCTGGTCCGACCGATTTCGGAGGAACCTTGGGAAAGGTTTTTTGCAAGGCAGAACCGGATGTTCTTTTCTTCCCCGTCCACTCTTACCCCGTGGCCCGGTTTTGAAGACAGTTCCAGATGATACCCTGTCAGGATTCTCCGAACATTTTTCATATCATTGTTCAACGTGGCTCTGCTGATGAACATCTGATCGGCCAGGTCTTCGAGCTTCGTGTATCCTTTTGATAGCAGGAGGGATTTCAAGACGTATTGAACCCGGTAATCTGGGTCGTCCTGCACCACGTTCTGGCGGTTGAATTGTTCACATAAACTATCAAACGCTTCTTTCTCCCATACTAGAAGGTGGTACCCCTTCTGCCGTTCAAGCGCAATCTCCGCTCCATAGGATGCGAGACTGTCATTGAGCTTTTTTATATCGGTTCTGATGGTGCGCGTGGAGACGTCAAAATGGGATGCCATCTCATCAGGCAGCCACCCATCCCTCTCCAGGAATGATTGAAAGATTCCGGCAAGGCGCTTATTCAAGAATAAATTCAATTGCATCTCCTCTTTTCGACTGCCACCCAACGAGAACAATCATAGGGGGGATACCCCTATGATTGCATTCATTTTATAACGTAGGTTTGAAGCTGACAGTGTGACAAGTCCGTGATGTTTTCCATAGCTATTGTTTCGTTCAGGGCCACTGCTTCCAACGTGCGATCCTTTACATCGACCCTCGACTTTGAAGTCTCGTATGGATTGAAGCATCGCAGGATGTAGGCATCCGACCGTTCTGCTTTCTTGATGGCACTTACTGCAGCTGTGTGGTCAGGACCGACTTCAAACAGGCTGTATTCCTTTTCAAACTGCGCTTCTTCATCGCGATTCGAGAAGATCAAGCGCCCATTCAGGAAGTCTGCCAGTTGATATACCGTAAGCGGCGACAGGTATTCCTTCGCTGTCCTGACAAGCTCTGCATCATCGAAGCCGCCTGTATTCATCTGGTATGCAAAGGTGAACTGCAGCTCACCGATCATTTGTGCATCCGGAGTTTCGATGATTTTCTCTCCAGAAGCACGACCAGGTCTGTATAGAAGATCCTCTTTGCCCATGTATCCGAACGTACGGAACAGGGTGAGGGCAATCGTGTCGAAGTGCTCGCCGATGATTTCATACTCACGGACTCCTTCTGTGAAGACCGTGAATCCATGACCCTCATCATGCAAGTTCACGAAACTTTGCATCGGTTCGATGGAAATCGGCTTTTCCTGCCACTCTTCTTCTTCCCATACATCCAGCTCCGGAAGGGAAACTGGTCTCTTGATTATACCAAAAGGCTGATCTGCATAGGAGAACCTAGATGCAATATCCGTTGCGAATACTACACGGAGACGGTGGCTTAGTGCCTGATTATCCAAGTCGACGTTAAAGTGGATGAGTGGATCTCCCGAACGAAGTGCTACCGTTACAGACAGAGGCATATCCACGGAGCACTTCCCAGCGGCCCGTTCTTCCAAATCACGCGGCACTTTCATCAACAGGTTGATGTTCATGATTTCCTCTACGGCATTCCTTCCCACGTCCACCGTTCCATCTGAGCCGACAGAGCTGATGATCAGATCTTTGCGCGGTGGTGAGTAGTTATAAGAATCACCATCATCACCGTTTTCTTCAAAGATCATTTGATTCTTATAGACGCTTCCTGTCGACTTATGCGTAATGGTCAAGGTGCAATCATCTTCGAAATGGATGCGGTAGTGATCATTTTCAATCGCATCGACTCTTTCATTCGGCTGATCTCCAAGCTCATTTTCCTTCAGATCGAAATAGAACTGAGAATATCCGAGGGACGGGATGTCATTGACTTTGACGATCAGTTTGGCTGCATATACCTTTTCAGGCAAATAGACTTTCTTGCTTGGATTGAGATAGATATGTTGATTGAGCACATAATCAGTCAGCTCGGTTTTTTCTTTGATTGTGAATGGCAGCTGTTCACCGTTGACATCACGGATCGAGAATTCCTTCTCCGGGAGATAAGCGTCGAATTCTACATATCCCTTCCGCGCATAGGGAAGCGCATTGAATACTGTGAAGGAGAAGGTGTCTTCCTGATTGATCTTCTGAGCGATCATGCGCATATGCAGCTCAAGGAGATTATCCCCCAGATCCCGCGCCTGCTTGTACCGGAAGAAAACATCCTGATTCGTTGTATCGCTGTTGCAACCACCGATGCTGTCATGTGCGGCATTCTCGAACATGAGCTTCCAGATCTCTGCTACAGTCTCATGAGGATAGTCGTGTCCGAGAGAATGGCTGATTGTGAGAACAGGCTCGAGTGTGTTCGTGATGAAGTTCTCGATCTGATTGTTCAATTGCTTCAGGTCTGCCCTTGTGGAGAAGATCGTCTTATGGATCCGGCTGTGCTTCCCTTCTGTCAGCTCTCCTTCCAATACCGGCAGTGAAGTGGCGGCTTCTTTGATTTCCTGGAGGAAGCGCTCTGGCTCGTTCAGAACATACTCACGGTCCTCATCGATTTCGTTGAATCGATTGATGAGCTCAGGCAGATTTTTGCGAATCGGGGCCTGGTCAAAACCATTCGGGAAATAAACATGCTCCGTAGATGCTTTTGCTTCGAGCTTCCCGACTTGTTCATTAAGATATGGAAGGATATCGTCTTCGCCTTCAGGGATGTTGCCTCCGTAGTAGTAACCGAATGGAATCTGAACGGCAAAGACTTCACTGCCATCGGACCCCTTCCATGTAAACTCGGTCTGCTTCAGGCGATTATCGGCAACCCCTCTCCAGAAGAGGAATGTATCGATGCCGAACTGCTTGTAGATCTGGGGCATTTGAGCCGCCTGGCCGAAAGCGTCGGGCACATAGCCGACCGCCATGGAGTGACCGAATGATTCCGCAATGCTTTGACCGTAGTAAAGGTTCCGGACAATGGATTCACCGGAAATGACCAGCTGGTCGGTCTGAGTATACCAGGGACCGGTCATGATACGTTTAGTAGCGATCAACGCTTCAAGACGCCCCTTGTCTTCTGGATACCATTTTAGGTAATCATCAAGGAGTGATGCCTGTGCATCCAGCAGGTAGTACTTAAAATCTTCATTGTTTTCAAGCGTTTCAAGGACTTCCTTAACCTGTTTCGCAAGATAGATTTTGGAACGGGACGTTGTGAAATACCACTCGCGATCCCAGTGTGTATGGGGAATGACGTGTACTTTTGTTTTTGCTTTCAACATGATGACCTCCTGAGGAGAAGAGATTCCTCTTCCTTTATGAGTGATCTTGGAAATAGCCCTGTCACGGATCTCTCCGTGACAGGCGGTTGATTTATTCTAAGACGAGCTCGATCTCGTCCTCTTCTGCTGGTTTTGTCGTTTTGCTTGTTTTCACTTCTTCTTCGTCATTAAAGTTACCTAGGAGTACCGCACCGATGGCGATGATGAGGGCTCCACTGATTCCTCCGATCAAGTATGCGAACGGATTACCGATAGAGATGGCTCCGTACAGACCACCGATCGGCGGCATCTTGTCATAGGCACCAAGCAGGATCGTGATGGCTGCACCAGTGGCACATCCGATCATATTGAGTGGGATCATCTTCAGTGGATTGCGGAGGGTGAATGGGATCGCCCCTTCCGTGATTCCGATCATCCCCATGATCCAGGCACCATTCCCTGCTTCACGGAACGTTGCATTGAATTTGCTTCTGCGGATGACGGTCGCAATTGCATAGCCGAGCGGCGGGATACAGATCGCGATGTTGATCATGATGTTCGGAAGATAGATACCGGAAGCCAATAGGGCGTTCCCTGCCATCCAGGCTGCCTTGTTGACCGGTCCACCAAGATCGAATCCGATCATAGCACCGAGGATGACGGCAAGAAGGACTTTATTCGTTCCGCTCTGGGTCATGCTATTGATCCAATCGATCAGTCCCTGATTCAATGCGCCCAGGGGTCCACCCAGGACAAGGGCCATGAGGATTCCCGTCAGGCCGACGGTGATGAGCGGAAGGATGATCAACGGTACGGTACTTGCCGCTGCCCCCTTGATTTGAACTTTGTTCTTAATGAGGATCGTGAGGTAACCGGCAAAGAATCCGGCAATCACGGCTCCAAGGAATCCTGCATTCGTACTGATGGCCAGGCTTCCCCCGACAAATCCTGCGGCAAGTGCCGGCTTCCCGCCGATTGAATAGGCGATATAGGCAGCAAGAATCACATTGAGGAGTCCGATTGCCGTCCAGCCGACTCCCTGGAAGAGGTACACATAATGCAGGAAGCCTGATGCGTCTGCATAATCATCGAGGTTGCTTACCCCGAATCCGAATCCAATCATTTTCGCAATGGCGACTACCAGCGATCCGCCGATAATGATCGGCAGGGCGAACGATATACCTGTCATCAAATGCTGTTTTGCTTCCGATAACCACTTTTTCATCTTTAGTCCTCCTTTAGCCCCTATGCGTTTGCTTTTTGAACGGCTTCTACCGCTTTTTGAAGAACAAGCTCGGCTTTGCTGACTGCCTGACCAATTTTCACCCGCACGATGCGTTTGCCTTCGAAACGTTCCACATCTTCAATTGCCTTATCTGCCGCGATGATGACGAAATCTGCTTCCGATGCTTCCAAAGGTGTAATTTCATTTACTTTCCCGAGGGCTCCCTGCTGTTCGATCTTCACATCATACCCAAGCTTCACTCCTGCTTTCTCCAACGCTTTCGCTGCCATCGGTGTATGGGCCAATCCTGCGATACATGATGTTACGCCTACAATTTTCATAGTGGTCACGCTCCTATTTGATTAGTAAAATACTGATAAAATTCTTCTGCCGTTTCGAGGCTTTCCAGCTTCTCCTTGAATTCATCCTCCAATAGATTGGTTGCCAGGGAAGCAATGACTTTCAAATGGAGATTCTCCAGATTGCTGCTTGGCATGAGGATCCCGAAGACGTACTTTACGTCCTTTCCGTCCAGAGAGTCCCAGTCCACTTCATTCTTCAAGCGGATGAAGCAGATCCTTGCCTCCATGACGGCGTCGCTCTTCGTGTGGGGGAGGGCCACGGATTCAGCTAGACCGGTTGAATACTCCTTCTCCCGCTGCCAGAGGTCCCTTACCAATGCTTCTTTGTTATCTGTTATATTGAATTTGACCGATACATCGCCGATGAAGTTCATGATATCTTCTTTCGTCTTGAACTCCTGCTCCAGGAAGATCAGCTCCGGTGATAGTAGCAATTGTGTCACCCCTTATATTGTTGTCGTTTGCTTATGAATCAATCATAATGAAATCGCTATCATAGATGAATATAAAGAATTTCCAAAACAATCGGAAAAAATGTACACGAAAGATCAGACACACTATTTACATACAAATTTACCTATATATGTTTAAATTGGTTCCCCTCCGTTTAAATACATACCATACAAAGCTTAAAGGAGGAGTTCCATGAGTTTCGCTAAACAGATGAATAAGTTGGAGAACCTGCACCTGCATGCCCCCGATAAGATGCTGACCGTATATTTGAATACTGACCGGAGCGACCCGGATCAGCAGGGCGGAGAATGGAAAATCGCCTTGAAGAACGGATTCAACCGTCTCGAGGAATACCTGGAGAGCGCTCCCGAAGAACAGGAACGACTGAAGGAGCTGCGTCCAAAAGTCGAAGAATATGTGCACAGTAAGGAGCGTGAACTTCCTCGGAGCTTCATTTTTTTCGCCTCCCGGGACAGCGGCATCTGGGAAGCCATCGAGCTTCAGGTGCCGGTGGAGACCAACTTCTATTGGGAAGAAGATCCCATGCTTGACGGTCTGAAGGAACTGCATGAATCCTACCCTCATACCGGTCTTATCCTCATTCAGCAAAATCAGGTCAAGATCCTGACGTCTGCTTTCGGTAACCTCTTATCGAACGAATCCATGGAGTTCGATCTCGACACTGATGACTGGCGGAAATATGAAGGCCCCCACCACGCAGACGCCAGCATGGGAAGTTCCAAGTCAAACCAAAAAGAAGAGTTCGAAAACCGGGTCAAAGCCAACCAGCAGCGCTGGTGGAAGAGCCTCGCCAGCATGCTCGATAAAAAAGCAGCTGATGAGAAGTGGGAACGCATCGTCCTTGTCGGCAACAAGGAAGAAGCAGCCGTGCTGGAGGAAAACATGAACAAAGAAGTACATGATACAATCGGAAAGAATCTCCTTAATGAAAATGAACATCAAGTAATCGAAAAAATCCTCGCGTAAAACGGAAAGATCCCGCCGGAAACCAGCGGGATCTTTCATTCTTTCATGCACATCCGCCCACTCCATTCATACACTGAAAACAGGAGGTGTGCGCCTGTGCTATCACGAATTAAATGGTTATCTTTTTCAATCGAGCTTTTCTTGGCCGTACCGATTTTCGGAAATCTCGCCGGTGAATCCATCCCGTATCTTCTCTGTCTCATTTCCCTGTGGCATCTGGGGGTATTCTTCATTTCCCGATCGGATGACCAGCCCGTTCTCGGAAGTGTGCTTGGAATCATCGCTTCCTTCCTTAATTTCTTCCCTGTCATCCGGCTTATCGCCCATGCCATCACTGCGATTGTCCTCATTTTTGAAATTCAAAAGGCTCCTGGTATGGAGTGATCAACTCGAAAAATGGAGAATAATGGTTTCATTATTCTCCTCCAAAATTAACCTACATAATAGGGAGACTGCAGGGATTCCCCAAATCCTATTCAATCGGTGATTCGCCCCTGGATACCCAGGGCTGCGCAAAAAAAGCCCTATGCAGTGAAACCGCATAGAGCCCTCTTCTATAGTTCATATTCCCACTCATCGCGAAGCTTCAGATAAAGAATCAGCAAAGTATTCTCAAGCTGCTCATACGTCTTCTGCTCCTTGCTCAATTCCAGCTTAGGGAACAATACAGTGGCCATCTTCTTTGTCAGTTCGTTCCTTTTCCCGAGGGGCAAATTGGTGAACCGTTCTGCGTACCCTTTCAACAAGGTCCAGTCCCTCTCACCCAGCTGCTTCATATTCCATTCCTCGATCTTAAGATCTTCACTCTTGAGATTCCTTCTTTGAATCTCCTTGTCCAGCCTGCTCATCCGCTTACTCTTGGCCCTTCGCTCATGAACCACGATCGTTCCCGCAACAAGGTCTCCAAGACGTTTATGTTTCGGATGGGCATACACCATGATCATCCCCAGTACATAGTAAGCCGGCAGTTGATCCACGATCCTCATCAAGTTCCGGATCACTGAAGAAAGAAGCGTGATACGATGGCCATTCTCCTGCATCACATGGATGCCGAGTATCTTTTTCCCGATCGTCTTCCCATTCCAGAAATACTCAAGGGCGGCAAAGTATCCCCAGTAAAGGAGGAACATCACGATCACCACTCCCAAGATCAGATACGGCGATACAGATCCAAGACCTAAATACATATCGAATCCCCATACGCCTAAGAACGTGATAAACAGGATCAATAGAGTGGCGACGGTGA
This sequence comes from uncultured Bacillaceae bacterium, assembly GCA_963762295.1. Classification (GTDB taxonomy): domain Bacteria; phylum Bacillota; class Bacilli; order Bacillales; family Bacillaceae_B; genus Rossellomorea. Next base: position 505,849 of record CAVXKK010000003.1, read on the forward strand.
TGATTGCCTGATCAATGATGTTGGCCGCAGCCCTGCTTCCGAGTCCTGCTGGTTCAAACTTGAGGGAAACGTATTCGGGGGTTTTGACTTCCACTTTTTCTTCCATCATGAAAATAACCTCCTTTCTATTGAATTTCATGCGAAACAGTTTCTATTTTTTCCTAAAATTACTATAATAAGAGGTATCATTACCGACAGGAAGGTGTGCTCATGAACGTCAAACAGTTCGTTAAACAACATCGGGAAGACTGGAAACGCCTTGAAGAGATGGTGACGATCCTTCAGAAGAAGAAAAATGCCTCCGGGGATGCCATCCGACGCTTCAATAAGCTCTATCAAAAGGCGGCCCAGAATCTCTCATACAGCCAGACCTATTATCCGAAAGAAGATGTAACTCAATACTTGAACGGCCTTGTATCCCAATCACATAATCTCTTATACAATGACCAGCTATCGAGTGGAAAGCAGGTCCGCCGATTCTTCTCCACTACGTTCATCGGACTGCTCCTTGAACAGTGGAAAGCTGTCGTTATCGCCATGGGACTATTTTTCCTGGGAGCAGCAGGGGGATTCATCGCCGTCATCGGCGACCCCCTCGCCGCTTATTCGATCCTGCCTGACAGCATGGCCCAAACCGTCGATCCTTCCTCAATCGGTGAAATCGATGGAAATGTCGACTCACCGACCATGTCGGGAACCATCATGACGAATAATATCCAGGTTGCGTTCCTCGCATTCGTAGGCGGCATCACGTTCGGTCTGTTGACAACCTATGTGCTGATCTTTAACGGCATCCTCCTTGGAGCCCTTGCTGCCGTATTTACCAATGCCGGACACACCTATGAATTCTGGGCGTACATCGTCCCTCATGGAATGATCGAACTGACAGCCATTTTCATCGCCGGTGGTGCAGGGCTTCTCATGGGGTATAAACTCTTTGTCCCTGGCACCCTTTCAAGGGGATATCATCTCAAGGTGCAGGCCAAACGATCCGTCCAGCTCGTTCTCGGAACGATTCCGCTGTTCGTCATCGCCGGCCTCATCGAGGGATTCATCACGCCTGCAGCGATTCCCCTGTCAGTGAAATATGGAATCGCCCTGGTAACCGTTCTGGGACTCATCCTTTATGTCGCCATCGGAAAGCTCCTTTTAGGAAGGAACAGATTACAAGAGACCTCTGTTTAACACATCAATATAATGGGAAACGGCCGTTGAAGCCAGTTTCTCCTCACGGGCCTCCAGCATATGGAGGCCTTGTTTTTCCCATTTCATCTTTTCTTTTCTCTTCTCCATGATCTGTTGCTGCGCCATGCTCTTGATCATGGCCACCTTCACATTGGCAGGCTCATCCTTGCTCCTGTTTATGACCGTCTCATCCTCCACTCCGATTGTCAGGAATAAATGCTGCCTTCTCAAACGTTGGAAATGAAAGAGGAGACTATCTTCATTCAAGAATGTGTGCACATCACTGAATAAGAGAAGGAGACTGCGCTTTCGCTGCACCGACTGGATATGCTGGAACACAAGTGCATAGTTCGATTCTGCCGCATCCACTTGTAGCGAATAGATTTGCTCAAGGATCGTCTGCATATGACCCATTCCTTTTGCCGGTGGAACATACACTTTGATTTCCCGACTGAAGCCAATGACAGATACATAGTCACCGTTCTTCAATGCAGCCGCCGCTACGGTCATGGCAGCTTCGAGTGATTTCTCCAGCCGATTTCCTTTTTTCAATTCTGCCCCCATCATCCGTCCGCAATCGATGAGGATGGTGATGTATTTCCCGTGTTCCGGCTCATACTCATTGGTCATGACTTCCTGGAGCTTGGCAGTCTGCCGCCAGTTGATCATACGGGGGTCATCGCCCGTAACATATGTCCGGATCTTAGCAAACTCCCCTGACCCGCTCTTTTGTTTCCTGATTTTCTGCCCTTCATACATAAGGTACTGCTGGGCGTCTTCGAGAACCTTCCTCGTCTCGGTAAGATCCGGAATGACTCGAACTGCGTCATCCGTTTCAAATGTCTTCTGCTTTGCCCATAGTCCCAATCGGCTCCTGTAGCGAAGGTAGATACGACTAAGATTGTAATCACCCCTGACGGGTGCAACCATATTATAGCTTCCGCTTAAACTGCTCGAAGCAGGGATTTTCCCTTTCAGAGGGAAACGGGCCTCAAAGACTTGCGGGAGCCCGTCCTTCAGTTCAATGAGCATTTCATGATGGGAAGCGTTATGGATGTGAAGGTCCACTTTATATTCCAGGCCCCGTTCCAGCTGATTCTCAATCTGCCTTGACATCCCCACCTCTTTTTTCTTAGGTGATAGAAGAAGGTCGCACAGGCTGAGACCTACCAGGAGTGCATCGATCAGGAAAACAAGAGGCCATGGCAGACCAAATCTTCCCGCTATGATCAGGAGGATTGAAGCAATACCGAGTACGATAAGGAGTTTTCCTGTCGGAAGGATCCCCTTATCTTGGAACAGTAACCGACCCAACAAGTTCCTGGATGATTTGGTCAACGGTCAATCCCTCCAATTCTACATGCGGGGATAGCTGGATTCTGTGCCTTAGAGCTGGTTTTGCTACAATCTTAACGTCATCCGGAGTCACGTAGTCCCTCTCCTGAAGGTATGCCCATGCCCGTGCAGCCCGGGCAATGGAAATGGCGGCACGTGTACTTGCTCCGAAGCGGATCGATTCCGTCTCGCGGGTACGCCGGACGATCTGCATGATGTAATCCAGTACAGCGTCGTTGATCGTCACCCCTTCAATTTCATTCCTGATGGAGAGGAAGGTGGCAAGGTCCATGACAGGTGCATCCGACTCTGTGCGGATCCCTGCAATCACCTGTGCCAGCACCTGCTTCTCTTCTGCAAATGTAGGGAAGTCAATATCTAGCTTGAAGAGGAATCGGTCCTGCTGGGCTTCCGGAAGAGGATACGTCCCTTCGAACTCCAAAGGATTCTGCGTTGCAACGACAAAGAATACTTCTTCGAGGGTATACGTCTTCCCTTGGATGGTGACCTGTTTCTCCTCCATCGCTTCCAACAGGGCCGCCTGAGTCTTTGCAGGTGTCCGGTTGATTTCATCCGCTAATAGGATGTTGGTGAAAATGGGACCCTTCAATGTTTGGAAGGAGCTTTCTTTCATATTATAGATGGTGCTCCCCGTAATATCGCTCGGGAGAAGGTCAGGGGTGAATTGGATCCTATTGAATCCACCGCCGATCAATCTTGCCAGCGTCTTCACCATCTGTGTCTTCCCCGTACCCGGCACACCTTCCACGAGGACATGTCCCCCTGCCAGTACAGCAGAAAGCAATAATCTCAGGTTCGTAGATTGACCGATGATTCTCTCTTCATATTTATTCAATAGGACGTTTATTTCTTGATTCATAGATCCTCCACCTCTTTCCTCAATTCGTCAATCACTTGTGACCACTTTACGTATTCCACTTGATCCAACCTTGCTCTCTGCAGGACGACCGGAAGCCCCTCTGTGATCGCCATGATCTTCTTATCCGGTAGAAGCTTGACCCTTCGCTTCAGGGAATCCTGTATATCCGGCCACTCCTTTGATGTGGGGATGCCCCAGCGGTCTTGAAGGGATTGCCTGACATAGTCCGCCTGCATTTGGAGGGATTCCTTATAAAGCTTCCTCCTTATGTACCATGAGCCCAGTGCCCGAATCCGTTCATCGCTGAACCTGACCGTTTCCTCCCTGACCGTTTCGATGGGGCCAAATCGTTTCCCTTTCAGCCAGAGCCAGAGGATGGTCAAGATGATGACCTGCAACAAGAAGATGAGCATCCACTGTGGATACACCAATACATCCCGTAGTCCTGAAGTGCCGTAGTGATAGTACTCATCAAACAGGATGACCTCTTTTTTATCGGCACCTGCTTCTCTCAGGAGGGTCAGGAGAATGGGAAGATGTTCCTTCTTCAGGATCGTGTTGTTGATGAACCACTGTGGATTTGTTGAGACGATGAGTTCACCGTTACCGAATTCGCGCTTCGTCGCAACGGCTCCTTCCCGATCACTTAGAAGTACTTCATCGTCTTTCGGTATGATCCTTACATTCGAGAGCTCACCTGTTCTGAAGAGTCTCTGCCCCAGACTGACATTGTTCGTAAACAGGTCGGTATAGTCCGTTTCGATCCCGAATAATCCATCCGGATCCTCTTTGATGAGCAGGATGGTATTCCCTTTTTCCATGAACTCCTCATACCCTTGGATTTCCTCCTGGGTGGGGACAGAAAAAGGTTCGATCATGATCAGCAGTTGATCCGACCCATCCGGAAGACGATCAGAAGGCAACTCCCACCGCGACACTTCCGGCGCTTCCTGCCCAAGGTACGTATATAGCGCTTTTGTTCCTGTCGGGGAGGGTGATTCGGAAAGGAACGGCTTATAGTCCTTCGGTTTATCTCCTGATAGGAGGACGCCCGCCGTCAGGAATACTGCGATGGCGACGGCAAATCCGATCCATCCTTTAAGATTTGACAATCGTTTCAATGCTCTTTCCTCCCTCCCTTTTAGCCCTCATGTCCCTTGTCTTTCATAAGCTCGATCGCTTCATCACGGAATGAGGCGTATTCTGCGGCATCCACATCACGTTCCCCGTATGCCACTTGATCAAAGACGATCGCCAGCCTGTAAAACCGATCAGCCCATTCCTTATTAGTCTTTCTCAGCTCATCATAGTAGTCCCAGTTCGTCTTCCATACCATGGCCTTCAGCCATTCCCTTTCATGGAAATAGAGCAGAAGGGCGAGGAACATATGACGCGTTGCCTGAGAATGATTGCCTGAGGCGGCAAGTGACTCGGCTTCTTTCTGATGTCTATCGTATGACCATTCCAATTCATTCATGGACTGGAGCGGCTTACGCTCATTCAGCTTCCTTCTCTTCACCTTCCTGCTTATCAGCACTATGGCGATGACCACAAGCGCAATGATGAGACAGGCGATGATTCCGATCAAAACGATGGAGGATGCCCTTGCTGTCGGCTCCACAGCTGGAAATATGGCCTCGATTGCCTTGGCAATCGCCTCAAGTGCTTTATCCCAAAGTTCACTGAAAAATCCCGGATCCTTATGATAGGCCTGATATTCCGGATCATTCAGGATGTCTTCCAACTGATCACGTGCTTTCCCTTCATTCAACAATCCGTCCCTCACCTACTTCCTATCATACTTCCAATCAGACCGTCTCATATTCATCGATTAATTGTTCGAGGTCATCTCCATCATTGCGGATTTTCAAGTCGAAATAGATGATGGAATATCCAACTGAAACAATCATGGTGGTGAATAGGGTGACAAGGTTAACAATCAGCTGATACAGCACACTGTTTCCTAGGAAAAGCCCCAGCGTCAACTCAAGTCCCGCACTGATGACACCTAGAATCAGCCCAAAAATTAAGAACAATCCCACGATGGTCCAAGAACGTCTTTTCGTTAGGTGCCAACTGCGCCCTAGCCCCGGCGCATACCCCTTTTCCATAGCGGAGACGGCGACTCCAAATCCCCATCGGACCATAAAGTACAGAACCCCGATAAGAATGGCGATGAAGAGCACGATGATGAGCATCAATCCTATAAACGGGTGAATGAGCATACCGAATGTAGCTATAAACGTAACGATCAGAGTAGGTACGACAGCCACTCCAAACCCGATAACACCTATTAGCAGGGAACTACCAAGTAGTGGGCCGTAGCGGGAAAAACTTTCTCGCAGAATTTGCTTAAAAGTGAACCTTTCCCCCTTGCGGATATGGTCCACGCCAAAGATGATGGCTCCCTGGGCAGCCGGATAGATCAAAAACGAGATAAACGTAATCAAGCTGACGAGTATCGAGCCGATTACATTGGCCGGGGTTACCATTTCCTCTTCCGCTGCAAAATCATTTGCCCAATTTTCAAATCCTCCCGAGAAGATATCCGTACCTACCGACGTTTCTTTCAGGAAGCTTGTCCCCGTCACCAGACTGATGAGGGCCTGCAGCAAGAAAAACGGACCGATCAGGGTCAGGAATACAAGGAAAAACGTTTTAAAATGCTGTTTACTCAGGCGGAACGTTTGATCCAGGATTTGTCCGAACCCCTTTGGCTTATTTAAAGAACCATTCATTTCTTTCACTCCTAATCTTTCTTTTTTTGACAATATACCGCCTATTTTATCATTTCCTGCCTGCCTTTTGACGAAATATGGCTAATTTCCTCCGTTTATACTAATATTACCATCTACCCTTCTCAGATATATAGTTTCAACCCGGCGGAAATGCAAAAAAATGTGAATCAACTAAAAAAAGACGATTCCAGCAGGATCTTCTCCCTGTCGGAATCGTCTTTTCCCCGTGGCTAGCGGGCCAGATCGTGTTTGAATGCATAAATGACTGCCTGTGTCCGGTCCTGTACATCAAGCTTCGAAAGGATGTTGCTGACATGGGTCTTGACTGTCTTCAACGCGATGAAGAGCTCATCGGCAATCTCTTGATTCGTCTTGCCCTGAGTCATCAACAGAAGGATTTCAAGCTCCCTGTTCGTCAGCTCCTCATGGGGATGGCTGACGGTCTTCTGCCTCATCCGGGTCATCATCTTCCCCGTCACTTCAGGCTCAAGGATTGATTGACCGGCATAGGTCTTCCTGACGGCTTCCGCAATGTCGCTCGCCTTGGACGTTTTCAGCATGTAGCTGACCGCACCCGCTTCAAGCGCAGGATACACTTTGTCATCATCCAGGAAGCTCGTGACGATGATGATCTTTGCTTCCGGCCACTGGGAGACGATATTTTTCGTGGCTTCGATGCCGTCCATCCCTTTCATGACGAGATCCATCAAGATGATGTCCGGTCGCAGCTCCAATGCCATCCGGACGCCTTCACTGCCGTCGGATGCTTCTCCGACGACTTCGATATCCGGCTGCGCTGACAGATAGGCGGATACACCGATCCTCACCATTTCATGGTCATCGACAAATACTACCTTAATCATGACTATCCCCTTCCTTCTCCACAACAGGCACCTTGACTTCCAGGCTCGTGCCTTTACCCGGTACACTGATGATTTTGACCGTGCCCCCGATTTCCAGGGCTCGTTCTTTCATATTCTGAAGTCCATAGGAGCTTGTCACCTTGGACTCATTCACATCAAATCCTTGACCATCATCCACAACCCTTAAGATGATCATGGATTCACGAATGATCAATCGGACATCAAGGCTCGCCGCCTTTGCATGGCGCAGGGTGTTGGATACGGATTCCTGCAAGATCCGGAATAGATGGTCCTCCACTCCTTTATCAAGATCCATCTCCTCCACCTTCCACTGGATATCAAGAGGCATCTTCTGGGCCAGCTCCACAAGGAGTTCTTCCATTCCCTGCTGAAGGGTCTTCCCTCTCAGGGCTACAGGACGAAGATGGAGAAGAAGCGCCCGCATCTCAAGCTGGGATTGCTGGATCGTCCTTTCAACCATATCAAGCTGCTTCTGTTCCCCAGGAGAGCGGGATTCAGAAGGGGTCTCCGCTATGGCAGACATAAGCATGGAGGCTGCGAACAGTTGCTGGCTGACAGAGTCATGAAGTTCCCTCGCCAGCCGATTCCTCTCCTCCGATACGATTTCCTGGACACGTTTCTCCGACTCTTCCGCTTTTTGCGTGGCAAGCTTCTGGGAGGTCCTTGCCTGTTCTGAAAGCTGCGTCCTTAAATCATCGGCTTTTCTCAGGACATGGTAGAGCTCTCCTCCATCATCCTTAATCTGCACAGGCTTCCCCTGCTTGGCCAGAAGGAGCGCCTCTTCAATTTCCCTGAACTGCTGCTTCTGCCCCAAGCCCGTTTTCACACCGAAAGCCACCCCGATGATGAGGCTAACGAACAAGATGAACCCCAACCCGGGAATATCCATGATTTCCACTTCAAGGAGAAGAGACCAATCAGATAGGGGGAAAAGATAAAAATAGCCAGCCGTGACAAGGATGAAGAGTCCCAGTGCCAACAGGACACTGCGTATGATCTGCTTTCCTACGCTGCTCATGTCCGTTTCACCTCGAGATCCCCCACCCACATGGAAATGACCACCTTTACTTTCTGCGGGGCTTCCTCGTAGCCTGGTGTTTGATAATAGAGGGACTCATTGAAAACCCGGGGTTCCTGATGCTCGAAGACCTCGATGGCCCCTGCCAGGACGGAGTGATGGATGCTCACTTCCACATCATAAGGAACCAGGATTTCAACATTCCCCAGGATATTCCTTACCGTCACAACCGACGTCCCTTTCGGCAGGTACGTATTCCCGAGATCGATGACCGTATCACCGATGATTCCCTGAACATTGATATCCTCCCACTCATAGACCCCCTCAGGCGTCTTCTTACGACCGAACCATTCGTTTTGGATGGCTGCCCGCTTTAGCACGATGGGAGCCGTCAAAGGCGGAGCTCCCTCCTTAAATGATGGCTTCACCGTCTTAGGCGATTTTTTCGAGTCGGCATAGCGGAAGATCACATAGAGCAATAGGGCAAACAGCGAGAACTTGAAGGCCACGGTGTTGAAAATATTGACCACAAGGACGATGATCCCGAACCACATGAGCAACCTGCCCGATTTGCTCGGCAGCTTCTTCCTTCCAAGATAAATGCAGAAGGCTGCGATGCAAAGGAAGATGAGAACACCTCCATCAAAAAAAGACACCTCAAGGAACAGTAACAATATCCCGATCAAGATGATCCAGCTGATGCCGTCGGTTCTAAGTCGATTGATCAAAGCATTCCCTCCTTCCCTTGTCTCTCAATCGGAAAGGGGGTGACCCGAATCGGGCAACCCCTTTTTCACTATGATTAGAATACCATGTTTTATGAAGCTGTCTCTTCTTTTTTCGTTTCTTTTTCCAATTGTGCGATCTTGGCATCGATGGTCGAGCGGTAGTATGAGTTTTGGACTCCATGCTCCAACCGGTCAAGATACTGTTCGATCTCATCAAACTTGGAAAAACGCCCATCCGTATATCCCGCGGACGGATCCAGCACGGTATTGACCTTGCTCTGGGCCCGGGCGATGTTCTCCCTTCCCATGAGCTCCATCCGTTTGATGTACATATCCTTCAGCTTATGCTTCATCTCTTCATATTTCCGCTCCAGATCCTGCAGATCCTTTTCAGCCTGAGCTGCAGATTCAGCAATCCTAAGCGCCCTTTCTTCATAGAAAGCCTGCTCCTGAACGGCAAACTGATGGAGCTCGGTTTCTCCTGCGTTCCCTGCCACCTCTGCCTGATGCTTACGCTTTTCAGCAAGGGATAGAGCATGGTGATGCTCCTTCTTGAACTCTTCTTTCAGCGTGTACTGACGTTCCATCAGCTTCTGGACTTTTTCCACCTCTTGCTCACACTGTCTCAAGTATTGGTTGAGCACAGCGATCGGATTCTTATGTTCCTTTTTGTCGATGACTTCATGGATATCGGACATGACGGTATGTTTGATTCGTTGAAATAGGTTTCCCATTGTTTTTCTCTCCTTTAAGATCAGTTTTTATTCAATTTGGACCATTCACGTTCAAAGTTCGTGAACGGATCGGCGGATTCTTCTTTCACCACTTCTTCTTTGTTCCAGTTCTTATAAATCACATAGAGCACGTACAGGGCTACCAGGCCAATGATGGCCGGGAAGTTCGAGACGGTCGAGCTGAAAGCTGCGAGACCGATCAACGCCCAGACGATCTTGGCGAACGTCGAGTCCGTTTTCAGGAATTGCTTGATACTCACGTACATGAGGGCACCCGATATAAGAAGGACCGCGATCGGACCCAGATTCACAAGAAGCACGATGGCCGAGATCCCCCCTGCCACAATCAAACCGAATTTCTTCATCTTTGTTTCCTCCTTTCTTCTTCATGTCTTTATCCTACCTGCTATGCTCGTTTTCCATAACGAGCTACAGCCAGATTTCACACTAGGACCTGAGACGTAGCGCTACTCGGACCAGCTGGATAGCGGGGTGTTCCTTTACTGCAGGATCTGTGTTCCACGGGGAGCATGTCGAGCCTGCATATGGAGTCTCGATCATCGTGCTTAGGATAATAATTGAAGTCAAAATCGTCCTAAGTGATGTGTGAGTTGGAAGACTAGTCCGTTCCTTTCCATGGGGAGTATGAAGAGACTCCTGATGCCAGCAGGATTTTTGATCATCTTGGTCCTAGTTAGAATTAATGGCTTTGTAGTCCTAAGTGAAGCCTATGATGGGAAGGTAGTCCGTTCCTTTGCGCTGCAGGGATTTGCTTTCCGCGGGGAGCATGTCGAGCCTCCTCGTGCCTGCGGGGTCTCGATCATCCCCCTTTTCCGCAGGAGTCAAATCCCTTCCGCTCCAATCCACTCAGTGCTATTGGACTTGGTGGGGTAATTGTTTATTTATAAGGATAGAGAGTCATTTTAAAAAAGAAACTAGGATTGTGATGTCCTGTTTCGAATGAGTCGATTCCCCTTCCTGCGCAAAAAATGCAGCGAACGGAAAGGGCTTCCCTTCAGCACGTACTCATTGCAAAAAACAGGATGACGATTCCCTGCATCAAATCAGCACATCCCCTCTCCTTCGCACAGAGTGAAGTGCAGCGAAGGCCACCCGACTCCTATGGGAGAAGCGGGCAGGGTGAGACCCTGCAGGCAGCGCCGAAGCGGCTCACCGCACGCCCCATGGAAAGCGGGGGGCCGCAGCGGAACAGAACAATCCCATCTCCACCACAACCCCATTACAAGAACAGGGTGGCAATCCCTATTTCAAATCAGCACGTCCCCCTTCCTTCGCACAGAGTGTAGTGCAGCGGAAGCCTCCCGACTCCTATGGGAATAACGGGCAAGGTGAGACCCTGCAGGCAACGCCAAAGCAGTTCACCGCACACCCCATGGAAAGCGAGTGGCCGCAGCGGAACGGAACGATCTCCTCTCCAGCACAACCTCATTACAAGGGCAGGATGACGATTATCTGCTTCAAATCAGCACATCCCCACTCCTTCGCACAGAGTGCAGTGCAGCGAAGGCCTCCCGACTCCTATGGGAGAAGCGGGCAAGGTGAGACCCTGCAGGCAGCGCCGAAGCGGCTCACCGCACGCCCCATGGAAAGCGGGTGGCCGCAGCGGAACGGAACGATCTCCTCTCCGGCACAACCTCATTAATACAACAAGATATCGACACCATTTACAAAAACAAAAAAACAGCGCCTGCCAGAAACCTGACAAACGCTGTTGCTGCTCATACTTATTTCGTTAACTCAAGAAACTCTTCCGCATCCTGAATGCACAAACGGATTCCCTTTTCCCAGAACGCCTCTTTCGTGATATCCTCGCCGAGATGCTTCATCGCAAGCTCCTCCACATTCATCACCGCCGTATCACGAAGCAACGCCATATACTTCTCCTCATAATCCCCGCCTGCCTCAAGCGCCTTCGCATAAATGCTCAGTGAGAACAAGTATCCGAATGTATACGGGAAGTTATAGAACGGCACGCCTGTGATGTAGAAATGAAGCTTCGATGCCCAGAAATGCGGATGAACTTCATCCACTGCTCCGGCATACGCTTCCTTCTGCGCTTCCGCCATCAGCTCATTCAGTTTATCTGACGATACGATTCCTTTCGCACGCTCCTCATAGAAACGCGTCTCGAACAGGAACCGCGCGTGGATGTTCATGAAGAACGCCACACTGCGCTGAAGCTTGTCTTCAATGAGCGCAACCTTCTCTTCCTTCGAGCCCGCTTCCTGTACAGCCGCGTCCGCCACGATCATTTCTGCAAATGTGGAGGCCGTTTCCGCCACATTCATGGCATAATTGCGGTTCAGCGTATGCATGTCCTTCAGCGCATGTGAATGGAACGCATGACCGAGCTCATGAGCAAGGGTCGATACATTGGACATCGTTCCGGAATAGGTCATGAAGATCCGTGACTGCTGACTGAGTGGGAACGAGGTACAGAAACCTCCAGGACGTTTCCCTGGGCGATCCTCCGCTTCAATCCAAGAATCTTCAAATGCTTTTCCGGTAAACTCGGCCATTTCAGAACCAAACCGCGCAAACTGCTTCTGGATGAATGCCGCTCCTTCATCGTAGGACATAGTGGACGTTGTCTCTGCCACAGGGGCATCAAGGTCCGACCATGTCAGTTTTTCCTTGCCGAGGATCTTTGCTTTTCGGTTAAGGTATTCGACGAATGGAGCCTTATTTTTGGAGATCGCTCCCCACATGGCATCGAGGGTTTCCTGCTTCATCCGGTTGTATTCAAGGGGCTCTTTCAAGATTTCTTCCCAGCCCCGCTTTTTATACACATTGAGCCTGAATCCAGATAGATGATTCAGTGTTTTGGCAAACAGCTCTTCTTTTTCTCCCCAGGCTTTTTCAAGCTTTTCGAACACCGCTTTACGCGTGTTGTCATCGGGATGGGAAAGGAGATTATTCGCCTGTCCTACGGAATAGCTCTTCCCGTCATGTTCGATGGTCATGGTGCCGACGATCGTGTCATACATCTGACCCCAGCCATGATAGCCGTCCACTGCAAGTGCGCCGATTAAAGACTCTTCCTCACTTGATAGTTTGTCTTTTGCTTTTTGACGCCATTCTTCAAGGACAAAGGCGATTTCCTTCAGTCCTTCATGCTTAAGAAGCTCAGCCCATACCTGTTCGCTGCATTCAGACAGCTGCTGCTGGAACTTGGTGAACACACTTGAAAAGTCCGCGCTGATGGTTGTCACTTCTCCCCTAAGGGCGTTTGCCTTCCTATCGTGCATATCTTGTGCCTCGAGACAGCTGACGAATGCGCCTGCCTGTCTGAGGTTCATCATGACGTCTTTTGCTTCATCAATCAACTTCCAGACGAGGGCTGCGTCTTCGCCTGTTTGAGGCGGATAGAATGCCACCGCGTTTTCCTCGAACCGCCGCTTCATCTCTTTCAGTTCATCCAGATGTGCCCTGAACTCGGCTGATTCGCTTCCCCCTTTGAAAAATACGTCCAGATCCCAAACTTCCGAATATGTATGTGTTGAATGGCTCATTATGTCCTCCTAAAAGTGTTCGTTTTTATCCTTCTCTCTGCCTTTATTCGTGATGACAGGCCAAAATTCCTGCTTTACACGTCCTTAATCCTTTCTTCCCAAACTGTCGTCCGGAGGTTTTTAATATGGCAAAAGTGGAATAGTATAGCATGGAAAACGATTTTCCGGATAAACTACGAAAAAATTGGAGGTCATCATTATGAGAGTCATTCTTAACATCCTTGCGTTTGCATTGGTCATCGTGATGAATACGCTCGCAGTCACACTGCCCCTGAACAATCAATCCACAGGCGAAATTAGTGACCGCCTGGATATCATGCTCACACCTGCTGGATACGTCTTCTCCATTTGGAGCCTGATCTACTTACTATTGGGTATCTGGGTCCTGCGACAGATTCCGAAGGCACGGAGGAATCTACCCCTCTATACGCGAACAAGCGGATGGTTCATCCTCAACTGTCTCTTCAACTCATTATGGATCGTGATGTGGCACTATAACTATTTCGGCATCTCTGTCCTGGTCATGGCGGGAATCCTCCTTACGCTGATCGCTCTTTATAAGCGCGTGAAGTCAACGGATCCTTCGCTTCTGGATCAGGCGCCATTCTCCATCTACCTTGGATGGATTTCAGTAGCCGCGATCGTGAATGTCACGTATTATCTGACTGAGATCGGGTTCAACGGCTTCGGCATCCCCGATATCGTCTGGGCTTCCCTTGGATTGGCAGCAGCGACCATCCTCGCGTTCTGGTTCAGGACGAAGGAAAACGACTTCCTGTATCCCCTTGTCATCGTCTGGGCATTCATCGGGATAGGAGTGAAGAATATGGATGAGCATTCCGGGTTTGCTTATGCAGCCTATGCACTCGCCGCCATCATCTTCCTCTTCGATGTCTTTTACAGAAGGAAAAAGGTAACAGCATAGGTCCTGCACCCCCTGCTCATAGTATGAACAGGGGGTGTGTGGAATTGAGCCAAAACCAATCACGCAAAACGTCTGCCGGAACGGACATTGACGAAGTGAAACGCCTTAATGCACAATCTGGCAAGACCTATAATGAAGTGAAGAAGCTTCTCAGTAATATGCTTCACAGCGAGCGCCGTTAAACGCCCTCCACATGAAAAGCCATCCCGCTCACCGGGATGGCTTTTCGTTTTCTTTTTATTGATTTCGTTCCGCTTCTTTATTCTCTGCGATCCGTTCGTTGATTTTGTTCATTTCCTTCTTCCGGGTGGTCAAGCTGACGACGATGTCCCCTTCTTCCACCCTTGGAGAGGCTTCATTGCGGAAGAATTCAACCTTGCCTGTCGGCTTTTGGATGAGGAGGAGGATCGTTCCTTCCTCGATATCTTCCATATAGCTCTTGAATGGATATTTTTCCGTGACGGTTGTCTTCCGGAACACATCCCCACACTCTACCCGTTTATTGAGTTCTTCCCACGTCGGTCCATCCTGGAAGACGATATTCCCGCCGATGGTATGAACCATCTCTTCCAGGTCTTCACCCGATTGGTTCCTTAAATTCAACTGATACAGGTTGTTCCGTCCAAACTCAGAAATGAACGACGTACAGACAAGGGCATTATAGGAATCAAGTTCCGTGGCTGCGATCATGTAATCATATGGAGTCATATCCAGACGGTATTCCGTCTTCTCTGAGAGGATCTCGCCCGAATAGAACGGCAGCCCGGCCTTTCTTGCACTGTAGAGTCTCTGCCAAGATGAATCGGCAATCAATGTGGGGATCTTCAGTTCACGAAGCGCCTTGGCAAATTCAGTACTGAACGCACTCCCCCCGACCAGGATGACACCGGGATGCTCATCGTTGGCAAGCTTCAGTTTACTCGCCAGCCACTTGATGGAGAAACCGTGGGCACATACGGTGGCAAAGACAAGGGCAAATGTCAGGGATGTCAAAATGGAGGCATCCTTGAACCCCTTGTCCAATAAAACCGAAGCGAAGTAGCTTGACACCGTAAGGGCTACAATTCCACGGGGTGCGATCCACCCAACCAGTATTTTTTCCCTTTTCGACAGATCTGTCCCGATGGTTGATAACCATATGGACAACGGTCTGACGATGAAGAGCATGAGAAGTACAAATCCAATGATCTTCCAGTCAAAGATCTCAAGAAGGGTGTCCACTGTCAAGGAAGCTGTCAGCATGACAAAGATGGTCGATGTGAGCAATACTGAGATATTTTCTTTGAAATGCCTCATATCACTGATCGAGGCTATATGCATATTGGCAAGCGTCATCCCCATGGCCGTAACGGCAAGAAGCCCTGTTTCATGGGTGATCTGGTCCGAGACTGAAAACCCGGCAAGCACTAGGGCAAATACTACGGGTGACTTCAGAAACTCCGGTACATGTCCCTTTTCAAATAGGAACCCAGTGAAGCGTCCAAGCGCCCACCCAAGCAGAATGGCAAAGAGCGATGCAGCAAAGAATGAGACGAGCTTAAGAATGGTGGCGTCCTCGCTGATAAGGAAATTAATGATTTCAAATGCAAAAACAGCAAGAAGCGCACCAAATGGATCGACGATGATACCTTCCCATTTCAGGATCGCTGCAGGTCTCGGCTTAAGCTTCGACTGCCTGAGGAGGGGCAGGATGACCGTGGGACCGGTAACGATGAACAATCCTCCGATGACGAAGGCAACCGCCCATGAGAGTCCAGCAACATAGTGGGCACCCAGTGAACCTAAGATCCAGGCAAGGAATGCACCGATGGTAACAATCCTGAACACAGGTTTACCAAGGCCCCTCACTTCCCTGAAATCCAGATTAAGGCTCCCTTCGAACAGGATGATGGCAACAGCCATGGAAATAAGCGGTTCATACAGTTCCCCGAAGACTTCTTCAGGATTGATGAGTCCGAGGATCGGACCGGCTAGTAAGCCGACGATGGACATGACGACGATGGCAGGAAGTTTGAACCTCCATGCCGCCCATTGGGAAGCGATTCCCAGAAAGCCGACTAACATAAGGTTAAATAAGATCGATTCAATCATACAATTTCTCCTTTAACGTAATGAAGCCAGCGGGGCCCGCTGACTTTCAGGTGAGCTATGTTTAGTTTATATTTTTTCCGCAGGTTTTAACCAAACCGTCGCTTCCAACTCTTTACAGATGGTGAAATAGTGCAGGAGCATGGCGAGGACAGCTCCACCGTTCATTCCGACAATGACCCCTTCCATCCCGTAGCGTGATCCCATGAAATAGATGCATGCGAAGGAAAAAGCACTTGCCCACACCGTATGAAGCAGCGCATCCTTCACGAGTCCAAGGCCGATCATGAATGCCTGAAGGGGCAGCATCAGGAAGTGGAATAAGAAATACGGCCATAAAAGCTTCAGATAATAGGCCGATGTCACAGAGTGGAAGAATCGCTCTGTAATGGCGTCCCCCCAAGCATAGTACACGAATACGACCGGGATGCCGTATCCGATCGTGAGCCACATCACCTGCTTCAAGTGAGCTAAAATCCCCGGCCAATCGTTCGAAGAAGCCTTCTCCGATATCGTAGGGATGAGGACCGTCATCATGGAAACGGCGATGAAAGATGGGAAGAATCCGATGGTCAGGGCAATCCCTGCAAGCATGCCGAAATGTTCATTGGCCTCCCCTGCCTCCATCCCTGACATGACGAGTGCCAGTTTGATGAGAAAAGGTTGGATGGCATGGGTCAGAGCATGGAAAATCCGTAAAAAGGTTGTCGGAATCGAAACCGACAATACCGCTTTTCTCATCTCTCCCTTCGGTAGACTGCTATGGCTATCCTTCCTTTTACCCCGTATCTCGACTATGTAAGCATGGATTAAATAGACAAATACAATGCACTCGCTGGCAATCATCGTGCCCAGTGCAATAAAGATGGACGTATTAAGCTCAAACTCCAAAAATTGATAGATGGACACAAGGAGCAGAAGCTGGATGCCTTTTCTCAGGAAATTGGCCGCAGCGATCTTCCCCATCTTCTGGATCCCCATGAAATATCCCCTCGTAATGGAGGTGAAGGCTACGATGGGGATGATGAGGATGATCAGCCATCTGATTCCCTGATGGTAGCCGGTGAATAAGGGCGTCCATGCGTATACGAGAACCATGACGCCGAGGAGGATGATGGTCGTAAGGAGAGCGAAACGGAACGCATAGCCAAGCATTCCCCTGTGAAGCCTTTCTTCCCTCTCGGCAAAAAACTTAGAAAGAGAGATGGGAAGCTCCATGCTCGATAAAATCACAATTAAAAAAACGGTGGGAAGGATGGACATATATGTACCAAGCCCCGCTTCCCCCAGTTCCTGCGCCAATATCATATTGATGATGAATTCCAGGAGCTCGCCTGCGAATGCCGTCACCATCAAGATCAAGATTCCTTTGTAAAACAGATTCATCCACAGTCCCGCCCTTTACTACAAGATGTTCTAGTCTATGACGGGCTATCCCGGAATATGAGGACAGGCAGGATGACAAAAAAAGCAGCCCCCGTCAGGAGACTGCTTTCTTCTTATTATTCCGGTTTGGCTTTTCTGGTTACCTTACGCTTGATCTTCATGAGGATCTCATAAACGATCGGTACGATTACAAGGGTCAGAAGGGTTGAACTTGTCAATCCACCGATGACTGTCACACCGAGACCTTTGGAGATCAGCCCGCTTCCTTCAAGGCCAAGAGCGAGCGGGAAGAGTGCCCCGATGGTCGCGATGGCCGTCATGAGGATCGGACGCAAACGGGTGGCACCTGCTTCGAGCAGGGCATCACGCGTGGACATTCCTTCGTTCTCTTTGTGAATGACACGGTCCACAAGGACAATGGCATTGGTCACGACGATTCCGATCAGCATCAATGCTCCAATCAGGGAGGAGATACTGATGGTCTCACCAGCGATCAACAAGCCGACAAGGGCACCGATCACCGTGAACGGCAAGGAGAACAGGATGGCAAATGGCGCAAGTCCCCCACCGAATGTGATGACAAGGATGAGATACACGATGGCAATGGCTGCCAGCATGGCAAGACCGAGCTGTGTAAAGGATTCCTGGATATCCTGGGTGACTCCGCCCATGTTCACATCGATTCCAGATGGAATATCCATATCGTCAATGTCTTTTTGAAGGTCTTGAGAGGCTTTTGATACATCATCCGACCTCAACTCACCGCTTACATTGGCGTAAACTTTTCCGTCACGTCTTGAAAGGGTATCGGATGTTTCACCTTCTTCGATCTTCACGACATCGCCGATCTTCACTTCCATACCGAGTGGAGATTGGATCGTTTTATCTTTCAGGTCGTTGATATCTTTATAGCTTTCCTTTGGTGCATCGAGGTAGATATCCACATCTTCCCCGTCCTTCTGGATGGTGGTCAGTACAGGGCGTTGACGGTCCTGACTGAGCTCCATGGCGATTTGGCCTGCTGTGAGTCCAAGCTCGCTCAGTTTCTCCTGATCGGCTACGAAAGAATATTCTTCGTACGATTCAGCAAGGGAATTCTTTACTTTTTTATAGTCGCCTTTGTCTTCCATCTTTTTCTGGATATCTTTGACGACAGGTTCGATGTCCTTCACAGTATCACCGTATACATAAACGGAGATTTCATTGCTTCCGGCACTGGCCGAGAAGTCCTGTGATGCCCACTCCCCTTTGGATGTGGTTTCCTGAAGGTGTTTGATGACCTTTTCTTTCTCATCTGAGAAATTCTTTGTATCTTCATCGTACGATACGAAGAAGATGGCATCGTTCGTGCTTCCTGGACTCATCGGGTTCTCGCTGCCGACAGAGTATTGGATAGTGTCCGCGCCTTTCCGGCTTTGAAGATAGCTTTCTGCTTCATCAGCGATTTCCGCCACATCTTCACGGGTTTGACCCGGCTCCGGTTTGAATGTGGCCATGATCATCTTCTCTTCATCACCAGGAAGGAAGCTGACGCCGATCTTCGGTACGAGGAAGAGGCTTCCTACGAGCATGGCGATGGCAAGGACGGCGGTAATGATCTTATGATTCAGCGTCCAGTTCAGGATGCGCTTGTATCCGTTGGCCATACGGCTTGGTTTTTCCACATGCTTTTTCTTTGATGACCCTGGCTTGAACATCGTGTGGGCAAGCATCGGTACGACGGTCACGGCCACTAGGAGTGATGCCAATAGGGCGAATACGATGGTTAAGGCGAACGGAAGGAATAGTTCCCCGATCATTCCTTGGACCAGTCCAAGCGGAAGGAACACGGCAATCGTCACGATCGTTGAAGACATGATCGGTACGAACATTTCCTTCGTTGCTTCACGGATCAGTTCTTTGCCTTTCAGCTTTTCACCCGGCAGGGCCATACGACGATAGATATTCTCTACAACAACGATGGAGTCATCGATGACACGGCCAATCGCCACTGTCATGGCTCCGAGCGTCATGATGTTCAATGTGATATCCATTTCCTTCAGAAGAAGAATCGCAATCAATAAGGAAAGCGGAATGGAAATGACGGAAATGATCGTTGACTTGATATCTCGAAGGAACAGCAGGATGATGATGACAGCGAAAATCGCTCCGAACAATGCTTTGTTCAACATCGTACTGACGGACTCTTCGATTGGTTCACCCTGGTCAAACGTTGACGTCAGTTCAACACCATCGATATCTTTCTCGAACTTCTTCATCTGATCTTTCACGGCATTGACGACATCTACCGTATTGGCATCAGCTGTTTTCACAACCTGAAGCCCGATGGATTCTTTACCATTGGTTTTCGAGATTGATTCAGCTTCACCTTTCACCTTGATGTCGGCGATTTCAGACAGCTTGACCGTCGGGATCTTCATCTCTGCTCCCTGCTGAGGAGCTGAAGCCTGCTGCCCTTGCTGTGCTTGAGGCGCTTGAGCCTGAGGAGATTGGCCTTCCGAACCGCTCATTCCCTGCTGTGCACTTCCGGCGTCACCAGAAGGGACAAGGGGGATCTTCACGTTTTCAAGGTCTTTGACGGTCGTGATGTTCCCGTCAACTAGGACGGACTTTTGGGTATCATCGAACGTATAAAGCCCAAGAGGCTGGGAAATGTCTGACCCTTGGATGATGTTCTTCACCGCATCTTCTGTCAGTCCGTATTGGTCAAGTTTATCCTGATCAAATACAATTTGACCTTCCTGTACTTCCTGACCTGAAGCTTGAACGGAAGCGACCCCATCAAGACCTTCAAACTCAGGGATGATGGTACCTTCCACTGTCTTCGTCAATTCAGACAGGGATTGATTCTCATCGGATACGCTGAGGGCGATGACCGGGAAGGCATTCAAGCTGAGCCTTGATACTTCAGGGTCGTTGACCTCGTCTGGGAAGGAGATGTCGGAAACGGCATCTTCCACTTCCCTTTTTGCTTCATCCATGTCTTTGGAATACTTATATTCAATCTGAACGGCCGAAGCATTTTGATACGAAGTGGAGCTGACAACATTCACTCCGTTCAGATTCTGGACGCGTTGCTCGATGGGTTCGGATACTTTATCCGCCACATCTTCCGGTGTCGCGCCTGGATAAACCGTTGTGATGGTGACAACAGGCGTATTGATATTCGGCAATGTTTCGAGCTTCATGTTGAAGCCTGAATACAAGCCCGCCACGATAATGATGATTGTCATCAGCCAAACGGCGAATTTGTTTTTCAGCACAAAATTGATGATACTATTCACTCAAATACCTTCCTTTCCAAATTAAACTGACCGACTAGTCATAACATCACCTAATATAACTGACCGAACAGTCACTCGTCAATAATTTATGTATAAAAAGGGTTTATTTTTTATGACCAATCGGTCATAATGTACCTATGAGACCATTGGGGAGAGAACGTGTATGAAAGAAAAAGAAAAATTGATCATCAAAACGTCGATGAAACTGTTTGCCAATAAAGGATTCAACGCCACTTCCGTTCAGGAGATCGTTGAAGAGTGCCAAATATCAAAAGGCGCCTTTTACTTATATTTCAAATCAAAGGATGCTCTCCTTTTTTCCATCATGGAGCATTATTTCCGGATGATTTATACAAGCATCAATGAAGTTGAGCACGCTGACCTTCCTCCCTATGAGAAATTTCAGAAGCAGTTGGAACGCCAATTAACGGAGATATCGAGACATAAAGAGTTCATCGTCATGCAGATCAGGGAAAACGCCATTCCCTTCAATGAAAAGATCGAGTCCTTGTTGATGGAGATGAAACGGGAGTCCTACCACCTTTATTCACGAAGACTTTATGAGATCTACGGTCCTCCGATCGAGCCGTACATTTGGGATGCCACAATGATGATTCACGGCTTTTTCCATTCTTACCTTGAAACCATCATCCTAGACCAGATCCCCCTTGATTTCGCGTATTTATCCACCTTTGTCTTGAGAAGGATGGATGATATGGTGGAGGGTCTTGTCAAAAGCGGAGATGAGCCCGTCATGCGCAAAGAGCGAATGGAGACACTCCTGCATGTGGAGAAAGCCCAACTCTGTTCCTTGATCGGTGAAGCGTCAAGCAAGACAGAAGACGAAAATACCCGCGTATCCCTCGACGTCATTAAAGAAGAACTCGAGAAAGAAGAACCGAGGAAGGTTGTGATCAAGGGTATGATGGCGAACCTTGAATCCGACCCTGCCCTGCGCCCTCTTCTGAGCGCTTTGAAAGAGTATACGGTTTAAACCAATAAAAGAGCCAGCGCACCCAAATGGAGGAGCTGGCTCTTTTTCGTTCAAAGTCTCTGAATGGCATCTGATTCCCAAATTAACATGTTGCGGTCCCAATTTCCGCTTGCAGCGGACAGCATCCCCCTGGCCACCTGGGCCCCTTCGATGCTCCGGTATTTTTTCAGCTTTCCTCTCATGAAGGGCTGAAGGATCCGAGATGCCGCTTCCCCCACCTTTTCTCCATAACGGAACTCAGCCCGTTCTCCTAGAAGCAGGGACGGTCTGAAAATATGGAGGGTTGAATACCCCAGTGCCGTGATATCCCTCTCTGTCATTCCTTTGACACGACTATAGAAAAATCGGGAGTCCACATCGGCTCCCATGGAGGAGATCAACAGAAATTGTTTCGCGCCGTGGATTTTCCCGATTTCTGCAAGCTGTAGTGGATACCCATGATCGACTCTCTTGAACGCCTCCTGGGACTTGGCTTTCTTGATCGTCGTTCCGAGGCAGCAATATACATCATCGGTTGTCTCACCCGGCTCCAGTCTCATCTCGTCCAGTGATTGCACCCGTTCATCCAGCTTTTCATGGACGACCCCGGACTCTCTCCTGACAAATGAGATGACCTTATCGTAACAGGGTGAATCAAGGAGCAACCTGACCAGCTTGGAACCTACCATCCCCGTTGCCCCGGCAATGAGAGCGACTTTTCCTTCCATGAACGTGCCTCCTTTTTTAAAAAGGGTGCCCCGGTAGACCCGGGACACCCCTCATTCTTTATTCACCTAAATCAACGTTATGATAGACCTGTTGGACATCTTCAAGGTCTTCGAGAGCATCGATCATTTTCTCGAACTGCGCCTTAGCGTCTTCAGGAAGTTCTACATCGTTCTGCGCAAGCATGGTCAGCTCGGCCACGGAGAATTCCGAAATGCCCGCTGCCTTGAATGCTTCCTGTACAGCATGGAATTGATCGGGATCAGCATACACGATCACCGCATCTTCTTCTGCGATGATGTCGCGGGCATCTACATCCGCTTCCATCAGGATTTCAAGAACGTCATCTTCTGACTTACCTTCGATTCCGATAACGGCTGTCGCATCAAACATGTAAGCAACCGATCCACTCACACCCATATTCCCGCCGTTTTTACCGAAAGCTGCACGCACTTCGGATGCTGTACGATTCACATTATTGGTCAAGGCGTCGACAATGACCATGGAACCGTTAGGGCCGAAGCCTTCATAGCGCAGCTCATCATAGTTCTCATCAGAACCGCCCTTTGCTTTTTCAATGGCGCGGTCGATGATGTGTTTCGGTACGTTGTACGTTTTCGCACGCTCAAGAGTGAACTTCAGTGCTTGATTCAGATCAGGGTCCGGTTCGCCTTGTTTGGCCACCACATAGATCTCACGGCCGAATTTTGCATAGATCCTGCTTGTGTTGGCATCCTTGGACGCCTTCTTTTCCTTGATATTATTCCATTTACGTCCCATCTATAACACTCACTTTCGTTCAATAAATTCCTATCGTGTCAATCCTCATTCATTATACCCTATAAAGGTGGGGTTTGGGGAGGAGCACTCTTACGAATCGATCCTTCTTGCCTGAAAATCACTGATGGCATCGTATTCCGGCGCAAGGAGCGCTGGCAACCGCGAGAAGATCGGCATCAGTTCCTGATATACTTTCACAGCCTCGGGTTCAGGTCGGTGGGAATGAACGCTGCCCACCATGGAGCGCACTTCTTCCAATGACCCCATCCACCCTTGATCCACCATCCCAAGGACGACAGCACCAAGGCATGAACTTTCAAAGCTCTCCGGGACAAATACTTCTTGATTGAAGATATCGGCGAGCATTTGCCTCCACAGTTCGGAACGGGCGAAGCCACCGGTGGCCTGCACACGTACAGGAGTGCCAATCAATTCTTCCAGCGCCTGAAGGACACTGTACAGATTCATGACGATTCCTTCAAGGACCGCCCTGACCATATGTTCCTTCTTATGATGCATGGCAAGTCCGAAGAAGGATCCTCTTGCTTTTGCGTTCCATAGAGGCGCCCTTTCGCCTGCCATATACGGGTGGAAGATCAGGCCGTCCGCTCCCGGATTGACTTTGCCGGCGAGAGCCGTCAACACCTCATAAGGCTCGAGGCCGAGTCTGCCGGCAGCGTCCACTTCGGCTGTGGCGAGCTCTTCCTTTACCCAGCGGAAGATCATGCCGCCATTGTTCACCGGCCCTCCGATGATCCAATGCTTATCAGTCAGCGCATAGCAGAAGATCCGCCCCTTTGGATCCGTGATGGGACGATCGGTGACGGCGCGAATGGCACCGCTTGTCCCGATTGTTACCGCAACGACCCCGCTTTCGATGGCGTTCACACCTAGATTTGAAAGGACGCCATCACTCGCTCCTACGTAAAACGGTGTATCTGCATCGATCCCGAGGAGTTCGGCATAATTCCCTTGAAGTCCCGTCAGACTTGTAGTGGTAGAAACCGGTGTAGACAGCTGATTCTTTTTAACCCCTGCAACCTCCAGCGCTTCTTCATCCCAATCAAGATCTTCAAGATGAAACATCCCAGTGGCAGAAGCGATTGAATAATCGATCACATACTTATCGAACAAACGGTGGAAGATGAATTCCTTGATGGAAATGAACTTCGCCGCTTTTGCAAAAAGCTCGGGCTCATCATGACGTAGCCAGGCAAGTTTCACAAGGGGGGACATGGGATGAATCGGCGTACCGGTCCTTTGGTAAATCTCCATTCCGTTCATCTCACGCTTGATCTTTTCCGCCCATTCACTGCTCCGGTTATCCGCCCATGTAATGGATCGGGTCAGCAGACTGTTCTCCTCATCTACCAGGATGAGACTGTGCATGGCGGAACTGAACGATACAAACGAGATCTCTTCCTCTGTTTTTCCCGCTACTTCCTTGATGCAATAAATGACTGCCTGGAAGATTTCTTCGGGATCCTGCTCTGCCACTCCCGGAACCGGGGTGTGAAGAGGATACTCGATTCCATGACGCTCGATTGCCTCGCCTTTTTCATTGTAAAGTACGGCTTTCGTACTGGTCGTTCCAATATCGACACCTATCATATATCGTGACATGACTATTTCCTCCTAAACGAACATAGAGAAGGGATGATCCTTCTTTCATTAAATCGGGGCAGACGTCGCCCTGTCGTTTTAAATACCTCTTTCTAACATAACACCTGAAAGCGCATTTAACCAAACCATATACATGCAAATCTACTAGGTGAATCTATTTGGAAAAATGATGAAACCATTCAAAAAATATTTTTTATTATGCAAACGATTACAGAATTTATTTTTATTTCCACTAAAAACTAGTATACTAATAGAAGGAAAACCCTTACAGGAGTGTGATTCAATGAGCCAAGACCACCAGCACTGCCTCGCCAGGATCCGTGCACATTATCCTCAATTCAGCACAACCGAAAAAAAGATCGCCGACTTCATCCTGAAGAGACCGGAAGAAACCATCCATTCTTCCATTAACGGATTATCGGATCGGTTGGGTGTCGCCGACTCCACCGTATTCCGCTTTTGCAAGCGCGTCGGGTTCAAAGGATTCCAAGCCATGAAGATTGCCCTTGCCTCCGAAATCATGAAGGATTCTTCCCACGAACGAATCGACGAGGGGGATACTCCGACTTCCATCGCTTCAAAGGTATTCCGCTCCAACTGCAAAACGATTGAAGATACGCTCGTCATCCTCGATGAAGAGGATCTGATGAGAGCCGTTCAAGCCATGGAAAAGGCACGATCCATCGAATTCTTCGGCAGTGGCGGATCAGGCATCGTGGCCCTTGACGGCTACCACAAATTCATCCGCACCGGGTTGAAAGTGCATGCGACCCTCGACTCTCACATCCAGCTCATGGCCGCATCCCAAATGACCAGTGAAGACTGTGCGATCTTCATTTCCCATTCAGGGAGCACAAAGGATATCCTTCATATATTGGACATCGTCAAGAGCACCGGAGCCACCACCATCGGGATCACGAACTTTGCCAAATCCCCTTTGAGCCAGCAGGTCGACATCCCCCTCTTCACCGTATCAGAGGAAACCGACTATCGGAACGAAGCACTCTCATCCCGTATCGCCCAGCTAACCCTGATCGACACCCTGTACGCCAACCTCTTGCAGATACGTGAAACCAAGGGGCAGGAATCCATCAGAAAAATGCAGGAAGCCATCAAGAGTAAAAGAGGATGACTGCATAATCCTCTCTTGTATCCCCTTAAATGGAATTTAACTTCCTATTCTTTATATAGAAATAAAAAGGAATAGAAGTCCGTTCCTTTTCGCTGCAGGCGCTTGCTTTCCTGCGGGGAGGGCGTCAAGCCTCCTCGTGCCTGCGGGGTCTTGCCACTCCTCCTTTTCCGCTGGAGTCAAGCGCCTTCCGCTTCAATCCACTCTTTGATTCTGGTGGTGGGGAGGGCTATTACTCTGTTGGTGATGTGGAAGGGATGGATCTATCTGTTCTTCCATATTAGTTGCTCACCTTCTCCTTTCCCCTATACAACTATCACACCACTTCTTTTGTGGATAACTAACTATGTGGATAACATAAATTCCTACCAAGGCGACTTGTCCACAAATCTATTACAACGAAACATTAGGATGCCTTTTTCGGTGTACCTCAAATCCCTTCACATATCTACACATAAAAGAAAGGGGACGGTGTCCAGAATTCATCACCCATCCCCACCAAAAGTGCAGTGTAGCGAAGGCCGACCGACTCCTACGGGAATAGAGGGAAGGGTGAGACCCCGCAGGCACGAGGAGGCTCACCTCACTCCCCGAGGAAAGTGGTCCGCCGCAGCGAAACGCAACGTCCCATCTTTGCACTACTATCCACAAAACAGAAGGGGGATGATGATGTCCAGAACCCATCACCCCTCCCCACCAAAAGTGCAGTGCAGCGTAGGCTGACCGACTCCTAAGGGAAAAGAGTGAAGGGTGAGACCCCACAGGCACGAGGAGGCTCACCTCACTCCCCTAGGAAAGCGGTCCGCCGCAGCGAAACGGAACGTCCCATCTTTGCACTACTATCCACAAAACAGAAGGGGGATGATGATGTCCAGAACCCATCACCCATCCCCACCAAAAGTGTAGTGCAGCGAAGGACGGCCGACTCCTACGGGAATAGAGGGAAGAGTGAGACCCCGCAGGCACGAGGAGGCTCTCCTCACTCCCCTAGGAAAGCGGTCCGCCGCAGCGAAACGGAACGTCCCATCTTTGCACTACTATCCACAAAACAGAAGGGGGATGATGATGTCCAGAACCCATCACCCATCCCCACCAAAAGTGTAGTGCAGCGAAGGACGGCCGACTCCTACGGGAATAGAGGGAAGAGTGAGACCCCGCAGGCACGAGGAGACTCACCTCCCTCCCCGAGGAAAGCGGCCGACCGCAGCGGAACGAAACGTCCCATCTTTGCACTACTATCCACAAAACAGAAGGGGGATGATGATGTCCAGAACCCATCACCCCTCCCCACCAAAAGTGCAGTGCAGCGTAGGCTGACCGACTCCTAAGGGAAAAGAGTGAAGGGTGAGACCCCGCAGGCACGAGGAGGCTCACCTCACTCCCCTAGGAAAGCGGTCCGCCGCAGCGAAACGAAACGTCTTATCTATGGACAATTAATCACAAAAAAAGAGAGCAGGCACCAAGCCCACTCCCTACCTCACTCTACAATCAACGGAACCACACGGCCCCCATTCACATCAATCAACCCGCGATCCGTAATCTTCAACGCCGGACTCACAGGCAGCGACAGCGTACTCAGCGACATGATCACATTATAATGCTCATACCCCATCGCCTTCAGCGAAGCCGTCACACGCCCCACCTGCTCCGACACACACTCAAGCTTATCCTCAGACAAAATCCCGCCAACCGGCAGCTCAAGCATCGACAAAACCTTGCCACCTTCCACACAGCACACACCGCCCTGCTTCCGGATCACCTCATTCGCCGCCAGCATCATATCCTCTGGACTATGCCCCACTACAAGCAGATTGTGATTATCATGTGAATAAGTCGTCGCAAACGCACCGCTCTTGATGATATCACCGGCAATCAACCCATGTGCCCGGCTGTCTGTCCCGTATCTCGAAAACGTGGCGATCTGTGCCAGGCCACTTCCTTCCCACTGCAGACGTCCCTCGCTCGACTCCACGGACCGGTGGACTTCCTCGGTGAAGGTCGACCCGTTCTTCACTTGGATCACCCTGCACGTATATGTACCATCAGCTCTTCCGCTCTCCATGACAAAATCGTCCAAACTCAATTCAGCCAGATCAACACTTTTATAGAAGGATTCAGGGAAAGCCCGATCCGGTTCTGCCTGAACATACGATTGATTCACATCAAAGACCCTGCGTCCCCCTTTATACACCTCGTTGATTTCAAGCGTCTTGAGATCGGAAACCAACAGAAAGTCTGCCACCTTCGAAGGCGCGATGCTTCCCCGATCATACATACGCATCCTCTGGGCTGGAGTGTAGGTACACGCATAAATGGCCATCTCTGGCGTCATCCCCATGGCGATCGCCTTTTTCAGCAAAACATTCAAATGACCTCTCTCCGTAAAGGAATCCGCCATCACATCATCGGTGATGAAGCAAAAGAGCTCCTCCACCGGCTCGCTGATCAGGTACTCCATCACCTCGGGCGTCATGGACTTTTCCTGAATTTCCACGAACATACCGGCCGCCATGCGCTGCTCCATCCCCTCCACTGTCTGGTGGGTGTGATCGGAATGGACACCAGCGAACGCGACCTGCTGAAGCTCGAGGTCCAGTAGCTTCGGTACATGACCCTCGATGATCAGATCCGGATACTCACGGTTCATATGCTCAAGGATGGCATTCGTCTTGCTCGGTGCTTCCGTGATGATTTCATAGAAGTTCATGATTTCTCCCAAGCACTTGATCCGTTCAGTCTCGAGAAGATCATCGATTTCCCCGATGCCGATGTCCCCTCCCGTCGTTTCCATGGAAGTGGCCGGAACAGAGCTCGGTATGGAATAGAACATGTCCACTTCGCACGCTTCACTGGCGCGGATCATTTCCTTTACACCGGGAAGACCGAATACATTGGCCATCTCGTGGGGCTCTGGAACGATGGTCGTGACCCCGTTCCGGATCAGGCCGTATGAGAATGTGTCGGGTGTCACCATGGTGCTTTCTATATGAAGATGGATATCGATCAGACCCGGAACCATGTAGGAACCGTCCCCTGCCACGACGTGGGACGCTTCGAAAAACTCTGCTCCCCGGTCCCCGATGTAGAAGAACTTTCCGTCTTTGATGGCCACGTTCCCTGTGGTGAATCGTTTAAAATAACTGTTGTAGACGTGAACGTCCGTTACCAACATATCGACTTTCATACTTTCCCTCCTAAAGCTATTCCACCACAACCATCTCATCCTGAGGTATTTCGAGCGAGACCTTTTCTCCCGCCCTGTAAGGCAGTGCTGTTTCTTTATTCACGGTGAAATCGCCAAGGGCTGTTTCCACGACGAATTGGAAGCTGCGCCCAAGGTAGGTCGAGATCTTCACGATGCCGGGAATGATATTCATTCCTTCCTTCGTTCCTTCATGGAGCAGAAGGTTGTCCGGTCGGATGGCACCAATCTTTCCTGATCTGCTCATTTGCGGGTGCCTGTTCAAAACAAAATCATGACCTGAAACGGATAGCCGGATTTTGTCCTCTGCATCCTGTCGCTCCTCAAACTCGATGAAGTTCTTAAAGCCGATGAAATCAGCAATGAATCTCGTTTTTGGATACTGATAGATGGTCGTCGGTTCATCGAGCTGTTCAATGACGCCTTTGTTCATGATGGCTACCTTATCGGAAATGGAGAAACACTCCTCCTGATCATGGGATACGTAAACCGTTGTAATCCCGAGCTCCTGCTGGATCCGACGGATTTCCACCCTCATGTTTACTCTCAGATTGGCATCGAGGTTGCTGAGTGGTTCATCGAATAACAGGATTTCCGGTTCGATGACCAAGGCCCTTGCAATCGCGACCCGCTGTTTTTGTCCCCCTGACAGCTCTTTCGGGAAACGTTGTTCATAGCCTGCCAGATCGACGACCTCTAGTACTCTCTGTACCTTTTTCTCTATCTCTCCTTTTCCAAGCTTCCTCAGACGGAGTCCGAATGCCACATTATCAAAGATTGATAAATGGGGGAAAAGGGCGTAGTTCTGGAATACAAAACCGAAATTCCGCTTGTTCACAGGAACCTTCGTGTAATCTTTACCGTTCAGAAGGAATTTCCCCTTGTTCGCTTTCAGGAATCCTGCTATCAATCGGAGCGTGGTCGTTTTCCCGCATCCACTCGGTCCAAGCAGGGAAACGAGCTGACCCTTCTCGATCTCAAGATTGAAGTTCTCCAGGATCGTTTGCTTATTATAGGAAACAGATACATCGTCCAAACTAAATAATGCCAATGGAGTGGCCCCCTTTTATCGTTTAGTGAAATAAGATAGTCCCATCAGTCTTTCAACCATGAACATGAAGAATGCCGTGATGACCATGAGGAGGACGGAAATCGCCGCGATGGTCGGATCGAAATAGTTCTCCACATACGTGAGCATTTGGATCGGGAACGTAGAGATGCCCGGTCCGGTCATGAATACGGATATGTCGACGTTATTGAAGGATTCCAGGAAGGCGATCATGACCGCTGCCAGGATCCCTGACTTGATGTTCGGCAGGACGACGATGAAAAACGTCTTGACCTTGCTCGCTCCCAGGCTCTCTGCAGCCTCTTCGATGGAAAAATCAAAGTTTGATAGACTCGATGAAATGACCCTGATGATGAAAGGAAGCATGATGATGGTATGACCGATGAAAAGCGCTGTATAGATGGGAAGCTGATAGGTCCCGACGATATAGCGTAGGAATGAAAAGCCAAGGACGATCCCCGGTATGAGGATCGGGGAAATGAATACGGCATCGAGCAGTTTCTTCCCTTTGAAGTCGAATCGACTCAGGGCATACGCCGCCGGGATGCCAAGGACAAGTGCGAATAGATTCCCCATGAGCGAGACAATAATGGATGTCTTAAATGTAGAAATGAACATCTGCACATCGAATATATTCAGATACCATTTAAATGAAAGATGTTCCGGTGGGAACTTCAAAACGCTCCCACCTTCAAAGGACGTCACCGATATGATCAGTAAAGGTCCCAATAAGAATAGAAATACCAGGAATGTGAAAAATGCCAATCCTCGATTCTTCTGCATCAACCTCTACCCCTTCGGATTTAATTTACGTGCTAATGCATTCATGCAGGCAATCACGGCAAACGTGATGACAATCATGATGGTGGCGACAATGGAGGCCACCTGCCAGTCATTGAGCGTGATGGCGTTCTGATACAGGAAGGTGGAGATGACCCGCTGCTTGCCCCCCAACAGGGCAGGTGTGGTGTACGCCGTGAAGCTGCCCACAAAGACGAGGATACTCCCGATGACAAGCCCCGGTACACAGAGGGGAAGAACGACCTTCAGGAAAACAATGGCCTTTGATGCCCCCAGGCTTTCGGCTGCTTCAAGAAGATCATGCTGAATGTTCTCCATGACCCCCACCAGGGAAACGATGATTAAGGGAAGAAATAAATGAACCAGCCCGATGATGATGGCCGTTGGGGTATAAAGGATATCGAGAGGTTCGTGAATGATGCCCATCCCAAGGAGCATCTTATTCAACAATCCATTTCGTCCGATAATGATCATCCAGCTGAACGATCGGACAACCGAACTCGTCAGCAATGGGAAGATCGTGAGAAGAAGAAGGACTGCCTTCATTCTCCCCCCGAGCTTTGAGATATAATAAGCTGCCGGAAACCCTAGGATGATGCAGATCAACGTCGTCAGCAGGCTTACCCGCAGCGTGGTGAACAGAATATCAAGGAAATACCGATCCTTCAGGAACGTCAGGTACCCGTCTAAGGTGATTCCGCTTCCGTCGGTAAACGTCGTCCCGATCGTGAGAACGATGGGAATAATCATGAATACCGTCAAAAACAGGATGCCAGGAAGCATCAATAGATACATATAACGCGTCTTCATACTCAAAAACCCCTGTCTCCAATAGATTAAGATGAAACGATGGAATGGAATAATCGTAGGAAAGCCGCTTCTTCGACCTCCGTACAGACGGAAAGATTCCTGTCTTGCTCCAACCTGTTTTGGAAGTCACATACGAGTTGGCCATCACATAGCTCGCTCCTCGTTTCCACATTGACATAAAAATTCTCGGTCTTGACGAGACTTTTATCAATGGCAACCGCAACCGCAAGCGGATCGTGCATGGCACAACCGTCCACGCCATTTCGTTTGAAGTACCGCTTGCGATACTGAGCGGTGCTGTTATCGATATACTGACGGATCACGGGATTTTCAATTGCATGGATATGGGCTTCCTTCAGGATTGCGTGCCTGGTGACATCGAGCCCCACCTGGGTGATATCGGTGAAGCCTGCGTGAAGCACGATCTTCACTGCCTCCGGATCGACCACCATATTGAATTCAGCTGTCGGCGTGACATTCCCCGGTCCTTTGACCACACCTCCCATGAAAATGACTTCTTTCACGTAGTGGACAATCTGTGGACATTTCTTAATCGCTAAGGCCAGATTGGTCAGTGGGCCCGTCATGACAAGTGTGACCTCATGAGGGAAATTCAGGATCGAATTGATGATGAAATCAGGGGCAAATCCTTCCTCTGCAGGTCTTGATGGAGTGATATCCTTCAATTCCCCGCCAAGTCCGTCTTCCCCGTGGACCCCATGTTCGAAGAAATGGGGCCTGATCAAAGGGGCATCGGCCCCTTTGATGACAGACAGATTGGTTTCCCCGAGTAGATCCAAAACTTTCAGCGTATTGTCCGTTGCTTGATCAAGGGACACGTTTCCATTCACCGTTGTGATTCCAAGAAGATCGAACTCCCTGCTTTTCACTGCCAGGATGATGCCAATCGCATCATCTATGCCGGTATCCACATCAAGTATCAGTTTACGCTTCATGCCATCCACTCCCATTGTTAGTTTGCCAGTTCACGGTTCCAGCGATCGATCCACTGCTTGGAATTCTTATTCACAAACTCCATATCCAGCGTATTCAATCCTTCTACAACCTCTTCCCCGTATGTCAATCCCTCTGCTTCTTTCTCAGATAGCTTCACTTCGGTGTTAACAGGTGAATCGACCTTGGCCTTCGCAGACTTCTCTTGTACTTCTTTGCTCAATATATAATCGATGAACTTCTCAGCCATCTCTTTATTCTTCGAATCTTTTACGACGTTCACCGTATTCATGACGGCATATCCGCCTTTTTCAGGTGAAACGAATGTGGCACTCGGTACAGCCTCTTTCAAATCGGCGAAATACATTTCCATGATCGGTCCAGCCACGATCTCTCCCTGAGAGAACATATTGACGAATTCCGATGTTTGGCCGTATTCTTTCACCACATTTGGCAGGATGTCTTTCATTTGACTGAATGCTTGGTCTTCATTGAATGTGTCAGCCCCACTGACCTTCGATGCTGCATCAAGCATCATCGGACCGCTTGTGGAGGTGATCCCAGGGATGGTAATGGACGCCTTCAGATCCTTGCGCCATAGATCATCCCAATCCTTGATTGGTTGTTTCACTTCATCCGCATTATAGGCGATACCGAACTGACCGACCGTATAAGCAGGACCATAGTCTTCTCCAAGGGGAGCTTTGGCTACATCATAGATGGAATCAAGATTTTTCAGCTTTGAATGATCAATCTTTGCAAACAGTCCATCATCGATCCCCTGCTGCGCATAGTAGTCGGATAGGAAGATGACATCCACATCCCCGCGGCCTTGACGGACCTTATTCAAACGATCTGCGTTGTTGCCCGTGTCGAGGACGATTTCTACATTGTTCTCTTCTTCAAACGGCTTATACACTTCTTTATCGAAGAAGTCTTCAGCAAATCCCCATGTGGAGATAACGAGCTTCTTGGAATCCTTCTTACTGCCTGAACCATTACCACTGCATGCTCCCAGTAGGAAAAGCGACGCAACGGTGAGAATGACGATGAACTTTTTCATTTTCTTGACCCCCTGATGATTGTTTTTTAGTGAATAGCATATAAAAAAAGACAATCCTAAATAGAATAAAAGCATTCTACTCAAGATTGTCTTTTCTTCGTAAACAAAGATGAAACAAATCCAGAAGATTAAACGGCATCCCTTCAAGATGAATCAAGCCGGGACGTCCAGGTATTCTATTTGACGATGATGTTTGTGAAAGCAATCTGGGTGAAGGAATCGTAATCCCGGAGGACCGCCTCGATGTCCCAGCCGATCTCTTTCAGCTTTTCTTTGAGCTTCTTCTTGAACAGGATCGACATATGAAAGTCGACTTCAAGCTTCAGATGGGGCGCTTCCCCTTCGAGAGCCTGTGATCTGGGTGCGCGACGATGCTTCGCTTGAAACGTGATGATCTTTTCTTCGATCTTCACCTTCAGTAGTGTCGTCCCGAAACCGAATAGTTCCTTGGAGACGTCATTGTACAAGTGGGAAAGAATCTTTTTCGTTTCATTCGCATCCTTCGTCATCATTTCACCCGCCAACAAAGTTGTTACTAGTTATTATACATTTTTTTAGTGAGTTGACAATAGAATATACGGATTTTTATCGAATTTTGTAGATTTTTATTAAAATAACGTTTCCACATACACCTAATCACGAACATTAAAAGGCATACAACCACCCATATCCTTCATACACTACCCATATAGGCATCTGGGAGGGATGATATGAATATCGCCGTCACCATTGGATTCATTTTTATTTTAGGCATGATCCTTGGGTTTCTGATCTTTTTTCTCCGGAAGACGCTCCACGTGGAAGATGCAAGCAGGATCGATCCCCCAGTGGAAAACGAAGATGAATACACAAAGCCCGATTCCCATTAGGGAATCGGGCTTTTATGCGTTAGATCGTGACTTCTTTCCTTCCGGGCTTCATATCCCCCATACAGATCGGGCATTCCTTGGTCGATGCGCTCTCACCCGGGGCGATCCGCTGCCATGCAATGCACCTCGGCTGGGTGCAGATCCAGGCATCGATGGAAATATAGACAGAATCCGCCTCGGGCTTCTTCACGGGCGCCTTCACCGGTTCTTTCTTGAAAATATCGCTGATAAACCGGGAACAAGGACGGGTCTCTCCCTGATAATAGGCAGGGGATGATATGTAAAGACGCTCCTTTGCCCTTGTAATGGCTACATAGGCGAGGCGACGCTCCTCCTCGATGGCCTTCTCAAGCTTTTCGGATTTTTTCACATCTTTCAGTACCTTGTCCTCCAGATGATCCGCCTTCAAGGCAGAGGAGTGGGGGAGGTTCCCCTCGATGGCCCCGATCAGGAACACGACAGGGAATTCAAGTCCCTTGGACCGGTGGATGGTCATAAGAGACACGCTATCGGACTGTCTGTACTGATCAGAATAGACTTCTTCATACTTCTTTTTCATTTCATCAATGAACGCGATGAAGCTTGCGATCGTCTCGAAACGCTTCGCCGAACCTTCCAACTCATCGAGCATTTCCTTGATCATTTCCTTCTGTTCCGTGACGATATTGGACTCTTTCGCATCCATGTACCGATGGTAAAAGTCCCTTCTGATCCGCTTAATCGCCTGCTGAGGGGCGTGATCCCGAATCATCTTCAAGAACGAGATCCTCTCATTGATCGATTTCACCTGGAACGGTTTCAGCCCCGGAATCTTCGTCACGTGAAGGAGCGGATTCGGACTCTGCTCTTTCGTCTCACCCTGACGGATCTGGGTCATCCCTCTCTCCTTGTTGATGAAAAGGGTCGGAAGGATGGATTCCATGGCAGAGAAGTTCCTCGGTACGATGGCGAGTCGGAGATGGTCCACGACGGGCTTCACCATCCAGTTATCATAGAAGAGGGAATCCTTCTGGTTATAAGGGGTAAACGGGATTTCCTTCAGTAGGAGTTCCTCGAATACGGCACGGCCGCTACTCATGGTCCGGTGCAGGATCGTCACGTCCTCATACTGATATCCGCTTTCGACGAGGCGCTTGATCTCTTCTGCGATCCACTGTGCTTCCTCATCAACGGTCGACGGCCTGGAATAGAGAGGCTTTTCCGCCTCCGGCTTCGTCGCAATCAACGTTTTGTCCCGGCGCTGGCCATTGCGGCCGATCACTTCATTGCCGAGACCGATGATGGATGCATCGGAGCGGTAATTCTCTTGAAGGGTGACGACTTTGGCATCGGGGAACTCTTCATCAAAGTCGAGGATGAACTCATTCCTGGCTCCGTTGAAGGAGTAGATCGTCTGGTCATCATCCCCCACCACGAACAAGTTTCCGTGCGCTGCGATCAATTTGATCAGCTCATACTGCACAAGGTTTGTATCCTGGAACTCATCGACCATCACATAGCGGAAACGATGCTGCAGCGTCTGAAGGAGATTTGGATTCATCATGAGGAGTTCATGTGCCTCCGTAAGGATATCATCGAAATCCATCTTATGGTTCATCCGTTTCCATTCCTCATATTTCAAGAGGATACTCCGCGTTTCCTTTTCCGTCTTCGTCCCTTCTGGAAGCTCACGCAAATCAAATTTGTTCAATTTATAATGAGAAAGCTTGGCAAGGAGCGTCTCCGCATCATAGGGATTCTGGATGTTCATCCCGCGCTGGATCTGCTTCAACAGAATCTGTTTATACCGTTCATTCCCGATGACTTCCTGCGTGTACTGTCTGGAGCGCAGAAGATGAAGGAAGAGGGCATGGAATGTACTGGCGTGCACCCGGTGTCCGCCTTCCGTTCCCGGAAGACGGGTGATCCGCTGCTTCATCTCATCGGCAGCCTTCTTCGTGAAGGTCACCAACAGGATATGCTGGGGTTCAATCCCCTTCACCGTCATCAGATAGCCGGTCCTGCTCACCAGGACCGTCGTTTTACCCGTCCCTGCTCCAGCAAGGGTCAGGCACGGTCCATTCCCATGACGGACCGCTTCGATCTGCGCATGATTCAACTGAATTCCCGCGCCCTCTAATATTCTAAAATAATATGAATCTTCCTCATCAGGTGCCACAAGAGCCTCCGACGTCTGCCCGTTTTGTAACGGGGCGACGGGAATTTCTTTCTTATCGGCATCGAATGGGTAGATGGAATAGTGGGTCAATACGTTATTCAAAGCTCATTCTCCTAGCTTACCTGGCGATTCGTAACCAACTAATCATAACAATGATGAAACCGTCATGGCAATGACCAATCAGCTCCTTAAACGGTTGTTTAACGAATGACCCTGTACTATAATAAGCATTTGCTCCCCCAACCAAACGTTTGTTTAACCCCGTCGCCCCCTCTCATCAATCAACTCATCCATGGAACTGTCTCCCCTACGTTAATCTCCCCTTCAGAAAGGGAATAAGAAAACGGGTGATATATGATGAACATAACCAAATGGGGATACACGCGCTTCCGAAGCATCAAAGCTGAATTCGACCTGTTCCCGCACTCTCTCGTCATTCTTCGGAAAATACGATCCTACTATTTTGTTTACAACGTCCGCTGGTCTCCCCTCGATCCCGTCGTCGAGACCCACCACCTCGAAGATATGGAACGACTCGTCAACCGGGAAATGGACCTTGAGGATCAGTATTTGAAGCGACGGTCAGAATACTGATGTCCAAACTACGATACCCCGACACGGAGCGTCGGGGTATCGGGGCGTGTACCGTCTATTTTTTTGCCGTGAAGAACAGTCGTTTGAAGCGAAACATGATTTCACCGTTTACTTGTCTGGAATATCGCCCCTTAACCCCCTCAAGGATCTCCTGCTGAAAGGCTTGTTTTTTCGCTTCATCCGCCCCCAGGGCCTTTAAAAAGGGAAGGAGCTTCGTCCCCTTCACCCATTCCAGGATTTCCTCATGCTCCTTCATCCTATGATAATAGGTGGTTTCCCACACGGAAAATTCATCTGTAAGCCCTGACAGAATATCTACGTAATCCCCGACGGGAAGCTTATTCGTCTGAGAGAATTCCTTCTCCGTAAATCCCCATTTCGGATCACGGATCACTTCGTTGATCACCCGGAAAGCAGGAGCCCCTTCATTGATCGGCATCTGCACCGCAAGCGTCCCCCCATCGTTCAGCAATTGGAACATCTCCCCCAGCAACTTACCATGATCGGGAATCCATTGGATCACGGCATTCGAAAAGACAATATCATACCCAGGGTCCAATGACGGCAAATCGGTGGCCGCGTCACACAAATCAAACCGCATACGGGGATATGCCTGCCTCGCTGCCTCAATCATAGCGACAGAAGAATCAATTCCATACACATCTGCATCCGGATAGCGGAGATGCAACCGCTCCGTCCCGTTCCCCGGCCCACAGCCAATATCCAGCACCCCCCTGGGATCCCCATGATCAATCCGCCGAATCAAATCAATCGACGGCTGTGTCCGCTCATCTCCAAACCTCAAATACTGAGAAGCATCCCACTCATTCATCCTCATTCCTCCCCTTTACCACATCCTACCACCACTATAGCAAAGCCACCCTCCCCTAACCATTCACCGTTTTGAATCAGACTCCATAAGAAAAACCAATCATCAATACCACCCACCGCGTCACAAAAAAAGCAGGGTGAACCGATCTCCCCATCAATGTATAGTGCAGTTCAGAGAAGAGTGGACGACTCCTGCGGAAAGGCGGGCGGATGAGACCCCGCAGGCACGAGGAGGCTCATCGCTCGACCCGCGGAAAGCGGCCACCCGTAGCGAAATGGAACGAACCCATCACCCTACATCCCACTCAAAATAGGGGAGTTAAATGGTTATTTACCAAAATGCAGGGTGAATTGTTGGACCATTCCCTTTCACCCCATCATCAACGCATCGTGCAGTGCAGCGGAGGGTGGACGACTCCTGCGGAAAAGGCGGGCAGATGAAACCCCGCAGGCACGAGGAGGCCCATCGCACGCCCCGCGGAAAGCGGCCACCCGTAGCGAAACGGAACGAACCCATCACCCCACATCCCACTCAAAAAAGGGGAGTTATATGGTTATTTACCAAAATGCAGGGTGAATTGTTGGACCATTCCCTTTCACCCCATCATCAACGCATAGTGCAGTGCAGCGGAGGGTGGTCGACTCCTGCGGAAAGGCGGGCGGATGAGACCCCGCAGGCACGAGGAGGCTCATCGCTCGCCCCGCGGAAAGCGGCACCCGCAGCGAAACGGAACGAACCCATCACCCTACATCCCACTCAAAAAAGGGGAGTTAAATGGTTATTTACCAAAATGCAGGGTGAATTGTTGGACCATTCCCTTTCACCCCATCATCAACGCATAGTGCAGTGCAGCGGAGGGTGGTCGACTCCTGCGGAAAGGCGGGCGGATGAGACCCCGCAGGCACGAGGAGGCTCATCGCTCGCCCCGCGGAAAGCGGCCACCCGTAGCGAAACGGAACGAACCCATCACACCCCAACTCAACTCAAAAATCCAAGACTGAATGAACCCATCGCAATTGGTAAGTTAAACCAACATTTCCCCAAAACCCACTATATCCCCTGATTTCACCGTCTTCCTCAAGAAAAACACTAAAAAACAAAGAAACTTTACAAAAAATAAAGAAAAACCACGATTACCCTACAAAATCTCCGTTAAATCAGATTATATCAATAATTCTGAACATTTAATTAATTATTCGAACCTGCTATGATACATAATAACAAAAGAAAGCACCACCCACCTTAAAAGAAAGGCGTGATTCCAATGAAGTAGGAAAGCAAAGCATATCAACATCACCATCCGCAATGAAATGGCCCGTGAAAACCAGTTTCAGGATCGTGTGGATATGCGGGGACGCGCACCATTCTTATTTCAGGGGATGATACCAATGAAGAACGTCAGCGAAGCATGCTAAATCACGATACGCCAGAAGAAGGCCTGTGAAAACCTCCTTCGTATCCTGTGGGCATGTGGGAAAATCAGAAGAACGAAAAAAATAAACTAAAGCATGCAATTCCATTAATTTTTAAAAATGAAGGTTCGTATGTTGATTAGTAAGAAAGGATCGTAAAGGTAAATTGAATAAGATGTATTTACATTAAGGCGCTGTTTATGTTCAGTATACATAGACAGCGTCTTGCACTGTGTTCTGAATAAAAAAACGACCCCTCCTGTCACCA
This sequence comes from uncultured Bacillaceae bacterium, assembly GCA_963762295.1. GTDB lineage: Bacteria > Bacillota > Bacilli > Bacillales > Bacillaceae_B > Rossellomorea. Next base: position 545,830 of record CAVXKK010000003.1, read on the forward strand.
GGAGCGGCCGTCAATGCAGCTATTATCGCGGATCTTTTAGCTGTCCGCCATGGATTGTTTTTTCGATGAACGGTAGATCCACTTCTTTTCCGAGCTTTTCGAGGAAGCTCTGTTCACGTTTGGATACCAGGGAGATGACGGTACCTGAAGCTCCCATCCTCCCCGTTCTGCCGGAACGATGGATGTACTGCTTTGTATCCGTCGGGAAATCGAAATGGACTACATGGGTGACCCCTTGGATATCGAGGCCGCGCGCTGCCACATCCGTTGTAAGGAGCATCGGGACTTTTCCAGCCCTAAAGCGGTCAAGCGATGCCTTCCTCTCCACCTTCTTGGATTCCCCTGCAAGTACCTCCAGATCCACGCCTTTGAACTTCAACTTTTCTTCTGCCTCGGAAAGTTTATCAAGCTGATTGAAAAACACAAGGGCTTTAATATCCTTGAAGTGGGAAAGGTTTCTCAGCGCCTCGATTTTATCACGCAGCTCTGTGTACACATAAAGATGCTCGACATTGGGCTGGTCCAGTTTTTCATCGATCTTCACCAATTCCGGGTCCTTCAAGAGCTCTTCAGCCACCCTTGAGGTTTCCGGTGACAAGGTTGCAGAGAAGAAGAGCACCTGTCTCTCCTTCAGTGTCGATTTGATGATTTCCCGGACTTCTTTCACATGCTCGTGGGTGATCATCAGGTCGAACTCATCCACAACGATGGTTTTCACCTCATGCATCTTCAGTTTTTTCAGCTTCATGAGCTCAAGCAGACGTCCGGTTGTCCCGACGATGATATGTGGCTTCTTTTTCAGCTTTTCCAGCTGCTTCTTGATGTTCGCTCCACCAATGAAGGCGGCACCGGTCACGCCCGTATCTTTGCCCCATTTAGTAATTTCCTGTTGAATTTGCATCACCAGTTCCCTTGAAGGAGCAATGATCACTGCCTGCGCCTGCTTTCTGGAAGGATCGATCGCCTGAAGGATGGGAAGCAGATAGGCCAATGTTTTCCCTGTTCCTGTCGGTGACTCACAGATAAGGTCTTTTCCTTCAAGCACCTTCGGGATGGCTTTTTCCTGGATTGGAGTCATATCTCCAAAACCGGATTCATCCCACGTCTTTTGTATGGTCGGGTGATCAATAAGTTCAGTTGCTTTCATGTTACATTCCTCTCTTCTGCATCGATACTTGTGGTCCCTTTCCATAACGGAAGGCGGATTTCCACCGTTGTACCGACATCTTTTTCTGTTTTGAATGTTAAGGATCCTTTATGGCGCTGGATGATTTTTTGGCATACAGCAAGTCCAAGTCCGGTCCCTTTTTCTTTTGTCGAGTAGAATGGTTCTCCGAGTCGCTCCACACGCTCCGGGTCCATTCCTGTACCGTTATCTTCTACATATATGAAGGCGTGATCACCGGAACTTCCTAACGTGATGCACACATGGCCGTTCCGACTCTCCGGTATGGATTCCACACCATTCTTGATAATATTGATGAATACCTGCTTAAGCTGATTGCCCTCGCCCATCACCAGCATATCTTCAGTTCCACTGTTGCGAAAGGTCATGGACACATTGTCCATATGTGCCTGGGCTTCCATCAGTACAAGGACATGGGATAATAATTGATCGATACGGTGGGGACGAAACGGGATATCCTGTTGTTTACCGAGTATGAGCATTTCGCCTGAGATCAGATCAATCCTGTCTACTTCCTGGTGCATGATATCCAGATAGGATGATTGCACTTCATTTGACGTTTTTAACAATTGGATGAAACCTTTCAGAGAAGTCAGTGGGTTCCTGATTTCATGTGCGACAGCTGCTGCCAGCTGTCCGATGACCGAAAGCTTTTCCGATGCGAGTGCCCTTTCCTCGTTTTTCCTCTCACGGGTGATATCCCGGGCAATGGCAAACATTCCAGTCACTTCTTCATTAACGATGATGGGCACAAAGGAGCATCGCACCAATTTTGAACGATTACCAAGGTGGATGGTCGTTTCAAATGCGGATGGCACCCCTTTCAACGTTTTTGAATGGTGACCTTTCAACATATTTAGGTCACTCTTTTCCAAGTATCGGCTGAACGAAACCGACTTGAGGCGATCCATGGGCGATTCAAGGAGTTTTTCTGCTTCGCTGTTCACATAGATGACCTGACCGTTTAAGGATAATTCAATGACGGCATCGGGGTTTTGCTCAATAAGGGAATGGTAGTGCTGATTCCTGCTTTCAAGCTGGATTTCCTTCTTACGCAACCGCTCGTTGGCAAGTGTAATTTCACGTGTGGTCTTATGGACAAGGAAATAGAGCACTACGCCTGTGATGAGGATGAAAAACCACCCTTTAAAGCGTTGGGAGTAAATATATAAACCCAGATTTTCCTTAGCCAGATGAATCGACACATAGTCAGATAAAAAAATCCAAAGCAATCCGACCAGGAAATACATCAACGCAATTCGTGCGGCTATCCATTTTGCTTGTCCCATCTTAAGCGTCACCTAAATTCACGTAGTCTTTCCTATATGGTTTCACCAACTATGATGAATTATCACAGTGCTGTTTCCGACTCCCCTATCATACCATGCTGTGAGGGTGCTTAGGAGATCAATTCAGACCATCTGTCTTTTTTCTCCCTCCTTCCTTTGAACCTACTTGCTTCTTGGACGGTTAAAGCCCATCGTTGAAGAAAAAGGTACGAATACGTGAAAGCAGGCGACAGGATATGTGTATGTTTCATAAAACAAGGAGGATCCATCCTGACCAGGGAGGTACTCACTGTGTCCAGCTACAATAAAGGCTTTATATCGGAGAAAGAAGCGGTGAATATTCACAAGGAGCCTTGCGAAGACTTGAGAATACGCCCTCGTTCGGTCTGTCCCTTTAAGTAAATGATGAAGAGCAAGGGAATCGTCATGACAAGGCGACATAAAAAGCCCGCCCCTCCGCTTCATAGCGGAAATGGACGGACCTTCGGCTGTTCAAGGACAGAGCTGCCTTCAGATGTAATCAGGAGATGACGGACGAGCATATGGGGAAATGACTGCTTCATCTCGTTCGCGAGATTTGCCCCTTCCCCCTTCCCGATAAAGCATGCAATAGTAGGGCCGGCACCGCTGAGAGCGACACCGAATGCCCCTGCTCCGAGCGCCATCCTTTCCACCAGATCATAATGCGGCAAAAGGCTTTTCCGGTAGGGCTGATGATAGCGGTCTGCCTTCATCATCCTGCCGGCTGTTTCAAGGTCCCCTGTTAGAAGAGCGGCAACCAAGACGTTGGAGACGGACCCTGCAAGGACCGATTCTCCGAATGAAAGCTCATCGGGCAGGGCTTCCCGCGCTTCCGAAGTTTTTAGTTCCGTCGGAGGGATAACAGCGACCACATCAAAAGCAGGATCCTGAATCGATACCAGTTCCACATCCTCTCCCGACTGAGTCGCAATCACAAGTCCTCCGTAAAGGGACGCTCCCACATTATCGGGATGCCCTTCAAAACGATTTGCTTCCTTCAGCTTATCAAGCATGGTCAGGTTCAGCCCGCAAGCAGCATTCGCCAGTTCAACCCCGGCGATGACGGCTGCGGCACTCGATCCGAGTCCCCGGGTGAGCGGGATCATGCTCTCCACGGACAACTTGTACGGCGGATGGACTTTCCCGTGACGTCTTGCTACTTCCATGGCCACCCCTACGATGAAATGCTCCTCATCCTGTGGGAAACCTTCAAGTTCTGGCGAAAGGGCAATGACCTCCCAGCGCTCCGCTTCCTCGGCATCAAGGTTCAGATAGAGGTTCAGGGAAAGGCCGATGGAATCGAAACCAGGTCCAAGATTCGCCGTACTGGCTGGAACAGTGATCTTCCAAGAGCGCCCTTCGCCTACCATACCCCCATGGTCCCCTTGATATAGTCCTTCACAGCTTCCCTGTCATTCGGGAGTTTCGCCGGGATGACAGGACTATATTCAATCGCCGTCTGGGGATCCTTCAGGCCATTTCCCGTAAGGACGGCAACGACCTTCGATCCCTTCGGCAGCACGCCTGACTGGAGGGATTTGCGGATGCCTGCGATGGAAGCACATGAGGCGGGTTCGGCAAAGATCCCCTCTGTCTTGGCAAGAAGCTGATACGCTTCAATGATTTCTTCATCCGTTACCTCATTGATATGTCCATTCGATTCCTTCAGGGCGTCCACTGCCAGCGACCAGCTCGCCGGGTTGCCGATCCTGATTGCCGTCGCCAGGGTTTCAGGCTGCTCGATCACCCGGTCATGAACAAGCGGTGCGGCACCGGATGCTTCGAATCCGAACATCCTTGGAAGACCTGATTGCTTCTTCCCGTCGTATTCCTTGAATCCTTTCCAGTAAGCAGAGATATTCCCTGCGTTCCCCACTGGAATCGCCAGGATATCTGGAGCAGAACCGAGCGTATCCACCACCTCGAAGGCTGCCGTCTTCTGTCCTTCCAGCCGATATGGATTCACTGAATTGACCAGGGTGACCGCTTCGGTTCGGCTAAGATCACGCACGATTTCCAATGCTTGATCAAAATTCCCTTCAATGGAGACGATCTCGGCACCGTACATGACGGCCTGTGCAAGTTTTCCTTGTGCGATCTTTCCTTCAGGAATAACGACGATGCATTTGAGTCCGGCACGTGCGGCATACGCCGCAGCAGACGCTGACGTGTTACCGGTGGATGCACAGATGACTGTCGAGCTTCCTTCTTCGACCGCCTTCGCCACAGCCAGGACCATACCGCGATCCTTGAAGGAGCCCGTCGGATTGGCTCCTTCAACCTTCACATGAAGATCGATGTCCCACTCTTTGGACAGGGTTTCAAGCTTGATGAGAGGCGTATTCCCCTCATGTAGCGTCAACCCCGGTGTCTGCCCGGAAACAGGCAGGTTCTCTCCATACTCTTTGATCAGTCCGTCCCAACTCATGCCTTTCCGCCTCCTTCCACTCTGTAGGTGCTCTCGATGGAATGCACCGTTTCCTCGTCTTTCAGTTCCATAAGGATATCCTCGAAATGATCCAGGGACGCCTGATGGGTCACAACGACGATTTCAGCTACTCCCTCCGTTGCCAACGGGTTTTGAAGGATTTTTTCAAATCCGACGCCGTGAGAAGCAAAAATGCTGGTCAGCTTCGACAACACGCCCACCTCATCCTTTACATGGAGACGGAGGAAGTGCTTGGATTTGATTTCAGACGACTCCTTGAGTTTCTTCGCGAACTGAGGATGGACGGCGCTTTTCCCATTGACCCCAAGCCTCATATTCTTCATGATCCCCACCATATCCGATACAACCGCAGTAGCCGTCGGGAGGCTGCCTGCCCCCGGTCCATAGAACATCGTTTCACCTACAGCTTCTCCATACACATATACGGCATTATACTCATCATTGACAGAAGCAAGAGGATGTTCCTTCTGCAGCAAGGTCGGTTCGACGCTTACCTCCACCTTCTCCCCGTCCCGATGTGCATAGCCGATGAGCTTCATCGTATAGTCAAATTGCTCTGCGTACTGAATATCCTCGCCCGTCACTCCTGTGATTCCTTTGACCTTGACGTCTGCAAGATCGACATTCATGGAAAAACCGAGCGTTGACAGGATTGCCATCTTCCTTGCGGCATCGAGACCACCGACGTCTGCCGTAGGATCGGCTTCAGCATAGCCAAGGTCCTGCGCTTCCTTCAGTACCTCTTCGAAATTGCTGCCTTCTTTCGTCATCTTCGTAAGGATGAAGTTCGTCGTACCGTTGACGATTCCCATCATTTTCGTAATCCGATCAGAGGAGAGACCGTCCACCAGGCTTCTGAGGATCGGGATCCCGCCGGCGACGCTTGCCTCGTAGAAAAGGTCGCAGCCATTTTCAGATGCCGTCTTCAATAGTTCTGGACCGTGGAGAGCCATAAGATCCTTATTGGCTGTCACAACATGCTTTCTCTGTTTCAGCGCTGACAGAAGGTGCTCCTTTGTCGCCTCGATCCCTCCCATGACCTCTACGATAATATCAATCTCAGGATCGTTCAGGACTTCGGCTGGATCCGTTGTGAGGACCTCCCTTCCGAGCTTTAGGTCCCTTTCCTTCTCAAGCTCCTGGACGAGTGCTTTTTTCACTTTTACCGGGCAGCCGATCTGATGGGTCAGCTTATCCTGATGATTCTCTACTATTTTCACGACCCCTGACCCAACTGTTCCGAGTCCCAAGAGTCCGATTGATATGGATTCCATTTAGCCAAAACCTCCGTGTGTTCATTTGGAATATACATTTGTTCTTCTATAGAGGACATTATAGAGGAAACATCCAGTCCTTACAATACATTTTTCAGAATAAATGGAAAATATACAAAAGACGCGTCCCTCCCACGAAAAGAGAGGACCGCCCTTCACGCAAAGAGCCGCCCTTCCCTATAGTTACAAGATATGATGAAGCTGCCGGGCAGACTTCGACAGATCACGGAAAACCGAGATCTTACCTGGATCAATATTCCCTCCGCTGATGACGCAGCCAACCTTCTTCCCCTGAACGTTCACCTTTTTACAGATAACCGCAGCAAGGGAAGCAGCGCCCGCCCCTTCCACCAAGGTCTTTTCCCGTTCAAGCATGAACATGATGGCACAGGAAATTTCCTCATCCGTTACCGTCACCATATCATCGACGTATTGTTTGATGATGGGGAAGGTCAGTTCTCCAGGCTTTTTCACAAGCAGTCCATCTGCAATCGTATGGACATGCTCAAGTGGACCTTTCCCTCTTCCCGTGAAGAAGTTGTAGGTGGCAGGAGCCCCCAGTGCCTGAACGCCGATGATTCGGACCTTCGGGTGAAAGGCTTTGACGGCAGAGGCCATACCCGCAAGAAGGCCACCCCCTCCTACCGGTACGAGGATGACTTCCAAGTCACTCAGTTGTTGAAGCATTTCAAGCGCTACCGTCCCCTGTCCTGCCATTACCTTCGGATCATCGAAAGCATGTACAAAGGTGGATCCACCCAGCTGTTGATCTTCAATGGCTGACTGGAAGGCTTCGTTGTACGTATCACCACCAAGGACAACCCCGGCACCGTAATGTCTGGTAGCCGCGACTTTCGTAGAAGGAGTGCGTTTGGGCATGAAGATTTTCGAAGGGACGTTCCTCAAGGCCGCTGCCAGGGCCACACCCTGTGCATGGTTACCTGCAGATGCTGCAATGATCCCTTTCTCTGCCTCCACTTCCGGGAGGGACATGATTTTGTTCATGGCCCCCCGGACTTTGAAGGAGCCCGTACGCTGAAGGTTCTCCATCTTCATATAAATGTCGCCGCCCGTGTAGGCATTCAAGGTGGCCGACTGCTTCAAAGGGGTCCGGTGCACTTGATGGCCGATTCGTTCCATTGCTTCTACAACGTCAGTGTGATCCATTAAATTCCCAAGCTACTCACCTCATATTTTTTTTCATAGGCATCGATACTGTCACCGTATTCAAGGGTCAATCCGATTTCATCCAGCCCTTTGATGAGCATATTCTTCCAGTAGGGATCGATGGAGAAGGACACCTGCAAGCCTTCGGAATCTTTAATCGTTTGATCCTCAAGTGAAATCTCGATTTCATACTGCTCAGCCTTCCGCTCATTCGCCCAAAGCTGATCAACGATTTGATCGTCAAGTCGGATCGGGAGGATGCCGTTTTTTAAACAGTTGTTATGGAAGATATCTGCAAAACTCTTCGCAATGACCACTTTGAACCCGAAATCCTGAAGCGCCCAGGGGGCATGCTCCCTCGATGATCCACATCCAAAATTCTTCCCTCCGATCAATATCCCGGCATCTTTGTAGGCCGGGGTGTCAAGGAGAAACCCTTCTCGAAGTGTCTTCCCATCGTCTTCAAATCGCCAATGATAGAATAGGAACTGACCGAAGCCCTGGCGTTCGATCCGCTTCAAGAACTGTTTCGGGATGATTTGATCTGTATCGACGTGATCCCGGTGCAGTGGGAACACGGTCTCTTTTACATGATTGATTGCCATGGTGTCACCTCCTATGATACTGAAATTCTTTCTAATTTCCGGACATCCGTCAGCTTACCCGTCACGGCAGCGGCCGCTGCCATGGAAGGGCTGAGGAGATGGGTGCGCGACCCGTTGCCCTGCCTGCCTTCGAAATTACGGTTGGATGTAGAGGCACATCGCTTACCCGGCGGGACGATATCATCATTCATGGCGAGGCACATGCTGCATCCTGCCTCCCTCCATTCAAAACCGGCTTCCTGGAAGATGGTATGGAGACCTGCTTCCTCGGCCTGTTGCTTGACGCTGAACGAGCCTGGAACGACAAGGGCCGTTACCCCTTCCTTGACCTTATGCCCCTGTACCACTTCGGCTGCTGCTCTTAAATCGCTCAAACGCGAGTTGGTACAGGAACCGATGAATACGTAGTCGATGGTGATGTCTTCAATGGACTGCTCGGGCTCAAGCCCCATATAATGAAGGGCACGCTCGATCCCTTCACGATCCGACGCGTCTTCATACGACTGTGGATCCGGGATCCTCGCCGTGATGGGTGCCCCCATCCCAGGGTTCGTCCCCCAGGTGACGTGAGGCTCGATGTCCTCTCCCTTCACCTCGATCCGTTGATCATACTCAGCATCGGCGTCACTCTGCAGGGACAACCAATCCTCTTTCAACTCCTGGAATGAGCGATTCTTCGGAAGGTTCGGACGCCCTTCAAGATAGGCGATCGTCGTCTCGTCAGGGCTGATGAGACCTGCTTTTGCACCTGCTTCGATACTCATGTTACAGACGGTCATCCGCTCTTCCATGGAAAGGTTCCGGATGACGTCGCCCGTGAACTCGATGACATGTCCGGTACCGAATCCGACACCGTGAGTGGAAATGATGTTCAGGATCACATCTTTTGCCGTCACCCCAAATCCAAGCTTTCCGGATACGTTCACCTGAAGGGTCTTCGGCCTCGATTGCCAAAGGGTCTGGGTAGCCAATACGTGCTCCACCTCACTCGTCCCGATCCCGAACGCCAGGGCACCGAACGCCCCATGCGTGGATGTATGGCTATCCCCGCAGACAATCGTCTTCCCTGGCTGTGTGAGTCCGAGCTCCGGACCGATGACGTGGACGATCCCTTGATCAGGGTGATGGATATCGGCTAACGTAACGCCGAATTCCCGGCAATTCTTCTTCAGAGTATCCATCTGGAGTCGTGCAATCTCATCACGGATGATATGCCGCTCCTTTGTCGGGACGTTATGATCCATCGTCGCGTAGGTCAGATCAGGACGACGCACCTGCCGCCCCTTCATGCGCAGACCTTCGAATGCCTGGGGGGAGGTGACTTCATGCACCAGATGCAGATCGATATATAGGAGGTCCGGCTTTCCTTCTTCCCTTTGTACAACATGCCTTTCCCAAATCTTTTCAATAATGTTTTTGCCCGTCATGAGCTCCCTCCTTATTCTTCTGTCGCATTTAAAAGCCTCTTATAGGTAAGCTGATAGAATCGAAGATAGTGCGTGATCTGCTTCCAATCTCTCTACGACCAGGTCACTCATGGCCTCAGTCCCGACGGCAGTGCCCCTTCCACCACTCCAAAGGTCACCTGTTCGGAACCCTGCATTCAACACTTCCTGCACGGCCATTTCGATCATTTCCGCCTCTTCCTGCATACCGAATGAATGCCTTAGCATCATGGCCACCGACAGGATCATGGCGAGAGGATTAGCTTTTCCTTTCCCTGCGATATCAGGGGCCGATCCATGGACCGGTTCATAGAGTCCGAATGTGTCCTCCCTCAGACTGGCTGACGGCAACATACCCAGGGATCCGGTGATCATGGAGGCTTCATCACTGAGGATGTCGCCGAACATATTCTCCGTCACCATGACATCGAATTGACCCGGCTGATACATGAGCTTCATTGCAGCCACATCAACAAGCATGTGCTCCACTTCCACTTCTGGGTATTCCTTTGCTGCTTCGTTGACGATTTCTCTCCACATTCGGCTTGTTTCCAATACATTGGCCTTGTCGACGGATGTGAGGCGCTTCTTCCTCTTTTGAGCAAGACGGAAAGCTTTATGGACGATCCGTTCGATCTCTGACTTTTCATAGACCAGGGTGTCGACGGCCACTTCATCTTCTGCCCCCTGCCTTCCTGATGGCTGCCCGAAGTACAGTCCACCCGTCAGTTCTCGAACGATGATCATATCGACATCTTCCACGATTTCCTTTTTCAGGGGGGATGCTGAGATCAAGCTGTCAAATGCCTTAACCGGCCGAAGGTTCGCAAACAGTTCGAATTCCTTCCGGATCCCGAGAAGACCTTTTTCCGGCCTTAACTCTTTAGGGAGGTTCTCCCACTGCGGTCCTCCGACGGCACCAAGAAGGATGGCATCACTCTTCTTGCAAAGCTCGATCGTTTCTGCTGGGAGCGGACTGCCGAACTGATCGACGGCCGCTCCTCCGATGTATCCTTTCTCCACTTCAAACTCATGGTTGAACCAATCACCCACGGCCTTCAGAACCTTCAGGGCCCCATCCATCACTTCCGGCCCGATTCCATCTCCAGGTAATACAGCAATTTTCTTTTTCATGAGAATGTCCCTCCCTGAAGGGGCGTCGCCACCCCTGTTATGATGTTACGAACTTACTTCCACCGCTTCTTTTACGGCAGATGGTGCTTTCCTCTGGGCCAATCGGTTCACGGCATTGAGGTAGGCGCGGGCAGAAGCCTCGAGTACATCCTGAGCCGTGCCCCTTCCGCTTGTTTTTGCTCCGTCATACTCCAGATGGACATAGACTTCTGCGAGTGCATCCCGACCGCCGCCGACGGAGTTGATCCGGTAGTCAAGCAGCTTCGATGTCCCGGGAAGGAGGCGTTCAATCGTGTTATAGATGGCTTCCACGCTTCCAGAGCCGGTCGATGCAAGCTGGGTGACGCTTCCGTCTTCAAGTTTGATCTCAATCGTTGCAGTCGGGATATTGTCCATCCCATACTGCACCTGCATCCTTTCAAGACTGAACCCGACTCCTTCAACCATTTCCGTTTGTTTATTCGTCAGGATGCTGAACAGATCGTCATCCACGATTTCTTTTTTCTTATCTGCCAGCTCTTTGAACGCGTGAAACGCTTCGTTCAACTTTTCATCCGTCAGCTCGAAACCGAGCTCCGACGCTTTGTTCTTGAAGGCGTGGCGTCCGGAGTGCTTTCCGAGGACGAGGCGGGTCGAGCTGTTCCCGATCAATTCCGGTGTGATGATTTCGTAGGTAGTCTTTTCTTTCAGCATGCCGTCCTGATGGATCCCGGACTCGTGAGCGAAGGCATTATCCCCGACGACGGCTTTGTTTGCCGGTACCCTCATGCCCGTAAGCTTGCTGACAAGGGCGCTCGTCTTCTTGATTTCATCAAGCTTCAGGCGCGTCCCAGCTTCGTAGAAGTCTTCACGGATCCGAAGGGCTACGGCGATTTCTTCAAGGGCTGCATTTCCTGCCCGCTCCCCGATTCCGTTGATCGTCCCTTCGATCTGATCGGCTCCGTTTTCGATCGCAGCCAAGGAATTGGCCGTCGCCATCCCCAAGTCGTTATGGCAGTGAGCGGAGAGCTTGATCCCGTCGATATTCGGAACATTCTCCCTGACATACTTGAAGATCTCTCCGTACTTTTGAGGTGTGATATAGCCGACCGTGTCAGGAAGGTTGATGACGGAAGCTCCTGCATCAATGACTTCCTTCATGATCCTGACAAGGAAATCAAGGTCGGTACGGCATGCATCCTCTGCCGACCACTGGACGACGGGGAAGAACTGTTTCGCATATTTCACGGTCTGGACCGCTGTTTCAACCACTTGATCCGGCGACATCTTGAGCTTATGGGTCATATGGATCGGCGATGTGGCAAGGAATACATGGAGCCTCGGCTCTGCCGTGTTCTTCAGCGCTCCCCACACAGCATCAATATCCCGTTGCTGGGCTCTGGCAAGACCGGTAACCGAGCTACTCTTGATTGTTTCGCCGATCCGTTCCACTGCGTCGAAGTCACCTTTGGAGGCAGCAGGGAAGCCAGCCTCGATTACGTCGACTCCCAAGCGTTCCAGCTGCTTCGCCACCTCGATCTTTTCAAGCGTATTGAGATTCACACCTGCCGATTGTTCACCGTCGCGAAGCGTTGTATCGAAAATATCAATGGTTCGCACTGGAGACCACTTCCTTCTCTTTTTTGGAGGATTTCTGCTGTACGAATGGCATCATGGCCCTCAATTCCTTGCCGACCACTTCGATCGGATGCTCGCTCTCACGTTTGTTGATGGCATTGAACTCTGGGCGGTTTGCCTGGTTTTCAAGGATCCAGCCCTTTGCAAATTTACCTGTCTGGATATCGGTGAGGACATCCTTCATTCGCGCCTTCGTTTCTTCATTTACGACACGCGGGCCGGAAACGAAGTCACCCCACTGGGCTGTATCGGAGATGGAGAAGCGCATTCCTTCAAGACCTTGCTCATACATAAGGTCGACGATCAGCTTTAACTCGTGGAGACACTCAAAGTAGGCCACTTCTTTTTGATAACCTGCTTCCACCAATGTCTCAAATCCGGCTTTCACAAGGGATGTCAGCCCGCCGCACAGGACTGCCTGTTCACCGAATAGATCGGTTTCCGTTTCTTCCTGAAAGGAAGTCTCGAGGATTCCTGCACGTCCGGCTCCTACTCCTTTTGCGTATGCAAGGGCTACGTCTCGGGCATTTCCCGTCACATCCTGGTACACTCCAAACAGTGCGGGTACACCTGCGCCTTCTTCGAATGTGCGTCGCACAAGATGCCCTGGGCCTTTAGGGGCTACAAGGAATACATCCACATCTTCCGGAGGGACGACCTGAGAGAAATGGATGTTGAATCCGTGAGCGAATGCGAGGGCTTTACCTGCAGATAGGGCCGGTTTGATTTCGGCTTCATACACTTTCGGTTGATACTCATCTGGGAGGAGGACCATGATGACGTCCGCTTGTTCGCTCGCTTCGCGTACGGAGTATACGTCGAAGCCGTCCGATACCGCCTGATCCCATGACTTCCCTTTGCGAAGACCAACTACGACATCAAATCCGCTTTCCTTCAGGTTTTGTGCGTGTGCATGTCCTTGGGATCCATATCCGACCACTGCCACTTTCTTGCCTTTCAGAACCTCTTCGTTTACGTCACCGTTATAATATACTTTTACCATTTCTCTCATCCTCTCAATTTTTAATAGGTTAGTTGACGATTGTATACTGCTTCATATCTGTGACGCTTTTGCTGTTGCCCCGTGCAAAAGCGGTGATTCCAGTCCTTGCAATTTCTTTGATTCCGTATGGTCTCAGGAGGTCGATGATCGCTTCGATCTTCGACGTTTCCCCCGTCACCTGGACCGTCACGCTGTCCCTTGCGACATCGATGATGGCTGCACGGAATGGTTCGACAATTCCGTTAATTTCAGATCGGGTTTGACCTGTGCTGAGCACCTTGATGAGGGCAAGTTCCCTTGCCACCACTCCCTGGTCGGTAATGTCCGATACCTTCAGGACATCAATCTGCTTGTGGAGCTGTTTCAGGAGCTGCTCGATCTTGCGGTCATCTTCCACGTTCACGACGAAGGTCATCCTGGAGACCCCTTCCACTTCTGTATAGCCGACCGAGATGCTCTCGATATTGAACTGTCTTTTGGTGAACAGCCCGGTCACCCGGTTCAATACCCCGCTCCGATTATGGACGATGGCCGTTACGATCCGCTTCATGGTTTCACTCCTATCATTTCGTGTAATCCCTTGCCGGGAGCAACCATCGGATAAACGTTTTCCTTCGGATTGACCCAACAGTCGATCAATGCCGGCTCGTCACTCGTCAACGCTTCCCTGAGGACCGATTCCACTTCTTCCTGCGTTTTCACCTGATACCCTTTGATGCCATAAGACTCAGCAAGTTTCACAAAATCAGGTTGCAGGGAGAAGACCGATTGGGAATACCGCTCTTCGTAGAATGTTTCCTGCCACTGCCTTACCATTCCGAGGGTACCGTTATTCAGGATGACCACCTTTACAGGGAGATCGAGCTCTTTTAATAGAACCAGTTCCTGCAGGGTCATCTGGAAGCCTCCATCCCCTACGAACGCCACGACCTTCCTATCCCTGTCTGCAAGCTGGGCACCGATTGCTGCCGGGAATCCGAAGCCCATCGTGCCGAGTCCGCCTGATGTGACCCAGTTGTTTGGGTTTTTGAACGAGTAATATTGCGCCGCCCACATCTGGTGCTGGCCGACATCGGTGGTGACGACAGCTTCTCCGTTGGTCAATTCGTATACCTGTTCGATGAGCCTCTGAGGAGAGATGATTTCTTCTGCCCGGTTGTACCAGAATGGATATTCCTGTTTATTGGCCTTCAATCGGCTATGCCACTCCTCGAAGTAGCACTTGCTCTCATCGTGCTCGAGGATCTTGACTAGAGCGTGCTTCGCATCAGAGACGATCGGGATCTGCGTCTCTACATTCTTGCCGATTTCTGCCGGGTCGACGTCGATGTGGACTACTTTCGCATTCGGGGCGAAGGTGGCCAGATTCCCCGTCAGCCTGTCATCGAATCGGGCACCGATATTGATGAGTAGGTCACATTCATGAAGGGCCATATTGCTTGTGTAGCACCCGTGCATCCCCGCCATTCCAAGGAAAAGGGTATGATCGGCGGGGAATCCGCCAAGACCCAGCAGCGTATGGACCACGGGAAGATCATAGTGTTCAGCGAATTCCTTCAGCTCTTCAGAGGCCTTTGCGTGCAGGATGCCTGCACCCGCCAGGATCACAGGCCGTTGTGAGTGCTTCACGGCTTCAATCAATTTCTTGATTTGCAAAGGGTTCGGATGAAGATTCGGCTGATAGCCCGGAAGATCCATCTCCTGTTCCTCAGCAGGACTGGCAATTTGAACGGTAAGGTCTTTCGGAATGTCGACCAGGACCGGACCAGGTCTTCCTGTGGAAGCAATATGAAATGCTTCTTTGACTATGCGAGGAAGATCAGCAAGATCCCTCACCTGGTAATTGTGCTTGGTGATCGGCATGGTGATCCCGACTACATCCGCTTCCTGGAAGGCATCCGTCCCGATGACATTCGATGCGACCTGTCCGGTGAAGATCACCAGGGGCAGGGAATCCATCATGGCATCGGCGATTCCCGTCACAAGGTTTGTCGCCCCGGGTCCCGAGGTTGCTATGACGACACCTGGTCTTCCCGATACCCTGGCGTACCCTTCAGCAGCATGGATGGCGCCTTGCTCGTGGCGAGCCAGCACGTGCTTGATGGGGGCTTTGTAAAGAGCATCGTATATTGGCAGGACCGCTCCCCCCGGGTACCCGAACAGAATCTCAACTTTTTCCTCCTTTAACGCCTTCATGAGCATATCCGCACCGTTGATGTTTTCTGCCAGTGACTGTGAAGCCAGATCCGCCTCTACTTTGGCTCTCATTGCCTATCTCCTCCCTTTCATTCCATGATTTCTATGAATCTATCACACAAAAAAACCTTTTCACCCACTACGACAGACAGAGTTTATCTTTCGCAGGGGCGAAAAGGTTTGCTTCCTTTCCACGGTACCACCCTAGTTCAGAGATGACGTGCATCTCCCTCAGCAGGCTGAAGAATTCCAGCCTTGGTTTTTGTAACGAGTAGAGTCTACTCGATCGTTCCTAATCACTGTTCAGAACGATACTCAGAGGGGATGTCGGTATTGGTTGTATTACTGGTTCGCAGCACCACCAGCTCTCTGTGAATACAAAACCCAATCCTTTTGCCTCTTCACCGATTTATCTTTATTCTGTTTTCAGTATTCCACCCGTGCTTGCCGATGTGACAAGCTTTGCATATCGAGCGAGATATCCTTTTCGTATTTTAGGAGCGGGCTGTACCCACTCTTGCTGTCTGAAGGTGAGCTCTTCCTCTGAAACCATGAGGGAGATGGTACGGTTGGTGAGATCGATGAAGATCGGATCTCCGTTCTCCACGACCCCGATCGGGCCGCCTTCCGCAGCCTCAGGTGATACGTGACCGATGGAGATGCCACGGGATGCACCGGAGAAACGTCCGTCCGTGAGGAGGGCCACTTTCTTCTCAAGCCCCCGTCCGGCGATCGCCGCTGTCGGGGCGAGCATTTCCGGCATCCCTGGACCGCCTTTCGGTCCTTCGTAGCGGATGACCACTACATGACCTTCCTTCACTTCACCACTTTCGATCCCGGCAAGGGCCTCATCCTGCGATTCATAGACGATGGCCTCGCCCATGAATGTCTTGATGGAAGGATCGACTGCCCCTACCTTGATGACACCACCATTCGGAGCGATGTTTCCGAAGAGGACAGACAATCCTCCTACAGGACTGTAGGCATTATCCTTCCTCCTGATGACTTCATCATTCACGATTTCAGCATCTTTCACATTTTCATAGAGTGACTTCCCTGTTACGGTGATCCGGTCGCTGTGGACCGCTCCCATCTCGCATAATTCCTTGATGATGGCACTCACTCCGCCGGCATTATGGACGTCTTGCATGGAATAATCGGACGCAGGGCTGATCTTGGACAGATACGGCACCCTTTCCGCTACGGTATTGATACGGTTGATATCGTAATCGATTTCCGCTTCATTGGCGATGGCAAGGGTATGGAGGACCGTGTTGGTCGAACCTCCCATGGCCATATCGAGGGCAAAGGCATCATCGATGGTGTCTTTCGTGATGATATCCCTCGGCTTGATGTCCTTCTTCACCATTTCCACAAGGTGCTTGGCTGCGTCTTTGATGAGTTGGTGGCGTTCCTCCGATGTTGCAACGATCGTCCCGTTACCAGGAGGAGCCATTCCGAGCATCTCCATTAGGGAGTTCATGGAATTGGCGGTGAACATCCCTGAACAGGAT
This sequence comes from uncultured Bacillaceae bacterium, assembly GCA_963762295.1. Taxonomy (GTDB): domain Bacteria; phylum Bacillota; class Bacilli; order Bacillales; family Bacillaceae_B; genus Rossellomorea. The sequence goes on from CAVXKK010000003.1 coordinate 562,730, forward strand.
CCGCATGTAGGACACGCATTTTGCTCGATGTCCAGAAGCTGTTCGGCTGTCATCCTGCCCGATTGATGGGCACCCACCCCTTCGAAAACGGATACGAGGGAAAGGGGTTTTCCTTCGCTTGATACACCTGCCTCCATCGGTCCTCCCGATACGAAGACGGAAGGGACGTTGGTGCGAACGGATGCCATCAGCATGCCTGGCGTGATCTTGTCACAATTCGGGATGTAAAACACTCCGTCGAACCAGTGGGCGTTGATGACCGTTTCGGCTGAATCGGCGATGAGCTCCCGGCTCGGAAGGGAATAACGCATCCCGATATGTCCCATTGCGATCCCGTCATCCACGCCGATCGTATTGAATTCGAACGGGATGCCTCCTGCTTCCCTGATCGCTTCTTTCACCACGGCGGCGAAGTGATTGAGATGCATATGCCCCGGTATGATATCGATATAGGAGTTGCATACCCCGATGAAGGGCTTCTCCATGTCTTCCAATTTGACTCCCGTCGCATAAAGCAGGCTGCGATGGGGAGCGCGGTCGATTCCTTTTTTGATCATGTCACTACGCACATCAGCACCTCCAACTTACCCGACTTGAGCATTTTGTTTGTAAACTTTTCTTCCATCCTGCGTGACAGTGTCCCTGAACTGTTGCAATAATTTATTTGTACATTCACCCGGTTTACCGTCTCCGATCACACGTCCATCGACTTTGACGACAGCGATGACTTCTGCTGCAGTACCCGTGAGGAAGACTTCATCCGCCGTATATACATCGTGGCGTGTAAAGACTTCTTCTTTCATTTCATAACCAGATTTCTGGGCGATTTCGATGATGGCATTGCGTGTGATGCCTTCTAGTGCCCCTACATAACCTGGTGGAGTCAGGATCTTCCCTTTCTTCACGATGAAGATATTATCGGCGGATCCTTCCGCTACATAGCCTTGATCGTTCAGCATCAGCGCTTCACTTACACCCGCAAGGTTCGCTTCGATCTTTACGAGGATATTGTTCAGGTAGTTCAACGACTTGACCTTCGGCGATAAAACGTCCGCACGGTTCCGTCTGCTTGCCACCGTGACGATCTCGATCCCCGTGTCATACAATGCTTTCGGGAATAGGGCGAGCTGTTCTGCGATGACGATGATCTGTGGATGGCTGCAAGTGAAGGGATCCAATCCGAGATTCCCTACTCCGCGGGAGATGACAACCCTGATATAGGCATTTTCAAGTTTATTCATTTTCAATGTTTCAATGATGATATTGCTCATCTCTTCTTTTGAGACTTCGATGTTCAGCATGATGGATTTGGCTGAATCGTAAAGGCGATCAACATGTTCTTCGAGACGGAAGACATTACCGTCGTACATTCGAATGCCTTCGAACACTCCATCTCCATAAAGAAAACCATGGTCATAAACAGATACTTTTGCATCTTCCTTTTTTACGTACTGACCGTCTAAGTAAATCCACTGCTCGCTCATGTTCATCATTCCTTTCACGATTAAATTTATTTGATTATTCGGAATATTAATTTTCTAACACATCTATTTACGTCCAGGCCCCTTTTAAAAATGGGTGCGAAGACCGCCACTGACCTTTTCTGATGCGATTAAAAATTTTATTGAGGACAATGTTACTCCCGTTTTAAGGGAAGGTCAACACTATTTCGTTAAATTATTAGACAATTTAGATTTGTCAGATTATATGGTAACGCTTTCATCTTTGTCCTTATCATGTTTGTAGAACCTTAAAAAAAATAATTTTTTGTTCTTAAAAAATCTTTGATAGTTTTTTCCCGAAGACGTTGAGTTTACAGGGCTCAAGACATGCTTAGACATCATTCATCACACTCCTCCTCCCCTCCCCATTCTCAACAAATTCCCCCAAATGAGAATCGAACCACTTTAATACTCTAATAGAAGAAACGCTACTCTTTTAAATTTCCGGAAGAAACTGAATGGAACCACTCCCGTTTGTGACATGTTGCACAAGAACCATCCAGTTATTTACGATTAACTAACTATCAGGGTGATCATTTTCTCCTCAGTCAGTTTAAAATCTCTATAAAATAAAAAGCCGGTTCCTGTTCGGAACCGGCTTTCCTTTTATACCCATGTATACATATATGCTGTATCTTCGACATCCTTTGCCTTCTTCACGATTTTCAGAGGCCGGAACGTATCTATCATGACGGCGAGTTCCAGTGTTTCTTTTTTCCCGATGCTCGCTTCAGTCGTTCCCGGATGCGGCCCATGGGGAATTCCGCTTGGATGGAGGGTGATTGATCCCCTCTTGATGCCTTTGCGACTCATGAAATTCCCCTCTACATAGTAAAGAAGTTCGTCGCTATTGACGTTGCTATGGTTATAAGGAGCCGGTATGGCTTCCGGATGATAATCATAAAGCCTCGGGACGAATGAGCAGACGACGAAATTATGGCCTTCGAAGGTTTGGTGCACGGGCGGCGGTTGATGGACCCTGCCCGTGATCGGCTCAAAGTCTTCAATGTTGAATTTCCACGGATAGAGATAGCCGTCCCATCCCACGACATCAAGTGGATGATGGTCCAAGACATGAACATGGATCGATCCGCGGGACTTTGTCAGAACGCGATATTCGCCCTTTTCATCACGGGATTCCAGCACTTCCGGTCCCGAAAGATCACGCTCACAAAATGGACTGTGCTCGAGGAGCTGACCATATTCATTCCGATACCTGCGCGGAGTGGTGATCTGACTGAACGACTCGACTACGAGGATTTTCGTCTCTTCCTCGGGTATGATTCGGTGGATGGTGCCGATCGGTATGATGATGTAATCGCCTTTCCCGTAAGAAAGGGTGCCGAACATCGTCTCTACTTTCCCTGCTCCATAATGGATGAACAGCATCTCATCTCCATCACCGTTCCGGTAAAAATCACTCATCGCATCCGTCACAGATGCAGTACCGATAAGGAGGTCACTATTCCCAAGAAGGTATTCCCTGGCGTTCAGGGCATCCCCCTTCTTCTCGATGGAATCCGTGAAAAAGTGGCGGTGGCGAAGGGCCCCCTCCTCTTCGAACTCAGGCAGGTAGCTCCCCCCGTAGGATGCTTCCGAAACCGCAGTCGGGAGATGGTGATGATAAAGGATCGATTGGGTCCCGGAGAATCCCTTCGTCCCCATCACCTGCTCCCGGTAGAGACTTCCGTCATCTTTTTTGAACATCGTATGACGCTTGTGGGGGATCGTCCCCATCCGGCGATAAAACATGATTCCTTTCCTCCCTTGCACTGATTGTATTCTTCAAGATTCCGAGACCTGTGATCCCAAGTTCGACAACATCACCGGGTACAAGCCAGGGGTGGACTTCCTCACCAAGCTCGAGTAGGCAGCCTGTGCCAACTGTCCCCGACCCGATCACTTCCCCAGGAATGAGCATGACATTTTCAGATGCCCTGGCAATCATGGCGGGAAACGTGTAATGGATCTCTTTGTAATTCCCCTTTGATAAAAGGATCCCGTTCACTGTTGCGGTCATCTCCAAGTCGAGACGGTCAGCTTCCCGGTATGATTCCAATTCGTCCCTCGTCACAAGGTACGGACCAAATGTGGTGGCAAAGTCTTTCCCTTTCGCCGGCCCGAGACCCACCTTCATCTCTTCACGCTGAAGGTCCCTTGCACTCCAATCGTTCATGATCATATAGCCGTAGATATAGTCTTCTGCCTGTTCAACCGGAATGTCTTTACCTCTGCGACTGATAACGCAGGCAATTTCAAGTTCGTAATCCAAGCATGCGCTCCCTTTCGGAACCGTGATGGGCGCATCCGGTCCTGAGACACTCATATGATTGGTGAAGTAGAAGACCGGCATCTCATACCATTCCGGTACGACCGCAAGGCCCCTTCTCTGCCGGGCATTCCTTACATGATCCTCAAACGCATAAAAATCACGAATGCTCACTGGATCAGGCAGGGGAGCCACGAGGGATAGCTCCGAGAGAGCATATTCCCCTCTAAGGGCGGAGAGCTCCCGCATGAGCGCTATGCCTTCATCACCCAATTCGATCAGCCGCCTCATCTCCTTCGGTAAACGGCCGCCGCTCGCCTGATGGAGATCAATCACCCTGTCTCCATTTACGAGTCCTGCCCTTATCTCATCCCCCACTAGAAAACTCACTAACTTCATTTCTCTCTCACCTCTTCCGGATCAATTCGAATGTATCGGCGAGGGGCTTCGTGTAGGTCTGGCCGGCCATCCTCCCGACAGGCTCAAGCGTGGATGAGTCAATTCGTCCGGCGTCATACAGCTCATCATCCAGTCGCACACACTGCACTTTTCCAATCACAAGGCTTCCCGCCCCAGGATGGTCCCCGAAATGCAGGACGTCCTGCAGGATGCATTCCAACTGGATCCGGCTTTCCGAAACAGCAGGGGGAGCCACGGTAACCGATGGCTTCTTCCCAAGTCCGGCTGCCTCGAACTCATCCACTTCCGGTGCATATTCCTTCGCACAGTCATTCATTTGTTCTACAAACGCTTCACTGACAATATTGATCACAAATTCCTTAGTCGCTTCAATATTCAACAGCGTATCCTTCTTCCCACCGTCCGTGCCTCTTCGCATCGGCGAAAAACAGACCAGCATGGGATCGGCGCTGATGGCCGTGAAAAAGCTGAACGGGGCAAGGTTCGCATGTCCAGCCACATTCACGCTGGAGACAAATGCAATCGGTCTCGGGAGGATGGAGCCGATGACCAGTTTATATGCTTCCTGCCAGGGGAGCTGATCAGGCTTGATATCCATTTGTATTCCTCCCCAGAACATATTCAAGGGCTTTGATGAAAGCACGATTATCCTGTTCGGTTCCGATCGTCACGCGGATGGTCTCGGGATAGCCCAGAAGGACCCCGGATCTGACAAGGAACCCCCTCTTCGCCAATTCACCGGCAATGAGATTCCCGTCCTTCCCCGTATCCACCATGATAAAATTCGCCTGAGAAGGGAAGTACGCGAGCCCAAGTCTATGAAATTCCCCTTCGAGATAGGAACGGCCCGCTTCATTCAACGAAGCACACTTCCCGATGAACGCCTGATCATGGAGGGCCGTGACGGCTGCTCCTTGGGCCAGCGCATTCACATTAAAGACATCCTTCACTTTAAGGAGCTGTCCGGCCACTTCCTCATTCATGACACCGAATCCGACCCTGAGCCCCGCCAAACCGTAGATCTTTGAAAAAGTCCTCAGAATCACCAAGTTATCAAAGCTCTCCAAAAGCGGGAGCGTGTCGAGATGATTCCTGTCTGACACATATTCCACGTACGCTTCGTCCAAAACCAGAAGGACGTGTGAGGGGACGGCCGAAATGAAGGAAAGGAGTTCCTCATTCCCGACGATGGTACCCGTGGGGTTATTTGGATTGCAGATGAAGATGAGCTTCGTTCGATCCGTAATGGCATTCTTCATCCCGACCAAGTCATGGACCCCGTTCACAAGGGGGACCTTCACCGATCTCCCTCCTTCAAGGAAGACATTCGTATGATAGCGGGGGAAGGTGACATCTGCCATGATGGCTTCGTCTCCTTCACTGATGTAGGCCCTGGAGAGAAGCCTGATCACTTCATCCGATCCATTCCCGAATACCAGCTTCCCTTCGGCCACCCCAAGGAATTCAGATACTTCCCTGCGGAGTTCAGTGGCCGCCCCGTCCGGGTAAAGGAAAAGTTCCCCATTGCCTGCCTTCAACCAGCTGACGACCTCCGGGGAGCAGCCGTGGATATTTTCATTTTCCGATAGCTTGCAAATAGACCCGAGACCATGCTCTCTTTGTAACTCGACAGTCGATTTCCCAAGAACATACGAATCGATTTTTGTAAGGACTTCCCTCGTCTTGAACTTCAGCACCATCAGCCTGCCCCCTCTTTATAATAGGGCTGACCCCGAGTTTCAGAACGGGATCCCGACCGATTCCTGCACGGATGCAGGAGGTGTCCGGATCTCTTCGAAAAGCTCATGGGCCAGCCCGTTTTCTGTTTGTTGATCCCCTATTATTCTCGATCCCTCTTTATTCCCTTTTTAGTATCTATCTCTTTTTTGGGGTCTATCTCTCTTTATCTGGTTCTGTCGATCTGAATATCAAGCTCATTATTTAAAGATTTCCGCGTCGCTCCTGCTCTCTTTCTATTGATTCGAACAACGCTTTGAAGTTCCCTTCCCCGAATCCCCTTGCCCCTTTGCGCTGGATGACCTCAATGAAAAGAGTCGGGCGATCCACGATTGGCTTCGTAAAGATCTGGAGGAGATACCCTTCATCGTCTCGATCCACGAGGATGTTCAACGCCTTGATCTGAGAAATTTCTTCATCGATTTCTCCCACACGCTCAGATAGCATATCGTAGTAGGAATCCGGGGTGCTCAGAAATTCCACACCGTTCTCCTTCAGGATCCCGACGGTCTTCACGATGTCCTCTGTCAGAACGGCGATATGCTGTACCCCTGGACCACCGTAGTACTCAAGGTACTCTTGGATCTGGGATTTGCGCTTTCCTTCAGCTGGCTCGTTGATCGGGAACTTGATCCTGCCGCCGTTGTGCATCACCTTGGACATAAGGGCAGAGTATTCTGTCGTGATATCCTCATCGGAGAAATGGCGCATCTCCTTAAAGCCCATCACCTTCTCGTAGTACTCCACCCACTCTTCCATGCGCTCTACATTTCCGACAACGTGGTCGACGGCGATGATGGCAGCATCACGCTCTGTTCTGGAAGAGTCCGCTTTTTCATACCCCGGCATGAAGATCCCATTATAATCCTTCCGTTCGATCAAGGTATGGATCGTGTCGCCGTATGTACCAATCACCGCTTTTTTCAGTTTCCCATCTGCATCTTCCAGTGTTTCCGGCGGCATGATTTCAATGGCACCGCGCTCAACCGCACCTTTGTAAGCCTTTTCAATATCATCCACCATAAGAGCGATATCCTTGATCCCATCGCCATGCTTCCTGACGAATTCAGCTACTCGGCTTCCTTCGTGAAGGCTCCCCGTCACAACAAGTCTTACTTTATTCTGTTGAAGGACATAGGAGACGGTATCGCGGTTACCTGTTTCAAGTCCGGAATACGCGACTGTCTTGAATCCGAACGCTGTGCAAAAGAAATGGGCAGCCTGCTTAGCATTCCCTGTGAAATATTCAAGATAATCGACATCCCTTACCGGGAAGATTTCTTCGGTCTTCATTGATTTCTTATCCATCTTTTCCATAACGATCCCTCCGATTTTGTATTTTTCTGATTATTATCGTATGTTGTTTTTCTTTTCTTCTCAAGAGCGGCATGTGAAGCATGAACGCTTTTCTGTAATAAAGCAACTGACTTATCGGATCGCCTTCTTCCTCCTCTGAAGGTGCACGGCATGCCCCGTGAGTTCCTCGACGGCTTCCATCAAGGCTTCATTGCTGCTCGGATGCGGATAGAGAGGGAAGGTGAAATCCTCCGCCCTTGCTGCCATTTCAAGTCCCAGCACTCCGGTGGAGATCAGTTCGACAGCCCCCGATCCGATCATATGGATGCCAAGAATCAGAGAAGTCCCTTTCTCCGATACGATTTTGATCATGCCGCTCGTTTCTTCCTTCAGCGCTGCAAAGCCATTCGCTCTGAAAGGATACTCACTGCAGACTACTTCGTATCCACGGTCCCTCGCTTCTTCCTCACTCCAGCCCGCACAGGCGACGGGCGGATCCATATGAACGATGGCCGGAAGCCATTCCAGGTCGACTTCCCCCTTATCCCCAGCAATGGCTTCCGCTGCCACCTTGCCTTCCTTGATTGCTTTTATGGCAAGCCCTGGTCCCGGGGTCACATCTCCTATGGCCCACACGCCGGGAATGGACGTGCGTCCCTCCCCGTCGACCTTGATTTTGCCCCCCTCACACTCAAGCGGCAGCCGGTCCAATCCTGCACGGGACAGATCTGCCTCTGACTTCCCGCACAGGACTAAATGGGTTCCATTTACCTGCCTCGTCCCGGCAGAACTTTCATACTCCACTTCCACTCCTCCATCGTCCGAAACGCTCATAATCGTCACTTCGGTGGCGACAGAGACCTTCTGTTTTTTCAGAAGCCTCTTCATCTCGCGCTCGATGGCCTGATCAAAGGGCAGTCTCCCTTCCATCAGGAGGGTGACTGAGCTCCCAAGGGCCGCGTATGCAGCAGCTATTTCAATGGCCACATAGTCATGGCCGGATACAACTAATTCCTCCGGTATCTCGGTCATGGTCAGTGCCTCACGCTCCGTCAGGACAAATGGGGATTCCATACTGATACCCGACGGATACACCATCTCTCCACCAATCGCAACAATGGCCTGCTTGAAATCAAAAAGGGAGAACTGATGACCATTTTCGATTCCGATCCGGTTCTCGGAAAGAAATGAAGCGGCCCCTTTCATTACCTCGACTCCTCCTGAACGGAGCAATCCTTCCACCCCTGCCCGCAGGCCTTTGATCTTTTCTTCTCTGAACGACTTCAGCTTGGCAAGATCGATGGACGCTTCCCCCATCACCATGCCCATTTTCTGAAGATGCCCCTGCTTTCGGAACTCACTTGCAAAATGGGTCAGGATCTTCGATGGAATGCAGCCTTCATTCAGGCAGGCTCCACCGATCTCCCCCTGCTCGATCAGGGTGACCTTCTGCCCCAACTGGGCGGCACGAAGCGCGGCGTGATAGCCTCCTGGACCTCCACCGATGACCATCAGATCACGTTTTTCAACCATTTCGCCCACAACCATCTATATCATCTCCATCAGCAGGATCCCCGGTTTTTCAATGAAATCCCGCAGTCGATTGGTGAACCTTACGGCTGTCCCGCCATCTGCCACCCGGTGATCGAAAGACATGGATACATTCATCATGGACCGGATCACAATTTCATCCGACTCATTGACCATGGGCCGCTTTTTCGTTTTATGGAAGGATACGAGGGCCACTTCCGGTTCATTGATGATCGGCGTCGCACCGATCGAACCTCCGAGGGGACCGACATTGCTCACTGTGAATGTCCCCCCTGATGCCTCCTTGACGGTAAGCGTATGATTCAGCGCTTTGTTTGTCAGTGCCTTGAGTTCTTTCTGAATGTCCTTCAGCGTCTTCTCTTCCACATGACGGATCACCGGTACGATCAACCCTTCCTCCGTATCGACGGCTACTCCGATATGATGGCCATGCTGAAGGTGGACGCACTCCTGTTCTTCATCCAGCACTCCGTTGAAAATCGGGAATTCTTTCAGGCAGACAGACAGCGCTTTGATGAAGAATGCACCCATTGAAACGTCAGACACATCCCTTTTCCACGCGAGGAGTTCGGTGACATCAATCTCTTCAAAGTGGGTACAGTGTGGGATGGTCCTGACTGAACGGACCATCTTTGAAGCAATCTGCTTCCGCCTTCCCCTGAATGGAATGCTGTCTGCTTCCGTCCGCTCAGGCGTTTCCTGAGGGAGTGACTCCACCTGAAGGTGAGACTGGATATCTTCATCCATGATCCTCCCCACCGGACCGGATCCCCGCACCTTTTCAAGGGGGATGCCTGCTTCCCTAGCCAGCTTTCTCGTGTAGGGGGATGCCAGGATCCTGGTCGAGTGTGCCGTGGTCGAGGATGTACGTTTGGCCGTTGCCTGCTCCTTGCCGCCACCCATGATCAGTACCGTCTCACCAACACGGATCGTATCCCCTTCCTTCACACTGAACCCTTTGATGATTCCATTGGCAGGTGCCGGGATTTCCGCTGTCATCTTATCTGTCTGAACTTCCACCAGCGGCTGATCCGCACGCACCTGTTCACCGACCCCCACCAAGAAGGCGTTGATCGTCGCCTCGGTCATACCTTCTCCTATATCATGCAGCTTGACCTCCATGGGCTCCCTCCTTTCAAAATGCCGCCGCTCTCTCAATTGCTTCGAGGACGCGGCCCGTATCCGGCAGATAATAGTCTTCATATCCAAAATAGGGGACAGGCGTATCGAATCCAGTCACCCTCTCCACAGGAGCCTTCTGATAGAGGAAAGAAAAGTCGTTGATGATGGCAAGGATATCGTTGCCCACTCCCCCCGTGGCGTGGGCTTCATGAACAATGACGGTCCTCCCTGTCCTCTGGACAGATTCGGTGATAAGATCCTTATCGAGGGGAGACAGCGTCCTCATATCGAGTACCTCGCATGAAATCCCCTTTTCCCCTGCCTTCTTCGCTGCCTCCTCTGCCACCTTCACCATTGCTCCCCATGCAATGACCGTGACATCATCCCCTTCAAGGACGGTCCTTCCTTTCCCGATTTCAACCGTATACTTCCCCTCAGGTACTTCCTCACGTGTCGACCGGTAGCACTGCATAGGCTCAAGGAATAAAACGGGATCCGGGTCTTCAATGGCCGCAATCAACAATCCCTTAGCCTCACGGGGAGTTGAAGGGCACACGACCTTGATGCCCGGCATATGAGTGAACAGCGCCTCCGTACTATCGGAATGGATCTCAGGCGCACGGACACCTGCTCCATATGGGGCTCGTATGACCATGGGGCATGTATAATGCCCGAGTGTTCTTGAGCGCAACCGGCTTGCGTGGGTCATGATCTGCTCATAAGCGGGATAAATGAATCCAAGGAACTGGACCTCTGCCACGGGCCGGAATCCATTTACCGCCATTCCGATTGCAGCACCGATGAACCCAGCTTCACTCAGGGGCGTGTCGAGCACCCGATCTTCCCCAAACTCTGCCTGGAGACCATCCGTCGCACGGAACACCCCGCCGTTCGTCCCGATATCCTCCCCAAGGAGCAGGGTATCACTCCGTTCCCTCAGCATGACCCGAAGGCCATCCGTGATCGCCTGTACCATCGTCATCGTTTTGGTTGTTGTCATGATGCTCATCTCGATCCCCCCTTCAGATGTGAAAGCAGTCTATCTTTCTGCTGAAGGATTGGCCAAGTCGGCGTTTCAAATACATGATCAAAGATCAAGGATGGGTCCGGGTCCGGATACTGTTCCAAATCTGCAACAGCCGCATCAACCTCCTTGGCACACTCCAGCCTGATGGATTCCAACCACTCCTTGTCGCACCAGCCTTTTTGCTCCATATAGCGCTGCAACCTGTCTATAGGATCTTCCCTTCTTTTCACATCGCTCTCTCCCTGATCCCGGTATTTCGAAGGATCATCAGCCGTCGTATGGGCACCGTATCTCCACGTCACAGCTTCAATCAGTGTGGGGCCTTCCCCTCTCCTCGCCCGCTCCAATGCTTTCTTCGTTTCAAAATAGACGGCAAACACATCATTCCCGTCGACCCTGACACTCGGGATGTCGTATGCAAGGGCCTTTTGGGCAATCGTCTTCGTCTTCATCTGCTTGTGGATCGGCACCGAAATGGCATAGCGGTTGTTTTGGTTGAAGAAGACCACGGGAGCCCCCCATACGCTCGCCAGGTTAAGACCTTCATGGAAATCTCCTTCGGATGTCGCTCCATCACCGAAATACGCAATGGCGGCAGCCTCCGTCCCTTTCCTCTTTTCGGCATAAGCGGCACCCACAGCATGAGGAAGCTGGGTCGCAATCGGAATGCCCGGGGTAAAGATATTCTTTCCTTCAGGCGGGACACAGCCCTCGTTCCGCCCTTTCCAAAACAACAGAATCTGAAGCAATGGGTGACCGAACGTCATGGTCGCCCCATGATCCCGGTACGTCGGAAAAAGCCAGTCCTTTTCATGCAGGGCCATGGCGCTCCCCACCTGGGACGCCTCCTGCCCCTCAAAAGGAGCATAGGTCCCGATGCGCCCCTGCCGTTGAAGACTCACTGCCTTGCGGTCGAACGTGCGGATCCGGATGAGGTGGCGCAGGAACGTCCTCGCCAACCCTTCGGACACCTCTTTCTCTCTATCGGGGCTCAACTCCCCATGCGGATTCAGTACTTGAACGATCGGAAACTGTTCGATCATTCCCTCACCTCTCTCATGGGGATGCGTCCCCATTGTTTTATTTTGGGTGTATTGATGATTGCAAGGATGTCAGGTTTATAGGTTTCCTTTTTATTGATGAATTTTCAGCTTTGCCGGGTCGGAATGAGCCGTCTCTGCTTTTCTTATTGTCCAGCTGCAACGGCTTGACCCTCGAGGTCATAAGTCGTGACCGCCAAAAGGGCGAAGACCATGCCCTTCTGACGATCCCACCTTATGCTTGTCGGGTCAGAACAAGCCGCCTCCGCTTTTCTTTCTGTCTAGCTCCGGCGGCTTGGGGCTCGAGGTCATAAGTCATAATCGTCAAAAGGGCCAAGACCATGCCCTTCCGCCGATTCTGCCTTATGCTTGTCGCCCCAGGGCAAGCCGCCTCCGCCTTTCTTACTTCCTTACACTCCATTTTGGGCGTTTGGTGTGGGTGAAGAAGCTGTTTCGTTTGGTTCTGGTTTGGATGCGGTTTTCGCAGAAGCGGTCTGCTGCTTGGACGGTGGTGATGTGTTCGTTTTCTGATTGGGTGTAGATGTTGAGGAGGCTGTTATAGATGGCTCCTGTTTTCTGGAGGACGCGTTCTTTGTTAGGTTCATAGAGTTCATCGGCTACCTGGATTAGGCCGCCTGCATTAACGATGTAATCAGGGGCATACAGGATCCCTCTTTGATGAAGGGACATCCCGTGTCGGTGCTCGAGGAGCTGATTATTGGCAGAACCGGCGACGGCTTTTACCTTTAACCTTTCGATTGTCTCGTCGTTCAGGATCCCTCCTATGGCACAAGGGATGAACACATCGGCATCCACTGAGTAGATTTCGTCTCCGCTGACGGCCTTCACTGCTGTTCCGAGGGCTTTTGCTTTCAGCTGCAGTTTTTCAACAGAGTGATGACTGATATCGGTCACAATTAGATCGGCCCCTTCTTCAAGGAGACGTTCCGCTACTTTGAATCCAACTTTTCCAAGCCCCTGGATCGCATAGCGCTTCCCATGAAGATCCCTTGATCCCCAGATGGTTTCGTTCGTGGCTTCAAGTCCATAGATGACACCCATGGCTGTCGGAATCGAAGAATCTCCGCTTCCACCATATACTTCATCGACACCGACGATGCAGTTGGTTTCCTTCAGGGCGTGGACAAAATCATCCGGCGACGTGCCCATATCCGTCCCTGTGTAGAACCTTCCCTGAAGGGATTCGACGAATTGCCCGAATGCCCTGAACAGCTCGGGATGTTTATCTTTGGTCGGGTCACCGATGATGACCGCCTTCCCCCCGCCAAAGTCCACGTCTGCTGCCGCGCATTTGTATGTCATCCCCCTCGACAATCTAAGTACGTCGTTCAATGCCGCATCCACTGAGGCATACGGCATCATCCGGCACCCGCCGAGTGCAGGTCCGAGAGTGGTATTATGTATGGCGATGATCGCTTTCAAACCGGTCTCTTCATCGTTGCAGAACAGGACCTGTTCATGATTCTTGATCTGGTCGAACATGTCCATCCCCCTGACCTCCGTCTCTTTTGTAAACGTTTTCATTTTATCGGATAGGCTTGCCATGCGAGTTCCCCCTTATCGTCTTTAATCCGTCCCGATACGTTTAGCGATTGTTTGTTTTGGAAGGATAACCTGCCTTACTTCTCCTTCTCCCACGATTGAGCCCGTCTCCTCCCGGCGGATCATGATTTCCGTCCAGATGCCTTTTTCATTCATTCGGGTCACGGTGGCCGTGATGATTAAACGGGTTCCCGTCCGCGCTGGTGCACGATGCATTACTTTTACTTCGGCCCCCATTCCTTCTTCCCCTTCTTCCAGGAAAGGAAGGATAATTTGACGGGATGCCCATTCCATGTGATAGACCATGTGGACGGTGGAATAGACCGGGTGGACCACTTCCCCTTCGAAGCTTGCGTGCATATCGGGTGTGACATCGATGATGATTTCAAGCGTGTGCCCAACGGTCAATCCGGACTTCATCGCTTTCCTCCTTTAAACGGTTGCATTATGGATATTAATATAACGTTAATTCAACGATATAATAACATTTTGTTTTATAAATAGTCAATAAATTGTTAAAATTAAAAATTCTTGTGGTTTCTGAGTGGGATGGGTGTTTCTATGGGGAAGTAATGAAGAGGAGACCGTTCCTTTCCGCTGCAGGCGCCTGCTTTCCTGCGGGGAGCATGTCGAGCCTCCTCGTGCCTGCGGGGTCTCGATCATGCTCCTTTTCCGCTGGAGTCAGGCGCCTTCCGCTTCAGTCCACTCTGGGATTCTGATAGGCATTTAGGAATTTTGATAGGGGGTGAGTTGAATAAAATCCCTTTATATGTAATGTTCTTAAATTGATTAATCTGGAGTAATCACTCTTTATGTGACTCAATTGAACAGGAGACCGTTCCTTTCCGCTGCAGGCACCTGCTTTCCTGCGGGGAGCATGTCGAGCCTCCTCGTGCCTGCGGGGTCTCGATCATGCTCCTTTTCCGCTGGAGTCAGGCGCCTTCCGCTTCAATACACTCTGGGATTCTTATGAGGATGGAGAATTTTTTGACGATCAACCAGTTTAGAGAGCCCTTCATGTATATTTCTCTATTTAAACATAAAAAAACAAGAATGCGGGCTTGGCCATCATTCTTGTTTTTTCTGCTAGTAATCTATTTGTGAATCAGTATTTATAGGATTGTCCGCCGTCGATCGGGATGACGGCTCCGTTGATGAAGTCTGCTTGGGAGGATAGCAGGAAGGCTACGAGGTATCCGACTTCTTCGGGTTTTCCGAAGCGTTTCATTGGATTGACGCTGACGAATTCTTTGCCTGCCGCTTCCCAGTCATCGCCTCCGATTTGGCGAAGGGAACCTTCGACCATCGGTGTCATGATGGCACCTGGTGCGATGGCTTTGATGCTGATGCCGTACTGACCGTATTCAACACCGGAATTGCGGGTCATGCCGACTACACCGTGCTTGCTTGCCGCATAGCCGGATTGACTGCCGACGCCGCGGATCCCTCCGACGGATGCCGTATTGACAATGGAACCATATCCCTGCTCCCTCATGACTTTGAGTACATATTTCATGCCGTAAAAGACACCGTTCAAGTTGATGTTTACTACACGTTCAAATTCATCCGTGCCATAGTCCTCAGTGAGATCCTGCTTCCCTTCGATTCCTGCGTTGTTGAAGAAGCCATCGATTTGACCGAAGTGTGTCACTGTTTCATCAACGTATTTCTTCACGGCGCTTTCGTCGGAGCAGTCCGCTTCGATCAACAGTACTTCCGCTTCACTGTAAGATGATAGAATGGACTGTTTCACTTCTTCTAAACCGCCTTGGTTCAGGTCTACGAGTGATAGTTTTGCCCCTTCTGATGCAATTTGCATGGCGGCAGCATGTCCAAGTCCGGACGCAGCCCCAGTGATCAAGATTACTTTGCCTTCAAAACGTTTCATTTTGAAATCTCTCCTATTCTTGATGGTTTACCAGAACCGGGCAGGGATGAATTTCCTGTCCTTACTAGTAGATTACGCCTATTCCATTCGAAGGGCAAACAACTCGACTCACACCAAAAAGCCGGCCTTCAGGGGCCGGCTTGCTTTACGAGAGGAGGGCCCGGTCACTGGCAAGCTTGCTGCCGCGGATCCGCTGAAACTCATGAAGGAGTCCTTCAACGGTCAAGCCCTTCTTCTCTTGTTCATTCACTTCAAGGATGATTTGTCCTTTATCCATCATGATCAGCCTGTTCCCTAAATCGATGGCCTGCTGCATATTGTGGGTGACCATAAGGGTGGTCAGGGCATATTGACCCACAATCTGTCTGGTCAACTTTGTAATCAGATCGGCTCGTGCTGGATCCAAGGCTGCCGTGTGCTCATCCAGGAGGAGGATCGAGGGCTCCGTGAAGGTGGCCATGAGGAGTGACAGTGCCTGACGTTCCCCTCCTGATAGCAACCCTACTTTTGCATTGAGCCGATTTTCCAGTCCTAGATGAAGGCTCTCAAGCACTTCCTTGAAATAGGCCTTCCTTTTCTTCGTGACACCGAGCCTGAATCCCCTCGTGCGATTCCGCGAGTATGCCATGGCAAGATTTTCTTCGATGGTCATGGAAGGAGCTGTTCCTGCCATCGGATCCTGGAAGACGCGTCCAATGAGCTTGGATCTCCGGTACTCCGACACTTTCGATACATCCTGATCCTGGATGTGGACAGTTCCGACATCCGGTATCATGACCCCCGAGACGATATTCATGAGCGTTGATTTTCCGGCCCCGTTGCTTCCGATCACCGTGACGAAATCGCCTGGTTCCAAGGAAAGCTGAATATCATCAAGGGCGATTTTTTCATCGGGTGTCCCCTCGTTGAAGACTTT
Source organism: uncultured Bacillaceae bacterium (assembly GCA_963762295.1). Taxonomy (GTDB): domain Bacteria; phylum Bacillota; class Bacilli; order Bacillales; family Bacillaceae_B; genus Rossellomorea. The sequence goes on from CAVXKK010000003.1 coordinate 579,061, forward strand.
GTGGATCCTATTTAATCGTAACACTGCTGCCACCCTCTCCTTCCGAGACCGGAACGGACTTCATCCTCTCGGCCATGCGCTTTGCTTTGCGCTTCCTGTCCTTATATCTCTCCATGACTTTCGGCATGACGAGCGCAAGGATGACGATTGTCGCTGTGATCAGCTTCATGTCCCCCGTTTCAAGGAAGTCTACGCGTAGGGCCATGGAGACAACCAGACGATAGATGATGGCACCGCCGATGACGGCAAGTGTCGTCCTTGCGATGGATTTGGTTCCGAAAAGGGCTTCTCCGATGATGACGGAAGCGAGACCAATGATGATCATCCCGATCCCCATCCCGACATCTGCAAAGCGGCTGTACTGAGCGATCAGCGCCCCGGACAGGGCCACAAGCGCATTGGAAATCCCGAGGCCAAGGATGATCATGAGGTTCGTATTGGCAGAGAAGCTCCGGATCATCCGCTGATTATCGCCGGTCGCCCTGAGGGCAAGACCCACTTCTGTCTTGAGAAAAGCATCCGTCAAGAACTTGATCACCAGGGTCACGATCGTCATGAACAGGAGGACCGCCCACGTATCAGGCAGTGGCTCTCCTAATCCGACAGCATTCCAGATACCATTCAGTGCCTTGTCGATCCCAAGGGATCCAATCAGGCCCGTGATCCCCGTAAAGGCCGTATCTTCATTTAAAAGGGACACGTTGGACGTGCCCATGATCCTCAAATTGATGGAATAAAGAGCAATCATCATCAGGATTCCGGACAGGAGCGCATTGATTTTTCCGAATGTGTGCAGGAGCCCTGTTATACATCCTGCGACGAAGCCGATCACCATGGCAGTGACCGTGGCAACGACGGGATTCACTCCGCCCACGATCATCGTCGCTGCAACGGCTGCCCCCGTCACGAAGCTCCCGTCCACTGTCAGATCAGGGAAGTCCAATATCCTGAAAGACAGGTAGACTCCGAGGGCCATGATGGCGTAAATGATCCCGGACTCAAAGGAGGCAAATATGGCCGTTGGCATCTTGAATCATCCTTTCTATCACTCTTCGTAAAATTCTCCGAGTTCACTCCAGGCATCCTTCACTTCGACACCCTGCTCTTCGGCCGCTTTCTTGTTAATCATAAGCTTGAAATCTTTCGGATACTCCACGCTGATTTCAGACGGTTTTTTCTCGCCCTTCAGGATCTTCACGGCCATGAGGCCCGTTTCATACCCAAGATCTTCATAGCTGAATCCGCTGGCGGCTACCGCACCTTTTTTCATGGAATCAAGTTCCCCGACGAAGAGCGGGATATCTTTATCATTAGCTACACCGATGACGGCATCAAGGGCTGAGACCACCGTATTGTCAGTCGGGACATAGATGGCATCCACACGGCCTACAAGCGATTCAGTCGCCTGCTTCACTTCGGCTGAAGTGGATACAGACGCTTCCACGACCTTCGCTCCCTTTTCCTCAGCAAGCTTCTTCACTTCCTTGGCCTGCACGACGGAGTTCTGTTCACCAGAGTTATAGATCACTCCGATTTTCTTCGCTTTCAGTTCATCTGTGATGAAAAAGATCGTCTTGGAGGTTGCTTCGGGATGGTTGTCCGATGTACCCGTGATGTTCTCCCCCGGCTCCTCGAATGATTTCACCAGCTCAGCTCCGACGGGATCCGTCACTGATGTAAACACGATGGGGATCTTCTTGGTCGCATTCAGAGCATGCTGTGCGCTCGGTGTTGAATTGGCGAAAATAAGGTCCACCCCGTCCCCGACGAGATTTTTGGCGATGGTCTGGGAATTATTCGGATCACCCTGGGCATTCTGCACATCGTATTTCACGTTGTCGCCCTCTTTGAATCCGTTCTCTTCCAGTGCTTTCTTAAACCCTTTGTAAGCTGCATCCAATGATGGATGCTCGACGATCTGACTGACCCCGATCACATATTCCTTCTTTCCATCGCTACCGCTTTTTTCTGATGAACCGCAACCCGATAAAATCATCATCCCGAGGAGCAGGGACGATGCACCCAATAACCAACCTTTCTTTTTCACAGAAATCCCCCTTTGATCACACGTTATATGATTAATAGTCTATAAGACTACCGAATCCTTTCTGTGATAAAAATGATACATCCCGTTATTACAACGTTATAGTATCACTGACGTCACAAAATAGTCAATAATATTCGGAAAATTTAAAAATTACTCTCAGTATAGTTGTTTTGGCTCAGGATTTCCAGAAGATTTTAGCGGTTTAAACGAAAAAAGCAGCGGGTGTCTTCCTCACCCACTGCTTTTCAACTCTTATTCTACCTTCATAGTACCTGAAAGAGCCCTCAGGACTGTTGAGGCGTCGGTCATCATTCCGTCCACCACTTCTTTGACGGTCGGTACATCCCCGATCAGACCTGCCACCTGCCCGCCGTTAATGAATCCCTCGTCAAGCTTCCCTTCGAGGGCACCTTTGCGATGATTGTCCTCAGAGGTCAGTTCCGAATACTGTTCAAGGGTCATTCCCTGTTTTTCAAGATCCAGTACCTTTTCTGCGTAAGGGGACCTCAGAACACGCCGTACCCTTCCTACGCTCCGCCCCACAATAAGCGTCCCGTGATCATTCGCCGCAAGGAGGGTTTCTTTATAGCGTTCATGAAAGGGGGCTTCCTTGGTCGCGATGAACCGGGTTCCCATCTGGACTCCGCTTGCGCCCAGGGCGAGCATGGCGGCAAGCCCGCGGCCATCCGCAATTCCCCCGGCTGCCACGACAGGAACGTCCACTTCATCCACGAGCTGCGGAATGAGAGCCAGGGTCGTCGTTTCGAGATGGGAGTTGATGCCCGCCGCTTCATACCCTTCGGCCACCAGGACGTCCGCCCCTGCATCCGCCGCTTTTCTTGCTTGCTTACGCGATGCCACCACGCAGATTACTTTGATCCCGTGCTCGTGAAGGACAGGAATGAGCGGGGCGGGATTTCCTGCTGATAGGGAAACCACGGGAACCTCTTCTGTGATGGCGATCCCGATCATGCCTTTCAGGTCAGGCGTCATCGTAATCGGGATATTCATGGCGAAAGGCCGGTTCGTTAGCATCTTCAGATCCCGGACGATTTCTCCCACTTCCTTCACATCCATGGTCCCCGTCCCAATTGTCCCCAGGGCACCCGCTTCCGATACGGCGGCAGCCAGGCGGGCATTGCTAATGTTCCCCATGCCTCCCTGGATGATGGGGCGCTGGATCCCGAAGCATTCCGTGAGTCTATTCATATCGATTCCTCCTCCACTCTATTCATGATTTTAAAAAGGGGTTTACAAAACCCCTTCCAACATTTATGCTATTTGTAGCTACTTTGCGTAACAAGGTAGCTGAACTTTTATCTCAGTATCTTGTTTTACAATATACCTAAAGGAGAATCGTCATGTCGATCCGAAGCCAACTGCTAAAAGGGATTCTTGATGGATGCATCCTGGCCGTCATTGAAAAGGAGCCCGTTTATGGCTATGAATTGTCCAGGAAACTTCAGGCATCCGGTCTGCAGGATGTAAGTGAAGGAACGATTTATCCCGTCCTTCTCCGCCTGCAGAAGAATAAATGGATCACAGGCGAAATGCGGCCGTCCGAGTCGGGTCCGAACCGGAAATATTATTCACTGACCGAGGACGGAAAAGCCGCGCTAGTAGAGATCACCCAAGAGTGGGAGCATCTGTCTGTCCCGGTCAACCAACTATTGAAAAGGGGGTAACACCATTGATCGCAGCAAAAGAACTGATCGAATTAAATAACCAGAAGAGAGAAAAACTGACCGAAGAGAACGAAAAATATTATTCCGATATCTTATTGTACCTCCGACTCCAGCTCACTCTGTCTGAACAGCAAACTGAAGAGATCCTCATGGAGATCCTCGAACATCTCCTCGAAGGACAGGACGAAGGAAAGACAGCTACGATGATCTTTGGAGCAGATCCAAAAGCGTATGCCGACGAGCTTGTCGAACAGCTCCCTCCAGAGGACAAACGGAGCGTGGCAGGGTTCATTTCCCTGATAACACTGAACCTGTTCGGCATTTACTTGGCCATCCGCGGAGCAGGCCTACTGATCGCCTCTTTCTTCAAAGAAGTGGAAAATGATGTATTCATCGGCTCGGCAGCCATTATGGCGGTGATCTTACTCCTCACCATATTGGCAGAGCTCAAGATGTTCTTTTCCATCATCAAGCGTTCACTATTTCAAGAAAAAGATTCAGCCGGCAAGATGGCGCTGATCGGCGGATTGGGCGGTGGAGCCATCAGTTTACCATTCTTCCTTGCCTTGTTTTTCCTCCCAGACCTTGGCCCTTCTTTTTCTTTCAGCTGGTGGGCTTCCCTTATCGCGGGATTGGTCATGATCGGCCTGTATAAGTTGATTTCCAGAAACAGATTCTAATCCATCAGGAGCGGATGGTTCATCACGTCATAGGATGTATCTTTATTTGTGAGCTCGTTCCCATCTTCGAATACACTCTCGAAGAAGCGGGATGCGGGCTCGGCAAGCTCCTTATAATACTCCCCGAATAGCGTAGCGGCATGACCTCCGAGCCATTTATCCGGTAGCAGCTCATCGGGCAGTCCAGGATCCACGAATAGGAACTTCCGGTATTCATGGACAAGCTTTGCCCGCCCCACGAAACACTCCGCATCACTCATTTGGCCTTTGGCAATCTTGCTCTTATCCATCATATACATGCGGCTGTACTCCGCGATGAAATCCTCATACTTGGTATTGATTTCTTCCAGATCCCAGTTCTTTTCTACGAGTCTTCTGCTTTCACTCGGCCCTTTATGGTCGGCAATGAAGAAGTCGACATACTCTTCGATCTCGTATTTCCGGATCAGCTGCCTAACCTGTTTCTCCAAGTCATTCGGGGAAATCCACGTACTAGCGGACATCGTGCCGAAACCGCTCCAAACCAGTTCCTTTCTAAGCTCATCCCGAATACTCCGGATTTCTTCCGGAATGGAGTACATGAAGATCCTCCACTTCCCGTCCCACTCCTCAGGCTTCAGCTTGAAGATTCTGTTCGCAGCTTCTTCCATCCGGTCGACGCCCCGTTCGGTCAACGTATAATAACTTTTATTCCCTTGTTTCTCTGCCTGGACCCAGCCCTGTTTGTTCATTCGTGAAATCGCCGCCCTCACTGCCTGGTCATTGTGACCGAACTCATTCAGAAGCCGGATCAGACTTCCGATCCAGATTTTATTCCCATAATGACTGATATAATCCCCGTACAAGGTGAAGATCATTGATCTTGTATTCATGATAAGCCTCTCCTTTTACGCCCGATCTATGATGTACCGTTATCGCGTGACGTGTTTTTAACGTATAACTATTATAATATCATAATTGTCTGAAAGAAGAAGCGTTTACATCACCTGTTTCAACAAGGTCCATTAAGGGAAGGGATAAGAAAAACAGCAGAAAGGACTGTTATATGGATACTCTCTTATTCTCTGCCTTTACCATCGCCTATATCGTCCTCTTCGTCATGTCGATCCGGATCCTCAGGAGACGGCATGCACTCAGTATCGCGTTCCTCCTTCCCGTCATCGCTGGACTCATTTACGATAACGGCATTATCGCCTCGGGGAAATACATAGGGGAAGGACGGCTCCTGAAAGAACTGAGTCTTGTCCGGTATTACATGCATGCCTTCTTCACACCGCTTCTGGTCCTGTTTGCCTGGAAGTCACTTGAGCAGGGAGGAATCCGGGCCGCACGGACGACGGCATTCCGCTCTTGTGCCTTCCTCCTGACCATCGGCCTGATCACTGTGGAACTCCTTACAGAGGTCGTTGGCCTGAACGTGACACCGGAATGGTCGTACGGCGTGCTGTCGTACGGAAATGCCGAACCATCTTCCGGCCCGCCTATCATGGTCCTCATCGTCGCCATCGTCCTTCTTGCGGCATCGATTGCCATCTGGAAGGTGCAGGGATGGATCTGGTTCTTCCTCGGTTCCCTGATCATGACGATCGGCAGTGCCGTCAGCATTCCTGTGGACAGCGGTGCCGTGACCAACCTGTTCGAGCTTGCCTTGCTGGCCTCCCTTGTCGGTACGGCTGCCTATCAAGCCTCTTATACAAAACAACACATCGAACCCGCGGCATGATGGCCGCGGGTTTACCTGTGCCTTTATCCCTTCAGCCTTTCCACCACGGTCGCGATTCCCTGCCCGACCCCGATGCACATGGTGGCAAGGCCATATTGGACATCCCGTCTCTTCATCTCATGCAGGAGTGTCGTCAGGATTCTCGCGCCGCTCGCCCCCAGGGGATGTCCGTATGCAATCGCACCCCCATTGACATTCACGATCGCCTCGTCGAGTCCAAGCTCCCTGATACAAGCGAGGGACTGGGCGGCAAATGCTTCATTCAACTCCACCAGTCCGACTTGATCTATGGTGAGGCCAGCCCTGATCAATGCCTTTTTGGTGGCATCGATGGGTCCGATGCCCATGACGGATGGTTCCACCCCGGCGACCGCAGACGTCACGTACCGGGCGAGAGGCGTCAATCCCAGCTCCTCTGCTTTGTCCCTGCTCATCAGGAGCAGGGCAGCCGCCCCGTCGTTTACGCCTGAAGCATTGCCTGCCGTGACGGACCCGTCCTTGAATAGCGGCTTTAATCCAGCAAGCTTTGCGAGATCGGTTTCCGGTCTCGGATGCTCATCCTGGGTGACATGCATTACGCCGCTTCGTTTGTTGAATACCTCGACCGGTACAACCTCATCCACCAGGCGTCCTTGCACCTGCGCTTCTCTGGCCTTGGTCTGGCTTGCCAGGGCAAAATGATCCTGCTCTTCACGGGAGATAGTGAATCTCTTCGCCACGTTCTCGGCTGTTTCTGGCATGGAATCGGTTCCGTACATTTCCTCCATCTTCGGATTCACAAACCGCCACCCGATGGTCGTATCAAGCAGCTCCATATTGCCCCGGGGAAACTCCCCTTCCGGCTTTTTCATCACCAGGGGGGCACGGGTCATGCTCTCCGTTCCTCCTGCGATGAAGATTTCTCCCTCACCTGCCAGGATAGCACGGGCCGCATAATTCACCGCATCGAGGCCGGATCCGCACAGACGATTGATCGTGGTTCCCCCCACTTCCACGGGGAGCCCTGCCAACAGGGCCGACATCCTGGCTACATTCCGGTTGTCCTCTCCGACTCCGTTTGCATTTCCGAACACCACTTCTTCAATGGATTCAAGGGGGACATCGGGATTTCGCGCAATCAGGGCCTTGATGACAGCTGCCCCGAGATCATCAGGCCTTACGCCTTTAAGGCTTCCTTTGTATCTCCCGATCGGGGTTCTGACGGCATCGACGATCACAACTTCCCTCATGTCGACTTCTCCTTTTCTTTCTCCACAGAGTACTCATACACGCCCCTGCCCGTCTTACGCCCCAGTCTTCCCGCCTTCACATACTGCTCCAACAGGGGGGCAGGACGGTATTTATCTCCGAGCTTTTCATGGAGGTACTTCAAGTTATTGAGACGCGTATCCAATCCGACCAGATCCCCGAGCTCAAACGGACCCATGGGATAGTTCAAACCAAGCTTGATCGCTTTATCAATGTCTTCCGGTGTCCCGAGCCCCTCTTGGAGCATATAGAATGCTTCATTCCCCACGAGAGCTGAGATCCTGCTTGTGACAAAGCCGGGGAACTCATTGATGATGACCGTCTCCTTTCCCATGGAGCGTGCCGCTTCGCGTACGGCCTCCACTGTTTCTTCCCCTGTCTCCAGGCCCTTGATGATTTCGATCAAAGGCATTTTATGTACAGGATTGAAGAAGTGCATGGCAATGACCTTTTGGGGCCTTTTTGTGTAAGAACCGATTTCCGTCGGGCTCATGGTGGACGTGTTGGTGGCAAAATAACATGATTCAGGAGCATGGGCGTCAAGCACCTGGAATACGGAGCGCTTCAGCTCCCGGTCTTCGGGTACAGCCTCAATGACAAAATCAGCATCCGACACGGCAATCGACAGATTGGTAGAATACTGGAGGTTCCCCCTTGCTTCTTCGTATTGATCCGCCGTAAGCTTTTGGCGCTCTATTCCTTTTTGAAGAAATCCTGCAATCTCCCTTTCTGCACGAAGCAGCTGTTCTTCCTTGATATCTACAAGGGTGGTCCGATATCCACCTACGGCACTTACGTAGGCTATCCCTCTCCCCATGACCCCTGAACCGACTACGACTAGATTCCGCATGATACCCTCTCCTCTCTAGAAATAAGGGGTTGACCTCCGGAAAGGACAACCCCTGTCTGTTTCATTACACACCGAATGGATTCAGTGGACGATTGCCAAAATAGGAAATGATGCTCTTCGTCTCGGTATACAGGTCCAGCGTCTCGACGCAAAGCTCCCGACCGAATCCGGATTGCTTGTATCCGCCGAACGGGGTGCCAGGAAACGCCGAGAATGGGCAGTTCACCATGACGATTCCCGCCTGGATCGCTTTGGCCACCCTTGTTGCCCGACCATGATTCTCCGTCCAGATCGCAGATCCGAGACCATATTCGCTGTCATTGGCCATGCGGATCGCTTCCTTCTCATCCTTGAACGTCATGACAACCACGACTGGTCCGAAGATCTCTTCTTTTACGGCTTTCATGTCATGGCTGACATTGGTTATGATCGTCGGCTCATACCAGCTTCCCTTTTCAAAGCCGTCCACCTTTGCTTGTTTTCCTCCAGTCAGGATCGTTGCCCCATCTTCTTTGGCCGATGTCACATACTCATGGATTGTGTCCACCTGCTTTTGATCAATGACGGCTCCGATATGTGTTCCTTTATCGTGAGGATCACCCAGGGTGAGCTTCTTCGTTTTCTCGACGAACTTCTCCATGAACGCATCATAGATATCTTCGTGTACATACAATCTGGACCGCGCTTCACAGGATTGACCGGTATTATAGAAGATTCCGAAGAGAGACCCGTCGACGGCTGCATCCAGGTTCGCGTCGGGGAAGACGATATTAGGGGATTTCCCGCCGAGCTCCAAGGTGACGCGCTTCAATGTCTGGGACGCCCTTTCCATGATGTTCTTCCCTACAGGCGTCGAGCCGGTGAACGCGACTTTATCCACGTTCTTGTGCTCCACCAGATAATTCCCCACCGTTGAACCCGAGCCTGGAATGATATTGATGACGCCTTCCGGTACGCCTGCTTCAATACAGATCTCTCCAAGGACGATGGCAGTGAGAGGGGTGAGTGTCGCCGGCTTCACGATTACAGAGCATCCGGCCGCAAGAGCGGGTGCAATCTTCCATGCGGCCATCATCAATGGATAATTCCACGGAATGATCTGCGCGCAGACTCCGACCGGCTCTTTCTCCGCTACATTGGTGAATTGACCCGGGACCGGATTCACCGTGCCCCTGTGACCGACGATGGCGCCTGCATAGAACTCAAAGTCTTCGATTGCCTGCATAACCTGACCCTGTGCTGCTGACAAGGACTTTCCGCTGTCCATGATCTCAAGCTCTACCAGCTCATTGAATCTCGACCGCATGATCCCGGCGATTTTATTAAGAGTACGTGAGCGTTTATTGACCGGCGCCTTTTTCCATTTGCCGAAATCAAAAGCATTGCGGGCGGCTTGTACAGCTTTCTCTGCATCCTCGATGCCTGCAAGCGACACCGTGGCCAATGCTTCCCCAGTAGCCGGATTGTAGGTAGTGAAGGTTTCGCCGGATTCACTTTCCGTCCGCTGGCCCCCGATGATCAAGGAATAATGCTCCCTCTTCATTTCCAACACGTCAAACGTTTGCTCTTTCACTGTCGACATCTCTTCATCTCCTTTTGGATTATCGTCCTTTGAAAATCGGCTTCTTCTTTGCCATAAATGCTTCGACACCTTCCCGGTGATCCGCGGTCATGCCGGCCATCCGCTGGGCGTAGGCTTCTTTTTCCAAATACTCGTCAAATGTCCGCTTCGGTGCATCCTTTAATAACCGCTTCATCGAACCGATCGCCTTCGTCGGAAGGGAGGCGATCCGTCCTACGAATCTCGCAGTCTCCTCTTCCCATGATTCAACCGGGATCACTTTGGTCGCGAGCCCGAGATTTTCTGCTTCCTGGGGACTAATCTTTTCACCGAGTACAGCTAGTTCCATCGCTTTTGCATAGCCTACCAGATTGCTTAAGTAATAGAGATTGCCCGAATCCGGTACGAGCCCGACATGAACAAATGATTGGATGAAGCTTGCTTTCTCAGAGACCAGTCGGAAGTCGCAGGCGAGGGCGAGGCTGAAGCCGGCACCGGCGGCGACCCCGTTGACGGCGGCAATGATCGGCTTCGGACATTCCTCCATCGCTTTCACCATCGGGCCATATTGGTGACGGAGCACGTCACCGTGATCCATGCTCTCATCCACCTCACTGAGATCCTGACCGGAACAAAAAGCCCTGCCTTCCCCGGTGATGACGATTACCCTCACCCCATCATCCCGTTCTGCCGCCTTGATCGCCTTTTGGATCTCCCGGTTAAGCTGAAGGATGAAGGCATTGAGGCGGTCCGGCCGATTCAGGGTGATCCAGGCTGCTGAGTCCTTCACTTCATAACGGATGGTTTCAAACATGGCTTACCTCCCCTTGAATTCGGCTGTCCGCTTCTCCACAAACGCCTTCATGCCTTCTTTTTGATCTTCAGAGGCAAACAACAGATAAAAGTTCTTCCGTTCTTGCTTCATCCCTTCCGACACCGTGGCATCCACCGCCGTGTGCACCGATTCCTTTATCAGACGCAGCGAAAGCGGAGGCTTGTCGGCCAGCTTTCGGGCAAATCGCTTCGTTTCTTCTATTAATAAAGACTGCGGGATCGTCCGGTTGACGATGCCCCACTGCAAGGCCTCTTCGGCTGAGAACGTATCGCCTGACAGCAGCCATTCCATTGCCCTGGTCTTCCCGAGTAGCTTCGTGAGCCGCTGGGTTCCCCCGGCACCTGGCATGACGCCGAGATTCACCTCGGGGAACCCGAAGCGGGCATCCTCGGCCGCAAACAACAGATCACAGCTGAGGGCAAGCTCAAATCCTCCGCCGAGGGCAAATCCATGCACAGCTCCGATAATGGGCTTTTTGATGAGGGTCATCCGGTCCCATGGTGCGAAGGGATCCATAAGCTCAAAATCTACGGGACCGGCATCTGCCATTTCCTTGATATCGGCCCCCGCGGCGAAAGCGCGGCCCTTCCCCATCAGGAGGATGACCTTCACGCTTCCGTCACGATCGAGCCGCTCGAACGCCCCTACCACTTCAGAGACCATCTGGCGATTCAAGGCGTTCAGCACATCGGGACGATTCAACTCAACGATCCCGATTGCATCCTCCACCCTCACCGTGATGAATTCATCACTCTGCCCCATCGGTCTCTTCCCCGATCATAAGGGTGACCAGGTCGCCTGCAAATCCCATGAGATCCTTACCCGATGCCTTTCCTTCAGGCGATTTCATACCGGCTTTCATCGATTCATGGCTATCGTAGTACATCTCGCACATCAGATAATAGTCGCCTTCTCCGCCCATGGGCGATCCCGTAATCTTCGTCACCACCATCTTCTTCAGACCGGGGATCTTTGCCGTGATCGGTCCGTGGGTATTAAAATAATGCTCATCAAACGCTTCCTTATCCTCCGGGTGTTTATACAGTGCAATCAACTTGACCATATCCATCTCTCCTTTTCTTTTTTACATGTTTGTAGAAATCGGCTTCATCGCTTCAAATGGGTTGCGGCACTCCTTGCAGTACAGGATGCTCCTGCACGCCGTCGGTCCGAATAGATTTTCCATTGACGTGTAATGGGAATTGCAATATGGACAATGAATCTCCCACTCTTCCAGGCTCGTAAATGTCTCGGGAGGCGGGGCGATGCCGAATTCCTTCAGCTTCTCCCTTCCGTTTGGCGTCAGGCGGTCCGAGGTCCAAGGTGGTGTATAGACGAAGCGCACTTCCACTTCTTCTATCCCCGGCTGCGCCATGCACGCCTTTTTGACATTTCCTCGGATGATATCCAGAGCCGGACATCCGGCAAAGGTAGGTAAGAGCTTGATGGTGCATCGCCCTCCCTTCATCTCGATTGAATGGACCATTCCGAGATCGACAATAGAGATGGAGTCGATTTCCGGATCCTTGACCGTTCCAAGCAGCTTCATGAGTGTCTGTTCCATGCCTTCCCTCCTTCACCAGGTTGCGGATGCCTCCAGTCTGTACACTTCACCCAGTGTCTGAAGGGCATCGGTCAAATCACTGGTATGTTCTCCCTTACGGCCATCTCCCCTTAAGCTGCGGATGAGTGGTGGATGCTGGACCCCTGACGCGTTGAATGGCTTCTTCAGCGCTTCCGTCCATCGGGATGCGAGAATGGCTTCCCCTTCAATGAGTCCATATCGGGCCATATTCTCCCCGTCCGGTCCGAGGGTCAGGACCCCCTGAAAGTCGTCGCATACCCGCGAAACGGCGTCCTCCATCCGCTTCCTTGCTTCCCCACCTGCATTCATAAGCTGTGTGAACCACGTCTGCCAGTGAAGAAGATGATAATATAGCTCCGTGTTGATCTTGACGGCAGCCTCTGCAAGCGGACCATAACTTGACTGCTTGAGTGACTCCATGCGAACCTTCTTCGCCACCGTGTAGAAATAATGTCTCACGACGGCAAACGCCCAGTCGTACCGGGGCTCGATCAAGTAATCTCCCGGTCCATTGACTTCCTCCAGGATGATGGCGTTCCTCCGTTCTTCAGGGGGCCGCCCATGGGCAAGCTCGTCTTCGGTTCCTTCACCGAGGCCTTCCAGCAGCTCGTAGATCATGGAGGCGTGCCCCATCGTATCCTGATTAATCGAGGAGAAGGCCACATCCTCCTCAATGTGCGGAGCGAGCCCCAGCCATTCGGATCCTCTGTAGGCAAGGATGAAATCATCATCTGCCAGCAGGTAGAGAAGAGAGGCAAGCGCCTGCTTATACCCTTTATCCGGGATCGTGTTCAACTCGTACTGCTTCATTTCTTCTTCACCAACTCTCCCCAGGACATGATTTCTTTTTCATCTAGCATCTCCTGCTCATATTGGCGCCACTTCTTCTTCAGATAACCATAGCCTTTCGCATTGCGGTAATCCTTATTATCGAGCCGCTGCAGCGTTCCCCTTTCATCGGGGGTCATCATGCGCACATCGGAGCGTTTGACCACCCAGATGTCCGCGACCGGTTCACGCCTCATGAAATTCTCTTGCGCCATGATCATGGCAAGCTCGTGGTTCGGGGCAAGAAGGCTGAATTGATGTTGCATGATCCCTCCATCCGCCCGCTTACTGAAGACTTCGAATTCCTGATAAAACTTCTTATCCCCTGACATCTTCTCACTCCCTTCAGCTCAGTGCTTCCCGGACCCAGGCATTGTTTTCATAGGACAACTCCCTAAGGCGCAGGCGTTCCCTTGACTTTGGACCGTTGTTTTTGATGATCTGTTTGAACTCCTGCCAGTCGGGCTGCCTGTATGTCCATTCCCCCGTCGCTTCATCGAAAGCCATGGACGGGTCCGGCAGTGTAAGCCCGAGGGACAGGATCCTCGGGACATATTTGGTGAAGAAATCCTGCCTGAGCTGCTCATTCGTCTTCGTCCTGATCTTGTATTTAATCGTAATGTCCTGCTTGGACGACCCCGTCGTCTTGACATCACCGGGACCGAAGAACATGAGCAGGGAATCCCACCAGCGGTCGACGGCATCCTGTACCATCGCACGCTGATTCGGCGTACCTTCTGCAAGGGCCATGATGATGGCCTCGCCATGCTGTGCATGGAAGACTTCCTCTGCACAGATCCGCTTAAGTGCCCGGGCGTACGGACCATAGGAGGCATTCAACATATTGGTCTGTGTGATGATCGCGGCCCCATCCACCAGCCATCCGATCAGCCCGGCATCCCCCCATGTCGGGGCTTCCATGTGGAAGACATTATGAAACTTCAGATCACCGGAAAAGAGATCCCGCATAATGTCCTCCCTTGTTTTTCCGTAAGGTTTCATCAAATCCTCTGCTACACGCAGGAGGAGCTGTCCATGCCCCATCTCATCCTGTACCTTCGCCATGATCCCGAGCTTCCTGCGCAGGGTCGGTGCTTTCGGTACCCATTCCTTTTCCGGCAGGGCCCCCATGATTTCACTGATCCCGTGCATGGAAATCAGCTTGATCAGTGCATTCCGATAGTCATCAGGCATCCAATCATCCGCTTCGATCTTCCTGTCAGATTCGATCTTCGCCATGAAACCTGCCATAAGCTCCCCGTCTGTCCTCTCTTGACTGATCATGTTTTCCTCCTCCTTCTTGCAGCATTCGCTGCTCCTTTAGTGGCTTATTAAACCCTCGTCCCTCAAATCCACTACCCTGACGGCTTTCCCTTCCGATCGCGGGATTTCATTCTTGCCTACAAGCGTGACGTCCATGGAAACGTAGCATCGATCTTTCATCATCTCCTTCACCTTCGAGGAAAGCAGGGCTGTCTTCTCATGTGAAAAGTCATGTGAAATCTCTTCAGAAAATGAATCACTGATTTCGACCCTGAGCTCTACCGCATCAAGGGCCCCTTCCTTTCGTAGATACACCTGATAATGAGGGGAAAGGTCCTCGACCTGCAGGAGGTAGTGTTCAATCTCGGAAGGGAATACATTGACGCCACGGATAATCATCATGTCATCCACCCGGCCCTTCACTCTTGACATCCTCGTCGTCGTGCGGCCGCATCGGCATTGCTCCTTTGTAATGGAGGCAATGTCACCGGTCCGGTACCGGATGACCGGAGATGCTTCCTTCGTCAAACTTGTAAACACGAGTTCACCGAACTGCCCTTCATCCAAAGGCTCGAGTGTAACGGGATCAATGACCTCCACAAGGAAATGATCGTCTGCGATATGAAGTCCATCCTGGGCTTCATGACATTCCATGGCGACGCCCGGTCCGACGACCTCGCTCAATCCGTAGATATCGCACGCCTTGATTCCAAGCTTCTTCTCAAGCGTCATCCGCATGGTCTCTGACCATGGCTCAGCCCCGAATATCCCATACTCCAAGGAAAGTCCTGCCGGATCCTTCCCTTGAGACTCCATCGTTTCAGCAATGGTCAGGATGTAGGAAGGTGTCCCGCAGATGACGGATGGACGGAAATCCTCCAGAAGGGTGATTTGTCTTGCTGCGTTGCCACCGGATACCGGCACCGTTGTCATCCCCAATCGTTCACTTCCATAATGAAGTCCCAATCCTCCCGTGAACAAACCGTACCCGTAAGCATTGTGAAGGATGCTCCCGGGTTTCCCGCCGCCTGCCGCGATGGCCCGTGCGACGATGTCACTCCACATCTCAAGGTCCCGTCTGGTGTACCCGACAACCGTGGGCTTCCCGCTCGTTCCAGAAGAAGCATGGATCCTGACCATGTTCTCCTTTGGGACAGCAAACATGCCGAAGGGGTACTGCGATCGTAGATCAGCTTTATTTGTAAGCGGTAACATTTTTACATCTGACAAAGAATGTAGATCGGCAGGATGGACCTGATGATCATCAAACTTTTTCCGGTAAAGGGATACATGTTCATAAACCGCGGCTAGCGTCTGCTTCAGCCTTCTCCACTGCAGCGTTTCCATTGCCTCACGGTCAAACGTTTCCACTTCATGCAGGATCACCCGCACCGCCACCTTCCCACTAATTTTTATATAACGTTAAAATACCGATTTATTAAAAAAGTGTTATATGTAACTATTCAAAACATACCGCCTTTTCCCCTCCCATGTCAATATATTTTCTGAAAATTAAATCATATAGAAAGTAAAAAAACACCTGACTCCGCGAAGGAATCAGGTGAGAACTGGCTTATTCTGTATAAGCGGGATCCGTAGATGCTTCTTTTTGCTCATTTTCAATTTCGTGGTCCCGTTTAATCCTACCATTACCTACTGACAATGCGACGAATACGCCGACACTGATGAAGATCAGCCCCGTCATGAAAACGGTCGTGAACGCATCCGACCATGCCATCTCAACAGAAGCAATGACGGCTTTCCCGATTTCTTGTGGCAGTTGAAGGACATCAGGGGTCACAAGGACTCCGAACAAGCTGTCCGTCTTATCACTCAGCGCCTTGAGGACTTGTGCAACAGCCGGATTGGATTCGCTAGCTGCGACATCCTTCATATTCCCTTGAAGGGACTGATTCATAACCGCGTTTAATACGGTGATACCAATCGTTCCTCCGATCGAACGGAAGAACGTCGAAGCCGATGTTACAGCCCCCAAACGGGACTTCGGAAATTCATTCTGGATGGCAATCATCAAGGTTGGCATCACAAGGCCCATCCCGAAGCCCATCACCACCATATAAAGATAAGCAGTAAATTCCTTCGATTCCGGTCCCATTGTACTCATGAGCAGGAAGCCAAGAACCGTGATGAGCATGCCGGTCGTCAAGACTGTACGGAACTTCAGCTTCAACAGAAGCCTTCCCCCGATGATGCTCGCGACGATCAATGCAATCATCATCGGCGTCATCGTCGACCCTGCCTGGGTAGGCGTCACGCCCAAGATCCCCTGCATGAACATCGGGACAAACATGATGGCACCGAACATGCCGAGTCCAAGAAGGAAACCGAGGGCATTCGTTGTGGCAAAGACGCGATTCTTGAATAAACTCAGATCCAGGATCGGCTCCTTCGCCTTCTTCTCGACATAGCCGAATACAAGTAAAAAAAGGATGGCTCCACCGAATAGGAGGAAGCTCGTTCCGGACGTCCAGGCGAATTTGTCACCGCCGAAGTTCAGGACAAGCAGTAGCATCACGAGTCCCGGTACCAATGTGATGATGCCAAGATAGTCAATGCTGACTTTCTCTATTTTGCGACCAAGATTTTCATTTTTCAGCCCGATATAAAGAAGGATGGCCGAAAGGAACCCAAACGGTACATTGATGAGAAAGATCCAGTGCCAGCTGATGCTGTCAACGATAACACCACCAATGAAAGGGCCGATGACAGAGCTGAGCCCGAATAAGGCACCGAATACCCCCTGCCACTTAGCACGCTGTTCAGCAGAGAAAATATCACCGATGATCGTCTGGGACAGAGGCATGATCATCCCTCCACCGATTCCCTGAAGACCGCGGTAAAAGACAAGCTGTTCCATCGTGCTGGCTGTGGCACAAAGTCCTGATCCTATGATAAAGATGATGACACCGATTAAATAAAGCAGTCTTCTTCCATATAAATCCGACAGCTTCCCGACAATGGGGGTGACGACTGTGGAGGTGATCAAGTAGGCAGTGGTCACCCAGGCAAAGATTGAAAATCCATTGAGTTCCGCAATGATGGTCGGCATCGCCGTTCCGACTACGGTCTGCTCAAGGGCACTGAAGAACATCCCGATGATCAGACCGGTCAAGACCAGGCGCCTATTGATTCCTGTTTGTTGTACTGACACGTTCATTCTCTCCTTTTGTTTTTTCTATAATGGCAGCGAGTTTTTCATATGTCATGACCAGCTGCTCGATATCCGCTTCTTCTAAATAAGATAAGTACCGAGTAAAAATCTCCTTGCGTACAACCTTCGCTTTCTCAAAGATTGCCCTGCCTTCCTCTGTACTATCCAACTTGACGATCCTGCGATCGTCCTCATCCCTCTCCCTCCGGACCAGACCGGCTTTGATCAGCCTGTCGACCATAACCGTGATCGCACTGGGTTTCACCTCAAGTTTGTCAGCCAACTCGGTCGGTTTCGCACCGCCCTCTTGGCAGAGGAGATATAAGATATAAAATTGCGGTCCCGTGAGATGAAGTTCTTTGAATGACTGCGCCATATCCTGCTGTATTTGCCTGTTGGTTACATAAAATGCCTTAAAAAGCCTATCAATATAACCAGGCGGGACATCATTCCGCTTCATGGCCTGCCCCCTTTCTTATACACCATAATATTTAACCTGTTTAAATATTAATGTCGTGATCAATAAATGTCAATACAGATACGAAGGAAAATATAGTCTGAAAAAACCCACTATATAAACTTTTATAAGTAAATGCTTACATTGCTTTTCTCCGTTTACTTCACTCCGCAGGCTCTTTATAATCGGGATGGAACCTTTTTAGGAAAGGAGCTTGCTCCACCATATGAAATTATTCAAAACCTATCTTATTATCGTCATAGGCGCCTTCCTCATGGCCCTGAATATACATTTTTTCCTTACGCCAAATAATCTCGCCTTAGGAGGCACAAGCGGAGCAGCGATCGTCCTTGCTGAAGTCATCAACCTCCCTGTCGGAGCCTTGATGCTCGCATTGGACGCCTCTCTATTTCTCCTCGGCCTGATTTTGATCGGTCCTGCCTTCGGGATCAGATCCGTGATCGCCACCCTGATCCTTAATGGATTCGTGTGGGGCATGGAATCATTCTTCCCCGTCCATCAGCCGATCAGTCCCGATGTCCTTGTACAGGTTGTGATCGGAACCTTGCTCGGTGCCGTGGGCGTCGCCATGATCTTCTATCAGGAAGCATCTGCCGGAGGAACAGGGGTGTTGGCCCAGGTACTCCACAGGTTCATCAATGTTGAACTCGGGACTGCGGTCCTTCTGTCCGATGTACTCATCGTCCTCGCCTCCGCTTTCCTGTTCGGACTGCAGACAGGGTTGTATGCATTCTTCGGATTGATCCTGAAAGGACTGCTGGTCGATAAAAGCATCCAGTTCTTCAATGAGCGGAAAGAAGTGGTCATCATCAGCGAGAAGAGTGAAGACATCAGGGGATTCATCATTCACGAACTCCATAAAGGGGCCACGGTCCATTCTGCAAAAGGCGGATTTTCGGAAGATGACAAGGAAGTCATCACCACCATTCTTGAGCGAAAGGACTTTTCCAAACTCAAGACCTACATCCAGGCAACCGACAAAGAAGCATTCATCACCGTCCATTCCATGCATGAAATTTGGGGACGAAATTTTCGATCCTTCGCATGAAGCGTGCAAAAAGGCTGATCCACACTGGTTTACAGTGGGGCATCAGCCTTTTTGTTTTGTTTGGAGTTGAAAACGAGTGCTGAGCCACTTCGAAGTGGAGAGTAGATTTTGGAGGAGTAATGAATGTGATGACGATCGTTTCTTTTCGCTGCAGGCGCTTGACTCCACTCTGCGGGTTTTTATGTAGAGGGGCACCTACACTATTATGAAAGTCTTTAATGGGTGCACTTTTTGTCTATTATCTTATTATGTCTAGATTGGATTTTAAAGAAGACATGGGTGGAATGACAATCGTTCCTTTCCGCTACAGGCGCTTGCTTTCCTGCGGGGAGGGCGGCAAGCCTCCTCGTGCCTGCGGGGTCTCGCCGCTCCTCCTTTTCCGCTGGAGTCAAGCGCCTTCCGCTTCAATTCACTCTGTGATTTTTCACTTGTCTCTATAGAGGGTTTGCTAATAGCACCTCTTCTTGAGGACCTACTACCACTTCGGAATTATTACATTTCCATTCATGGTAATGTTTCCGTGAAAGAATACTTCACAAAAACAAGATTTCTGAAAGCGGCCACCTGAAGTGAAACGGAACGATCCCATCCAACTACACCCCTGCTCCAAAATGAGAATGGGGACAATACTTCACAATCACCACCATCTTTGAGATGAATCAAATCACACCTCTTCCCCACTCCAATCTTCACCGCATAGTGCAGTGCAGCGGAGGGTGGACGACTCCTGCGGAAAGGCGGGCGGATGAGACCCCGCAGGCACGAGGAGGCTCATCGCTCGCCCCGCGGAAAGCGGTCACCCGCAGCGAAACGGAACGAACCCATCCATACACCCTACATAAAATGAATCGAATTCGTTTAAACCAAACGCCTGCTCCCACCGAACTTATTTTCAATAATTTCCACAAACCCGTTTTTCCAAATATATTTGTGTTACACTTAAGTAACTAGCCGCAACACTATCAACGGAATACGTCTCACTAATCAAACGAGGTGCAAATTTGAAGCAAATCGAAGTACAAGAGGTCTCGGACCTCCGTAGCCTTTCTAAAGGGCACGTCGCCTACTTCTTCACCGATCAAGAAAAATACGTTTCCAACGTTGTGGATTATGTCATCGCCGGACTCCGTCAAAACGAATGCACCATTATCGTCGAAAGCGACCGGATGGCTCCGATGATCGTTCTTAAATTGGCACAACTACTGACAGCACCTGAACTCGACCAGGTCAGGTTTCTCAATAATTATGAGTTTTACTATGCAAATGGGGACTTCAGGATCAACTCCATCCCCGATCTTCTTCCGACCTTGTTCAAAGGCGAATTCGACCCGGACATGGACTATAGAACGTGGGCACATATCGAATGGAGGGAAGAGTGCGAAGTGAGCAAACTCCTTCATTCAGAAGAACAGGCTGATGTCATCGTCGCAAAAGAAAATCTCCTGTCTGTGTGCGCTTATGATTCCAGACGCGTCAGCGGAGATTTCAGGGAGCGCCTCCTTGCCAGTCATACTATTCATCTCCATGATAAGCCTTGAGCGACAAAAAAACTGCCCTGACGGGATGACCGTCGGGGCAGTTTTTGTTCAATCACTCATTGTCTTTTGTGACTAATTTCAATGGAACAGGGATCATTTTGTCGACCTTTTTCCCATTGAGCACATCGGCCCCTGCCTGCACGGCAAGCTTGCCGATCTCTTCAGGCTGTTGGGCGACGGTTGCTGACAGGTTCCCTTCTTCAATGCTCTTCAGGGCATCTTCGTTCCCGTCAAATCCAACGACGAGTACATCCCGTCCTGAGCTCTGGATGGCCTGTTGGGCACCGAGGGCCATTTCATCATTATGGGCGAAGACGGCCTTGATATCCGGATTACCCTGAAGGATGTTTTCCATCGTATTGAGTCCTTGGGTCCGGTCAAAGTTGGCAGTCTGCTTCGCGACTACATCAAGCTTGTCGTCAGCGAGGTTGTGGAAGCCTGCTCCCCGTTCACGGGTAGCAGACGCTCCAGGTACCCCTTCAAGCTCAGCCACTTTTGTCCCTTCACCCAATTCTTTGATGAGATAGTCGGCAGCCATTTCCCCGCCCTTTTCATTATCAGAGCTGACGAGTGTCGCCACGTCGCCTTTATCTGCTGAACGGTCAAGGGTAACGACTGGGATTCCGATGCTATTGGCAGACTGTACGGCTGTGGAGATGGCCGATGAATCTGTCGGGTTGATGAGAAGAAGATCGACACCTTGTTGAATTAAATCTTCCACGTCATTGATCTGCTTGGCTGCATCGTTCTGGGCATCGACAACGATGACTTTCATGCCCTGCGCCTTTGCTTCTTTCTGCACCCCTTCTTTGATGGAGACGAAGAACGGGTTATTCAGGGTCGAAACGGAGAGACCGATCTTCAGATCTTTCGGATCCTTTTTCCCACTGGGCTTCGCCCACTCAGGGGGCTGGAGTGAACAAGCTGCCAAGAATACGAGGGAGATACTCATCATAAGTACAATCAGTTTTTTCATGTGGAACCTCCTATGCTGCTTTCTTTCGATCGATTAATACGGCGATGATGATGACGATCCCCTTCACGACCATTTGGAAGAAGGATGATACGCCGAGTAAGTTTAGTCCGTTATTCAGTGTCCCGATGATCAGGGCACCGATCAGTGTCCCTACAATCAACCCGCGTCCACCTGATAGGGATGTTCCTCCAAGCACGACGGCCGCAATGGCGTCAAGCTCATAAGATGTCCCTGCTGTCGGCTGGGCGGAGTTCAATCGTGACGTGAGGATGGCCCCTGCCAGTGCGGCAAGTAAGCCTGCGAGTGAGTAGATCATGATTTTTACTCTTGATACTTTGATACCTGAAATAAGGGCTGCTTTTTCATTCCCTCCGATGGCATATGTCTTACGTCCGAATGGCGTTTTGTGAAGGATTACCCAAAGAATGGCGAATGCCAGCAACATGGTGATAGCCGGTACCGGGATTCCGAGGAAATAGCCTCTTCCGAACAGTTGGAAGGCATAGTTGTCTCCAAGACCCGTGATCGGATTCCCGTCGGTGTACACCAGGGTCAACCCGCGGAACATGGTCATTGTGGCCAGGGTAGCGATGAACGGAGCCATCTTCCCTTTTGTGATGAGAAGGCCATTGACTGCTCCCATAATGGCCCCAAGAATACATCCGATAAGGACGGCCAGGATCGGATCGAGACCGGATACCATCATCCCGGCCATCAGTGCGCTTGAGAGAGCGAGTATGGATCCGACGGAAAGGTCGATTCCTCCTGTCAGGATGACAAAGGTCATGCCGTATGCGATCAAGGCGTTGATGGCCACTTGACGTAAAAGATTCAATAAGTTCAATGGTTCGAGGAAACTGGGATTGATGATGGAAACGGTCACGACCAGGACGAGCAGTCCTAAGAATGGTCCGAGTTTCTGCATGAAACTTCCTACGTGATTGGTTCGATTGAGTGCGTTATTCATTGATCTGACCTCCTGTTGCCAGCGTCATAATTTTTTCCTGCGTTGCTTCTTTGCCTGTTACTTCACCTGATACCCTGCCCTCATGAATGACGATCACCCGATCACTCATTCCCAGTACTTCAGGAAGTTCGGATGAGACCATGATGATGGCGACTCCCCGGTCCGTCAGTTCATTCATCAGCTGATAGATTTCCCGCTTTGCTCCTACATCGACTCCCCTTGTCGGTTCGTCTAGGATGAGAACTTTCGGACCGATCCCGATCCACTTGGCGATGACGACTTTTTGCTGATTACCCCCGGAGAGGTTTTTCGCGGAGGTCATGGCGGATTCTGTTTTGATTGTCAGGCGCTTGATCAGGAGTTCGACGAATTCTTCCTCCTGCTTGTCTTTGATCATTCCGTTCTTCGTGAAACTGAAGAGACTCGGGAGGACGATGTTATCCTTGATGGAGAAATCAAGGATGAGCCCCTCTTCTTTCCGATCCTCTGTGATGAAACCAAGTCCAAGTTCCACCGCTTGATTCGGGTTTTTAACGGTAACATTTTTACCGGTCACCAGGATGTCCCCTTCATATTTGCCATCAAGACCGAATATGGTACGCATGATTTCTGTGCGTCCGGCACCCATCAGTCCCGACACCCCAACGATTTCCCCTTCCCTTACTTGGAAACTGACGTTTTCGAACACACCTTTGCGCGTCAGCCCTTTGACTTCCAGGATGGTTTCCCCGGGGTTACTGTTTCTCTCCGGGAAGCGATCGGTCAATTCCCTGCCGACCATCTTCCTGACTACGTCGTTGAAGTTCGTTTCAGGAATCGGGGTCGTGTCAACGGTATGGCCATCACGCATGACAGTGATCGTGTCGCAGATGGTGAAGATTTCTTCCATCCGGTGAGAAATATAGACGATGGAGACGCCCGACTCTTTCAAGGAGCGAATCACATCGAACAGCTTCTCGATTTCCCTATCCGTGAGCGCTGCGGTCGGTTCATCCATGATAATCACTTTCGCGTCGGTCATCAGTGCCTTAGCGATCTCAATCATCTGCTGCTCACCCACCGAGCACTTACCTGCTTCCTTCTGAAGCGGGATGGAGATGGCCAGGCGGTCGAACTGCTCTTTGGCAACCGCTTTCATTTTATGGGTCTGTATAAGCCCGAATGATGTGATCGGTTCTTTATTGATGAAGAGGTTTTCAAGCACCGTCATCTCTGGCCAGATGTTCAATTCTTGGTGGATGAAAGCTATGCCGAACTCTTCTGCCTGTTTTGGATTATCAAAGATTTTTTCCACACCGTCGATGGTGATGGTACCCTGATCTTTTTTATGAAGACCCGTCAAAATGTTCATGAGGGTGGACTTTCCTGCTCCGTTCTCTCCCATCAATGCGTGGACTTCCCCACCACGGATATGGATGTCCACTCCTTCCAGTACCTTATTTTGACCGAAGGCTTTATGAATATGATCCATGCGGATTTCCATGTGATTCCCTCCTTTTAGAACGTTACACCGGCATGCAGGATGCAGTTGGCATACGGGGTGATTTCACCTGTGCGTATGACGGCCCTTGCCGATTGGAGCTGATGCTTCAACTCTTCGTGAGACGTGTATTCGATTTGTTCAAAGCGCTTTTGCAGTCCCTGATGAACTTGGGGATTCTGTTCCAGCTCGCTGGCTGCTGTCATTCGCTCCACTACCATCTCGTCTATGAGAATATCCACCACATCAAGGAAGGATGGAACCCCTCCTTTTAATGCCAGGTCGATCTTCTTCACATGAGGGGGGATGGGAAGCCCCGCATCAGCGATGACGACTGTATCGGTATGCCCCAGGTCGGCCAGCACTTTGGCGATCTGACTATTAAGTATTCCATTTCGTTTCATTCCGCAAGCCCCCTCTCGACTTCTTCCCGGGTCGGCATTCCGCCTTGGGCACCGAAGCCTGTAACGGAAATGGATGCAGCCCGATTGGCAAAACGAAGGCTCGCCTCAAGGGGTTTCCCCTCGGCCACTGCTACTCCAAGGGCTGCATTGAACGTATCTCCTGCCCCTGTTGTATCCACCGCCTCAACCTTGAAGGAGGAAACGAGTCTCTCTTCTGCACCGTCATAATAGCGTACACCGGCAGAGCCTTCTGTGATGAAGAGCTTGTTCGGATACTTCCTCAGTACGTCCGATAACGAAACACCAGGGAATAAAAGACCCGCTTCATGCTCATTCGGTGTCAGATAGGCCACCTGTTCTACCACTGTATCGGGAATCTCCCTTGCCGGCGCTGGATTCAGCAGCAGCGGTACTCCGATTTCCCTGCACAGTCCGGCTGTCTCGATAACCGTTTCTTCCGGCACTTCCTGCTGGATCATGACCAAATCGCACTCTTTTAAAAGGGGAAGAGCATTTTTTACGTATGATGGAGTTACATGATCGTTGGCTCCTTTGACGACGATGATGCTGTTGTCTCCTTCTGCCAATACGATATGAGCCGTCCCGCTGCTTACATCTGTAACCGGTTCCACATAGTCTGTCATGACGCCGTTTGCTTTCAGGTTCGCAACGATCTCCTGACCATATGCGTCATCCCCGACTCTGCCAATCATATGAACGTCGGCCCCAAGTCTCGCAGCCGCTACTGCCTGGTTCGCGCCTTTTCCTCCGGGTACGGTACTGAATGCTTCTCCCAGAATGGTTTCCCCTGCTCCCGGACGTCTGTCGGCCGTTACGACCAGATCCATAGAGGAGCTGCCGATCACGGCGATTTTTGGTGGTTTCATCATGATCATCCCTTTCTTGTTGTGTCTCTTTCTATGAGTTCCACCGGCATCTCGATGGTGGATTGAGTGATGGATTCTTTTCGTATCATGGTGATGAGTAGCCTCGCCGCTTCCCGTCCCATCTCGTAGGCAGGCTGCCGGATTGTCGTCAGCGTCGGATAAGACAGCCGGCTTTGAGGGATGTCATCATACCCGATGATCTGTACCTCTTCAGGGATGCGTTTTCCCCTTTTTAATGCTTCATGAATTGCGGCGATCCCCACGATATCATTGCTTGCAATCACTCCGTCGGTATCAGGGAACTGCTCAAACAGTTCCTTTGCCCACACTAGGGCTTCTTCAAAAGAATAGGAGGTGGTGGAGAGAACCGAGAAATCGACCTCTGCCTGACTCAGCTCTTCGATGGCCCCCTGGAACCGGTCACGTGCCGGTTTGATATGGGCAGGACCTTTCAGGATGGTGATCTTGCGTGAACCTTTTTCAATCAGGGTTCTTGCCGCAAGCCTCCCGCCTTCCCGCCCGTCTGCATAGACGGCCGGATGGTGGTCTGTGGTGCGATCCAGGAGGACCAGCGGTGTTTTCACTTCATCGTATATATGGTAATCGACGTGGTTGGTCGCCGATATGATTCCAACTACATTGTTCTGGACGAACGTTTGGATGTAATCCAGTTCTTTTTGCACATGCTCATCACTGTTTCCCAACAGGAGCCTGAATCCGGATTCACTCAGTTCATCCTCTACTCCCCGTGCCAGCTGTGGGAAAAACGGATTCGTAATATCGGGAAGAAGCAGACCGATTAGTCTTGACTCCCGCTTATATAAAGAGCGGGCCACTTCGTTCGGACTGTAGTTCAGCTCTTCAATGGCCTTCATCACTTTTTTTCGTGTATCGGCCCCGACGTATCCATTATCATTGAGCACCCGGGAAACCGTGGCAACGGAAACCCCCGCTTTTTTTGCTACATCTCTGATTGTGACCATGTGCTTTCACTTCTTTCGTGTAACCGGTTACATATAAAATATCACAGACATTCTAGGAAAAGCAATAGAATAAATTTCCTAATCCATGCTATTGATAAAAAAAGGACGAGGGCATAGCGCCCGCGTCCTTCCCTTCATTTTTCATATTAAAACAGTTTCGTTGTCCATGATTCACAATTCCACACTTCGGTAGCCACATCCTGATAGAATTCAGGTTCATGACTGATGAGGAGGACGCTTCCTTTGTATTCCTTCAAAGCGCGCTTCAGCTCTTCCTTCGCTTCCACATCCAAGTGATTCGTCGGTTCATCGAACACAAGGACATTGGATTCGTTGTTCATCAGTTTGCACAGGCGCACCTTCGCTTTTTCCCCACCACTCAGCACTTCCACCTTGCTCTCGATATGCTTCGTCGTAAGTCCGCATTTAGCCAAGGCGGCACGCACCTCCGCCTGATTGAGGGAAGGAAATTCGTTCCACACTTCTTCAATGCAGGTATTACGGTTTTCGGTTTTGATCTCCTGCTCGAAGTATCCGATATGAAGATACTCACCAAGTTCTACGCTCCCGGAGATCGGCTTGATTTCGCCGAGGATGCTTCTGAGAAGGGTCGTTTTCCCGATTCCGTTGGCTCCTGAGAGGGCAATCTTCTGGCCGCGTTCCATTTTCAGATTAAGGGGTCTTGATAGAGGTTCATCATACCCAATGACAAGATCTTTCGTTTCAAAGATGACGCGACCGGCCGTCCTCGCAAGCTTGAAGTTGAATTCAGGTTTCGGCTTCTCAGATGCAAGCTCGATGACCTCCATCTTATCAAGCTTTTTCTGGCGGGACATGGCCATATTCCGGGTCGAAACCCTTGCTTTGTTACGGGCCACGAAGTCTTTCAGATTCGAAATCTCCTGTTGCTGTTTCTTATAGGCAGACTCGAGCTGCTGACGCTTCATTTCGTGTACTTTCTTGAACTCATGATAGTCTCCCGCATAGCGGTTCAGCTCCTGATTTTCCATATGGTAGATCAGATTGATGACGCTGTTGAGGAAAGGGATATCATGGGAGATCAGGATGAAGGCATTCTCATACTCTTGAAGATATCGCTTCAGCCACTCGATGTGCTGCTCATCCAGATAGTTGGTCGGCTCATCGAGAAGCAGGATATCGGGCTTTTCAAGAAGAAGTTTGGCCAGCAGGACCTTCGTCCGCTGTCCGCCGCTCAGATCATGGACATCTTTATCGAGACCGATATCATCTAACCCCAGTCCGCGTCCGATTTCTTCCACTTTGGCATCAATAACGTAAAAATCATTGTTGGTCAGCGCTTCTTGCAGGGTACCTGTTTCTTCAAGAAGGTCCTCCAACTCTTCAGGGGATGCCTCCCCCATCTTGCCGAATAACTCATTCATCTCGGTTTCCATATCGAAGAGATATTGGAAGGCTGTCTTGAGGACGTCGCGGATCGTCATCCCCTGCTTCAATTGGGCATGCTGATCCAAGTATCCGATCCGGATCCGTTTCGCCCATTCCACCTTTCCTTCGTCTGGCTCAAGCTTGCCTGTAATGATATTCATGAATGTCGATTTACCTTCCCCGTTCGCCCCGATCAGGCCGATGTGTTCCCCTTTCAACAAACGGAAGGACACATCATTGAAAATCGCACGGTCACCGAAGCCGTGGGTCAGGTTTTTGACTGTTAATAGACTCATATCGATTTAACACCTTTTTCTATAAATTCTCATTTCACTCCCTCTATTATAAAGGGGATGACTTGTAAAAAATAGTGGGAATTACGGGTTGCGTAACGCTCCGTTTATATCATAGTCTGCAGGCTCCAGATCGGTCTCTTCTCCAAGTGCCAGCTTTGCGAGCTGGGATCCAAGGAACGGACCAGCCGTCAGACCCGATGCCCCGAGGCCGTTGGCAAAGAGGACTCCGTCGAGGCCGGGCATATATCCGAACACCGGCAGGAACCCCGGGGTGAATGGGCGATAACCGACCCGGGTTTCAACCACTGCACTTTCATGAAGACCCGGCGCAATGGCCATGGCTTTTGAAAGAATTTCAAGCATTCCTCCTGCCGTGACCCGTCCATTGACGGCATCATTTTCGTGGGTGGCCCCTGCGACGATCCTTCCTCCCGGGAAAGCAAGCAGGTATTGATCATTGGGTGGCATGACGACGGGCCACTCATCCGTATCGGCTCCTGCTTCATTTAGATGGATAATCTGGGCTTTCTGTGATGTGACATCGACGTCGATTCCGAGTGGAGCGAACAATTCCTTCGCCCACACACCGGCTGTGACAATGACACGATCAGCTTCAATCTTTTCGTTATCGAGCATGATCCCCGTCCCTTCTTTCAGGAGCCGGGCATTCCCTTTCCTGTGGATCGCACCGCGTTTTTCCGCAGCTGCCAAGAGTGCTTTGCAGATAGCACGTCCGTCCACCCGGGCAGCCCCCGAAACATGGACAGCCCTGTATTCATCGGAGAGAAGCGGGAAAAGGGCCCGGGTTTCTTTTGCCGATAATTTCGTCAGCTCCCCGATTTCCGGAGCATCCTCCCGCCTTTTCAAGGCCCTCTCCATCATTCCATCCAATTTCTTCTCATCTGTATGGAGGCTGATGGCACCGACTCGTGCGTACCCTGTCTCGCGCTCGCCGTCCTCTTCCAGCTGTTTGATGAGCTCGGGATAGTAGGCCGCTCCTCCTTTAGCAAGCTTATACCATATTTTGTTACGCCGCTGGGAAAGCCACGGACAAACGATACCGGCTGCAGCCGCCGTCGCCTGTCCCGTCTCTCCCCTGTCCACGATCAGGACGTCAGCACCTTTCCTTGCAAGATGATAAGCGGTCGAGGCCCCTAGGATCCCGGCACCGATAACGATCGTCGATTTCATGAATAAACACACTTTCCAATAGTTTTTCTCTTATCTTACTTGAGATTGTCCTTGAACTCAATCCGCGCACATCACGGTCAATTTCAGAAAAGACATTGACAATGTACGTCATTCCATGATAAAAATTGTATAACCTAAATAACGAAAAGCTTTGAAGGAACCAAGTAGCGAACCCTTCCCTGTTAAAGAGAGCCGATGGTTGGTGCAAATCGGTACACATGCGGTAAGTGAATTTCGATTCCAGAGCTTCTTTTGACGAGATCAAAAGACGGTGTATGCCGTTATTTCCGAAGAGTGATGGGCTTGTCCCATAACTAGGGTGGTACCGCGATATCCAATCGTCCCTACAATTATGTAGGGGCGATTTTTTTATTGTCTTCGGGCGACAACCATAAATAGAAAGGAGATCAACCCATGAGTCAACGTGAACAATGGTCATCTAAACTCGGCTTCATCCTTGCTGCGGCAGGATCGGCCATCGGTTTAGGAGCAATCTGGAAATTCCCGTATATTGCAGGGCAGAACGGAGGCGGCGCATTCTTCCTGATCTTCATCCTTTTCACTTTATTCCTTGGCCTCCCCCTGCTGCTGGCGGAATTCTCCATCGGAAGGACCGCTCAAAGCAATGCGATCGATTCGTATAAAAAGATCGCCCCGGGAACCCAGTGGCACTGGATCGGAGTCCTTGGGATGGTCGCATCCTTCATCCTGCTATCTTTCTACAGTGTCGTTGGCGGATGGATCGTCATCTATCTGTTCAAGGCCGTCACAGGACAGTTGAACGGATTGACCTCGGATCAGTACGGTGAGGTATTCGGATCCACCATTGCTGATCCGTGGGTGAGTGTCATCGTACAGCTCATCTTCATCCTGATGACCATCGTCGTCGTAGCCAAAGGTGTTCAGCAGGGAATCGAGCGTGCCAGCAAAATCATGATGCCTGCCCTGTTCGTCCTTTTCATTGTTCTCGTCCTGCGTGCTGTAACCCTTGACGGAGCGGGAGAAGGCATACGATTCCTTCTGCAGCCGGATTTCTCCAAAGTCACACCGCGTACGATCCTGGAAGCCATGGGACAATCGTTCTTCACCCTGAGCGTCGGGGTATCGGTCATGCTGACGTATAGCTCCTATCTTCCGAAAAACCAGAGCCTGCCGCGCTCGGCTGTGTCCATCGTCATCATGAATATCTTCATCGTGCTCCTTGCTGGCCTGGCCATCTTCCCTGCCGTCTTCGCATTCGGACTCGAACCTGGTGCAGGACCTGTTCTTCTGTTCAACGTGCTGCCGACGATCTTCAACCAGCTGCCATTCGGAATGCTGTTCTTCATTGCGTTCCTCATCCTCTTCCTGTTCGCCGCCTTGACTTCAGCGTTCTCCATGCTTGAAATCATCGTATCGGTCATCGCGAAGAATGATCCAGCAAAGAGGACCAAGTGGGCATGGATCATCGGGATTGCCATTTTCATTTTCGGAATCCCATCCGCCCTCTCTTACGGGGTACTCAGCGACATTACCCTATTCGATAAGATCATCTTCGATCTTGCCGATTTCGCCGTAAGCAATGTATTATTACCCCTCGGGTGCCTGCTGATTTCCATCTTTGTCCCGTTGAAGATGAAGAAAACCGCTCTCTATGAAGAGTTGAAAAGCGGAAGCAGCATGAAAAAAGGCATATTCGAAGTTTGGTTCTTCCTGATCCGCTTCGTTGCACCACTTTTCATCATTGTGGTCATGCTCAATATGCTCGGCTTTTATTAATAGAAGAAAAAAATCGTACAGAGCGTTTTCTGTACGATTTTTTTAATTATTTGTGCGATGTTGAATAGGGAACGATCACTCCACAGGCCAGACGTTTACCTGCATCTCCAGAAGGCTGTGATCGAAAATCATCGGGACTCTGATGGATGATCACACCTTTCCCCACCACATCCTGCACAGTGAATTTATTGGTGAAGAACGACATTCGGGCATACCCCCCGTTTGAAAACAGGACGGGAAAATCCCCTGCGTGATTGCCATGGGGCTGGGCTCCCGGATTCCAATGACCGCCCGCAGATGTAAACGGATCAGCCGGGTCCCCGATTTCACATATGCCCTTCTCGTGAAGGTGAAAGCCATGGGGACCGATTGGCTTCTGCCCATTCTTTCCTTCATTGTAGGGCGGAAGCCCCCTCACTTCCACCATGACTTCCACTCCTCCCTTCACTTCATGAAAAAAGACGTTACCGTCGAGATCCGGTGCCAGCGGACCTCCCTTGATCACTGCGTATGCAATGTTCCCCTTAGCCAGGTCATTCATCTTTTTTCCCCTCCTTCTCATCTTCCTCAATGTATGCCTCGCTGTCCTTTGGCATGACCAACAATCGTTTAAACGTAAAATCCTTGAGGAGCAAGGAAGGAACCGTCTTAATCAAACGTTTGTTTAAATAGCTCCTTCGCCATTGAATACAAAGTAGGTAAATTCCACCTATTACCATATACCCTGTACAATTGTCCAAAAAAATGGTATATTTTCAGAAACTTCAGATTACTAGTCATCACGAGAATAATAATTTGGAGGGATGACCATGGCAACCGAAATGAAGCTGATTCCGTATTTCATGAACGAAATGATTGGAGATGTAAATGAGGTTCCGAAAGGCATTGAAATGATTCAGTCCCCCATACTATGGAAAGAAGGATGCAAAGGAAAGGGCACGACCATCGCCGTACTCGATACAGGCTGTGACATCCATCATCCAGACCTTGCCGGACGGGTGAAGGGCGTCAAGAACTTCACTGATGACGATGCAGGGGCAGACGATAATGTGACAGACTACAGTGGACATGGCACTCATGTTTCCGGAACCATCGCTGCCAATGAGGATGGAGACGGAGTGATCGGAGTCGCCCCGCTTGCAGACCTCATGATCATCAAAGTACTCGCCGGAAGTTCCGGGAGAGGACAATACGATTGGATCGTGAAAGGAATCGAGTACGCAACGGAACAGGGAGTCGATATCATCTCCATGTCCCTTGGCGGCCCAACTGATTATAAACCGCTTCATGACGCAATCAAAAAAGCCGTTGCAGCTGGTATCCTGGTCGTTTCTGCAGCCGGAAATGAAGGCGACGGGAACAGCGATACAGATGAATTCTCCTACCCGGCAAGCTATAAGGAAGTCATCGCCGTAGGAGCCATCGATCTCCAGAGAAAATCTTCTTACTTCACCAATTCCAATAATGAAATCGACCTTGTAGCCCCGGGAGAGCAAATCCTCTCGACGATCCCCGGAGATAAATATGCCAAGCTCAGCGGGACGTCCATGTCGGCCCCTCATGTGGCAGGCGCGCTGGCCCTGATCAAAGAGTTTGAGGAAGCAGCATTCAAACGGGAACTGAGTGAGCCGGAAATCTATGCACAGCTTGTGAAACGGACCATCCCACTCGGATACCCGAAATCCCTCGAAGGGAACGGATTGCTCTATCTCACAGCTCCGGATCTATTACGGGAACATCTCCGGTCCCAACCTCTTGCCCATATAGGATAAAAAAGAAACGGCCGGGATGTCCCGGCCGTTTTCATTATGTACGAATGACCCAGTCTGCTCGTTTCATCGGCTCGACCGTATTGAGGTAATACTCTTCTGCCTTCCAATACCGATTCCTGAACTTTTCAACCTTCAGCTGCGTCTCCTCCGATTCACGGAGCAACCGTCGTTCTCTCGGACAATCCAGGAACAGCATGCCATCGAAGGCTTCCCTCCATTCCTTCCTCTGAAGAAATACTCCCTCTACAATGATGAGCCCCTTATCCGGTAGCTGCACCTGCCTTTCCGTAACGGCATCCAGCTCCCCATCGTAAAACGGTAGCCATACATCCACGCAGTCCTCTTTCAGTTTCAGGAAGAATTCTTCCTTCAACCGTTCCCTATCCCACTGCAGATGGTAATATTCAAACCACTCTTCATGACCGGTGTTATACCGCGCTTTCCTCTCAACAATGTGGTCATCGATATGAAAGACATAATGACTGATTCCCTTCCCCTTCAGCCAGCCCTCTATCTCTGACACCATGGTCGACTTACCCGAACGGCTCAGTCCGTCTATCCCGAGGACGAAACGCGCTTCGGCATCTATCCCGTCCATAATCTCCTCCAGCACATGGTGCGGGGAATCCAAAAGCCAACGGACTGCTTCCTGAAGGTCGGTTGCCACGTGGTCCACGAAGCCTTCAAGGTTCAGTTTATTTTCCTCCCATTCACTCTCACCAGCTCCCGTCCTGACAAGCACCGTCGCACACCCTGCCTTTTTGCCGGCACGCATATCCTTCCACCTGTCCCCGATTACAGCACATTTGGTGAGATCAAGCCCCCGATCCGCTGCGGCATCTCGAAGCATGCCGATCTCAGGCTTCCGACACGCACATCCCTCTCCTTCTTCATGGGGACAGATGTACACACCATCAAATCCGAACCCCTTCAACTCCCGTTCGAATTCTTCCATCAGCCCGGGACTTGCCACTATCCCCGGCTGATTGGTGAAGTACAGGATGGGGATCCCTGTCTCTTTTATCCTCTTTAACGCTATTGCACTACAGGGAAACATCTCAAACTCTCCCGGGTATTCAATTTCGTTGCTACCGCCCAGTATACCGTCACGATCTATGAATAGAGCCTGCCACATGCCGTACCCTCCCTCAATATGGAAATATCATTTATTTTACCATATAGGGGGAAGGCCAACTTTTATTCAATAAAAAAAGGAAGGCTACGGCCTCCCTTCCCTTTACATCATTCTGCTGTCGACCTGTTCACATACTTGATCGGCCGTCAGACCGTCCGCTTCAATGACAGATCCTTTGAATGTTGTATTTTGCATTCCCATTACGTTTGTATCCAAGCCTGTCGTCACACAGCAATCACAGCCGTTCACATCTTGTTCGTTCTTGAGTTCAACGACGTCATATCCTTTTTCACGCAAAGCTTGCACTACATTTGAAAGGGATTGTTCAACACCAACACGTTTTGTCATGGCTTTACACCTCCTGTTTCTATCGTTAGGATTTTCAACCTTGGTGAAAGATATTCATGGAGGTGGTAGTTCTTATATTTTTGTCTTTCTTAGTGTATCTGTGAATGCTAATGTCAATCACGGTCCGTTCCTTTGCGCTGCAGGGATTTGCTTTTCGCGGGTTCATGCTTTAATGGGGGGCGACGATTGTTGTCTCCTAGATATGGCTTGGTAAGGTCATTTGAATTGTATTATGTTCGTTTTCCTTTATGTAAACGTGATTGCTCATGTCAGACATGGTCCGTTCCTTTGCGCTGCAGGGATTTGCTTTCCGCGGGTTCATGCTTTAATGGGGGGCGACGATTGTTGTCTCCTAGATATGGCTTGGTAAGGGCATTTGAATCGTATTATGGTCGTTTTCCTTTATGTAAACGTGATTGCTCTTGTCAGACATGGTCCGTTCCTTTGCGCTGCAGGGATTTGCTTTCCGCGGGGGGCATGTCGAGCCTCCTCGTGCCTGCGGGGTCTCGATCATCCCCCTTTTCCGCAGGAGTCAAACCCCTTCCGCTCCAATCCACTCAGTGCAATTGGACTGGGGGGAGGTAATCGTTTGTTATTAAGGATAGAAAGTCATGCTAATAAAGAAACCAAGATTGTGATGTCCTGTTTCGAATGAGACAATTCCCCTTCCTGAAGAAAAAGTGTAGCGAACGGAACGGGCTCGCCTTCAGCACGTACTCATTTCAAAATACAGAATGGCAATTCCCTGTTTCAAAATAGCACATCCCTCTCTTTCGCACAAAGTGCAGTGTAGCGGAGGCCTCCCGACTCCTATGGGAATAGCGGGCTAGGTGAGACCCTGCAGGCACAGCCGATGCGGCTCACCGCACGCCCCATGGAAAGCGGGAGGCCGCAGCGAAACGGAACGATCTCTTCTCCCACCACAACCTCATGACAAGAACAAGATGGCGATTTTTCCTGTTTCAAATCAGCACACCCCCTCTCCTTCTTACAGAGTGCAGTGCAGCGAAGGCCACCCGACTCCTATGGGAATAGCGGGCAAGGTGAGACCCTGCAGGCGCAGCCGATGCGGCTCACCGCACGCCCCATGGAAAGCGGGGGGCCGCAGCGAAACGAAACGGTCTCTTCTCCACCACACACTCATAAAAAACAGCATGGCAATCCCCGATTTCTAAGCAACACTTTCCCTCCCCGCCGGAAAGCATTCATCCGCAGCGAAAAGGAACCTTCCCTTACCAAATGAGATCAAAAGGATGAGCAGCTCAGCCAAGCATCACCACCCCCACACAGCAAAAAAGGGGTTTATCTCCATGCGAAACGGGTACATTATAACCATACAACATACACAAAGGGTGGTAATTACAAATGGATCAAGCAAAACTAGACGAACTAATTGAAGGACTGAACGAAGATCTAGCAAATGAATATGCCGCAGTTATCCTCTACACGAACTACGCAGCAGTAGTAAGCGGCTTATATAGACAGGTATTAAAACCTTTCTTCGAAGAAGAGATCCCTGATGAGCAAGGACACGCTCTTTACCTTGCAGAAAAAATCAAAACCCTTGGAGGCAGCCCTACAACGACTCCAGCAAAAGTGAAACAAACGGACGACGTGAAAGAAATGCTCCTTGAAGGACGCAAAGCAGAAGCAGACACGATCGAACGCTACAAAAAACGCAAAGAGCAGGCTGAAGAGCTTGGTCTTGTGGAACTCGGAATCAAGCTCGATGATATGATTGCCGACGAAACGCACCACTTGGAAGAATTCGACCGTCTTCTTAAAGACCCTTCTTTCAACTAATCGTAAAGACAAAAAAAGACCGCTCCTAGAGCGGTCTTTTTTCTGTGTATCTCCATCACGTCCATGAACCTCCCACTACGGTGAAGCCTCGCCATTCTTCCAGTAGCAGCGTCTGGTATTCCCGTGTCAGATAGCGATCATCAATGAGCCTGAGGACGCCGGTGTCTTCTTCAGCCCGGATCAACCTTCCACCTGACTGGAAGACTTTGTTCAATCCGGGGTAGGTGTAGGCATAGGCAAATCCATTTACCCCGAGGGAGTTGAAGTAGGACTTCATCAGCTCTCGTTCTTCATCAGGCTGAGGAAGGCCGACACCCACAACCACCACCTGCTTCAGACGTTCTCCCTTCAGATCGATACCTTCTGAAAAAATACCCCCGAGGACGGCAAGACCCAATACCGGTTCCTCGCGCCCCGCTTGGAACTCGGCCAGGAACTCTTCCCTCTCCCTTTCTGACATCATCGGCTCCTGCATGATCAGCTTCGCTGGCAATCCATACCCTTCCAATGCATCAAAAGCTTTTCTCATGAAAGCGTAGGAAGGAAAAAACACCAATCCATTTCCATTTACCCGATTAAAGAGGTTGACGATCGACTCCATCAGATGAGGAAAATGGCGATCCCGGTCCCTGAAACGAATGGAAAGGGGCTGGATTTCCACTTGCCACTGGTTATGGTCGAAGGGGGTCGGGATGACAAACCGATAATCCTCCCCTTCTCCCCCAAGCTGGTGGAAGTAATACGAAAACGGGTGTAAGGTCGCCGAAAAGAAGACCGCCGACTTATAGCCTGCCGTCACCTGATGCAAAAAAGCTGCCGGGTCCAGGCAAATCAGCTTGACGGTGATTCCGGTCCCATGTTGCGTGACCAATGTGCGGTGTTCTTTTGAATAGAGCTGAAGGATGCGCAGGAATTGGGTGGATTCAAAATACGCCTCCAAGAGAGGACTTTCTCCCTCCACATGAGGAAGTTCCTTTTCAGCAGCTTCGACAAATGCCCTTACTCCATCGATGACACCGGGATCGACTTCTTCATATGTGCCGGGCCTTGCACCATCCATGGCATCCATAAGGGAACGGATTGCCGTGCTCAGTTCTTCCTTCACATGTGTCACCAGCGAGGAGAACCCAGTGGACGTCAGGGAAGCAGAGTGCATGTCCCTCCCGCGTGGCACGAGATTATGAGCTTCGTCGATGAGGAGCGTCGTCTGCTTTTTCGAGGAATCACTGAATCGTTTTAACGATGTTCTTGGATCGAATAGATAATTATAATCCCCGATGATCCCCTCAACGAGATACGATAGATCGATGGAAAACTCAAACGGACATACGCGATGAGCTTTTGCGTACTCTTCAATCACCTGTCTGGTCATGAGGGTCTCTTTCTGCAGGATATCAAGGATAGCCCCGTTCACCCGATCATAGTGGCCACAGGCGAATTCGCAATGATCCGGCTGGCAGATGGTTTGATCTTTAAAGCAGATTTTGTCCTTTGCCGTGATGGTCAATGCCCTGGTGGAAAGGCCTCCTTTTTCCATGAGCTTGACGGCGTCTTCCGCCACCGTCCTTGAGATGGTTTTGGCCGTGGCGTAAAACCACCTGCCTCCTTCTTTTACGACAGGGAATAGCGTTGAAATCGTCTTCCCTGTCCCAGTCGGGGCGTTGGCAAAAAGAGTCTTTCCTTCTGATACAGTTTTATAGACGGCTCCCACCAGTTGACGCTGGCCCTTCCTGAACGTCTCGAAGGGAAAAGAAAGACGGGTAAGGCTCGACTGCAGGTACTCTTCGTTTCTCAACCTCACTTCTGCAAACGGTGTATACAGCTGCAATAGGTCGATCATGATTCCCTGAAGTTCCTCGCGGCTATACTCGCGGGTGAAAGATTTTGTTTCCTCGGTCCCCGTATGAATATATGTGAGCCTCACGTGTATAGCATGCCAGTCCCTTTCTTCCGTGAGGAGGCAGGCATAACACTCTGCCTGAGCCCAGTGGACCCTCTTCCCTTCATCCAATTCATCAAGGCTCCGCGCCGTCGATTTGATTTCTTCCACCAGGATTTTTCCTTCGCGGTGAATAATTCCATCACATCTGCCCTCAACCTGGTAGCTGATCCCATCCACGACTTTTCGCCCTTTGAGGTGAACCTCTTTTTCATCGGGCTCCTCATATCGTCGCTGGAGTTTTTGATGGAGCCTTGTTCCCGTAAGCATGGATGACCTTGGCTGAAATCGCGAATCAATACTCCCAGCCTTGAGGACGAACTCGACGAGCTCCCTGACGGATAATG
This sequence comes from uncultured Bacillaceae bacterium, assembly GCA_963762295.1. GTDB lineage: Bacteria > Bacillota > Bacilli > Bacillales > Bacillaceae_B > Rossellomorea. Next base: position 617,295 of record CAVXKK010000003.1, read on the forward strand.
TAATATCGGTATCCATGGCGCCCACCTCGCTTTCTTCTTCTATTCTGTCCACTGCCGGCATATGTATAGAGACAAGCATCGGTTAACGGAGGTAGACATGATTCGATTCCTTTTTTATAGTATTGGTTTATTATGCTTATCACTCGGCGTTTCATTTGTAATCCATGCCAATATGGGGGCGGGTCCGTGGGATGCCTTGGCTGTTGGGGAATCACGTTTGTTTCACCTTACGATCGGGACATGCATCTTTTTAAACGGATGCATCCTGATCGGCGTCAATGCGTTTCTACTGAAAGAGCGTCCAAGATGGCTCGCAGCCCTGTCGATTTTCCTCATCGGTCAGCTCGTTGATTTCTGGCTGAGAGTCACGGTGACCGTCCTGATCCCATCTGATCTGACGGCACAAATTCTCTTTGTGCTCATTGGTACAACCCTGATCGGACTTGGAATTTCCATTTACCTTCAGGCCGGGCTTCCATCGAGTCCGATGGATACACTCATGATGGCCCTTCACCACCGTTTCGGTCTGAACCTCAACCACGCGCGTCTCCTGAACGAGGCTATCGCCATCACCCTGGCCATCGTGGCTGGCGGCTCCATCGGAATCGGCACCCTCATCGTCGCGTGTATGTTAGGTTCCGTCATTCATTTCTTTTATCCTATCATAGAACGTATGTACGGTAAATTAACGTAACAACGGAATGAAAAAACACTTAGATTTTAAACATCTAAGTGATGGGATAGGACATGTTCCCTTTTTAATTTTTCATTCCGCAGGGGGAGGGTGATCTCGACGGTTGTCCCTTTCTTCACTTCACTTGAATAAGTTACATGGCCGCCGATCGTTTCGATGATCTTAAGGGAGACTGACGTTCCGAGCCCTGTTCCCTGGTTCTTTGTGGTATAGAACATCGTACCGATCCTCGCAATCTCTTCCTTCGACATTCCCTTTCCCGTATCCTTCACGGTAATGACGGCATTCTCTTCGGACACCTGCAGGCTGATCGACACATATCCTTTCGGAGGAGTTGCTTCGATTGCATTCTTCACAAAGTTGATGAGTGCCTGCTTCATTTTATTTCGATCAGTGAGGAGAATTCCGTCATCATCCAGATGACTCTCCAAAAAAACATTTTCTTTTACGGCGTAGGCATTCAACAGAATCGATACCTCCGACAGAATTTCCTTAATATGTACCCGCTCCACCTTCTCGAATTGCGGCTTTGCAAAGTTCAAATAGTCATTGATGATTTCCTCTGCCCTGCCAAGTTCGCTTAAGATAATGGCCAGATATTCATCTTCCTCCCCCTTCGCCTGACGCTTCATCAGCTGAAGGAAACCCTTCACGACCGTGAGGGGATTTCGTACTTCATGGGCAATGCTTGCGGCCAATTCACCCAGCGTATTCAATTTTTCCGATTTGATGATTTCCTCCCTCATTACTTTCTTCTCGACCATCCATTCATTCAATCGGGCAGCGATGCCGATTCCAATCACCTGGACAAGGCCGAATTGCAAGATGAATGTAATGGAATGGAGTTCACTCAAGAATTGCGATGGAAGATTGAAGGCAAAGAGCATGAGAAAAATGATAGCAATCGGCCATAGCCCGATGAACTGGGCTGTAACCACCCGTTTGACGGGCGACATCTTCCAGAAACCTCTTGAAAAATAATAAGGGATCACCGAGGCGATAACTGCACTAGCAAGACCGTGGAACAGGATATCCCCGCCCATGATCGTCCGTCCGATGAGCATGAAAGCAAGGACGATGAGCCCCGCCTTCCTGCCCCCATAGACCATGGCAATAATAAGGGGTACATAGCGGAAGTCCCAGTACAAGCCGGCGAATTCATATGTGAATGCGAGGCATGTAAGAGTGGCAAAACCGTTTAGTACCCCTGTGAAGATGGGTGATTTACTCCATTTATGATGTTCGAGCAGGGAGGTTTGGATCAGCACCGGAGTAAGGATGATGAACGTATGAAAAAGTAATTTTTCAATTATCACTTTAAACTCTCCCAACGCAATATGGTCTTTACTTCATACGACAAGAAGTGAGAATATTCCTTCTATTATTCTCAAAATTTCAAACTATTTTGGTAAAAATGACAGAATTTTAAGTTTGCACGCTCGATAGCCAAACTTTCCAACCACAAATATAATTGTAATACACTCCTAATTACCTATATAAGTATAGGAATAGGTCTGTTAGGCTTAACCTAAGTCAAATGACGAAAGTAGAATGTATATGACAGTAAATGTGTTTCTCGACGATTATCGCCACTGTCCCCAAGGTTACATTCTTGCAAAAGATATCGATGAGTGCCTGCAGCTAATGTATGACCATACCATTGGTCACCTTTCTCTGGATCATGATCTCGAGAGCAAGACCAGAAATGGTTTAATGTTGGTTCATACTATGGTGGAGCATCAATTATTTGCAGAACGCATCACAATCCACTCTGCTAACTCCGTAGGTGGAAAGAATATGTTCCGCTATCTCAAAGCGGCACAAGACAACGACCAGATGCCTCATTCGATCAAGATTGTTTTAAGGCCTTTGCCTCTCAGATGAGTTCCACATATACAGGCCTGTCCAAAGCGGACAGGCCTTTTAATTAATAAAATTTTTATTTCGGGACTCAAAGTAAACACAGATTCTGCGAAAAGCGTTATAATGATAGGTACGTATTCTTCCACTATAAAGAGGGTCCTATATGCAATTTCTCAAACATTTTCGATTAGTCGGCGGCCGCGTTGCAAAGACAGGCATTGCCGTTTTTTTGACTGCACTCATTTGTGAATTATTCAACTGGCCCGCGACGTTCGCGGTTATCACGGCCATCGTCACCATCGAGCCGACGGCCACCAATTCAATCAAGAAGGCGTTCATCCGATTTCCGGCATCGGCCATCGGGGCCCTGTACGCAGTCGCCCTGTCTTCCTTTTTCGGCGACCGCCCCATCACCTATGCATTCGTCGCGTTGCTGACGATCATCACCTGTCACAGGCTGAAGCTTGCTCCCGGAATCCTCGTTGCCACCTTGACAGGAATCGCGATGATTCCAACGATCCATGACCATTATGTAGCCACATTTTTCATCAGGCTCGGAACCACGACGATCGGACTTATCGTTTCAACCGTAGTCAACATTTGGGTCCTGCCTCCTAAATATTCCGATAAGATCACGGCGAGCATTCATAATCTATACTTCAAAACCGGGAATCTTTTAGAGAGAAGAGGTTCGGAACTGCTTAAACAGCATTCCCTTCACCGGGACACCCGCCTCATTTTCGCCGACATTCTTCAAGAAGTCGAAGCAACGGATACGCTTTGCAAATATCAAAAAGAAGAGTGGAAACTGCATCGCTCCAGTCGGAAAGAGCTGCGATTTTTCCACTACGAGTATAAAAAACTTAACCTGCTGAGGCAGCTCCTTTATCATATCGGGAATCTAATCTACCTCCCCATGAATCGCTATTCGTACAGCCCGGAGGAAAAGGAACGGATCATTTCGGCGATCCAGTCCCTGAAGGGGATCATGCACCACCCCTCTTTCGAAATTCCAGAACAGCATTTTGTTCTTATGAAGGACCTCTTAGAAGAATTCTGGGATGATCATGAATTCCTTAAAGGAAAACAGGTGAAACATTTCTCATGCGAATCCGTTCTCTTATACGAATTGTTATCCATACATGACCTGCTTGAAGAACTGAAAGGGATCCAGACCCTGGAGATTCACCATTCTTCCGTATTGGAAAAAAAACTGCAGACATAAAGAAGCCAAGGACCGTGATCCTTGGCTTCTTTTCTATTTTCCACCGAAAGCCCGCTTTGACAGCAGCGAGATGACCATGTCATCCATAGGGGGATTATGCAGACCCGCTCTGACGTCCCGGTAATACCGTTGCATCGGATTCGACCGGTACAGGCTTCTTGCCCCTACGATCCTCATGGCGATATCCACGATGCGTGCAGCCCCGTTTGTGACGATATGTTTGACCGCCGATAGCTCCGGCCCCATCCCTTTTCGTTTATCTGGTTCCTTCACCCATTTATCCGCAACCGAGTAGAGGATCTGTCTAGCCTGAAACAGTTCGAGTTCCATCTCCCCGATTTTCCTCTGTACTTCGGGAACCTCTTTGATCGGTCCCGGCAGACTGTTCGGCGAATAATTCTCCGCGAACTCAATGGCATAATTCCTCGCTGCCACCGCCACCCCGAGATAGCAGGCAGGGATATGAAGGAGCCACGCCTTAGGCGTGTCTCCGCCCCTTTCATCCCCTTCCACCATTGCCGAAGGGGGCAAGCTGACGTGATCAAGAACCAGATCTTCACTACCGGTCCCCTTCATGGCGATTACATCCCACGTATCTTCAATGCTCACACCATCCAGGGTATGATCAACCAGGAAGAATCCCTTTTTCCCTGTCTCGCCAATCCTTGCCAGCACCAAAGAATAATCTAAGACCTTCGCCATGGAAGTGAAGCTTTTCCTCCCTGTGAGTTCAAACCCTTTATCCGTTTCGGTCGCCTTTGTTTCCGGAAGACCGCCCCTCGTCGGACTGCCTGTAGCGGGTTCAGAAGCCGCCCTGTTGACGAGTGCATGGTCTGCGACGACCGCTTCGCATAGCGCCTGGAACTGTGCTTCATCCCAAAGCCTGTTCTCGCTGAGCTCCGTCAGCCCGCCAAGATGCCATCCGATTGACAGTGCAGTGGCCGCGTCGCCTGTCGCCAGGCGCTCTTGTAGCATCACCATTTCATACAGGCTGATTTCTTCACCCCCATATTCTTTAGGCACCGTGAGTTTCCCGTAGCCTTTCTTCTTCAGATCGTTGAAGTTCTCAAAAGGAAAGGAACCTTCCCGATCATGTTCTTCTGCCCTCTCTGCGAACGCATCGGCAAGTTCACCTGCCAGAGCAAGCAATTCCCGCTGTCTATCGTTCTGAATATACGATTCATATAAATCCAATTGCCACACACCTCCTGAAAAATATGCTCTCTTCTCATCATAATCAAAAAGAGCCTTTTCCTCAAAAGATATTGCCTAGTATTCCAGTAAGGATACTTTACATCCTATAAAAAAAGCATAAAACCCGTGACGGGTTTTATGCTTCTGCATCAAGACGCATTCTCTTTATTCTTATCGTACTTGTAGTCCCCTTCCCAGAACTCGGCATTTTTCACGCCCATCTTCTTGGAATTATACACGGGGTCAAGTCCCTGCTTCTTCTGTTGTTCATAATCTTTGAGTGCAGCAAGGGCAGGTTTGGCCAGGATCAAAATGGCAATCAGATTGAGCCAGACCATGATACCAAGTCCGATATCCCCCAGTGCCCATGCAAGGGCTGCTTCTTTTACGGCTCCATAGAAGGTTGCAGCAAGAATGACGACTTTGAGGACCATCATCCCTACTTTGGCGCTTCTTCCTTTCATCAAGTAGGCGATATTGGTTTCAGCCATGTAGTAGTATGCCATGATCGTCGTGAAAGCGAAGAAGAACAATGCAATTGCTACGAATCCGGCACCGAATCCAGGAATGACCGTTTCAATGGCCGCTTGCGTATAAGCTGGGCCCGCTTCTACCCCTTCAAGGTTGGAAACGATCGTAGATTCATCAGGAGCAACTGTATTATAGGATCCCGTAAATAGGATCATGAAGGCTGTCGCTGTACAAACGAGAAGCGTATCGATATAAACCGATGCCGCTTGCACGAGGCCCTGCTTGGCAGGGTGGGACACTTCAGCCGCAGCCGCAGCATGGGGTCCAGTACCCTGACCGGCTTCATTGGAGTAGATACCGCGTTTCACCCCCCATGAAATGGCTGAACCAAGGATCCCTCCAAAGATGGAGTTCGCTCCGAAGGCACTGCTGAAGATCAAAGAGAAGACATCTGGTATCGCTTGGAAGTTAACCCCGACGATCACCAGGGAAAGAATGATGTATGCGATGGCCATGAAGGGAACCACATAAGAAGCGACTCCTGCGATCCTCTTGACACCTCCCAGGATAATGACACCAAGGAGTACAACAAGACCAATGCCTGTGACTGTCGTATTCAATCCGAATGCATTCTCAAGTCCAAGGGCAATGGAGTTGGATTGAATACCCGGCATCAGGATGCTCATGGCGATCAGTGTCGCGATAGAGAACAAGACGGCGTACCATTTCCAGCCGATCCCCTTCTCGATATAGTAGGCGGGCCCCCCTCTGTATTCTCCATCGCGCTTTTCTTTATAGATTTGCGCAAGGGTGGATTCAATAAAGGCGCTGGCTGAACCGATGAAGGCAATGGTCCACATCCAGAACACGGCCCCGGGACCACCGAATCCGATGGCCGTTGCCGTACCGGCTATATTCCCTGTACCTACGCGGCCAGAGAGCGACAGGGCAAGGGCTTGGAAGGATGATACCCCTTCCTTGGAACTGCCTCCTTCAAACATCAGTTTGACCATGTCCTTCAAGAATCGGACCTGTACGAATTTTGTTAAGATCGAAAATAATAGTCCCACACCTAAACAAAAATAAATCATGACCGGTGACCATAATACGTCGACAATGCTTCCTACAAATTCCGTCATTCTTTGTCCCCCTGTTATCTTTTTGATTTATCTAACTATTATGAATTATATTTTATCTGACACAATATAGACAATCTTTTTTTATTTCCACCTAATGGCTGAACGGCCGAAAACCCTTGTGTAACAATACCTCACATGCCATTAATTTTTTTGGAGAAAATAGGGTGAAGGAGGTGAAAACATGTCGAAACGCAAGCTTTTGGTCCCTGGTTCCCGGGACGCCCTCAATGAAATGAAGGCGAGGATTTCCGGTGCAGACCATCCGTCAGATGCCAAGTTTGAAGCAGCAAGGGAAGTGGGGGTTCCCCTCCAAAAAGGCTACAATGGGCATCTATCGTCTGCTGAAAACGGGAAAGTCGGGGGTCAACTCGGTGGCAGGATGGTCCAGGAACTCATCAAGATGGCCAAGGAAAAGATGGATCACAGCTAAAAGACCCCTTTATCCGAGAGGATCTGCCTGAGCTGGTCCAGGTCCCGGTAAATATCTTTTTCCAGAGAACGATTATAAAAGATCGAGGCGGGATGGAACGTCGGGAAGAGAGAATACTCTTCCTCCGTTTCCCCCCATTCCCTGCGGTCATAATCCTTCAGGCACTTCACTTTTGTACGGATAGGGGTGCCGTGTACAGAAGAGATGCTGTACTCTCTCCCGGCAAGCCTCTGGAGACCTATATTCCCTAGTGTCACAATCTGCTTTGGCCGTACGTGGGCCATTTCATAGTCCAGAATAGCCGCATGAGCGAGCTGTTCCTTCCTGTTCGGGGCCCGGTTGACCCATTTCCTCTCCACCCTTCCGTCCTTCCTCACTTTATCCACTCGCTTGAATGGACGACTCCGCACTGTGGAGGTGAAATAAATATCCTCCCTGTCCACTCCGACGTAGCGAAAGAATTCATCCAGTACCTTCCCGGCCCTGCCGCTGAAGGGGACTCCATTATGTATTTCCGTTTCACCGGGCGCTTCCCCTACGATCATGAGGATAGGCTCCTGCGGTCCCCGGCCATTGACGAATCCTTCGCAGTCAAAAGGCTCCATTCTCTTCCTGCAAATAGCTGAAATGTCTTCCGGCACGACTGTCATTGCGATTCCTCCTGTATGTTTTTTCACACTATTCCCTATCCCCCAACTAATCACGCATGTTTAATCCTAGTTAAAAAAAGGAATAGTAAAGACATAAGATGATGAATCGAAAAGGAGATGGGATCGTGTCACAGAATGAAGTGAAAGAGCAAGTATTGAAGGTGTTGGACGAAAGCAAAGTAGGAACACTTGCGACTGTAAAGGATAACAAACCTTATTCCCGCTATATGACCTATTATCACGAGGACCTGGTCTTGTACACACCGACAAGTAAAAAGACCGAAAAGACCGATGAAATCGAAGAGAACCCCAACGTCCACATCCTACTTGGATACGAAGGCGAAGGATACGGTGATACATTCGTTGAGATCGAGGGAAAAGCCTCCGTTGAACAATCGGAAGGCTACAAAAAGAAAATATGGAATGATCACATGAAGCACTGGTTTGACGGACCGGAAGATCCTAATCTTGTCGTTCTTAAGATCGAACCCGTGGGGATCAGGCTCATGAATAACGAAGAAGAATCTCCACAGACCCTGGATCTTTAAACAGCAGGCTATTGACAGAGTATGAAGTGCATGTTATTATTAATGATTGTAGACTTGTAACATACTTTCGAACGATAGAGAAGATAATCTGTAATTCTCCAGTTGTTTGACAAAAACAACTTATTCACACTGGATCGGCTTCGGAGCCGTTAGGATGTAAGAGAGGTAGGGCTTACGTCGTTTAGGTAGATCAAGCGACTAAGAAGAATTGCCCGCGGCTGTTTAAATTATCTTAAACGTATAGGAAATCAACTATATTCACTTGTGATGTTGCAAGTTACATGCACGCTTTTCTCCATAATAGAGAGCGTGGGAGCAGACCGGTCGGGATGACCGCCTCCTCCGATGTAAAAGAACCCGAAGCGGGATCCGCTTCGGGTTCTTTTTTTATATGCTTTCCTTCAACTGACTATGATAGAGACCCGCATAGAATCCACCCAGCTTGATCAGATGATCGTGTGAACCGCGTTCAATGATCTTCCCGCCGTCCAGAACAAGGATCTGATCTGCCTGCCGTATCGTATTCAGCCTGTGTGCCACCACCACACTGGTGCGCCCTTCCATCAATCGTTTAAGTGCTTCCTGTATCTTCATTTCTGTAATTGTATCAATGCTGCTCGTGGCCTCATCCAGAACAAGGATGGACGGATCGGAGAGGATTGCCCTCGCAATAGACAGCAGTTGCTTCTGCCCCTGACTGATGCTCCCCTCCCTCAACACCGTATGATAACCTCCGGGAAGCTTCCGGATAAAAGAGTGGGCATTGGCGAGTTTCGCCGCCTCCCTCACTTCTTCATCTGTCGCATCCAGGCGTCCATAGCGGATGTTCTCCAAGATGGAGCCTTGGAACAGGAAACTGTCCTGCAGGACGAACCCCATATGCGAGCGGAGGCTCTTTCGCTTAACCGAAGAAAGATCCACTCCGTCTATGAGGATGTCTCCTGCATTCCGTTCGTAAAATCTGGAAATCAGATTCGTGATGGTCGTTTTTCCCGCTCCGGTAGGGCCGACAAGGGCCACGGTTTCACCGGGGGAAATGACAAATGATACATCATCGAGGATCATCTCGTCTTCGCTGTATCCAAATGACACATGATCGAATACCACTTCCCCGGTCACGCCGGACAGTTCAACCGCATCTCCTTCATCGACTGCCTCAGGTTCCTCATCAATGATCTGGAACACCCTTTCGGCACCGGCTATAGCGGAGAGGAGCGTATTGTACTGATTGGCCAGTTCATTCAGCGGCCTGGTGAATTGCCTCGCATACTCTGCAAAAATCACGATGACGCCGATCGTGATATAGCCTCTGATGGCAAAGAGCCCTCCGATCCCGGCAATGACGGCAAAGCTCAAGTTGTTCAATACATTCATAAGCTTCGGGATGAATCCCGAATACGTGTCGGCCCAGAAACCGGCCTTCCTCAGCTTTTCATTCTTTTCCCTGAATTCCTGTATGGCTGTATCTTCCCGGGAAAAGGTCTTGATGATGCTGTGACCGGAAATTGTCTCCTCGATATAGCCGTTCAGTTCACCGATATTCCCTTGGTATTCTTTAAAAAGGGGACCCGTCCTCTTCGTAATCCACTTCATTCCAAACACCATGAGGGGTACGACCGTCAATGTGATCAACGTCAACAGCGGACTCAACCAGAGCATGACCGAAATGGTTCCGAGGAGGGTAAGGAAACTCGAAATGATCTGAATGAATGAACTGTTCAGGGTAGCACTGACGTTATCGATATCATTCGTCACACGGCTCATCAGTTCCCCGTGCTTCCGCTTATCGAAGAATGGGATCGAAAGCTGATGGAGCTGATGGAACAAGTCTTTCCTCATCCGGTGGACCGTTTCCTGCGCAATCCCAATCATCCAATAATTTTGGAACCACACTGAGATGGAATGGAGGATATAGATCAGGATCAGTGCGATAAGCAAACGCCCGAGGCCGGTGACTTCACGAGCGACGATGTAATCATCGATGGCCTTCCCTATGAGGAACGGACCGAGAAGCGATGCAGCGGAACTTATGATTACCATGGCGATGACCATATAAAGAAGCATCCGCTGACGTGAAAGATAATCCCAGATCCTCCGGAGTGTGCCTTTCATATCCTTCGCTTTATCATTTTTCCCTAGCGTCTTTCTAGCGTGTCTCGACATGCCGCTCCCCCTCTCCGAATTGCGATCTGTAGATTTCCCGGTACAACGGGGAATCTGCCATAAGTAATTGATGATTCCCCTGGGCGATCAGCTTCCCGTCTTCAAGGAGAAGGATGATATCCGCACCTATGGCGGTTCCTACCTTCTGGGTGATGATCAACGTTGTACATTCATACCCTTTTAACGCATCAATGAGCTTTGCCTCGGTTTTCATATCGAGGGCACTCGTACTGTCGTCGAGCATGAGGATCGCCGGTTTCCTAATAAGGGCACGGGCAATGGAAAGACGCTGTTTTTGACCGCCGGAAAGATTCACACCTTTTTGACCGAGAACCGTTTCATATCCCCGTGGAAGCCGTTCGATGGTATCGTGGATCTGCGCGTCCTTTGCCGCCTGTTCCATCTCTTCTTGAGATGCCCCTTCTTTCCCCCAGAGTAGATTTTCGGCAATGGTTCCCGAGAATAAGACGGCTTCCTGCGGAACGTATCCGATCGCAGTCCGAAGGGTGTCCAGAGGAAGCCTGCCAAGGGGCTGGCCATCGATTTCGATGTCGCCTGATTGAGGGTCATACAACCTCGGAATGAGCTGGAACATGGACGTCTTGCCTGCACCGGTCGCACCGAGGACCGCCATCGTCTCACCAGGCTGAAGGGTGAAGGTGACTTCTTCAAGGGCATACTCTTCGGTGCCCGGATAGCGGAAGGACACGTCCTTGAATTCGACCTTCCCTTTTACCACCTTACCTCTTGCCCCTTCATGGTCGTTAATATCAACAGTGGTATTCAACACCTCTCCCACGCGCCCCGACGATGCCTTCGCCCGCGAAAAGCTTGTGATGATAAAAGAGAAGATGGAGAACACCGACGAAATCCTTGTTACATACGTGACAATGGCGACCACTTCCCCTACCTGTACTCCTCCAGCCGCTACCCGTTCACTTCCATGCCATAGGATATACAAGAGGGTCAGATTCATCACGAGCATCAGTAGAGGCAAAATGATTTCCATGAAACGAAGTGCTTGCATCGTTCGATCCTTCAAGGAATCATTCGCTTCCCCAAATCGGGATTCTTCATATTGCCCCCTCGTATATGCCTTGATCAGTCTCATACCAGAGAGGTTCTCTTTCATGACTTCATTCACCCGGTCAAGGCGGATCTGGACCTTTCCGAACAAGCCCCAACCCTTCTTGAGGACCCATACAAGGAACAACCACAGCACAGGAATGACCAGAAGCAGGATCATCGTAAGACGGGCATTGACCAGAAGGGCCATGATGGTGGAACCAACGACCAAGAGCGGGGCCCTCAACATGATCCGCAGACTCATGAAAATCGTATTTTGAATCTGCCGGACATCATTGGTCATCCTCGTAATGAGGGAAGACGCCGGAAGATTTTGAAAGCTCGATTTGGAGAAAGACTGAACCTTTTCGTATAGGGCCCCTCGCAAATCATACCCGAAGCCTTGAGAGGTATGGGCAGCGAAGAAGGAATTGGCGATGCCGGAGAGGAAGGCGAACAGGGACATGGCCACCATGATGGCGCCCCATTTCAGCACGAGATCCAGATCCCCGGTCATGACGCCGTCATCGATGATCTTCGCCATGAATAATGGGTTAAAAAGCTCTACTGCAAGTTCTGTAAGCATGAACAGCCACGCTACAGCCATAGCCATGCGATAAGGTTTCAGAAAATGTATGACCTTCATATGTACTCCCTTCATTCCGGCGCTTGGAAGTGGAGGAAACGCCGGCAATACCGAAATATCGTTCCTTTCATCATAGCGTGTTTCTCGATTGTACGGAAGCCGAAAGATTTGCCCGATGTCCTTTTTCTCCCCATCTGCGTCCCAATGCCTCAGTGACTCTGAATGAAACTTTTTTGACGTTGTTTTCGTATACTATTCTACAGATCAACTGATTAGGGGGAGGTACCATGGGCGAAACAGGAGATGTCATGTTCAGTGTTGTACCGGTCATAGTGGGACTCGGTTTCATCGCTGTAATAGGATTTGTATTATTCCAATCTTTCAAAGGTGTGAGCGAATGGAATAGCAATAACCAGTCCCCACAACAATCTTCGAAAGCCAAGCTCGTGTCGAAGCGGGCATTGGTGCAAGGCGGAGCAGGTGAGGCAAGGGCACACACCAGCTATTTCATGACGTTTCAATTCGAAAACGGCGACCGGACCGAGATGCGTGTAAAAGGCAAAGAATACGGCATGCTTGCAGAAGGTGACGAAGGACTCCTCACCTTCCAGGGCACACGCTATCTCGCCTTCGAAAGGGATAGCCAATAAGTAGGAAAAGAGGGTGCCGCGGCCGGCACCCTCTTCTTCTCTATAATGATTCATCTCATCCTGCGCGCAGAGGAACTGAGCTTTGCGTTTCGGATCACCTGATTGATGACCTCGGAGAAGACGAGGCCGATTGCAATCGACCCTGAGATCATGAACGCCTTTGCTGCGAGGTTCATGGCCATATTGTAGTCATTCTGGACAAAGTTCCTCATGGCATCATAAGCGATGCCCCCCGGAACAAGGGGGATGATCCCGGCAACACTGAAGATGATCACCGGGGTTTTGTACATCTTGGCAAATATTTGCGATACCACTGCCACGACGAATGAAGCCGCAAGCGTAGCAATGACGGTATCAATTTCAATGGTGAACAGGATGATATAGATCATCCATCCGAGCATCCCGACGATGCCACATTTGAACAACGATTGTTTCGGGGCATTGAAGATGATCCCGAAAGCGGCAGCCGAAATGAAGCTCGTCACCATATGTTCAACAACAAACATCACTCTTCATTCCCCTTCCGTTACAACAATGTAAAGACAACTGCAATCCCGCCCCCGATGGCGAACGCCGTCAGAAACGCTTCTGCCCCTTTGCTCAGGCCAGATACAAGATGACCTGCCATCAGATCCCTGACGGCGTTGGTGATCAAGAGCCCAGGTACCAGAGGCATGACGGAGCCGATGACGATCTTATCCAGCTGATGCCCGATACCTAACTGGACGAATCCGAAGGCAAGCATGCCGATGATCAAACTGGACAAAAACTCGGAGAAGAATTTGATCGGCACGACCCGTTGGAAATAGATCAGGCAGATGTAACCGACACCACCCGTGATGGCAGCCGGAATAAAGTCATTCCAGGAACCAAGGAACATGACAAGGAAACAACCGCTCGCGATGGTGGCTGCCAGGAGCTGAAGCTTGAACGGGTAAGAAAGATCCGATTCATCCAGCTTCTCAAGCGCATGAAAGGCCTCTTCCACAGACAGATGCCCTTTGCTGATCTGCCTGGAGAGGCTGTTGACGAGCGTCACTTTTTCAAGGTCCGTGGAGCGCTCATTGATCCTGATCAATTTGGTCTTGGTCGGTTCTTCTGTTTCAATTGAAAAGATGATACCCGTGGGTGTTACATAACTGTGGGATTCCTTGATCCCGTAGGAGGCCGCGATCCGCATCATGGTATCTTCCACCCTGTACGTTTCCGCGCCGCTTTGCAGCATGATTTTCCCTGCAAGGAGACATACCTCCATGATATCGTATCTTCGCATCATTTTTGCTTCCATAGAATCTCTCCACACGATTGATTTAAGAATAGGTTTAGTTTAAAGGAAAGGAATTATGTTCGCAATGAGGACTCATCATCGTTCTTTATCGAAGAGGGTCCGCCGTCTGCGACGGATCTTTTTTTCCTGAGGGGCTTCCACTTCCACTTATAGAGGATATAAACGATCGTAGCGGCGATAATCGCGCCGATCACGAGGTTTTGATAATGATCGATAGTACGCATGACGGTTTCAGGATCTCCTCCGTAAAATTTCCCGAAGCTTAGGAGGAGGAAAGTGGAGGGTGTGATTCCGAGCATGGTGAGGAAGGAATAGAGTTTCACATCCATCTTGGACATCCCGGCGACAAAAGGGACGACATTCCCCAGGTGCAGAGGACTCGCGATTGCCACGCTCCAGATGCCATACTTCGTGAACTGATCCTGTGCAGCCTGCAGCTTTTGCCTCTGTTCAGGGCTGAGGCGCGCTTCCACCTTTTCACCGAGCTTATAGCTCAGGAAGTAAGGGATATAGCTCCCTAACACGTACAGGGCACTTCCTGCCAAGGAGACGAAAAAGAGCTCAAGCCACGACAGCTCCAACAAAAACCCGACGGTCACGATGAATAACGTACCTACGAATGGGAAGGCGCTCCCTTCAATGAACAGGGAGAGTAGAATCCCCCACACTCCCCAATCTTGGGCAGCCTCCAGCATATATTCCGTCATGGTCATCCCTCCTTCCATAGTCCTATTCCTGTTCATTTACCCCTGCTCTCCCCAGGTGAAACCCCCGCCAGCCCATAGAAAAAGACCGGCCTCAGCCGATCTTCACACTCACGCAGCTTTACGATTGACGGAACGTCCATCCTCGACTTTGACAAGTCGGGGTGCTGTAGCCACCAGCGCGCATAAAACGACGGCGCAAAGGATCGCCGAACCAAGCATGGAAGCTCCGTTGGCAGCAAATGAAAACAGAACCGGCGACAGGTTATCCGGCGCCAAATACCCGAAGAAGAACACGCCTGCGATGAAATGCCAGAAGTAACGGGCCACACTTCCGACCAAAATCGCGAGGAGCATCCAATATAGCAACCCGGTCCTTCTCCCATCGCGCACAGCGCTCTGGATCCGGCTGCTGAATAGTCCGGCCCAACCGATGAAGGCGAATGCCACGAAATACTCGAGGAAAACCTGTACCGGATGAATGACCCAGGCTTCACCAAGGGCGACCTGTAATAATCCCCAGATGAAACCGGCCAGCGTGGCCGCTTTGAAGCCCCTCCTGAATGCCAATAGAAAGATCGGTACCATGGCCACATTGAATGAAATCGACGGCGTCAGCTTGATGGATGGAATCAGATCGACCACGACGGCAAGGGCCGCCATGATCGCCACTTCGATCAAGACGATAAGCTTCATATTCTTCATAAAAAAAATCCCCCTTTTCTATGAACGAAACCATTAGGGAGAATGCATGTACAACAAGGCAGAAAACTGCCTTCCACATCCCTACGCTAGTGCTAACTAACAGGTTCAAAGGGTCAGAACGGATTGACCGTTCACTCTCAGCAAAACAGCTCCCCTTGTGGTTACGTTATGAAATTGATTACCTGTCCATTATAACGGAAGATCAGGAAAAGGGCAAAATCATTCCGGTGCAGGTTCCAACGGATCATGGCGGATGAAGATCGGCATGGCTTTCGGTGTGACCATGAAGCCATAGCGCTTCCCCTCCCCGTCTTTATACGCTACGGAGTAGTCGCCAAGCTGCGGGGAATATTCGACTGAATCATAGGATAATTTCAAGTGCTCATATTTAAAGTTGATATACACGTTGGTCGCAATGCGAGCCGTGACGTGCTGTACTCCAGGAATCTGGTTTGCTGTCACGAAAAGGATTGCAACCAAAAGAATGCTCAGTGTCTTCTTCGACTCGGCGATCAGCTTCATTCCATCCCCTCCAACCAGTTCTTTCATACTAAATGAATCCCTTTATAGTATAGTATAAAAGAATCTGAATGATATGACAAAAAGATTCACCGATAATAGGTCTTTCGACTCTTTTTTAAGATAGTCCGACATCATTCGTGGTAAATCGCCCCTGACAAGCACGTAAAAAGCACCCCGGAAATCTCAGGGTGCTCTCTCTTAACCCAATGATACGTCCAGGATCATCATGACGACAAACCCCGCCATCAGACCCAGGGTGGCAAGATCCGTGCTTCCTGAAGATTGGGATTCCGGTATCAATTCCTCGACTACGACGAATATCATGGCGCCTGCTGCGAATGCCAGGGCATATGGAAGGAGCGGCTGAATCATCAGCACGGCCGCCGCTCCGATAACTGCCGCAATGGGCTCTACGATGGCAGACATCTGACCGTAGTTGAAGGCACGCCTCCGGGACATCCCTTCGCCTCTGAGAGGGATGGATAACGCTGCCCCTTCCGGCATATTCTGAATCCCGATCCCGATAGCAAGACCGATGGCTCCGATCAGGGTCGCATCGCCAAGACCGAGTGCCGCTGCCCCGAATGCCACACCGATGGCAAGACCTTCCGGAATATTATGAAGCGTGATGGCAAGGAATAAGAGCGTGGATTTCTTGAACTTTGTCGGTGGTCCCTCCGCCTTTTCCGATGCGTTCCCGAGATGCAGATGGGGGACGACAAAATCCAGGAGCCGGATAAAAAGTCCTCCAAGGAGGAATCCGACTGCAGGTGCAAGCCAAGGAATCTGCCCGTTCTGCTCGCTGAACTCGATGGAAGGAGCAAGAAGGGACCAGAAGGACGCTGCAATCATGACCCCCGCAGCAAATCCCAGCATCATATTCAATGTATGTTTCTCAATCTTTCTGAAAAAGAAGACCGCAGAAGCCCCTAACGCTGTAAGCCCCCAAGTCACCGTTCCTCCGAAAAGCGCCTGTAGAGCAGGATTCAATCCGCCTAACCAATCAAGGAACATGAAGCCCTCCCCTTTCGTCCTCTATCATCATTCCCTTTTCGACGTTACCCATTCTTCCCTATGTATATGCCTATACCTGCAAATGGTGTTATACAAATGGACTTCCGTGCAAGGCAAAAAGCCGGAAACGCCTAAAGACGTCCCGGCTCATTTCGACCATTGATCAGCCATTTCCAGCAACCAAGATTCACCGCAGTCACAATCACCGCATACCCGTAGATTCCAAAAGGGATCTTGAGTACCAGGTAATGCAGACCTGCCAATGCTCCACCCACGAAGAAGAAGGGGATGATTTTAAGGGTTTCGCTCTGGGACATCCCCTCGAAACTCTCTGAAAATGGAAGGACCCGATTCATCCATAGGCTGCATAGGACCGTAGCGATACACACAACCATAAAGATGACAAAAAGATCCGGGATGATTACGGGCCCATACAGGAAGATGCATGCAAGGGTAAGAATCATGTACACGGGAAGGAACAGCTTCACAAGGAATGCCTTCAATGTCCCTCTGTAGACCGACTCCACCCGTGTCACGGGAGCCACCCTGTAGATCCAGGACCCCTTATGCCTTCCGGAATAGTTCAGCATCATCACGACGGACGGGGCAACGATGAGACTGGCATAGACGGCCAGATATGATTTACTTCCATGAAGATCCCATATGGAAAGGTCGGGCCTCGTGAAAATAAAGAGAAACGGGAGGATCAGGGCAAAGCCCAATGAAGGATAGACTTTGAGCTTAAAATCCCTCTCCGTCCTCATCATTTTTTGGGCAAATCGATAAAATGCCCTTTCCTCCTGATTTCGGCAAAGAACCTTAAGCAATCGATCGCTTTTCACTCTCCGCTTCCTTCCACCGGCCTGTGCCGAGAGCTTATGAAGATTGCGCTCGAACTGGGGAAGTGCCTTGATGTAGATGACAAGTGCAGCGAGCGGCACCAGTACGAAGAGAAGTGTCATGATCAGCACCGGGGTGGAATGATTCCCATTGAGGACGTATTCAAACGGCGCCCCGAACCAAAGAGGCGGGATCAACACCGTCCACCACTCCGGTGAAAAGGACACATTCACATCCACGAGGTCAAACGCTCTTGCAGCCAGCTGATAGGCAATGGCAATCCCGACGGAGAGACCGATCTGGACATAGTTGATCATGTCCTTCAGCTTCTCACCATCAAAAAACTTCAGAACATAATAGTACATCAGGGCTGTCATGGCCAGGATGAGAAGATCGAGAAGCACGATGCCCGCCAGGAATAAAAGGAAAAAGACAAACCCATTCAAGAAGAGCGAAGCTGCGAGCGGAATGACCGTCAGTGCTCCGGTCAGGAAGAACAGGTAAAAGAATACATGAAGTGCCTTCGCCATCGAGATATCCTTCCGCTGGACCGGTTTGGTGAAAAGGATCGTCGAATCCCGCACATCCAGGATCACGACAGAAAAGTCCGAGATCATCGATGTACTGGTCATGAAGAAAATGACGGAGAATATCAGCGTCATTTGAAACAGATACATATCCCCGAAGAACAGGATCGGAAGCAGGATCAATCCATATAAGGCATACACCCAAAGGGATTTAATGAACCGGTTCCCGTCCTTTTCATTTTTCACCTTCCCCTGCTGGAAGATGGTGGGCACCCTCCTGCCGTCCATGGTCCACTTCATCTGGAGGATCTTGCGTATCACAGGATAATCAAAGCCGAAAATCGCGAACAAACCCTTGAATGCATCAAGGACCTTCAAGGTCGGAAATGTCCTCATCATTACACTCCCCTTACGACCGAAACAATTTCAGACGCCGTTTCCTTATGCTCTGTGAAGCCTGTCAGCTGATTGAAGATCTCCTCGAGTGAACCTTCCAGATTCTGATTCTTCAACTCTTCAAAACTTCCATCTGCAGCGACCGCGCCCTCATGAAGGAGGATGATGCGACTGCTGATCTTCTCGACAACATCCATGATGTGGGAGGAATAAAAAATCGTCTTGCCCTCCGCAGCAAGCAGTGCCAGGAGTTCTTTGAAGATCATCACGGAATTGGCGTCGAGACCATTGATCGGTTCATCAAGGAACAGGATATCAGGATCATGAAGAAGACTCGCGATGATGAGGGTTTTCTGCTTCATTCCCTTCGAATAGGAAGCAATCCTGGAATGATACACCTCGGACAGACCGAAGAGACTCATCAGCTTTTCCGCTTTCGCGTCTGCCTCGACCGGGTCCATCCCATACAGCTCTCCGCTGAAGGTCAAATATTCCTGGGCCGTGAGGTTATCGTAGAGGTCGGCAAGTTCAGGCACATATCCTATCCTTTTTTTGTATTCAACAGAGCTAGAAGTGATATCTTCTCCGAATAGCCTCACCGAGCCCGAGTCATTTTCTTCAAGGCCGAGGATGATTTTCACCGTGGTGCTCTTTCCGGCCCCGTTTCGGCCGATATAACCGATGATCTGCCCCGGGAACACCTCAAGGTCCACCCCCTTCAATACTTCCTTTCCATTGTAGGCTTTCTTCAGTTGATGCAATGATAGAATTGGTTGATTCATTTCCATGCATACTCCTTTGCTAAAACAGTATCTTCCAATGGTAACATACTTCCATCTCCGTTTCTTTTCCTTCTGCACCATTCATTGACAAAGACTGCCATTCGATAGACAATGAGTACAGAAGATTTGCGAAGGAGAGCCTTATGACGACACATTCACTAGCACTATACGAGTATCTGAACGACAATGCCTATCATTTCACAGAGGAATGGGCCGACCGTCAACGTGTAAAGTACGGATCCCATTATTCCTCTGATGCACCGCGGGATGTACAGGAGAGGGTGAAGGAGCAGAACGCCACCTACGCCAGGCTCCTGGCAAAATGCCTCATCCGCCCGGAAGAAGAGATGAAAGAAGCGATTGATGAGTGGACGAAGAAAACGGCTGCCGATCGCAGCCGCTCCACTACCACCCTCGATGAAGTCGTGCGGAATTCCGCTGTCTTCAGGAGAGTCTATTGGAGCTTCGTGAAAAAATTCGTCAGCGAATCCGGCCTTGAAATCGGCGTAGGGGAAGTCTTCCTATGGGAAGAACAACTGAACAGCTCCCTCGACTACGTGCTCGAGCGCTTCACTTCCCACTATTTGACGTATATCATGGACAGACTTCAAGCCCAGTCCAACCTCATTAATGAATTGAGCTCGCCCGTCATCTCCCTCACGGATGAGATCGGCCTCCTCCCCCTCATCGGTGAGATCGACACAGCAAGGGCAAGGAGCATACTGGAAGGAACGCTTCAGCAGAGCTCCGACTCACAGCTCTCGACCCTGATCATTGACCTTTCCGGTGTCCTTCTCATCGACACGATGGTCGCGCAACAGCTGTTCCACCTCGTGGATGCCCTTAACCTCCTCGGCGTGAAATCGATCATGACCGGTATCCGCCCCGAAGTGGCCCAGACAGCGATTCATCTTGGACTGGACTTCTCGGAAGTGCGCACGGAGAATTCACTAAAACGGATCATGACGTCCATCTTTGCCACACGATAAGAGGTTAGGACAAAACTAAAAAGGGACCAATTCATGACGAACACGATCAGTATAGGTTCTTTATACCGCTCATGATTTCCGTACAAGACTTCGCTTTTCGCGGGTAGCGCGTGAGCCTCCTCGGCAAGCCTGCGGGGCGCCACTCTTCCCGCAGGAGCCTTCGTCTTGCACTCCAATCAACTGCTGGACACAATAAAATACAGATGTTCATGAAACAAATGAAAAACCCGAATTCATTTGCCTTATCGCCGGCAAATAAATTCGGGTTTTACTATGGCTGAAACACGTTCGTCACAGCTTTTTTATCGAGAATACTTTTGGGAAGGCTGGTAGCTTGCCTTCATCATATATTCATACTGCAGGAGTTTTACTTCGAACAAGGTGATCGGGTCGAAATATCTTTCGGGATCCGCCTTCATCTCGCTCAGAAGTTCCTTGTCCTCCATGATTTCTCCTTCCGTGCCTTTGATGGTCAAAGACAGCTGATGGAAAGGTTCTGCATAGAAGGACCGGATATCCTGCTCCAATGATTTTTCGAACAGATCGAACTGGAGGAAGAATTTCGTCACCACGGATTCTGTGATATCCCCGTAGTCCTCATTCTCCAGGTACCGTTTGTACTGATTGTAGAGCAGCGTCTTGTTCTGAGGCAGCACACCCAAGAGCTTCCCGGCACTCTTCAACAAGAACTGGGCAGGTTTGAAGCGAAGGAGGATATTTTCCTTATCGATTTGTGCCCTCGTCCCCATGCGGCTTACATCCCGTCTCCAGTCATCGAGCACCTGATCATCACATTGAAGGACGACGCGCTCTTCTCCGAACAGGCCATTAAAGGTCGAACTCATTTCGTAGAGATACTCCTGGCTTTCCTGAAGTTCATGCTTCGAAGCTGCCAGCCATTCCTGAAGGGAATCGAGATATCTAGGCATGAGATCATTCTGAATATATTCCTGTATCCTTGTATTCATCGCTTCATTGAGCTCGGTATGGATATTCTTATAGTCACTTTCCTCGTTGATCAGCTCAGAGCACTTGTGCAGGATATTCGGGATTTCCGTCCTGATTTCCTTTTTGACCGCTTCTTTGCGCTCGTGGAAGGAATCTTTGATCAAGGCGATCTTCTCACCCTGCATATCGCCGAGATGATTGTGGAATCCGTTCAGTCGTGACAGGATGTCTTCATTTTTTGCAATGCTTTCTTTTAAGGCGATTTCTTTATTCTTGCGGATCGAATATAGATCCTTCAAGGTTTTACGCACAAGGTAGAAGAGCTTCGTCCCTCTCTCTGCTTTAATATACGCGGGACTCATATCATAATGACGGGTCATGAATGCTTCTACACCGGTGCGCTGAATTGAGACGGCCTCAAGAGACGAATACGGCAGCACTTCCGCTTCAGGGAACCACTCCTTCGCCTTTCGTTCCACAGATTCGATCACATCATCGGGATGCGCCCCGACCTTATCCATTTTGTTCAAAAGGAAGTTGATCTTGACAGGCTGATCGATTTCCTGCAGCCTCCGTAGCACTTGACGATCCTCGGCATTGAACGGAGCCTCTGCGTTCAGTACATACAGCAGGCCGTCTGCCACCGGATAGAACGAAGCAAGATCATCCTGATGCCTTTGACCGACCTGGACATCGATGAGGACGGAACTGTTTTTCTTCAGGAAGTCTGAAGGAATCTTGTACTCGACGAACGCTTCCCTGTGCATCACGTCTTCGAAATCAGCGATGCTCTCTACGCGGCGGACGCCTTCTCCATGAATTTCACTTACTTCGACAGGCTGATCATGATAGGTATAGACCACCGTCGAACCTTCTGATTCTCCAATACTCTCACCGAGAACCGACTGCACGAAGGAAGACTTCCCACTTGAAACGCTCCCCGCGACGACAATATGGTTCCTGCTGAAATCCATCAGCTGCTCGGACATCCATTGGGTCTTGTAACCTACAGGTACACGGTTCGATTCAGACCAAGCCATGATCCGGTTAAGGAAAAGAAGGACATCCTCGAAGCGGGCATCTTCTGCCGACTCGAGGAGCAGTGCCTCAGCTTCTTCCGCAACTCCGGGCTCAAGGGAATACGAGAACACATCGTTCCATGCAAGCACGGCAGAAGCCGCAAGCAGGGAAGATCCGGCACGGCTCACTTTGAGCCAGTTCGTCACAAGACCAGGCATGAAGGGCTGCAGATCATGAATCAGATGACCGCTTTCCATGAAGCCGTTGAAGGACTCCTTGTAAAGGAAAAGGATATCATCCCACGATTCATGGGTCTCGACTTGGACATATTCAAAAATGGTGTTGATGGTCTGCACCCACTCGATATGCAGGGCAGGTTCCACCTTATAGCTGTTCCAGAACGCCGAGACAAGTCCGCGGAATTGTCTTGAGTCGCTCTCGTAGGAAGCAATGAGGAGGTCGTGGAAGTACGCAGGGGCAAACGATGTGATATACCCTTTGAGCGCGTATTCCTCAAGAACGGAAAACCATTTGCCGTCCTTCGTGCGGAGCGCTTCCCTCACTGCAAGCTCGATGGCATTATTCCAATCCTGCTGCCCCTCGTAGAATGCACGGGCGATCGAGGAGACATTGGGATAGTCCGGATCGATGCCGAGCGCCTTCTCGATGACACGGTATGCTTCCTGAATCTTCTCCCGTTCGATATAAAGGGAGAATAATTGCAGGGATACCTCCATCGTCAATACGACTCCGTCGGTTTGGATGGCCGTATACACATCTTCGGCGGAAGAAAGCATCCCGAGCTCATAATAAGCATCGGCAATGTTTTTCTTCGCCCAAGGCTCCCGCTCGTTCTGTATGCTTTCCCACTTGAAGATGGCTGCTTCATAATCCTTACAGTGGAAGTAGACTTCCCCTTGTGCAAAGCGGATATCGGTCAGGTCATAAGGCTCATTCTTCTGTTCTTCGACGAAGGCAGCACCCAGGACCTCGATGGGATGAATACTCCTTCCGGTGTCCCCTGTGAATGTTTCATGGAATGTTTTTTCCATTAGCAGTTTTTCTTCTGTCATAATATCCTCCGTTAAATGCGGAACCAATAATCCGCAGACTGATCTATTTCTATCATTCTAACAGAATTTCACCGTGATAAAATGTCATTTCCTTTTCATTTTGCGAATGGTCCTTTGTACCATGGTCGCATAGACCTTCATTCATTACAGAACAAAGGACTATCCACTTCCAATGGCGGCATCACCGCATTGAAAAGGGATAGTCCTATCATCATACCACTGTCGTGTGACCCGTAAACTAGGAGGCCGCCTGATGCACCAATTTCTTCTTCCTCCCGTGGAAAATCGCGATAAAAAAGGCAGCCAACAGGAAAATACTTGAGATCTGGAACAAGATCCCGATCTCGATATACTGTGCCAGTACACCGAAGACCAGCCCGCTCAGCCCGATCCCGAGATCGATGGATGAGAAGAACATTCCGTTTGCGACGCCGCTCCTGTGCTCCGGTGTCAACGACAGGGTCCAGGATTGAAGCGTCGGGATCAAGGAACCAAAACCGATTCCGAATAAAACTCCTGCAATGGAGATCATGACATCCGAATGGGCATACGAGAGCACCCACATTCCGATAAACGTCACAGCGATGCAGAACAGTACAAGCCCCTTCGGCCCCTTCTGATCAAACCATTTCCCCGCAATCGGCCTAGAGAGTGACGCCAGGATTGCATTGAAAAGGTAGAACAGGAAAATACGGTCGATGCCCCGTTCGTCCCCGAATATCACGATGAATGTCACGATCGTGCCGTAGCCGAAGGTGATGACGATCGTGATGAAAGCCGGAAACCAGCTCGACTTTTCGATAAGGGAGTCACGGTATGAAAAGGTCAGGTTCTCCTTTTTCGTCTCCTTGACGACCTTCGGGGTCTGATAGCGCACAACTGCCAGCAGAAGTACCGCAATGAGCCCCAATATGCCGGAGGTGATAATGAGATTTGTGAAGGTCGTGACCTGGTAAAGGTAGATTCCAAGACTCGGGGCGATGATCATGCCGATTGTGATCGACAGCCCGTAATAGCCCATCCCCTCACCAAGTCTTGATTTCGGAACCACATCCACGGCCGCCGTACCATTGACCGTCGTCGACCATCCCCACACCAGACCGTGAACGAACCTGAACAACAGGAAGATCAGGACAACGCTGGATAGGGGATAGATGATCGTGATGGCTAGGAGCATGGCCGCTCCCCCCAAGACAAGGGGCTTCCTTTCTTTATATTCAAGCATGAAACCGATGAACGGCCGGCTGAGAACCGCACCGAGGGAAAATAATGTTGTGACCAGTCCGATTTCAAAACCCGATGCCCCAATCGATTTAATATAGGGCGGAAGCGTCGGGATGAGCATCTGGAATGACATGAATACAAACAGGTTCCCTACCATCAGCATCACAAAAGACCGTGTCCACAGGGGATCTTTTGCAGAGATCATAGAAACCCTCCTCTCTTCTGACAACCTTGATTCCGATATCGTTCCGCAGGGGAGGCGGGGCTTTGCCGCGGAAGAAACCACCTGCAGATCCCCTAACCCGAATGGGTAAATTGCCATCATCCTGCGATACGAGTATTTCGAATTACTAAATAATAACACAAAGTTGAAAGAAGATGGCTCTTTTATCAGGAAAGTTCAGATGATTCCGCAATTTCAACACTAACACCCCGGACCTTGACCGTTGAAATGACGGGACATTCCACTATAATGAGAGTCAGACAAGTAGAAAAATTCAAACAGAACGGAGGATGACATGTGGATTATTCCTTACGTCCCCTTGGAGATCATGCCCTCGTCATCGAGGCAGGCGCCTCCATTGATCACTCTACCCACGTGAAGGTCAGGAGCATCTGCTCTGCCATCGAAGGGGCCGATCTCTCCTGGATTACTGATATCGTACCGGCCTTCACCACGGTCACACTTCACTATGATCCTATGAAGCTGGAAAATCCGGACCGCCTCCCTTATGAAACAGTAATGAATAGAATCCATACGATCCTTTCTTCCACCCCGTCCGAAACCGATAGGGAGCCAAGGACAATCGAGATACCGGTCTGCTATGGGGGAGTGTTCGGACCGGACTTGGAGGCTGTGGCAAAACGGAATGCCCTGACTCCCGAAAAGGTGATAGAGTTGCACTCCGCCTCTCCTTACCTGGTTCATATGATTGGTTTTTCCCCCGGTTTTCCGTATCTTGGCGGCATGCCTGAAGAAATCGCGACTCCGCGACGAAAGGAGCCGCGACTTCGGGTTCCGCCTGGCTCGGTCGGCATCGCCGGTAGCCAGACAGGCATCTATCCCCTGGAAAGCCCGGGAGGCTGGCAGCTGATTGGCCGGACACCTGTCGCTCTGTTCGACACTCAGGCTTGTCCTCCCGGCTTGTTACAGGCAGGCGACCGCCTCCGATTCAAACCCATCACCCCTCAAGAATATGAAGGAATGGAGGCCAGCCAATGATCGAAGTCTTAAAACCCGGATTACTGACGACCATACAGGATTTAGGAAGGACGGGGTTCCAACAATACGGTGTTTCCGTAAGCGGCAGCATCGATCCCCTTGCCCATAAAATGGCGAATTTATTGGCGGGTAACGACAGCGATGCAGCATTGATTGAAATCACCCTTACAGGCCCTCACCTGCGTTTCCATGGGGAGGCCCTCCTCGCCATTTGTGGAGCCGATTTCTCCCCGACCATCAACGGGGTCCCACACCCCCTCTGGAAGCCGCTTAAAGTGGATGAGGGGGACATCCTCCGGTTCGGTACACCAAAAGAGGGCTGCCGTGCCTATCTGGCCGTTGCCGGCGGGATCACAGTACCCGAGGTGATGAGCAGCAAGAGCACCTACCTCCGCGCAGGGATCGGAGGCTACAGGGGCAGGACCTTGCAGAAAGGGGACAGACTTACCGTCGGAACCCCATCCTCCCTTGCCATGGAAATGAGCAACGCTCTCTCCATGAACCCCATAACGGACTGGTCGATCCCCCATGAGCTTATCGATCACGCCCGTTCGCAGACGATCCGTATCATGCCTGGAAATGAATACGGCCACTTCCAGGAAGAAAGCCGAGAGGCACTTTTCAATCGACCCTACACCGTGTCTCCCCGGTCGGACCGTATGGGCTGCCGATTATCAGGACCTGTCCTTCAGGCTGAAATTCACCGGGACATGATTTCAGAAGCTGTCACAACCGGGACCATCCAGGTACCACCTGACGGACAGCCCATCATCCTTCTTGCCGACCGGCAGACCACAGGGGGCTACCCAAGGATCGCCGAAGTCGCTTCCATCGATTTGCCACGGATCGCCCAGGCGAAGCCCGGCGATGAACTGAGATTTGCCCCCATCACCCACGAAGAAGCCCAGGGGTTGTTTCTCCGG
This sequence comes from uncultured Bacillaceae bacterium, assembly GCA_963762295.1. Classification (GTDB taxonomy): domain Bacteria; phylum Bacillota; class Bacilli; order Bacillales; family Bacillaceae_B; genus Rossellomorea. The sequence goes on from CAVXKK010000003.1 coordinate 644,150, forward strand.
CGTGAAAGACAGCTAAGGGAACTCAGGCAAGGCATCTCCCTCAAATACGTGTGAAGATAGCGAAAGCGCCCTTCAAAAAGAAGGACGCTTTTGTTTATTCCGTTATGATCTGTTTCACGCGGCCTACTTGTCCGTCTTGCAGGCGGACCTTGATGCCGTGCGGATGCTGAGGAGAGTTGGTCAGGATATCTTTGACGATTCCCCTGGTCAACGCACCGGAGCGCTGATCTTTCTTCAAAACGATATCCACTTCGATACCCGGTTTGATATTCACACGCTGTTGTCCGTTCATATTCACTGCTCCTATCTTAGGACCTGTCAGTCCTCGTCTTTCACATCAGGATCTTCCGGTATCGGCTCATTCCAATACTCGGCAAGCTGACGCTTCATCTTCTCCATCTGTTCAAGATGATGGGTGAATTGCTCTTTATAGATCAAGTACCTCTCTCCATCGTGTACAGCCCGGACCTTCCGTTCTAGGATGAGGCTTTCGATATAGGCGACAGGGAGGGACAGATACTCTGCTGTTTCTTCAATCGTCAGATACATGGGGATCCCCTTCCCATTCAATCCGTGCGACGGCTTCGCAGTGCATCGTTTGCGGGAACATATCCACCGGTTGTACCTCTTTCGTCCGGTAGCCGCCTGCTTCAAGGATCTTCAGATCCCTTGCCAGGGTGGCAGGATTGCAGGACACGTAGACCACCTTCTTCGGCTTCATGGAAAGGATGGTGTTCAAGAGTGCTTCATCACAGCCTTTACGTGGCGGGTCGACGACGAGGACATCGGCTTTGATGCCCTTCTCATACCAGGCAGGAATGACGACTTCGGCGGGACCTGCCTCGAACTCTACATTGTCCATCCCGTTCAACGCCGCATTCTTCCGCGCATCCTCGATGGCCTGAGGGACGATTTCCACTCCGTATACCTTCTTCGCCTTCTGCGCGAGGAATAATGAAATGGTACCGATTCCGCAGTAGGCATCAATGACCGTTTCTTCTCCCTGAAGGTCGGCATAAGCCAGGGCCTGATCGTAAAGGACCTTCGTCTGCTCAGGATTCACCTGATAGAACGACCGTGCCGAGATTGCGAACTTCACATCCCCGATGCTGTCATGGATGACTTCTTCCCCCCACAGTACTCGGGTGACATCCCCCATGATCACATTCGTCCGTTTGCCGTTCACATTGTGGACGATGGACTTCAAGCCGCTGATCGATCGGGTGAGCCCCTTGATCAGCTCCTCTTTATGAGGAAGCTCTTTGGTCCGCGTGACAATGACCACCATGACTTCACCCGTGGTAAAAGCTGTCCTCGTCATGATGTGGCGGAGGACACCTTTATGAGACTGTTCATTATAAGGCTGGATCCCGAGCTCTGCGCATAGCTCCTTCACCTTCTGGATCACTTCATCATTCTTCTCATACTGGATGATGCAGTGATCCATATCGATGATTTCATGGCTTCGCTTCTGATAGAATCCAGCCACCAGTCTGCCGTCTTGAAGCCCGACGGGTACCTGAGCCTTGTTCCGGTAGCGCCACGGCTCTTCCATCCCGAGGACGGGGTGGACAGGGAGGTCACGGAGTTTCCCGATCCTCTCGAGCACATCGCGGACGTTCTTTTCTTTTGCCTGAAGCTGCCCTTCATACGTCATATGCTGGATTTGACATCCTCCACATTCCGAGTAGATCGGACACGGGGGCTCCTGCCTGAAGGGACTGTCACTGTGTCTTTCCACCAGTCGCCCGAAGCCGAAGCCTTTACCGACCTTCACGACCTTGACACGACCGGTTTCGCCGGGTAGGGCGTCCGGAACGAAAATGGGGAACCCCTCCACTTTGGTTACGCCATTGCCGTCATGGGTCAAATCCTCGAAATGTGCCTCTTCGATATATTCATTTTTAGTAATGGGTGCTATTCTTTTCATGTCGATCTTCCTTTTCAGATTTCATTCCATGATTGTACCATAAACACGTCCCCGGGACGAAATCAGGAAGGGGTTTCAGCCTTATCTCCCTGACGGATGGACCGGATGGCTGCCTGCAGATAGGAAGGGAAGCGGCCGTCGCCTTCCCCCTCCTCGATTGCTTCCTGGATACAGACGAAATTATCGATCAGATGGTCGGGTTTCATCCCTCTGCTCACCAGGACGCTGTTCAACCAAATGGCGTAGTCGACGAAAATTTTCTCTTCCTCCACATCCGCAGCCGCCTGGAGATAGTTGAAATGGTGTACATTGTCCTCCCGGCACTTTCTCCGTCCTTCTTCACCAAATCGATCCTGAAGTTCAGGATAACGCTTATATAGCTTTTCCACGACGTTATCAATCAAGAGCTGGTCCTGCATCAGTACGCCACCACCTTGAACTTATCAATGGACGGCACGATGGCCGCAAGCCCCTGATCCGGGTATTTCTTCTCCAGCTCATGGATCCTCTTAAAATCTTCACCTTGGACCCACGTCATGAAATGTTTCTTTGTATCCCACTCCATATGTACTGTAATTTCCCCAGACTTCTTCTCATTTTGTAAAAGAAGGAAGCGTTGAAACCCTTCCGCCTGATCCACCAGTCCGGAACGCTTTTGGTAGATGGAGATGACTTCATCGGCTTTTTCCGGCGGAACATTGAATGTTGAATGAACGATATACATGGCCCTCACCCTTTCATGGCTCATAGGTCGTACTTGTTCATCCACTGTACCACACGAGGTATTAGTCAGGAAACAATTCCTATTGACCCGAAGCCGGATTTACGAGAATATGAGGGCGATGAACCCCTTTCTCCCGGGCTTTTCAGTGGAAAGTCTGTCAATTCCTGACTCGTTTACCTTTGTCGATCATGGGGAAAGGTGGTAGGTAGAAACCAGCATCGTGCCGGAACAAAGTAGGTAGATACTATGAATGAAGAATTTCTTGTGAATATGATTTTGGTCATGAACGTTTTGATTGGGGTGTTCCTCACCCTGAAGACCCGCAGCTGGTGGCTTCCATACATACTGATAGCTCTGACATTCCTCGTCCTGACCTTCGGGTTCGGCGTTTCACTCCTGTTGAAATCGGAAACCATACTCGCCTTCCTTTTCGTTTTCGTTGTCAGTCAGCTTATCTGGGTTTTCTTCTACGTCATGGCCGCCCATATCCTTTCGTGGGTCGTACGGAAGGTGCCTTTTCGCCACAAGCAGCAGATCGGATGGATCTTCCTGATCGGCTTCCCGGTCGTCTTTTATCTGGCCGTCATTATGTAGAAGCAACGCGGATCACGAACAAAAAAAACCGGATTCCATGCATTTCAATTGAAATCGCAATGGTCATCCGGTTTTTTTATTCTTCATTACAGTGCCTTGTCTTCCGGTCGGATCTTATCCAACGGGACAAACACCTGGAGATGGCGGTAAAGATTCTCGAATTCTGCTGGAAGGACTCCACCGAGCTCGCCGTCTACATTCAGCTGTACCTTTTCCTTCGCCTTGATCTTGATACGATTGGCCTGCGTATAAATGACATGCGGATCCTTGACATGATCCCCTCGGAGGGCCATGGACGCAATCCGGATGAATTCTGCCAGGTTGGTCTTTTTCAGAATCAACAAAGAGAATAACCCATCATTGATCGACGCATCCGGGGCAAGCTTTTCGAAGCCGCCGACTGAGTTTGTCAGACCGATCAAAAATAGCATCGCTTCCCCTTCGAACAGTTTCCCGTCATACTCGATCGATACATCGGTCGGCTTGATGGAAGGGAGCATTTCGATGCCTTTCAAGTAATAGGCGAGCTGTCCGATCATCGTCTTCAGCTTGCTCGGCACTTCATATGTAAGCTCCGTGATCCGTCCGCCGCCTGCGATATTGATGAAGTAGCGATCATTCATACGACCGATATCGACCGGTATGGACTCGCCCTTCGTGATGATATCAATGGCAGAACTGATATCCCTCGGGATATGGAGGGCCCTGGCAAAGTCATTCGTCGTTCCCATAGGGACGATCCCAAGCTTAGGCCGGTAGTCCTGTTCGGCAAGGCCGTTCACAACTTCATTGAGCGTACCGTCACCGCCTGCTGCCACCACGATATCATAACGCCGCTCAACGGCGATCTGGGCAGCCTTGGTTGCATCCCCTTCACAGATCGTTGCATGGACAGAGGTTTCGTAACCTGCCTGTTCCAGCTTGATCAGCACTTCGGCAAGATGCTTCTTGAAAAGCTCCCTCCCGGAAGTAGGATTATATATAATTCTTGCTCGTTTCATCCATCATCATCCTAATCTTATTTGAATTCCATTAGTCTGTCCGTTCCCACTAGTACCATCATACACATATACGTTTGAAATATTCATTTGGGCATCTGACCCGACGCACAATATCATACCTCTTTTCAAAAGAAAAATCTAATGAATTGTCAATGTGTGGAGGATTGTCACGGAAAAAGATCGATTTTCCTGTCTTCCAAGAATCGGATAGAATCACGGAGCGCCAAGGAATCAAATTGATACACTTCCTGGATGATTTCCTTCCATTTTTCAAAGTCCTTCATTTGATATTCGCGGATATTCCGGTAGGTCATGACCTTCAGGGACCGGTTCCTGAGGAAGTAGCATTGATTGCCCTGGAAACGGACCGCAGTGATCCTTCTCATCGTGACATTATCGTCCGTATCGGCATAGGAAGCTTCGATGTCCGGTACGAGCTCTTCCTCATTAAGGGGCACCCATTCGATCACTTTCTTTACGAAGGACTTTCCGTTTGAGCGCCTGTCGATTTCGAACTCCACGTGATCCTTCTTCGAGAAGATGATCTCTTCACCGAATCCATGGAGGATATGCTTTTGTCTGGACTCTAGCTCGATCGGCTTCATAATGGGGGATCCATACCCTACATCGACATAGAGTTTCCTGCCATCGATGGAGACCATCAGGCCGAGATGGCCGGGATTGACACGTACAAAACGGCATTCGAATCCGAGACGCGTCAGAAGCCTGCCAAAATTGATGTTCAAGGTGAAACACGTTCCTCCCCATCCCCTTGAATGGAGGTTGTCCACAAAGGTGTCAAGGGACGGTACATACGTTTCGCCTGAATTGAAATAGTGGAATTTACTGAATGTCTCATAGGGGATCTTCAGAAGATGCTGGCCAATGAGGCGCTGGAGATAATTGAGCGTCGGCTTTTCTATTTTCATATGTAAAAATTCCACATAGTTTGCTACTGCATCCATCCTATCACTCTTTCTGCATAATCATTTCCTTCAGGGTAGTGACCCCTTCTCTTCATGATAAAGGATTTTGCCCCGGGATTCCCATTACGAAATTATTTCAGTAGGTTCATGGTAGCAAAAAAGCGGCCATCCGGCCGCTTAATTCCTGGTCCCTTCCGACATCTGCTTCACGTTCCGGTCAACGGTTTTGTTCAGGTCGGGGGTGATTCCATTCTTCATTCGTTCATTCTCTTGTTGGAAATAGGCTTTGACTTCGTCATCGAACTCTATCTCGATGAGATCGCGCAGATCCGTGATCCTGAGGGCGATCATGATGGAAACGAGATGGGCGACGGTAAGTGACTTTTTCTTAAAGTTGACCAATTCATTGATCGTTGCCACGCGCAACCCCGTCAAACGGTGAAGGTCCCCCTGTGTCAACCCTCTTTCCTTCAGGATGTCTCCTAATTTTATGTGAATTTTATGGGGAAATTTATTCAGTGATTCAATCACGATTGAATTTGTCTTCTGGTGGATCACAATGCTTCAACTCCTCATTCATAAACATCTTACCGTGAATGTCAGTGCTCGTGAACCGGCAAAAACTACCAATATATGAGGTACTAATTACCATTACCCCATGTATTCGCATCCAAAACAAAAAGGTACGGTTTTCCCATACCTTTTGTCATCTTTTTTATTACATGAGGATGCTCTGAACGAGGCTTGTTTTCAAGCTATCATAAACTTCCTGCCAGATGGTCCTGTCTGTTGAGTATAGATTCCCCAGTCGTTGAATCATCTCTTTTTTCCGTAGTGGGAAGTCCTCATGATCCCTCGGAGGTAGCTTGGCATTCTCATCATCTACGACTTTCTTCACCATAGGGGCCCTTGGTCCCCAAACCATCCGTTCTTTTCCTTCTTCATCAATAAAGATGAAGATCGGAATCGAACGTGACGTTCCGTTGGTGAGGTACTGATCCATGAGTTCGAGATTTTCATCCCTCAGAATCATCTTTACCTCGATGCCCGCTGCTTCGGCAAGCTTAAGGAGGACCGGAATATTGACCATGGCGTCCCCGCACCAATCTTCCGTAATGGCGATCACCTTAAGGGAATGCCCCCCGATCCGCTCCAGTAGCTCGCGGTCCTCTTCAGGGATCGAGAACTGCTCCAGGATCGAAGCCGTCCGCTCTTTGTTTTCCTTCATATATTCTAAATAGGCGTCCGATGACATCGCCTTTTGATACCACTGCATCAAGTCCATAACATGTTCCTCCTTCAGCCGGCATAGTGAGAAATAAATTGTCTCATTATGCCTATAAGCATATAATATAAGAAAACGCGAGATAAGGGTAGAATTATTATTGTCCGGTTCACTTTTGTTCACATGTAGACAGTATTCGAGTACTGCTCCATTTTTCTAGGGGTCCAGGAAAATATTCTCACCCATTTCATCACTTCACATACCAGATTCCGGTAAAAACACCTTGACATAACCATGTCCATCCTCTACATTTATTTTTGTCGACACCTGTCCGTATGGTTCAGGCGAAAAAAAAAAGAATAGCGCGAGGCTACCCCGATTTCGGTACTCCAGAGGGTGAATGGGTCAAGAAGAGAAGTATCCCCGGTACATCTTTCCTGTACAGAAAAAAAGCTGACTCATCGTCAGTGGTTGATTCTCACACATTTTGAGACTTCCCTAATATTTGTGCCACTTTTTTGTAGTAGTAGTTCAGCTCGACCAGGTTATCTGCCTCCTTCAGCCGTTCTAGATACTGCTGGGCTTTGGCATACTGCTCGGGTGGCAGCTCAACCTTGATTCTTTTGTTCTTCCACATCGTCAACAGGTTTCACCTCATTATGATTTGAAGATCCTCCCTTAGAGGTCAGTTCGAGCTGATAATGAGATAGCTCTTGAATATAAGACGCCTTCGTCTCTGCAAGATTTTGTTCGATTTTTCGCGTGATGACGGAACTTCCCCCGATTCCCGATAATAAACTGATATAGATGATATACCAGACCGGGACGGTATCAACAACTGGCAGCACGGATATGAATCCGGCCAATACCCCGATGATGATGTCCTTGACCGAACCAAACACATAGTGTTTCTCACCCTGGTCATCGATGAATTTTCGTGGGAAAGTGAAATGGCCATTCTTGAATACCAGGATATGCCCCAAGCCTCCAATACCACCCATCAACATTGGTAACAGAATCACTTCGATTATGGACATTCTATCCACCCTCTGGAATCATTTACTATTATTATATTTTATTTACAGAAAATTCAGAATAAGCAATTGGACGCAATTTTGTCCAACAAAGGAGCAGGAAAATGAGGAAAATCGTGATGAAAGTCTCGTCTATCGACAAACTTCGATTCCAAAACTATATGATGCACTTAAAAGGGGCAGAATCCAAGATCGAAGCCGATACGTATTACCGCCTCGCCAAACAGATCCTCGAAAAGGCAAAACGAAACAACAAGCGATGCTGACGCATGAATTTATCGTGCTCTGACCCGGAGCTCCATAACTTGATGCGTCACCTGCACTCTCCACTATCCTATTCACCCCAGACTCGTCTCATAACTCACACCTTCCCTCACCCTCACATTACACCCTAAGAAGAGTCCCAAAGAACAACATTGAGCCGCCCACCAAAAAGCCCCCGCAAACGCAGGGGCTTTTCAACTTGCCACATCCTCAACCCGATAAACAAAGAAGGAAGGACCTTCTCCTCTTTATAACTACCAGAATGCAACTCTCCCCCTCCAATCCACCATCAAAACCAAAGAGTGCATTGCAGCGAAAAGGAACGGACCCCATTCCACTGCTCCCTTACAAAAAATAGGAATAGAAAGCACCATCCTCAATACAACCAGCAGGATGTTGCGATGCGATCTCTCCCCTTCCAATCCATATTCAAAACCAAAGAGTGCATTGCAGCGAAAGGCGCTTGACTCCTGCGGAAAGGAGGAGAAGCGAGACCCCGCAGGCACGAGGAGGCTCGATCTCCTCCCCGCGGAAAGCAAGCTCCTGTAGCGGAAAGGAACGGACCCCATTCCACTGCTTCCTCATAAAGAATAGGAACAGAAAGCACCATTTCCTCTATACGACTAGCATGATACGATGCGATCCCTCCCCCTTCCATCCCCGTATTCAAAACCAAAGAGTGCATTGCAGCGGAAGGCGCTTGACTCCTGCGGAAAGGAGGAGAAGCGAGACCCCGCAGGCACGAGGAGGCTCGATCTCCTCCCCGCGGAAAGCAAGCGCCTGCAGCGAAAAGGAACGGTCCATATACTATCACTTACTTATTAAGAATAGGAAATGCAAGATCCGATGCAATCTGTCATCTTCCAATCCACATTCAGAACCAAAGAGTGCATTGAAGCGAAAGGCACTTGACTCCAGCGGAATAGGAGGAGTGGCGAGACCCCGCAGGCACGAGGAGGCTCGACACCCTCCCCGCAGGAAAGCAAGCGCCTGCAGCGAAAAGGAACGGTCCATATACTACCACTTACTTATTAAGAATAGGAAAAGCACAATAAAAAACCCGAACGACCACCATCCCCAATAAGAGGATCGACAGTCGTTCGGATTCATCTTTAGCATATAGAGTCGCTTAGCGTTTCTTAATCTCCTGCAAGAGAAGCTTATTGACCATCGGTGGATTCGCCTGACCCTTAGTCGCCTTCATAATCTGGCCGACAAGGAATCCAATCGCACGATCCTTACCGTTCTTGAAGTCCTCGATGGACTGTGGATTCGCATCCAGCGTTTCCGTCACGATCTTGAGAAGGGCTCCCTCATCGGAGATTTGGACAAGTCCCTTCTCCTTCACGATCACTTCTGGATCTCCACCGTTTTCCACAAGCTCCTTGAACACTTTCTTCGCAATCTTGGAAGAGATCGTCCCCTTCTCAATCAAGCTGATCATTCCCGCAAGACCTTCAGGTGTCAAAGCGATATCGCTGAGCTCTTTTTGCTGGGCATTCAGGTAAGCCGATACCTCACCCATGAGCCAGTTGGACGCCTGCTTCGAGTCTGCACCCTTGGCTACCGTCGCTTCGAAGAAGTCGGACATTTCCTTCGTGAGCGTCAATACCATGGCATCGTATGCCGGCAGTCCCATGTCTTCCACGTAGCGCTTCTTACGTGCGTCAGGAAGCTCAGGGATCTCAGCGCGGATGCGGTCCATCCACTCTTGATCGATATGAAGATTCAATAGATCCGGTTCCGGGAAGTACCGATAGTCGTCTGATCCTTCCTTGACACGCATGAGGAGGGTTTTACCCGTCGATTCATCGAATCGGCGCGTCTCCTGCTCGATGATGCCGCCTGAAAGAAGAACTTTCTCCTGACGAACAACCTCATGCTCAAGCCCCTTCTTGACGAAGTTGAATGAGTTCAGGTTCTTAAGCTCTGCTTTTGTCCCAAATTTCTCCTGACCGATCGGACGGAGGGAGATATTCGCATCACAGCGGAGAGATCCTTCTTCCATCTTACAGTCGGATACACCCGTGTACTGGATGATGGATTTCAGTTTTTCAAGATAGGCATAGGCCTCTTCCGGCGTACGGATATCCGGCTCGGATACAATCTCGATAAGGGGAGTACCCTGACGGTTGTAGTCGACGAGTGAGTAGCCGTCTCCTGAGTGAGTCAGTTTACCAGCATCTTCTTCAAGGTGAAGTCGGGTGATACCGATGCGCTTCTTCTCTCCGTTCACTTCGATTTCGATCCAGCCGTTTTCACCGATCGGCTTGTCGAACTGGGAGATCTGGTAGGCTTTCGGATTATCAGGATAGAAGTAGTTTTTTCGGTCGAACTTCGTATCCGTGGCGATTTCACAGTTGAGGGCCATGGCGGCCTTCATGCCGAATTCGATCGCGCGCTTGTTGACCACAGGAAGGACACCCGGGTAGCCAAGGTCGATGACATTCGTATTCGTATTCGGATCGGCACCGAAATGGTTCGGAGCCGGAGAGAACATTTTACTGTCCGTCTTCAATTCTACGTGGACTTCAAGTCCGATTATCGTTTCAAAGTTCATCTTCTATTCCCCCCTTACAGTTGTGGTCTTTTTTTATGGAAGTCCGTTGCCTGTTCGAACGCGTGGGCAACGCGGTAAATGGTACTTTCGTCGAAATGCTTTCCGATGATCTGAAGACCGAGCGGAAGACCTGTTGAAGAGAAGCCGCATGGGACAGAAATCCCCGGCACTCCTGCAAGGTTGACCGGAATCGTCAGGATATCGTTGGCATACATGGTGAGTGGATCGTCGATCTTTTCACCGATTTTGAATGCAGGTGTCGGTGTCGTAGGCCCGAGGATGACGTCGAATTTCTCGAATACATCTTCAAAATCTTTCTTGATCAGCGTACGAGCCTGCTGTGCTTTTTTGTAATATGCATCATAGTAACCGGAGCTGAGGGCGAATGTTCCGAGCATGATCCTTCTTTTCACTTCGTCCCCGAAGCCTTCAGCACGGGTTTTCTTGTAAAGGTCTAGGAGATTCTCTGCATTCGGTGAGCGATAGCCGTAGCGCACGCCGTCGAAGCGGGCAAGGTTCGCAGATGCTTCAGATGATGCAAGAAGATAGTACGTTGCCACACCATATTTTGAATGTGGAAGGGATACTTCTTCCCACGTTGCACCAAGTCCTTCTAGGACCTTCAAGGAAGCAAGGACCGCCTGACGTGCTTCTTCCCCAACGCCTTCTCCGAGGTATTCTTTCGGAACGGCGATCTTAAGGCCTTTCACATCTCCTGTAAGGGCAGCGGCATAATTCGGTACTTCCACGTTTGCAGAGGTAGAGTCATTCGCATCCACGCCCGCAATCGCCTGAAGGAGATACGCATTGTCTTCTACATTCCTTGTGATCGGTCCGATCTGGTCAAGGGATGAAGCGAATGCGATCAGTCCGAAACGGGACACGCGGCCATAGGTCGGTTTCAACCCGACTGTACCTGTGAAAGCTGCCGGTTGGCGGATTGATCCACCTGTGTCGGAACCAAGGGAGAATGGCACTTCGCCTGCAGCAACAGACGCAGCGGAACCACCTGAAGAACCGCCTGGTACCGTGTCAAGATTCCAAGGGTTGCTTGTCTTCTGGTAGCCGGAGTTTTCAGTGGAGGAACCCATGGCGAACTCATCCATATTCAGTTTCCCGATCGTGATGGTTTCGGCTGTATGTAATTTATTGATGACCGTCGCATCATAGATTGGATCGAAGTTCTCAAGGATCTTACTTCCCGATGTCGTACGAAGGCCTTTCGTGACGATATTATCCTTGATTCCGATCGGCATACCGAATAGAAGGCCTTTGCTTTCATCTGTGCCGAGTTTTTCATCTAGGGCTTTTGCTTTATTCCGTGCATTCTCTTCATCCAATGTGAGGAATGCCTTCACTTTATCTTCTACATCGCCGATACGCTTGTAGGATTCGCTTACGAGATCCGTTACCGACACTTCCTTCTTATGAAGAAGTTCGTGCAGTTCTGATAATTTATGGTCGAATAATGACATGTGTATCCCTCCTTAATCCAAGATCGATGGTACGCGTACCTGTCCGTCTTTGTGATCCGGTGCATTCTTCAATACGTCTTCGCGTGGCAGACCGGTGCCCGGCTTGTCCTCGCGCATGACATTCTTCATATCCAGTACATGGCTTGTCGCGTCGACACTGGATGTATCCAGCTCGTTCAACTGTTCAGCGAAGCCGATGATGGCGTCAAGTTGACCTGTGAATCGTTTTACTTCATCTTCTGTGATGGCCAGTCGTGCCAGGTGGGCAACGTGCTTCACCTGCTCTTCAGAAATTCTGGACATTCTGTTCACCTCCGGGTAATTTCGAACACTTGCAATACTATTGATAATACCAAAGTTCACTTTGTGAAAGCAACTACAAGTCTAGGTTTGGGAACGCTTAGACAGCTGTTTCCCCAAGCATTTCCTCGGTTACAAAAAAACCTCAACGATCCATCCTGTCGAATAAAAGAGGAATCACTCGGCGATTGGACGAAATAGTGGAGGAGGTGTATGCTATGAAAATATATGAGTTCACTAAAGAATCCGGTAAAACCGTAACCCGGTTCAATAGCAGCGGGGTGAGAATCCACCCCCTTTTGAAGCCCGATTCACCCTTCCAGATCGGATATTTTTACCTTGAGGCAAAGAGCGTCCTCGGGATGCATCCGGCCATGTGTGATCAAGTGCTTATGATCACGTCCGGCAATGGATGGGTCAGGGTGAAAGACGGGGAAAAGCTTCCTGTAAAGGCAGGAATGGCTGTGTATTGGAGCGAAGGTGAAGAACATGAATCAGGATCAGAAACGGGCATGACCGCCATCGTCGCGGAAGGTTCGGATTTGGACCCTAAGCGATTCCTGTCTTCCTTTCAACCGGGGGATTAATCAAGAAAGGATCCTGCTTTATGCGAATACTTGCATCATTGATCATCGGCTTCCTCGGCGGAGGCGCATTCACTCTTCTCCACGTCCCGTTATCGTGGATGCTCGGGGCGATGGTTTCCATGTTCATCGCGAAGAAATGGGGGAAGATCGACCTGAAATGGCCGCCTATGCTGAGGAATCTTGCCCTTGTCATCGTCGGATATTCCATTGGTCACTCTTTCAGTAAACGGACCGTGGTGGAGATCTTTACTCAGCTCCCCACCATGCTGCTGATGACCATCTTCATCATCGTGCTCAGCATGGGTCTCGCATTCATCATCACCAAAGCGACGGGAATCAACCTGGCCTCCACCATCACAGGAAGCGTGCCGGGAGGATTGTCCCAAATGGTGGTACTCGGGGAGGAAATGAAAAATGTAAACCTGACGGTAGTGACGATCCTTCAGGTTGTCAGAGTCCTCAGTGTTGTATGTATCGTCCCCTTCCTCGTGTTCAGCCCCTTGCTCGGAGGCGAGGCAGCGAATACGTCAGGGGTCCCGCCGACAGATCCGGCGTCATTCCGTTGGGGACTTCTATTCTTTTTTATAGTGGCTGTCATCACAGGACTTCTTGCGAAGAAAATCCGCTTTCCTACTCCCTTTCTCCTCGGCCCGATCCTGGTGATCGGAGGCTGTATGATCGGAGGGGCAGGAGTGCCGGATATGCCTGGAGTGTTCATCATCCTGGCCCAGCTTTCCCTCGGGATCTACTTCAGCTTCATGCTGGATATATCCCCTTCAAGGCAGCTGACGGCCTTCATCCTTTGGTCGGTCGTCACATCGATCGGCCTGCTCGCCTTTTCCATCGGGCTCAGCTTCCTGCTCAGCAGTTGGCATCATATCTCCTTCATGACGGCGTTCATCAGCCTTTCACCCGGGGGCATGGCAGAGATGGCACTGCTTGGTCATGCAGTCGGAGCTGATCTGTCCATCATCACCGGTTACCATCTGTTCAGGATCCTGTTCATCCTGTTCCTCATGCCGCCCGTGCTGAAGGCGATCTTCAAGCTTCCGTATTTCAAGGAATCCGACAACTCTAGAAGAGCATCTTCTTGATCGAAGAGAGGATGCTCTTCTTTTTGACGTCTTCCTTTTTCTTCAATGACTTTTCCTGTACAAATATCTCTTCTTTGTCGATGGCTTCATTGTAGGCCAATACAAGCCCAACATCCGTCTCGGTCTCCATATTGGTTACCATGGAGAAGGAGATGTTGAATGTATCGGCAAGTTTGATGTATTTTGAGAGGAAGGTATAGCTCATTGAACCGTTCAGAAGGAGCCTGGCATCAGGGTTCTCCTTAAGGGCTTCCTGCACTTCCTTATAGACGCCCTTCTCCCTTACCTGACTCTGCGTAAGAGCCACGACAACACGCTCGCGCAGCGACCCTAAAAACTTCCTTCTTTCATCGGGCTTCGTCTGCTTCTGCCCATATATTCCATTTTCCAAATAATCATCCATTGTCGGTTTACTCAAAACCAGGCACCTCCAAACGTAATCAATCATAGGCTCTCCTACACTCTATGTTCCCATGTGTATGTTTGATAATCCTTGATTGCTTCCTTTTTGTTCAAAGGAAAAGGCCCGCTTCCTTTTAGGGAGCGAACCTTTTCCTATCACGACGATTCATTTTATCCGATAAAGTACTGTTTTTCAATACGTTTTTTACACTTTTTGAAAGTCGCTTCAACCCGCACCGTTATAGGACGGATTGGAGGATGGCCTTTTGGACGTGGAGGCGGTTTTCAGCTTGCTGGAAAACCGCCGATTGTGGTCCATCGATGACCTCAGCCGTGACCTCTTCCTCACGATGGGCCGGCAGGCAATGAAGGAAGCTTGCATCGGCTGCTGCATGGCTCATGAGACCGGCATTCACTTGATACGGCGCAAATGCCTTCATGCGGGTTTCCGTCTCCTCTTCCTGCCCCATGCTCGCCCATACATCCGTATAGACGATGTCAGCGCCAGACACGGCCTCCACGGGGTCATAATGTAGCGTGTAGCTCCCACCATTGAGCTTGGCCAGCTGCAGCGTCTGCTCTTCAATCTCCTTCACAGGCTCATACCCTTCCGGACACGAGACGACGACGTCCATTCCGAGCTTTGCAGCAAGGATCATGAACGAGTGGGCGACATTGTTGCCATCCCCGATGAAAACAGCTTTGATCCCCTTGAAGCTTCCTTTCAACTCAAGGATCGTCAGGACATCTGCAAGGGCCTGACAAGGATGATAGGTGTCACACAAACCATTGATGACGGGAACGGAAGCATGCTTTGCAAGCTCGGTGACCGTTTCGGTGTGGAAGGTCCTGATCATGATCCCGTCTACATAGGAGGATAACACCTTTGCCGTATCGGCGATGGTCTCCCCCCTTCCCAGCTGGATATCTTTCGAGTTCAAGTAAATGGCGTGCCCGCCCATTTGAAGCATGCCTGCTTCGAACGAAACCCTTGTACGGGTAGACGATTTTTCAAAGATCATGGCGAGGGTCTTTCCTTCGAGCTTCTTGGAATGGGGCTGCTTCTTCAGGCTTTGGGCAAGATCCAGCAGTTCGAGGATTTCATCCGTCGAGTAATCTAGCCAGGTTACCACATCACGCCCCTTGAACGCATTCCCCACACTTTTTAAGGCTGTACTTGATTTCATACTCCGCTCACTCCCTGCTTGATTTTGTATTCGGTCAAATGAATCGGTGCCCCGCCTGCTCCCTGACTCCTGATGAACGCGAGGAGTGTAGCGGGCTCTGTGATCACGGTGATCCCGGCCTCCAGGGCTTCGATCCTTTTCTCCTTACCTTCTCCGGACTGTTCGTCGTTATAGTAAAGGGCAGCCTCGTCGGACTTCACCCAGCTTTTGAATTCTGCGGTTCCTGAGGTACCATGCTTCACAAGCTCACTGTCCTTGGCATCCACAAAGATCGTCCCTCCTGCCTCCATATCATCATGAAGGGTAACGAACACTTTATGCAGGGCCTCCTCCACCGTCTTCCCGATGCAAAGACCTTCTCCAGTGGACTTCATATTGGCACCGAGGGTCTGATCCAATTCAGGAAGTGCATGTGAAGAGAAGACTGGATATTTCACTCCCTTGAGATTGACATCCTGAGGAGCTGGAACATCGAATGCTTTCAGTTCCGCCGATGGATCAGCCAGGAGGTCTATCGCCAGATCGACGAGTGGATAGCCGATGATCTTGCTTACAATCGGGATTGTCCTGCTCGCCCTCGGGTTTACCTCGAGCATGAGGAGTTCGTCATCTTTGAGAAGGAACTGGATATTCATGAGCCCTTTATAACCAAGGGACGAGATGAGGCTGTCGGCGTATTCGCCGATCCTGGCCACGATGTGCTCCGGGACCGACTCTGATGGGAAGATCGACATACTATCGCCGGAATGGACCCCTGCCCGCTCGACATGCTCCATGACGCCCGGTATATAGGCTTTTTTTCCGTCCGCCACCAGGTCTACCTCCACTTCTCCACCTGCTTTGAACTCATCGATCAGGATTGGGAAGTAGGAGGTTTCCGCTTCTTCCAACAGTTCCTTCAGTTCCCCTGGTGTCTCTACCTTGACCATCCCTTTTCCACCTATTACGTAAGAAGGGCGGCACAGGAGCGGGTAAGTGAGGGTCTTCGCCACCTGGATCGCCTCACTTCTGCTGTGGCAGATATCGCCGTTCACATGCGGGATGTCCAGTTGGTCAAGAAGCTCGTAGAAGCGTTCGCGGTCTTCAAGATGATCGATGGTATCAAACGATGTACCGAGAAGCTCCACTCCGTGCTCTTCAAGATCCTGTGCAAGATTCAATGCGGTCTGGCCACCAAACTGCACCAGTACGGCATCGATGGACTCATGGGCGATGATGGCCAGGATGGATTCCTTCGTGATCGGCTCAAAGTAAAGGCGATCTGCTGTTTCATAGTCCGTACTCACCGTTTCCGGATTGTTATTGACCGTGATGGTCGTATATCCGTGTTCTTTCAGGCGCTGTATAGCCTTGACGGCACTGTAATCAAATTCAACACCTTGCCCGATACGGATCGGTCCTGCTCCGATGATCAACACCTTTTTATCCCCTTCTAGGGGTTCAATTTCATTTACACCATAGTAGGTCGAATACACGTAGTTCGTGACCGCTTCGAATTCACCGGCACACGTATCCACCATCTTGAAGACCGGTTTGAGGTCTTCCTTCCATGGTGCAATCAATTCGGGACTTTGCCCCGACAGTGCCAGGATTTTATCATCTTCGAACCGCTGCTCTTTGGCCTGCTTATAAAGGTGTTCGTCCAGGCTGCCGTTCTTCAGGCGGCTTTCGGTTTCCACCAGGTGCTGAAGTACGCCAAGGAAGAGGGAGTCAATCTCCGTTTTCTCATGTAGCTCCGCAACGGAATACCCTCTTCTCATCAGCTCAAGAAGTTCAAAGAAACGGAGATCCGTCGCTACGCCGATTCTCTGGAGCAGCTCTCCGTCCGTCGCCTCTCCATTGAATTCAAGCCCCTGAGAAGAAATATCCAAGGAATGCACCGCTTTATGGAAGGCGGCCTCCATGGAACGTTCGATGGCCATCACTTCTCCCGTTGCCTTCATCTTCGTCCCAAGGACACGGTTTGCTTCCGGGAATTTATCGAACGGCCATCTCGGGAACTTCACCACTACATAGTCGAGGGCCGGTTCGAAACTTGCGAAAGTCGTTTGGGTCAGGGGATTGATGATTTCGTTGAGCGTATAGCCGATGGCAAGCTTCACGGCAATCTTCGCAATCGGGTACCCCGTCGCTTTTGATGCGAGGGCCGAAGATCTGCTTACCCGCGGGTTCACTTCGATCACATAGTATTGGCTGCTGTAAGGGTCTAAAGCAAACTGTATATTGCATCCACCGATCACTTCGAGTGCATCGACGATATCGAGGGCTGCCGTCCTCAGCATATGGAATTCCTGATCGGTCAAGGTCTGGGACGGGGCCACCACGATGGAATCCCCCGTATGGACACCCACTGGATCAAAGTTCTCCATATTGCACACCGATATACAGTTTCCTTTCGAATCTCTCATGACCTCATACTCGATTTCCTTGAAGCCCGCAATGCTCTTCTCCACGAGGAGCTGATGGATCGGGCTCGCCTTCAAACCGGTCCCGACAAGCTTTCGGTATTCTTCCTCGGTTGCTGCAATTCCGCCTCCGCGTCCCCCCAGTGTATACGCAGGACGGACGATGACCGGATAGGAGACGGTCTCTGCGAAGGCAAGAGCCCCTTCGAGATCTTCGACGATGGCACTTTCCGCAACGGGATGCGCCAGTTCATTCATCAGATCACGGAATTTTTCACGGTCCTCCCCTTTTTGGATGGAAGGAACCGATGTACCAAGCAGCTTCACACCGTGTCCTTCAAGAATGCCTTGTTCATGGAGCTGGACGGCCAAATTCAATGCCGTCTGTCCCCCAAGGTTTGCAAGGATCCCGTCAGGCTTCTCGATTTCGATGATCTTCGTAAGAGACGGGACCGTGAGTGGTTCACAATACACCTTATCCGCATACGTGGTATCCGTCATGATCGTTGCAGGGTTATGGTTCACAAGAACGACTTCATAGCCTTCTTCTTTCAGGGCCAGGCACCCCTGCGTCCCGGAATAATCAAATTCCGCCGCTTGACCAATGATGATGGGGCCTGAACCGATGATGAGGATCTTGTTTAGTGTTGGCTCTTTAGGCATAGATTTTCTCTCTCCCTGACTTTGTAATGGATTGATGGAACTGTTCGAATATCCAGGCTGCATCTTCCGGGCCTGGACGGGCTTCCGGATGGAACTGGACGCTCACGATCGGCTTGGTCCTGTGCTGAAGCCCCTCAAGGGAGCCGTCATTCACATTCCGGAAGCGCGGATACAGCTCCGTGCCGGTAAGGCTCGCCGGCTCAACAACATAGTTATGATTCTGGGAAGTGATGAACACTTTCCCCGTCTCTCCGTCGATCACAGGGTGATTCGCCCCCCGATGACCAAACAAAAGCTTCTCCGTATTCCCGCCGAGGGCAAGGGCGATGAGCTGGTGACCGAGACAGATACCGAGGGTCGGCACCTCAAGGATCTTCTCCTTCAGAACGGGCAGAAGATCTGTCATTTCCTTTGGATCTCCAGGTCCGTTGGAGAGGACCAATCCGTCATACTCAAGATGGTCAAGCTGATCGATCTGATGGAAAGGGACGACCGTTACCGAACAGCCCAATTTGAGTAAACTGTTGACGATGGACTTCTTCACGCCGAAATCGATGACGGCAATATGGGTATTCCCGCTTCCCTGGCGCTGCAGTGACTGAGCGGCCACCCGACCGATCTGACCGGTCAAATGTTCGTTCGATGGCATAACGGGTGTATGGGATATGCAGGCATTCTGACTGCCTCCCTGCCGGATCGATTTGACCACCTGACGGGTATCGACCCCCGTCATATGAGGGATTCCCCATTTCACGAGGTAATCCTTCAAGGAAGAATTGGCGTGATAATGGGAATACACATCCGGCGCCTGAAGCATAATCACACCCTTCACCTGGGGCTTCATGCTTTCGGAATCATCATCGTTGATCCCGTACTGGCCGATCAGGGGATACGTAAAGACGACAATCTGATCTTTATACGACGGATCGGTCAATACTTCCTGATAACCCGTCATTCCAGTGAAAAATACGATTTCCCCCAATGCGGGACCTTCCCCGCTCATGTGAACCTCCCCTTGAAAGGTGAGGCCATTTTCCAAACATAGATAACCCGGCATGGGACTTCCTCCTTGATGTATGAATTAATATTAATAATTAAGTATTTTTATACATTTATAGTCAAAAAAAGAACGAGAATCAAAGGTGGTCTGCCTGATGACCGACTGTCCGGCCGGTCATCAGGTTCTCCCTCCTTACACCACGGCCGTTGCCTTGCCGAGTGCTTCTTCCACTTTTGCCACCGCTTGATCAATCTCCTCGATGCTGACGGTCAAAGGAGGAAGGAGGCGGATCACCTTCGGACCAGCCGGGAGCGTGAGAAGTCCGTTCTCCCTGAGATCCGTGATGATGCCCCCTGCTTCCGACTCAAGCCCGATCCCGATCATGAGCCCGTTCCCCCTGATGGAGACGTTATGATTGGACAGCTTATCGCTCAATTCCTTCATGAAGTAAGCTCCCTTATCCTTCACTTCCTGTAAGAAAGAAGGGACGAAGATCGTCTCAAGCGTTGCTTTGGCTGCAGCCATGGCAAGGGGATTCCCACCGAACGTGGATCCATGTGTTCCAGGTGAAAATGAAGCCGTGAGGGCCTTTTTCCCGATCATGGCGCCGACAGGAAAACCGCTGCCGAGTCCCTTTGCAGCCGTGACGATGTCAGGGTCCAGATCGTGATGCTGATACGCAAATGGTGCACCCGTACGTCCGATACCGGTCTGGACTTCATCGACGATGAGGAGGGCTCCCCATTCATTGCACTTCGCTTCCACTGCCTTCAGAAAAGAGGATGTACCCGGAATCACGCCTCCCTCGCCCTGAATGATTTCCACCATGATGGCGGCTATCTCGTCCCCGTTGATGTCTTCAAGGGCCGATTCGTCGTTATACGGTAAATAATCAAAGGAAGGAACCAGGGGACCAAAGCCGCTGTGCACCTTCTCTTGACCGGTGGCGCTCATCGTGGCGAACGTACGGCCATGGAAGGATTGTTTGAACGTCAGGATCTTCGTTCTTCCCGTGTGCTTCTTGGCAAGCTTGATAGCTGCTTCATTTGCTTCGGCCCCGCTGTTGCAGAAAAATACGGCGTCAAGATCCGTATTTTCCGTCAACAGGCCACCAACCTCTTCCTGGGCGGTGATGGGGAACAGATTGGATACATGCCACACCTTCTCCAGCTGCTCCTTCACCGCCTCTTTCACCACTTCCGGAGAGTGTCCGAGATTGCATACGGCAATGCCTGATATGAAGTCGAGATACGAGCGCCCTTCCCCGTCCTTCACGACCGTCCCTTTTCCTGAAACCAGTTCAAGTTCCCAGCGATTATACGTGGGGAATAAATGACTCATAATCGATTGACTCCTTCTGCTTGTATGATTTTCGTCCCGACAATCTTTCCTTCTTCGTAGAGGCTGCCTTTCCCTCCCACGATCATGACTTCTTTCATGCCCGAACCAAGGGTGGAGACAGCCGCTTCGACCTTCGGGATCATCCCGCCGTAAATGGTGCCTTCCTCCACAAGGGAGCGGATGCCTTCCACTGAGGTTTCATGTATAAGATCGCCGTCCTTCAGGATGCCCGGAACGTCCGTGACCAATAATAGGCGTTCCGCCCCGAGGCCCGCTGCGATCGCCGAAGCACCGAGATCGGCATTGACGTTCACTTTCACACCGTCGGATGTGACAGCCAGGGGAGTGACGACGGGAACGTACCCGGAGGAGAGGAGATCTTCAAGAAGATCAGCATTCACTTTCACCACTTTCCCCACCCGTCCGAGGACTCCCTGATCCAGAAATTCGGCAAGAAGGGTGCGGTTGTCGTAGCCACATACGCCGACGGCTTTTACACCTGCGTGATTGAAGCGGTACGTCAGGTCGCCGTTCACTTTGCCTTTCAGCATCTGCTCTGCCACCTCGAACACTTCATCCGTCGTCTTCCGCTGACCGTTAATGAAGGTGGAGCGGATGCCGAGCTTATCGAGCATCCCGTTGATTTCCGGTCCGCCTCCGTGGACGATGACCACATGGTAGTCTTCGGTCATGGAAGCGATGCTGTCGATAAAGGAGGAGGGCAGCTGGGACATGATGCTCCCCCCTACTTTGACGACGACTGTTTTCTTACGTCCGGTAGCTTGCATTGATCTTGACGTAGTCATAGGTCAGGTCACACCCCCAAGCCTTCCCTTCTCCGCTTCCTTCCTGAAGGATGATGGAGATGCACACTTTTTCATTCTTCATATACCCGCTCACCAGCGCCTCATCGAATGCCTGGGGTGTTCCCGAGGTGAAGACGAGCGTCTCCCCGATGAAGATATCGCAAAGCTCCGGCTGAATCTTGATGTCGCTGTGGCCCATGGCTCCTACGATGCGTCCCCAGTTTGGGTCTCCTCCGAACAGAGCCGTCTTCACCAGACTGGAACCGACGACCTTTTTGGCTACCACATTGGCTTCCCCGTCGGTATGGGCCCCTTTGACTGTCACTTCGATCAGCTTCGTGGCACCCTCTCCATCTCGTGCGATCTGTTTGGCAAGGTCTTCACACACAAGGGTCAGCGCCTCCTGGAAAGAGGACCAATCAGGGTGCTGTTCGTGAAGCTCTTCATTCCCGGCCAGTCCATTGGCCATCACGACCACCATATCATTCGTCGATGTTTCCCCGTCTACGGTGATCTGATTGAACGATCCGTCGATGGAGGTCTTCAAGGCGGCTTGGAGGGCAGAAGATGAGATGGAAGCATCCGTTGTGACAAATCCGAGCATCGTTGCCATGTTCGGATGGATCATTCCGGACCCTTTTGCAGATCCCCCGATGGTGACGGTCTCTTCCCCGACCTTCACTCTGTAGCATGCCGTCTTTTCAATGGTGTCCGTCGTGAGGATCGCTTGCTGGAATGCAGCGGCTCCTTCCTGTGAATCCGACAGCTCGACCTCCTTGCACCCCCGCTCCATTTTATCCATCTGAAGCCATTCCCCGATCACCCCGGTGGAGGCGACAGCGATGTATTCTTCAGGAAGCTGCAATCGCTCCGCCATCCACTCCCTTGTCTGATAGGCGTCCTTCAAACCCTGCTCGCCGGTGCAGGCATTGGCGATTGCACTGTTGACGACAATGGCTTGCAGAAGCCCTTTTTTCCCGATGCTTTCCTGGGTGACTTTGAGAGGAGGAGCCTGGAAGTGGCTCTGGGTATAGACCGCCCCGCAGTTCGCCGGCACTTCGCTGTAAATGACCCCGAAATCTTTTTTGGCATAACGGAGTCCGATATGAAGTCCCCCGGCCTGATAGCCTTTGGGAGAAAGGATCGTTCCTCCCTGTACCTTCACAATCTCCTCTTTCTCTTTGACTTTCATGGTTTCTCCTCCTCTTAAGGATAAATTGGATAGTGATGAAGCCCTGTCGTTTCATGCCAGCCGAACATCATATTCATATTCTGGACCGCCTGACCGGCTGCACCTTTCATCAGGTTGTCGATGACGGATACAATCGTGACGCGGCCCGTCCGTTCGTCCATGGACAAGCCGATGTCGCAATAGTTGGTCCCGAATACCTCTTTTGTCCCTGGGAACCCGCCTTTGGGTCGTACCCGGACAAAGGGATGTTCATCGTATGCGTCACAGTAGGAAGCGAGAAGCTCTTCAGTGGAGGAAGGATCCTTCAGTTCCACATAGATCGTCGCCATGATGCCCCTGGTCATGGGCACGAGATGGGTGGAAAACGTGATCGGCCCCGCATCAAGAGACCATTCGTGAAGCTGCTGTTCGATTTCCGGTGTATGCTGATGCTCATGCACTTTATAGATACGGAAGTTCTCCTGGGTTTCCGCGAAATGACTTGAAAGAGAGGCTTTGCGCCCTGCTCCGGAGAGACCCGTCTTGGCGTCGATGATGACACTGCCCGGCTTGATCCTCCCAGCAGCGGCCAGTGGGTACAGGCCAAGGAGGACGGCGGTCGGGAAACAGCCGGGGTTCGCGATCAACTCGGCATCCCTTATCGCGCGCCCGTTACACTCAGCAAGGCCATATACAGCCTTTTCCAGGGTGTCGGCGGGTGCTGCTTCGCCGTGGTACCAGGCTTCATAGGCTCCATGTTCTTTCAGGCGTAAATCTCCCGAAAGGTCGATCACCTTCGCCTGACCACCGAGCAGGCCTGGCGTCATCTTCTTCGAAATACCTGACGGCGTCGCCAGGAAGACCACGTCGAGTCCCTTCATTTGGTCTTCATCGATTGGATGTACGCGATGTTCACTGATCCCGTACAGATGGGGATATTGTTCCGTATAAGGTGTTCCATCAAGGGAGGACGAGTACAGGACACATTCCCTGACTTCCGGATGATTGGACAGCAGCCGGTACAATTCGACGCCCCCATATCCCGTGCTCCCCACGATACCAACTTTCATTGCATTCACCACTCACATATTTTTTAAATTAGGTATAATTATAGGTATGTATATTAATAAAATCAATAGTATATTTATAAATAATTATTTTATTTAAATAGTTTGGTAATTGGTCACCGTTTTTTCCCTGAATATAGGTGACGATGGTCCGTTCCCACTGATAGGCCCAATCAGCCCTCACTTGACAGGGAGGAATAATCATTCATTCCGATGCATAAAAAATCCGCCCGCTGCATGCGGACGGATTCCCCTAGAATCAGAATTGTGCTGCTTCTGTGGAGCCTTTAAGGGCGGTGGTGGAAGAATTCCCTCCTGTAATGACCATGGACACTTCGTCGAAGTACCCGGTCCCGACTTCCCTCTGATGCCTTGTGGCCGAGTACCCGTGCACCTCGCTGCCGAATTCGGCTTCCTGGAGTTCAGAGTAGGCTGCCATCCCGCGGTCCCTGTACCCCCTGGCAAGCTCGAACATACTGTGATTCAGGGCATGGAAGCCGGCGAGGGTCACGAATTGGAATTTGTAGCCCATGGCCCCTAGCTCCCTCTGGAACTTGGCGATGGTCTCATCGTCAAGCTTCTTCTTCCAGTTGAAGG
The DNA here is from genome assembly GCA_963762295.1 of uncultured Bacillaceae bacterium. Classification (GTDB taxonomy): domain Bacteria; phylum Bacillota; class Bacilli; order Bacillales; family Bacillaceae_B; genus Rossellomorea. The sequence goes on from CAVXKK010000003.1 coordinate 668,503, forward strand.
ACGGGGAACAATTATAGGCGAGCAGTTTTCCCGGGTATTGCTCGTGGATGGCTTCTGCAAACCGTCTTGCTTCTTCCAGGTTTGGTTCGGACGTTTCACACCAGATCAGATCGGCAAACGGGGCATACGCGAGTCCCCTGCTGATAGCCTGGTCCAGTCCCGAACGGGTCCTGAAGAAACCTTCCGGGGTCCTTTCACCCGTGATGAACGGTGCATCATACGGATCGACATCGCTTGTGATTAAATCGGCGGCATTGGCATCCGTCCGCGCGATGATGATGGTCGGGACTCCTGATACATCGGCAGCAAGCCTGGCAGAAATCAGATTCTTCACAGACGTCTGAGTCGGGAGAAGGACCTTCCCGCCAAGATGGCCGCATTTCTTCTCGGAAGACAGCTGATCCTCGAAATGAACGGCTGAAGCCCCTGACTCGATCATGCCCTTCATCAGTTCGAATACATTCAGCTGTCCCCCGAACCCGGCTTCGGCATCCGCTACGATCGGAACGAACCAATCGATGGATTCATCTCCCTCCACGTAGTGGATCTGATCGGCACGCTGCAGAGCCTGGTTGATCCGCTTGACCACGGATGGGACGGAATTGGCGGGATAAAGGCTTTGATCCGGATACATCTGACCTGATAGATTCGCATCCGCGGCCACTTGCCAGCCGCTCAGATAAATGGCTTTCAGACCCGCCCTCACCTGCTGGACAGCCTGATTGCCCGTCAGCGCCCCGAGAGCATGGACATAGGATTCCTCATGAAGGAGCCTCCAAAGCTTCTCCGACCCTTTCTTCGCAATCGTATGTTCGATATCCATACTTCCCTTTAAACGGATCACATCTTGGGCCGAGTAGGGCCTGGTGACCCCTTTCCACCTTTCTTCTCTCTCCCATCCTTCTTGCAGCTCCATTACGCGCTCATTCATCGACTTCACCATTTCCAACACTCCTTTTTTTGGTCATCCATAAGGATGGTTGCATGATTTTTGGCTTCACCCATATGCCTTAGAGAATGTCATAGCCTTTCAGCGTCAAAAACTCTTCGAACCTATCATTCCGGATCAATTCATCAAACAGTGCCACGGCTTCCGGAAAGCGCTTTTCCTCGTACCCGGTGCCGAATTCGTCTTTGATTCTCGTAAGCTCTTCCTGCTTGATCGCTTCATAGAGTTCCATCGTCAGCTTCCGTCCGTCTGAAAGAACGCCTTCTGGATGCCTGATCCACTGCCATAGTTGCGCCCTGGAGATCTCGGCGGTTGCTGCATCCTCCATCAGGTGGTTGATCGGTACAGCCCCCTGCCCTTTCAGCCAGGCAGCCACATAGCGGATCCCCACGTTGATATTAAGGCGCACCCCGGCTTCCGTGATTGTTCCCTCTGGAAGCTTGAGAAGGTCCTCCGCTGTGATCTGCAGACCCGTCAGCCGTTTATCCCCGATCTGATTATCCCCGGGCATCTCCCCGTCGAATACATCTTTCGCGACCTGTACTAGTCCGGGATGCGCAACCCAAGTGCCGTCATGTCCGTCCCTTGCTTCCCGTTCTTTATCCTGCCGTACCTTCCGGAAAGCTTCCTCGTTCTTTGCGGGGTCTTCTTTGATGGGAATCTGCGCCGCCATCCCTCCTATGGCCGGTGCTCCCCTCCGGTGACAGGTCTTGATGGTCAGCAGGGAGTAGGCCCGCATGAACGGCGCCGTCATGGTCACGCTGGAGCGGTCGGGAAGGACTCCCCTCGTGCGGAACTTTTTGATATAGCTGAAGATATAATCCCAGCGCCCACAGTTGAGCCCAGCCGAATGCTCTTTCAGTTCATAGAGGATTTCATCCATTTCAAACGCAGCAGTGATGGTCTCGATCAGCACCGTTGCCTTGATTGTCCCCTTTGGCAGTCCGACCACCTTTTGGGAAAAGACGAACACATCATTCCAGAAGCGGGCTTCCTGATGGCTTTCAAGTTTTGGAAGGTAGAAGAATGGTCCCCTCCCTGTCGCGGCAAGCTTCCGCCCACTGTGGAAGAAATGCAGTCCAAAATCAACCAGGCCAGCAGAGAGAGGTTCACCGTCGAGCTCAATATGCTTCTCCTCCAGGTGCATCCCCCTCGGTCTGACGATGAGAACGGCCCCTTCCCCGTTAAGGCGATATTCTTTTCCGCCGGGCTGGCTGTAACGGATCGAACCGTCTACGGCATCCCGCAGATTGATTTGTCCTTCCATGACATTTTGCCACGTCGGAGATGTCGCATCCTCCAGGCAGGCCATGAAACAATTTGCCCCGGAGTTCAACGCATTGATCATCATCTTGCGATCAACCGGACCGGTGATTTCCACCCGGCGATCCTTTAAGGCTTCAGGTAGTTCATCCACCGTCCAGGCAAGCTTGCGGATATGCTCCGTCTCCTTCAGAAAATCCGGTGATTCCCCGCCATCAAAACGATTCTGACGATTCTTCCTTGCTTCAAGCAGTTCCTTCCGCCTCTGACCGAACCGCCTTTCCAGCTGTTCTAAAAATCCCAGGGCTTCATCGGTGAGGATCTCTTCATATGATCCTTCGCCCCTTATTCTCATGCCTTCCACTTTCGTGTCCATCCTTACTCATCACACCTTCCACTCTGCATTGTTATAATACAGTTTATTTAATATGTTTGTATTGTATAACAGATAGATCTGTTATGGAACACCTTTTTATTGCTTATCGTTCGACAATTCTTGCAGCATACGAAAAAACCCCGCCTTTTCAGGACGGGGTGAGGGTTCATTCATAGATATGGACGTAGGTTTCCTTGCTTCCTTTTTTCTTCACGATGAGGGCTTCGGGCCCGTCGGAAGAGGAGATGGTCAATTTCATGTCCCAACTTTCAGGCACATGTTTCGTGATCATAGAAGCCAGATGCTGGGCAAATCCGATGGTTTCGGTCTTCCCTTCAAAGGTAAGGGCGACTTCAAATTCCATTTTTGCCAGTTTATCATCTTCATATAGGGCCTGGCCGGTCAAACCGGTGTACACCGGGAAGTAATCCTCCACATCATCTTTCAGAGTCTTGAAGACTTTGTAATCATTCGGATGGGCATCGGCCGCTTCAGGGGAAGGGAAGAGATAGTGGCTTTCATTGACATCATTCCAATCCTGGATCGAGTCCTCTCCGTTCCCTGCCGTTGAATAGGCGAAGAAATGCCCGGGCACACGTTGATCTTTCGGCGCCTGCTTGTAAAGGGCGATCATGATCGGAGCATTTTTAAGTCCGTCTTTCTGACGAAGGCGTTTCACGACCTCTTCAGCCATCGCCATTCCTTGCTGCTTCAGCTCTTCATTGCTGATATTTTTGACGGTCCTTGCTCCGCTGGACATATTCGTTTCATACTGGACCGAGTTCAGGGAGAGGGCAATCACAACCCCTCCAAGCCGAACTTTGTCCCCTTCGGTCTTCATGAGATAGTTATGTTCCACGAGATGGGCGAGGTAGATCGGTTCAGTATCGCCATCCTCCTGAACAGGATTCAGCCCGACATTCTCAGACTCCTTCATCTTCTTATCCTTGAGCTGCTTGCTCGTATATTTACGCTGCAGCCAGCTGTCGACGGTTTCCTTATCGAGGTACTTCCCTTCTTTGAAGAAATACTCGTCCGTAGGGAATTGATTCTGGGCTACGCGCATAAGCCCCGTCTCGATTTCATTGATATCATATCGTGATCCGAGGTCGTTTACGACAACGCCACGGGTTTCACTGGTTTCATAAGGCAGCATCGTCTTGTAATAGTTTTCCGAAATTTGAAAGCTCGGTATGATCGCTTTCTCTCCTTCGTCGGATTTGTTCTCCTGAACCACCTGATCCTGCTTCTCAAACGTCGGTGCACATCCTCCCAGTAGGAACAGTACGGAGAGAGCGGCCACGATTCCTTTTTTCATTCGTTGCTACACCTCTTATCGGTTTAGTTCTTCCAACAGCTTATCCTCATCCCAAACCTCGATCTCCAGCTCATTGGCCTTCGTCAGCTTGGAACCTGCTTCTTCCCCGGCAATGACAAGGTCGGTTTTCTTGCTCACGCTTCCTGTCACCTTGCCTCCGAGGGCTTCGATCCGTTCTTTTGCTTCATTCCGGCTGAGCTGTTCGATCTTCCCTGTAAGGACGATGGTCTTCCCTGCAAAATAGGAGTCCACGTTGCTTGCAGCGACCGGTTTCGGCCCTTTATAGTCCATGTTCACTCCTGCATCCTTCAGCTCCCGGAGCAGCTCCTGTACTTCTTCGTTCTCGAAATAGGCCACAATGGCTTCAGCCATTTTCCCGCCGATCTCATTGACAGCCGTCAGCTCTTCGGCAGACGCCGAGGATAGCTTGTCCATCGTCCCGAATTCCTGGGAGAGGGTCTTGGCGGCTTTGGCACCGACATGGCGGATCCCGAGGCCGAAGAGGAGCTTCTCGAGTGAGTTCTTCTTCGATGCTTCGATGGCGGCAAGGAGATTATCAACGGACTTCTCCCCCATCCGTTCAAGGGCCAGAAGCTGCTCACGTTCCAGTCGATACAGGTCGGCTACATCTTCAATGAGCTGTTCCCTGAACAACTGGCTGATGACCTTCTCTCCCAGTCCGTCGATGTTCATGGCATTCCGTGAAACGAAATGGATGAGTCCTTCCCTGATCTGAGCGGGACATTTCGGATTGATGCAGCGGAGGGCGACCTCTCCTTCCAGTCGGACCAGTTCGCTTTCACACTCCGGACAGTGGGTCGGCATGGAGAATTCCTGTTCTTCGCCGGTACGCTTTTCTTCGAGTACATTCACCACTTCAGGAATGATGTCTCCTGCCTTTTTAATGACGACGTGGTCGCCGATCTTGATGTCTTTCTCCCTGATAAGGTCTTCATTATGCAGGGAGGCACGCTGAACGGTCGTCCCTGCAACCCTGACAGGGTCAAGGATCGCAGTCGGCGTCACCACACCGGTACGTCCGACGCTCAGCTCGATATCCTTGAGGATCGTGACGACCTCTTCTGCCGGAAACTTGAAGGCGATGGCCCATCTTGGGCTCTTAGCCGTCGTCCCGAGTTCACTCTGTTGATCGAGGGCATCCACTTTGATGACGATCCCGTCGATGTCATACGAGAGATCAGGACGTCCCTGGGTCCATTTCTCCACGTATTCCAGTACTTCCTCAATCGTGGCGCAACGTTTGCGCTCCGGATTCGTCTTGAACCCAAGCTCATCCAGTCGGTCGAGCCCCCCGCTGTGCGATTCGATCCCCATATCCCCGATTTCCGCCAGGGCATAGAGGAAGATATCGAGATTCCGTGAAGCCGCGATTTTTGGATCAAGCTGACGAAGGGAACCGGCCGCCGCGTTCCGCGGATTGGCAAACGGTTCTTCTCCCCGCTCATCCTTTGCGGCATTCAATGCTTCGAACGACCGCTTCGGCATGAACGCCTCGCCCCTCACTTCAAATGCGGCCGTTTCCTTCACTTTCAGGGGAATCGAACGGATCGTCTTCAGGTTGGAGGTGATGTCTTCTCCGATGGAACCATCCCCCCGTGTAGCACCCTGAACGAAGCGGCCATCCTCATAGCGGAGGGAAACGGCCAGACCGTCGATCTTCAGCTCGCATACGTAGGAAAAATCGTCACCGACTGCCTGACGGACACGTCTATCGAAATCCCGGAGATCCTGTTCATTGAAGGCATTACCGAGACTGAGCATGGGCGTCCTATGCTCGACTTTTTCAAAGAAATCAAGGATTGCCCCTCCGACCCGTTGCGTAGGGGAGTCCGGCGACTTCAGGTCCGGGAAATGGTCCTCAAGTTCGATGAGCTCCCTCAGACGCTGATCATATTCGGAATCCGGAACCGACGGCTTGTCGAGCACATGATATTCATAGTTATACTGATTCAAGGTTTCGTGCAGCTCCTGCACGCGCTTTTCAGCTGATTGTCGTTCCATTTCCACACAGCCCTTTCAGACGATTTGTAAGTTGTTTATCCTTTTTCAATCGGGGCGAATTTCGCCAGCAGACGCTTGATCCCCGTCGGACTTGGGAAGGCGATGTCGAGTTCGACGCCGTCACCGGAGCCTTTTACGCTGACCACGGTGCCTGTTCCCCATTTTTTATGCTGTGCTTTATCGCCGACCTGCCAGCTTGCAGCAGCTCCTCCGGATGCCGGTGCCGGACGTGAAACCGGTTTTCTCGGTGCCGGCCGTGAAGCCGGTCGGGATGACTGGAAGGAGATGGCGCTTTTCTTCTCGGTCACCACGTTATCCAGAAGATCTGCTGGGATTTCATTGATGAATCGCGAGACAGGATTCATCTTTGTCTGCCCGAAGAGGGTCCGCATCTGCGCATTCGAAATATACAGTTCTTCCTCGGCACGGGTGATACCGACATACGCAAGTCTGCGCTCTTCCTCCATCTCGTCTTCTTCCATAAGGGATCGACTGTGAGGGAAAACCCCTTCTTCCATTCCCATCAGGAAGACGACCGGGAACTCAAGCCCCTTCGCCGCATGGAGCGTCATCAGGATGACGGAATCCTTCGGCTTATCGTCTTCATCCAGCTTGTCGATATCCGCTACAAGGGCAAGGTCGGTAAGGAAGGCAACCAGGCTCTTATCCTCATTCGACTTCTCGAACTCCTTCGTGACCGACAGGAACTCGTCCAAGTTCTCAAGACGGCTCTGGGATTCGATGGATTTCTCTGCTTTCAGCATATCATTGTATCCTGACTTATCGAGGATCTCTTCCACGAGTTCCGTGACAGACAGATACTCCTGCATTCCTGTATAGCCTTTGATCATTTCCTTGAATTCAATCACAGCTTTTGTGATTTTCGGGCTCAGTCCGATGAAATCGGCTTCTTCTAAGGCCGTGAACATGGAAATATCATGTTCCTGTGCATATCGGGCAATCTTATCAAGGGACGTTGCCCCCACTCCCCGCTTCGGTACGTTGATGACCCTTTGTAGGCTGATATCATCATCGGGGTTGGAGATGAGGCGCAGATAGGCCAGGATGTCCTTGATTTCTTTGCGGTCGTAGAACTTGATTCCGCCGACGATGGCATATTCAATATTCGATTTGAGGAGGACTTCCTCCATGACACGGGACTGGGCATTCGTACGGTACAGGATGGCAAAATCGGAGTATTTCCGCTTTCCTGAATCCACCATTTCCTTGATCTTACCTGTTACGAACTGAGCTTCGGACTGTTCCGTATCCGCTCTGAAATAGGAGATCTTCTCACCGTCATGATTTTCCGTCCACAGGTTCTTCGGCTTCCGGTTCGAGTTCTTCTGGATGACCTCGTTCGCCGCCTGGAGGATCCGCTTCGTCGAGCGGTAGTTCTGCTCGAGGAGGATCACTTTGGCCCTCGGGTAATCCTTCTCGAAGGATAGGATATTGGCAATATCGGCACCGCGCCATTTATAAATGGACTGATCGGAGTCACCGACGACACAGAGATTTTGGAAGCGTGACGCCATGAGTTTGACGAGCATGTACTGGGCCCTGTTCGTATCCTGATACTCATCCACATGAATATATTGGAATTTGCGCTGATAGAATTCAAGCACTTCCGGCACCCTTTGGAACAGCTGGATCGTCGTCATGATCAGATCATCGAAGTCGAGTGCCTGATTTTTCCTGAGGCGCCTCTGGTATTCCGTATACACATCGGAAACGACCTGATCATAATAGCTCCCTGCGTTCTTCGCGAACTCTTCAGGAGGGATCAGTTCATTCTTCGCTGAGCTGATCGAGCCGAGGATCGATCGTGGATCGAATTTCTTCGGATCGATGTTTCGGTCCTTCAGGATCGACTTGATGACGGACTGCTGATCCGTCGTATCGAGGATCGTGAAGTTCCGGTTGATGCCGATCCGGTCGATATCCCTTCTGAGAATCCGTACACACATGCTGTGGAAGGTGGAAATCCAGATACTATCGGACGCTCCCCCGAGAATATTCGTGATCCGCTCCTTCATCTCCCTTGCCGCTTTATTCGTAAACGTGATGGCCAGTATATTATAAGGATTGACTCCTTTTTCCACCATCAGATAGGCGATCCGGTGGGTCAACACCCTCGTCTTCCCGGAGCCTGCACCTGCCATGATCAACAGAGGCCCATCGGTCGCCTTTACGGCTTCTGCCTGCTGCGGATTCATCCCGTTCAATAATCGATCAGTCAAAAATTGCATTCTCTTCACCACCATAACGAACATACGTTCTATTTTTTATCATTATACTTTATGCTAAGGCCAATGGCTACTTTTATCCTTTTACAGCTTTCACGGTTTTAAGGGCTTCTTTTAGATTATCATACACGGCATTCCCGACCACGATCACATCGGCGATGTCCGCCATCTCCTTTGCTTGATGGGCATTCGAGATACCCCCTCCGTAAAAGAACGTCGTCTCATTCAGGGCATCGCTCACTTCTTTGACCGCATCGATATCCCCATACATCCCACTGTACTCCAAGTAGAAGATCGGCAGATGGAACATCTCTTCTGCCATGCGGGCATAGGCCGCTGCATCTTCAGCATCAAGGGCGCCTGTTGCGCCGGTCAGCTGTGCCGCCTTGCAGTCGGGGTTCATGATGCAGTACCCCTCCACCAGGATCTCCTCCCAGTTCATGATCTCTCCGTATTCCTTCACGGCTTGATGATGCAAGCCCGTCACCCAGTCGGTGTCCGAACTGTTCAAGACCATGGGGATGAAATACAAGTCGAATCCCGGTGTCAGGGATTCCATATTCGATACTTCAAGGATACAGGGAACCGTATAGCGCCGCACACGAGCCATCAAATCCAGGACATTTTCAAGGGTCACACCGTCCGTCCCCCCTACCAGGATGGCATCGGTCCCGGATTCACAGATGGCTTCGAGTTCTCCATCTTCTATGGTTTTGTTCGGGTCTAATTTAAACACATGGCTCCACTGCCGGACATCATACATTCTGTCGTTCCTCCATTCATTCTTCCATCTAACGTATTATATCATTTACGGACGGACACCGCATACCATCGTCGGCTGTAAAAAAGTTGAAGAAATTACTCACCGGACAAAAAAAGAAAGACGGCTGAAATCAGCTGTCTTCCTCTTTATCGTCTTTTTTATGAACGCGGTCGAGCACAAGTTGATACGTATCGTTCCCATAGTTCAAGCAGCGCTTGACACGTGAGATGGTGGCGGTACTGGCACCGGTCTCCGTTTCGATTTTATGATAGGTATTCCCGTCCTGAAGCATGCGTGCCACTTCAAGGCGCTGAGCCAGTGATTGAATTTCATTAATGGTACAGAGGTCATCGAAGAAACGATAGCACTCTTCCAGATCCTGAAGTGAAAGGACGGCATTGAAGAGCTGATCGAGCTCCTTGCCCCGTAGTTTATTGATTTGCATAGTGGTATACTCCTTTATTTGCTAAAAATTAGTGCCGTAACGCGCAGAGAAGAGGATTAACTTCCTTCTTCATAGGATACAGCTTCCGACAGTCCCGGGGAGTCTGGGATCACAGAGATCCACGTGCGGCCCGGGTGGAAAGGAATCGGTTTTCCGTCCTGATAAGGAAGGATGCGTCCTCCTTCGTTCTTCCAGTTGACCTCCCGGAGGATGCCATCCTGGACCAGGTAAGCCTTTCCTCCGCTTTTGAAGTCGATCATCCGCCTGCCCGAGGTGTCGACGACCTCATGACGCGCCTGGATGATCAATAGATTCTCGATGAGGACGGGATTTTTTGTTCCGTCATCCACGGTTTGGTCGCCTGCTGAATACCGTTCATATTTTCCCTCATCACTGTTATAGATGAAAGTGGAATCGAAGGAAGGATCCTGATAGGATACCATGACGGAGCGAGCAGCCTTCCCTTTTGCCGGATCATCTGAGAAAGCGAGATTCTTGGGTGGTGCGGAAAGGTCATACCCCAGATCATCGGCACCCTTCTTGATGTTCTCGAACGTGATATAGGAATTATGGGGTGCCTTCCGTGAGCTTGCCCGTTTGAACAATGTGCCATCATAGCTGATTCCGTTCAGGTTATCAACAGAGCCTCCCTGAAGGATCTTTTTCGCATCAGGAGAATAACCATGTGCGATGAACAGACTGTCATACCCCTTTGCAAGACTGATATAATAATCCCTTGCACTCCTTACAGGACCTACATTCTCAGGCTTTTCACTCTGAAAGATGGCTAGAAATCGTGTAATATTACCTTCGGCGAGGATTTCATAAACGATATCCGCCTGGGATAAACCCGATTGCGGTCTTGCCTTCGGATGATTATTGATCATGACGGCGATGGACCTGCCATTTCCTTCATCCTGGACTTCCCCTGTTAAAGGAGAGTCGGACTCAGCACCTGTCTTGTCTTCTGCTACTGGGACGGCATCTTCATTGTCAGTCGGATTCGTTGGCTGATTTGAGCTGCATGCGACAAGTGTGAGCACGCTTATGGCAATGGCCATGAAACGAACAAGCATGCTGAACACCCCTATTTTAATAAATTGAACTTACTTTCATATTTTAACGCATTATCGTCGGAAAGAGTACCGTTTTATTCATGACATCATAGATTCCTTTCGGTGTGACCCGGATATAAGGAAGATGGGTCGACTGCAAGAAGAGCAGGGTATAGATCGGGTCAGCGAACGTATAGCCCCTCTCGATCAGGGCCTCTTTCAATGCCTTTTCTTCCCCGATCAGTTCGGGCATCTCCTTGTCGGAAAGGATCCCGCTCAATGGAAGGGGAATTTCCTGGATGACTTCCCCGTTTTCCGTCAGGACAATCCCTCCGCCCAGCTCCTTCATGCGGTTGAACGCCGCAATCATGTCGGGCTTGCTCTTCCCGATGACGATGATGTCCCCCGTATTGGAGTACGACGACGCAAATCCCATGACAGAGTGAGCGAACCCTTTGATCATCGTCGAGATCCTCCACTTCCCTCCGCGGTCGAGCATAAGGAGGAAGGATTCATCGTGCTCCGTAGAGAGAACATCCTGGGATGGATTGATGGCAATGGAATAAGGCTTCGTGATGACGTCATTGACCATTTCAATTCCGAACGGCATGGAGAACTGCATATCATCATATCCTGCCTCCCAGTTGAGATCGAGGGGCTTGAACCCATTGGACGACCATGGAATGACGGTATCCTCTTTCACTGGTTCCCCGTCCTTCAGTACCCACTTCCCTTTCGCAAGCACCGAAACGGGTGTCGCATCGTCCTTTTTCTTCAAGAAGTTGATGTTGGCCACGCGCCCTGTCGCAATCATTCCATGAAGATGTCCGATTCCGTAATGTCGGGCCGCATTATAGCTCGCCATATTGAACGCTTCGACTTCGGGGATGCCACTCTCGATGGCCATATTGATCAAGCCGTTCATCACACCGTCTTCATAAAAGGCCGGAGTCGATCCATCCGTCGTGAATAGGAGGGAATCATACGTGTCGATCCCCTGCTCCTTCAGCCCTTCCAATAAAACCGGCAAATCCGGTCGGATGGACGAGTGCCTCAGGGTGACGGTGAGCCCTTGGAGGAGACGTTTATACACGTCTTCACCGGTCATGGATTCATGATCTCCGTCGATCCCGAGAAGGCGGAGCTTCGCGATCGTCTTATCCGAAGCACCCGGCAAATGGCCTTCCACTGCCTTGCCCATCCGCTTCGCTTCCTGCATCCAGTGAAGAATGAGATCGTCCCCCTCAAGGAGGCGCGGCCATGCCGTCAGTTCACCACCCTGAATGACAGCATCATGCTCCAGCCATGATTTTACTTCCCGATTCGAGAACGTCGTTTCTTCGTGGACCATCTCCGTCTGTGAATCGAACCGTGTCCACCAGTACATGGTCACGGGTAGTTTTTTGAGCTCTTTCAATAAAGTAAACGCTTTCTTTTTTCCCGATAATAAAAACATCATCAGATTGTCGTTGATAAATGTCGTTGTACCGGTCTGAGATGCATATTTGGTGAAAGTCTGGGGATTATAAAGCTGAAACGGGTGAACATGCGGTTCGATGTAGCCCGGAACAAGATAGTGGGAGCGGCAATCGATGATCTCGCAGTCCGATGTATCTTCCGGCAGGCGGTCTCCGGCATATACGATGCGGTCGCGGTCGATCCAGATATGTCCCTCAACCCATTTCTTGAGAGTCGAATGTAGGTATGTGGCATTCTTCAGGAGCATGCTAGGGGAGCGCTGACCATCCAGCACCTGTACATGTTCTCTCAGCTCTTTGTTCTTCCATCTGTAGCGTTGTTCCAATGTGAACACTCCTCTAGTGGAATGATAATAGTATAGTTCCCATGCTAACATATTTTACTATTTAACGCAGTAAAGGTTTAAACAATTATGTGAATTTTACACTCAAGGAGATGAAGGAAATGAAGGTATCATCAAACATCGGAATCATCAACGCCCTCGTGAGGATCACCATTGGTTTCACCCTCCTCGCCTGGACCACTGCAAAGCTTGTTAAACGCCCGTGGAGAAAGTCGTATTTGCTCGTCGCAGCTGTCGCCGCCATGAAGATCGGGGAAGGATTCCTGAAATATTGTCCGGTCACAGACCTTATGGGAAGGGACTCTGACAAAGGCATGAACATGAAAGATATGTTCTCTTGGAATAAGAAGGACGAGCATGCCGATCATGAGCACCACAATCAGCACGAACCGGCTAAGCATACCCCTGTGCATCCGGAACCGCATCAAGAAAAGAAAAGCGAGTTCAACCCGGAGCAATTCTCCAATGATGAAGTAGCCAAAGCGTTAAAAGGCGGGATTCCTGATTCCGGCTTCACAAAGAACTGAGACACAAAGAAAAGAGTGCCGGGGATCCCGGCACTCTCATTCGTATGAAAAGGAGTGATGAAACATGCTTGAATACATCACGGATATGTCTTATGTCCTCCTGTCCATCATCGGAGGGATCGTGGCATTCCTGTTCGTCTATGTGAAACGCGTCAGGAAGAAACGCGTCCGATAGCCTTTGCCCCGATATCCGTTCGATAAAAGAGACCCGGCGTTTCCAGCGGTCCAAGTTTTTCATAGACGGCTTCCATGGCCTGTTCAACCGACGGTCCCTTTGCCGCTGTGAGAAGGACTCTTCCTCCGTTTGAGACTAGTCCTGCTTCACCCGACTCCGTTCCTGCGTGGTACACCAGTTCAAACGCGCTTAGATCCGGGATCGGCACACCCTTCCTGTAGGAACCCGGGTAGCCTTCGGCAGCAAGGACGACACCGACCACTGCTTCCCTGCTCCACTCCAGGGATACGTCCTTCCCTTCGATCAAGTCCTTCACCACAAGCCCGAAGTCGGATGTCAGCCGCGGCAGTACCACCTGGGTTTCAGGATCGCCGAAGCGGGCATTGAATTCAATGACTTTCGGGCCATCACTCGTGAGCATCAGACCTGCATACAGAATCCCCGTGAACGGGCGACCTTCTTCGACCATGGCACGGGCCGTCGGTTCGAGGACGGTCTTCACGGCATCCTGCACCACCGCGTCAGGAATATGAGGAACCGGGGAGTATGCCCCCATTCCGCCTGTATTCGGTCCTTCATCCCCATCATGGGCCCGCTTGTGATCCTGTGCGATCACCATGGGGTGGACGGTCTTCCCGTCCACAAAGGCCATGAGGGAGAATTCTTCACCGAACAGACACTCTTCCACCACTACCTTCTGGGATGCATCGCCGAAACGGGCATTCACGAGCATGTCCTCCAGGGCACCGACCGCTTCCTCCACCGTGCCGGCTACAACGACCCCTTTACCGGCTGCAAGACCATCGGCTTTGATGACGATGGGTGCACCTTTCCTCTTTACATATTCAATGGCATCCGCAGCATGTGTGAATACTTCATAATCTGCTGTCGGGATCCCGTAATCCTTCATGAGCTGTTTGGAGAAGGATTTGCTTCCTTCAATGATTGCTGCATCCTTGGTCGGACCGAAGATCGGGAGCGACTCCTCCCTGAACACATCGACGATTCCTTCTAGAAGGGGATTTTCCGGACCGACGAAGGTGAAATCAAGCTTTTCCGCCCTGGCAAACTCCACTAGGGCCCGGATATTCGTCTCCTGGATCGGCACAAGCTGCGCCACCTCGGAGATACCGGCATTTCCAGGAGCACAATACACCTTTGACACACTGTCACTTTCGGCAAGCTTTTTGCAGATGGCATGCTCACGGCCGCCACGTCCAATCACTAACACGTTCATCAGTAGAACCTCCTTTTGATAGGGAAGCCCCTCACAATCAGGAGGGGCAGCATGATCTTAATGTTTGAAATGACGTACGCCCGTGAAGACCATGGCAATTCCGTGCTCATCGGCCATTTTGATCGATTCTTCGTCCCGGATCGACCCACCTGGCTGGATGATGGCCGTGATGCCGGCTGCCGCTGCCGTCTCGACCGTATCTCCCATCGGGAAGAAGGCATCGGATGCGAGGGACGCACCCTTCGCTCTTTCAGCCGCCTGTTCAAGGGCGATCTTGGCGGCGCCGACACGGTTCATCTGACCTGCCCCCACGCCGAGGGTCATCTGATCGTCCGTCACGACGATAGCATTGGATTTCACGTGTTTGACGACCTTCCATCCTAGCTTCAATGCATCCCACTCTTCTTCTGTCGGTTGACGCTTCGTCACGACGCGGACATCTGCCTGCTCGAGGGTATGCGTATCGTCTGCCTGTACAAGGAGGCCACCCTCAACCGATGTCAATCGACGCTCCGTTTTCTTCACGGAATCGAACGGTACGGTCATGAGCCTGATGTTCTTTTTGCCTGAAAGGATCTCGAATGCTTCGTCGGTGAATGCAGGGGCGATGACGATCTCAAGGAAGATCTCATGAAGCAATCTGGCGGTCGATTCGTCGACCTGGCGGTTCAAGGCGACGATGCCGCCGAAAATGGACGTGGAGTCCGCTTCATACGCCTTTTCGTACGCTTCAAGAATCGTTTCCCCGACGCCGACGCCACATGGATTCATATGCTTGACGGCGACCGCTGCCGGACCGTCGAATTCCTTTACGATCTGAAGGGCTGCATTGGCATCGCTGATGTTGTTATAGGAAAGCTCCTTCCCGTGAAGCTGTCTCGCCATGGCAATGGAGAAATCCGACCCAAGGGCAGACCGGTAGAAGGATGCCTCCTGATGTGGATTTTCTCCGTATCGGAGCGCCTGCTTCAGCTCGAATGTGCGGGTGAGGCGCTCAGGGTTCTCCTCGCCTGCAAGCTCGGTCATGTACTCTGCGATATAGGCATCATACGCTGCTGTATGACGGAATACTTTTGCAGCAAGCTTCCGACGCTTCTCATGAGGAACGACTCCATTGACTTTGAGCTCGGCCAACACGTCTTCGTAGTCAAGGTGATCGACGACGACGGTGACATATTGATGATTCTTTGCTGCGGCACGAAGCATCGTCGGTCCACCGATGTCGATGTTCTCGATGGCCTCATCCGCTTCGACATTCGGTTTGGAGATCGTTTGTTGGAATGGATACAGGTTCACACAGACAAGATCGATTCCTTCGATGCCCTGCTCCTTCATCTGCTCAAGATGGCTTTCCTCGCCGCGCTTGGCCAGAAGCCCACCATGAATGAATGGATGAAGGGTCTTGACGCGCCCTTCAAGGATCTCAGGGAACCCAGTCACGTCTTCTACTCCGATGACTTCTACCCCGCTGTCACGAAGAAGACGCTTCGTCCCTCCTGTCGAAATGATCTCAAAACCCAATGCCCGGAGCTCGCTTGCAAATTCGATCACTCCGCTTTTATCCGAAACACTGATCAATGCTCTTTTTTTCAATGTGAATCCTCCTCAGGGTGTTAGTTACTTCCTACGTTACCACTCTACCATATTAAAGCGATGTACTCGTCACTTTTTTGCTTGGAACAGCTCTTTCAACGTTGCCGGGTACAGCCGGTGCTCAACCGCCTGAATCTTGTGCTGAAGGGACTCCCTTGTTTCATCGGCCGCCACGGTCACGGCTTCCTGAGCGATGATTTCCCCGGTATCCATTCCGGCGTCCACATAATGAATCGTGACCCCGGTCACCTTCACCCCGCCATCGAACGCCTGCCCGATGGCATCCTTACCGGGAAAAGCCGGAAGGATGGAAGGATGAATATTGACGATCTTTCCGTCAAATGCCTCGAGGAGCGTCGGCCCGATCAGCCTCATGTATCCGGCGAGGACGATGAACTCCACCCCTGACGCCCTCAGTTCACGGACGATTTCACCTTCGAAGGCTTCCTTGCTTTCATACTCTTTCGCCCTGAAAGAGAAGACAGGGATCCCTGCCGCTTCCGCGCGCTCCGTCGCTCGGGCACCGGGGCGATCGCATACAAGTAGGCGAACATCGGCTTCAAGCGTGCCGCTGTTGATTTCATCCACGATCGATTGAAAGTTGCTTCCGCTCCCTGATGCAAACACGGCAATCTTCTTCATGATCGACCGCTTTCTGAGGCAGTAGAAATGGTCACGCCGTTCCCTTCGGCAACATGACCGATGATAGCCGCTCCTGCGTCGATGCCATTCAAGAAGGCAAGAACCTCTTCAGCCGCATCCTTCTCAACCGCCATAACGAATCCGATCCCCATGTTGAAGATGTTGTACATCTCTTCCCTTGGGATGCGGCCGTATTCTTCAAGGGCCCCGAAGATCGGAGGAATATCCCACGCCCCTTCGGTGATATGGGCTTTCAGTCCATCCGGGAGCATCCGCGGAATGTTCTCGATGAATCCACCGCCCGTCACATGGCTCATTCCTTTGATGGTGAATTTCTTCAGCGACTCCAGTACCGGCTTCACGTAAATCTTCGTCGGTGTCAGGAGGACTTCACCAAGAGGGGCGTCCCATCCGGGGAGCACATCTCCAAGCCCGAAATCATGATCATCGAAGAAGACCTTCCTCACAAGGGAATAGCCGTTACTGTGGATGCCGCTTGACGCGAGGCCGATGAGAACGTCACCTTCGCGGATCTCTTCTCCCGTCACGATCGCCTTCTTCTCGCAGGCACCAACGGAAAATCCGGCAATGTCATATTCATCATCTGCGTACATGCCCGGCATTTCCGCGGTTTCCCCGCCGATCAGGGCACAGCCTGCCTGCTCGCAGCCGTCGGCAATCCCTTTGACGATCGCTTCGATCTTTTCCGGAACGGCTTTGCCAGTTGCAATATAATCAAGGAAATATAATGGTTCCGCTCCTTGGACCACGATGTCATTCACACACATGGCGACGCAGTCGATGCCGATTGTATCATGGCGATCCGCCTGGAAGGCGAGCTTCAGCTTCGTCCCGACTCCGTCCGTCCCGGAGACGAGGACCGGCTCCTTCAAGTTCAATGACGAGAGATCGAACATGCCGCCGAAGCTCCCCAACTGACCAAGGACGCCTTCCCTGGCCGTCCGCTTGACGTGCTTCTTGATCCGATCGACGGATTCGTATCCTGCTTCTATGTCAACTCCTGCTTGCCGATATGCATTAGCCATCAATCTTCCTCCTATTTCACTAGCTCTTTTTCGTGTGGATGAAGGGTATCCGGGTAGATCTCAGTCGGATATTTCCCCGTGAAGCAGGCAAGGCACTGCCCGCGATTGTCGGAATTGTCGTTCCGGTCGATCGCCTTCATGACTCCTTCAGTGGACAAAAATGTGAGGGAATCGGCTCCAATGATCTGTCTCATCTCTTCCACGGAATTGTTCGCTGCGATCAACTCTTCATGCGTGGACGTATCGATCCCGTAGAAGCACGGATTCTTGATCGGCGGCGAGCTGATGCACACGTGCACTTCCTTCGCCCCCGCTTCTTTCAGCATGCTGACGATCCGCCTGCTTGTTGTTCCGCGTACGATGGAGTCATCGACCATCACAACCCTCTTCCCTTCCACGACGCCGCGCACCGGGGAAAGTTTCATCTTCACGCCTTGCTCACGCAACGATTGGGACGGCTGGATGAACGTCCTGCCGACGTAACGGTTCTTGATGAGCCCGAGCTCATACGGGATGCCTGAAGCCTCTGCATATCCGATGGCACTCGAGATGCTGGAGTCCGGTACCCCGGTCACGACGTCCGCTTCAATCGGTGCTTCTTTCGCAAGCTCCATCCCCATCCGCTTCCGTGCGGAGTGGACGTTCACACCTTGGATGTTGCTGTCCGGTCTGGAGAAATACACGTATTCCATCGTGCACATGGCGTTGCCACTGGAGAAACTGAATTTCTCGGATGTCACACCTTCATCATTGATGACGAGAAGTTCACCAGGCTCAACGTCCCGGATGAATTCCGCTCCGACGATATCAAACGCACATGTCTCAGATGCCACGCAGTATGCATCCCCGATTTTCCCGAGGGAAAGAGGGCGCAGTCCATGGGGGTCGAGGGCGACCATGAGCTCATCTTCAGTCATGATGACGAAGGCATATGCCCCCTTGACCATGGAAAGTGCATTGCGGACGCGGTTCTTCAGGCTTGAAAATCCGCTTCGTTTGATCAGATGGGCCAGAACCTCTGTATCCGAGGTCGTCTGGAAGATGCTTCCCTGTCCTTCAAGCTGATGCTTGAGTCCGTTGGCATTCACCAGGTTCCCGTTATGTGCGAGGGCAAGTCCGCCGGTCTGGGAGTTGAAGAGGAGAGGCTGGACGTTTTCATAGCCGCCCCCTCCAGCCGTTGCATAGCGCACATGGCCGATGGCTCCCGTTCCTTCCAGTTTCTCGATCGTCCCTTCATGGAAAACCTCTGTGACGAGGCCTTCCCCCTTCAGGCAGCGGAGGCGTTCCCCGTCAGATACGACGATTCCCGTCCCCTCCTGTCCCCTGTGCTGCAGGCTGTGAAGTCCATAATAGGTGATCTGGGCGGCATTGGGGTGACCCCAGATACCGAAGACTCCGCACTCTTCGTTTAAGCCTTTGATTTCAGTAAGCATGGGATGGCTCCTTTCCAAGCTGCTTCCAGCTCTTGGACCGATGCATTCACGAGGCTACCTTCTGCCTCGGACTTGATGGATAGGGTCGCATTATCCGTTACGCGACCGATAAGGGTCGTTTCAGATACCAGTCGTTCAAATGCTTCCTGATGTTCCGGTTTGACGGTGATGAGGAAGCGGGATTGGGTTTCACTGAACAGATCCGCTACAGGATTTGATCCTGCAAGCGTCACTTCCGCTCCAAGACCATCGGTACCGAAAGCCGATTCAGCAAGGGCGACAGACAGACCGCCTTCTGCAAGATCATGAGCAGAGGCGACAAGGCCTTCCTGGATGGCTTCGAGGAGCTGCATCTGACGGCGAAGCTCCACCTTCAGATCGATTGCCGGTGCATGGCCGAAGATCTTCCCTTCTGTCATCTTCTGAAGCTCGCTGCCTCCGAACTCTTCGAGCGTTTCGCCCAGCAGATAGATGAGGTCCCCTTCTGCTTTGAAGCGTTGGGTCGTGATGTGGTCGATGTCTTCGATCAATCCGACCATGCCGACAACCGGTGTCGGGTAGATCGCTGTTCCCATTGATTCGTTATAAAGGGATACATTCCCTCCGATGACCGGTGTGCTCAGTTCCCGGCATGCTTCACTCATTCCATCCACCGATTTTTCGATCTGCCAGAAGATTTCCGGTTTCTCGGGATTACCGAAGTTCAGGCAGTCTGTGATGGCAAGGGGGATCGCCCCTGAGCAGACGATGTTTCGTGCTGCTTCTGCAACGGCAATCTTCCCGCCGACTTCCGGATCGAGATACAGATAGCGCGAGTTACAGTCTGTTGTCATGGCAAGGGCCTTCCTTGTCCCGCGTACGCGGACGACAGCTGCATCGGAGCCCGGGCTGACAACTGTACTCGTCCTCACCTGATGGTCATATTGATCATAGACCCATTCCTTGCTTGAGATCGTCGGCTGCTGAAGGAGGGCGAGTAATGTTTCTTTGTAATCGTCCACGTTCGGTACCGGGGTATCCATCGCTTGGAATTCCTTGTAATACGCCGCTTCCTTGGATGGTTTATGGTAGACCGGTGCTTCTTCAGCCAGTGCATCGACCGGCACATCTGCTACGACTTCGCCTTTATGAGTGAGGCGGAGACGCTGGTCGTCCGTTACATGCCCGACGGAGACCGCTTCAAGATCATACTTGGAGAAGAGGTCGACAATTTCCTGCTCGCGTCCTTTCTTGACGACGATGAGCATGCGCTCCTGAGACTCAGACAGCATCATTTCATACGCGGTCATCCCCGTTTCACGCTGCGGGATCAGGTCAAGATTCATCTCCATACCAGATCCTGCTTTTGACGCCATTTCAGCCGAGGAGCTTGTCAGTCCTGCAGCCCCCATATCCTGGATTCCGACTAGTGCATCGTTATGGATGAGTTCAAGACACGCTTCCAGAAGCAATTTCTCCATGAACGGATCGCCTACCTGCACGGCGGGACGCTTCTCGTCTGATCCTTCGTTGAGCTCCTCTGAGGCAAAGGTTGCTCCGTGGATACCATCACGGCCAGTCTTCGCGCCTACGTACATGACGGTGTTTCCGACTCCGTGGGCCTGGCCCTTCTTGATGTCTTTATGGTCGATCAATCCGACACACATGGCATTGACGAGGGGATTTCCCTCATAGGAAGCGTCAAATTGCACTTCACCCCCGACCGTCGGGATGCCGATGCAGTTCCCGTAGCCGGCGATTCCTGCCACTACTTCTTTAAATAGATACTGAACACGAGGAGAATCCAACTCTCCAAAGCGAAGAGAGTTGAGGAGTGCGATAGGGCGAGCCCCCATGGAGAATACATCACGGATGATGCCTCCGACACCTGTCGCCGCCCCCTGGTAAGGTTCGATGGCTGATGGGTGGTTATGACTCTCGATCTTGAAGACCACGGCCTGGTCATCGCCGATATCAACGATTCCCGCTCCTTCTCCCGGACCTTGCAGGACGCGTTCGCCTGTGACCGGGAACTTGCGGAGCACCGGCTTAGAGTTCTTGTAGCTGCAGTGCTCGGACCACATGACCGAGAAAAGGCCGGTTTCCGTATAGTTCGGTGTCCTTCCGAGGATCTCTTCCACCATCGTGAATTCTTCATCGGTCAACCCCATATCCCGGTATAGCTTTTCCTCTTTAACTGTCTTTGAAGTCGGTTCAAGCATTAACGACATGTTGTTCCCTCCAGTGCTTCACAATCGATTGAAATAATTTCTTCCCGTCTTCACTACCTAGTAAAGGTTCCATGGCCCTCTCAGGGTGAGGCATCATACCAAGGACGTTGCCTGCATGATTCGTGATCCCTGCAATATCCGCTACGCTTCCATTCGGATTTTCCCCGCCGTAGGTGAACACGATCTGATTGTTGGCCTTCAGTTCTTTGAGCGTTTCTTCGTCACAGAAGTAATTACCTTCTCCGTGGGCAATCGGGATCTGGATCTCGTCACCCTTTTCATAGCTGTTCGTGAACATCGTTTCATTGGTTTCGACCTTCAGCGGTACGGTCTTACAGATGAACTTCAGATGATCGTTCCGTCTCATGGCACCCGGCAGAAGTCCGGATTCAAGCAGTACCTGGAACCCATTGCATACGCCAAGGACGGGCTTTCCTTCACCTGCAGCCTTGATGACTTCCTTCATGACGTTGGAGAAACGGGCGATGGCACCTGAACGGAGATAATCGCCATACGAGAATCCGCCAGGCAGCAGGATGGCATCGAAGCCTTCAAGGCTCGCTTCCTCATGCCATACATACTCGACTTCTTCGCCGATTTCATCTTTGATCGCATGATACATGTCTACATCACAGTTGGATCCTGGGAATACGATGACCGCGAACTTCATTGAGCGACACTCTCCTCGATTTCATATCGGTAGTCTTCGATGACCGGATTGGCAAGCAGGCGGTGGCACATTTCCTCAACAGCCGCTTCCACGTTTTTCACAGTTGACGGGATGCTCAGCTCCATATATTTTCCGACACGCACTTCTTCCACTTCCGTGAACTCCATGGAATGCAGGGCATTCTTCACGACGCTTCCTTGCGGGTCCAGTACGCTTTCTCTCAGGGTGATATATACTTTGACTTTATACATGTGCAGTTCCTCCCAATCGCTCTAATATGATGGCATATACTTCTGTCAAACTACCGATTCCTCTTCTGAAAACATCTTTATCAAGCTTCTGACGCGTCTCGGCATCCCATAAACGGCATGTATCCGGCGATACTTCATCCCCGAGGAGGATCTGTCCTTCCCGGTCCTTTCCGAACTCAAGCTTGAAATCTACCAAGATCACACCGGCCTCTTTGAAAATCGTTTGCAGGACGCTATTGACCTGAAGGGCCATGCTTCTGATCTCCCGGCGCTCTTCACTTGTCGCAACCCCAAGGTAGTCGATGTGGTCATCGTTGATGAGTGGATCCCCCAGGGCATCATCCTTGTAGTAGAACTCGATGATCGGTGAAGACATCTCCTCGCCTTCCTCCCTGCCCAAACGCTTCGAGAGACTGCCTGCGATCACGTTGCGGACCACGACTTCAAGTGGGATGATGTCCACCTTTTTCACAAGCTGCTCTTCATCCGACAGCTGTTTGATGAAATGACTCTGGATGCCGCGTTCGGCAAGCTTTGAAAATAACAGACTGGAAATCTTGTTATTCAGGACACCCTTTCCAGCGATATCCGCCTTCTTTTCCCCATTGAAGGCCGTGGCGGAATTTTTATAATGAATCCACACGATATCAGGATCATCCGTCGCGTAAATCCTCTTGGCTTTTCCTTCATATAGCAGCGAACCTTTTTCCATTTTTGAGTCCCTCCAAATCGAAACATTGCCAATCTTCAGTCTATATTTCCATAAAAAAAGGGAGGGGTCTGAATATAAACCCGTCCCTATGCGATTGTCAGAGCGTCAGTCCACGAGACCGCAGCGCTCAAAAATCGTATTTACATGCTTCAAATGGTAATTGTAATCAAAACAGTCATCGATCTCAGCAGGTGACAATTTTGATGTGATGGCTTCCTCTTCTTCTACGAGTGTGCGGAAGTGCACCTGTTTCTCCCATGCTTCCATGGCCTTCGGCTGCACGGTATCGTAGGCTTCTTCACGAGCCATGCCTTTATCGATGAGGGCAAGGAGGACGCGCTGTGAATAGATGAGGCCGAGTGTACGGTCCATATTGCGCTTCATGTTCTCCGGGAACACCGTCAAGTTCTTCACGATGTTGGCAAAGCGGTTCAACATATAGTTGAGGGCGATCGTCGCATCCGGTAGGATCACACGCTCAGCAGAAGAGTGAGAGATGTCGCGCTCGTGCCAGAGAGGTACATTTTCATAGGCCGTGAGCATATAACCCCTGATCACACGAGCCATCCCGGTCATATTCTCGGAACCGATCGGATTACGTTTATGAGGCATGGCAGAAGAGCCTTTTTGCCCCTTGGCGAAGAATTCTTCGACTTCACGTGTCTCACTTTTTTGGAGTCCGCGCACTTCGACTGCAAACTTCTCGACGGATGTTGCAATCAGTGCAAGTGTCCCCATGTAATGTGCGTGACGGTCACGCTGCAACGTCTGGGTGGAAACAGGTGCCGGTGTGATTCCGAGCTTTTCACATACATACGCTTCAACGAATGGATCGATGTTGGCATACGTGCCGACAGCTCCGGAAATCTTTCCGAATTCAACACCAGCCGCAGCGTCCTTGAAGCGATCGACATTACGCTTCATCTCTTCATACCAGAGGGCAAGCTTCAATCCGAACGTGGTCGGCTCAGCGTGCACCCCGTGCGTACGGCCCATCATGACCGTATGCTTATGTTCGATGGCTTTGTTCTTCAAGATCTCTACAAAACGTTCCAGATCTTTCAGGATGATGGCGTTGGCCTGCTTCAGCTGATACGAAAGGGCCGTATCCACTACGTCCGTCGACGTCAGTCCGTAATGGACCCATTTCCGTTCTTCTCCGAGCGTCTCGGATACCGCACGTGTGAAGGCTACTACATCATGGCGCGTCTCTTCTTCGATTTCTCTGATGCGCTCTACATTAAATCCTGCATTTTCACGGATCTTGGCTACGTCTTCCTTCGGGATATCCCCGATCTCAGCCCAAGCTTCACATGCCAGGATTTCTACTTCCAACCAAGATTGAAAGCGATTTTCTTCCGTCCAAATGGCTCCCATCTCCGGGCGCGTATAACGTTCTATCATCCTTGTCGTCCTCCGATCTTTTCTTGAACCTTCCAGATCCCTGCCCCGTTCACTGAATCCAACGTGCCGTCCATTTCATCGGTCAGGATCGTCACATGTCCCATCTTCCGCTTTTCCTTCGGGACGTCCTTTCCGTACAGATGAATGAACCAATCGGGCTGTTCTGGAATGGCCTTCATGATAGGCTCTATATGTTCTCCTAATAGGTTGACCATCACAGCATCTTTTAATAAAACGGGTTGGCGCAGCGGCCAGTTGCAGACAGCCTTGATATGCTGTGCAAACTGAGACACATCACATGCTTCGATGGAGAAGTGACCAGAATTATGAGGGCGTGGTGCCAGCTCATTGATGAAGATCCTGCCGTCTTCCGTCAGGAACATCTCGATGGCGAGCGTTCCGACGAGATCAAGGGTCTCACTGATCCTTGTCGCCATTTCCACCGCCAAATCCGCCAGCTCTTCCGTCACCCTTGCAGGAGCAATGGTTTCATGGAGAATATTGTCTACGTGGATGTTTTCAACGACTGGGAAATGGGTCTGCTGTCCATCGGGAGTTCGTGATACAATCACCGAAATCTCTTTTTCAAATGAAAGCCATTGTTCAAGGACACACGCACCATTCTTCAATAGTTCGGCTGCCTCCTGAATATCTT
This sequence comes from uncultured Bacillaceae bacterium, assembly GCA_963762295.1. Lineage (GTDB taxonomy): Bacteria > Bacillota > Bacilli > Bacillales > Bacillaceae_B > Rossellomorea. Next base: position 693,317 of record CAVXKK010000003.1, read on the forward strand.
CTCGCTTCCGGATCACAAACTGACCTTTTCCGTCATATCCGCCTCTTGCCGTTTTCAATACTGAAGGATAGCCAAGCTTATCTATAGTATCATAGATGTCCTGTTCTTGTTGAATGACCGCGTAGGGTGCGACTTCGACACCGGCATGGACAAGGGCTTTCTTTTCCATGATCCGGTCCTGGGTGATGCGGATCAGCTCCGCGCCCTGTGGAACATACGCCCTTTCACTCAGCCACTTCAGGGCCTCATAATCGATGTTCTCGAATTCATACGTGATGACATCACTCTCTTCGGCCAACCGGTAGAGGGCATCATATTGATCATATGGAGCCGCGATGACCAGATCGGCCACCTGGGCGCAGGGAGCATTCCTCGCAGGATCAAGAACCGCCACCCTGAAGCCGTTGTGTTTGGCTGCAAGGGCCATCATCCTGCCAAGCTGGCCCCCTCCGATAATCCCAATCGTCTGTCCTGGTAAGATCGTTTTCTTAGTCAAGGTCATCACTGCTTTCCATTACGTTTTGTCTCAAGTTATCCCGCCTTGCCTCGAGGGCTCCTTCGATCCGGCTATCTTCAACCGAGAGGATCTGGGCTGCCAGAAGACCGGCATTCGTCGCTCCTGCCTTTCCAATCGCCACTGTCGCCACGGGCACCCCGCCCGGCATCTGGACGATGGAAAGGAGGGAATCGAGTCCGTTCAATGCCTTCGACTGCACCGGCACCCCGATTACCGGCAAGGTTGTCTTTGCCGCCACCATGCCCGGCAGGTGGGCTGCTCCCCCTGCCCCTGCAATGATGACCTTCACCCCGCGTCCTCTCGCTTCCTCTGCATATGTGAACATGTAATCAGGCGTCCTGTGTGCTGATACAACGCGTTTTTCATAAGGAACATCCAATTCATCCAATATGTCGCACGCATGCTTCATCGTTTCCCAATCCGATGTACTTCCCATAATCACACCTATCATGAACAAGGCACCTCCAGTTGTTAAAAAACAAAAATACCCGGATCGATTGTTCTCCATAATAATGAGAGAAAGCAATCGATCCGGGTATCATTCACGGACACCAAAACGGGTCCACAAATCAAGCTTCGATCCAGACAGCTACTTTCCTCATAGTCCGACCATTTACGGTAGTCAGGTAGAGACTCATGGGCCATATTCCCATTATTATATGAGGGTATTCGGTTTATTTGTCTTCATCATAACGTGATAACGGAGGGATGTCAACGAATAATCGAACGATAATAAAAGTCTGAAAATTAATGTTCGTATTTAGGAGGTCTTACTCCTCTATCTTCTTCCCTTCAAATACAATTGTCTGTTTTACAGGGACATATGTCTCTTTCCCCTGTTCTTCAAAGACAGGCTTCTCCATTCGTCTGACCGGCATATACCCTTGATCCTTCATGCGGTCCAGGCAGTCACCGATCGACTCACCGTCTTTCACTTCAAACAACATCTTCTTACTCATTGCTTCATTTTCCCCTTTCGGATGCTCCTAACCTGCTTCACCCAGAATCCACCGTGGATGGTCTTCGGTTCATACGCGATGATGAACGCCTTCGGGTCGAGCTCCTTAATCGTATCATAAAGCCTGATCTCATACTTACGCGGTGTAAGGATCTGCAGCATCATCCGATTCCCCTCAAGGCCATTCGCCTCCCAGTTCGTCACACCGTATCCCCGTTCACGAAGCTGACCGGGCAGCGCCTTGTCGTATTCCTTCGTAATGACATTCACCGTAATATATCCAAGAGCAAGCTTCTCCTCGATCTTCATCCCCACAATCACTCCAATTCCGTATCCCACTGCATAGGCAATGACATTCTGGATCTGATTGAGGTTATCCAAGACGAGCCCAAGCCCGACAACATATATAACAATCTCAAACATGCTCACAAACGCAGCAATGTACCGATACCCCTTCAACGTCAGGATCATCCTCGTTGTAAAAAACGATACATATACAATATTGATGATAAGGATGATGGCGACCATGATATAACTATTCTGCAACAAAACCTAATCCTCCTATCCCCTAATATGAAGGGGCCAAATTGAAATCTATTTTACTAGAAAAAGTCTGCGGAAGAAAGTAGAGAAATCAAATCATTTCGTACAATTTTTGGCAGCGTTCGACTATGTTGTTTATGTTCCCTTTTTTAGGGTTGATAAACGGGGTAGGAGTATGGGTTTGGATGGATTTGTACAGAGTGGATGGTGGGATGCGGCAATGAATTTCATTGCTGTCTTGTTTTTGTTATTGTTTCTGTTCGCAAATATTGTCATGTATTTGCTAAATGACCGGGTTCGTTTCCAAGTAAGACATCTGGATCGATACTAACGAGCGACGTTCAAAAATAGAATAAATGTCGACCTGGAGTTTCGCAAATGAAAACTTGATTATCGCAAATACATTTGAAGATCTCGCAAGTAAAGCGGAGAATCCCGCTGGTATTTCTGCTTCTGGGGGACAGCAATAAGTCAAAAAAGTGCTCAACATGGGAAGAAAACGTTGCGAGTAATGTCGGATCGTGTCACACACAAAATATTATCCATTATTTGGAATAATACCGCTGATAAAAGCCCCCTGTCCGCACGTATCACGCCCCCTTCGCTCGGAATCAAAAAAGGGCGCAAATAAGCGCGACTCCCCACTAGCCTTATCTCTGCAAAACACCTAGGTTCAGTCCACTTGGCTGATCCCATACTCACACAGGTCATTAAAAGCTCTAAAAGCCTCTTCTACCACAGAGATTCCACATCCCGTACTCTATCCGGTACCTCAAACTTTCGCACCCACATACACCTTCTCGACCTGCTGCTTTCACGTCTCTCTCAAAGCAAAAATTGTCCACCCTACCCCATTTCAAGGCAACCACATCACCAATAACACTCTTCGATCAAAAAACACAACAAAAAAAGCAACCCATCAAATGAGCTGCTTTCTCTACATTGCCTGGCGACGTCCTACTCTCACAGGGGGAGATCCCCCAACTACCATCGGCGCTGAAGAGCTTAACTTCCGTGTTCGGCATGGGAACGGGTGTGACCTCTTCGCCAATGTCACCAGACAGGTATTCCATTGAAAGAATTGTTCTTTCAAAACTAGATAAAGGTTGATAGTCAATCATTACCGGCGTATCGTCCAGTCCGGGAGGCGCGAAGCGCCTCCTTCGTCTTACTTTGGTTAAGTCCTCGATCGATTAGTATCAGTCAGCTCCATGTGTCGCCACACTTCCACCTCTGACCTATCTACCTGATCATCTTTCAGGGATCTTACTCACATAAAGTGATGGGAAATCTCATCTCGAGGGGGGCTTCATGCTTAGATGCTTTCAGCACTTATCCCTTCCGCACATAGCTACCCAGCGATGCCTTTGGCAAGACAACTGGTACACCAGCGGTGCGTCCATCCCGGTCCTCTCGTACTAAGGACAGCTCCTCTCAAATTTCCTGCGCCCACGACGGATAGGGACCGAACTGTCTCACGACGTTCTGAACCCAGCTCGCGTACCGCTTTAATGGGCGAACAGCCCAACCCTTGGGACCGACTACAGCCCCAGGATGCGATGAGCCGACATCGAGGTGCCAAACCTCCCCGTCGATGTGGACTCTTGGGGGAGATAAGCCTGTTATCCCCGGGGTAGCTTTTATCCGTTGAGCGATGGCCCTTCCATGCGGAACCACCGGATCACTAAGCCCGACTTTCGTCCCTGCTCGACTTGTAGGTCTCGCAGTCAAGCTCCCTTGTGCCTTTACACTCTGCGAATGATTTCCAACCATTCTGAGGGAACCTTTGGGCGCCTCCGTTACTCTTTAGGAGGCGACCGCCCCAGTCAAACTGCCCACCTGACACTGTCTCCCACCCCGATAAGGGGCGCGGGTTAGAATGTCAACACAGCCAGGGTAGTATCCCACCGACGCCTCCACCGAAGCTAGCGCTCCGGCTTCTAAGGCTCCTACCTATCCTGTACAAGCTGTGCCAAAATTCAATATCAGGCTACAGTAAAGCTCCACGGGGTCTTTCCGTCCTGTCGCGGGTAACCTGCATCTTCACAGGTACTATAATTTCACCGAGTCTCTCGTTGAGACAGTGCCCAGATCGTTACGCCTTTCGTGCGGGTCGGAACTTACCCGACAAGGAATTTCGCTACCTTAGGACCGTTATAGTTACGGCCGCCGTTTACTGGGGCTTCGATTCGCACCTTCGCTTGCGCTAAGCACTCCTCTTAACCTTCCAGCACCGGGCAGGCGTCAGCCCCTATACTTCGCCTTACGGCTTCGCAGAGACCTGTGTTTTTGCTAAACAGTCGCCTGGGCCTATTCACTGCGGCTCTCTCGGGCTTGCACCCTACCAGAGCACCCCTTCTCCCGAAGTTACGGGGTCATTTTGCCGAGTTCCTTAACGAGAGTTCTCTCGCTCACCTTAGGATTCTCTCCTCGCCTACCTGTGTCGGTTTGCGGTACGGGCACCATCTTCCTCGCTAGAGGCTTTTCTTGGCAGTGTGGAATCAGGAACTTCGCTACTATAATTCGCTCGCTATCACAGCTCAGCCTTCACGATGATGGGATTTGCCTCATCATCAGCCTAACTGCTTAGACGCACATATCCAGCAGTGCGCTTACCCTATCCTCCTGCGTCCCCCCATTGCTCAAATGGAAGAAAGGTGGTACAGGAATATCAACCTGTTGTCCATCGTCTACGCCTATCGGCCTCGACTTAGGTCCCGACTAACCCTGAGCGGACGAGCCTTCCTCAGGAAACCTTAGGCATTCGGTGGATGGGATTCTCACCCATCTTTCGCTACTCATACCGGCATTCTCACTTCTAAGCACTCCACCAGTCCTTACGGTCTAGCTTCGCAGTCCTTAGAACGCTCTCCTACCACTGACACCATACGGTGTCAATCCACAGCTTCGGTGATACGTTTAGCCCCGGTACATTTTCGGCGCAGAGTCACTCGACCAGTGAGCTATTACGCACTCTTTAAATGGTGGCTGCTTCTAAGCCAACATCCTGGTTGTCTAAGCAACTCCACATCCTTTTCCACTTAACGTATACTTTGGGACCTTAGCTGGTGGTCTGGGCTGTTTCCCTTTCGACTACGGATCTTATCACTCGCAGTCTGACTCCCATGGATAAGTCTTTGGCATTCGGAGTTTGTCTGAATTCGGTAACCCGATGAGGGCCCCTAGTCCAAACAGTGCTCTACCTCCAAGACTCTTACAACATGAGGCTAGCCCTAAAGCTATTTCGGAGAGAACCAGCTATCTCCAGGTTCGATTGGAATTTCTCCGCTACCCACACCTCATCCCCGCACTTTTCAACGTGCGTGGGTTCGGACCTCCATCCAGTGTTACCTGGACTTCATCCTGGACATGGGTAGATCACCTGGTTTCGGGTCTACGACCACATACTCATTCGCCCTATTCAGACTCGCTTTCGCTGCGGCTCCGTCTTCTCAACTTAACCTTGCATGGGATCGTAACTCGCCGGTTCATTCTACAAAAGGCACGCCATCACCCGTTAACGGGCTCTGACTACTTGTAGGCACACGGTTTCAGGTTCTATTTCACTCCCCTTCCGGGGTGCTTTTCACCTTTCCCTCACGGTACTGGTTCACTATCGGTCACTAGGGAGTATTTAGCCTTGGGAGATGGTCCTCCCAGCTTCCGACGGGATTTCACGTGTCCCGCCGTACTCAGGATCCACTCAAGAGGGAACGAAGTTTCGACTACAGGGTTGTTACCTTCTTTGACGAGCCTTTCCAGACTTCTTCGTCTACCCCGTTCCTTTGTAACTCCGTATAGAGTGTCCTACAACCCCAAGAGGCAAGCCTCTTGGTTTGGGCTAATCCCGTTTCGCTCGCCGCTACTCAGGGAATCGCATTTGCTTTCTCTTCCTCCAGGTACTTAGATGTTTCAGTTCCCTGGGTCTGCCTTCCAAGCTCTATGTATTCAAGCAAGGATACTGTTCCATTACGAACAGTGGGTTCCCCCATTCGGAAATCTTCGGATCAGCTCACTTACAGCTCCCCGAAGCATATCGGTGTTAGTCCCGTCCTTCGTCGGCTCCTAGTGCCAAGGCATCCACCGTGCGCCCTTATTAACTTAACCGAATTGGTTAAAAACCTAAAATGGCGATACTCGGTAATTTCTTGACTATCAATAAAACTTTATCTAGTTTTCAAAGAACAATGTAAGAAGATGGAAGTTTCTTTTACTCCGCGATATGCGCTTCGTAAAAAAACCAATTAAACCATCAAAACTGAACAAAACTTCGACGTCGTCAAACGTTTTAGTAAATCTTCCTTAGAAAGGAGGTGATCCAGCCGCACCTTCCGATACGGCTACCTTGTTACGACTTCACCCCAATCATCTGTCCCACCTTAGGCGGCTGGCTCCAAAAGGTTACCTCACCGACTTCGGGTGTTACAAACTCTCGTGGTGTGACGGGCGGTGTGTACAAGGCCCGGGAACGTATTCACCGCGGCATGCTGATCCGCGATTACTAGCGATTCCAGCTTCATGTAGGCGAGTTGCAGCCTACAATCCGAACTGAGAACGGTTTTATGGGATTGGCTAAACCTCGCGGTCTTGCAGCCCTTTGTACCGTCCATTGTAGCACGTGTGTAGCCCAGGTCATAAGGGGCATGATGATTTGACGTCATCCCCACCTTCCTCCGGTTTGTCACCGGCAGTCATCTTAGAGTGCCCAACTGAATGCTGGCAACTAAGATCAAGGGTTGCGCTCGTTGCGGGACTTAACCCAACATCTCACGACACGAGCTGACGACAACCATGCACCACCTGTCACTCTGTCCCCCGAAGGGGAAAGCCCTATCTCTAGGGTTGTCAGAGGATGTCAAGACCTGGTAAGGTTCTTCGCGTTGCTTCGAATTAAACCACATGCTCCACCGCTTGTGCGGGCCCCCGTCAATTCCTTTGAGTTTCAGTCTTGCGACCGTACTCCCCAGGCGGAGTGCTTAATGCGTTAGCTGCAGCACTAAAGGGCGGAAACCCTCTAACACTTAGCACTCATCGTTTACGGCGTGGACTACCAGGGTATCTAATCCTGTTTGCTCCCCACGCTTTCGCGCCTCAGTGTCAGTTACAGACCAGAAAGTCGCCTTCGCCACTGGTGTTCCTCCAAATATCTACGCATTTCACCGCTACACTTGGAATTCCACTTTCCTCTTCTGCACTCAAGTTCCCCAGTTTCCAATGACCCTCCACGGTTGAGCCGTGGGCTTTCACATCAGACTTAAGAAACCACCTGCGCGCGCTTTACGCCCAATAATTCCGGACAACGCTTGCCACCTACGTATTACCGCGGCTGCTGGCACGTAGTTAGCCGTGGCTTTCTGGTTAGGTACCGTCAAGGCGCCGCCCTATTCGAACGGCACTTGTTCTTCCCTAACAACAGAGTTTTACGATCCGAAAACCTTCTTCACTCACGCGGCGTTGCTCCGTCAGACTTTCGTCCATTGCGGAAGATTCCCTACTGCTGCCTCCCGTAGGAGTCTGGGCCGTGTCTCAGTCCCAGTGTGGCCGATCACCCTCTCAGGTCGGCTACGCATCGTGGCCTTGGTGAGCCGTTACCTCACCAACTAGCTAATGCGCCGCGGGTCCATCTGTAAGTGATAGCCGAAGCCACCTTTCAACCTTCCCCCATGCGGGGGTAGGTGTTATCCGGTATTAGCCCCGGTTTCCCGGAGTTATCCCAGTCTTACAGGCAGGTTACCCACGTGTTACTCACCCGTCCGCCGCTGATCTCAGGGAGCAAGCTCCCATCGATCCGCTCGACTTGCATGTATTAGGCACGCCGCCAGCGTTCGTCCTGAGCCAGGATCAAACTCTCCATAAAAAGTTTGAATAGCTCTTTTAAAAATAAATCTAGAATTAACGTTGACGTGTTTGTCTTGTTTTGTTCAGTTTTCAAGGTTCAAATGTTCGCCGCTCGTTTGGAGCAACTTAACCATCATACCAGGTTGACTAAGTGTTTGTCAACACTTTTTTTGAATTGTTTTTTTCGAGTGTTACGCTCGAATGTATTTATTCGCTGTCTTCCTGCGACGGTTTTTAAAGTATATCAAGGTTATCGGCACCCGTCAATACTTTTAATAGAATTAATTTCATTTCTATCATTTCATTGCTAGATTCCCTTGTTTCATCCATACAAAAAGGCCTTCCCCGTGTGCAAGGGAAGGCCTTTCCTTCTATATATAGATAGATCAGTCGATTCCGATAATGTCCTCATCATTGCGATTCACTTTACCTGGGGATTTCAAGGTCACTTGCTGACCTTCCTTCAGATTGGTGAAGACAATTGGTGTGATGATGGAAGGTGCGTTCGCCTTAATGAAATCGAGGTCCACTTTCAACAGTGGCTGACCGGCTTCTACCTGGTCCCCTTCTTTCACGAGCGATTCGAATCCTTCCCCTTGAAGTTTAACCGTATCGATCCCAACGTGAATGAGGATTTCGCGGCCGCCTTTTGATTCAATGCCAAGGGCGTGCTTGGTCGGGAAGACATTGACGATTTTCCCGTCCACTGGTGATACGATCATTCCTTCTTCCGGAAGAATTGCGAAACCGTCACCCATCATCTTACCTGAGAATACCTGATCCGGAACTTCAGTGATGTCCTTCAGTTCACCCGTGATTGGTGCGACGAATCGTTCGGCACGCTGTTCATCAGACGTGCGGAGCGCTTCAGGGTTCACTTCTTCCACCTGCTGTTCCACTTCTTTATCTGTATCGATTTTGACTTTGCGCGGCGTTTTTCCACTGATGATATCTTGCATCTGGGACTTGATGCCGTCTGATTTCGGTCCATAGATCGCTTGGATGTTGTTACCTACTTCAAGCACACCAGATGCACCGAGTTTTTTCAATCTGTTCTTATCGACTTGCTTCACATCATTTACTTGTACGCGAAGACGTGTGATACATGCGTCAAGGTGAGAGATATTCTCTTGTCCACCCATTGCTTCCAAGATGTTGAAAGGAAGCTCTTCAGCTGTCCCTGCAGGTGCATCGTCTTCATCTGTTACTTCTTCACGACCTGGTGTCATAAGATTGAACTTCCTGATGGCAAACCGGAAACCGAAGTAGTAGATCAGTGCGAAGACCAATCCGACCGGAATGATGATCCATGCGTTGGTTTGCGGGTTAAGAAGACCGAATAGAACATAATCGATCAATCCACCCGAGAATGTCATCCCGACTTTTACATTCAATAGATGCATGGTCAGGAAGGAAAGTCCGGCAAAAATCGTATGGATACCGAACAGGACAGGTGCTACGAATAAGAATGAGAATTCGAGTGGTTCTGTGATCCCTGTCAAGAAAGATGTCAAGGCAGCAGAACCCATGATACCTGCAACTACTGCTTTACGCTCTGGGCGCGCTTCATGATAGATGGCAAGAGCCGCAGCCGGAAGACCGAACATCATGAACGGGAATTTACCGGTCATGAAGGTACCGGCAGTAAGATCCTGCACGCCATCTTGAATCTGCTTCATGAAGATGGCCTGGTCTCCACGGACTACATCTCCTGCTGCAGAAGTGTAAGATCCGAATTCGAACCAGAATGGTGAATAGAAGATATGGTGAAGCCCGAATGGAATGAGTGCACGCTCGATCACACCGAAGATGAAAGCGGCGAATGCGCGGTTTTCACCAAGCATGAAGTTCGAGAATGCGTTTAGTCCATCTTGTACCGGCGGCCATACCACCAGCATGAGAAGTCCAAGGATAACGGATGATACTGCAGTGGCAATCGGAACGAAACGTTTACCTGCAAAGAATCCGAGATAAGACGGGAGCTCGATTTTAAAGAATCGATTGTACATCGTGGCGGCTATAATCCCGACGATGATCCCCCCGAATACCCCGGTTTGCAGAGTAGGGATTCCAAGGACCAAGGCATTGGCCGGATCGACATTGTCTCCGGTCACGTCTTTGATTTCAAGTCCTTCCACTGTTCCCATGGTCGCGTTCATGATCAGGAATCCGACGATAGCGGCAAGACCTGCTACCCCGTCCCCTCCCGCGAGTCCTATGGCGACACCGACAGCAAATAGAAGCGGCAGGTTATCAAAGATGATTCCCCCTGCTTTTTCCATTACGCCAGCAACGGTTTCAACTCCACCATTACTCAAGAATGGCGCGATATCTAAAAGTGTCGGGTTTTGGAGAGCGTTACCAAAAGCAAGCAAGAGACCTGCAGCCGGTAGGATTGCAACCGGAAGCATCAATGCTTTACCGACTTTTTGTAAAACCCCGAAAGCCTTTTTAAACATAAAAGGTTCCTCCATTTAGTTAGTTTTTAGAATGAACGAGATGATGGATGCAAACAAAAAAGGCATGAGGAAAGAGGACACTGAAACGCATAGGGATAGACTACCCCAAAATAAACGTTTCAATTATCTTCTTCACTCATGCCTGATCGAATCAGTTACACGTAAGAGATAAATAACTATTTCACTTTACTTTGAATACGCTGCAGGTGCATCGTCAGATAGACCGCTTCTGCATCATATACTGGTTTCTTCAATGTTTGCTGCATCATCTTGATCAGCTTCCAAGATAGATTATAGCAGAGAGGATATTCTTCTTTCAATAGGTTTGCAATCTTTTCTGGCTCTTCTACTCGTTCACCTTTTAAAACCCTTTCAATTGTGTAACGGATGTGGCGCACGAGCCTCACGTAATCGATGCTGTCCCTATCGATGTTCACCTCGAGCTGCTGCTCGATCATACCGGTCAACCGTGCGATCAGCTGAGAATGCTGGTTGATTTCTGACAGATCTTTATTCATCATCGCACTGTGAATATGAAGGGCGATGAAGCCAATCTCCCCTTCAGGCAGGTTCACTTCCGTGTGGTCATTGATCAGTTCGACTACTTCCCTGGCAACTTCATATTCGAACGGGTAAAGCGTCCTCGTCTCCACAAGGAAGGGATTGCGGATCTCCATACCTCTCATAAGGCGGTTGATAGCAAAAAGGATATGGTCGGTAAGAGCAATATGGATATGCTCATTCAGGAAGGAATTGGTCCTCTCCCTTATCAGTTCAATGGCCGAAATGATGATACTCGACATGTCGTCATTCAGGAAAGGAAGGAGATTCTTATATTGCTCCTGCTCCTTTTCCCCCTTCAGGACGAACATCTTCTCGGCAATGTCATTCTGTATGGGATCCCCCTTCTTCCGATTGAATCCAATCCCTTTGCCGATCAGGACCACTTCCCCGTATGCGGCATGGTCGGCGATCAACACATTATTATTCAGTACTTTCTTCACGTTCAAGATAGACATCATCATTTCTCCCCATCATTTCCGCCTGTTGCTCGTTCCCTGATTCTAACGAAACCTGCTAGTTTTTTCAATTCCCCTGTCTGCAACTTTTTCTCCCAGCAGTGGGAAACCCACCCTTTCATGGATGCGCATTCATTTCTGATCATAAAAACACCGACCCTTTTCAGGATCGGTGCGGGGCATTACGCCAAGAAAATGAAGTACAGGATGAAGATGATGAACAGAAGGTACATGATCGGGTGAATCTCCCTCGCCCGTCCTTTCACGATCATGGTGATCGGATAGAAGACGAAGCCGATGGCGATCCCTGTAGCAATACTGTAAGTCAGCGGCATGGCGATGATCGTCAGAAATGCCGGTACCGCGATTTCGAACTTCTTCCAGTCGATATCCCCGATGGCAGATACCATGAGCACGCCCACAATGATGAGGGCAGGTGCCGTCACCGGCGCGGTGATGACGCCGAGAAGCGGGAAGAAGAAAATAGAGAGAACAAACAGGATCCCTGTGACAACCGAGGCGAACCCGGTTCTCGCCCCTGCCGCTACCCCTGCAGAAGATTCGATATAAGAAGTCGTTGTGGATGTTCCAAGAATCGCTCCAACGACGGTTGCACATGAGTCTGCGAATAATGCTTTACCCGCCCGCGGGAGTTTATTGTCTTTTGTCAGTCCAGCCTGATTGGCAACAGCCAGAAGGGTCCCGGCCGTATCGAAGAAATCAACGAACAGGAAGGTCAAGATGACGGTGAGCATTTGAAGCGTGAATAACGTGCCCGGATCATTGAAGATCGGGCCGAGAGCCGCACCGAATGTCGGTTCCAGGCTTGGGGCAGCACTCACGATAGCGTCAGGTTTATCAATCAAGCCGACGATCATTCCAACGATCGCTGTCACGACCATCCCGATGAAGATCGCTCCGTTCACACCTCTGGTCATCAAGATGACCGTTATGATGATACCGAATACGGCAAGAAGTGTCGGACCGCTTGCCAGATTACCAAGTCCTACAAGAACCGCATCGTCCTTGACAATGATACCGGAATTCTGGAAACCGACGAATGTGATGAACAAGCCGATTCCCGCTCCCACTGCAAGCTTCAGCTCGGCAGGTATGGAGTTGATGATCGTTTCGCGGATTCCAGACAAGGTCAGTACCATGAAGATCAATCCTGAGAATAGAACGCCTGTAAGGGCCGTTTGCCAAGGGATCCCCATGGTCAACACGACACTGTAGGCAAAAAAGGCATTCAACCCCATACCAGGTGCAAGGGCTATGGGGTACTTGGCCAAGAGTCCCATGACGAGGGAACCGACTGCAGCAGCAAGTGCCGTCGCAACGAATACCGCTCCTTGGTCCATTCTTAACGCGTCCGGCAGATCCGGCACGGATTGAAGAGTCAACGTCAACGGGTTGACGATGAGGATATAGGCCATGGACAGGAATGTGGTCAGCCCGCCAATGAACTCCCTCTTATAATTCGTTCCTAACTGGTCAAACTGGAAAAAATTCTTCACTCAGACTCCTCCTATAGAGCCGTCGTATGACATTTCGACATCAAAAGCCCTGAATCGACCGATTCAGGGCTTTTGACTATATAGATAACGGATGGGTCCGACAAAACGGCACCCATCAATCACCTCGTAGTCAAGCCATTTACGGTAGCTTGGTAGAAACGCTCGGGCCTTATTCCCGAAATTATACGACGTAATAGTTTTTTAATATAATGATGATTACAGTACTATTGTACCAGTTGTTCTACCATGCGTCAACGAAAAATACGAACATTAACCACTATTTTTTAAATAATGTTCGCAATCAATAACAAAACCCCTGCCGAGGCAGGGGTTTTACGCTTCTTTATTCCCACTCGATCGTGGCTGGTGGCTTGCTCGTGATGTCATACACGACGCGGTTGATGTGATCAACCTCATTGACGATTCGCGTGGAGATCTTCTCCAATACATCCCAAGGGATCCTCGCCCAGTCCGATGTCATCCCGTCGATGGATGTCACGGCACGGATTCCGATCGTGTAATCGTAGGTTCTTGCATCCCCCATGACACCGACGCTGCGGATATCAGGAAGAACCGTGAAGTACTGCCAGATATCACGTTCGAGTCCAGCTTTCTTTACTTCATCGCGTAGGATGTAGTCTGATTCGCGGACGATTTCAAGCTTTTGATCAGAGATCTCGCCGAGGACGCGGATTCCAAGACCCGGTCCTGGGAACGGCTGACGCCATACGATTTCATCTGGAATACCAAGCTCCGTTCCAAGTGCACGCACTTCATCTTTAAAGAGGGTGTTCATAGGCTCGATCAGGGTGAACTGCATATCTTCCGGTAGTCCGCCGACGTTGTGATGGGATTTAATTGTTTGCGCAGTGGCTGTCCCACTTTCGATGATATCTGTGTACAGTGTTCCTTGCGCAAGGAATTCAATTCCTTCAAGTTTTGTCGCCTCATCGTCGAATACATAGATGAATTCATTCCCGATGATTTTACGTTTTTGTTCCGGATCGGAGACGCCTTTCAGTTTATCCAAGAAACGATCCTGCGCATCCACTTTGATGACGTTCATATCGAACCCATCAGCGAATGTCTTCATGACGCTGTCTCCTTCCCCTTTACGAAGAAGGCCGTGGTCAACGAAGATACACGTCAATTGATCACCGATCGCCTTGTGGATCAGAACGGCTACAACGGATGAATCAACCCCTCCGCTTAGGGCACAAAGGACTTTCTTGTCCCCTACAGTCTGACGGATTTTCTCGATCTCCATCTCGATGAAGTTTTCCATGGACCAGTCGCCTTTGCATCCACATACACCAAAGACGAAGTTCTTGAGCATTTCATTTCCGTGCACGGAGTGTCTTACTTCCGGGTGGAATTGAACGGCATAAAGATTCTCCTCTTCATTGCTGATGGAAGCAATTGGGCAGGATGGGTTGATGGCATTCACTACGAACCCTTCAGGAGCTTCGACAACAAGGTCGCCGTGACTCATCCATACAACCTGTTCGTCCTCAAGGTCGGCAAACAGCTTGGATGGCTGTTCGATCTGGATCGCTGCTTTCCCGTATTCACGGTGCTTGGCCCTTTCCACTTTTCCGCCGAAGTGCATCGTCATGAGCTGCATGCCGTAGCAGATGCCAAGGATCGGGATATCAAGGTCAAAGATGCGCTCGTCACAGCGAAGGGCACCATCACCGTAAACGCTGTTCGGACCGCCGGAGAAGATGATCCCCGTCGGATTGATTTCCTTGATTTCCTCCAATGTGATGGTATGGGGATGAAGTTCGCTGTATACACCGAACTCACGGATCCTTCTTGTAATCAACTGGTTGTACTGACTTCCAAAGTCGAGTACGACGATCATTTCCTGATTGTGCAATTCTTCTTTACCAAGCATTCAGTTCACCTCATTAGTAGTTATCGATCGAGCCCGGATGAAGCATGCTCCTCCGTCATCCGTTAGCGTTCCATGAAAGCAAAAAAACTAGACTCCGCCTTTAAAAAAAGGCAGGATTCTAGTTTTTGGGTGCAAAAATATCCAAAATAGAACTCTGCCTTCATAGTCCAGTCATTTAAGGTGACCGGGTAGATACTTTCGAACCGTATTATCGAGGATATACGAAGGATGCTAACGAACTTATTATGATTTTGTCATCATTTTATACTTTGTTTGCAAGACGGTCAACCGGTTGTCTTTTTAATTAAATTTTCCCACAATTCCCTTAGCTTGATCCACTCCTCCGTCGAGAGGTCCTGTCCGTAGAGCAACCGCTCATAATTGTTGGTCAGGCTCGTCATTTCATATGTGCCGAAATGAGTATCCACGTAGTGGGAGTAGCTTCTGAGGGTTTGACCATCTTCCATCTTCACCCCATGCCTGCCAAGCTGCTTCACCAGTGCCAGATAAGCTCTCGGAAAAGCCGATTCCGACTTCTGGGTCCTGTAGTACAGGATATAGAGATACGGAATCCATCTTCTTCTCAAGTAGTATCCAACCCCGATCAGGAGGAGGAACGCAATCAGTCCGAAGAAAAATGTACCCATATGCTCCTGCAGATAGGACTGTGCCCCGTCGACACCGCTGGAATCTTCATTTGCCAAGTCCGGCTGCTGCTGTTGCTGCTGGCTCTCGGGTGCAGGCGTTTCTTCTTTATCCTCTGCAGGAGTCTCCTCGCCTTCTGAATCATCGAGCTCAAGATCATAGGCGTAGCGGACATTGTTACTGAAACCGACCGTAGGCTCGAACGGCACCCATCCTACACCTGGGAAAAACACTTCCACCCAGGAATGGGCATTGTCATTCGTAACTTCAAACAGCTGATAGTCCTTATCGATCTGCTTGCTGAACGTCCCTTCCGTATACCCCTTCACCCACCTGGCAGGGATTCCGAGGGATCGGGTCATGGTCACCATGGAGGTGGAGAAATTATCGCAATATCCCTTCTGGGTCTCAAAAAGGAACTGATCGACATAGTCCTGTTCGGCCCCTGGGACCGCCACATCCTGTTGATCATAGACAAAACCGTTCTGCCCGAAATACTGCTCGATCGCTTTCACTTTATCGTACCAGTTGTCTTTATCTTTGGTGATCTCCTCAACGAGCAGGGATACACGTTCCGGCAAATCCTCCGGGAGCTGGGTGTAGCGCTCCAAGAATCCCTCGGCCTCGACATCCCCGTCCTCTGTGCCTTTCATTTTCTTCAACGAATAAGAAGCCGGGCGATAAGATAAGCTGTATTCATTCAGCTCGATCTCAGACCCTCCTTCATAGCTTGTGATTTTTTCACTTACAGGATTCAGGGCAAAGTACCGATTCTCGTTCCCCGAAATCTTCTCAAGTCCATATGGATAAAGGATATGGGAATAGGTCGAGGCCATCATGACCTTCTCTTTCTTGACCTCTTCCCCTTTACCCCGATCGGGATTATCGGCGATGGGGACAAGTTCATCCGCCTGGAAGTTCATCGCTTCTTCTTCCTCCTCAGGACGGGACTGCTCCCAACCTTTTCCTGTGTAGAAGTCCTTCGTTTCGATTTTCCAGTAATGTTCATCCACTACCTCTGCCGTGAAGACGACGGACGGATCTGCTTCGAACGGACCGCCCAATCGGCTATCGTCAGGATCATACCCCGCCTTGCTGTTGCCTCCACCGCCGATTCCCGTGCCGTTTGCAGAGAGCGACTCCAGATACGGGATCGGATCCGGCCAGATCGGAGCGGCTTTCGGTGCAGCGAGTGCCAGGACAGAGCTACATCCAAGGAGGATGACGAGGGGCACCATCCATTTCCTCCGGTTGATCCGGAATAAGGCGAGCCCCTCCCGCTTCACAAGACGTTCAAGGGCGAGCATCCCCATAAGGACGAAGCCGATGATCACCGCCCGGAGGATCGACATCTTCCCGTCATAGTCTGTATACGTATCAATGACGCAGATGTAGGTGATGGTCATGAAGTAAAACAGCAGGATGCTCCTTCTCACCATGAGCCAGTAGTGTAGCAGATAGGTCATGAGCCAAAGAAGGATGAAAAATAGCAGGCTTTGATACATATAGGTCAAGCTTCCCCATTCACGACCGAACATCATGCCTGTGTTATAGCCGATCTCCCCGAACATTTCCTGCACCCAGCTCAGCTCGAGCAGGGAGCCGGGATAGTACCAGATTTTCAAGGCCGTGACCATATAAAGCAGTTTCACTGCCCCCGAGAGTAAAAAGTGGACCCGGAAGTACGACAGGATAAATGCCATGGCGATGAAGAGGACGAATGCCGTTACACTCCCTGTATCAGTAATGGCCCCGACAGGTCGCAACCATTCCCATAAAAGGAGGAACCCCAACCCGTAGATGATGATATTGATCAGGTGATGCGTTTGATTCTTCATGCTCTCTTCACCTCCGCAAAGGCCGATGAAAACTCGGGTTCATATAAGATCCTCATGGACACGCCCCGTGACGAAGCAAAGGCAGTGAGCGCCCTGTCTTCTTGGGACACGGCCTCTCCTTCCCTTTTGATCAGGAAGAGGAGGATCGAGCCGCTTTGTTTCACATACTCGTTGATCGCAAGGATCTTTTCTTTCGAAATGGTGGATGTGACGAAGATGACGGCAGCCGATTGGGCGTTTTGAAGCCGGTCGCCCTTCAGCATGCGTTCCAGCCGCTCGGGACTGTCGGGCATGACCTTAGCCAAATGATGCTGCATCTGACTTTGCGGCCCCTCCCCGCCCCTAATGGGAAAGAATGAGCGCTCCTCACCGTGGGATAACAGACCGACCTGTGCCCCTTTTCGGGAGATGGAGTGAAGGATGGAGGCGGTGAAGGTGACCATCGGTTCAAAAGCCGCCGATTCCTCCCGATCGAGGACGACGAGGACGTCATGGGATTGACGCTCCTCGAACTCCTTCGTCATCAGCTCATTCGTGCGGGCAAAGGATTTCCAGTGAATCCAGGAAAAGCGATCCCCCGGCTGATATCCCCTTACACCCGTCGCCATCGTCGTATCCTTCTGGATTTTCACATTGGAGCTTGTCATCCCCTGGTCATAGCGGTTCTCAAGGGAGCGATACGGAACGTCGATCACTCCCGGGTAAACAAGGAGCGTATCTTCACAGTCAATAAGCGCTTCTTTTTCGAAGATGCCGAAGAAATCCCCGGTTTTCACCCTCAGGGCGGAGAAGGTATGCTCCCCCCTTGGAAGTTGGTCAATTGTATACGTGTAGGAGACTGCACGCCTCCAGCCCGGATGGACAACGGTCTTCTTCTTCCAGCCGAGGGGTGAAGCCAACAGCTCAGAGCCCTGGTCCTCCATCACCACATAATAGAGTGGAAACGGCACCGATCTCCTGATGGTCATGGTGACCTTCAGTTCATCCCCGGCCTTCAGCTCATTGGATTCAAACGTGCGCTCCACACTGAATAGTCGGAGGGGATAGAAGAATACGATGATGGAATAGGCGGCAAAAGGGAGGAAGCTGTAGAAAAGGAACCAGCTGACGAACCCTCCCTGAAACATGGCGAAGGAAAAGGACGCTGCCAGGAAAAGCAGGAGTAAAACAATCTTCCACAGTGTGTGAAACAGTTGCTTCATCCTCATCTACCTCACAAGCCTTTGAACAGGGACAGGCATCCTGGCGATGACCCTTTCTACGACATCTTCCGGGGTGACCCCTTCATACTTCGCCTCGGATTTCATGATGATCCGATGCGAGAAGACAAACGGTGCCAAAAACTGAACATCATCCGGTACCACATAACTCCGTCCCCTAAGGAAGGCGTACGCCTGACAGGCTTTCATGAGAGCGATGGACCCACGGGGGCTCGCCCCGAGATAGACGTTGGCATGAATCCTCGTCCGGTGGGCGATATCGACAATGTATTTCTTGATCGTATCGTCAACGAATATATCTTTCACTTCTTCTTGCAGTTGAATCAGTTCCGCCAAGGTAATGGCCGGTACCAGATCTTCAATCGGAGGATTCTTTTGCGCCCGGTTGAGGACCTCCATCTCTTCTTCGGGTTCCGGATAACCCATTTTCATTTTCAGAAGGAATCGATCTAGCTGGGCTTCCGGCAGGGGATAGGTCCCTTCATATTCGATCGGGTTCTGTGTCGCCATGACAAAAAACGGTTTATCCAGCTTCCTTGTCATTCCGTCGATTGTCACGCTGCTCTCTTCCATCCCCTCAAGGAGTGCCGACTGGGTTTTAGGAGATGTCCGGTTGATTTCGTCTGCTAAAATGATATTCCCCATGATCGGACCCGGTCTGAATGTGAACTCCATTTCTCTCGGATTGTAGATCGACACCCCGATGACATCGGAAGGCAGAAGGTCAGGGGTGAATTGGATCCGCTTGAAGTCCGCCCCCACCGACTTGGCCAGCGCCTTCACCATCATCGTCTTCCCAACACCCGGTACATCCTCAAGAAGCACATGTCCCCCTGCGAGCAGGGAAACTACGCTCAGCTCGGCAACTTCACGTTTTCCGATCATGACCTTCTCAATATTTTTTATAATCCCTTCCACTTTGGGATTTAATGATTGCTCTGCCATCTGACTATCCCCTTCCCTTTCTTATTTCAATACATGCAGCCTGCTGTTTATGCTCTCTATCGCAAGGCCCCTGTCTTGTTCAAACGTTTGTTTAACTTCTTACTACTTACTTTCGATTAAAATCCAGAAAACCCTTCTGAACGTTTCCCGTTTATAAGGGCACGTCCAGCTCTTACTATTCCTCCATATTACCATTAATTGTTTATTATCGGGGAGACAGAGAGCAGATTCTACTAAAATTTTCTTCCTGATTTTGCGAGTTTGTAGTTAGGAGGAAAAGGATTATAATGATGGAACCGGCGCTGATCACAGGCGCCAATCCTTTAAAAATGAGGTAATTCCTATGAAAGCACTCGTATTCGAACGATTCGGAGGCCCGGAAGTCCTGTCGTATCAGGAGATTCCGGAACCGACTCTAGCAAGCAATGAGGTACTCGTGAGGATGAAGGCTGTCGGCCTCAACTTCGCGGATGTGTACCGGAGAAAGGGAAACTATCATCTATCAGGAAAGCCTCCTTACATCTTGGGCTATGAAGGGGCAGGCATCGTTGAGATGGTCGGGGAGGATGTAAAGGGAGTGGCCGCCGGAGACCGGATCGCTTTTGCCGACGTTCCCTATGCAAACGCCGAGCTCGTAGCCGTTCCAAACGATAAAATCATTCCTGTTCCAGAAGCTATCTCTTTTGAAACGGCCGCTTCCCTCCTTCTACAAGGACTGACCGCACACTATTTGACCAAGGACAGCTACTCGATCAAAAGCGGTGACCACGCCCTGGTTCACGCAGCCTCAGGTGGCGTCGGTCAATTGCTCGTACAAATCATCAAGTCCCTTGGCGGACATGTGATCGGCTTGACATCAACCAAAGAGAAGGCAGAAGTGGCCAAAGCAATCGGCGCTGATCACGTCTTCCTCTACGATGAGGATTGGGCAGCAAAGGTCAAGGAAGTCTATCCAGCAGGTGTCGATGTTGCCTATGAATCCGTGGGATCCACACTGAGCGACAGCTTCCAGGCCACACGTACAGGGGGAACCGTCGTATTCTTCGGGATGGCAGGCGGCGACCCGGAGCCGGTCGATCCCCGCATGCTCATGGATACGTCCAAAACATTGACGGGTGGTGACCTGTGGAATGTCCTCACCTCACACGAAGAAAGGGTGGAACGTTCCGCCGAATTGTTCCAATGGATTTCAAACGGCTCCATCACTCTGTCGGAACCGACGACTTTCCACTTGAGTGAAGGCAGGAAAGCCCATGAATACCTTGAAAGCCGCAAAAGCACAGGCAAAATCCTACTGTTACCATAAAGAAAAGCCGATCCAGATTCGTCTGGACCGGCTTTTTTGCTTATTTCCAAAAATCATCGAATACAGTGATCGGCAGATGGCGTTTATGTTGAGTCTTCAAGTAGTGGGACTCAATAGCCTTCTTTGCGTCAGCCGGAACTTCTTTTCCTTCAAGGTAGTCATCCAGCTGATCATAGGTGACGCCAAGCGCTTCTTCATCAGCAAGAGCCGGGCGATCTTCCTCAAGGTCGGCAGTAGGCTTCTTCGTGTAGAGATGTTCCGGACATCCGAGCTCTTCAAGAAGCTTGCGACCCTGACGTTTATTTAAACGGAATAGCGGTACAAGATCTGCTGCCCCGTCCCCAAACTTCGTATAGAATCCAGTCACCGCTTCGGCAGAATGATCCGTTCCGAGGACGACACCTTTCTTCACGGCAGCGACAGCGAATTGAACCTTCATGCGCTCACGGGCCTTTTCATTCCCTTTCACGAAATCCGACATCTCGATGCCGCTTTCCTTCAGGGTGTGGACACTTGCGTCCACGGCCGCTTTAATATTGACGGTCAATGAATCCGTCGGATCAATGAACTTCACGGCATCAATGGCATCCTGGGCGTCGCCCTGTTCACCATATGGCAGGCGGATGGCATAGAACGCATATTCCTTCGAACCGGCTTCTTCGTTTAGTTCCGTGATGGCGATCGAAGCGAGCTTCCCGAGGAGAGTGGAATCCTGACCTCCCGAAATGCCAAGAACGAGACTCTTGAGGAACGAGTTCTTCTTAAGATACGATTTCATGAAATCGACACTGCGTCGAATTTCTTCCTTGGGATCAATCTCCGGTGAAACCATCATTTCTTCTACGATTTGTTTTTGAAGAGAATCCATCATTCACACTCCATGTTAGGTTTTGTTACATCATAAGTATACCTTTTTATGATGCCCGCAAACAACGAAACTTACTTGATATCAACTGATTTTTCTTTGACCGACTCTTTGACTTCATGGATGAGTTCCATCTTGTTGGACCAGCATTCATCACTGAGATCGACCGGATACCCTTCCGGATTCATGGCACGCTTGTACTCATCCCACAGCAATTCCAGATTTTCATTCACAAAGGTACGGATCCTGTCGAGGGATGGCGTTTCATACACAAGCTTCCCATCCTTGAATACATCCACATGCAGCTCCCGCGCCTCGAAGTTCGTGACGAATTTGCTGATGTACGTATGCACAGGGTGGAACATCTTCAGGCGTTCTTCTTCCTGAGGCTTCTCGTGCTCAAGGGCGATGTACTCCCCTTCAGACTTGTGATTGATTGAGTTGATGATGCGGTACACGCGTTTCTTACCAGGCGTCGATACCTTCTCCGCATTGCTGGAGATCTTGATCGTATCCTGCATGTTGCCGTCTTCGCCTTCGATGGACACGAGCTTGTAGACTGCACCCAGGGCTGGCTGGTCATAAGCCGTGATGAGCTTCGTCCCGATCCCCCATACGTCGATCAGGGCCCCCTGTGCCTTCAGGTTCATGATGGTATACTCATCAAGGTCGTTCGACGCAATGATCTTCGTTTCCGGGAATCCGGCATCATCGAGCATCTTGCGCGCCTTCTTGGACTGGTACGCCATGTCTCCGCTGTCGAGGCGGATTCCTTTGAAATTAATTTTATCGCCGAGCTCCTTCGCCACCTTGATGGCCGTGGGAACACCGGAACGGAGGGTATCGTACGTATCCACAAGGAATACACAGTCCTTATGGCTTTCTGCATATTTGTGGAAAGCCGTGTACTCATCACGGTAAGCCTGTACCATGGCATGAGCGTGTGTACCCGACACCGGCATGCCGAAAATCTTCCCGGCCCGTACATTGCTTGTTGCATCAAATCCACCGATGTAGGCGGCACGCGTCCCCCAGATGGCGGCATCCAGTTCATGAGCACGACGGGTACCGAACTCCATGACTACCTCATCCTGGACCACCTGCTTGATCCGGTTTGCCTTCGTAGCGATCAAGGTCTGATAGTTCACGATATTAAGAAGCGCGGTTTCCAAAAGCTGCGCCTGACCAAGTGGTGCCTCCACGCGAAGGAGCGGCACGTTCCCAAAGGAAAGCTCCCCTTCTTCCATGGAACGGATCGTCCCCGTGAATCGCATATCCTTCAAGTACTGAAGGAACTCCTCTTCATAACCAAGCTCCCTCAAATAGTCGATATCGCTGTCCGAAAACTGGAATTTCTTCACGAACTCAATGATTCTCTCAAGTCCCGCAAAGACCGCATATCCATTGCCAAAAGGCAGTTTTCGAAAGAAGACTTCAAAAACAGCCTTTCGATTATGAAAATCATCGTCCCAATAAGCTTTCGTCATATTGATTTGATACAAGTCTGTATGTAAAGCCAAACTGTCATCTGCGTACTGCATCGTCATGAAATTTCTCTCCTTTGAGTTGTTGCCATCCTTTCTATTTTAACCAATAAATCGACAAAAGCCGAATAGAAAAACTCATTTTCCTCATATTTCCCTTTCTGATCCTGGATGAAACCCCACTGATGGGGTACCAAGGGAATGATGACAACGCCTTCACCCACCCACTTCATTTCCCCAAGAAAGGGTAACCAAGGCTGAGAAGGCTACACTCCTAAGTATCTTCAATCTAAAAAACACCCCGGTCCCTTTAGAGGGGCCGGGGTGTAGATGAATCCATTAAAACCATAGCCAACAAAAGAAGTGGAATAAATAAAATAGTCAAGCAAGGCACCCGGAATCAAGAGCGTGCAGAGGCCAAGCCATGATGAGAACCGGTGAGTCTTCAGAAACAGCTTTAATTAAATAAAGAAGTACCAGCCCGCAAGGACAATTTGAATGAATACCGAGAAAAAGATGTATACCTTCGCAATGGGAGAACCGACCACATAATCAGATAAAAATGCGCCTTCGCCCATCACCATGAGATCCGGCACCCAAAAAACAAGCGCAATGACTAACGGAATGTTCGCCCATGCCGTTGCCAAAAGCATTTCCTTGTAGGTGGCCTTTCCTTTAAAGATCTTTCCAACTCCCCATGCTAGCAGGGTTGTAAAGAACCAACCAAGAATACCGCTGATGGGTCCTATGATGACGGTAGCTAGAAGGAGCAATGGCAAACCAATGTCCATATTATCCAGCACACTTCTAAATGATGCTTGATCAAGCGTATTGCCGATTCCAGCCAAGATAGAAAGTAAAAAGGCGAAACCAAGAAACTTATGATTAAGAATATAGCGGATGGTCATTCTTGGCTTCACCCAGATGGTGAGCCATGGATTCACTGGTTTTGTTTCTTGCATTGGTTGTTGTGGGTCTACTGTAGTTTGCATCGTGTTGTTTCCTTTCTGTATTGGGTTTTTGACGCGGAAAAGGCTTGGGGCATCGGAAATAATAAATCTAAGCCATTTATAACACTGCCGAGACTTCATTCACGAAAATAACCATATCCTGTAATTATCTCAACAGATTTCCATTTACCCATTTTTCTATTTCTTCAATCATCTTACAATTAAAAAGAAAAAAATAAACGGATGAAGATACTTCAATCCGCCCATGCCCATTTTTCCCTTTATTATCCTTATCATCAAGATCCATCTCCGTCAATCCATCGCAGAAGCTTGTCGAATTTTGTCTGGAAGTATAGAACTATTCATCCCTCTACCATCCCCTCTCAAATAGGTCCTCGGATCAGATTCAATAGAACTAGATTAAGAGAATCCCTCTCCACAAATAGGGATTTATCAGAATACTCCCCGTCATATAGCGACATTGAATTTTCTTGTAGGCCGTTGGGATCATTTATAACAAAAAGCCTGCAGGACATGCCTGCAGGCTCGCTTTATAGCTGTCGGATCCACTCTTCCATGAGCTCTTCCTTGCTGATGATCGCTTCGCCACCGCCTTGAACGAATGCATCCTTCCCTCCGCCTTTACCGTTAATCAGGTCGAATACCGGTCGCACCGATTCCTTGAGGGCAGCGGTCGATGCCTTCCCTCTTGCTCCGACAAGCTGGAGCTTGGCTCCGTTCTTCACGGCAAACAGGACGACCACTTCATCATTCCGGGCTGTGATCTGTTGGGCAAGGCCCTGCAACTCCTTGATCGGACGTTCGTCATACACCTTGGAAAGCAGGCGGTGTCCCGCTATCTCCTGTATGCTATTGACCAAAACATCCGCCTCGAGCTTCAGATACTCGGCTTTTACACCTTCCAGTTCCTTCTCGATATCCTTTTGCCTGTCGATCATCCGGAGCACGGCATCTTTCATGCCCTCTTCCGGCGCCTGGATGATCCCCGTCAGGTCTTTCAGGAGATCGTGCTTCGCTTGAAGATGGGTGCGGATCCTGTCTCCACAAATGAACCGAAGACGGATATGGGATTTGTGCTTTTCCCAATCGAGAATCTTGATGCCACCCACTTCGCTTGTGGATGCAGGGTGAGTGCCGCCGCATCCGTTATAATCGAAGTCAGGGATGATGACGAGGCGGATCGGTCCGTCCACGTCGGGCTGCTTCCTGAGTGGATAATCTCCCAGCTCGCCTTCTGTTACCCATTTTGTCTCAATAGGTCTTGCTTCCCTGATCACCTGATTGGCAAGGGTTTCTGCACGATCTGCCTCTTCCTTGGTCAAATCGGGAATCTCCAGATCGATGGTGAGCGTCTCCTGACCAAGATGAAAACTGATGGTTTCATAGCCAAGAGATTCTACGAAACTGGCAGACAGGATATGCTGCCCCGCATGTTGCTGCATATGGTCGAAACGTCTCTCCCAGTCTATATTTCCGGTGATGGTGTCGCCCTCTTCAAGAGGGGCATCCAGGTAGTGACGGATTTCCCCGTTCACATTTTCTACTTCCAGGACCCTGCGTCCTCCGAGGATCCCCGTATCATGGGGCTGGCCTCCACCTGTCGGGTAGAAGCACGTTTCCTCAAGGATGGCGTACCAGCGCCCGCTTTCGTCCTGTGCCTGTTCAGTGAGCATGGTGGTGAATGCGCTGCGGTACGCGTCTTCGTAATAGCGTTTGACGGTCATGATATTCCCTCTTCCTCTACGTTTTTATCTGTCTACTGTACCATAGAGGGGGCATCAGTTCCGAGGATTTTTGAGGTGGATTGGGACGCTGCCCAATTGATCCCACGGAATCTCCCATCTTCTTTCAAATTCCTGCACCGCCCGTTCATCCCCCGCTATGATCCGCTCCACCAGCTCTCGTAAAGGCAGCTTCTGATAATCCATGCGCTCACCTGCTCGCTGTTTGATTTGTACATTACTTATTACCTATTCGAGACTGGGATAAACGTAGGAACTCTCTCATTTCCAGATGCCCACAAAAAAAACCATCACGGAGGATGGCTGTGAAACTTATATGATGTCCTGGAATCTCTTTGCGTGCTCTTCCAGTTTGGTGGAAGCTGTCGTCAGGCCAGAAAAATCGTGGACGGTGTGTTTGATCATCGTCTGGCTTTCTTTGATATCATGCTGAGCGGTATCGGTACCGGAGGTGATCTTCTTCACTTCGACGGTGATACCTTCGATGTTATCACGGATTTCGACAATGGATTTCTCCACCCTCTCTGAGAGTTTCCGCACTTCTTTCGCCACTACATCGAAGCCTCTGCCGTGCTCACCTGCCCTTGCAGCTTCGATGGCAGCGTTCAGGGCAAGGAGATTCGTCTGGGCAGCGATTTCCCTGACGGTCTGGACAATGCCTTTGATATCATCGGCCTGTTTCTGAAGCCCTTGGAGGGTTTCGGCGTTTTCTTCCGACACCTTGGTCATCCGGTCAATGATTCCCATAAGCTCATTCCCACGGTCGATGCCGCCTTTTGCCTGATCGTGAAGGTCTTCTGCCAGCCCCTTCAAATCATCCGTCAAGGAAGAAATTGCCCGCTGGCGGTCGGTGATGTTGGTCGCCACCTTCAAGATGCCGATGACCCTGCGGGAGTCCTCATCAAAGATGGGCATATAGGTAGCCTCGAGCCAGATGGCATTACCCATGGCATCCTTCCGTTCAATCTTGTCCTGGAAGCTGCGTCCCGACAGGAGCCTCTTCCAAAAGGTTTCATATCCGCCGCTGTTGGCGAATGACGGGAAGCACAGTTCCTTATGATGCATCCCCACCATATCGTCGGCTCGATACCCGACGCTTCCGGCGAACAGGTCATTGACATAGGTGACTCTCCGGTCGATCCCGAATTGGATCAGGGCCATATTTTCTTTCATTGATTGTACAATTAAGTCATTTGATATTCGATCCATCTGTATGGTCATCTTTCATTTCCCCTTTAATTTGATACGGCCGCCATGTTCATCCAGCGCGCGGAAATCGCCTCGGCCGTATCCGGTCTGCTTAAATAAAATCCCTGGATCAAGTCGCAGCCTTCCCGCTTGAGCCAGTCCATCTGATAGGCATCCTCCACACCCTCCACCAGGACCCTCATATTCAGGTTGTGTCCGAGGGTGATCATGGACCGGACGATGGCTTCCTGCTCTTCGTTCCCTTCAAAGTCTTCCAGGAAGGAACGGTCAATCTTCAGAATCTCTACTGGTAGTGCCTTAAGATAACGGAACGATGAATAGCCTGTCCCGAAATCGTCCAAGGAGATCTTGATCCCCAGTTCCCTGAGTCGATCAAGGATGACGATGACATCCGCTTCGCATTTCATGGCGGAGGATTCGGTCAGCTCAAGCTCCAGATAGTTTGGATCCATCCCTGTTTCATCGATTACTCCCTGAACGGACGGGATGAAGTCCTCCCTCGAGAACTGGAGCGGGAGAAATGTTGACGCCCATCACGATGGGCTCCTTCCCTTCCCCTATCCATCTCACCCACTGCCGGCACGCTTCCATCAGCACCCATCTGCCCACAGAGTGGATCATCCCCTTCTCTTCCATGATTGGGATGAATTCCACGGGGGAGACGGGACCGACATTGGGATGGGTCCAGCGCATGAGCGCCTCCACCCCTTCAAGGCTTCCGGACTCCACATTCACTTTGGGCTGATAGAGGACGTAGAATTCTTCCTGCTCAAATGCATGCTCGAATCCCTGCTCGAGGAGCATCGTCCTTTCGAGCTTCTGTCTGATTTCTTCATTGAATTCCGTGACGCAGTTCTTTCCGTTCTTCTTGGACTCATACATGGCAAGATCCGCATAGCTCAGGAGCTCCGACCCGTTACGCGCGTCTTCGGGATAATGGGCGATTCCTGCGCTGATGGTCACCCGCACATTGGATCCATTGATCGAGAACGGCTCGTTCATGGCACGGACACACTCGTTGGCCAGGTTCTTCACTCTACCCCTATCGGCACAGGTCGAAACGACTACAAACTCATCCCCACCCTGACGAGTGAGCACACAATCCTCCGGAAGCGCGTCCTTAAGCCTTTTCGTCACTTCTTTCAACAGCACATCGCCTGCCTGATGCCCGAGGGTATCGTTGGTGAACTTCAGGCGATCAAGGTCGATGAAGATGCAGCACACCCCGTCACCATCCGCAATCCACTCATCGAGGAGCTTCTCTAGTTTGTAACGGTTTGGGAGTTCCGTCAGGGGATCATGATAGGCCATGAACTGGATGACTTCTTCCGACTTTCGCTTCTCTGTGATATCCCTTGTGAACCAGATGGAGTGCTCAAGTCCCTCGCCCCGGATGCGGTGCTTCGACACCTCCAGAATCCGTTCTCCTTGTTTGGTGTTTATTGGGAGGGTCAAGCGATTGTCTTCCATCGTCCCTTCCACGAACACATCTGGAACAGTCTGACCGTTTGCTTCAGGAAACATGGAAAGGAGCGCCGCATTGGCATGATAGATCCTGCCTGATTTATCGGAGATGGCAATCCCGTCCTCTGCCGAATCGAACATCATCGTCTGAAGAATCGATTTCTTCCTGACAAAGCGGTCGATGGCAATGGAGAAGAAGGTGAAGATGAAAATTAAAAGGGTACTGATGAAGACTCCCCACGTCAGGAAAGTCACGTCCACTGTCCCGGCCCCTTCATGTCCCTCATGCTGGTGGAAGTGGGCAGCCGACATACCTGTATAGTGAAGACCTGTGATGGCAATTCCCATGAACAAGGAAAAAGCGAGCTTCACCCTGAAGCCCATCCCTTCCTTGGCGAATGACGAATAAAACCCGAGCCATAGGGCGGCAAACGCTGACGAATAGGCAATCCCCAGTGAAAGGGCCACCAGCCATGGATTGTAGCTGATCATCATCGGACGGATGGCCGCCATGCCGATATAGTGCATGGATGCGATCCCGGTTCCCATGAGGACAGCCCCATAGACCAGATGCCTTTTCTTCGGGGCTGAAGATGAAACCGTCCAGAACCCCGCCGAACATCCTGCTACGGAAGCAACAATGGACAGGAAGACCAGGCTGACATCGTAATACATCGTACTCGACAGATGGAAGGCGAGCATCCCGATAAAGTGCATGGACCAGATCCCGAGCCCAAGAACGCCACCGGCCGTCATAAGCCAAATAAGCTTCGCCTTCCCCATCGTCTGCCTTACGCGGTTTGATAATTCTATAGAAGCAAACGCTGCGATCAACGCGATGATATAAGATAAAAAGACAAGAAATAAATCATAGTTATTCGTAATATGTACAACAAATTCCACAGTGCACCTCGTTTTAGTCACTTCTTCCTCTACTGGAAAAATGAGACTATAGTCACTCTATTATAATGGGATGGACCTTCCCTGTATAGCTGAAGATTACGGAGGACAAATCAATTATTTTGCAAAGAAAGGGAGATGAGCTGACCTCATCACCCCTCCCGTAAATCTGATCACTCTTTAACGGCGACTACACGGATCCGCCAATAATCCGCCACCCATTCTCCGTTCTTGAAAAGGGCAGGCCGCACCCTCTCCTTGACCCCTTGATACACCCCGGCCTTTTCCTCCCCCTCAAACTCCGGAAAGAAGTCGTCTGCAAAACCGTCTAGCCAGTGATCGAGACCTTTTTCTCCATCTGGCAGGGGGGTCGGCCTCTCATAGTGATGAATGAACGATACCCTGAAACCATGATGCTCTAGGAGGGAACTGTAGTCACCGACGGTCGGGAAGTACCACGGATTCCTCGATGTGGCATCGATTCCACGAGCAGTCAGTTCCTCTTCCACTCCTGCGATGATTGTCCCGACGTTTCGACTCCCGCCAAACTCAGCGACAAATCGTCCCCCGGGGCGTAAAGCACGGGCAACAGAAGAGGCCACCCCGTCTGCGTCCCGTACCCAGTGAAGGGCGGCGTTAGAGAATACGGCATCCACCGGTTCTGGAGTATGGAAGTTTGCGGCATCCCCCACTTCAAAGGAGATGGACGGATACTTTTCCCTAGCGTGCAGGATCATGTCCTCCGAATAGTCGATTCCCCTTACGATTGACCCGGATGCCTCAATCTCTCGCGTCAAATCACCGGTTCCGCACCCAAGGTCAAGGATCTCCTCCCCTTCCTTCGGATCGAGAATATCAATCAGGCCCTTCCCATATAAGGAAACAAACCCGATTTTGTCATCATAATGCGTTGCATTCCACTTGTTACCACTCATATCGTCATCATCCTTCCATTCGTTTATAGACAGATTTCGACGAAATTCTCCGCTCTCCTGCTTCGTTGGAATATTTCTTCAGCAGCCCTTGATGATATGACATCCCCAGGGGAGTCCATTATAATGGGGAGGACAAATAAGAAAGATGAGGTGAGCGATATGAAGATCGCTACGATCGGAACAGGATTCATCGTCGAGAGGTTCCTCTCTGCAGTCGAGGAAGTGGATGGTGCTGAATGCACTGCCATGTATTCCCGCTCAGAAACGAGTGCACGCCCGCTGGCAGACCAATTCGGCGTACCAACCATTTACACAGATCTTGACAGGATGCTCGATGAAGCCGACGCAGACTTCATTTACGTGGCTTCCCCTAACAGTCTCCATTTCGAGCATGTGAGGACTGCCCTACATAAAGGAAAACACGTCATCTGCGAAAAGCCGTTTACATCAACAGCGAGAGAGCTCGAAAAACTAAGGGCACTGGCAAAAGAAAAGCGCCTCATGCTCTTTGAAGCCATCACCACCATCCACCTGCCGAACTACGAACTGATCCGCCAAAACATCGGGAAGATCGGACCGATCCGCTTCATTCAGGCAAATTACAGTCAATATTCAAGCCGGTACGATAAATTCCTCGCAGGTGAAACGCCGAATATCTTCAATCCGGCATTCTCGGGCGGTGCCCTTGTGGACATCAATGTCTACAACATCCACTTCATCATGAACCTGTTCGGGAAACCCGATGCCGTCCATTACATGGCCAATACCCATGCAAATGGCATCGACACATCTGGCGTCGTCGTGATGAAATACCCTGGCTTTATCGGGGAAGCCGTCGGGGCCAAGGATACGGAAAGCCCGAACTTCTGCCTCATCCAGGGTGAAAAAGGCTATATCGAGGTGGAAAATGGTTCAAGCTGCGAGGCGATCACCGTCAAGACGGGTAATGAAGAAGTGGTCCTGAACGAACAGACGAATTCGAATAAACTCTACTACGAGTTGAAGGCATTCCGTGACATCTATGAGAAGGAAGACTATGATCGTTGCTACGATCTCCTTGATTACAGCTGCACCGTCCTTGATATCGTTGAACAAGCACGAAAATCCGCCGGCATCGTTTTTGCTGCAGATTAAAAGAAAACACAAGAAAGGTACCATTTCACGACGAACAATATCAGTATAGGTTCTTTATACCGCTTATGAATTCCGTGCAACCGCTAGGAAGTTCATGAAACAAATTAAAAACCCGAATTCAATTGCCTGATCGCAGGTAAAAGAATTCGGGTATTATTATGACTAAAACACTTTGGTCCCAGCTTCTCTTTATTTTTATTCCACTGGGTACCCTGCACCTTTCCAGGCTGAGAATCCACCTTCCACGTTCAATACCTCATATCCCCTTGCCTGCAGAAGGCTTGCGCCGATTGCGGACCGGGCACCGGATTGGCAGTGGACGATCAAGGTCTTATCCTGAGGGAGGTCAGCTTCGTCAAGATGGCCGAGCATGTGATGATGGGCTTCACGTATATGCCCCTCTTTCCATTCATTCTGATTCCTCACATCGACCACATAATAACGATTATCCGTCATGAGCCCACTCGCTTTTTCCACGGAGATCGATTCATAGGATTCAAGATGTCCGGGAAGATCTTCCGGAACCATATACCCCTTCACCTGATCGAGACCAATGGAAGCAAGCGCCTTTCTGATCTCCCCGATCCGGTCTTCCTCCGCAATCAGGAAGATGTCCTGTTCATAATCGAGCAGCCATCCTGCCCAGTTCGGGAAGGAGCGATTGTACGGGATATTGAGAGTCCCTTTCAGATGACCGTCCGAGAATCGGGAAGCGTCCCTTGCATCTACGATAACAGCTCCTTCTTCCGGAGCATGCTTACGGGGAATCTCATCCCGCGTCAGGAGAGGCGGACCTTCCTTGTTCAGCTTCTTCATTTGTGCAAAATAGGTCGGCGGCTCCGGCTGACCGGTGAGGAGTTCATGGACGAATTCCTTCTCATCCGTGATCCGGAGAGCCCAGTTGAACTTCCTTTCGTAGCCGAGGGTCGACATGGGAACGGCACCGAGGGACTTCCCGCATGCACTTCCCGCCCCGTGGGCCGGCCATACCTGCAGGTGATCCGGCAGATCCTTCAGCTTCTTCAAGGATCGAAACATGTCGACGGCCCCGGTTTCCGATGTTCCTTTTGCCCCGGCTGCCTTTTCGAGAAGATCCGGGCGACCGACATCCCCAACAAACAGGAAGTCACCCGTAAAGATGCCCATCGGTTCATCCGCACCACCCCCGACGTCCGTCAACAGGAACGAAAGGCTCTCTGGCGTATGTCCTGGCGTATGAAGGACGTCGAACTTCACATTTCCGATGTAAAATGCAGACCCATCTTTTAAAAGCTTATGCTCGTAGTCATTCAGGTACTGATACTTCCAATCCTCATCGCCTTCATCCGAAAGGTACAGCTTCACCCCTCCAGAACGCGCAAGCTCCCTGATACCGGACAGATAGTCAGCATGGATGTGGGTTTCTGCTGCTGCCGAAATGGTCAATCCCTCTTTCTTGGCTGTCGCATGATAGGGTGCGACATCCCTTGCCGGATCGATTACCAGCGCTTCCCCTGTTTTCTGACAGCCGATCAGATACGACATATGAGCAAGCTTTTCATCAAAAAATGACTTGAAGTACATGGTTCTCCACTCCTTTTTTATTTTCTTATATTTTTTCTTTTTACGGGGTGGGGTATATACATTTATACATTACCCCAACCGCCCCACTTTTACTCGGCTTCTTATCAGAAAGACGGCCGTAATGCAATCTTAGAGGATATCCCACCAGATTTTGATGGTCGTGGCAGTAATCAGGAGCGCAAGGATCATCTGGAGCCATTTCGTATTCACTTTCTTACCTGCCATGGCTCCAAGGGGGGAAGCAATCAGGCTCGCAACAACCATGATGGCGGCTGGACCGTAATCGACCTGGCCCGTGGATACTTTTCCCACGGTGGCCCCAATCGAGGAGATGAAGGTGATGGCGAGGGAAGAAGCGATCGTCATCCTTGTGGGGATCTTCAGAACAACCAGCATGATGGGGACGAGAAGGAATGCTCCCGCTGCCCCTACGATGCCCGCCCCGACCCCGACGATAAGGGACAATAGAGCCGCCAGCCATTTGTTGAACGTCACTTGCTCTAGTGGGATATCATCCAGTCCCTTCTTCGGAATGAACATCATGATCGCGGCAATCAGGGCCAGGATCCCATAGATCAGGTTGATACCGCCTTCCGACATGAGCTTGGAGCCGTATCCTCCAACGAAGCTTCCAATCAGGATGCTTCCACCCATATAGGCAATAAGGGTCTTATTCAGGTACCCTCCCTTTCGATACGCCCACACCCCGCCAATAGTAGCGAAGAACACCTGGACGGCGCTGATGCCAGATACTTCATGGGCACTGAAGGCCGCCACGCCCACTAACGGCGGGATATAGAGAAGCATCGGATATTTAATGATGGATCCTCCGATCCCAAGCATGCCGGAAATATAAGAACCGATGAAACCGATGAGAAAAATCACGACGATAAAACTTACATCCATTTCGCTCACTCCCCCTTATTATGATCTCCAGGCGTTCATGCCGCCTTTGACATTGGTGACGGAATGAAATCCGCTCTTCTTAAGCAATTTGGCAGCGTTCATGCTTCTCATCCCGCTCTGACAGATGACGACCACCTCTTTATCTTTTGATAACGTGGCGATTTGCTTGGGAAGCTGCTGAAGGGGAGTATTTTTGAATTCCCTGATGTGATTCCCTTTATATTCCCCTGGCGTGCGGACATCGATGAACTGCTTGTTTTTTTTCTTCAATTCTCTTTTCAACTCTTCCGTGGAGATCATCTTGATCCCCTTTACCGGCATGAGCCGGGATAGGATAAGAACGAGAACGATCGCCAACAGGGCATATAAGATAATTTGCATATGATTCCATTCCTTTCATTTTTCAATTACCCTATAGGGTATAATATATTGCAAAAGAAAAAATGGTGATGACCATTTTTCTTATCGGCTCTTCACTAATAGATTGACGGCTTCTTTGATGATCTCATCCGTCTCATCTCCCTGCTCATCGGCAGCGCGGACGCATTCCACAAGATTGGCACTCACGACAAGTCCAATGGAACGTTCAATAGCTGAGCGTGCCGCAGACAATTGGGTGATAACCTCTTTACAGTCTTTCCCCTCTTCCATCATCCGCAAGACGCCCCTGAGCTGTCCTTCAAGGCGTTTGACACGGTTTTTCACCTGCGTATCGTAGTTCATGACTATCCCTCCTATCCTTAAAATCGAGCTGGTTCACACCTTTATAATATACCCCATTAGGTATATTGTCAAATCAAAAAAAGAGGACGCTCTGGCCCTCCTTAAAATACAATCTGACTGCGGACGGACCGCTTCCAGATCATATGATCCATGCCTTCACCCCAGTAATCGGTGAATCGATGATCCGGTTCACCGAATCGTTTCTTCCACACTGCCTGGGCACGGGTATACCCGCTATCGAGACAAAATACTTCTACGCCTCTCCCAAGAAGGATCAGAAGCATAGCATTCACCATCAGGGAACCGACACCTATCCTTTGATGATCCGGGTGCACAAACACCGTCCCGATTTCAGGGAGACCCCTATAGGCACCGTTGGTCAAATCCATGATCAGTTCACTGGCCGGTCCGTATTCAATGGTACCGATGATCTGTGAGTCCTTTTCCGCCAGTAGGAAAAAACGCTCTGTTCCCTGCCTTTGAAGGAGGGACTTCTTGTAGCGAATTTCCTCTTCTAGATTGTCCACCAGGTGATCGATGCCTTCTCTATGATAGGTGTCCTCGATGACCAGACGAAAGAACCCGTGAAGGGCCACACGATCTGTTAGCTCAGGTGTTCTGATGACGATGCCGCGTGAAGCGGTCACTCGAAGTCGTACGTGAGCCCCCACTGCCTGCGTGCCTCATCCATCAGCTCCATGACCTGTTCAGACAAAGGCAACGTCCAGTTCTCACCTTTGGTCACAACGAGTTCATTCATCGCTTGGACTTCATACTGAAGCGCCTTGCCTTCTACCCCCGCTTCAATCGTCTCGACGGACCCGTCCTTCGTATAGGTGATGGTCGCACGATCTGCCCTCGGGAATTCGTCCACGGTGATATATCCAAGATCACCTGCGACAATGCCGCGCTTCGGCATCTTCGCCCGCATGGCCAGGCTCACAACAGCCATCTCATTGTCTTCATTCTTCAGCACGATGCCCGACTGCTCATCCACACCTGTCTCATGCTTCTTCACCGTCGTCAGCACCTCAGTCGGCTGACTGGATAAGAAGAATCGGGTGAAGGAAAGGGCATAGGTCCCGATATCAAGCATGCCTCCCCCGGCAAGATCCGGATTGAAGAAGCGGTTGGTCGGGTCATTTTCTTTGCAGCTACCGAATGTGACATTGACCATATTCACTTTGCCGATTTTCCCGGCGTCAACGATTTCACGCAGCTTTTGATAGAGCGGCATATGATAGATCGTCATGGCTTCCGCCACCACTAGTTCTTTCTCAGCGGCAAGGTCTGTGATCTCCTTCAGTTGCCTGCCGTTCATGGTGATCGCTTTCTCACACAGCACATGCTTCCCGTGCTTCAGTGCGTTCATAATATATGTATAGTGGACACTATGCGGTGTAGCGACGTACACGATGTCGATGCCGTCATCCGCAAGCATGCTCTCAACGGTGTCATATACGTTCTCGACTCCATGCTCCTCTGCGAATGCCTTCGCTTTTTCCACTTTTCTCGCCCATACACCGGCGATATTCCCGTTCACTTCCCCGATCGCTTTTGCGAAGCTTGATGCGATGCCTCCAGGGCCAAGGATTCCCCAATTTGGATTTGTCATAGGTGAAAACTCCCTTCTTTTTCCTATTATTATACTCCTTTCCCGCGTTACAGTCGAAGGAAACGAAAAGACCCCAGCCGGGACAAAACCGGGTGGGGTCTTTGGATTAGTGAATATCGTTCTTCCTGAAGTTACCGCCCTTCACTTCCGCGACATCATAGATGGTCACGAACGCAGAAGGATCGATATCGGAGATAATCTCCTTCAGCTTGCTTTCTTCCAGACGGTTGATCACGCAGGTGATTTCCATGAATTTCTCATGAGAGTAGCCACCATAAGCTTCTTTATACGTAGCACTTCGACCCAACCGGTCCCGGATGGTTTCGACCATGAGCTTCGGTTCCGATGAAATGATCTTGAACGTCTTGGAGCCGCTGAGCCCCTCTTCGACGATATGGATCACTTTTGACGCGATGAAGTAGGCAATCGCAGACAGGATCGCTCCCTGCAGGCCGAACACCGTGGAGACGAAGATGAAGACGAATAAGTTCAAGAACAGGATGAAATCACTCGTACCGAACGGCAGCTTGCGCGACAGGAGGACGGCAAGCATATCAATCCCATCTAGGGCACCACCGTTACGGAGGGCAAGCCCCATCCCGAAACCGAGGATGATCCCCCCGACGACCGTGACGAGCAGTGTATCTCCGTCGATGATAGCCGGAATATGGTGCATGAGGCTTGTCCCAATCGCAAGCGATGCAATTCCAATGACAGAGAAAATGGCAAAACTCTTCCCGATCTGCTTATAGCCCAACCAGACAAACGGGATGTTGATGATGGCGATCAGTATCCCAAGCGGCATATTGCCGAGCTGGGAAAGGACGATGCTGATCCCCGTGACGCCCCCATCGGACACGTTATTCGGAATCAAAACGGTCTCAAGACCGTAGGCGGCAATGAATCCGCCGAGGACCACCATCAGCCCCCTGATCAGTAAAAACAACTTGCTGCGGTTCTTCTTTTTCACTTTATTCATGCTGAAATACCTCATTCTAAAAAATTTACTTCCTAAAGTTTAACATACTTTTGCGCTGTATCAGTAAGGATAGGTCTTCCCCTTCAGTTTCGTCGTATCGGCCGGTGGTTTATACAAAAAAAGAACCTCCTGCCAGTCAGGAAGTCCTCCATGTGTCATCCTCGATACACGCTGGCGCATGTGTTGGCTTTCGGTTCATAGTAGCAGTGGTTCTTATACTGTCCTGCCAACGGCTGATCATACCAAGTCGGGGGACACGGGGCATACGGGTTGAAATACCAGAGGGCATACTTCCCGGGATGCTGCCGCCAGTAATCCAGATTCTGCTTCGCGAGCCGCTTTTCCACCGACCTTGCCCGGTTATAAAACAGATTCCCCTTCTGTACAGCCTCGAACGAATAATTGCTGCCTTGCACCTGGAAAATGACTTGTTGAATCGTCCGTACATCCTTGAAATCAAGACACTCTGCCACAGCACGGTTCACGATGACATTGCCCACGTACAGCATGCCCTGCTTCCCTTCCCCTTCGGCTTCTGCCCGCATCATCCTTGCCATGAGGGCCACATCTGAATCCTTATACTTTACTCTTGGCATATTCTTCACCTCAAGATAGTGTATGAAAGAAACATGGGTTGTTGTCACTATGATTGAAGAATGGTGCGGGGATTTGTGGGAAGGACTGCCGCTATTCCTGCAGAACCCATTGGCCTCATAAGTTTCTAGCCGCTTCAGGCCTAATCCTTTGTCATTTCGCGTATACCGGACTCACTCGCCACCAATGCCTTTGTCACGACGGATGTGAAAAGGGAGACATCGAGCACGCCGGACAGTCCTTTCAACCGCTCTTCCAGCCTCACACTATCCTGACTTCCCTGCACGTACGCATCCAAAAGCAGATTCCCTCGCTCTGTCATGACGGGACCATCCTTATCACGGCTCATTCGGATCTCCACCCTCTCTGCATCCGATAGCTGGTGCGTGACATAGGCTAGAGCCTGCGGGATCACTTCAAGGACGACCGGATGCTCATACGTCAGTTCCTTCACCACTTTCGACTCGTCAACCAGAAGGATATACTCCTTGGCCATCCTTGCCACCAATTTTTCATCGGTATGAATGCCCCCGCCGCTCTTCAGGGCATGGAGATGTTCGTCCACTTGATCGCATCCATCAAAGGCTACATCCACTGCGGAGACTTCCGACAGGGGAATGACCGTCCAAGCCCGCTTCCTCACATTTCCGCTTCGTTTCCCATGAAGGCGTGACCACCTTGATGTCGAGCTGCTCTTCTTTGATGAAGCGGATGAGGTGAGCGATGGTGCTGCCTCCTCCAAGTCCGATCACTGTGCCGTTTTCTATGTATTTTAGGGCTGCTTTGGCGCATTTTCTTTTGATGTCCATGATATCCATACCTTTCCATTACGTTTCTATTCTATAGTGAAGACCCGCTTTCCCGTCTTGCCCTCGATCCGTTTCAGCAGGGTTTGGGCGGCAATGATGACAGTAACGGTATAAAATCCGATCGGCGCAAGGGGAATCCACGGATGGGACACGATATACCGGAAGTTCTCTCCAATCAACCCCGACCAGCTCCTGGCTGATCGATTCAATCTCCGGGACCGTCCGACCCATGAATACCATGGTCCCTCCAAAGAAGAGGCCAAGCACCCCCAGATGAAGGAAGATGATCAGCGTCTGGACGAACTGCTCGGGATGAACATCACCCCCGATACTGGAAGGAGATGCGGTATGATGTGGCTCCATATCTGATGCCTTTTCCGATCCGCCCAGTACCCCTGGCCGCGTCCATGAACTCACTTTCCTTGATGCGTTTCGTCTCCTTCGCCATATAAAAGGAAAGGGGCGGCAGGACGAGGATGACCAGGATCAGCACCTCAAAACCGGCCCGCTTATAAAAAGGGGCAGGAGTAGTACCGCTAGATACCAAGAGAACAGACTCCAAAATAACAAATGCCACCATCGTGAGGGGCAATATGGAAAAACTATCGAACAACGCCTCAAGCCTCGCATACAGCCAGCTCGGAACATACGTCATGACCATGCCGATCCAGAAAGCGAAGAATGTCCTCAAAAACGCAATCAATATCGTGATCCCGATGCTCCACTTGGCTCCCTCTTATGGCCCGTCCGAGAAGGTCATACCCCTTCTCATCCGTACCTAATAAAAAGTCCTTTGATGGAGGGAATGGAGGAGCCGAAATGATTACGTCCTCACCCTTCAGCAAGACGGTTTGGCTTACGTCTCCATCGTTCCAAAAGGTATTGCCTATACTCGCAAGAACAAGCAACAAGAGGAATAGTCCCGATAGGATGGCACCCCCGTTCTTTCTCCACTTCCTCCACATCATCCTCCATGCCTCCATTCTCCCGGAATCGCCCATTCAAATAGGTGAAATAAAAGATAGATGGGCACGTAAATCAGAAGCAGTGCCACTGTGAAAACCTCCGTCGTGGGATAATCCTTGATGAACCAGGAAATGCCCGGAACGTTGAACAGCACTTCCACCAGATACAAGTTTGAAAGGATGAACCAAAGATGATGCCTTATGTAATACACTGTGCTTAGAACCACATTTCTGAGCACATGGTGATTAGGATCGCAGAAGGAGAGATTCCCTTCGCCCTTGCCAGTACCACATAATCCTTTTCTACCTCCTGTCCGTATCGAAGGATCAGCAGTTTCAAGAACATGAGCATCGTAGGAATCGCGAGGCTAACCACCGGCAAAAGAACTGCCCGTTCCCCCTGAACCGTCGCTACATTTGCTAAGGCAAACCCTGTTGCCTTGAACACATAGATCACGAGTAACTGCGTCCCGATCATGAAGAGGACATCCGGAATCCCGTCCAGCACCCGGAGGGCGAACGCAATCCCTAGCCTGGCTCCATCTCGGAAGCAAAAAATAAACGAACACGATGAACAAAGCCACCGCCAATGCCGACAAAAGAGAAAGGAACAGAATCAGGCCCGACTCCCCCATATGAACAAAAACTTGTGGGAAGATCGGCTTTTCTAAGCCAGCCATCCCTCCGTAGACTGCAGGCTTCAAACCGACAAGCACCAAGATCACCCCTTTAATGGACCGTATGTATCCTGAAAAAGAGAGATTCATCTGATCAAACAGGGCTGGAATCGATCCCAGGAGGAGGATGCCGAAGAGGGAGAGTAGGAGATTGAATAGTTTAGATGATAGGTGTTTAACCATAGGCACCCCTTAAATTATTCCATAATTTTCTTGTTTTCTATTCTATCATAAAGAACAAAACTCTTGTAAACAGAAAAAAGTCGGGCGTTATACCACGCCCGACTTCTTCGCATCGGCAACCGCCCGCTCCACATCCTCTACCCACTGACCGGCCTTGTTCACCACATACTGTACCTCAAGACCGCTCTGGAGCGTCACCTTCAAACCATTGTTCAGCATAGGGATACCAAGCAATCTATTGCGTACGCGCTCCACCGATGCAACTTCCTTTAGAAGTACCGCCGTCTCTTCTCGTTGGATATTGATGGCATGGGGCTTATGATGGAGCATCTTCTCATCGAGGTAAAGCTTGCCTCCCACACCTTCCTTGCCTTTCAACATATTTGCTAAGCCTTCTCGGATGTAGACGGGTTCAGTCATTGGGCATCGTCCTTTCTTGAATGGGTTTGGGGTTATTTTCTCATATTCCAGATTGTATTGCACAATGCCCATCAATACCCAGTTTGACGTTATCTGTAAACACACGAAACTCAAAAAAGCATCCATGCAATTGGATGCTTTTTGAGTACATTTCTGTTCGTCAATGATTCATTCTTATATCAACGGTTATTTTTGCCGAGTCACCAATGAACCTGCACCAATCACACCTGCGTCATTTCCAAGCTGAGCCAGTTTCAACTTCGTGCTTGTCCGGATGGACGGGAAGGCGAACTGCTGGAAGTATTTCTCTACCCCTTCCAAGAGCATGTCTCCCGCTGCCGAAACTCCGCCGCCGATGACAATGGTCTCAGGGTTGAGGAGATTCCCGATGTTTGCACATGCAAGGCCAAGATAGAAGAAGAATTTATCGGCTACGATCACTGCGAGAGCATCGCCGGCTTTTGCCTGATCAAAAATGGTCTTGGCCGTCAATTCCTGTCCGTCATCGATCAATTCCTTCAATTCGGAATCACCAGCATATTCCTCGGAAAGATCCCTGGCCAGACGGACAACACCTGTCGCACTTGCCACGGTTTCCAGGCAGCCATGATTCCCACACGTACAAAGGTACCCTTCAGGCTCGACGATCATATGACCAATCTCACCTGCAGCCCCCACGTTTCCGTGAAGAAGATTCTCTTCTGCAATGATGCCACCGCCGACACCCGTACCGAGGGTCACGAACACAACATCTTTGCCGTTTTCACCGGCACCTTTCCATCCTTCGCCCAATGCTGCAACGTTCGCATCATTGTCGATATAAAGAGGGATCCCCGTACCCGCTTCAATCATCTGTCTAACCGGTATCAGGGTGCTCCAATTCAAATTATACGCTCCGATGACGGTCCCATTTTCCCGATCAACCGTCCCAGGAGAGCCCATGCCGATCCCCAAGAATGTATCAGCACTCAACCCGTATAATTCCAAATGGTGATTAATCGACTCAATGATCTGTGGCACAATCTGCTTCCCATCGTTCCGGATATCCGTCCCGATGCTCCACTTCTGTTGAATCTCACCATCTTCGGTCATAATAGCAAATTTAACGGTGGTTCCACCTAAATCGATTCCCAATAGTTTTTTCATCTTTTTCCCTTCCTTTTGTGAACATTTGAACGAATGGATTCACTCTCGTCGAATGACGGGAATCCTTAAAGTCAATGTCGTTCTTTTTAGTAGTATAAACGCGTATGTCCGTTTATGAAAATGCTTTCATATTATGAGACAAGATAGCTCTTAGTTAAGTATATTTTGTTTGGGGTTCGGTATCAACTATTTGAAACATTTGGTCATGAGATCGACAAATCATAATGGAGTATCTTCATTCTAAATTAAATTTTTTATTGATACTTGAAAACTCTAAGCGTGGTATATCTCTTAAACTGACATGAACTGAAAATCAAGACGGATAGCCTTTTACTTTCGCTTCAAGTATAGTTAAATAAAGACTTATTTTATCATCAATTATTCTCATGTAAGATCTAATCTCACTATTTAGGAGGAACATGTATGGGTTTAATGAGTGGATTAATGGGCAATGCTTCAAATGTAAATAAGGAAGAAGTGAAAGAGGAGCTCAAAAATATATTAGCAGCTAATGAAGAAGTTGAATCTGCTTTTAAATTGGTAAGAGACCTTATTATCTTCACCGACAAAAGGCTCCTTATGGTTGATAAACAAGGTCTTACTGGTAAAAAAGTAGACTATCATTCTGTTCCTTATAAAAGCATCTCACATTTTAGCATTGAAACAGCTGGTACCTTTGATCTGGACGCTGAACTAAAGATTTGGATTTCTGGTGCACAACAGCCAGCTATTTCTAAACAGTTCAAAAAAGATAAATGTATCTATGATATTCAGAAAATATTAGTACACATGTGTCTATAAGCATGGATATGAGATTCCTTGCGGATTAGGTGGTAAGACTATGATTTAATTTCTTTTCAATCACTTTAATCCCATAGGAATATTGTAATGGCCCTAGCATTAGGGCTATTCTTTTTTACGCTCTAAACCTCATATCCTCTCCCTAGATTCCCTCAAACTTACTCATACATCCATGTTAGAGATGCTCAGGTTGAATTACTGTACATTATGGAGCGGCTAGTCCACCGCGATGACATCACAAAAATAAACGTATACCTACAAGTAACCAAAGAAAAAGAGGCTTCTCATAAATTTGAGAAGCCTCTAATTAAGAGGAGAAATGTTAGCAAGATGTTAGCATGCCACTCTCACCTTACCAACAAACCCTTATTTATCAAGGTTTTGAAGGGCAGATTACATCATGCCGCCCATTCCACCCATACCGCCCATTCCAGACATATCCGGCATACCGCCGCCTTCTTCTGGGATGTCAGCTACGACGGCTTCTGTAGTCAAGAACATAGCTGCTACAGATGCTGCGTTTTGGAGGGCAGAACGTGTTACTTTGGTTGGGTCGACGATTCCTTGTTCGATCATGTTGACCCATTCGCCTGTTGCGGCGTTGAAGCCTACGCCCACTTCTTCTTTCTTGAGGCGTTCCACGATGATGGAGCCTTCAAGGCCGGCGTTGTGTGCGATTTGACGGATTGGTTCTTCGAGTGCGCGAAGGACGATGTTGATTCCAGTGGCTACATCGCTGTCTGCTTCGATGGAAGCGACTTTGTTGTAGACGTTCACTAGAGCCGTACCACCACCGGATACGATTCCTTCTTCGACTGCCGCACGTGTAGAGTTCAATGCGTCTTCGATGCGTAGTTTGCGCTCTTTGAGCTCGGTTTCAGTAGCAGCTCCGACTTTCACGACGGCTACTCCACCAGCAAGCTTCGCAAGGCGTTCTTGTAGTTTTTCTTTATCGAATTCAGAAGTAGATTCTTCTAATTGAGCACGGATTTGGTTTACGCGGGCTGCGATTTTTTCTGGATCTCCAGAACCTTCGACAACCGTTGTGTTTTCTTTCGTGACAACGACTTTCGCTGCACGGCCGAGCTGTGTGATGTTGGCAGATTTCAGGTCAAGACCAAGGTCTTCCGTGATCACTTCTCCACCAGTCAATACGGCAAGGTCTTCAAGCATCGCTTTACGACGGTCACCGAATCCAGGTGCTTTAACAGCCACTGCATTGAATGTACCGCGAAGTTTGTTCACAACAAGTGTTGCAAGGGCTTCGCCTTCAACATCTTCCGCTACCATCAATAGTGGTTTGCCTTGTTGTACGACTTGCTCAAGGACAGGAAGGACTTCCTGGATGTTGCCGATCTTTTTATCCGTGATCAGGATGTACGGATTCTCAAGGACCGCTTCCATTTTGTCTGAGTCTGTCACCATGTATGGAGATGCATATCCACGGTC
Source organism: uncultured Bacillaceae bacterium (assembly GCA_963762295.1). Lineage (GTDB taxonomy): Bacteria > Bacillota > Bacilli > Bacillales > Bacillaceae_B > Rossellomorea. Next base: position 737,553 of record CAVXKK010000003.1, read on the forward strand.
GAACTGCATACCTTCCACGACGTCAAGTTCAGTCGTGAATCCTTTTGATTCTTCGATGGTGATGACACCGTCGTTGCCTACGCGCTCCATGGCTTCAGCAATCAATTGGCCGACTTCTTCGTCCGCTGCAGAAATCGCTGCAACTTGTGCGATGGATTCTTTGCCTTCGATTGGTTTAGAGATGGCTTTCAGCTCTTCGATAGCCCCTTGGACAGCCTTCTCGATCCCTTTACGTACGCCGACAGGGTTTGCTCCTGCTGTTACGTTTTTAAGACCTTCACGGATCATCGCTTGCGCTAGGACCGTTGCAGTCGTTGTACCGTCACCGGCGATTTCGTTTGTTTTGCTTGCGACTTCCGCTACAAGCTTCGCACCCATGTTTTCGAATGCATCTTCAAGCTCGATTTCTTTCGCAATGGTTACACCATCATTGGTGATGAGTGGAGAACCGAATTTCTTCTCAAGTACAACATTGCGACCTTTTGGTCCAAGTGTTACTTTTACTGCGTTTGCTAATTGGTCTACCCCGCGAAGCATGGAACGGCGTGCTTCTTCGCTGAATTTAATTTCTTTAGCCATTTCAAACGTCCTCCTTTAATATCAGTTCATGGTTGGTGCGTATATGTGTTGATTCGATTAATTATTCGCCTACGATGGCAAGGATATCGTTGTCACGAAGGATGAGATATTCTGTGCCTTGGTATTTCACTTCTGTACCAGAGTATTTACTGAAGATGATTCGATCGCCTACAGACACTTCAAGAGCGACGCGCTCACCGTTGTCAAGAACGCGACCTGTACCTACAGCGACAATCTTACCTTCTTGCGGTTTTTCCTTAGCAGAATCCGGGAGTACGATACCGCTTGCTGTCTTTTCTTCTGTTTCGACTAGCTCGATTACGACGCGATCACCTAGTGGTTTTAACAAGTGAAACAACCTCCTTGAAAATATGTAGATTGGTTTTTAGCACTCGCTCACTATGAGTGCTAACACAGTTATTATATTAAATAATTCGTTTTCATTTTGCAAGAGTCCTGCTTAAAAATTTTTTCGTCATTTTCCCCCTTTTTTCACACCTCACTATCCTATGTGGCGATTCCCGGCAATATTCCCATGACCGTGAGATTTGAACAGTTCCGCATTTATTAGTAGAATTGTACAAGGGTCTGTCCTGTCAGGCCTAAGGCTTGCTTAAAAGGAGATAAAACGTTGAATAAACATTATGGATACATTTTGATCGCCTATGTTGTCATGCAGCTCGCCGGTGCGGTTGGACCGCTCCTGTTTTATAAGGCCGGCACAGAAGTATTTGGACAGACTAAAGAATATATGCAGCAGGTGGCCGTCGGTTCCTGGCTGATCTTCAGCTTCGCCGCGACCTTGATCATCGTCCTGCTCATCCTGCGAAAAAGCTCACCATCGAAACTTAAGCTCGAGCGCTCTGCCCCTGCAGGCGCCGGGATTTCCATCGTCTGGGCCGTCGTCGGGATCTTCATGGCGTTCTTCGCACAATCCATCGCCATCCAAATCGAGACCCTTCTCGGCATCCAGGCCGGTTCTGAAAACACACAGAACATCATGGGGATCGTGGACAATGTTCCCTTAGCCATGATCGTCGTCGCCATCATCGGGCCGATCCTGGAGGAAATCGTGTTCAGGAAGATCATTTTTGGGGCACTCTATCAGCGAATGAACTTTTTCTTCGCCGCATTGATCAGCTCCGTGATCTTCGCCCTTGCCCACTTCGAGCCGGTACATGTGATCCTGTACTCTGCCATGGGCTTCACGTTTGCCTTCCTATATGTACGAACGAAACGGATCCTCGTGCCGATCTGCGCCCATGTGGCCATGAATACGATGGTGGTCATCATGCAGACCGTCTACCGGGATGAAATCGAAAAGATCATGAATGAAGCTGAAAAAATACAAGGATTTATTGGAGGTTTCCTATAATGAGACGATCACCCCTGTTCTCCGGCGTGATTTACATTCTTCTTGGGGTGCTGTTCACCTATTTTGCCATCCATACGGTCCAGGATACAGGGTGGGGATTTTTCACCTATCTGTTGATTTTCCTTGCCACACTGGACTTCGGTTCGGGCATACGCATGGTCCTTCTCCACTTCAGGATCAAGCAGCAGCTCAACCAGAAGAAATAAGCCGCTTAAAACAAAAACCGGATCCATCCGACTTCGTTTCCATGAAGATCGGGTGGATCCGGTTTTTTTGGCTGAATCAGCCTTTGTGTTGATTGAGTTCTTCTTCCACGCGCTCGATTTCCATCTGCTGTTCCGCCTGGAGATACTTCTTATATCCGATCCGCGAGATCCCTATGCTGATCTCATAGAGAAGAAGGAGCGGTAGGGTCACCATCATATGGGAGACGATGTCCGGAGGCGTGATGAAGGCGGCAATCACCAACAGCACGAAGTAAGCCGCTTTCCTCGCCTTCGCCATCATCATCGGTGTGATGATCCCGAGCCTCGTCAGAAACAACATCACCACGGGCAGCTGGAACAGCAGGCCAAATGGGATCGTGATCTGGAAGAGGAATTGGAAATACTCGTTGATCCCGATCACCTGCTGGATATCGAGATCTCCTGATAGCCGCATCATGAACGATACAACATACGGGAACAGGATGAAATAGGAGAATGCCAGTCCACCGAGGAACAAGAGGACCGATACCGGTATGTAGCTCAGGGTCACCTTCCGCTCCTTGTCATAAAGACCGGGCGACACAAAGGACCACACCTGATAAAGGATGACGGGTGACGTCATGATGACCGCGATGAACATGATCATCTCCATGTAGATCTTCAGGGGATCCGTCACGCGGAAGGCATTCATCGTCATTTCTTTCGCTTCGTCCGCATGCTGCAGGTACTTGATGAGCGGTTCGGCAAGGAAGAAGCTTGCCACAACGGCTAACAAGAAGAAAACGACTACAAACATGAGTCGTTTCTGCAATTCTCCTATATGCTCAAAGACTGTCATATCCTTTTGGGTTTGACTCATGGCGTTCATCCTACTTTACTTGGCACTTTTGTTCTTATCGTCTTCATCATCCGCTAAGCCTTTGGTTGCGTTCTTGAATTCACGTAGTGTATTGCCGGCTGCTTTCCCAAGCTCCGGTAATTTTTTCGGGCCGAAAATCAAAAGGGCCACCACTGCAATCAGCACCATACTTCCAGGACCTACCATAATGAGACACCTCCCCTTATATGCTTCTATCATAACGCAAATGGTCAGAATTTTCTATTCCGTTACGATTCCATCTTGTGACATTTCCGTGTCTTCCCCTGAGTAGTGCTTGAGGAAATAGACAAGTGACTGAAGTTCCACGGCCAGATCGATATGATGGACCCTGATATGATCAGGAACCGTCAGGCGTGCAGGTGTGAAGTTCAGGATCCCCTTGATCTTCGAAGACACAAGGCGATCTGTGATATTTTGAGCAGATGAGGCCGGCACGGTAAGGATCGCGACTTCGATATCCATTCCCTTCAGCTTCTCCTCCAGCTCATCCATATGGTGGACGGGCACATCGCTGATTTCCGTCCCCACCTTCGTTTCATCCACCTCGAAGGCCATTTCGATCTTTGTATTGTTATTCTTTATGAAATTGTAATGAAGAAAAGCCGTTCCGAGATTCCCCACGCCGATCAATACGACCTTCGTCAGTTCATCCTGGTCAAGCGTTTCCCTGAAAAAGGATAGGAGATAATTCACATTATACCCATAGCCCTTCTTTCCTAACGCTCCAAAATAGGAGAAATCCCTCCGGATGGTCGCGGAATCCACTTTCACGGCTTCGCTTAACTCCTTCGACGATACCCGCTGCTTACCTGAAGCATACAGATTCTTGATGAAGCGGTAGTATAGCGGAAGGCGCTTGGCCGTTGCCTGTGGAATTTTCGTTGTTTCCTGATTCATCTCTTGTATTCCCCCACATCTTATAAACCCTCTTCTTCTTGGTCTGTCAGCGCTTCCAAAAAGAAGGTATATCTTTTATCTATTTTCCATCATACACTCTATTCTATCCTATTTGTATCCAGATTAATAGTCATAGTTCCTCCCCTTTTATTGCCGTCCACCTGGGAAATACGGTACACTAGCACTAATGAAACAGAGGTGAACCGACATGATTCTATTACAAGTGAATCAGCTGACCAAAAATTTTGGCGCAGATAATATATTGACCAATATCAAATTGGAGATCCAAACCAGGGACCGGGTCGCCCTCGTCGGCCGCAACGGTGCAGGAAAATCGACCCTCCTGAAGATCATCGCAGGCCAGTTGTCCCATGACTCCGGAGAGATCACGAAGCCCAAGGGTGTGAGCATCGGCTACCTGGCCCAGAATACGGGCCTTGAGTCGGAGCTTTCCATCTGGGACGAGATGCTGACGGTATTCGAACATCTCCTCCAACAGGAAAAGCAGCTTAGAAGGTTGGAAGCAGAGATGGCGGATCCGTCCGTCTATGAAGATGAAGACCGCTATCAGCGGGTACTGAAGGAATACGACGAACTTCAAGTCAACTTCAAGGAGTCCGGTGGCTATCAGTATGAAGCCGATATCCGTTCCGTCCTCCACGGATTGAATTTCGCTTCTTTCGACCACGGGACGAAGATCTCCACCCTTTCCGGCGGTCAGAAGACTCGCCTCGCCCTTGCGAAGCTCCTCCTGACCAAGCCTGATATCCTCATCCTCGATGAGCCGACGAACCATCTGGACATCGAGACGCTTTCCTGGCTCGAAGGGTATCTTCAAGGCTATCCGGGTGCCGTGCTCATCGTTTCCCATGACCGCTACTTCTTGGATAGCGTCGTAAACCAGGTGTATGAGATCTCCCGGAACCGGAGCAAGAAGTTTGTGGGGAACTACAGCAAGTACCTCGAACAGAAGGCGCTGGATTACGAGAAGGATCTCAAGCTCTATGAGCGCCAGCAGCAGGAGGTCGCAAAGCTCGAAGATTTCGTCCAGCGCAATATCGCCCGTGCCTCCACCACAAAGATGGCCCAGAGCAGGCGAAAGAAACTTGAGCGCATGGATCTTATGGACAGGCCGCAAGGTGACGAAAAGTCTGCCTCCTTCGCCTTCCAGATCGATCGCCCGAGCGGGAATGATGTCCTTCACGTGAATGACCTCACCATCGGGTACGAGGACGGGGAAGCCATCGCCTCCCATATCGACTTCTCCATCAAAAAAGGGGACAGCATCGCCCTCGTCGGACCGAACGGGATCGGAAAGTCGACCCTCCTCAAGACCCTGGTGAACAAGTTGCAGGCATTGAGTGGGGACTTCAAATTCGGATCCAATGTATCCATCTCCTACTATGATCAGCAGCAAGCGGACCTTTCGTCTAACAAATCGGTCCTCAATGAACTGTGGGATGAATACCCGATGAGGAACGAAAAAGAGATCCGGACCGTCCTCGGGAACTTCCTGTTCACGGGTGAAGACGTCCTCAAGCCCGTCAACACCCTGAGCGGAGGGGAAAAGGCCCGCCTCGCCCTCTCCAAGATGATGATGGAAAAAGGCAACGTCCTCATCCTCGATGAGCCGACGAACCATCTCGACCTTGATAGCAAAGAGGTGCTCGAGAATGCCCTTATCGACTACCCGGGCACGATCCTGTTCGTATCCCATGACCGCTACTTCATCAACCGCATCGCCACCAAGGTGATCGAGCTATCCACAGGCGGATCCACCGAATATCTCGGGGATTATGACTACTATCTCCATAAACTCGCGGAGCAGGAAGAGCTCGCCGCTCTGGAACAGACGAATGCAGAACCGGTCAAGGCTACACAGCAGAAGCAGTCCCACAAGATTGATAAAGAAGCCAAAAAGCTTGAGCGTCAACGAAAACGGCGCATCGAAGAGATCGAAGAAAAGATGACCGTACTGGAAGGTTCCATCGAAGAAAAAGAAACCCTCCTGTGCGATCCGGATATCTTCCAGGATCACGAACGGGTTCAAACCCTGAATGACGAACTGACCATTGCCAAAGAAGAAATGGATGTCCTTTTGGAAGAATGGACGGAGCTGGAAGAATTAGTGGAAGAGTAAGACAGAAGCGGTTCAAGGTCGAAAAGACCTTGAACCGCTTCTTTGGTTAGTGAGATGGTATAAACGGGTAAAGAAAAGGAAGTGCTTCTTTCAGAAAAAACCCTCCACTATTCATCCACATGATTATCCACATTTCCACCCTCGTCATTTCTATATCCACAATCGTTTTCCACACTATCCACAATTATAGGTTGATTTATCCACATTATCCACATTCCAAATTCTACATATCCCCATCTGTTTTTCACAAGCCATTCACATCTTACACACTACTTATCCCCAAATTATCCACAGACTGTTGATAAAAACGTACGTTCCCAACAAAAAACCTCGAATGGACGTATCCATTCGAGGTTCACATTTCTTAAAATTGTTCCAGATCCAGTCCTGGATTTGCGTTCATATCCAGTCCACCACGCTTGCCTTGTTCAAACAGGATGGTTCCTGCAGCTGCAATCATGGCCGCGTTATCCGTACATAGGGACAGGGGCGGCACGATGAGCTCGCATGCATGACTTTCAAACGTGGTCTCCAATGTCTCGCGCAACCCTTTATTGGCCGCAACTCCACCTGCCAGAAGAAGTTGTCCGACACCGTATTCTTCCACTGCCCTCTTAGCCTTCGTCACGAGTACATCGATGACGCTTGCCTGAAAGCTTGCGGCGAGATCCTCCGGCTTGATCTCATTCCCCTTCTGCTTTGCATTATGGAGAGTATTGATCACGGACGACTTCAAGCCGCTGAAGCTGAAGTCATAGGAGCCTTCCTCAAGCCACGCCCTTGGGAGGTCGATGACCGGCTCCCCTTCATGTGCCAGACGGTCGATGTGTGGACCACCAGGGTACGGAAGCCCGAGCGTACGGGCCACTTTATCATACGCCTCCCCGGCTGCGTCATCACGCGTCTCCCCGATCACTTCGAATTCACCGTGCCCCTTCATGAGCACAAGCTCCGTATGCCCTCCCGATACCACCAGGGATAGGAGGGGGAACGTCATTTCATGAATAAGGCGGTTGGCATAGATATGTCCGGCAATATGATGGACACCGACCAACGGTTTGTTATGTGCAAATGCAAGTGCCTTGGCTGCATTGACGCCGATCAACAGCGCTCCTACAAGTCCCGGTCCTTCCGTCACAGCGATGCAGTCGACGTCTTCCATCGTCATCTCTGCTTGATCAAGGGCTTCCTGGAGGACAAACGTTACCTGCTCCACATGATGCCGCGACGCAATCTCCGGTACGACACCCCCGAAGCGCTTATGGCTTTCGATCTGAGATGAGACGACATTACTGACGATCTCTGTCCCGTTTTTCACGATGGACACGGCCGTTTCATCACAGCTGGTTTCTATTCCTAATACGAACGTATCTTTTATCATAAATTCACCCACATTACTAAAGCATCCTCTTGATTATCAGAATAATATCGTTTCCGGATCCCGCCGTTTTGGAATCCGAGTTTCCTATACAGGCTCTGTGCCGGCACATTGCTCACCCGGGCCTCGAGCGTCATGACTCTCGCACCCGACTCAATGGCCATCTCCATGATCTTGCGCATGAGAAGCTCCCCGTAACCCTTACCACGGTGAGAGGGAAGGACGGCCACATTCGTGATATGCGCTTCATCCACGACCATCCATACGCCACAGTAACCTGCAATCCCATCTTCATCTTCAATAACGATATACATGGACAGATGGTTCTCTTCCATTTCACTTATGAACGCTTCCCGGCTCCACGGAACGGTGAAGGATTGTTCTTCGATTTCCATGACGGCATCCACGTCATCGACTGTCATAAATCGTATCTCCATTATGCACAAGTCCTATTCTTCGTTAGATTTCTGGGCTTCGAGCCATTTTACTTCGGCTTCCGCCATACGGATATAGTTCGGCAGCACCTCATGGGCCGTCGATTCTTCCATCCCCATCCCGATATAGGCGAGCTCGGACGGTCTCGGGTTATGGCTCACGAAAGGTGCCATAACCGCCTTTTCCCCAAGGGCTTCTTCTATTGCTTCTGCATGGATCCCTGTGTCATTCCCGACGAACAGGATCTCTCCCTCATAGTTCTTGAGTTCCTCCACCCAATCCGTCAGCATCACATTCCGGTCCTCGAGGACATTCTCCAACTTCCCATCCCGGAAACGGTAAAGTCCCGTGTAAACCTGTCCACGTCTTGCATCAAAGATTGGGGAAAGATACCCATTGAAGTACCGTCCTGAAGAAGCCAGCACGGCCAGACTCGATACAGGCACGAGGGGGATATTAAGGGACCAGGCAAGCGTCTTTGCTAGCGTGACCCCGATCCTGACGCCCGTATAAGACCCGGGCCCATTCGCCACGACAATCTTCGTCAACTCGTTGACGTCCGTATCACAGTCCTTCAACAGCTGCTCCACGGCAGGCATCGCCTTCAGAGAATGATTCCGCTTCACATTGGTCATGTATTCACCAATCACCTTATTCTCATCAATCAGTGCGACCCCCAACGGGAAGTTTGATGTATCTATCGCTAAAATCTTCATGCCATTATCTCCTCACAAAGCTTGCGGTACCGATCTCCCACCGGCTCCAGCACAATTCTTCTTTCTGTATCACCGGTACGATAAATGCCGATGGCCAATCGCTCTCCCGGCAGCTGATCTTCTATCAGATGAGCCCATTCCACGACCGTGACCCCTTCACCTTCAAAATACTCGTCAAATCCAAGGTCCTCAAACGAATCATCCAGTCGGTACACGTCCATATGATAAAGGGGCAGATCCCCCTTGTATTCCTTGATGATCGTGAAGGTAGGGCTGTTGACCGTCCGCTTGATGCCAAGACCTAGGGCCAGCCCCTTTGTAAACGTCGTCTTCCCGGCTCCAAGATCCCCCTCAAGGGTCAGGACATCCCCGGGAGCCAACAGACCCGCAAGCCTCTTGGCAAAAGCACCCGTTACTTCAGGATTGCTGCTGATATATTCAAACTCACTCATAATGATCTCCTTACCATCTGTATAAGTATAAAAAAACCTTAGGATCTGCAATACCTAAGGGATATCTTCTATATGTAGTGTACCCTTTTTGGGCGTATCGAGTAAAGCCAACGCGCCGAGTTCCCTCATATTTCTACCTGTTTGTCCTGATGAAATACAAAAACCGCAGCTATGCAACTGCGGTCTACTTAGAAGAATTCAAAATAAAAAAACGAATCTGCATTCGTTTTAAAAAACAAAATGGCGGTCCGGACGGGACTCGAACCCGCGACCTCCTGCGTGACAGGCAGGCATTCTAACCAACTGAACTACCGGACCAACTTTTTTTCGCGCTAGCGAAAATAAAGAACTTCATTGCTTTGCGATAGCAAACCTGCTATCAATGTCACTACATCCCAATCCTCACGGATCAAAATGGTATTGCGGGGACAGGATTTGAACCTGCGACCTTCGGGTTATGAGCCCGACGAGCTACCGAACTGCTCCACCCCGCGACGATAATAATAAGTATATGCAGCCTACTTAAAGGTTATGCATATAAATAACTGCCTGGCGACGTCCTACTCTCACAGGGGGAGATCCCCCAACTACCATCGGCGCTGAAGAGCTTAACTTCCGTGTTCGGCATGGGAACGGGTGTGACCTCTTCGCCAATGTCACCAGACAGGTATTCCATTGAAAGAATTGTTCTTTCAAAACTAGATAAAGGGTTGATAGTCAATCATTACCGGCGTATCGTCCAGTCCGGGAGGCGCGAAGCGCCTCCTTCGTCTTACTTTGGTTAAGTCCTCGATCGATTAGTATCAGTCAGCTCCATGTGTCGCCACACTTCCACCTCTGACCTATCTACCTGATCATCTTTCAGGGATCTTACTCACATAAAGTGATGGGAAATCTCATCTCGAGGGGGGCTTCATGCTTAGATGCTTTCAGCACTTATCCCTTCCGCACATAGCTACCCAGCGATGCCTTTGGCAAGACAACTGGTACACCAGCGGTGCGTCCATCCCGGTCCTCTCGTACTAAGGACAGCTCCTCTCAAATTTCCTGCGCCCACGACGGATAGGGACCGAACTGTCTCACGACGTTCTGAACCCAGCTCGCGTACCGCTTTAATGGGCGAACAGCCCAACCCTTGGGACCGACTACAGCCCCAGGATGCGATGAGCCGACATCGAGGTGCCAAACCTCCCCGTCGATGTGGACTCTTGGGGGAGATAAGCCTGTTATCCCCGGGGTAGCTTTTATCCGTTGAGCGATGGCCCTTCCATGCGGAACCACCGGATCACTAAGCCCGACTTTCGTCCCTGCTCGACTTGTAGGTCTCGCAGTCAAGCTCCCTTGTGCCTTTACACTCTGCGAATGATTTCCAACCATTCTGAGGGAACCTTTGGGCGCCTCCGTTACTCTTTAGGAGGCGACCGCCCCAGTCAAACTGCCCACCTGACACTGTCTCCCACCCCGATAAGGGGCGCGGGTTAGAATGTCAACACAGCCAGGGTAGTATCCCACCGACGCCTCCACCGAAGCTAGCGCTCCGGCTTCCAAGGCTCCTACCTATCCTGTACAAGCTGTGCCAAAATTCAATATCAGGCTACAGTAAAGCTCCACGGGGTCTTTCCGTCCTGTCGCGGGTAACCTGCATCTTCACAGGTACTATAATTTCACCGAGTCTCTCGTTGAGACAGTGCCCAGATCGTTACGCCTTTCGTGCGGGTCGGAACTTACCCGACAAGGAATTTCGCTACCTTAGGACCGTTATAGTTACGGCCGCCGTTTACTGGGGCTTCGATTCGCACCTTCGCTTGCGCTAAGCACTCCTCTTAACCTTCCAGCACCGGGCAGGCGTCAGCCCCTATACTTCGCCTTACGGCTTCGCAGAGACCTGTGTTTTTGCTAAACAGTCGCCTGGGCCTATTCACTGCGGCTCTCTCGGGCTTGCACCCTACCAGAGCACCCCTTCTCCCGAAGTTACGGGGTCATTTTGCCGAGTTCCTTAACGAGAGTTCTCTCGCTCACCTTAGGATTCTCTCCTCGCCTACCTGTGTCGGTTTGCGGTACGGGCACCATCTTCCTCGCTAGAGGCTTTTCTTGGCAGTGTGGAATCAGGAACTTCGCTACTATAATTCGCTCGCTATCACAGCTCAGCCTTCACGATGATGGGATTTGCCTCATCATCAGCCTAACTGCTTAGACGCACATATCCAGCAGTGCGCTTACCCTATCCTCCTGCGTCCCCCCATTGCTCAAATGGAAGAAAGGTGGTACAGGAATATCAACCTGTTGTCCATCGTCTACGCCTATCGGCCTCGACTTAGGTCCCGACTAACCCTGAGCGGACGAGCCTTCCTCAGGAAACCTTAGGCATTCGGTGGATGGGATTCTCACCCATCTTTCGCTACTCATACCGGCATTCTCACTTCTAAGCACTCCACCAGTCCTTACGGTCTAGCTTCGCAGTCCTTAGAACGCTCTCCTACCACTGACACCAAACGGTGTCAATCCACAGCTTCGGTGATACGTTTAGCCCCGGTACATTTTCGGCGCAGAGTCACTCGACCAGTGAGCTATTACGCACTCTTTAAATGGTGGCTGCTTCTAAGCCAACATCCTGGTTGTCTAAGCAACTCCACATCCTTTTCCACTTAACGTATACTTTGGGACCTTAGCTGGTGGTCTGGGCTGTTTCCCTTTCGACTACGGATCTTATCACTCGCAGTCTGACTCCCATGGATAAGTCTTTGGCATTCGGAGTTTGTCTGAATTCGGTAACCCGATGAGGGCCCCTAGTCCAAACAGTGCTCTACCTCCAAGACTCTTACAACATGAGGCTAGCCCTAAAGCTATTTCGGAGAGAACCAGCTATCTCCAGGTTCGATTGGAATTTCTCCGCTACCCACACCTCATCCCCGCACTTTTCAACGTGCGTGGGTTCGGACCTCCATCCAGTGTTACCTGGACTTCATCCTGGACATGGGTAGATCACCTGGTTTCGGGTCTACGACCACATACTCATTCGCCCTATTCAGACTCGCTTTCGCTGCGGCTCCGTCTTCTCAACTTAACCTTGCATGGGATCGTAACTCGCCGGTTCATTCTACAAAAGGCACGCCATCACCCGTTAACGGGCTCTGACTACTTGTAGGCACACGGTTTCAGGTTCTATTTCACTCCCCTTCCGGGGTGCTTTTCACCTTTCCCTCACGGTACTGGTTCACTATCGGTCACTAGGGAGTATTTAGCCTTGGGAGATGGTCCTCCCAGCTTCCGACGGGATTTCACGTGTCCCGCCGTACTCAGGATCCACTCAAGAGGGAACGAAGTTTCGACTACAGGGTTGTTACCTTCTTTGACGAGCCTTTCCAGACTTCTTCGTCTACCCCGTTCCTTTGTAACTCCGTATAGAGTGTCCTACAACCCCAAGAGGCAAGCCTCTTGGTTTGGGCTAATCCCGTTTCGCTCGCCGCTACTCAGGGAATCGCATTTGCTTTCTCTTCCTCCAGGTACTTAGATGTTTCAGTTCCCTGGGTCTGCCTTCCAAGCTCTATGTATTCAAGCAAGGATACTGTTCCATTACGAACAGTGGGTTCCCCCATTCGGAAATCTTCGGATCAGCTCACTTACAGCTCCCCGAAGCATATCGGTGTTAGTCCCGTCCTTCGTCGGCTCCTAGTGCCAAGGCATCCACCGTGCGCCCTTATTAACTTAACCGAATTGGTTAAAAACCTAAAATGGCGATACTCGGTAATTTCTTGACTATCAATAAAACTTTATCTAGTTTTCAAAGAACAATATAGAAGATGGGTGTTTCTTTCACTCCGCTTACGCTTCGTAAAAAAACTCTTTAAACCATCAAAACTGAACAAAACTTCGACGTCGTCAAACGTTTTAGTAAATCTTCCTTAGAAAGGAGGTGATCCAGCCGCACCTTCCGATACGGCTACCTTGTTACGACTTCACCCCAATCATCTGTCCCACCTTAGGCGGCTGGCTCCAAAAGGTTACCTCACCGACTTCGGGTGTTACAAACTCTCGTGGTGTGACGGGCGGTGTGTACAAGGCCCGGGAACGTATTCACCGCGGCATGCTGATCCGCGATTACTAGCGATTCCAGCTTCATGTAGGCGAGTTGCAGCCTACAATCCGAACTGAGAACGGTTTTATGGGATTGGCTAAACCTCGCGGTCTTGCAGCCCTTTGTACCGTCCATTGTAGCACGTGTGTAGCCCAGGTCATAAGGGGCATGATGATTTGACGTCATCCCCACCTTCCTCCGGTTTGTCACCGGCAGTCATCTTAGAGTGCCCAACTGAATGCTGGCAACTAAGATCAAGGGTTGCGCTCGTTGCGGGACTTAACCCAACATCTCACGACACGAGCTGACGACAACCATGCACCACCTGTCACTCTGTCCCCCGAAGGGGAAAGCCCTATCTCTAGGGTTGTCAGAGGATGTCAAGACCTGGTAAGGTTCTTCGCGTTGCTTCGAATTAAACCACATGCTCCACCGCTTGTGCGGGCCCCCGTCAATTCCTTTGAGTTTCAGTCTTGCGACCGTACTCCCCAGGCGGAGTGCTTAATGCGTTAGCTGCAGCACTAAAGGGCGGAAACCCTCTAACACTTAGCACTCATCGTTTACGGCGTGGACTACCAGGGTATCTAATCCTGTTTGCTCCCCACGCTTTCGCGCCTCAGTGTCAGTTACAGACCAGAAAGTCGCCTTCGCCACTGGTGTTCCTCCAAATATCTACGCATTTCACCGCTACACTTGGAATTCCACTTTCCTCTTCTGCACTCAAGTTCCCCAGTTTCCAATGACCCTCCACGGTTGAGCCGTGGGCTTTCACATCAGACTTAAGAAACCACCTGCGCGCGCTTTACGCCCAATAATTCCGGACAACGCTTGCCACCTACGTATTACCGCGGCTGCTGGCACGTAGTTAGCCGTGGCTTTCTGGTTAGGTACCGTCAAGGCGCCGCCCTATTCGAACGGCACTTGTTCTTCCCTAACAACAGAGTTTTACGATCCGAAAACCTTCTTCACTCACGCGGCGTTGCTCCGTCAGACTTTCGTCCATTGCGGAAGATTCCCTACTGCTGCCTCCCGTAGGAGTCTGGGCCGTGTCTCAGTCCCAGTGTGGCCGATCACCCTCTCAGGTCGGCTACGCATCGTGGCCTTGGTGAGCCATTACCTCACCAACTAGCTAATGCGCCGCGGGTCCATCTGTAAGTGATAGCCGAAGCCACCTTTCAACCTTCCCCCATGCGGGGGTAGGTGTTATCCGGTATTAGCCCCGGTTTCCCGGAGTTATCCCAGTCTTACAGGCAGGTTACCCACGTGTTACTCACCCGTCCGCCGCTGATCTCAGGGAGCAAGCTCCCATCGATCCGCTCGACTTGCATGTATTAGGCACGCCGCCAGCGTTCGTCCTGAGCCAGGATCAAACTCTCCATAAAAAGTTTGAATAGCTCTTTTAAAAATAAATCTAGAATTAACGTTGACGTGTTTGTCTTGTTTTGTTCAGTTTTCAAGGTTCAAATAAATAGTGGAGCGGGTGATGGGAATCGAACCCACGACATCAGCTTGGAAGGCTGAGGTTTTACCATTAAACTACACCCGCATGAAATTGTGATGGTCGGGAAGACAGGATTCGAACCTGCGACCCCTTGGTCCCAAACCAAGTGCTCTACCAAGCTGAGCTACTTCCCGTAAGAAAATTATGTATAAGCCAGCAGAAGCAAATATGGCGCGCCCGAGAGGAGTCGAACCCCTAACCTTTTGATCCGTAGTCAAACGCTCTATCCAATTGAGCTACGGGCGCTAATATTGAAAGTTTTTGGTGCGGCCGAGAGGACTTGAACCTCCACGGGTTATTCACCCACTAGGCCCTCAACCTAGCGCGTCTGCCATTCCGCCACGACCGCATTTATTGAAGCGACATTTACTATTATATCACGATAATTTCGCTTGTCAACAACTTTTTCCGAGGAATAAAAGTGCGGGTGAAGGGACTTGAACCCCCACGCCTTGCGGCGCCAGATCCTAAGTCTGGTGCGTCTGCCAATTCCGCCACACCCGCATATGTTCGACCTCTTGTCCAAAACAAGAAATCAAATGGTGAGCCATGAAGGATTCGAACCTTCGACCCTCTGATTAAAAGTCAGATGCTCTACCAACTGAGCTAATGGCTCGTAAATGGCTGGGCTAGCTGGATTCGAACCAACGCATGTCGCAGTCAAAGTGCGATGCCTTACCGCTTGGCTATAGCCCAATATTCGTTTTTTGACGAGGTATTTATCATACCATGTCGATCTTTCGAAGTCAACAACTTTTTCAAAAGATAAATGGCGGTCCGGACGGGACTCGAACCCGCGACCTCCTGCGTGACAGGCAGGCATTCTAACCAACTGAACTACCGGACCAACTTTTTTTCGCGGTAGCGAAAATAAAGATCAATGCACTGCGATAGCAAAATAGCTATCATTAATGTTTCGCTTAGCTTCCGTAACCAGAAGTCAACTTCCACGAAACAACTGAACATATGTATCTTCTCTATCAAAAGAGAAAATGACCCATACGGGATTCGAACCCGTGTTACCGCCGTGAAAGGGCGGTGTCTTAACCGCTTGACCAATGGGCCATAATAATATGGCGGAGAAGGAGGGATTTGAACCCTCGCGCCAGTTGCCCGACCTACACCCTTAGCAGGGGCGCCTCTTCAGCCACTTGAGTACTTCCCCATATTGGCTCCGCAGGCAAGATTCGAACTTGCGACCGATCGGTTAACAGCCGATAGCTCTACCACTGAGCTACTGCGGAACGTGAACGTCTTATCGACTCTTATGATTATAATGACTGCACCGTTGGTTGTCAATAACTTTCCGGCCTTTTTTTAGGAACCCTGAAACTCTTCTACTTTTTCAAGGATCAGCCTTCCTTTGCACCTTCCGCACACGAAGCGATTGGTGTCCACCCTTTTCTTTCTGATGAACTCCAAGGAGCAATCCGTGCATCTGTAGGTCAGGCGCCTCCCCCTTTTCTTTTGGGTGGGAAGGGACGAACAATGACGCGGACCGCCTACTTCTGCAAGCAGATCCTTGAAGTCTTGGTCTCCATGCTTATAGCCTTTCCCTTCGAGATGAAGATGGTAGTGACAGAGCTCATGCTTGATGATGCCGATCAGTTCATCCATCCCGAATTCCTGGAGGTACTTCGGATTTATATCAATATGATGGGACTTGAGCATATAGCGGCCGCCTGTCGTACGCAGACGCGGGTTGAAATAGGCCTGATGACGGAACGGCCGTTTAAACAAACGTTTGGATAATGTTGATACCAGCTGCTGCAGCTCCTCATTTGTCACGGCGTCCACCCTCCTGCTTACACTCGATTTCCCCTTCTTAACGAACGAGACAACCCATTATAGCATACATTAAGTATCACACTCACCGGGTAGATTCCTAAAGGAGGTGCGCCTGTGCCGAGCTGGCTGGTCAATCAAATGAGAAGGGCTTATCTTGAGAAAGACCGCTATCAGATCAAATTGTTGAACCAATGCTGGAATTTTTACCGCAAGCGCAATGAAAAAAGGAGCTGAAGGAATAGGCCTTCAGCTCCTCTTTCATTTATTACTGAACCATGGTGAGTGAAACACGGCCTTTCCGCACGTCCACCCCTTCAACCCAAACTGTGACAACATCACCGACGGATACCACGTCCAGCGGATGTTTGACATAGCCGTTTTTGAGCTTGGAGATATGGACAAGCCCGTCCTGTTTCACCCCTATATCCACAAACGCCCCAAAGTCGACGACGTTCCGTACCGTACCCTGAAGCTCCATTCCCTGACTAAGGTCCTCAAGCTTGAGCACGTCTTTTTTCAGTAGCGGCTTAGGGAATTGATCACGCGGATCACGCCCCGGTCGGATCAACGCATCGATTATATCCTTCAGGGTCAGCTTCCCTATGCCGAGTTCTTCCGACGTTTGATCAAGATTTAGCGCATGGAGTGCCTGTTTCAGCTCCTCTGTACCAATATGTTCTTCCTTATAGCCCGTCATAGAGAGAAGACGCTTCACCTCACTATAGTTTTCCGGGTGAATCGGCGTGCGGTCAAGCATCTCTTTTCCATCCATGATGCGAAGGAATCCGATGCACTGCTCGTAGGTTTTCGCTCCCAGCCTCGGGATCTTCTTGAGCTGTGCCCTCGAAGAGAACTTCCCTTCCTCTTCTCTCTTCTTGACGATATTCGTTGCCACCGTCTTCGAAAGCCCCGCTACATACTGAAGGAGGGAGGACGAAGCGGTATTCACGTTCACCCCTACTTGATTGACCGCCGTCTCCACTACGAATGTAAGGGACTCGTTCAATTTCTTCTGGGAAACATCATGCTGGTACTGGCCCACCCCTACAGACTTAGGATCGATCTTCACCAATTCAGCCAGTGGATCCTGTAGCCTTCTTGCGATGGAGACGGCACTCCTTTCTTCCACCTGGAAGTCAGGGAATTCTTCGCGGGCGATGTCTGAGGCGGAATAGACGCTCGCCCCCGCTTCATTGACGATCAGATAGGAGATGTCTCCTCCCACTTCCTTCAATACGTCCACGATGAATTGTTCGGTCTCCCTTGAAGCGGTTCCGTTCCCGATGGCAATGACCTCGATCGGATAGCGCGAAAGGATCGCCTTCACCTGTTCTTCCGCTTTTGCCTTCTGTGAGCGTGGCGGATGAGGGTAGATCACATCGATGGAGAGGACTTTTCCTGTTTCATCGATGATGGCGAGCTTGCATCCCGTCCTGAATGCCGGGTCTACGCCGAGAACGGTCCTTCCCTTCATTGGCGGCTGCAATAATAGCTTCCTCAGATTCTCAGAGAAGATGTGGATGGCCTGATCTTCCGCTTTGTCGGTCAACTCCCCGCGGATCTCCCTTTCAACGGACGGCAGGATCAGTCGCTTGTATCCATCTTCGATCGCTTCCTGAACGATGGATGCGGCCTGTGACCGTGTATCTTTGATCACCTGTTTATTCAAGTAGCGGAGGATCGACTCTGCATCGGCCTGTACCCCTACTCTTAGGATGCCTTCCTTCTCTCCCCTGTTCATGGCAAGAACGCGATGGGGTACAACCTTATGGATCGGTTCCTGATAGGCGTAGTACATTTCATACACATTCTTCTCATCTGCTTCTTCTTTTTTCACTTTGGACTCGATGAGGCCTTTCCGGAAAATCTGTGTCCGTATGTATTCACGATGTGCAGCGTCATCCGATATGACCTCTGCAATGATGTCCTTTGCACCCGATAAAGCTTCCTCGATGCTTCCTACTTCCTGTGCCTCTGACACGTACTTTGAGGCTTCTTTGTTGATATCAGCATTCAGCGGAAAGGAAAGGAGAAAGTCCGCCAGTGGTTCGAGCCCCTTTTCTTTCGCTACGGTCGCCTTTGTTCTTCGCTTTTGCTTGTAAGGGCGGTATAAGTCCTCTACCTGCTGCAGTTTTTCTGCCGAAGAGATGGCCGCTGATAGTTCCGGGGTCAACTTGCCCTGTTCCTCTATAAGTCGGATCACTTCTTCTTTGCGATTCTTCAGGTTCTGAAGATACTCCCAATTGGTCATGATATCCCGGATCTGCACTTCATCGAGTGCGCCGGTCTGTTCTTTCCTATACCTTGCAATGAAAGGAACCGTATTCCCTTCTTCTAATAGATCAATCACATTTTTAACGTTCTTGGTTGAAATGGATAAGTCTTTGCCGATTTTATTTATCAAAGTCGTTTCAGTTGTTAACGTAGACGTCACAGTATAACCTCCAGTTATTCACAATTTCACTCTAAGTTTATCACATACCCGGCGAGAATTCTTCGCATTGAAAAAGCTTACCCCAATCAGAGTAAGCTTCCAATAATATACGTTGTATCATCCGCCTTCTGGTCCACCTTCGCTTCAATCGCGTTCAGCGTCCCATGAAGGGTCGGATATTTTTGCATTAAACTTTTGACTCCTGGGATATTCAGGCCATCTGAATGAATGAGGAATCTTGAATTTGAATCGTATGAAAAGCGTTGAGTCTTATATTTCTGCGGTCTCCCCGAAAGGTACCCCGTTACCGGTAACGGATAGGTCATCTTCCCTTCAGGTGCATACATATAAAAACGGATGTTGCCGACACAGCTGTATACAAACTCTTTGGAGTGATAGTATACCTTTACGATTGCGACAGCTGCCCCCCGTTTCTTCTGGAGCGTTTCATTACAAAGATTCATCAAGGTGTCCACATCTTCGTGATGGTTTTCTTCCACGATCTCCACAACTGAATGTGAAGACTCAAAGGCATATACGCCACTTCCCAAACCATCGGCCAGGACACAGATGAAATAATCATCCGTCGACGTGTAAAAATAGCTATCTCCACAAAAACGGTTGCCATTCTTGGATACCTGACCTGCGTAAACTTCTACATCATTTTGTTGAAGGTACGGCATTAATAATCATGCTCCCCGTCGTGCATCTCTTCCTGGATGGCGTCGCGGAGTTTTTTGATGGCCCTTCTCTGAAGTCGTGATACATGCATTTGGGAAATACCCAGCTGCTCCCCAGCTTCTTTTTGGCTCAGATTATCCAGATACGTATATTGGATGATGGCTTTTTCGCGTTCCGAGAGTACGTGGAGGACCTTCTCAAGTACAAGGCGCTGATTGACTTTCTCGTATCCTTCGTCGGGGTTCCCAACGATGTCTAGGATTGTGACCGTGCTACCTTCGGAATCCGCTTCAATGGAATGATCCACAGAGAGGGCCTGATAGCTGCGACCCATCTCCATCGCTTCCAATACTTCCTCTTCGGTCACTTCAAGATAATCGGCGATTTCGTGAACCTGAGGAGAACGTTCCAGGGTATTGGTCAGCTCTTCAACGGTCGATTTGATTTTCGGTCCGAGCTCCTTGATTCGTCTTGGAACATGGACGCTCCACGTCTTATCACGAAGGAATCGTTTGATTTCTCCAATGATGGTCGGGATGGCAAACGCTTCGAAAGAACGACCAAAAGACTCATCATAACGCCTGATGGCGCCCAAGAGTCCGATCATACCGACCTGTATGATGTCTTCGTGAAAAGATCGTCCTTTGGAGTATTTCCGTGCAATGGATTCTACAAGGTTCTGGTAGTGGAGGATGAGCTGGCTTTGAGCGTCTTCATCCTTGCTTTCCTGATAGTCCTTGATCCACTGCATGACTTTATCTTTATTGGCCTGGTGGTTAGGTTGAGATAGTTTTTTCATCCCTCTCCACCTGCTCCCCTGATAGGAATTTCGTCATAAAGACCGTCACTCCCTCTTGATGATGCACCTTTACTTCATCCATAAGGCTCTCTATAAGATAAAGTCCCAACCCACCTTCTCTAAGGAATTCTACGGAGTGATCCGCATGGTAAGGTCCGACTGCTTTTTTGATTTCGGTGAAATTAAAGCTTTCCCCGTGATCGGCGACCATCACTTCAAGACGGTCATCATATAGGCCAAATCCGACGAGGACTTCTCCATCATCATCTTTGTAAGCATGTTGCACCGCATTGGTGATAGCCTCACTTGTAGCAATCTTCAGATCCTCGAGGACATCATAATCAAACCCCATCCTGCTGGCAATCCCGGACAGGGTAAGACGAATGACCCCTACATATTCCGGCTTCGCGGGAATCTTCATCTCGATGTAATCATAATCCTGCATCATTCCACTCCACCTTTTACTTTGGAATCAATATTCATAATCTCTCCAAGGCCAGTGATATCAAATAGGCGTTTCAGCCTATCCGATAGGCCGACAAGATGAAGCTCTCCTCCACCTGCTTTTACGGTTTTGAACAAGCCGACGAATACCCCCAGGCCGGTACTGTCCATATAAGAAACGTCGGAAAGATCGACGATTAGCTGGCTATTTTCTTTTTCAGCGACGGGCTGAAGGCTTTCTTTTAGCTTTGGAGCTGTATAGGCATCAATTTCACCTGAAACTTTTACGTGTATATCGTTATCCATTTCTTTCATATCTATTGATAAGTTCATGAAAAGACCACCTTTTAGGCATGTATTAAGATACTCTTAATCGTTTACCCTTATTATTTACAAGATAAACCACATTATTGATTTCTTTTAATGATGATCAGTGTGAAGTCATCCCTGAGCTCAAAGTGTTGCAGCCTTTCAAGCTCCTTATACACGCTGTTGACGATTTCCTGAGGGGGCAGGTGATTGTACCTCCTGATGAGTTCCACGAGGTCTTCCCGCTCGATGAACCCTTCTTCTGAACGGCACTCCGTCACACCGTCAGAGAGGAGGATGATCATATCCCCCTCCTCGACTGTTCTTTCGTATTCCCTATATTTTGCTTTCTTATCCACTCCGAGGAGTAGGCCCTTGGCGTCAAGGTCCTCAAATTCACATGTGCCCGCGTTGTAATAGAACCCCGGCTCGTGGCCGGCCGAGGAATAGGAGAACAGATGACTATTGGAATCGTATACACCATAGAACATCGTGATGAACATACTTGCATCCACATTCTGCTCCACTACACGGTTCAGACTCTCAAGGACGAGGTTCGGCTTATTGCGGTATTCAGGAAGGCTGTCCATGGCATACTTGATCATGGACATGCAGAGGGCTGCTGGAACCCCCTTACCAATGACATCAGCGATCGCGACGCTCACATTTTCATTCTCATCTTCCACGAAGTGATAATAATCACCGTTCATCTTTTTGGCCGGTACACTCACTGCCCCGACCTCGAGCCCGTCGACTTGCGGTATACGGGTGCCGAGGAGGGTCTGCTGCATGTTGGCAGCCACGTCAATCTCGTTATTCAATTCCTGCTGCTTGGTTCGCAGGCTCTGGTGCTCCCTGTAGGCGAACCCATAGCCGATCATCACTTCAAGCAAGATATCGAATGAGTGCAGGACGTGATGCGGAAGGTCCGGCTCCATTTCAAGGATGACACTCTTATGAAGGGAAATGATCTCTTCCGGAGATACGTTGTGTTCAATCGATTTCCGACTGAACTTTTGCCCAAGATAAAGAGCTTTCTCATCCTGTTCGTTCAAGTAGTGCTCAAGGATCTCTTTATATTTTGTATCCATCAATTCTCTGAACTTCATCTAACTCCCCCTAGCGGAGCCACTTGGTTGCCCTGATATCGGTTCCCTCTCCCGGAACCGAGTCGACATTGAATTCGTCCATCAGCCGCTTAACTCCTGGCAATCCGGCTCCTAATCCACCTGATGTAGAATATCCATCTTCCATTACTTTTCTGATATCTGTAATGCCCGGGCCTTCATCAAGGGCAATGATCCTGACACCCTTCTTCCCTGCATCAAGCAGCTTCTCGATACAGATCTGTCCGGTACCTGCATATAAATATATATTACGGGCCAATTCACTGATCGCCGTAGTAATACGAGCTTGGTCAACGGTGCCAAATCCGAGCTCTTTCGCTACATTTCTCCCTAACTGGCGGGCAGCAACGATGTCCCATTCATTCGTGATCTTCACGCAGGATTGGCTATCCATACCTAGTCCCCCAGTTCCAATTTTAATTTCTCCAGACCTTTTTCAAGATCTAAAGCTGTGAGGACATCGTCCAGACGGATCCCCAATTCGATCAGTGTAATGGCGACCGCTGGCTGAATTCCAGTAATAACAACTTTGGCCCCCATCAATCTGGACATGTTGATTACATCACCAAGAACCTTGGCGATGAATGAATCGATGAAATCGATTGACGTGATATCGATGACAACGCCCCTTGCACTCGTTTCATGAATCTTGTGTAGAAGATCCTCTTGAAATTGAAGGGCCGTTTGGTCATCAAGTTCCCACTGGATCGAGATCAATAGGCAGTCTTCGAGCTTCAGTATAGGTATTCTCATTCCAATCCCTCCACGGAAACAATTTTTCGGCTTGTCATCTCCAAAGCCTTTTCAATCCCTTTGCGCAGCGTGCTGTTCGTCATGAATTGTGTAAGGTCAATTCCAAGATTCACGATCGTTTGAGCGATTTCCGGTCTAATCCCGACAAGCATGCATTTTGCTCCGACGAGACGGACCGCGTCGGCTGCTTGAATGATGTGGTGGGCGACCATCGTATCAACGACCGGCACACCGGTGATATCTATCAAAACCACTTCTGCACGGTGTTTCACGACACCGTGTAAAAGGTTCTCCATAATCTGTCTCGCGCGCTCTGTATCAATCGTCCCTACCAAAGGCATGACAGAAATCTTCTCGAATACCGGGATCAATGGGGCTGACAGCTCTTGAAGGGCGATCTTTTGGAGCGACACAGTCTTTTCCCATGATTCCGTGTATGCCTGGATGACTTTATTCGTCATCGGGGAAAGCCAGCGATCAAATTTATTAATCTGCTGTTGGTAATTTTCTTCGGTAATGAATCCAGAACTCTCCATGCCTTGGTAAACCACTTTGCCGAACACATTCAAGGCAGAGGTCACAAACGTCAAAGGCCAACCGAGCCTTACCACTTTCTCGGCGAATTCTTCCAGTCTATTGTTGAATTCCTTGGAATCACGTAGGCGCGAAGCAATCATTTCGACAAATTCATGGCTTGTCTTCGTGAACACCTGATCCGAGATGACTTGAAGGAATTTATCATCCGCTTCTTCCTTCATCCTTTCCATCCAGACACTCGTCAACTCGGCCTTATTCGTTTCAATGTATTCCGTGACTTCACTAAACATCCCGTTCTCTCCATTCTATCATGTGAAATTTATAACGACGTTCTCCATGACCAATGTCATTGAACTTTAATTAAGCTTACATGGATATCGCATTTGAATTAATAGTATCAAAAAAAGACAAAAATAAACAAGCTTATGATGCCTTGACCGCGAATTCCCTCTCATATACTTTCCCATTATAAATGGTTTACAGAAATTTGTCATAGGATTGGTCGCATTTACCACACATCGACAAATGATTACATGGTTTTCACGAATCTTTCCCGGATGAGGACGCATAAAAAAACCTGCTGATCATTCACTGATCAGCAGGTGCTTGATGGTGTATTCCCAATATTTATTTGCATGGCGTTTCTGATTAAAATTGTATGAGACCAACACTAATCTGGAGGGCGTCATCGACTTTTTCCATCATTTCGTCGTCCAGGTGTGTGATCTTATCGGTAAGACGCTGTTTATCGATGGTCCTGATCTGTTCGAGCAAGATTACGGAATCACGTTCAAAGCCGTACCGTTTGGAATCGATTTCGACATGGGTAGGCAACTTCGCTTTTTGGATCTGAGCAGTGATAGCAGCGACAATAACAGTGGGACTGAACCTGTTCCCTATATCGTTTTGAATGACAAGGACCGGCCGGACGCCTCCTTGTTCCGACCCAACAACAGGAGAAAGGTCTGCAAAATATACGTCACCACGCTTTACAATCAAAGGATTAACCTCCGCTTACTAAGCGTTCGACTGTATGTTCTGCCTCATATTCTGCCTGGATTGCTTCCGAAGCGATGGCGAGATTGATCTTAGCCATTTCCATATAGCCTCGTCTCATGGATTCACGCAGATGTCGTTTCTTACGCTCTCTTAAATACATTTTAGTAGCACGATAAATAAACTCATTGCGATTCACATTTTCCTGATCTGCAAAGCCGTCCAGTTCTGTGACGAGCTGTTGCGGAAGACGAATCAAAATTTCCGTTGTTGCGCTGGATTCAGACACAAACTACACCTCCACCAATCACTACATACCGTTTCATTTTATAACATGTTAATCATACCATCAAACAATGGGAATGGAAAGTCAATTTATTAATCTCTTCTATTATCCACCATATGTTACATGGATTATTCATACGATTTCTTGAAATGGGAGGTCTTTTCCGTTCAGCTTACAAAAGGGGATTGGATACTTCGACAACGGCGCCGCCTCTCGTGTAGACTCTCGGAACGCGCGCGGCGATCATGCAGGTCACCTCATAGTTGATGGTATCAAGCTTATCTGCCAGTTCATCTGCCGGAATATGCTCATCCCCCTGGCGGCCGATGAGCGTGACGGGTTCCCCCGTCTTCACCGGACCGGGAAGTCTGACCATGCATTGGTCCATGCAGATCCTGCCTACGATGGGAGCCCTGCGGCCGCCAATCAGGACTTCCTGCCCCTGAAGCTTTCTGATCCATCCGTCGGCATATCCGATCGGTAGGGTCCCGATCCACTCCCTGTTCCCTGTTTCATAGGTGGCACCGTAGCTGACTTTCTCTCCTTCGTCCATTTCTTTCATATGGATGAGTTTCGTCCGAAGGGACAGCACTTCCTTCAGCTCAAAAGGAAGATGAGGCTGCATCTCGCGTGAGGGAGTGAGACCGTAGAGGCTGATCCCGACCCTGACGGTGTTGAACAGGGCATCCTTCCGACGGAGTGTGGCGGCACTGTTGGACGAGTGCACGTACTCGGGAAGCTGAGGAAGCTGACCGATCATCGAACGGAAGGTTTCAAGCTGGGTGTCGGCATACGTTTCATCCAGTTCATCTGCCGTCGCGAAGTGGGTGAACACCCCTTCGAAATGGAAGTGTTCATGAGAGCTGATCACATCCGTGATCTCGAGCAGCTCTTGTGAGTCCCTCACACCGATCCTCCCCATGCCTGTATCGCATTTCACGTGGAGGTTCAGGCGTTTCCCCGTGTGAAGGGAAGCCTCTTCAAGCCATTCCTTCGTATAGACAGTAAGGGAGATTCCATGTTCAGCTGCCATTCCTGCATCCTCCGGTCTTGAAGCACCAAGAACGAGGATCGGGGAATCGATACCCGCTTTTCGAAGGAGGAGCGCTTCGTCAAGGAAGGCGACGGCAAGTCCGTACGCCCCCGCGTCGAGTGCGGCCTTCGCAATCTGTTCGTATCCGTGCCCGTAGGCATTCGCTTTCACAACGGCGAGCATCTTCACATTATCGGGTATATGTTTTTTAAAGTTCATGACGTTTTCACTTACATGGTCGAGGTTGATTTCGGCCCACGTATCTCTGAAGAAAAGGGTATCCAATGTCCATTCACTTCCTAAACAATTTCATTCCTTACAAGAATACCATTCCTTCCATGGAGATTCATTCTTTTCTTTCAGGCAGTCCAGGCATGAAGAAAGACAGCCCTTAGGCTGCCTCAATGTTGTTTATTTCACCATGGAACCTTGCACGGACCGGGCGATGGTCACCATCTCATCCTGCGTGAGGCTCTTCGATGCGAGCATATAATCCACTCCGTCATGAGTCCAGGTGATGGACTGATCGGTCATGGCTCCTACCGTGAAGCCGAGGTCCACTACTTCCCCTTGAAGGGATGTCGAAACCGTCATCGTCGGAACCGATGTGGTTTGTTCCTGGATGATGGTAAAGGATTTCTCTCCATCGTATGTCAGGACGACCCGCTTTCCGTCTTTCGTTGCGACTTCCTGCTCATCCACAAGCTCTGATCCTGAGATTCCGTCAGTAGGGTAGAGGACGGAGAGTTCTTTCTCTTCCACATTCCCGCTCACAGGAATCTCCAGCTGAGCTCCCGTCATGTTCTTCTTCATGTCGAAATCTTTCTTGTCAAACGCAGCCTTCACGTCCATCTTGGAAAACTCGACCTTCACCAGGGAGTTCTTATCGGAATCCATGACATTCACCGATACCGGGGTAAGATCTTTTTTATTGAAGGTGATTTCCTGTGTAGGGAGCATTTGATTGTTCTGATAGCGTGTCTTTGTATTAAAGACGTAATGGTCTTTTGTTTCTTTGAATGTAGCACTTTTGTCTTCCAGAACATCCTTCACGAGTGATTCATATAGATAGGCCTGACTGCTGTTGGACGGCCAGTCGCTCTGGAAGCGGAAGCTCTTGTTCAAGGCAGGCGTCAGGACGAAGACGCCCTCTTCATTCCGCAGGATCATCTGGCTCTGGTCTTTGGCCTCATTCTTCAGGGATACCCTGTAATAGTTCGGATCATTATGCCACACTTCCACTTCATACGTCTGTGGATCTTCCCCCACTTGAAGGGTCATCTTGGCATCTGCCTTATAGCCTTTCAGATCTTCCACTTTCGACTTGAGATCCTTGGTTACATCCTCTTTGGACTTTTCCCCACATGCGGCCAGCATCAATACGGTCAGTACGGCCAGCACGAGCACCACCAGTTTCTTGTTCATTTCTACAGCCCCTTTTGTCTCAGGATATACGTATCAGAGAGGGGTGGACCGGAGGGTGAAAATGGACGACTCATGCAGAATCCCCCTCGCGTCCTACGGATGAACCGCGATCTTCACCCTTACCGGTCTTGTCTCTCCTATTGCACTACTGAATATATGAGACAACCATGGGGAATATGCAAAAAGAACTGACAAGCATCAATCTTCCAGTACGACCTGTGCCGCAGCAAAGTCCCGGCTGTGAGTGATGGAGAGGTGGACCTTCAGTCCAGCGGGCTTCATGATATGGGGTTTCCCCCTTTCATCCTTCTCGATCTCGATATCCTGAAAAGACAGTTCCTTCCCGATGCCCGTACCCACGGCCTTGGCGAATGCCTCTTTTGCCGCAAAGCGTCCCGAAAGGAATTCCACCTTTCTTCTATCAGACAGGGATTCAAACGAATCCCGTTCCTTTTCTGTTAAAATGCGCCCGGGGAATTTGGGCTGACGGTCTATCATGTCCTTGATGCGGTGCAACTCGACTATATCCAATCCGATTCCTTTGATCATCATCATTCTCCTTCTACTCTAGTCCCG
Organism: uncultured Bacillaceae bacterium; assembly: GCA_963762295.1. Lineage (GTDB taxonomy): Bacteria > Bacillota > Bacilli > Bacillales > Bacillaceae_B > Rossellomorea. The sequence continues at coordinate 765,375 of CAVXKK010000003.1, forward strand.
TTCGGCATATCCGTATAAGGAAACACCTTGTCTGGCAAGCTCATATAAGCGACAATATCAGTACTACCATCCTTTTGGAGGAGGACAATCCATGTTTGTTAGGACGGAAAGCTTCTCTCAGTTCCTGAAGAAATACCCGGTCATTTCTGTTATTGTATCCATCCATCTGATCCTGTATTTGATCAGTTCCCTCCCCATTTTCCCTCAAATGTGGGTGTACGAACAACTCGCAGGCATCAATCTGTTCATACGGGACGGCGAATGGTGGCGCCTGATCACGCCGATATTCGTCCATATGGGATTCTCCCACGTCTTATTCAATTCATTTTCCCTCGTTCTCTTCGGTCCGGCACTTGAAGAACATCTCGGAAAATGGAAATTCACAGCCCTCTATCTTGTGAGCGGCATCTTTGCCAATATTATCACCTACGTCAGTCAGCCTCTCTCTTACAGCCATGTAGGTGCCTCCGGAGCGATATTCGGATTATTCGGCTATTATCTGGCCATGATCGCAACGAGGAATGCCTTCATCACCCGTGAGAGCAGGCAGGTGATCCTGCCGATCGTCATCATCGGGTTGATCATGACATTCACCCAGTCCGGGATCAATATCACGGCCCACTTATTCGGCCTCATCGCCGGGTTCCTCATCGGCTTCATTGCCGGGAGAAAGTAGAAAAGTGACCTCAGGGGGTCACTTTTCTTTTTTATTCTTCGTAAGAATACCACATTTCGATCTGCTTCATATCCTTTTGTTCCAGGTCCCTGAGCGTGCTCTTGTACCCAGCATCACCCGACTTCACGGTCGTACGCAATGTACTTAAGTCCATGCGGGATTGAAACCACGTCTCCTGCCGGTCAAGGGACTGAATGCGGTTCTTTTTCAAATAGACCGTGCTTTTTGAAAAGGTTCGATATTGCATGGACAGCTGATTGCCACTGAGCTTCCAGCCGCCGGACCTGTGCTGGCGGTATCCGAGGAACGCGAGAAGCGCCACTAGGATCAGCCCCCACATCCCATAAGGCCAAAGGAAGATCGATAACACAACCGTCGGGATGACGCCGACTGCGGCCGCACGAATCATATATTTCCTGATTGAACGGACAGGAAGCCGATTGAAGTCGGTCTCCACGGAGTAATCCGGAAAGATTTCGGCAAGTAGGCTTTCCACTTCCTTTTTCCTTACGATAGGAAACAACTTGATACTGGAGCTATCCTTTTCAAGGGCGGATCCCCCGGCATTTTCAATCTGGACGGAACAATAACCAAGGAGCTGGCGCACGGGATTCTCGATGATGCGGACCCCCTGTACACGCTTGAACGGCACCGTCACTTGTTTCTTTTCCAACAGCCCCCGATTGATGATGATGTTTTCCTCCGTCAGACGGATTCTGAAGTCCCCGTACACAACGAAGGTCCACACGAGTGAAAGGAGCCAGGCAATGAACAGGCCGAGGAATGCCAGGATCCCGATGATGAGGACCCCGCCCTTGATGTAGCCTGAAGCTCCTTCGTAAATGGCTTCAAATGGAATGAAGTCATCAAACTGCGAAAGAAAGACCCCGACACCCGACAGGATGACCCCGACTCCACCCGACGTCAGACCGAGCATCAGTAGATCCTTCCCCGACATCTTGAAGATTTCCTCCTGACGGACAGGCTTCTCTTCGACAACGGCTTCAGGGGATTCGGAGCTGCGTTCTTTTTCTTTGAAGATCGTCTTCTCGATCTGAACGGCTTCCTCCTTGAGGATCGCCGTCAGTTCCGCCTCCGATTTCTTATTTGACGAAGAACCGGCGGTCTCCACCTTGACCTTTACCAATCCGAACGGCCGATGCAGGATCCCTTCCGAGAAGTTCAGGCTCTGGATCCGGTCATATGGGATATACCGCTTTTTCTTTACGAACAACCCGTATTCGATCCGCAGTTCTCCATCTTCCAGTCGATAGGTGAATCGCATCCACTTGATGATCCCGGCACCAAGGACAAGCACGAGGACCGTTACCATGGAAATGACGGGCATATATCTCCAGAAGCCCGTTCCGTTTCCCGAACCGTTCACGAACAAGAGAACGACGATCGGAATGATCATTTCCTTCACCTGTTTCATGAAGTTGACGATGGCCGAGATGGGGTGCAGCCGCTTGTACTCAGACATCATCTTCCGCCACCCTTGCCAGCTGGGAGATTGAATCCCTCAATCCGTCCGCTTCCTCCGTGTCGAGGGCAGGAATTTCATGCACCGTTGCAGCTGTGGAGATCGTGATCGTCGAAAGGCCGTATTTCTTCAAGATCGGCCCCTGGACGGTATCCACGTGCTGGACACGCACCATTGGGACGAGCGTCCTTTTAATAATAAAAATGCCCCTTTGAAGTTCGATTTCCTGCTCCCTTACTTCATAGCGCCAGCGCTTCCACCTGACATCGGGAACAAGTTTGATCTGTATGTATGCAAGAATGACGGCTGCGACTCCCGCAACGACAGAAATCCAAGCCGGCCATTCGAATAGAACGGTTAATGTAATAATCCCACCTGCGACGATAAGTGCGATCAAGGTCTCGATCCCACCATAGATCCTCCACACACTGAGAGCCTTCGGTGAAATCCTGTTGCGTGGTCCTTCCTTCATATCCATCCCCCATTTCCTTCTATGTCTAAATCTTACAGTATAGATACGGTTTTGAGTAGGGGATGGTTTCATTTAAACGATTTCGATCGTAGAGCCGTCCACGCGCCGGATCCCTTCTTCTTGCACCAGGGCGTCCATCAGCCTGAACAGGGCATTATCCTTCTGCTTTGCCTCGATCATGCAATCGATGCGATCTACACTTCCCTCCACTTGGCGGAGAAATCCCAGGAAATCATGAGGATCGATGTAGTCTGCGTGAGCTTTGAAATCGTCAGCAGACCTTGGACTGGAGATATGCATCTTCAGGGGAAGCGGCGAATCCTCCCACGTAGCGACGACCCGATCCCAATCAAGCATCCAGTCGCGCTCCCCATTTGCCATATGGTGGTGAAGATCGAATACAAGGGGAATTCCGAGCTTTTCACAGAGGTAAAGGGCATCGAATGCCGAAAATACGGTATCGTCATTCTCCAGCATGATCATCCTTTGAATGCCCTCCGGGGTCAGCCCCCAGTTGTGGATGAACTGCTCCATTGCCTTTTCCTTATCGCCATGGGCACCGCCGACATGGAGGACACAACGATGCAGGGAATCGATCCCCATCGCGTCCAGAAGCCCTTCATGCATGCGCAAGGTCTTCAGCGAATTCTTCATCACCTGCGGATCGGTTGAATTAAGAAGAACAAAATGATCGGGATGGAAATCGACCCTCATAGGATGCTCCTGCAGATAGGACCGAATCTCGTCCAGAGCAGGCTGGAGCGGCGTCAAAAAGTCCCACCCCGCAAGATCGGGATGATTGGCAAGGGGAATGAGCTTCGAACTGAAACGAAAAAAATGAATGTCATGAAGCACATTATGCTTCAGGAGTCGCAGGCAATTCTCCATATTGGACACAGCAATCCGCTCCAGCTTCCTGATCGCCGCCTCCTCATCCTTCAGGCTGGAAAACTGCTTGTGGGTCATGGTTTGTGAAGGAGAAGCGTGCTGCAGATTCATGCTCATGGCTACGTAGCCGAATCGGATGATGGTCATGTAGGGATACTCCTTTGGCAGGCGCAGGGCCTGGTTGTTGTTAGGTGTAGTATGGTCGGGAATCGGTTGGTTTATTGCAGGATCAGCCGTTTTAGGTGGTGGATGGCCCGTTTGCATGGGGTGGACTTGGCAAGATAGGAGGATTGAAGGGTCAGTTAAGGGGGGACTTTATACGTTCTTAGTGTTTACTTTCAACTTTCGGGAATTTATTTTTAACTTTTCAACTCGGACCGATTACTTTCAACTTTCACGATTCACCTTCAACTTTGAACACTTTACTTCAACTCCCCCACTCCCCGGGATCTATCCAACACAAAAAAACACGACGGCATCTCTGCCGTCGTGTTCTCCATTCATTAAGAATTATATGATTTACGCTTAGAAGAAGATTGTGGTCTGCTTCCGCCTGAACGGTTGCGATCTCCGCCGCGGGATGAACCGCCGCCACGGTTGTAACCGCCTGAACGGCTACCGCCACCGCTTCCGCCTTTACCAGAGCGTGAACCACCTTTGTATCCGCCGCCTCGGGAATTACCGCGACCGCCGCCGCCTCCTCTTGATGGAAGTGGGCGCTCTTCGGTGATATCGACTGGAGTGGTATCCGGTTCTTTCGTTAGAACGCGGATGGCCGCTGCCACCGCTTCGATGGATTCGTGATTCGCAAGGAATTCTTCTGCCAACGCATAGTAATCTTTAAGATCAGATTCTTTCGTAGCCTCTGTAAGCTTTTCAAGAGCCAGGCGTTGCTGACCTTCAAGAGCTTCGTTATGGCTAGGTGGCTTAAGAGCCGTCATTTTCTTCTTGGTTGTTTGTTCTACTACTTTCAGGTAGCCCATTTCACGTGGTGTGACGAATGTGATGGACATCCCTTTCTTACCGGCACGGCCCGTACGTCCGATACGGTGAACGTAGCTTTCAGGATCTTGTGGGATATCGAAGTTGTAAACATGTGTTACACCAGAGATATCAAGTCCACGAGCCGCTACGTCAGTAGCAACAAGAACGTCGATGCGACCTTCTTTGAACTTTTTGAGGACCGTCATACGGCGGGCCTGTGAAAGGTCACCATGGATTCCTTCAGCAAGGTAACCACGGATGCTCAATGCACGTGAAAGCTCATCTACACGGCGCTTCGTACGTCCGAATACGATAGCAAGTTCAGGAGACTGAACGTCGATCAAGCGTGAAAGAACGTCGAATTTCTCTTTCTCGGTTACTTTTGTGAAGAACTGCTCGATGTTGGATACAGTCACTTCTTTTGATTTCACTTTGATGACTTCAGGTTCAGTCATGAAGCGCTCAGCGATACGACGGATCGGATCCGGCATCGTTGCTGAGAATAGAAGGGTTTGACGAGTCGGAGGAACCGTTTCAAGGATGCTCTCGATGTCATCAATGAAGCCCATGTTGAGCATTTCGTCCGCTTCATCCAATACAAGGGTTTGAACATTTGTAAGGTTCAATGTTTTACGCTTGATGTGGTCAAGAAGACGTCCTGGAGTTCCAACGATGATGTGCGGGTTCTTTTTCATCGCACGAATCTGGCGCTGGATGTCCTGTCCGCCATATACAGAAAGGACGCGTGCGCGCTTATCTGCACTGATGCGGTATAGTTCTTCTGAAACCTGGATCGCAAGTTCACGTGTCGGCGCGATGATAAGACCTTGGACTGCAGGGTTCTTCACATCGATCTTCTCGATCATCGGAATACCGAATGCTGTCGTCTTACCTGTACCTGTTTGTGCTTGACCGATAATGTCTTTACCTTCAAGACTTACCGGGATTGTGCTGGCCTGGATGGGGGTTGCTTCTTCAAAGCCCATACGTTTAATGGATTTCAACGTAGCTGCGCTTAAGTTTAAATCTGCAAACTTTGTCAATGCTATTCATTCTCCTTTTGGTATACATCTTTTATAACTAATCGATGGAGCTGATTATATGTTTAAATCGGATCCAAATCTTACATGCCGACTTCGGTATCTAATCTAAAACCGTCTATATGAGATGTTTAGTTTATGTTGTGTACAAAAAAATACACTCTTCAAAATCGAAGAGTTGGCACGTCCAACAAATAGAACTATGTTGTAGTAATGTTACCACTTCTAGAAATGAATTTCAATGACATGTCAAATAGTCACTCTATTCATCTTCGAGAAAATGGTAAATATGATCAAATAGTTCGGCCTTGTCTTCGCTATGACAGATGAGATGCTTTGATTTTGAAGCATAATAAATATTTTTTTGTCGGGACGAAATGGTTTCATAGATGTAAGCTGCACTGGCGGGAGGGACGATTCCATCCACTTCCCCCTGGGCAATGAACGTGGGGATGGTGACTTTCTTCAGTAGCGGTCGGGCGATGGTGACGACCTTCCTGAATTCATAGGTGGATAGAAGCGGGGTATTGGTCATTTTTACCTTATATCGATTGTACAATTCGTTCTCGAGGAGATTTCCTTGCCATCCCTCTCTGATCAAATCCCCGATGTCTCTGAAGAGCTGCTTGATATGGATATACCTGGCAGCAGCACTCAACAGCACAAGCTTACTTACATTATAATGGACTGCAAGATAGGATGCAATGAGCCCTCCCATGGAAAAGCCGGCGACGTAGACTTTGTCGCACGTCTCAAGCAGGGATTTGAGACATTCTTCTGCATGTTCGATCCATTGCACGTGCTTGATTCCCCTTAAGGATAGTGTTTCTCCGTGACCAGGCAGGGTCGGGACGACAATTTTCCAATCCGTCTGCTCCCTCAGGTATTCAGCAAGGGGTTCCACTTCGTATGGCCCCCCTGTGAACCCGTGGAGCACTAAACATCCGATCATGCTCTCACCTTTTCCCATTAATATGGCACGGACAAGCTCCTTGCTTATTTCAGCCCGTCGATGATCTCTTCAAGCTTCATTCCCCTCGATGCTTTGAAGAGGATGAGTTCCTTACCGGTGATGAGTGCATTCAGTTCATCCAGCAGGGCCTCTTTATCAAGGAATGCGTGTACGCGCTCTTCGGGGAAATTCACTTTTGCCCCTTTAGCCATATATTCACCCAATTCACCAAAAGTAAACACGTGACGGATGCGTTCAGGGTCTATCAGCTGACCGATTTCCTCATGGTATTCTTTCTCATGCTCCCCGAGCTCGAGCATGTCCCCGAGAACCAGGATCTTGGTGTCGAACCCTTCCAGCTCGGAAATCAGCTGAATTGCCGCTTTTACAGAAGTGGGACTGGCATTGTACGCATCATTGATGATACGCTCACCTTTTTTACCTTCAATCATTTCCATTCTCATCTTCGTCAGCTCAAGGGACTTTAAGCCTTGTTTCATCTCCTCTATTGTTAGACCGAATTCCTTCCCGATCAGGATGCCTGCGAGCGCATTATGGATGTTATGCTGCCCGAGCACCGGCAAGTGGAAGGTTTCCCCTTCCGCCATGGAAGTTTCGAAATAACTGCCCGTATTGTTCATCTCCGTTTTCGTCGGGGAAATGGTGTTATCAGCCGTCTTCCCGAACGTTTCCACTCTTTTCAATCCGAGTTCCTTCACTTGTTCGTTCAGGAGGGGCTCATTCCCGTAATAAATGAACAGGCCGTCTTCCTTCAGACCGTGGATGATCTCAAGCTTCGCTTTGGCGATGCCTTCACGAGAGCCGAGGTCCTGCAGGTGGGACTCACCGATGTTGGTGATGACCGCTGCATCCGGCTGTGCGATATCGGATAGGAGTTCGATCTCCCCGAATCCGCTCATACCCATTTCCAGCACGGCAACTTCTGCATCCTGAGGAAGAGCCAGGAGGGTCAGAGGCAGGCCGATGTGGTTATTGTAGTTCCCCTGCGTTTTATGCACCTTGTACTTCTGTGCCAGGATATTCGCTACAATATCCTTCGTGGTTGTCTTCCCGTTGCTTCCTGTGATCCCCACGACTTTGAGATCCAGTTCGTGACGGTATTGATTGGCAAGGGACTGAAGTGCTTCAAGCGGGTCATCCACCACCAGAACCGGAAGATCCTCCGGCGGATTCGGGACGTTCGCATCCCAGAGCGCTGCCGAGGCACCCTCTTCTATGGCAGAGCGGACGAATCGGTGGCCGTCGACGTTCTCTCCTTTGAACGGGACGAATAGATTCCCTTTTTCCATTGTACGTGTGTTGATGGATACACCTTTGACGACGATGTCGGCGAATGAAGAAAGATCGTTCTTCACATCGAGCATCGTGCATATATCGTTAATCGTTTTTTCGAACATAATCCTATACTCCTTTACTCGTTCATCCATATGCAACAGAGATGGGACCGACCGAACTTTCATTTCGTCCGCTGCCGGTCCCATTGTGACTACATCGTATACTTGATGGATTGCTTTTCTTTGTGTCGTTCTGCCCCGAGTTCAACCAGCTTCGCGATGAGTGACGGGTAATCGATGCCCGTATGCTTCCAAAGAAGCGGGAACATGCTGAACGGTGTGAATCCAGGCATGGTGTTCACTTCGTTCATGAAGATCCTTCCGTCCTTCGTCACGAAGAAGTCGGCACGGACAAGCCCTGAACAATCAAGTGCCTTGAATGACCGGATTGCAATGTCTTTGAGTCGTGCATAAAGCTCCTCATCTACCTCTGCCGGGATGATGAGGGCGGTATCGCCATCCTCATATTTCGCTTTGTAGTCGTAGAAATCCTTCTTAGGGACGATCTCTCCTGCTACCGAGCACTCAGGGTGATCGTTACCCAGTACGCCGAGCTCAATCTCTCTAGCAATGACCCCTTCTTCAATGATGATTTTACGATCAAACTGGAAGGCTTCTTCGAAAGCCGCTTCAAGTTCATCACGTGACGTACATTTGCTGATCCCTACAGAAGAACCAAGGTTGGCCGGCTTAACGAAGCATGGATAGCCGATTTCTTCCTCTACCTGCTTATAGGCCGCCTCGCGGTCGCTTTCCCATGAACTTCTGATGAACCAGGTATAGCCTACTTGTGGGATGCCGGCCTGAGCGAACAGATTCTTCATGATGACTTTATCCATACCCGCGGAAGACGCAAGGACGCCGTTCCCTACATATGGAAGATTCAATAATTCAAGCATTCCCTGTACCGTCCCGTCTTCACCGTTCGGTCCGTGAAGGAGAGGGAAGATCATATCATATCCGTCCGTTCCTTCAACCGACGCAGTGAGGGCGTTCGGGGCAATGGCTTCCCCTTCGGAGAATTGGAGTTCTTTTACATCATCGACCGGTCCTTCAAGCTGTGATCCTTTGATCCACGCGCCGTCTGTCGAGATGAAGATCGGGTGAATATCGAATTTATTTAAATCCAGGGCGCCGATGACTGCCTTGGCCGTTTGCAGTGAAACCTGATGTTCCGCGGATTTCCCGCCGTATAATAAACAAAGCTTGGTTTTCATTTTTTGAGTGACCTCCAATATAACAATAGATATTTCTATTTTATCATGTTCAAAGGAAAGAGAAAGAATGATTCATATGGAAAATGCAATTTATCTTCCCGATGCGACCCTTTGATATATGTATGCCATGTCAAACTAGTCCTGCGACTAAACATTCTTTTTGTTATCTGAATACATTTAACATTCCGCCTATTAAAAAACCTATTAACCATTCTCCTCTGTCATTGTATAATCCATCTAACACAAACATTTGTACACACAAGGAGGACAGAAAGATGAAAAGACTTGGATTGTTACCACGCATCATCCTGGGGATCGTATTGGGAATCATTGCCGGCACGTTCGCCCCTCATTGGTTCATCAAGATCTTCGTTACGTTCAATGAACTGTTCGGGAACTTTCTTGGATTCGCCATCCCGCTTATTATCATCGGATTCATCGCACCCGGAATCGGTTCCATGGGGAAGGGGGCAGGCAAGCTCCTTGGCCTGACAACGGCCCTCGCATACGGTTCCACCATCTTGGCTGGGCTGGTGGCATTCATTACGGCGAAATCTTTGTACCCTTCCCTGCTGGTCAATCAAAGCTCTCAATCGTTTGAAAACCCTGAAGAAGCGCTACTCAAAGGATTCTTCACAGTGGAAATGCCGCCTGTCATGGGCGTGATGACCGCCCTCCTTATCGCGTTTACACTTGGTGTCGGAATGGCAGCCATCAAAGGGGATGTGCTTCAAAAAGGCTTGGAAGAGTTCAAGAACATCATTGAGAAGCTTATCGAAAAAATCATCATCCCGCTCCTCCCGATCCATATCCTCGGGATCTTTGCCAATATGACCCAGGGCGGTCAGGTGACATCGATTATCTCTGTTTTCGCCAAAGTCTTTATCATGATCATCATCCTCCATGTATTCTTTCTTATTGTACAGTACACGGCAGCCGGAACGATCCGGAAGCAGAATCCGTTTTCCATGATCAAGACGATGATGCCCGCCTATTTCACGGCACTCGGTACCCAGTCTTCAGCATCCACCATCCCTGTGACGCTTGAAAGGACGAAGCTGAACGGCACGCGGGGAGGCATCGCGGACTTTTCGATCCCTCTCCTTGCCACGATTCACCTCTCTGGGAGCACCATCACCCTTGTGAGCTGTTCCATGGCCGTGATGTTCATCCAGGGACAAGCACTGGAGTTCACACAGATCTTCCCGTTCATCCTCATGCTCGGGATTACAATGATCGCTGCACCCGGAGTGCCCGGCGGAGCCGTCATGGCCTCCCTCGGACTGCTCGAGACCATGCTCGGCTTCAGTCCGACCATGACATCCCTGATGATCGCCCTGTACCTGGCACAGGACAGCTTCGGTACAGCGTGCAACGTTACGGGTGACGGAGCGATTGCGTCCATCGCGGATCGTCTTACTGGTAAAAAACAACCCGTTTCATAGGTTAGTAGATACAGGATGGCCTAACATGGCCATCCTGTTTTTTCATCCCTGCCCCATTTTCCGGAATTTCGGTATAATGAGAGTCAGCAAGAACGAGACTGGAGGAAACGATGTGAAAACACAACTTCGCCCGATTGAAAAAGAAGATTTACCCGCTTTATGGAACTTGTTATACAGTGACCCCTCCCCCGAATGGAAAAAATGGGACGCTCCCTATTTCCCCCATGTCACCATGTCATTAGACGAGTACGAAGCTTCATATGTTTCAAATCCGGATCGATTCCATGAGCATCAGCGCATCATTGAAAGTGATGGGGTCATCATCGGAACCGTAAGCTTTTATTGGGAGTATGAGTCGACAAGATGGCTGGAGGCCGGCATCGGCATTTACGATCCGCGCTACTGGAACGGCGGGTATGGTACGGATGCACTCGCTCAGTGGGTGGAGCACCTCTTTGCCACGAAAGAGATCGGCAGGGTCGGCATCACTACCTGGTCGGGCAACGAACGCATGATGCGTACCGCCGAGAAAATCGGCATGACTCTCGAGGGCAGGATGAGGAAATGCCGCTATCATGAAGGCGTGTATTACGACTCGATCCGGATGGGGATCACCAGAGAAGAATGGGCGGAACTGTCATGAAGACCGTCATCCTCGCTGGAGGCGGTCACAGCCACCTCCATTGCCTCCTGAAACGGTCCAAGGAACAAACGGCCGACCGATGGATCCTCATCTCTCCTTCGCGCCACCAATATTACAGCGGCATGTTTTCCGGTTTCGTCGAAGGTGTGTACAGCGAGGAGGAAATCCGTGTCGATCTTGAGGCCCTGTGCCGGAAAGCACACTGCGAATTCGTCGAAGCCTCCGTTCTCTCCGTCGATCCCATCCAAAAGCAGCTCCTTACTCATACGGGAGATCTCTACTCCTATGACGCAGCTTCCTTTGATATCGGCTCCAGGAATGAGGACCCAGGCATCCCCGGACTGGCGGGGACCAATCTGAAAATCAAACCGAATCATCACTTCCCTTCCCAGGTCGAAAGATTGTATCGCAGCAGGGATACGGTCTTCATCGGAGGCGGAGCGGCGGCATGCGAACTCGCTCTCTCCTTGCGCGCCTGGAAAGAAAAAAACGGGAGTCCCGGTGATTCCATCACCGTCGTCCATTCCTCCCCGCTGCTCCACGAGGCCGGAGTCCTTGCATCCAGGAATATGGCATCGCTTCTTGGTCGCCGGGGCATCTCCACCGTGAAAGGAAAAGCCGAACAGATTCAGGAGGGGGCCATCGTGACAGACCGGGCCAGTCACATTCCCTTTGACGAAGTGATGTTCCTCGGCGGCGCAGCGGCACAGGGACTGTTCGGCAGCAGTCCGATCCCGACGGATGAGAAGGGATTCATGCTGACGAACGCCCATCTTCAGTCCATCTCATTCCCCGATCTCTTCGCTGCCGGCGACTGCGGCACCCTGGCAGACTTCCCCGACCTCCCCAAAAACGGGGTTACGGCTGTCAGGCAGGGACCCGTCATTTGGGATAACCTGAATCGGTTTTTAACAGGCCGGAAGCTTCTTGCCTTTCAACCGCGAAGCCGATACCTGTCGATTCTGTCAACGGGTAACGGCAACGGATTCCTCCTGTATGGATCATCCGCGGTCCAGGGGAAATGGACGAGGAAGCTCAAGGAAAGATTGGACCGGTCGTTCATGAAAAAGTACAGCTTCCACGAAAAATAAAACAGGCCGTCCGGGCGAAGGGTATACCTTCCATGCCTGGGCGGCCTGTTTTTAGGCGTTATCTTTTATACTCAATCAGTTTTTTCGTCACGGCAGGAACAGGTCCGTCAAAGAGCTTCTCACGCCAGAATAAATCCGCTGTTTGCTGGACGGCAGATGCATGATTGGGGTATGGATAGGTCATATTCGAAAGGGAGCCGATGCCATTGTTCTTCGCCATGGCGTATAGGACAGGCTGCATCCAGTCCCCAGCTCCTTCCCCGACGGCATGCGCCCCGAGGATCTTCCCCTTCCAATCCGTCAGAATCTTCACGAGTCCGCGGGTCTGGTGATCTGCCACGAAGCGATCGACGTCATCCAGGGTCGTTTCGTACACCTTATAATTGATCCCTGATTCCTTTGCTTCTTCCTCCGTCATTCCTGCATGGAAGATCTCGGGTGAAGTGTATGTTACCCATGGAAGCTGATCATAGCTTACCTTCCCCTTCAGGCCGAAGACGGCATTCTGCACCACCTGCTTCCCTTCCATTCCTGCTGCATGAGTGAAGAAGTAGCGACCGTTCGCATCACCGATGGAGAAGATGTGGGACACATTCGTCCTCAAATCGTCACCGGCAGGAATGAAGCCCTTTTGATCCGTCTCCACACCTGCTTTGTCCACATTAAGGGCTTCTGAATTGGGCTTCCTCCCCGTTCCGACAAAGAGCATGTCACCGTTGATGTGGAGGTCTTTCCCATCAACCGTGCAATGGAGGGAAAGTCCATCCCCGTCTTTAGTCACCTTCTGAATATCGGCACCCGTCACGATTCTCAGATCTTCTCCGAGGGCTTCTACCGCGGCCTCCTGAATGCTCCGGTCTTCTTTAGAAAGGATGGACGACGCCTTCTCAACCACCGTCACCTCGGAACCAAGATGGCTGAAAGCCTGGGCAAGCTCAAGGCTGATCGGTCCGCCCCCTATGAAGATGGCTTTTTCCGGAAGCTCGTCAAGATCGAACACCGATTCATTCGTATGATAGGTCACATCTTCCAGCCCGGGGATTTCTGGAATAAGCGGGCTTGATCCCGTAGCGATGACAATACTTTTTCCGTAGACGTAATCTTCTCCTTCGATCAAGAGGGCATTCGGGGTGACGAACTCTGCCCGTCCGAAATAGATATCCACCCCCATCTCCGTGAACCGCTTAGGGTCATCCTGCTGTTGGATGCTCCCCACTGCTTCGTCGACCCGGGCCTTGACGGCCGACAGATCCACCGACCCGCTCACATCCAAGCCGAATGAGGACGCCCTGCGTGCCGTGGAAACTTCTTTAGCCGCCTGGATGAACGCCTTGGACGGGACGCATCCGAAGTGGAGGCAGTCACCTCCGAGGCGCCCACTCTGTTCAATGAGGGCGACACGTGCACCAAGGGACGCCGCGCCCGAGGTGACCGTCAATCCTGCTGATCCTCCGCCGATTACAATCACATCATACTTCTCCATCTCTATCACTCCATTATGAAAGTAGTCGCTTTGCTTCTGCAAACCGCTGAAAACCCGTGAACAATTCCACTGCAACAAATAGAAGGGTCGTCCAAACGACAATCGACGGGAACAGCATCATCAAGCTGAACAGGATGAACCCTTCTGTCCTTTCAGCCAGACCCGCCTGATAATAAAACGATTTCCCGCTTTCTTTCTCCGAGACGGCACCGACCGTGAGGAAGATCGTCATGGAGATGATGATTGAGACACTAAGGAGGAGGAGTGGCCAGATGGCCTTGGGGTGTACCGCCGCAACCCCCAGGATCACGGAAATTTCCACGATGCGATCAAACGTGACATCCATGACCGTCCCGAACGGGGAAGGCTTCGTGAGTCGCGCCATGGAACCGTCGACTGCATCCAAAAAACCCGAGAGCCACAGAAGCAGGACCGCAAGGATGGGGAAGCCTGCATAATAAACGATTCCCGTCCCTCCTCCGATGATGAAAGCCGCTACGGTCACCCCATTCGGAGTGAACCCGGCCTTCAAAAATGAACGGGCCGTTGTCTCGATGCCCGGCTGCACCCATTTTCTCGCATGTGTATCCAGCATGTTTCTTCCTCCTACCGCCTTTTAGATAATCCGAGCCAGTTCTTAAGCTTCTTCCTAAAGACGAAAGGAACCGCCGCCACAAGGACGAACACGAAGATGGCTATGTAAATATGACTTTTGTCGTCCTGGACAAGACTTGAACCTAAATAAACATATCCGAATGTGCCCGGCAGGATCCCGACGGCCGTTGCCAGGATGAACGGACCATACCTCACCTTCGCCATGCCTGCCAGGTAACTGACCAAATCGAAGTTCAGGAACGGGACGAGGCGCATCACAAGGATGTAGATGAAGCCGTCCTCTTCCATACGCGCCCGAATCCTCTTCATCCGTTCCGAAGGATTCTTCAAGATCCTGTCCCCGAGCAGGGTGGCGGCATAGAACGCGACGGTCGCTCCTCCGATCGCTCCCGCCACAATGTAGGCGAAACCTTCTAGGGGACCGAACGCAAGCCCGGCCCCGAACGACAGGAGCGAAGCCGGGAAGAGGATAAGCGGACGGATCGTATAGGCCACAATGAACACGAGGGGCGCCCAGATCCCGAAGGAAGTGATCCAATCCCTGATGGCAATGGGATTTACACTGAACACATGACGGCTGAACCAGATCAAAAACAGGATGACGGCAAGCACGATGGCAATCTTCACCCATTCCTTCTTCTTCATCCTTTTCCCTCCCTTCCCTCTTAATCAAACGTTTGAATGTTTTTTTCGGAAGCCGTGATCGTGACCGATTCACCCAGATCCCCGTCAGCGACCTTCAGGACGACCGATTGCCCAAGCTCTTTTATATGGATGGAATACATATGGTTTCCCAACATATACTTTTTCTCCCTTATCTCCCCTGTCCATCGTAAATCTTGAGGGTGGTGGCACTCTGTTGATAAGTTTTCCCGGTGGACGAACCGCTCATTCCCGAGGAGGAGACCGTCACTCATGAGACCGGCGATGAACGGAGTGGCAGGATGATGATACACATGCTCGGGGCTTCCGATCTGAGAGATGCGTCCCGCTTCAAGGATGGCGATCCTGTCACCCATTTCACTCGCTTCATCCCGGTCATGTGTCACAAATAGCGCCGTGGTGCCCACTTCCTTGATGACGGCTTTGACCCACGCACGGATCTCCATCCTGCGGGTATGATCCAGACTGGCAAACGGCTCGTCCAGCAGAAGGAGCTTCGGGCGAAGGATCAGGGAACGGATCAGTGATGCACGCTGCATCTGACCTCCCGACAGTTCGGAAGGATAATGATTCAAAACGTCCGTTAGGCCTGCTATTCCGATGAACCCATCCGCTTCTTTCATCGCCTCGTTTTTCCTATATCCTTTCATCTTCAGTCCATACATGACATTCTCAAGGACCGTCATATGAGGGAAAAGGAGTGGTTTCTGAAAGACCATACCGACCGGCCGGTCCTTCGGTTTGATAGCCGTGACATCTCTACCCCCCAGATGGACCGAACCGGAATCCGGTGCCTCCAGCCCGGCAATGATGCGGAGAAGGGTGGATTTCCCCGATCCCGATAACCCGACGAGGGAAACGATTTCTCCCTCATCCATACGGAGGGAGACCCCCGAGAGGATCGATTGATTCTTATAGCTCTTGTGCAATTCCTTCAGTTCCATGAGGTTTTGTTTCCCCTCCTTTTCTTAGATGGCCCGTACGGGATGAAGATACTCAAAACCAGCCATGAGATAAGGTACGTGACCAACGGGATCATCATGAACACGAGGGAGAAAGCGGCCATGACCGATTCATCCGCCGACCGGGTGAACGGGTAGTAGATCATGGCCAGGGTAACGACGCTGCCCCCGCCGATGATCGCCGTGAGCACATATTGACCAAGGCTGATCACGACGGTAAGAAACAGGACGCTGTTCAGGGCAGGGATGAGCTGCGGCAGTTCAATATGGCGGAGCCGGTTCAAGGACCCTCCCCCCAGAAGCAGGGATTGCTCGATCATTTCCCTTCCGATCCCTTCATAAGCAGTTTTGAAGAGCTTGATGCTATAGGGAATAGTAGGAATCAGATGCACAATGGCGACGCCAAGCCACGTGTCGGCAAGTCCCATGCGGATGAAGACCATCTGAAGACCAGCTGCGACAACCAGTGTTGGGAGGAACAGCGGCATCATCAGCATGCTTTCCAAGAAGACCTTCCCCCTGAACGGATGGAGGGCGAATGCTTTCCCTGCGGTTAACCCGATCAACAGGTTCAATAGGAGGACCATGACGGCGATCACGACGGACACCACGATGGCAGACAGGAGCTCCCCTTCCCCTGCAATGACCTTCCATGCCCTCGTGTTGAGAGCCACAGGGAATGACTCTCCCCACCTCCAGATTCCGAATAGACTTTTATAGATAAAGAAACAGACCGGAAACAGAAAGAACAGGTTGGCGACAGCATAGAAACCAATTCGTTTCATCCGCTCCGCCCTCCACTCGCCAACCTGAGCCGCTCTTTATTCATGGAGTGGGTCAGGAGCCACATGCTCATTCCGACAGCACCTCCTGCCAGGAGCAGGGCGGCGAATGCAAATGGACGATCCGTCCAAGCACCGCTGTAGAACCATTCGTATGTAAGGACAGCAATCATTTTGGGGGACGTGACCCCTAGGAGCTGTGGGACCTCGAACGCCGTGAAGATAAAGGCAAACAGGATGGCACCTGTTTCAATGAGAGCCGGCTTGACGAAGGGCCACTCAGCTGTGGTGAATAGGCGAACGCGATTGGCACCGAGGAGGGTCGCCGCTTCCTTGTACCCTTCAGAAAGAGAGGCATAGACCGGCAGGAGCATCAAGATGACGAACGGCACCTCTTTCCATATATATGTGACCATGATTCCGACTCCGCCCGGATCCTGCACGAGGACAGGGAAATCCGTCCTTTCCGCCATCAGACCGTTGACTCCCAAGAGATTGGACAGGAATCCGCTTTGATTCAAAAGCAGGAACACAAGATAGGCCCATACGAAATGGGGGAACAACATGGGGATCCATACAAGGAGCCGCCCTGTTCCGCCTCTCAGTCTTTCCTGGAAGACCCGTACAAAGAGGAGACCGACGACGAGGGACAGGACCGTGGACACAGCCGTGATCCAGAAGCTGTAAAGAACGGAACGAATGAAGCGTTCCTTCCTGAATAGTTCCATGTAATAGCCCATCGTCAGCGTCCCCTCATCCATCAGGCTCTCCATGAAGGCCATGATCATGCCCATTCCGAAGACCATCAGGAAAAGGATGCTTGGCAAAAGGAGCAGGCCCTCAGTCCGTTTCCGCCACTTCACGCACCCAGTTCTCCTTTACCCATTCCACATAGGAGGCGTCCATCTCCCCTATATAAGCATCTTCCAATAGAGCGGGATCAAGAACCGTATCACCCCTGTCGAGCTCCTCGAACTTCTTCCTCATCCCGTCTTCCAGCTTATCCATTGAGATTGGGGTGCTGTCTCCCCACCCGTCCGGCTGCATCTTCTCCAGCTGCATCTCGGGGGAAAGCATATAATCGATGGCAACGAGGGCTCCAGCCTGATTCGGGGAATTGAACGGCACCGAAAGGAAATGGGTATTCCCGATCGAGCCTGCATCTTCAAGAAGGAACGGTTTGGTCCCTTCAGGATAGATGCCCTTCTTCACAAGGGATTCGGCCCTTGCTTCGTTATAACCCATGGATATCCATACCTCCTCCTGACCGAAAAGACGATCCAGATCTGTCAGCTCCTTTGGGTACGTTTCGCCTTTTCTCCACAGATCCCCTTTCATTTCATTCAGGTCGTTCCATACCTTTCCGCCTGCTTCTTCAATGTCTTCACCGGCCTTCTCGATGGGCTGTTCCGAGTTTGCATTGAGGAGATGACGGATGAAGGCATTACCCGTAAAGTCCGTCGGATCAGGGTAGGTGAATTTCCCTGGGTGCTCCTTCACGAACGATTTCAGCTCGTCCACCGTTCGCGGCGGGCTGTCCATCTTGTCAGCATTGTAGAAGAAGACGAACTGAACCTTCCCCCACGGTGCCTCATATCCTTCCGTCGGGGTTCCGAAGTCATAGGTGAAATCCTTTTCGTTATAGTATGACTCCATATTGGGAAGGCGCTCCGTGATGGGACCGGCCAGCAAATTGTTTTCTTTCGCATTCTTGAAGTTCTCTCCGTTCATCCATACAATGTCCATGGACCCGTCCTTTTTCCCTGCCTTCTTTTCCGTTTGGAGCTTCTGCAGGATTTCCGGGGTATCCATCGGGATCCTCTTCAATGAAATGCCGAATTCCTTCTTCAGCCCCGGAGCCACTGTGTCATCGATGTACTGGTTGACGACTTCATCCCCTCCCCACATGAAGAGATTGACCTTGGAACCTTCCGCCTGACTGACGATATCATCCCAATCGTCCGGAAGCTTGGTTTCACCTGTTTGAGCCCCGCAGGAAGCCAGGATCAATGAGACCATTATCACAATTACATATCTTTTCATCTTCTTCCTCCCTTTTCCGGAATTGCGTGTTATTATGTATGTAAATCAATCCCCTATAATCTGGTTTCGGAAACCTTTCCCTGCGCATTTCAGGGCGGGACGGTGACCGTGCGGGCGTGAACGCCACTTCTACCTGAGAGAGGTGTCAAATGATGAAGAAGCTCATCCCATTCATACTGTCGGGGGTCATCCTCGCAGGCTGCGGTACGGACGAAGTGAAAAATGGAGATCAAGAGAACGGAAATCATGTTGAACACAATGGAATGGAGGACGGGGAAATGAAAGCCGCCATAACGAAAAAGGATTCCACGTATGAATACAGTGTCAAAAACGAGACCGACGAAGAAATGACCTTCACCTTCACCTCTGGACAGACGATCGACTTCGAACTGAAGGACGCCGACGGCAAGGTCGTTTACAAGGATTCAGAGAACAAGATGTACACCCAGGCCATCCGGGAAAAGACCATCGCTCCCGGTGATGCACTTGCACAGGAAATCAAGCTTCCTGATCTTCCTGCAGGCACTTACACCCTGAGCGCCTGGCTGACTGCCAAAGGGGCGGACGAGTATAAAGTAACGGAAGAGATCGAGCTTCCATAGAAAAAAGGATTCTCCGCCGGCGGCGGGGAATCCTTTTTATATCGACGTATCCACTGGGATCTTCCTGCCCAGGGTCAAGCGGGTCGGAGTCACTTCACATACGCGCCCATAAAACCGGACGCCTTTTTGTGCCGCTTCCTCCATGACCTTAGCGAAATACGGATCGATTTCAGGCGCAGAGGTGATCGAGTCGATGTCCCCCCGCTGGGCGACGAATAAAACGGCGGTCTCGTACTCTCCCTGAAGCGCTGCGAGCCCTTCCACGTGTTTCGCACCCCTGGCCGTCACGGCGTCAGGGAATCTTCCTGCCCGTCCATCTGCCATGGTGACACTCTTCACCTCGACCAAAAGAGACGCGTCCTTCTTCTTGTGGCGAAGAAGGAAATCATAGCGGGAGTGACCGATGCGGAATTCAGCCCGTTCGAATGCCCAATCAGAGAATTCATCCAGTGCACCGCTCATGAATGCCTCCCGGATCAACCGGTTGGGGAGCTGGGTGTTCAGGGAGATATAGGCACCGCTGTCAGGATCCCGGACCATGACAGCCGACCATTTCGTCTTCCGTGAAGGATCGTTTGCCGGCAGGAGCCATATGCTGCGGCCGGGAACGAGTATCCCCTTCAGCCTTCCCGGGTCGGGAAGATGGACCTTTTCCACCGATCCCCCGGGCAGCTCGCAGTGCAGGATGAATCGGTTCGGCCGGGAACAAAAGATGGCTTCAACGAGCCCTTCCCCGATCTTCAGTGACGTCATGCCCGGTTCCTCCCTCATTTCAGGAGAGCACTCCAGCTCTTCGTTTTCCGGTCGAAGGAAAGAAGACCGTTGGCAGGTGCCTTCCTGATCTGCTTATAATCTTCCCCCATCTCGTCCATATCGAAATAGTCCCCCATCACCCAGAACGGAATCTCGACCTTCCCCCTGGCCAGGATCGCCTTTTCGAGGGAGATGACGACGCCTTCTTTGAGCTTTTCCCTCAGTGAGCGAATGACATCCTTCCCGATGGCAGGAAAGTCTTTCTCCTTCTTCATACCGAAGAGACCCTTCCCGGCTTTGGAAGTCTTTAATTTCGATGTGATCGTTTCCCCGAGGAGATGGTAAAAGTCTTCGAAATCCCTGTAAAACACCTTATTGAACCAGCCGTCATCGTGAGTCAGGTACGCAAAGCGGTTGTTCAGCTTGGAGTAGAAAGGCAGATTGAGAGGCTGCTTGATGTGTCCCATATAGAGCAGTTCCGCAATCTCCTGCCCATTCAGCTCATCGACCCCGACTTCCTCTTCGAAATCGATCCAGCAGAAATCACCGTACGTCTGCACATGATCATTCATGAGCTTCTTCATATCACCCTGCTCCACATATTCCATATGGGTATGTATGTTGAACCCTCCATGCTCATACTGATGCTTGATCAGGAGCAGGTTCTGTAACGGATGATGAGCGTTCATGACAAATTCGTTGAAATGGATCCCATAGGATACAACGAATTGCTGATCCGCATTTTGATGGACATAGATGATATCTTTCACTACATTATTAGCCTTCAAAAACGTTCCCTCCAAGTGGTGACACGATGCATGATTAATACTTCCTATTTTATCAAATTATTTCCCCTGTTGCTCTTTTCTATTTCATTTCAAAATGATGACAAAAGCAGTATAGAATTGTCGAATATAGTAATATAATAGGAAAGGCTACATCTCAAGAACCGCGAATGTGCGAAAATCGGAAAATAACCATCATATTGGTTAGCTTTTGACATAGTTTATTATTAAATCTCTTCCTATTTAGAATTTGACGCTGAAAGTAGTTATTCTTATAATGATTTTAACTTAAACTTATCCGGTTATCACTGATAACCAACAGGAGGTGACTCCTTACCCGTCTGACGGGATAAGGAAAATTATTTGGACATATACAGTTTGGTGCTTGTCGCGATTTTGATCGGTTTAACAGCTTTTTTCGTAGCTTCGGAGTTTGCGATCGTGAAGGTAAGAAAATCACAAATCGAGCAACTAGTCGAGGAAGGTAATCGAAATGCCATAGCTGCTAAGAAAATCATTACAAATCTGGATGAGTACCTCTCCGCATGCCAGCTCGGAATAACCGTGACCGCTCTAGGGCTCGGTTGGATCGGAGAACCTGCCATCGCTGGTATTTTGGAACCTTTATTATCGAAAATCGCTGCGTCCGAGGCCCTTTCCCACGGAATCTCCGTCGGGATCGCCTTTACTCTCATGACGTTCCTGCACGTCGTCGTCGGAGAGCTGGCCCCGAAGACCGTTGCCATTCAAAAAGCGGAATCACTGGCCTTATTATTCGCCCGTCCACTTATCACCTTCTATAGGATCCTATACCCTTTCATCTGGGTATTGAACGGCTCTGCCCGGGTCGTGACGAGGATGTTCGGCCTGAAGGCCGCATCCGAGCATGACGGGGCCCACTCGGAAGAAGAACTTCGCCTGATTGTATCAGAAAGCTATAAAAGCGGAGAGATCAATCAGTCCGAATTCAAATATGTGAATAACATCTTCGAATTCAATGAACGCTCAGCAAAAGAAATCATGGTCCCGCGAACCGAGATCGTGACCTTATCAGCTGATGATCCCATCGATACCCTCCTCGAACTCGTTCAGGAGGAGAAATTCACCCGCTATCCCGTCACGGACGGTGATAAGGACCATATCACCGGATTCATCAATGTGAAGGAAGTCTTCACCGACCTCCTCCATAAGGATACAGAGCTGCGGCCGCTCGGATCGTACGTAAGACCGATCATACAGGTCCTTGAGACGATTCCGATCCACGTCCTGCTTCTCAGGATGCAGAAGGAACAGACCTACGTTGCTATCCTTCTCGATGAGTACGGCGGGACATCCGGCCTTGTGACCATCGAGGATATCGTCGAAGAAATCGTCGGGGAAATCCGTGATGAGTTCGATATGGATGAGAAGCCACAGATACGGAAGATCAAGGACAACCATTTCATCCTTGATGGAAAGGTCCTTGTCAGCGACCTGAAGGACATCCTCGGCATCGACGTGACCGAAGATGACGTCGATACACTGGGTGGCTGGATCCTGACGCATAATTATGACGCGCAGCAAGGGGACAGCATCTCGTACGCCGACTTTGAATTCTACATCCAGACGATGGAGGACCATCAGATCAAATCCGTGGAAGTGACGAAGCTCCAACCAATACCGGAAACAACAGGAGAGCCTGCACCACTCGTGCAGACAGACAAAGCTCTTTCACAATAATGTAATAAATGGTATGGAAACGTAAAAGCCGATCCGTGGAACCCTTCCACTGACGGCTTTTTCTTTGCCAATCGCTTACAGTGTTCCCACTTCTCCCGTCCATCACAAACGGAAAGCCGTAGATAGAGAGTAGAAATTTTCCTCTTTTTCTATTAGACTAAGATATGTGAAATCTTTAGAAATACAGGTGAAATGATTATGGAAAACCGCCAGCGTCTCGCTGATCGAATCGATTGGGGATTGCTTTTCATCCTCATGTTATTTTTTATTGTCAGTGCCATTAGTATAAGTAGCGCCCAAACCTCCGGACAGTATGAAACAAACTTCGTTATCCGCCAGGCTTTCTGGTATGTGGTAGGCGGCGTGATCATAACCGCAGCCCTTTTCTTCGACTCGGACCAGTATAAGCGTCTCGCCTGGTACGCATACGGGATCGGGATCGTCCTCCTGCTCGGACTCAGGATCATGCCTGAGAGCATCGTCCCTTATCGGAACGGAGCACACAGCTGGTATAAAATCACGGAGTCGATCCTCATCCAGCCTTCCGAGTTCGTCAAAACCTTCTTGATCCTGGCCCTTGCACGGGTGATCACGAACCACCATGAGCAAAACCAGGTGAAGACCGTCCAGTCCGACTTCATGCTTCTTGCCAAAATCGGATTGACAGCCCTTGGGCCACTGGCCCTCATCATCACCGATGACCTTGGGACCGCCCTTGTGTTCATTGCCATCGTCACCGGGATCATCCTCGTTTCGGGAATAACGTGGAAGATCATCGTGCCGATTTACGGCAGCATCGCCGTCATCGGCGGGACCATCTTCTCCCTTGTTCTTTATGCACCTGACTTCCTTGAAAAGTACCTCGGTGTGGACAAGTACCAATTCGGTCGGATCTATTCGTGGCTCGATCCGTATAACTACACAAGGGAAGAAGGTTTCCACTTAATCAAGTCCCTGAACGCAGTCGGATCGGGGCAGATTTACGGGAAGGGATTCAACGGCAGTGAAGTCTATATCCCGGAAGCCCACACCGACTTCATCTTCAGCGGGATCGCCGAGCGTTTCGGCTTTGTCGGGGCAAGCGTCGTGATCAGTCTCTTCTTCATCCTGATCTACCACTTGACCAAGACCGCCCTTGATACGAAAGAGCCTTATAATGCATATGTGTGTGCAGGGGTCATCAGTATGATCACCTTCCACGTATTCCAGAATATCGGAATGACGATCCAGCTCCTTCCGATCACCGGGATCCCGCTTCCGTTGATCTCGTATGGAGGAAGCTCACTCATGGGAAATATGCTCGCACTCGGCCTCATATTCAGCATGAAGTTCCATCACCGATCGTATATGTTCTCATCGGATCATTCCTGATTTGGGAGTTGCATTCTCCATCAAAATGTGTAAAATATAGTTAATTATATGATAAACCGTCGATGATGAAGAGAGTAATCCCAATGTGGAACAAAGCGAGCCGGGGATGGTGGGAGCCTGGCGGGAAGCACGGGATGAACCGCACTTTTGAGATGCCGTTTACGGCCGGGGAACCCCCCGTTATGCAATGAGAGCCCTTGTTGGAGGGAATCAGAGTGGTACCGCGAGTTCAAACTCGTCTCTATGTTCTATAGAGACGGGTTTTTTTATTTTTTCTGGAGGTGGATGAAGATGGATTTAAAGATGATTTTTACAGACGCACTGCATGAACAGGTTGTACCGCATTGGAACAAAGAAGAGCTTTATACCTTGATCGAGACGCCAAAGTTCTCTCATATGGGCGACGCAGCCTTCCCATGCTTTGGCCTTGCCAAAGAACAGAAGAAGGCACCGCAGGCAATTGCCGCTGAGTTCGCCGGAAAGGTCCACTCCCCCTATTTTGCCTCTGTGGAAGCAGCAGGTCCCTATGTGAATGTCAAATTCGACCCTGTCAAAGCCGGCAAGCAGATTGTCTCCACTATCCTTGACCAACAGCAGCAATACGGAACCCAGACGTTCGGGAATGACCGTACTGTCGTCTTGGATCTCTCATCCCCCAATATCGCCAAGCCGTTCTCCATGGGGCATCTACGCTCCACTGTAATCGGAAACGCCATTGCCGGCATCGGCGAAAAATGCGGATTCGATACGGTGAAGATCAACTATGTCGGGGATTGGGGTACCCAGTTCGGGAAGCTGATGGTTGCGTACAAAAAATGGGGCAACGAGGGAAAGGTGAAACAGAATCCCATTGCCGAGCTCTTCACCCTCTACAAGCGATTCCATGAAGAAGCAGAAGCCGATCCTTCCTTGGATGAGGAAGGCAGAAAAGCATTCAAGCTCCTTGAAGAGGGAGACGCAGAAATGGTTTCTCTTTGGAAATGGTTCAAGGATGAATCGCTGAGTGCCTTCAAGGAAATCTATACCCTCCTTGGAGTGGAGTTCGATTCGTACAACGGGGAAGCGTTCTTCAACGACAAAATGGATGAAGTGGTCAACCTCCTTTCCGAAAAAGGATTACTGAATGAATCCGATGGTGCCCAAGTGGTCTGGATGACCGATGATACAAGCCTTCCACCCTGCCTGATTAAAAAGTCGGACGGTGCCACCTTATACGCCACCCGTGATCTCGCCGCCGCCCTCTACCGCCAGCGGGAGTATGGATTCGATGAAGCTCTCTATATCGTGGGTCAGGAACAGACCGTCCACTTTAAACAGGTTAAAAACGTACTGGCGCAGATGGGCTTTGAATGGGCCGACCATATGAAACATATCCCCTTCGGCCTCTACCTGAAAGGCGGCAAGAAAATGTCCACGAGGAAAGGCCGGGTCATCCTCCTGGAGGAAGTACTGAGGGAAGCGATCGCCCTATCCCAACAAAATATTGAAAGTAAGAACCCTCATCTGCCCGATGCTGAAGCTGTGGCCAAAGCAGTCGGTGTCGGGGCCGTTATCTTCCATGACCTGAAGAACGACCGCCTGAATGACATTGAATTTTCACTGGAGCATATGCTCACATTCGAAGGCGAGACCGGACCGTATATCCAATATACGAATGCAAGGGCCCACTCGATCCTGAGAAAATCCCATGTGGAGGCAGGAGCGTTCACCGGCCTTGATGACAGTGAAAGCTGGGAAGTCATCAAGCAGCTGCGGTTATTTCCAGAGGTGATTACCCGCTCCTGGACCCACTATTCCCCGTCGATCCTGGCGAAATACCTGATTGAAACGGCTCAGCACTTCAATCGGTATTATGGGAAATCAAAGATCCTCTCCGGCGACGGAGATCAGGCATCACGCGTGAGCCTCGTAGCCGCAGTATCCATCGTTCTGACAGAAGGACTGCGGATTCTCGGCATCTCAGCACCTACGGAAATGTGACCTCGATTCCTGTCGGATATTTCTCGGGAAATAGCGACAGGAATCTCTTGATTTCACGAAACTGTAACGAAGGGTCCGATGACTCTTCCCTGTAATCATGGTATACTTTCAGAAGTCCTATCCTGCAGGGCATGTACATTGTGTCGATTGAAAGAATATTCGGTCGACCTGCATTACTGCTTGCCAGTGCGTGAGCCGACACTTATTGAACAAGGAGACTCATTGAATATGTCTGAATGGATACATATGTTTGAAACGTGGTTAATGGATTATGGTGTATGGGGATTGATCTTGGTGTCTTTCGCAGATTCATCCTTTTTCCCGATCCCACCTGATGTCCTGCTTATCCCTATGTCGATTGCCAATCCGGATAGCGCATTGTTATATGCCCTTTATACGACAGCCGCTTCCGTTATCGGAGCCCTTTGCGGATGGTGGATCGGAAAGAAGCTTGGCCGACCGGTACTGGTCTATTTATTCAAAGAAGAACGCATACAAAAAGTGGAGGACTACTTCAATAAGTTCGGCCCGATGGCCATCCTTATTGCAGGGCTTACTCCCGTTCCTTATAAGATTTTCACCATCTTCGCTGGGGTTTCCGGCATCCGCATCCGTGTATTGGTCATCTGGTCCATCATCGGTCGCGGATTCCGTTTCTTCCTTGAAGCGATCATCATCATGACCCTCGGTGAAAAGGCAAAGCCATTCATTGAACAAAACTTTGCCATGCTCAGTTTCGTTGTAGGGGCCGTTCTCGTCATCCTGTATGTCGGATACGTCTTGATCAAAAAAAGAAGAACGTCCGTACAATGAAAACAAAGAGGCCGTATCCCGGACAGTCCCGGGATACGGCCTCTTTCCTTTTATCCTTCAACACCTACGATGAAATCCATATGGCCTTGAAGCACCTTCATCGTCTGGCGCCTACCATCATACAGTTCTCCGTCCATATCAAACTTCTCTTCTTCCGAGAGCTCGACCTCCAAGCTGGATGTACGGATATGACGGATATCCTCGAACGTGTGACTCACATCGCCGGTCCCCTTCATCAAGAAGAATTCCTTCAGCAGCGGGAATCCGCTCCTCTTCACAAGATAAAGATCGAGTAGTCCATCTTCAAGGCTGATGGATTGAGGCAGGGCATTCGCACCGATGGATTTTCCATTGGCGGCCAGGACCATCACCACTTCTTCTTCGAACACCTCTTCATCGGTCTTCACCTTCACCGTCATGATTGGGGCATCCTGTATGGATTGAAAGGCACTGATGTAATAACTCAGTTTTCCGAGTACTCCTTTTGAACCAACATCGATGTTATCGCTCGTCTGTGAAATCAAACCGGTTCCCCAGAAATTACTGAAGTATCGGTCGTCTGTCTTGACGAGGTCCACACTCTTCCGGAGGGGGTGTTCGACGATGAGCTGGACGGCCTGCTTGATGTTCATGGGGATATGGAGGGATCGGGCAAAATCATTGCATGTCCCGCCAGGAAGGATGGCTGTCAAAGGGCGTTCATCAAGGTCAGCGAGCCCGTTGATCACCTCATGGACCGTCCCGTCCCCACCGAGGACGATGACGAGGTCGAATGAACGGCCTTTTTCCCGGCAGAAGTGCTCGGCGTCGCCTTTATCCTTTGTCGGGTGGATTGTTAGATTCGTGCACACATCCAAAAGCGGGGGAATGGTATCCTTCAGCAATGCTTCCAGCTTGCCCTGCCCCGCCTTACCGTTGCATATCAATAGTATATCTGAGTACATGGCGCTCACCTGCTTTCTTCTCTTAAGGGTATGTAGCCGGAGTTTCAAGGAAACAAAAAGAGGCTGACCCAAAACGATGAGGAATAGTCATCCTTAAAGGACAGGCCAAATGAGTTCTGCGTATTCATTTAACAGTCAAAATCCTCACTCATATGTCAGTGCGTTTACCCGTCTTGGGTCAACCTCTTTCCTAGGCTGTATGTGATGGGGATACAGACAGCAATGAACGGTGTGCCAGCCCGAGTCTGCCCCTGATGTAGCTCTCGGGATCAAATGGGATCGAACGGCCATTCATCAGATGGAGCTCCACTTCTGCAAACATCGAAAGCGCCCGGCATACTTGATCCAGCGCCTGGGTCAACTTCACCGCGTCCGGTTCCTCCGTCCCGCTCAAACAGAAATAGGACAGTTCATCTGCTTTCTGCTTGATGTCCTTCAATGTAGCCAAATCGAACATCAGTCTCTCCATGGGATCCCCTCCTCTTCATTATTCCCTAGTATATCGTGAAGGGTCGGGAATTATGTCTGTACACTCCCATGGACATTAAGAGTCTTGTGTTAACGTCTTCGGTAATGGCTGATACTGCTTCAGTGACTGTAGGATTTCCCGTCTTGATTTCGTTTTGGTGATGTTGACACCGACATTCGACAATTTGGTTATCACTCGTTTTAAGCGATCGTTCTCCTTTACCACGTTATTCACCTCTTTTTTTGGCCTTTGGCCAGGTTGGTTTCGTACAAGTAGGATCATAATCAACAGCGACAGCTCTTGTATGTATCACTCACCTATTTGTACGTTCGACGCTTTAAAAAGTTTCACCTTTATTCAATTGCTTTTCTTTTTCCCCAAATATGAAACAATAATCCTATAAAGCTGAACTTTTTTCCCCGTTCTGCCGATCGATTTGTTATCACATCCATCATTGAACCCTAGGCCTGTCGTCGAGGCACTATCAAATGAAAAACCGGACGCGGGCGCCCGGTTAACACTCTCTCTTGGAACATCGTTGTCATGCCCCCTCACTTTCCATCCCCACCCACTCAACAGATTTCGGCATAATTCTTCAATCAAGGAAGGATTTTCACTTCATTCCTCGAATTAACTCATTACTACCATAAAGGAGGAATCTCATTATGAGTCGAGTCGTCCATACGCATACACCTCGTAAGGAAGTTCGCCATTTCAGACGTTCCAACCGCAAGAAAGTATTCGTAGACAGCGTTCTTGATTTCTTCTTTATGTTGATCGGAATCACGATGATCACAGGGGTGTTGTTGATTGTGCTGGGATTCTGGAAAGTTTTCTAGCTTCCGTCCTTTCTATATATGCCTCTTCTCCATGAAATTCAGCCCGAGTCCAAGGAATAGCACGCCCATAAGGAGCAGGATGGAAACCGGGTAAAGGATTTCTTCTGTACCAAGCTGATTGACAGTGACCCCTTTCAAGATCTCCATCCCGTATGTGATGGGGATGACCTTTGAAATGCCGATCATCACTTCGGAGTTTACGATTTCAAGCGGCCAGTAAGCCCCGCCAAGCATGGCCATGCTCACTGCGACAATGGGAATCACGGCGTTGAAATGCTGGGCTTTCTTCACCAGACCCGTGATGAAGATAGACAGAGCGACGATTGTGAAGACATACGGCACTAACAGCACCAGCACCCAACCGAAGTTTCCATAAAAATTCACATCGGTTATATACCGGAAGACCAGGAAGATCAGAAGCAGCTGCGCATAACCCAAGATGAAGCTGTATATAAGGTTCGCCGCATACATCTCCCACTTTTTGACCGGGGAGAGAATCATCCTATCCCAGATCCCCAACCGTTTTTCACTCATGATTGTGGCCACATTGTAAGCAATCGTATAGATGACGAAGAACAGGGAGAATCCGAACAGCGATTGAAGCTTTACATCGTATACCCAGTCCCCATCGCTTCTGAATGACGTCTCTTCTATCGTGAAAGCCGGATTTTCTGTGGTATCATCGAACCACCCCTTCACCTCTTCTCTCCCGATCTCTTTCTGGGAGGCAAGGGCTTCCACTTCTTTCTGCTGCATAACCTTTTGATACGCCTTGGCGACAATCTGATTCACCTGCGGAACATTCGGGGTTTCTGCAGAGGCGATAATGGTATAGTCGTCTTCCCCGATAAGGATCCCCATCTCGGTTTTCCCTTCACTCACCTCTTCTTCGAGGTCTTTCCTTGATCGTTCTTTAAACATGATGGACTCATTTTCATTAAGTTTGCTGATGATGGCTTCCGTCGTCGCGGATCCTGACTCCACCGTGTAGGGTACGGACAATTCATTAGCTCCAGACTGACTTGTGAAGAAGGCGAACATGATGGAGACCACTGATGTGATCAGGAATGGCCAGGGCTTTCTGATGAACATTTTAAGCTTCCCATACAATAAACCCTTCATACCGCTTCCCCCCCTTCCTTAGGAAATACAATGGATGCGACGATGATGGAGATGAGGCCGAAACCGACCATTACCCACAGATTAGGCAGTACCTCTCCGATCCCGTAGCCTTGAAAGATTTTGAAATAGGCCGTCATGGCTGCACCGTTCGGCACCAGATCGGCAAGGGTCTCCATGACCTTACCGCTCGCAAGCGGGCCGAAGCTCCCGCCGAGGAATGCAAGTACTGCGACACCAATCGAGGAAAAGAAGCTTGAGATCGATTCCGTATTCCCCTTATAGCTGAACGCTGTAATGAGGGCACCGAAGCCGCCGACGGCAAAGCAGATGCACAGTGTCACAATGAGGAAGGAACCCAGGTCCGGGAACCTCACCCCGTAGAATATGGCGCAAGCCCCGAACAGGATGCCGATCTGCAGGAACGCAAGGATGATGGTGCTGATCAGTACACTCCACAAGTATTTCCACGGGGACACACCTGCCAGGATGATACGGTCAAACACCCGGTCTTCCTTTTCCAAGAACGCGAATCTTCCCATATTGGTACCGATATACAAAACGAACATGACGCTCATGCCTACAGCAAAATAGGTCATGGATGTGAGAGGCTGGCGGTCTTCCATCTTTTCCACGGATCCGAATGAGGATCCGTTCAGGAAGGATTCCGGGTCAATGCCCGACTTACCTGCCTGAAGGGCCAGAGTGTATTGCTCCTGATAGGAGGACATCATATCGGACACCATATTGGCCGTAAGGGGCTTTCCTTCATTTTTGATGATGTTGATTCCGCTACC
Source organism: uncultured Bacillaceae bacterium (assembly GCA_963762295.1). Lineage (GTDB taxonomy): Bacteria > Bacillota > Bacilli > Bacillales > Bacillaceae_B > Rossellomorea. The sequence goes on from CAVXKK010000003.1 coordinate 796,360, forward strand.
TTGACCTTCATCTAGAAATACCTGGCGAAGCATATTGAGGGTATATCCTTCAGAAAATACGATGATGGCGGAATAGTCGTCGTCACCCCTCAGCTCCTCAAGGTCCTTTGCGTTTTTTTCTTTCAGGTGGATGAATTTCTTCACTTCTTTACTTCCGAACAGATCCTTCTTGAGGGAATCAATTGGGAGCGATTGGGCTGCTGCCGCTTTCACTGCCTTTTTCTCCTGGGGAGGCATGGAACTCTCATCGACTTCTCCCTGAAACTCTTTGAGTTCTGCTGCCTGGTCCCCCTCTACGACAAATCCTACCTTCGCTTCGATGGCTCCCGTTTCCCCGCTCATGAGATCGCCCAGGGCGAACCCGAGTATGGTGATGAGCAGGATTGGCATACCGAGTAGGATAAGGAGTACCTGCGGGTTCCGGATCATTTGAGATAGCTGCTTTCTGATAAATGGTATCATCATCGTCTTCTCCTCCTCAGTCCCTTAATGCCCGACCCGTCAAATGCAAGAATACATCTTCAAGGGATGGTGTCTTGCGGTCGATGGACAGAATGACTGCTCCAGTGTCTTCCGCGAGCTGGAAGATTTGATTGAATAGATTCTGCTCTTTGGGGATGACAAGGATGATTTCCTTATCCGCGGACGTGACATTCTTTACTGAAGGGATCGTCGAAAGCCCCTCGACGAAAGAAGGAACCATCTTCTCCAGTTTAATGACGATCGTCGACTCAGAAGACAGGATGCTCTTAATCTCATCTTTCGTGCCGGAAGCAATGATTTGCCCCTTATCCATGATATAGATCCGGTCGCATAGAAACTCGACTTCTTCCATATAGTGACTCGTGTAGATGATGGTCATATTCTTTTCCTGATTGAGCCTCTTCACCTGCTCCAGGATGTAGCTCCGCGACTGCGGATCAATTCCGACCGTTGGCTCATCCATAATGAGGATCTCGGGCTCGTGCAGGAGGGCAACACCGATATTCAGACGCCTTTTCATCCCGCCGGAGAAGGTTTTGACGATATCATTCTTCCGATCCGTGAGCCCGATCTGGTCAAGCACTTCATTTACCCGTTCCTTCAAGAGCTTTCCTTTCAGATGGTTGATCCTACCGAAGAACTCGAGATTTTCTTTCGCCGTCAGATCGGTATACAGAGCGATTTCCTGGGGGACGACGCCGAGGACGTTCCGGAGGGATTGGGGATTCCCCAGCACACTCTCATTCTTCAAACGAACATCTCCCTCTGTAGGGGACATCAGGGTCGAGATCATGGAAATGGCCGTCGATTTCCCCGCACCATTCGGTCCCAGCAGTCCGACGGTCTCTCCCTTTTCAATGAACAGATTCAATCCGTTCACCACCTGATTCTTCTTAAAGCGTTTCGTCAGCTCCACGGCTTCCAACATGTTGCACCGCCTCCTTCTTATACTTTCATTCTATGGAAGGAAGAAAGATCCTCACACTTACCTTCGTCACAACCTTCTTCCCTTACCCATGACCTCCGTCATATTTTCATAAAAAAAGACCGGTTGGGAGCCGGCCTCAAGCAATATCATGTCTTACAGCATATATGGCGAGCTGGGTGCGGTCCCTGAGCTCGAGTTTCTGGAGGATCTGGGAGATATGGTTCTTCACCGTTCCAACCGATAAGAATAGCTGATCGGCGATCTCCTTATTCGTCTTCCCTTCTCCCACGAGCTTTGTAATGGATAGTTCCCTCGGTGTCAGCGCATGGACGGCAGGGGATTCCTTACGGGCCGAGAGAAGTCGCGGGACCACTTTGGCCGCCACTTCATCATGGATGGTCATCCCCCCGTTGAGGCAGCTATGTACGGAGTGGAGAAGCTGTTCACCGTCAGAGGTTTTGAGCAGGAATCCGTTCGCTCCCTCCTTCAATGCCTGCATGGCATACTCATCATCGTTGAACGTGGTGAGCATGAGCACCTTCACCTGAGGCCAGCGCGCCTTGATGATCCGCGTTGCCTCAATGCCGTTCATCTCCGGCATCCTGATATCCATCAGGATCAGATCAAGGGCATGCAGGTTCATTAACTCCACGGCCTCTTTCCCATCGGAAGCCTCCGCCACCACTGTGAATGCCGGGTCCTGTTCAATCATCATCTTCAGGCCTTGTCGAACGATTCCCTGGTCCTCTACAATCATGATCCTTTTCATTGATTCATGCCTCCTTTATAGGAAATGATATATTCAAGGTGAATTCTCGATCTGTCTGCTGGATCTCAAGCCTTCCTCCCAGCGCCTCGATCCGTTCCCTCATATTCGTCAACCCGAAACCAGGTTTGACCGGAACGGGGTCATTCACATTATTGATCATGACCAAGCTCAGATGCCCCTGGGCAGTCTTCCCAAGTATCACCTGGATTTCCCGGACATGAGCGTGCCTCATGGCGTTGGTGACACCCTCCTGAATGCTGCGGTAAAGGGCGACATTTTGCTCATTCGTAAACGTCGACGAAAGGACGCCTTGGCGCGTGGTCAGTTGAATCTGGATATAGCTCTCCGACTCCAATTTCCTGACGAGCTGCAAAACGGATTGAACTCCTGAAAGTTCCCCGTCCCTCAACGTCCTGACCGCTTCCCGCGTCTCCTCGAGGCTGTCCTGGGCCAGGCGCTTCAAATCGCTGTACCCTTCCTTCCCGTTCTGGATAGACAGCATTTCAATCTGCATAAGGAGGGCAGTAAGATTATGACCCACGGAATCATGGATATCACGCGCGATCCTCGTACGCTCCTCGGCTTTGGAATGTTGCTCCGTCACGAATTGCAGCCTTTTGAGGCTTCTGTATTCTCCCAATAATTGTTCATAGAGCTTCCGTTGCTCCTTGCTTTCCAGCCGGTCCTCATTTACCTTATAAGTAGAAAAGAGGAAAAAGAACACGATGATCCACATTTCATACTCGATGGTAGGATAAGAATACATCACCACAAACATCAAGAAGGCAGCCGTTGCAAACAGACACTGCCGAAATTGATCCTTCCTTAGGGTGACCGCAGCTTCCATGAGAATCAGGAATACGACGGCCCACATGATGAGTGGTGTATAATGGGTAAGGATGGTTCCTGCCATCACCAAAAGGATCTGTAGCATATAGCTGATCTGAGGAATTTTCATCAGCGGCACCAAGAAGAACAGCGCTATGGACAATGCAGACAGGATGATGAGGGTGATAAGGGATTCAAGACCCGTATACGCTTCTTTTATCCAAAACCCCCAGATCCCCGCCATCAGGATCGTCCGTATGAAAGCATATTTCATCTGTTCACCTTCTTTCTGATCCGAACATACTATAACTCGTACACCACAATATATTACCATTAGTTGGTTTAAAAAGGAGAAAAAGCATGCACATTCTTTCCATCCTCTTAGGGGTTTTATTCTTCTTCAACCTGGTGCTCGCTTCCATCATCGTCTTCCTTGAAAGGAGAAATGCCGGGGCGACATGGGCTTGGCTCATGGTTCTCTTTTATATTCCTTATCTCGGCTTCATCCTTTATTTGATTTTCGGACAAAACATGACCAGGAAACGCCTCTTCGACTGGGAAGGAATCAAAAAGATCGGAATCGAGGACCTCTTGATCGAACAAACCCGGTCTCTGAGGGAACGCTCCCTCCCTTTCAGGCACAGGGAGATTTCTCCCCATCAGGACCTGATCTATATGCATCTCATCAACAATGACGCCTTGCTGACCCAAGACAATGATGTCACGGTCTACACAGACGGTCAGGAGAAATTCGAAGCCCTCATGCGCGACATCGAACAGGCAAGGAGCCATATTCATATTCAATATTATATCTTCAAAAAAGATCAGCTGGGCAAAAAAATCGTGGAGAAACTCATTGAGAAGGCAAAGCAGGGCATCGAAGTCCGCATCCTGTATGATGAGATGGGATCCAGACGGACAAGACCCCGATTTTTCAAGCATCTGACAGCAGTCGGAGGAGAAGTCGCGGTCTTCTTCCCGTCGAAGATCCCGTTTGTGAACCTGCGTCTCAACTACCGGAATCACCGCAAACTCGTCATCATTGATGGGAAGGTGGGATACGTGGGCGGCTTCAACGTCGGCGATGAATACCTCGGGCTTGATCCGAAGTTCGGCTACTGGAGGGACACACATCTCCGGGTGATCGGTAGTGCCTCCCTGGCCATGCAGACACGCTTCATCTTAGACTGGAATCAGGCCACAAAATCAAGGAAGATCTCCTATGAGGGAAAATACTTTCCTACCGCTTCCTTTAGTGGTTCGACGGGGATCCAGATCGTCACCTCGGGACCTGATTCAGAATGGGAGCAGATCAAGAACGGCTACTTGAAGATGATCTCATCGGCCAAGCACTCGATCTACATCCAGACACCCTATTTCATCCCGGATGAAAGTCTCCTGGATTCCCTACGCATCGCTGCACTGACCGGGAAGGACGTCCGAATCATGATCCCGAACAAGCCTGACCACATGTTCGTCTACTGGGCGACCTACTCGTATGTGGGAGAATTACTGAAGGCAGGAGCGAGGATCTTCATTTACGATAACGGCTTCATCCACGCGAAGACGATCGTGGTGGATGATGAACTTTCATCGGTCGGCACAGCCAATATCGACGTGAGGAGCTTCCGCCTGAACTTTGAAGTGAACGCCTTCTTGTATGACCGGAAGCTTTCACGGGAACTCAGCCGTTCCTTCATGGAAGATAGGAAACTGAGCAGGGAATTGACCCTCGAGGACTATCACCGCCGTCCTCTCATGATCAAGTTCAAGGAGTCCATCTCACGCCTCCTCTCCCCGATCCTATAGCCATTGCCACAGCTGAGAAAAACAAGCATAATGAGACATATACCAATCGAAAGAGGGATGAGGGCATGAGCGTACACAAGGACATCACAAAGCATTCAAGCAAGCAGCACAGCCTCGTGAAGGAGTTCATGAAGCTTGATGAATCGAGGGAACAGGCCATCGAAGAAGCCCTCACATTATGCGAAGCCGGAAAGCCATTCACCACCGACCGCATCAATCACGTCACCCAGGAGATCAATGCCCTTGCAAGGCAGGGCGTCGTCCCCCAGCGCAAGACCGTGACGGAAGAAATGGTCAGGGAATACGCAAAGCGGCGGTGAACATAGAATCATCTTATTGGCCGACACCAAAAAAATCCCCCGGACGCTCAATTTAGCGCCGGGGGGTTTTTCTTGTATACTATTTACGCCTTCAACGCACTGTTCCACCCATCGTAGACGAAGACGGGATTCGTGCCATTTTCAGCCCTCTCGATGACGGCATAGTTCTTATGGGCAACTACGGTTTGATCATCGGGAAGGTCCAGCTTCATCGCTGATTCCTTATCCATGCGCACAATGACCGTGTTCTCCCTTAGGGTCGTCACGACGCCTTGCAGGACGTGCTTTTTCCTTTTGAATTCTATAATGTCGCCGAGGTTGGCATATTCTTTTGAGTAGACGAAGGTATTATCCATAATAGACTCCCCTTTTACATGAAAGTTGTTAACGCTCGAATCCTATATGTGATATATATCTTTCTTGTACCACCAGTCAAAAGATTTAAAACCTATTATCCTAATAAAATAATCTTTATTCTGAAAATTATTCAGTCTTGCGGTCCACAAGGGTAATTTTATAGACATAGGCCTTGTCGGAATTTATGAATCCGCCGGCAGGCTTCCCATTTTCCAACATCAGACTTTCGTACTCTCCATCGTTTTTGGAAGTGGCCATTCCGTAGACGTAGACGGGTGTATCCTTCTTCAGCTCCACCTTTTCTGTTAATAAAGACGTGGCACTTCTGCCATTTTCATCTGGTATAGGGTCTTCGTCCATCGTGATGAAGGTGCTTTCACTTCCATGTAGGATCTTCAATTCTTTTTCCGAGCTCTCCATCCCTACGGAGTTCAAGGAATGCTTATACTTTTTCGCTTCTTCGCCGTATTGAAACGGCTCATCACTTACGAGCTTCCCTTTTTCATACACTTCTATGGCCCTTTCAAGATCCATATCTTTTGCAAGGGGTCCATCCAGTGTAAAAAAGAACATGGAACCTCTCCCTGTAGCGGCAACCACTTTTTCTTCCTTATCGCTCAGGTCATACGGTTCCAACGTCAACTGGGATGAACCGTTCCCCTTCCCTTGAGAACACCCCACAAGTAACAGACATATGCTCACTGCCAGCAGCCAATATCGCTTCTTCATACGGTCATCTCTCCTGTTTGCTGAGGGTTCCTAACCCCCTTATTTTTCCATTAACTGATTATATCATCTGATTTATTCCAGTTACAATACTAACTGTGTTCATCTTCAAAATATGAATGCGTTTGCTTAATGCGGATGAAAATTTTCCCGTTTGACATTTAGGATGAAACCCATTAAAGTATGGAAGTATCTTAAACATAACTGCATAACGTAAAATCTTCTTATCCAGAGAGACGGAGGGACTGGCCCTATGATGTCTCGGCAGCGGACTCGTCCAAACGAGTGCTGTGCCACATCCAGCAAGCCACCGGCTTGAAAGATAAGAAGGGTGTTTCGTTTTCATGGAAACCTCTTCTTATTTGAAGAGGTTTTTTATTTTATGCGCAACAAACCATCTAAAAGGAGTGCACAACATGAATCAGGAAAAAGGGAATCTACTGGCATTACTACCATTACTCATATTCGTTGCCCTGTTCCTCGGGGCAGGCATCATTTCAGGGGACTTCTATTCCTTCCCCGTCCTCGTTGCAATTATCATCGCTGCTGTCGTGGCCCTGGCCATGAACCGGAAAGACAGCCTCAATGTGAAGGTTGAACGCTTCGCCAAAGGAGCGGGTAACCTCGATATCATGATCATGGTCTTGATCTTCTTATCGGCAGGCGCTTTCTCAGGAGTGGCTGAAAAAATGGGTGCCGTTGATTCAACGGTCAACTTCGCCCTATCCGTCATTCCGGAAAACCTCTTGATTGTCGGACTGTTTGTGATCGCGGCCTTCATCTCACTCGCCATGGGGACTTCCATGGGGACGATTGCGGCCCTTGCCCCTATCGGTGTCGGAATCAGCTCAGGAACGGATATCTCCCTTCCTCTAGCCATGGCGACCGTTGTGGGTGGATCCATGTTCGGTGACAATTTGTCCTTTATTTCGGATACGACCATCGCGGCGGTCCGCACGCAGAAAACGGAGATGAAAGATAAGTTCAAAGTCAACTTCTTCATCGTCCTGCCTGCTGCCATCATCACCATCATTGCACTGTTCTTCGTGACGCTTGGTAACCAGACATCTGTTGATGCTGGAAGTTATTCCATCGTGAAGATCCTTCCGTATCTTGCCGTTATCATCGGTGCCCTGTCGGGATTGAATGTATTTGCCGTCTTATTCGGCGGAATCCTGCTTTCAGGAATCATCGGATTCATCGACGGAAGCTTCACACCGACCAGCTACTTCGGCAGCATTGCCGATGGGATGCTCGGCATGGGCGAAATCGCCTTCCTATCCATCCTGATCGGTGGAGTGGTGGAATTGATCCGTCACAATGGCGGAATCCAGGCGCTTCTCTATCTTGTAACCAGAAAGATCGGTTCCTCAAAAGGCGCACAATACTCAACGGCAGGTCTTGTGGCTTCAACGAATCTTTGCACGGCCAATAATACCATCTCCATCATCATTGCCGGACCGCTTGCCAAATCAATCAGTGATGAATACGGAGTGGACAACAGGAAGACAGCGAGCATCCTCGATATCTTCTCATGTGCCGTACAGGGTCTGATTCCATACGGTGCTCAGATGCTTCTTGTAGCTGAAACAGCCGGCATTTCGCCGCTGAGCATCCTTCCGTATGCATTCTACCCAATCTTGACGGCCATTTGTGGACTGGTGGCGATCAAATTTGCCCTACCTCGTTTTACACGCAGGAAAGCTCGTTCTACAGAACCGGTACAATCATAATTCAATAGAAAAAGCCCCGGAATACTGGTATCGACCAGAGCCCGGGGCTTTATTGTGTGTCCAATCATACAAGGTCATTGATGTGATAGAGGTTGCCGCTTTCCACTTCTTTTTCCGTGATCAGATCCACCAGTGCATCCGCCACCGTCTTAGCGCTGCGAAGGGTCCCCTCTTCCTTGTAGCGTTTGAACTTCTCTACTTCTACAAAAGCTTCCTGTGATGAGGAGCGTATTTGTCCTTGCATATCCGTGTCCATGACACCCGGACTGAAGGAAATGACCTTATGATCTCGTCCTGTAGTCGATAGCTCCAGGCTCACGGATTCCGTCAGCATATTGAGTCCTGCCTTGGTGGAGCAGTACGTACTCCAACCATACACAGGTCGGCTGCCTGCACCTGAACTGACATTAACGATCAGCATCTGTCCCGATTTCCCTTCAGAAGCGGAGATCATTTCATTGAGGACAATCATGGGTGCAAGAAGATTCACGTGAACACTTGCTTCCAAGCTCTCGGCATCCACTTGTCCGGACGGATTGATCGGGGTGACCAAGCCGGCATTCTGAATCACATAAATCGTATCTGCTCCCTTTGAAAACACGCTGGCCCCTACTTCCCTGAATACCTTTTCCGTGTCGGCAGCAGACGATAGGTCGCACGGGTGGAAGGAATATGCCACCCCTGCATCCGCGGCCATGGCCTTCAGGTTCTCATTGTCTCGCCGGGATATGTTGATAAGCCCGACTCCTTTTTCCACCAGGCCAGAAGCGATCGCTTCGCCCAGTCCTCTTGTTGCTCCGGTCACAATAGCCATTTTCATAAGATCGACTCTCCTTCGATTGTTCATCACCCTTCAGCATACAACTCAAGGCATGCTTTCATCAATCAAGTGATACTCCGGAATAAGGTCGGATAGCGGGACAATATTGGCTTCTTTTTCGTAGACAGGAATGAAGTCCTTCAGCATCGATGCAATCATCGTACCCGTTACACCGACGTGACCGATGGCTACCATGCTATCGTCTTTTTCAAGTTTAGCGGCAAGTTTCGTCGCTTGCTGTCCGATATGCTCCTTCGTGTAGACATCATCGAAAAAGAGACCGTTCTCGAGATATGGCACTTTCAGTTCGTCAGCAAGCTTAGGGATGACACTTTTCCCCGTTGTTTTGCTGTCGAGATAAAACATCCCGTGCTTTTTGCATACCTCGAGGACGATCCTCATGATGCGTTCATCGGCTGTCACCTTCGAACCCATATGATGATTCATCCCTACAGCATGGGGGACATCTTGGATCGCTTTCTCCACACGGTCTCGGATTTCATCATCTGAAAGGTCAGTTGTCAGCGCCCCTGGCCCAAGCCAGCTTGCCTTTCCCGTCACCGGTTCCATCGGCATGTGGAGAATCACTTCATGACCTTTCGCATGAGCCCGTTCGGCATCCTTCTTTGTAGACGGTAGGAACGGCATGACAGCAATGGTCAGAGTCGCCTCTGTATCAAGGATATCTTCCGTTCCCTCCATATCGTTCCCAAGATCATCGATCACGATGGCCAGTTCTTTTTTATGGGCAGGCAAGGGCAGGATGTCCCTCGCAAACCCCGTCGTTGTCAAAGAAAAAGACAGCGTCAAGCTGATGAGCAGTATCCTCATCGTTCATCACTCCTTTTCCTTTAACATGTCCCTCCGTTTCGGATTTCATGCCGGGTGGACATCATCCCTTTATGTTCTGATGCGTCAAGGTGAAGTCTCCTTCAAGAGGTGGTTTCACCTTTGCCTTCTCACTCTTACTCCACTTTTTCCAACCTTTGATTGGTTTCTTATTCACCCTTACACCGACCTTGGCCTGCTGGATCTCCTTGACGCCCTGGACCACGAGCTGCATGGCGAAGATGGCGATCATGAAGGCGATGAGCGGGAAGAGGACAATCCAATATTTCTCGGTCATCAGTGCTTGTTTGGAAGAACTGATGAGCCCAGACCATTCAAATGTAGCGGATTTCGGCGGATCAGGAAGGAGTCCCCTTGATACAATCGTGCCACCAAGGAATAGATAGAAGAGCCCCATATGGACCAGGATGAGCATCGTTTGGATGAATTGCTGCCCGAACAGAATGAACATCCTCGGCGCCAGATGCGGGAACAAGTGCGTCCAGAGCAGATGGCGGTTACTCCCTCCAAGAAGCTTGGCCGAGACGACGAAATCCTGCTGTCCGATCAGCTTCAGCTCATTGCCGATCAATACCATCGTCAGCGGCAGCACCAGGATCGTCAGGACAATGGCCTCAAAGACGAGCCGTTCAAACAGGGAGTGCTGGAAGCCTTCGAATGTCAATCCCCACAGAACCGGTCTTAATAGTAGATATGCAATGAGGCTCAACGGCAGGAAGTGGATCGAATCCACGATCCTATTCACCCAGTTCTTCCTGCGTTCATTCAAGAAGAAATGATAGCCGATGCCGAGATAAAAGCCGCCTACAACCCGCAGTAGCGCAACGACAAGGGCGAAGATGAGCGTGTACTTCGCTCCGACGATAAGCTGGTCCAAAATGCTGAAGCCGTTGTAGTCAGATCCGAGCGCCATGAACTCAGATGGTGCATGGGGCGGGACGCTGATCAGAGTACCGGCATCGTCCTTAACATAATAAAGCTTGCTGACAGGCTCATCCTTGAAAAGGGAATGGCAGAAACTATACACAATCATCCCGAAGATGATGATGAATCCTCCGGCAAACTTCGGATTCTTCATATGTATCCTCCAAGCCCTCCACGAAGTGGCGATGAACCCCCAGATCTTCCATTCTGAGAACTTGACCTTGTCCTTTTTGATCCGGTAATGGGAATCATCGATCACGGCGGCCCGGTTCATCCACAGGTACACCCCTTGATAAATAAAAAAGAACGGCGTGAATAGAAGGATCAGGGCATACGCAATCACAACAGGTCTGAAATCCTGTGTAATGTAGAAGGTGATCCCCCTCATATCAAACAGGGTTTCAATGATGAATAAACTCGACAGGGTTCCCCAGATGATGAGCTTCCCATGGTAAAAGGAGCTTGGTGTGATATTCTTCATCACATGTGCGAAGAGGATGCGGCTCTTTGATAACCCTTTGCTCCTGGCGAATTCGATATGATCTTTGACCATTTCCTCTTCCATGACGAGAAGGAGGATCCGGAAAAAGGAGACCATCGGCACGATGGCAAGGGTGAAGATTGGTGCAGCATAAATTTGCACCCCGTCAAACTCCGTGAATTCCATGAGCATGATGCCGTACTTTTTGAAGAAGAAAACGATGAATAGCTGCAGGAGAAAAGCAAATAGCAGATCCGGCACCGATTCCATGAAGTTCAGGACTTTCTTCAGCAGGGAAGAAAGCGGAGCCGGGAGGAAAAAGGTAATCACGGCACATATCACTGCCAGTACAAGACCCAGGACAATGGCCCCGAGAATGATGGTCATGGAATACAGATAAGGCTCCCACAGGACGTTGAAGAGAGAGTCGACTTGTCCCTTATAGTTGTATTCCCAGTTTCCCGGATCGGCGAAATAGATGGTGAACTTGAGGAATTCTTCTATGAAAGCGACGAAGTTATACAGTCCTTTTTCACTCAGAACCTGTGGGGCGACGCTCACGCCCAGGATTCCGAGAATCCCCAATATGTAATAAAGAATAAATCGTAACGGTACAGCAAAGTACTTGTTCATATGGATCCCCTTTTTCCTTTATCCTACTCTCCCCTTCAAGATTTTTCAATTTAATTTATTTTCTGTAAATAAAGGGCAGGGATGGCTCAGTGCCTGCCAAACCCATACGTACCTTGATCAGGCCAGTAATTTCCCCGGCCTGCCCAAATGATAGCCCTGTCCGATGGCAATCCCCATTTGAAGGGCAACCTCCATGTCTTCCTGCTTTTCAATTCCCTCGAGGACGATGAGGGTATCTTCGGAATAGAACTGGCTGAAGAACGACAGGAACCTCTGCTTCTTGGAATCCTGCGCAAGATTAAGGGCAAAATAGCGATCGAGCTTGATTACTTCCGGCTCATATTCCATGGACTTTTTGATGGAAGATGTACCCTGACCGAAGTCATCGATGGCATACCACACCCCATACTCCCTCAGTCCTTTCAACGCCTGTTTTAATAAGGGATTCTGCCAGAGTTCCTCTGCACTTGATTCATTGATCTCGAGGACGAGCCTCCCTTCCATTGAAGGGTGGGTCTTCATCAGATGATCAAAGTAGTGACGGAAACTCGGATGAAGGATGGTCGTGATGTAGATATTCAGGAACAGCTTGCAGTCCGGACTGGTATTCACAAAGCTCTCCATGGCCTTTGTGATGGAAAGGGTGTCGAGCTTATACAGGATATTGGCTTTGATGGCCGTTTGAAATACCTGCTCCGGATTCTGGTTGAACGTGTTGCGGAGGAGCCCCTCATACGCATAGAGAGACTGCTGATGCCCCAGCATGTACAAGGGCTGGAATTCGTGATAGATCAAGTCGTCTTGAAAGATGCTGAAAATATTCATTGGGACCCCTTATCTCTCTGTATTTTTTGAATAAACAGGTACAAAAAAACCACATAGAAATAGACTTCATATGCGGTCGGTTGCGCTACTGGCTCCCCTGAATGCAAGCGCCCATCGGACATTCAGGTTCAACGCCTTCCCAATAGACGGTGAGGTTGTTTATATAAGTAAAATATACCATAAACGAAATAGTTTATGGGGGTATTTATTCCTATTTTTCTGAATTTTGCCCGCGCCCCTTAGAGACGTAGGGATTTCCTTCGACCCAAAACCTCCACGGATAATCCTTTGCTTCCCCGCTATTATCAATGCCGATCCGCTTCCCCTCGGCAATTCTTTCCGGCAGGTACCCTTCACAAATGGTCAGCGGGGGCTCAAGGAAGCTTCCCCCATAGTCCTCCATGGAGATGCCCATGGCCTTGGTCAGCTTTCCCGGACCACTCGTCCAATTTTTCATCGAATGCCCTTCACGTCGGTTGCCCATAAGTTCAAGGCCGTCAGCGGGTTCAACAGCACGTATGAGAATCGCTTCCGGTACCCCTTCGCCTCCACTCACCACGTTGACGAGGCAATGGGTATGCATCACATACGTATAGATCCGTCCCGATTCCGCGAACATCACTTCTGTCCGTTTTGTCCTCCTGTTTCCGTAGCTGTGGGCTGCACGATCCTTAGGCCCCATATATGCCTCTGTCTCGACGATATAGCCCGATACAGTCCCTTCCTCCGTTTCTTTCACCATCAAGCAGCCGAGGAGGGACTTGGCAAGTTCAAGCGTCGGCTGTTCATAAAAAGTCTGTTCCAACACACGATGCGTCATGGTTTCCCACCTTTCATTTCCTCTCATCCTGCATACTCCCCCATTTTATCAGGGTTCAAACTCTCCACTAAGACCAGAGGCGGATAAAAAATTGATCCGGGGGCGCATTGCAGAATAATGGTTCTCCACTTACACTATAGAAAGATTGGAAAAACGAACCAAGGAGAGGGAAACATGAAAAAGAATGCATTCGCCATCGTGGTGGCTTTGTTGGCACTCGGTGCGATCTTCCTCATTTTGAATGATCGGACCACCCTGTTTGCCAAAGGCGGAAAATCCTCAGACAGTGTAAAAGTGAACGACGGGACCAAGCTTATCCATTTGTCGCTTGGAAGCGGGGATACGAAAATCGTGACGACGGACGATGATGAAGTCAGGGTCGAGTTCAACGGAAAAGGCACCGTTAACCTTGAAGATCAGGGAGACGAAATCAACCTTGAGGTCAAAATGAAGCCTATCTTTTATATCGGCTTCAACAGCAAAAAATTTGATACGATTGTATTTCTTCCTCAAAACTACGAAAACAATCTGGAAATCGAGGTTGGCTCCGGGGAACTGATCTTCTCACCGGACGAGATGATGTCCCTGGCCGACCTGAAGACCGAGATAGGCTCAGGCGATATGAAAATCGGGAATTTCAACACCGGATCCTTCACCTACAAGGGGTCATCTGGAGATTTTGTCGGCAAGGATATCAAAACCCGGGAAGGATCCGTTGATATGGGATCAGGAGATGTGCTTATAACGGGATATGAAGGGCCATTGAACGGATCGGTTTCTTCAGGAGATCTATCGGTATCCATGAAGAAACTTTCAGGGGATGTGGATTTCACGATCGGATCCGGTGATGTGGACCTCAATCTGCCTGAAGACGCGAGCTTCAAACTGAACGGAAAGGCAGGCAGCGGGGATATCCTGAACACCATCAAACTGACAGATAAAACCAGCAGTGAACACTCCATCAAAGGGACGAAAGGGTCCGGAAAACATTCCATCAATGTAGACCTCTCCAGCGGGGATATGATCATTCGGTAAACCCAAAAAGGGTGGGAGCAGATGCTCTCACCCTTTTTCCTCTTCCGATTTCACTTTTCCTCCGAGCTCTTCACCGAGAGCAACGATGGACTGATTGATCTTCCATACATAGTACACATGATGAATCACATCAATATGGGATTTCAACCTACCAGGGGCATGGGTTTCAATTTCTCTCCGTTCATCTGCGAGATCCCAGAGGCTGCAGTGGGCGGAAGGGTCCTTCATCATGAGTCGGACCGCTTCAATGTTCTGCGTCAGTTTCTCACTCGTCACCCCGATCACCTTCTGCAGTTCTTCCGGGAAGGGCTCGTTCCTTCTGTGGGAAGAAGCCAGCAGATGCTTCGCATAATAATTGATGGCGATGACGACGGTGATCCACCGTCCGAGTCCGGTCCGGGTCATGGCCCCTGGACGCTGAAGGATCGACTGGGCTTCGTCCTTGATCGCCTGTACCTTATGGTCGAGATCGAATGCCCGGTCCGCGAGAGGCTTCTTCTTCTCTTTCAGGAAGGAAGAAAGATAGCTTTCCACATATTCTCCGAGCTCCTCGAAGAACTCATCGAATGTATCCGTGACCTTGGCCTTCGTCTTCTTCGGAAAAACGAAAGCCGACACGATCAGGGCGATGAAGGCGCCGATGATCGTATCAAGTACCCTCGCCCCCATAAGCCCCACCGAAATCCCACCAAGGAGAATATCGTACATAAAGGCTATGAGCATGGTGATGAACAGGCTCATGAGCGTATAGGATACAGGGAATAAGTAGAATGATAGGAAGAGGGCCAGGAAAAGCAGTCCCACCTCAAGGGGCTTCACACCCGAGACAAGGGTGGCGGCCCCGAATCCCACGAGTGCCCCGATGACGGTACCGAATGAACGCTGGAACGCCTTCAGATAGGTTCTTCCCACCGTCTCAGTACCAATCATGATGATGAATGTGGTCAACAGCACCCAGTACGGCTGGGCGGGGGCGATCAGTTCACCTGCAACGATGGCGAGGATCCCTGCAATCAATGCCTGGATTGCTTTTCTCGTAGACGGCTTCAACCCTTTTGACTCTTCTTCATCTTCCTTCTCTTCTTCTTCCGATTCATCCTCTTCTTTTTCAGAAGGGACTTCCCGTTCTCCCTTCAGGGCTTCCTGAATCGTAAGGGCTGCCTGGAGGACGTGATTCGAAATGGACTCGATCCGGCGCAGAAGATAGATCCATCTCGGAAGATCCTCTTGATCCTTCAGGACATTCGTCAGCATCAAGCGCAGCTCCTGAAGGGCACGTTCGGTTTCTTCGAGTGTCTTCGGTTCATAGTCCTGTGCCAGGACATCGGCATCCCGAAGGGAACGGATGACCCGTATCAATAGCTGGCGGATTTCGTCCTGCTCGAACGCCTTCAGCTCCTTCAGCTTCTTCAATGAATCGGATAGGGTCTGGATCAGCATTTCCGCATCGAATACATAGAGCCTGAGTTCCGAAACGTCTATTCCTGGATACAGCTCCTTCAGATCACTTTCATTGATATCACCCGACAGCGTCCGTGCATACTCATTCAATTTACGTACGTTCCGATCGAGACTGTTCTTCCTCTTCTCACTGATTTTTGGATCTTCCATTGCCTTTAAAAGGATGGTGAACGTCAGATTCGACTGGATATGGAACGAAATCAGGCTCCTTTTCAATACGTAGGAAGAACTTTTGAATAGAAGGAACTGATACATGTAGGCACTGAGCGCCCCGATACTGATTCCGATATAGAACCAGAGCAGATGCGATGCGTCGAGCTTCAAAACGGATGAAAAATAGATCGACATGAAAGAGGCCATCCCGATGGAGAAATAGCGGACGGCAAAGCGGGAGAAGTAAAAGGCGCTGAACATGGCTGCCACGAGGAGAATGTTGACGGCATACGGATGATGGCTGAACAGGGAACCGACTGTGATCCCCCCGGCCACTGAAACGGCGATGCACAGCAGCGTCACTTTCTTCTTCCTTTCGGTATCATCGAGAACGATGAGGACCCCGAACATCCCCACCATACCAGATACGATGGCCGGCGTGATGGAAGGGTAATGATTCAGTTTTAATAGAAATAATGTGATAAATACCGAAGTCATGAGGCTCAGCGTCGTCTTCCCTGCCTGCTGCAGCCTTTTCCTTCCGGGATCCGAAGCGAGGAAGCGTCCAAGCCATATATGTTGTCGATGTAGTTGTCTCATTGTCATCAAACCCTTTACTCGTCCTGCGATTGAATGTCTTTTTTATCGTACCCACCCTAACAAAAAAGTAACCAGAGCCGCAAAGGGCTGTCCGGTTACTTAATATGGGTGTCATCGCGAATAGTTTATTCTTTTAATTATACGGGTTTCGGACGAGACGGTAAAGGATATTGCTTGTCATGAAATCAACGGAAGCCGCGTCGTCTTTTAAAACGCCATGCTGCACCGAGGCCAAGCAGGAGAACGGCTACGGAGACTCCGCTCACTGTGAGGGCCGCCGTCGGATCGACAGCTTCTTCCTGTGCTCCGTTTCTTTGAGGTCCTCCTCCCCCGGGACCATCCCCAGGGTTGAAGCCATCGGGCCGATCAGCAGGATCGAACCCTTCAGGTGGTTCTCCCTGTCCGCCGTTCCCTCCATCGGGAGGAGCACCATTTTGCCCCCCTTGGGCCGGAGGAGCCTGCGCACCATTCTGTTCATTTCCTGCTGGCGCTCCATTTTTTTGGGCATTTTCATCTGCCGCGGGATTCTCCTGGTTCTCATCCTTCTCATTTCCTGCTGCTGGATTTCCTTGTCCGTCATTCGGAGCTCCCTGCCCCTGACTGCTGGAGCCTGCCTGGCTTTCAACCGTCCTTTCGCCGGACAATTGCTCAAGAATCGACTCGGATCTCAGCTTTGTGAATTCCGCAAGGCTTTCGTCGCCGGAAACGCCTTTCAAGAATTCATCCGTTGTGAAGAACTTGGTCGGATCGCTCTCGACATAGGTGGTGAGGATCGACGCCAGATTGTTCGTGATCTCTGATACGCGATCCTCCGTGAAGATCTCCTCAGCAAATGTCTTCAAGTACTCTTCGTATGTCTTCTTGTACTCTGAGTTGGAAAGGAGGGCATTGAGCAAGGGACGCTCTTCAAGGGTCGTATTGGCAACAGGCTCGCTCACGCTGAAGTCGATGGCAGAGTCGGTGATGAGCTGACTCGTCATCATCCCTCCCCCCATGCCTCGCTTGTCGTTGCCATCGTTGCCTTGGCTGCCATCTTGGGCACCGGGCGCTTCACCCTGTTCCCCGTCGTTGAGGACGTTTTCTCCCTCATTGCCCATTGCGCCCATTCCGACGCCGAAGCCTCCGAAGGACATATTATAATCCCAAGGGATGATGGAGAAGGTTCCATCCTTTTCATAGAGATAATAGTTGTGCTTCATCTGTCCCTGATAGCTGTCGAGGTTGACGAGCGCTGTATTGACGGCAAAATAGCGGAGCATTTCATCCACATCGAGATACTCCTCGAGGTCACCGCCGTTGTTGATGGCATCAAGCATATCGGTAAACGTCGACTGATCTTTGTTGGACTCGTTCGTTTTCAGCTCGACACCCGTATAGTCGTCGAGGTCATCACTGATCCATTGAAGGTCGGAACCGACCCCGTCAGGCTTGAAAAGGAACCCGTCATTGGATTCGAACTCGCTTGCGAGGAATGTTTCATCCACCTGTTCGACTCCAAGGAGCAGACCGTAGTCCTCACCGTTGATGGTCACATACATATAAGAGTGGGCAGGTGTTGCGATCCCCATCTCTTCCATCATTTCATAGGAAACAAATTCCCTCATCTGCGTCGAGTCACTATAGTTATTATTCAAGTTTAATTTCTTCAGTCCATACAGGCTTTGAGAGCTGTCATAATGATCGAAATCGATCTTCAGGCTGTACCTGTCGGAGTCACTATTGGCAACGGACGTCAGGGAAGAATTCCCCTTCGCCCTGATGGCCACGTCGTTCACCTTTTTGCCGTTGACGGTCACGGTCGCCCGCTTATATTCCTCCTTGGTTGCGTTTTCCACAAGATCATCCCAGTCGTCTTCGTCGATTTCGATATCGACGCGCCCCACCTTGCTTTCATTAAAGACGGTCTGTTTATAGGAGGTGGACGTATCCTTCTCCTCGAGTCCAACGGCAGGAAGGACATATACGCTTGCCACGAAGGTAAGCATGAGGAGGGCAAAGACCACAGCCACCATCTTTTTCCCTATCATTCCCTCCATCTCCTATGCAGTGAAGTTTCCATCATAGCTCACCATGACGGCGGATTTGATTCCAGGCAATGCCTTCAGTTCAGCAAGCATGGCCGATTCGCCTGTTTTCATGCGGACTTCATATGTCGTTTCCATTTCGTCGCTTCCCATGAAGGATTGAGATTTCAACTGATAGCGTGAAGTCAGCTTTTTGAGTTCTGCTTCGATTGCTTCACTGCTGCTTCCACTGCCTGCCTTCACGATCAGCAGGAACGGGTTTTCAACTGTCATTTTGTTCACAAACACA
The DNA here is from genome assembly GCA_963762295.1 of uncultured Bacillaceae bacterium. GTDB lineage: Bacteria > Bacillota > Bacilli > Bacillales > Bacillaceae_B > Rossellomorea. Next base: position 815,227 of record CAVXKK010000003.1, read on the forward strand.
AGGAGCACAATCCCGATCAGGACAGAACCGATGACAACAAGGGGGATGAACCCTGCTCCGCAAAGGATTCCTGACACGATGGACCAGAAGATGTAGACCAGATCCATGGGATCCTTGATCGGTGTCCTGAACCGGACGATGGATAGCGCACCGACCATACCAAGGGACAAGAGGACGTTATTCGAGATCCCCATGATCACAAGGGCCGTCGCCATCGTCATGATGAGCAGGGAAATATTGAAGGAATGGGAATAGATGACCCCATTGAATGTCTTCTTATAGACAACATAGATGAAAAGGCCAATCAGAAAGGCAACGACGAGTCCGATGATGGAGTCGGTCAGACTGAACGATGTCGTCTTCTCGATGAAACTGGATTTAAAAATATCACTGAAATTGATTTGTTCATTCACGTTTGTGTACCTCTTCTTTCTTATTCTATTTTTGGTTTATCCGAACATCCTGCTGAGCTGATACTTCGAGTAGGCTTCCGTTCTTGTATCCACCGCCTGCAGGGCATATTTGATCATATCCGGGAGATACTCATCGAACTTCACCTCAAGGATGATGAGGGGCTCTTCCATGACCGGGACCATGGGCAGGTTCCGGTCGAACATCGCCGTATTCCTCAGGCTCGTGCGGATGTTCTGATCAAAGGTGATCCTGACGTTTCCATACGGATAAATAAAGGCTTCACGCTCATAATCGACGACCGCCACCGGCTTGATCAGCCGTCTCGTCATCTCCTCATACAGATCGCGGATGAGGGGCCTCACGTCATCCTCCATCCACTCCGTTTCTCCCCGGCGGATGGCTTCGTATTCCTTCCGGGTCAGCGGGCATTTCGTTTTGAACGTCTGATTGTTCCGCTTGCTCTTTCGCTCAAGATGGATCACGGACGTGGAGAGGTTGTAGATCCTCACCCGGTACTTATCACGGTTAAGGTAGCCTTCCTTCTTCTCCGTCAGGATCCGGTCGTCCATATTATCGAAATAAGCGCTTCGTATATGGTACTTGCCGTCCCGTCCGGCATTCTCATCCCTCGTCATCAACCACTTGAGCTTATTGATCAGGATGTAATACTCCGGGATGGAAATGGCGAATTTCAGTTCTTTTCTTCCGATTTGACTCATATTCGTTCCTCCTTTCGTTTGGTCTATAGTTGTATTGTAGGAAGCGAATGTGTCAGGGGGATGTCGGATAAACAAAAAAAGATCCCGATTCATTCAGAATCAGGATCCATCTATCACTCCGTTACATATTCAACCTTTTTCATGATCTCCACTACGTCCAACAGATCTTCGATGACGTAGTCGGCACATATCAGCTCTTCCTCCCGGGCAAAGTCGAACCGGCAGCCGATGGCCGGGATGTTGTTATCCCGGCCTGCGTTGAAATCGGACAGGCGGTCCCCGACCATCATGGCAGGTCCTTCCTCTGCTTCTGCCAGGATGGCTCCGACCAGGTCGGATTTATTCAGGGAGTCGATTTCCTCAATGCTGTAGACTCCCGCAACCCAGCGGTCAAGCTTATAGTGGTCCACGATGGCAGCCAAATACCTTTTCAACCCGTTACTGGCTATGTAGATGGCACAGCCCCCTGCGTTCAAGCGTTCAAAAAGCTCGGTCACGTTTGGATAGAGCGCGCCTTTTCCTCCGTGGATGTTGGCGATCAGGCTCTCAAGAAAGTATCGATCCGTTTCATGGCGATCCGCTTCTGAATGATGGGGCATCAACGTCTCCCATACTTTCGGGAGGGGGACTCCCATGATATTCTGATACTCCTTCAAAGGAACGGCCCCTTGCCATTTGCCGGCACGGGCGAGATGATCGAACGTATCCACTAGGGACGCCTCGAGGATTTTATTTGTCTGAAATAATGTTCCATCCATATCGAAAATGACGGTTTTCTTCATAAGGTATGCTCTCCCAACAGTTGAAATTAAACAAACGTTTGAATGGTTGGCGATCTATTATTCTACCAAACCAACTCATAAATGCATTTTTCTTTTTCCCCACGCTGGTACAGATCGTTATGGGGAGGGACGGAGACGATTCCCTTCAGCTCCGCTCCCACATATTCACATGTCTTCCTGGACGGGATGTTGTCGGGGTTACAGGTGATCGTCACCCTTTCCATCCCGTGGGCGAGTGCAAGCTCCTTCAACAGGAGCACCGCCTTCCCTGCATAGTGGTGACCACGGTACTCTGAATGGACCGCATAGCCGATATGACCTCCATAGTAGAGGTTCTCGTTATGGCCGATGCGGAGATCGATGACTCCGATCGGCGTGGCGGAACCCTTCAGAGCCATGTTGAAGTGATAGGCCGGGACCCAATTCTTCGCCGGGTTGCCCGGTACGGTTTTTACGAGATGGAGATCGATTTCCTCTCCGCTGATGATGGTGATTTCTTGCCACTGGGTTGTCATATGCTCCCTCCAGATTCAACGTTCTCCATTAGACTTTATGAGATTAAGAGGATCTTCTGTTCTTCATTCTATACGTTATCAGGACTCCCGCTATGAGCAGGATGCCCAGTCCGCCATACAAGAGACCGGAACGTTCCGTTTCATCTTGATCCGATAGGGAGCCGGCCCCGCCCGTAGCTGTATTCTGTCCGTGCTCCATGATCACTTCTGGATCACTGTATCGCTCATGAACATACTCCATGTACCGGGTGAGACTCCAATCCTCTTTTCCTACCAGGGATTTCGCATGCTGATTGAGACCATATACGCTGTCCTCGTCAATCATGAACCAGGCATCGGCAGGAAACTCGTATACCAGTTTTCCTGTCTTGTGCCCTGCCGTGCCCAGGGCAACGGCCAGATCTTGACCGAATCCGATACCCATGAATGCGTACTTCCCGTTCTCGTTCTTTGCAGCGGCCATGACGTTCACAGGCTTGTCGTCCTGGTAAACAACAGCATACCATTCATCTGTCTGCTCAAGGGCGTCACTCTCTTGATCAATGAACGCCTCACCGTAACTCCATGAAGGCTGGAACGGGCCTACCCTGATGGCTTCGCTGGTGGAAAAGTGAAAATCGGAATGGTCCTCTCCCCTTACGATATCCGATACGTCCTGAACGGCATGCTCTGCGGCGTATTGCCCGATGGACTCTCCTTCTCTTCCAGACTCGAAGCCTGCCAGAAGAAAGAATAGAAGCATCGTACAAACGATCAGAATACGTTTCTCCATCTCTTCCCATCCCCTATCAATTCATTCTCCACCTCGACAACCAACAAAATAGGACTGCATCCATGAAGCGGATATAGTCCTATTTTACAAGATTATACAATTTTTATATAGAGCAACTTATCGGTCCGGCCAGATCTTTGCGTTTTCTTCCAGGAGCCATGTATGCTCCTCTTCCATGATCCGTTCCGTCCACGGATTGTCGTCGAGATGACGGATCATCCAGCAGAAGTACATGGCGTAACCCGGTGCCGTCGCCTGAGGATGGTCCAGGCTGCCGGGGATGGTGATATAGCTATTATGCTCGACGCGATGGGCGTCGGGTCCGACCATGGCACAGCCGAATCCTTGGGGGCGGTCAAACTTGTAGTAGTAAACCTCGGGCTGATCGTGATGATGAGGGGGATAGCTCGACCATCTCCCTGGATAGGAAATCACTTCGCCGATCACGAGATTCGAGTAGGGAGCGTTATCGTGATCGAAGATGGTGCGGATCACGCGCTCAGCGGTCCCGTTCCATACACCTTCTCCCGCCACCGTGCTCGAGCAATCCTCGGGCGTATAGAGCTTCGGTGCAAAGTCGGCAGCGTTATCGGTCTTCTGCACCAGCACTTCGCTCTCCCCCTTGGCGGTCACGATGACCTGGACGCCTTTCGGGACGTGGAGGCACCACGGATCTTCATCGAACACACTTCCCCGGCTGATGTCCTGAACGTGGCCGTTCCACTCCAGGGTGATGGATCCTTCCATGAGGAGCACGGCGGTTTCCTTCCCTACGTCATGCAGCGTTTCCCTGTCTCCGGCACTCAGCCGGTACACCCCGATATCCTGCAGCATATCCGGATGCTTGGAGTCCATATCTGTGACGGTATTGTAGCCTTGCTTCAATTCTCCGAGCTTTTCATACATGGTGATTCTCCTCCTTCTGTTCTAGATGCCTGCCGTTTCCCTGATATAGCCCCTGGCTTTTATGGCATACTCAAGGGGGTTGGCGATGGCCGGGTCCTGTTCTGCTTCCACGACGAACCACCCTTCATACGCGCCTTCAGCAATCAATCCGAAGACAGGGCGGAAGTCGATGCTTCCATCTCCGGGGACGGTGAATGCCCCTGCCTTCACGGCCTGCAGGAAGCTCCATTTCTCCCGCTTCACCCTCTCGACGACCTCTGCCCTGACATCCTTCAGGTGGACGTGATGGATCCGATCCATATAGTCTTCAAGGATCACAAGGGGATCTTCTCCTGAAAACACGAGGTGACCAGTATCATACAAAAGGGACACCTTGTCGGGATCGGTCCCTTCCATGAGCCTTCTGATTTCTTCCGTTGTCTGGACACCCGTTCCCATATGGTGGTGATAAACGAGCTTCATCCCTTTTTCGGCTGCAAGCCCTCCCAGTCGGTTGAGCCCGTCAGTGAGGAGGGCCCATTCTTCTTCGGTAAAGACCGGCTTATGGTCGAATAGGGGTACATCCATCTGTCCTTGGATGCTCTTCCCCTGCTCGCTGACGACGATGACCTTTGCCCCCATTTCATGAAGGAAATCACGGTGGGCAGTGAATTCAAAGGCGGTGCGCTCATACCCATCCGTGGTCAGATGCGCGCTGAACCATGCGCTTGCAATGGACAGCCCCCTGAGGTCAAGGGCCTTCCTCAGCTGATCGGGATCACGGGGGTATTTATTCCCTACTTCGCTTCCCTGAAATCCGGCCAGGGCCATTTCACTGATGCACTGCTCAAAGGTGACCTCTCCGCCGAGCTCCGGCATGTCATCGTTGGTCCAGCCGATCGGGGCGATGGCCAGCTTGATTTCTCTTCCGTTAAACATCCCTTTTCCTCCCATCAATACTGACGCGCCGTTTGACGTTTGGCCAGATTCCGGTCATACGCTTCACGGATGCTTTCTTTTTCTGATACTTCGGCAACCCCTGTGTTCCACCAGGAATCATAGCCATGGGTCATGGTCTTCGGCAGGACTTTGATGTCGATGAGCGTGCTCACCGGCTGATCCTTGGCATCCCTGATGGCCGTTTCCAGCTCTTCAAGGGTGCGGACGGAGTAGGTTTTGGCACCGTACCCTTCTGCGACCTTTGCATAATCGATGGTCATGACGGGACCGTCCATGCGGCCGCTTGCCTGATTGCGATGGCGGAACTCAGTGGCGAAGCTTCCCATCCCGTTGTCCATCTGCAGATTGTTGATGCAGCCGAATCCGGCATTATCAAAGAGGAGGATATTGATTTTCTTCCGTTCCTGCAGACTTGTGATCAATTCTGTATGGAGCATGAGGTAGCTCCCGTCACCGGCCAGGGCATACACTTCACGACCAGGCTCGGCAAGCTTCACGCCCAGGGCACCGGCAATCTCATACCCCATGCAGGAATAGCCGTATTCCATATGGTAGGTATCCTCTTCCTTGGCAACCCACATACGCTGCAAGTCACCCGGAAGGCTGCCCGCCGCTCCGACGATCACCGCATCCTCATCAACGAGACGGTTGACGGCCCCAATGACCGATGTTTGAGCAAGATTGGTGTTCAATGCTTCTTTATAATGAGGAAGTTCCTCATCAAGCTGTCCGGCAATCTCAGGTGTGAACGAGTCATCGGCTTCGATATGATGAAGACGATGAAGTTCTGCTTCCCACTGCTCACGCGCTTCTTCCAATTCTCCCTGATAGGAAGATTGATAATCTCCCAGTTCCGAAGCAATTGCTTCGAGACCCGTTTTCGCATCTGCGACCACCTTCACGGCATCAAGTTTACCGGCATGGAAATCCGAGATGTTGATCGTGAGGACGTCTGCTTCCTGGAATAATTCCTTGGACCCCGTGGTGAAATCCGTGAATCGTGTACCTACCCCGATGATCAGGTCGGCCTTTGATGCGAGGAGGTTGGCGGCCGCATTGCCGGTCACGCCCACCCCTCCAAGATTCAGGCTGTGAGTGCCCGGAACCCCGCTCTTCCCTGCCTGGGTCTCACCGAAGGGGATCCGGAACGCTTCTGCGAAACGGAGGAACGCCCCGGAAGCTTCAGAGTAGCGGACGCCTCCTCCGAGAATCATGAACGGCCTCTTTTTGGAACGGATCAACTCAACGGCATCCGCTACGCTCTCAATGGAAGGCATGCGACGCTCGATGCGATGGACCCGCTTTTGGAAGAATGATAGCGGATAATCCCATGCTTCCCCCTGCACATCCTGTGGCAGTGAAATCGTGACGGCGCCTGTGTCTGCACGGTTGGTGAGGACACGCATGGCGTTCAGCATCGCCTGCATGAGCTGCTCGGGTCTGCTCACCCGGTCCCAATACTTGCTGACAGGGCGGAACGCGTCATTGGTCGAAATGGAAAGATCATGGGTCTGCTCGATCTGCTGGAGGACGGGATCGGGCTGGCGGGAGGCGAAGACGTCCCCCGGCAGGTACAGGACCGGGATCTGATTGGCCGTTGCCGTGGCGGCAGATGTGATCATATTGGCAGAACCGGGACCGACCGAGGCGGTACAGGCCATGATCTGCTTCCGTTTCGATTGCTTGGCGAAGGCCATGGCTGCGTGGCCCATCCCTTGCTCGTTCCTGCCTTGGTACACCTCAAGTTCACCCGGGTCCTCTTCAAGTGCCTGCCCGAGGCCAAGGACATTCCCATGTCCGAAGATGGTGAAGACTCCTTTGACGAATCGCTCTTTCCTGCCGTCGAACTCGACATACTGGGCATTCAGGAACTTAACTAGGGCCTGTGCAGTGGTGAGTCGGATTGTTTCCATACTGATTCCCTCCTTGTGTTATTCACTCCATAGGATAAAAAAGGAAGCGGCGCATGCCGCTCCCGTTCATTATTTGACGTAACGGGCCGTGACCATCTTCTTCCTTGTATAGAATTCCACTCCGTCGCTTCCATTCGCATGAAGGTCACCGTAGAAAGAATCCTTGTAGCCGGAGAACGGGAAGAACGCCATTGGCGCCGGCACTCCGATATTGACGCCGAGCATGCCTGAATCCATCGTTTCCCTGAACTGGCGGATGGCTGAGGCACTGTCTGTGTAGATGCACGCACCGTTCGCGAATGCCGAGGCATTGGCCAGGTCGATGGCATCTGTAAGATCCTTCACCCTGACGACGGAAAGGACAGGGGCAAAGATTTCATCCTGCCAGATCTTCATTTCCTGAGTCACATGATCAAAGATCGTCGGTCCGAGGAAGTATCCTTTCCCTTCCGTCGCCTTGTCTTTCCTGCCATCACGGAGGAGGGTCGCACCTTGTGAGATACCGGAATCGATATAGCTCAATGTGCGTTCCTTGTGGTTCTGGCGGATGACCGGCCCGAGGAAGACACCTTCTTCCAGACCGTTCCCGATCGTGATGTCGTCTGCAGCCTGCTTCAGCTTCTCGATGAATGCGTCGGCGATGCTTTCCTCGACGGCGACGACGGCGGCGGCCATGCAGCGCTCACCGGCAGAACCGAAAGCAGCTCCCGTGATCTGGGATACAGCAACATCCAGGTTTGCATCCTTCAGGACGATGGAGTGGTTCTTCGCTCCTGACAGTGCCTGCACACGCTTGAGATTCTCTGTTCCTTTTTTATAGACGAGTTCCGCGACCGGCTGGGAGCCGACAAATGAGATTGCCTTTACCTTCTTCTCTTCGATCAACCCGTTGACGACATCATGGGCACCGTTGACAATATTCAACACGCCGCTCGGCAGACCGGCTTCCTCGAACAACTCTGCAAGCCTGGCCGCAAGAAGCGGGGTCCGTTCGGAAGGCTTGAGAACAAATGTATTCCCGCAGGCGATGGCAAGGGGGAACATCCAGCAAGGAACCATCATCGGGAAGTTGAACGGCGTGATGCCGCCCACGACCCCGATCGGGTACCGGTACATGCCTGATTCGAGACCGGCGGCGATGTCAGGCAGCTGCTTGCCCATCATGAGGTTCGGGATCCCTGCGGCAAATTCGACGCATTCGATGCCGCGGAGGACTTCCCCGTGTGCTTCGGCAAAGCTCTTACCGTTCTCGATCGTGACGAGCTTCGCCAGTTCATCCCAATGCTCGACAAGAAGCTGCTGATACTTGAACAGGATGCGCCCGCGTTTTGGCACCGGCACCTGGGACCATGATTTGAACGTTTCATGAGCCACTTCGACCGCTTCGTTCACTTCTTCCCGCGTGCTGAGCTTTACGATGGCGATTTCTTCACCGGTGGCAGGATTGTAGACGATTTCCGTATTCTCCGATGCTGATTCGATCCACTTTCCTCCGATATAGTTCTTCACTGTACGTACGGTTGTCACTGTCATGCTACCTCTCCCTTTCCATCTTGTATTAGATTGTTTCGTATAGAGCTGAATCCATATGTTCAAGAAGCTCTTCTTCAGTCGGCATGGCGTCGGAGCAGCTGTGCCTGGAGATGACAATCGAGGCCGATGCACTTCCACGCTTCATGGCTTCTGATACATCCGTTCCTTTCATCAGGCCGTGGATGAAGGCGGAGGCGTAAGAATCTCCCGCTCCGAATGTCTTCAGTACATTCGTCCGGAAGATCCCGCTGCGGTGTGAACCCCCGTCTTTCGTGTAGGCAATCGATCCCGCCCCTCCGTGCTTGATGACGACGATGTCCGCACGATGGGAGAACCAGCGTGTCGCCGTGTAGTGATCATCCGATTCGGTGCGGTTCAGGAGCCGTTCCATCATGTCGAATTCTTCACGCGTCCCGATGATGCAATCGCATTTCTCGGCAGCCAGGTTATAGTAGACAGCCGTCTCTGCTTCATCCTTCCATGTGTAAGGCCGGTAATCGAGATCGAAGAACACGGTGACATCATGCTTTACCGCGTACTCCAGGGCGAGGAATACCGCTTCACGGGACGGGCTTTGGGCAAGGGCCGTTCCCGAGATGAGCAGGGCCTTGGATTTCCTGATATAAGCTTCACTCACCTCGGACGGATGAAGGAGCAGGTCGGCCACATTGTCCCTGTACATCAGGATGCTGCAGTCTTCCGGACTTTTGATTTCCGTGAAGGCAAGGCCCGTCACGGCTCCTGTCCTGTCGATCTTCACTCCTTCTGTATCGATGCTGTTCCGATCAAGGTACCCGGTGATGAACCTACCCATCTGGTCGTCGGATACCTTTCCGATGAAGCCGGTCTTCATGCCGAGTCGCGCAGAGCCGATGGCGATATTGGCAGGAGATCCTCCGACGTATTTCGTGAAGGTGCTCGTTTCTTCCATCGGACGGTTCGTTTCATTCGCATTCAGATCGATGCACAGTCGGCCGACGGCAATCAGGTCGAGGGGACGGTCTTCATGAAACGATAGGGGATTCATACAATTTCACTCCTTTTGACCGTTTCGTGGGTCAGTTTCACAGGTACTCCCGTTTCCAGGGAGGTCCTGGCCGCTTTGGCAATCCGTTCGGCCTGCAGCCCGTCAAATCCAGAGCATGACACCGGCGCATCATTCTCAATGGCCTGTATGAACTGGATCACTTCTTCCACATAGGCTTGGGTGTAGCGCTCAAGGAAGAAGTAGAGGGGTTTTTCCGTCGTCACATAATCTTCCGTAGCGAGCTTCACCGTGTTAGCCCTTACATTTTCAGCCTGGGCGGCTCCTTTATCGCCAAAGATCTCGAGGCGCTGATCATATCCATACGCGGCCCTGCGGCTGTTCTCGATCACCCCGAGGGCTCCGTTGGCAAACTTCAGGGAGATGATGGCCGTATCGATGTCTCCTGCTTCCCCGATGGCAGGATCCACAAGGACTGCACCGTGGGCATGGACTTCGACTACTTCGCTCCCCATGATGTACCGGGCCATATCGAAATCATGGATGGTCATATCCATGAACAGACCGCCGGAAGTACGGATGTATGCAGCGTTCGGCGGTTCCGGATCCCTGGATGTGATACGGAGGATATTCGGAGTCCCGACTTTCCCTTCGCTCACAAGCTCCCGCACCTTCTGGAAGTTGGCGTCAAAGCGCCGGTTGAATCCGACCTGGAGCTTTACGCCTGCTCTCTTCACCGCTGCCAGGGCCGCTTCGGTTTCTTCGACAGTGAAGCTGACCGGCTTTTCGCAGAAGATATGCTTCCCTGCTTCTGCTGCCTCGCGTATGAGGTCGGCATGGGTATTCGTCGGAGAACAGATGAAAATCACAGAGATGGCCGGGTCGGCAAGGAGCTCCCGGTAATCCGTTGTCAGATGCTCAATCCCCGTCTCCTTTGCCCAGTCCTGCAGGTGTGATACCTGAACATCTGACACGCTCTTCACTTTCACATTCCTCAACTTCCTCAAGTTTTCCACGTGGATCTTTCCGATCCTGCCTGCACCTATAATACCCACTGTCATTTCCATTCTGTCTTCCTCCCTTTTCCCTATCTGTATGCCTTTATAAGTTAAGCGCTTTCCCTTTTCGGTTAAATGAAAGCCGACTTATTCAGTCAGCTTCATGGTTCTCTACTGTCTTTACTGAATCCCTCTCGACTAGATGGGGAGCCAGTGTGATGCGATGGGCAGGACTGTCAGGGTCCTTGATGGATTTCATCAATTGCTCGATGGCATAGGAAGCAAGCTCTGGAATCGGCTGTGCGATCGTCGTCAAACCCGGATCGGCGATTTCCGCGTAAATGGTGTTATCGAATCCGATGATCGACATCTCGTCGGGTATCGATACGCCTGCTTTCCGCGCTTCATTGATGAAAATAGCCGCAATCAGATCGGTCGATGCAAAAACGGCTGATGGCCTGTTTTCTTTCTTCAGGATCTTCCTTGCCGCTTTTTTCGCATCCTCAAAGGTGGACTTGGAGTTAATAACGGAATCGGGTTCGAGCTCGATTCCTGCGGCTCCGAATGCCCTCTTGAACCCTTCAAGCCTGAGCTTTCCACTCGCACGCTGCAGCTCCGTGATGACGGCTGCATGACGGTGACCGTGGTCCAGAAGGTATCTCCCGGCAAGGTAGCCCCCCTTCACATCGTCCGTAGTCACCACATGGGAGTCGAGTTCGAGATGATCAAAAGAAAACATGATGTAGGGGATGCCGCGGCTCTCCAGATTCTTGAACTTCTGAAGCTCCTTCGGTTCGGTGGCGATGATCATCCCGTCCACCTGCTTCTTCATGAGCAGATCGAAATAATCCTGCTCCCGCTCCTTCTGATAATCCGTGCTGCAGAGGATGATCGTATAGCCGCTTTTCCTGGCGTTGTTCTCGAGGGCACGGGCGATTTCTGCAAAGAAGGGGTTGGCGATATCGGGTACGAGTACGCCGATGGTGAACGTCCGTTTCCCCGTGAGGGCTGCAGCCACGCTGCTCGGTTGATATTCAAGATCCCCCATGATCTTCGTTACCTTCTTGCGGGTCTTTTCACTGATACGCCCTGTATTATTGATGACTTTCGATACGGTGGCAATGGATACGCCCGCTTCCTTTGCCACATCATAGATTGTTGTTTTCATAGTTAACTCCTCTTTCAGGGCCCACTCCGATGTCTATTTCCTACTGTATCAGGCTACTAAGTTATCATGCTGAAGAACTTCAGAAAATAGTACAATCGCCAAGGCCTGCCCATAAGCAGTGGGAGCAATGATGATGTTCTTATAGTCCTCTTTGGCAGCCCCGATTGCGGTTCCCGCCGATACGTTGAGGACGGTGCCGTCATCGTCGACTTCCTTAAGGATGGAATCAACTGCTCTCCTGCATACATCCAGATAAGTTTCGTCCAGGAATCCATAGCGGATGCCCTTCAGGATGCCTGCCGAGATGGAAGAGGATCCCGATACTTCCGTGTAGGAATCCTCGTCATCAAGCAGCGTATGCCAGAGGCCGTCCTGTGCCTGAAGCTCCACAAGCGTGTCGACCTGGGTCTTATAGGTGTTGAGGATGGTATTGTACGTTCCGTCATCCAGCTGTCCTTCCATCATAGCAAGAAACTCGGGTGCTGCCAAAGTGAACCAACTGTTCCCCCGGCACCAGTAGGCTTCACTGAAGCGGTGATGACCGTTGAAATCAAAGCCGTGATAGAAGAGACCATCCTCTTCACTGAACAGGAGCTCTATATGAAGGAGGAACTGGCGCACCGCTTCTTCCTTCCATTCTTTACGGTCGTACCTGATCCCCATCTTCCCGAGGAAGAGGACGACCATGAAGAGCGTATCGATCCAGATCTGACCGTCATTCATCGTCAGATCATTTTTGGTGGCACCGCTGGTGACGTGTTGAAGGCCTCCACGTTCGGTCCTTGGTGCCTTTTCCATGATCCAGTCCGCCCACTCCAAGGCAAGCTGCTCTGTTCCTTCCACATCCATGAGGGTGAGGAGCGGGGCTGTCGTGTTGATGTTCTTGAGGGGAAGGCCCCTTTCCTTCTGATCTTCTGCCCACTCTTTCAAAAACGTGTGATAGTCCGGAAAGCCGTCTTGACCCGACAGGCTCTTCAGTCCATACAGTCCGACACCCTGCGGCCAATCCCATTCTTCCATCCCGAAGTCTCTGGGGAAATAACCGATCTTGGCTCCATCGCCGACCCCCTCAAGCTCCGATTCATTCTCCGGCCTTTTTAGATCCAATAGCTGCCCGGTCACCTTATGGACCGTTTCCTGAACGTTCTTTATCAGTAGTGTCATTGCTTCCACCTCGCATAGCATCTTTTCGTAACGCCGTATTCTTTAATACATTCGCTAACAGATAGGAAATCTCCTATCCTTTCCCATTAATCTTTCAAACCGGAACTGGCTCCCGTATCCATGATGTAGCGCTGGAAGATCGCGTAGAGCAACACCATCGGCAGGAGGGAAATGACGGATGCCGATAACAGGAGGACCCAGTCGATATTATCCGCTCCGACGATGCTCCGGATGGCAACCTGGATGGTGTATTTATTCGGGTCGCTGATGACGATGAGCGGCCAGATGTAGTCATTCCATCTCCACTGGAAGGAGAAGATGGCGAGTGTGATAATGATCGGTTTTGCGATCGGGAGCATGAGGCGGAAGAAGATTCTCCCTTCGTTTGCCCCGTCGATGCGTGCTGCTTCGAGAAGATCATCGGGTACCGTCATGAAGAACTGCCTGAACATGAAGATCCCGGTTGCTGTGTTGATGGACGGGATGATCAATCCCCACAGGTTATCGTACAGCCCGACCTTCTGGATGACCGTGAACGTCGGATTCATGATTACTTCTGTCGGAAGCATGGTCGTGGCCAGGATACAGATGAAGAAGACGCTGAGCCACTTATATTTGTATTTCGCCAGTGCGTACCCGCAGGAAGCACTCGCCATGATGGTCAAAAGGGTCGCCACGATGGTGACGAAGGAGGTGTTCAGCACGTATTTCGTGAACTCCATGGTCGACCATGCGTATTTATAGTTATCCAGTGTGAATTCTTCAGGAAATAGCTTCAGCGGGAAGCTGAAGAGCTCGCTGCCCGGCTTGAATGAACTGAGCAAAAGCCACAGGACCGGGAACAGGTAGGCGATGGCCAGTATGGCCATGATCGCCGTCATCAGGATCGTACTGCCACGATATCGTTTCATCATAATTTGCTCCTTTCTTCCACCTTCAGATTAATGATTGCAAAGAGAAGGAGAATGACGAACAGTACCATGGAAACCGCGCTTGCATAGCCGATATTCCGCTGGTCGAATCCTGTCTGATAGATATATTGGACGAGGAATGTGTTATCCGTACCGGGTCCCCCGTTATTAAGGGCCTGCACCATCGGGAACTCTTTCATTAGATGGATGACCGACAGCAGGATGACCATGAAGGATGTTGGCTTCAGGCTGGGAAGCGTCACATGGATGAACTTCTGCCAGCCGCTTGCACCGTCGATGTCGGCTGCTTCATAGTACGATTGCGGGATGTTCACGAGCGCCGAGATCATCAGGAGCATATTGAACGCCGTCCCCATCCACACGGTGGCGAATAATACGAGGATGAACGCCATATTCCCGTCAGAGGACCAGCCGACCGGCTCCATTCCGATCAGGGATAGGACAAAGTTGACGAACCCGAAGCTTTCCCCGAACAACCAACGGAAAATGACCCCGGTCACGATGGAGGAAATCAGCCACGGGAAGAAGAAGATGACCTTGGCCACGGATTTACCTTTCGTGAACTTGCTTACCAGGAGGACCGAAATCAGCAGAGAGAATGCATATAGAAGAGGCACTCCGACCGCCGTATAAAGGATCGTCCTTCCCAAGGATTTATAGAAGCTTTTGTCCTGGAACAGTTGAATATAGTTATCCAGTCCGATAAACGAAGCGCTGATCCCGGTGTAGTCCGTGAAGGAATAGTACACCCCGAGTATGCCGGGCCAGGCAAAAAATATCGTGAATAAAACCATGTTGACAATGACGAAGGCCAGAGCCCATTTCTGGTTTTTATCTTTTCTCCTCACCATTCTTCCCCCTCAATCCTTCATCTCACCGCGGGGCCGCCAAGCAGGCAGGGTCCCAGGGCACGATGTGTGGTAGTAATTACTGTTGAAACTGTGGAATGCTTATATGCTCTTCCTCGACTTCATAGCCTGCGTCGTATTCTACCGGCTTTCCGTCTACATGGAGTTGATCATCGATCACATTGAGCGTCCCGGCTCTTTCCGTCGCATACGACCATTGATGGCTGTCGATCGAAATGGCTGCGTTCATCTGCTCTTCCACGAATGCCTCGAATGAACCCACTTCTGTTTCTGAAGCACATGTCGCGATCACTCGGTGATGTGCCCCATATGAACGGGCTTCCCGGTGTGCAATCGCGCCCTTCTCCTGCAGCTCGTATCCGTTGCTGAAATACAAGCCGATGTAGGCATCATCTTTCTTCGCAAACAACCAGTTGCCTTCTTCCCTCACCTCGTCTAGCTTCCAGAACGGAAGATACGCATGTATATATGGAAGGAATGGCTCTTTCAGTCGATACTCGAGGAACATATACTGCTTATACTGGGTGATGTTCGGGCTGATCCCGTTCCCTGCCCAGAAGCTCGGCCTGTTCTCGCCGCTGTAGACCGCTTCCCCGGGATGGTTGATCCATATCTGGGTATTGTCCTGGTCGAGGGCGATATTCATGGCATGCTGCTGATGGCCTTTTTTGTACGAATTAAAGCGGATTGCCGCGCTCATACAGTAGCTCGATGTTTTGTAATTATACGTGTAGACCTCTTTGATTCCTTGTTTGTACTGGGTCACGAGGGCCTTTGAAGCCTCCTCGATGAAATAATCTTCTAGTTTAGGCGGTTCATAGGATGATAGACAGAAGAGAGTCGTACATCTCATCGCCGTGTTGAGCTTACCTTTTTTCCACGTGATGAACGCCAGATTGGCCGTCTCCCCCATCTCCATCGCCTTCAGATCGTGTTCATACACCCGTCCATAGGTTGTGGACATCGTCTTTCCGTGCAGGTTTACGGCAATGATTTTGAAGGTGAAATCCAATGCCTCCTTCGCAAGCTTCCGGATATGCTCATCCGGGGCCGATTCATAGAGACTGAAGAATCCGATCAGATCGATTGGAAGATAGGTTGTGGAGTTCCACTCTGAGTAGCCGTACTTCAGGAACACCTCAAACCACTCTTCCAGCCGTTCCTTCCCTTTCTCATACTGCTCGCGCCCTGTCCTTCCGCTCACGCTGAACGTTGCGTCGGGATAGAGATGTCCGGCGAAGTACTGAGACACATGGAATAGCAGGGCATGATTTTCACTGAAGTACCACATCACATCGTTACCAGGCTCGTCGATCCAGTATCGGAAGTTCACGGCAAGCTCCTTCAGTTCCTCGTGAAAGTCGGCCGGGATCGTGTCCTCATACTTGATGGTGAATCCAAGCAGCGGTGCCAAGCGGAAATCGGCGCAGTCGCCTTTTTTCTGTATTTCATCAGAGCAGCTCCTGATATGGCGCTTCGCTTGTTCATCCACTTTTCCATTCAGGTGGATCAAGCTGAAGCCGGCATTCAGATCGAGCTTCTCGCTTTGAGAGAAGAATTCGAGGATCTCCTGCTTTCGTTCCGTAAGCGAATCCGAGAATGACTGTCCCGGGTCGTCGTTCGTCAGGATCGAAGCCACCATCCTCCTCGCCACTTGTACACCGCCAGGGAGCACTACGCCGATATCGAACTGAAGCAGGCCGTTCGATGACAGCTCATCTACGCTCATGAGCTTTTGGAATCCATTCTCATCAAGGTTCACACTAAAAGAGAAATCGAAGGCATCCAGTTCGTCATCGACTTTGCTGTCAAACACGGGATTCAACAGATGATTGCGGTTCACATTGACGAACAGCTCATCGATGCCGGAAGCCTCTTCCCGGTTCATATAGACTTCCAATCGTCCTGATCGATAGATGTCTTTTGAAAAGTGGAGGGAAGTCAGGATGCGCTCTGCCTGTTCGATTTGTTCCGCTTTGGCTGGAACCTGTATGTAGCCTTCAAGGGCCGTCTTCCCCGTATATCGGAGCTCGGTGAAATAGTTCACATCCCGCTCGGCAAGGTCATCCATGTAGAGAATGATTTCATTAAAGCCTTCTTCAAGGGTTAATGTGATGTCTTTATGGGAGGCAAGATTCCTTGTATAGGGGGTCCAGCTCAATTGTTTCGACCCATTCACCCAGATCTCGACGCTTCCGCATGTGCTGACCGTAAAGGGGAACGTGCCTCCTTCGTCTGGCTTGATGAACGTCCTGCCATAGACGCTCAGGAGGTGTGGCGTCGGGATGAAAGCCGAAAACTCTAATCGAGGATTTTCAAAAGGGAAGTAAATGTGGTGAAAATCCGTTTCAGGAAGAAGAATCTCTTCTTTCAGACGCTGATCCAAGAATTGCTGTCTGCCTGGATAAACGATCTGCACATATTCTTCCGTGATGTTCACAGGGTGATCGAATACGCCCTTTTCGGATTGGTATGGAGCGATGGTTAAATCGGAGTGGACCCAGCGGTTTAGCGGTTCACCCGGCTGGACGGTAAAATGATAGTCATTCATTTTCATAGCCTCTTTTCATAAAGCGGGGAGTATGGACCATACTCCCGCGCCGGTTTTTAATGTTACTTTACATACGCATCGGTGTACTTTTGCTCCACCGTCTTGATTGTGTCATCGATGGATTGCTCTCCGTTCAACGTCTTGATCATGTTGTCGCGGAGCACGTTATTGGCAATTTTTTCAGATGTCAATTGCATCGTATCGCGTTCTGATTTTGACTTGGCAGCCACCTTGGCGGTTGAGCTGATTTCTTCGTTGTATACTTCGTACGCATGTGTTCCTGCATCGCCTGCACCGTAGTCCACTTCTGCATCCTGGACAACAGGAAGATATCCGCCGAGACCTGCAAGCTCTTCATAGTTTTCTTTCGTGTAAAGCCAGTCGATGAATTTCTGCGTTTCTTTCTCCACTCCGGATCCTTCGAATTTCACCATGTAGTTTCCACCGAAGTTTGTAGAGCGGACCGTTTCATAAGGCATCTGGACGCTTGCCCATTCAAAGTTCTTGATGTTCTTCTCGAAATCTTTTACTTGCCATACACCTGAATAGTACGCTGCCACCTGTCCGCTCTTGAACATGGAGGATGGATCTTCACCCGCAGCCCAAACGGCTTTCGGCATGATCTTGTCGTCGTTCAGCTTCACGAAATATTCGAGGCCTTTTTTCGTTTCAGGATTCGTGGTGTACTTTCCATTTTCTTCATAGAATCCTTTGCTTCCAAACTGATAGAGCAACGTGCTCAGACGGTGCTCGGATTGATCCATGACCATCCCGTATTTAGCATCTGTTTTTTCAGTCACTGTTTTTAAAGCGCTTACAAACTCATCCCATGTCCACACATCATCACCTGATGTCGGGTACTTCACTCCAGCTTTGTCAAACAGGTCTTTATTGATGAATAGACCGACTGCCGTGAAATCGATTGGAATGGCTTTGATCTTGCCGTCATCTTTAATCGCAAGGTCTTCCCTTACGTTTTTATCCTTCAGTGTAGAGCTGAGATCTGCCAGTGAATCACTCCAGATCGGATTGAATTCTGCCGTACGTGCCAGTGCAGGAGGATTCCCTGCCTGTACCATGTTCGTGATTCGTGTCGCCATATCGCTGAACGGCACATCCACGACTTCAATCTCCACCCCTGTTTCTTTCGTATACTTCTTCGACATGGTCGCAAGCGCGGCTCCTTCGACATTGTCACCGGAAACGAAGAACTGAAGCTTCTTCTTATCCGAAGATGATTTCTCAGAGTTTGAACATGCCGTCATGAACAAAAGTACAAATGATACGACTACAAGCAAACTGACCTTCCATTTTCTCACACTAACACCCCATTGTTTAGATTAGGTAAGCGTTTTACCTTAAGATGGCAAAAAGCCGCTTGATTCTGTGTATAATTCTAGTAAGTATATTTGGGAAAGCGCTTACTTAAACTGATTATATTCTGTGTTCGGTAGAATTACAACAATTTTTTGAACAATTAGATATTTATTTTTTGTTTCTAAATAGGAAACCGATTGTCTTGTATAGCAATAATCTGTTCGATATACTTAATAAAAAGCGGTACAGGAGAGAAAAACATGACCACTCAAAAACCTTACGGGACCGTGCTGATCAAGGCGTCCCTCATTCTGGATCATCTGTCTTCGAGCAATGGTCCCCAGTCCCTTCAATCCATTGCAAAAGAAACGGGACTGACCAGCTCGACTGCCCTCAAGATCCTTGATACGCTGGTTCTCATCGGCTATGTACAGAAGGATCCTGAGCTGAAGCGATTCAGTCTCGGGCCATCCATCATCAAATATGCCCTGAAGGCACTGAGTCAGCTCGATATCAAACAGATTGCCCAGCCCCATCTCGAAGCGTTCCAGGCGCGGACGAACGAAACGGTCCACCTTGGGATACTCGACCACATCCATGTTGTCTATGTGGCAAAGATCGAAAGTCAAAACCCCGTCTGTCTGTATTCCAAAGTAGGGAAAAACATCCCTCTCTACTGCTCTGCCATGGGAAAAGCGATCCTTGCCGATCAGAGCGATGAGGAAATCAGGCGCTACCTGAATTCCATCGAGATGGTGAGGATGACGGACAATACGATTACCACTCATGAAGGTTTCTTCGACGAAATTGAAAAGGTGCGTGCCCAGGGGTATGCATTTGACGATAGTGAGCACGAAAATGAAGTATTTTGCGTAGGGACGGCCATCACGACCTCGGGCGGCAAGAACGTCGGGGCGATCAGCGTCAGTGTTCCCACCTATCGCCTCACAGACGAAGTATTGCAGAACCTGATCAAAGAAGTCGAGACGTGCCGGAATAATATCCTGAATGATCTTGAATAAAGAGCATAGAAAAGCCCAAGAATGATACCATTCTTGGGCTTTTTCGTTTTTGTTTATTATGAGCTCATCCATCCACCATCGACACAGAGGATATGGCCGTTCACATAGTTGGAAGCGTCCGAAGCAAGGAAGACAATGGCTCCCTTGAGATCCTCGGGACGACCCCAGCGTCCCTGAGGAATGCGTGACGTGATCGAAGCACTCCGCTCGGCGTTCCCGCGGAGCTGCGCCGTGTTATCCGTCTCGAAGTAACCGGGGGCGATGGCATTCACATTGACGCCCTTTTTGCCCCACTCGTTGGCAAATGACTTCGTCAATCCTGCAACCGCATGTTTACTTGCCGTGTATGCCGGGACGCGCAGGCCACCCTGGAAGGACAGCATGGACGCAATATTGATGATCTTCCCGCTCCCATTCTCGATCATCTGCTTGCCGACTTCACGACAAAGCTGGAACACAGCATGCTGGTTCACATTGATGACGTCAAACCAGTCTTCATCCTGGAAATTCTCCGCATCTTCACGTCGGATGATGCCTGAATTATTGACGAGGATATCGATGCGTCCTTCCTTGGCCAGTGCTTCCTGGGCAAGCTTGGACGCAGCACCCTTCTCCGAAAGATCGACCTTCACTTCATGGAACACCCCGCCAAGTCCTTCAATCTTCTCCCGCGTTTCACTCATCGCACTCACGCCCGCGCCGATTACGACGGCTCCTGCTTCCGCCAGTCCGACGGCCATACCCTGACCGAGTCCACGGCTCGCACCCGTGACAAGGGCGACTTTCCCTTCCAATGAAAACAATCCTGTCATGCTTATCCCTCTTCCTTTCTGTTAGGCCTGCTCATACTTATTCTTTAAAAATGCCAGACTATCATCGATATACGGCTCCACCGTTTCTTCCATGATGATATTGATGTAGGGCTTGTTTGCCTTCAACCAACCAAAGAGCCAGTCATAATTCATCAAACCGGTCCCGACCGGAGCCGTACTGAGGACCCCATCCTCGACCTTGAAATCCTTCGCGTGGAAGATGGCAATCCGGTGGCCGAATGCCTCCATCGCTTCTTCGAACACCTTCTCCTGCTCTTGATAATTCTCGAGGGTCATGAGGTTCATGGGATCGAAGACGACCTGCAGATTATGTGAATCAACCGCATCGAGCAGCCGTTTCATCTTCTCCACCGTATGGATCGGATGGTTGACACCCGCCTCGATCCCGACGATGACGCCGAATTTTTCGGCTTCCGCTACCATTTCCCTGACGCTCCTCACCACTTCCTGGAAAGGCTCTTCATGAAAATTATCCGTCGTATACCCCATCTTGGAGTGGACGTTCCCCGTCTCCGTTGCCACGATGCTGCAGCCAAAGTCCCGGACATAGCGAAGATGCTCCTTGAACCGGTCCATCCCTTTTCGCCTCTCCGTGTGATCCGGGTCGATCATATTGAAGTAGCATCCGAGGACGGCAATCTGGATCCCGCGGGCGTCGAATGCATTCTTTACATGCCTCCCGAATCCAGGGCTCAGTGCCCCGTGGTGAGACGGGACATCAAGGGATTTCGCCAGCGCGAACTGCACGCAGGCTACCCCCTTGTTCCCAATCTCCTCCACCAGTTCCGGAAGCGGGCGCTTCTCGATATCATGTGCTCTCATCCCGATGTTCATGGAATCACCCCTTACCGTAAGTCTTCCATTTTGATATGATCCATGTCGTCATAGGTGATGTTCTCTCCGCACATGCCCCAGATGAACGTGTAGTTGCTTGTCGCCGTACCCGTATGGATCGACCAGCTCGGCGAAATCGCAGCCTGCTCGTTCTTCATCACAAGGTGGCGTGTCTCATCCGGCTGACCCATGAAATGGAACACCCTTGTATCCGGCTCCATATCAAAGTACAAATACACTTCCATGCGACGCTCATGCGTGTGGCAAGGCATCGTGTTCCATACGCTTCCCGGTGACAGCATCGTGAGCCCCATTTGGAGCTGGCAGCTCTCGCATACGTTCGGATGGATATACTGGTGGATCTTCCGTTCGTTGAGGGTCCCCTGTTCACCCATTTCAAGCGGTTTGATGTCATTGATATCGATCTTCACCGTCGGATATTTGTGGTGGGCAGGCGTTGAATTGATATAGAACTTTGCCGGATTCTTCGGATCCTTCGAACGGAAGAGAACCTGCTCCGTCCCTTTCCCGACGTACAGTCCGTCATAGCGGATCATGGAATACTCTTCCCCATCAAGGATGACGCTTCCTTCGCCGCCGATATTGATGATGCCGAGCTCGCGGCGCTCAAGGAAGTAGTTCACTCCGAGTTCCTTATCGAGCTTGATTGTCAGCTCCTGATCGGCAGGTGTCACACCGCCGAAGATCATGCGATCCACATGCGTATACGTGAGGTGAACCTGACCGGCTTCAAACAAGGTCTCTTTCAAAAAGTGCTTCCGCAGTTCCTCGGTATTGTAGCGTTTGATTTCCTCGGGATGATTGGCATAACGTGTTTCCATTAGTCATCTCTCCTTCATTTTCATAGTATGGTAGATTTCGATGCTATCTGACGATGGTTCCAGATCCGCTATCTATAAACTGACGAACCTCTTCTTCGGTGAAAAGGCTGCTGTCTCCGCGTACGGTATGTTTCAGTGCTGACGCCCCCGTGGCAAAGGCTGCAATCCCGTCCGGATCATTTCCCTTCAGGATGCCATGAAGGATCCCGGCCGCAAAGGCATCTCCTCCACCGACACGGTCGACGATGGGGTCGATGTGATGAAGCTTCGATTGATGGAGCATGCCGTGAACATAATAGTTCCCCTGCAGGTCATTGACGGTGGAAGACTTCACATCCCTGAATGTCGACGCCATATGGCGGATATTCGAATACTCCCTTTCCATCTCTCTGTAATACTGGAGAAGCCTTTCTTCACGCGGAAGCGCCGGATCTTTTCTCTCCAAGCCGAGGAGATGTACGGCATCCAGTTCCCCGAAGAATGTGATATCCACATATGGAAGCAGGGGCTTATACGCAAGGGAGGCTTCCCGTTGGCTCCAGAGACTTGCCCGGTAGTTAAAGTCGAAGCTCGTCGTGATCCCTCGTTCTTTTGCTTTTTGAAGCGCTTGCAATGTAATCGTCCTGAGTTCCTCTGAGAGGGCAAGGGTGATCCCTGATACATGGAGGAGGCCGACGCCGTCAAGGGTTTGATCCCAATCGATTTCGCCTGTGGACAGATGGGAAAAACTTGAGTACTTGCGATCATATATGACCTTGGCACTGCGTTCCCCGACACCCGATTCCAGATAGTAGGTGCCGAGACGATCCCCTCCCTGGAGGATCAAATCCGTACTCACCCCGTGGGAACGGAGGTGGTGCTTGACCGCCTCACCGATAGGATGGGCCGGGATCTTGCTCACATAGTGGACGTCATGCCCGAAGTGGGCAAGGGAGACGGCGACATTGGCCTCGGCACCGCCGTAATTCATCTGAAGGGAACCTGCACGGATCAGCCGCTCCCCTTCACCGGTGGATAATCGAAGCATGATTTCACCGAACGTGAGTACCTTCATACGATC
The DNA here is from genome assembly GCA_963762295.1 of uncultured Bacillaceae bacterium. Lineage (GTDB taxonomy): Bacteria > Bacillota > Bacilli > Bacillales > Bacillaceae_B > Rossellomorea. The sequence continues at coordinate 838,295 of CAVXKK010000003.1, forward strand.
CTCCCCTTGCTTCTTTGACCTTCAGGATATACTCTTTCGCGTACTCCGTGATCTTCTCGAAATCACCAGTCTTGGCTGGCTCGAGGAGGCTTCCCCCTACACCGACGGCCACGCAGCCGTTCCGGATCCACTCTGCTACATTTCCGAGGCTCACTCCGCCGGTCGGCATGATGTTCACCTGAGGAAGAGGCGCCTTGATGCCTTTGATGAAGTCCGGCCCATAGGCACTTCCCGGGAATAGCTTGATGATATCGACTCCGCTCTCGAGGGCTGTCTTCATTTCAGTGATGGTCATGCAGCCCGGCATGTAAGGCACTTGATACAGATTGCATAGTTTGGCGGTTGCTTCATCGAAGCTTGGGCTTACGACGAAATCGGCTCCTGCCAGGATGGCAATCCGAGCGGTCTGGGCGTCGAGGACGGTGCCTGCACCGATGAGGACGTCGGTTCCTTCGTAGATGGAGCTAAGCTCTTTGATGACTTCGGCAGCCCCGTCCACGGTGAAGGTGACTTCGATTCCTTTGATTCCTCCGCTGACGCACGCGTCGGAGATGACGATGGCCTGTTCTTTGCTGTCTGCTCGCACGACGGCGACGACGCCACATTCTTTGATTCCATTCAATACTTCAATTTTTCTCATTGTTTTCCACCTGCACCTTTATCATTTCCTATTTGGAAATCTAATTTATTATTTAGAAATATATGAGTTTAGTATAAACAAAGTTTGGGGTTTTCACAATAAGAAACGCTTACAATTCTGAAAATTGTTTTGGGGTTGGTCGTTATGTACAGGTTTGGGATGCTATTTAGACTGGATTCCCGATAGACTTTGACCGTTCCGTTTCGCTGCGGGTGGCCGCTTTCCTGCGTGGTGGGCGGTGAGCCGCTTCGGCTGCGCCTCCAGGGTCTCACCTGCCCACTTTTCCCGTGGGAGTCGTCCTCCCTCCGCTTCACTTCACTCTTTTTTGTTGGATGGGGTTGGGAAGAATCGAAGAGTAGATTCATAATTAATTTCTTCAGAGATACCTAGGTAGGAACATGAACAGAGCGATGATTGAAATGGAAGACACCTAATTCCTATGATTTCGGCGATTATTTAGTCTGATTAAAAAAGGGTTAATTGTTACGGGGACCGTTCCGTTTCGCTGCGGGTGGCCGCTTTCCTGCGGGGTGGACGGTGAGCCGCTTCGGCTGCGCCTGCAGGGTCTCACCTGCCCACTATTCCCGCGGGAGTCGGCTGCCCTCCGCTTCACTTCACTCTTTTTTGTTTGATGGGGAGAAAGAATCGAAAACTTAGATTCATATGGTAGATTTGTCCGAGTTATCTATATTGAACCTATAACCTACATAGTGGATCGAATCAGAGAGGAACGGACCTATCTTCATCACAGTTCTTCAGCTCTGGGAGGTATGCCATTATAGACTCATCCCCTTAGAAATTTTCAATTAAACGCCTCTAACCCACAGAGTGGATCGGAGCGGAAGGCTCTTGACTCCTACGGGAATAGAGGAATGATCGAGACCCCGCAAGAATGAGGAGGCTCGACTTCCTCCCCGTGGAAAGCAAGGGCCTGCAGCGCAGAGGAACGGACTCTTCCACATTGCCCTTTCTTCGATATCGGGAGGAATCTCTTGATAGCCACCTCCCCTTGAAGATTTTCAATCAACCCCCTCCATACCGGGAGGCATCCTATATCTGTCATTGATATAAAAAAACAGGCTGATCCCAAAAGACCAACCTGCTTTCATCTACACTTATACCTGTGTTGTTTCCCTGTGAATTTCATCTTCATATGCTTCATGTGCAAGCATGAGGGACCCTGTAATACCGGCGTTATCTCTAAGACCTGGTGAGACGATATAGTCTTCCAGTGGTGGAAGGTCGACATATCCATTAATCATCTTCTCCAGATGCTTGTAGATGATCGGGAAGATTTGTTTCTGCTTCATCACTCCTCCACCAAGGATGATCTTCTTCGGTGAGATGATGACGATATACTGCATGAGGGCCTGGGCGATGTAGTAGCCTTCCATTTCCCATACTTCCCCTTTATCCACCAACTGGTCGCCTTTGACACCCCATCTTGCTTCGATGGCCGGGCCTGCTGCTAGTCCTTCAAGACAATCCTTATGATATGGGCATTTGCCTTCGTATAGGTCATCTTCGTGTCGGCGGATGAGGATATGGCCCATTTCAGGATGGGACAGTCCCTGGAGGAGTTTCCCCTGGACGACGGCACCGGCACCAATGCCCGTGCCGACCGTGATGTAAAGGCAGCTGTCGAGGCCTTTGGCTGCGCCAAATGTTGCCTCCCCAAGAGCTGCGGCGTTTACATCCGTATTAAACCCGACCGGAACTGGAATGGCGTCTTTGATCGCTTGAACGAACGGATAGTCCTTCCATCCGACCTTTGGCGTGGATGTGACATTTCCGTATGAAGCGCTTTCTCTATTCACGTCAATCGGCCCGAATGATCCGATGCCGATCGCCTTGACGGGATGTTTTCTGAAAAACTCAATGACCTTTGGAATCGTTTCTTCCGGAAGGGTTGTCGGGATCTGGACCCTGTCGATGATGGTTCCCTGTTCATCGCCTATAGCACAGACAAACTTCGTACCACCAGCTTCAATTGCACCTAGCATGTCTCATTACCTCCATCTTCTGTATCAATCTTCTTCTATTCTACCTCAGGTTGAGGTTGGTTTCCTTTACTTTTATCGGATTCGGCATACATTTTTCTTCGGATTTTTTGCCCTGATACATAAAAGCCGCCGCTCCACTTGCGGAGCGGCGGCTTCTTTTCAGATTGTCTTGAACTTCTTTTCTTGTACGGGTGGTGCTTCTTTCATGATGGCAGACAGCACCCTTTCCTCCAAAGCGACGAGTTCCGGTGATGAAACTTGCCTTGGTCTTGCAGCGTTCACCGGAACATTCAACGCGATTCGCCCGCCCTCGACCAGAACGATCCGATCGGCGAGGCGGATGGCTTCCCGTACATCATGTGTAACCAGGAGCGCAGTGAATCCGACCCCCTGCCAGATTGTCTCCACAAGGTTTTGCATCTCAAGCTTCGTGAAGGCGTCGAGGGCACTGAGCGGTTCATCCAATAGAAGGAGGGACGGTTCATGGATAAGGGCGCGGGCCAAGGCGACACGCTGTTTCTGTCCTCCGGAAAGCTTGGATGGCCATTGATCTTTGTAGGACAAGAGTCCAACGGCCTCAAGTACGCTTTCCGCCCTAGCCTTCCAGTCCCCTTTCAGGCCTAGACCGACGTTCTGGATGACCGTTTTCCATGGAAGCAGCCTGGAATCCTGATACATCATCGTGATCTTGGACGCATCTTCACCCGCAGGCTTCCCGTTGAAAAGCAGTTCACCATCGGACAATGATTCAAGTCCGGCCACCAGTCGAAGCAGCGTACTCTTCCCGCTTCCGCTCTTTCCGATGATGGCGACGAATTCATTTTTTTCCACTGTGAGCTCGATCTCTTTCAGCACTTCATTATCACCGAATCGTTTACCGGCACCGGCCAGGTCGATCCGGACCGGCTGGCTGTTGCGTTTTGTTTCCAGATTGGACATAAGACTTCCTCCTTTCTATGATTTCACATAGCTTTCGTTCCACTTCAGTGCCTTCTTCTCGCCGACTTGAGCGACGATGTCGGCCAGTTTTCCGAGAAGGGCGTAGATGACGATGCTTAGGATGATAATATCCGTCTGCATGAACTCCCTTGCGTTCGTTGCCAGATAGCCGATCCCCTGCTCTGTCGGTATGGTTTCTGCCACGATCAGTGTGAGCCACATCACACCGAGGGCATAGCGGAGCCCGACAAAGATGGATGGGAGAGCCCATGGGAAAAGGATATGTTTGAACAACTGCCACCCCTTCAGGTTATACATCCTGCCCATCTCGATAAAGTTCGGATCCACGGTCCGGATGCCGTGATACGTGTTGATATAAACAGGGAACATCACCCCAAGGATCACCAGGAAGATCTTCGCGCTTTCATCGATCCCGAGCCATACGATCACCAGGGGCAACAGGGCAAGATGGGGGATATTCCGGATCATTTGGATGGTTGTATCCGTCAGGCGGAAGGAAACATCCGACAGTCCATTCAGGATGCCAAGGACGAACCCGATCACACCGCCGATCAGCATTCCGATGGCCGCACGCGACAGGCTTGCGAGTATATGTGTGGACAGTTCTCCGGATACGGCAAGCTCCCACCCGCTCACGACTACCGCTACAGGCGTGGGGAAAAGGGACGGGGAGACGATTTCAAGTGATGACACAAGCTCCCACAGGGCCAGGAGGAGGATCGGTATGATCCACGGCTGGACGGAATGGAACCAATTATTCTTCTTCAAACCTATCATCCTTCCTTACTTGATCGGCATGTCTTTTGATACATCCAGTTCTTTTGGAATCAAGCCGATTTCGTAGTATTTATCTGCTTGCCTCTGCTGGGCACCGATGATTTCCTGTGTAATGCCCGTGGCACCGTATGTTCGGCGTTCAACCGCTTTGGAAATGATGTTGTCATCGATTCCGAGCGCTTTGGAAAGAAGATCCGTTACTTCGTCTTTGTTATCGTTCGCCCACTGATCGGATTTGTCGATGGCTTTTATGATAGTGTCTACGAGCTCCGGATGGTCTTCGGCGAATTCGGGAGTAGAGTAGTAGAACGTGCGATTCGGATAATCATACTCCTTATTTTCCGTGAGGGTCTTCACGTCCAGTTCGGTTTCGATACCGGCGAAGAATGGGTCATAGGAAGCAAGGGCATCCACCTGTTTCGTCTCAATCAGGGAACGGCCTTGCGCCGCATCTTCCGGGTATACCCATTGAACGTCATCTGCCGTCAGTCCGACGGATTCAAGGGCAAGAATGGCAAGATAGTGATGATTTCCACCTTTCAATACTCCAACCTTTTTGCCTTTCAGCTCTTCAATGGAATTGATTCCAGAGTCAGTCCGGACCATGAGCCCGACACCTTCTGGATTGGGTGCATCCGCCCCTACATAGACAAGGGGTTTACCTGAGGCCTGGGCAAAGATCCCCGATCCATCTGCCGCATGACCAAAATCGATGGCGTTGGAATAGATTCCTTCCAGAAGGGTTCCGCCATGGGTGAAGAGCTTCCACTCCACTTTGTATCCTTCTTCCTTGAGGGCTTCCTCCAGGAACCCGCTTTCTTTCAGTATGTTGATCGTGTTCCCTTTCTGATACCCGACCTTGATCACCTTCGAGTCCTTCTTCTCCGCACTCGATGATGAACCGCTGCATCCTGCCAATAGGAGAAAGATCGAGATCATGATGGCGATGACGCTATACTTTTTCATTTGGCTTCCTCCTTTACCTTGAATCGATAATCGCCTTCGCGAATTCTTTGTGTTCGGGATTCACTTCCTTCAAACACGACCTGAAACGGTTTTTCTCCCCGTTCATCAAGCATGTTCTGTACCGTACCTTTCCCGGTTGGTGTATAAAATACCAGGTTGCCCCCTTGTAACTTCAGGGTTTTTCCCTTTGCCTGCAGGGATTTGTCTTGGAACTCCTCTGTTATGTCCAGGTCCAGGATGTCGGCCCAGCGTGAGGCTGCCCCGAGATCTTTCACGGCGAACCCAACAGCTTTAAGCGTCAGTTCCCCTCCAGGATGCGCAGAGATCACACCGCGCTCTTCAAGATCACGCTTACGCTCCTCATCCCCTTCATCCCATTGGATAAAAAAGGGAAGATCAGGTCCCCCTTCCGGATCTCCTACATGCAGCAACTTCCAACTGACGACGCTCCCATCGGGACGTTTTCTACTCATCGGGTTCGGCCCATGTACATCAAGACCGAGTTCTCTGAAACGTTCCGCATCCTTCTCCAAATCTTTCGACCTCAATGCAACCCGTGACAATCCTTCCTTGTATTCGTCATGCCGAAACGTTTCACGCAGGCTGTAAGGAACAGCTGAGGCAGACTCTGCCAGTCCCTGATCGAATACGCCGATCCATTCAATGTAGCTTAACCCAAAGTATCCGAGGGCATTGTACGTCCCATGGTCTTCGTGCCTTCCCCCTTCGACTGCATGGACTCCGGCTCGAATGACTTCTTCCCGAGTCTCTTCAGGACTTTTAACAAAATGGACCAAATGATCAAATTGAAATCCCATATTCCTCTCCCCTTCTTTGACGCTTTACATGATAAAAGCTTGACGCTGCAAAAAAAGACCCTACTACCCCCTTGAAAGGGTAATAGGGCCTTCGGTTTGTCCGATCAGCTCCGCTAATTCATATTAAATTCATCGGATTAATAAAATTTATACTAATATGGTTTCCAGGAAAAATCAACCTTTTATTTATAAAAATCTGAACTCTGAGTTTTAATCAAGTTTGATTTCTTTTGTAAGTTTAAGGATTAATAGCGATTTTGCATGACTTCCTTCACATTAAAAATACTAGAAACATTCATTCAAACGTTTGATTAACATAATCCGTCCCTAACCAAAACAATTTTCACATCCGGTCTTCAATCCATCCTAAACGATTCCGATAATGACCATAACAGGAATAAAAATACGTGAATGAGGTGGAGGAATATGAAGATCGATCTTTCGTATACCGGAGCGTTGATGGGCGCCCCCAAGGATCTGAACCAGAACGAACAAGCACCTGCTTTTCCGAAGGAGCCTGTAACGATTCCAAAGGAGGACAAGGCGTATATGGTCACCCTTTCCAATGAGTGGAGAACGTTCGCCGATGCGGAGAAGATCAGAATGGAGGACCTTTATACCAAGACCGCCATTGATCCCCATGATCCCTTCTCTTACAAGCCCAAGGATCAATGGTTGATCTTCAGTCAATACCTTGATGAACAGGGGGTTTTTGATGGGAAGTCACGAGAAGAAGTCGCCTCCATGGAAGAGCACCTAAAACAGATCACAGATGGGTTGGACAGCCTCCACGCAGGCGGAATCGATGTTGCCGGGGGAATTACAAGGGAGTTGGATTCATTCGAAGCACATCTGGAATATGCCGCTTCCCTTTCAGCACTGAATCAATTCAGCGGGAAGTTCCTGACCGGTGACAGTCAGGCAGGATTCAATGACCTCATCGACGGATTCGCAAAGCATAACCGTACTGTCGTCGACCATCATAGTTCCTTGGAAGAGCGCTTCTTCCAGGCGCGGGCATCAATCGCTGTACCTGATGTACGTCTGACGCCTGAACAGGAAAAAGAGGTGCGCATCACCAACCGCTTGGGGAAATCGGATCGGATCCTGAAGGATGAGCTTGTACAGACGTATGTAACCTTCTTTGAAGGAATCCGGCATGGAGATGACATCCAGCCGGCAATAGATGCCGTGAAGAAGGCCTTCCTTTCTTCCATCCTTGACCAGACCCCCATGAAGGACCGCGAAGAGATGAAGGAGTGGCTGATGAAAAGGACCTCCGACACATTCGAGAGAATTGGATCCTACTTCTCTGCACTGAATGACCGCTGACGCCAAACGAAAAACCCAAGAATGGGTTCCCTCCATTCTTGGGTTTTCTTTTTTATGATTCTCCTACAGTTTGAACCTTTGGACTTCTTCCTTCAATGAGTCGGCCATGGCTTTCAGCTCACTGTTTTTCGTTTGAAGGGTTCGGACCGTGGTATTCTGTTGTTCGGAAGATGAGGCGATTTCCTGAAGCGTCGCCACCCCTTCCTCTGAAATTGCCGCGATTTCATGGATGGATTCAATGGAATCTTTTGTGTTTGATTGCACCGTATCCATGCTCGAAACCATTTTCTTCACTTCATCGGATAGGCCTTGGACACCGTGGAAGATGGTTTCAAACAGCTCTCCGCTTGTGGCCACAAGGTTTACTCCATCTTCAATATCGGAATTGACTTCTTTGTTGGCATCCATCATTTCAGCAGTCTGCTGGTTGATTTCCTGGATGGCCTGATTGATCGTTTTCACATTGGAATCCGTCAGACGTGCCAGATTCTGAACCTCTTCTGCCACGACGGCAAACCCTTTTCCAGCTTCTCCTGCCCTGGCTGCTTCGATGGAAGCATTCAGGGAGAGGAGATTGGTTTGATCAGAAATGTCCTTGATCAGGTCAATATCCCGGTTGATGGCGACGATTTTATTTTCCAGTGTCATCAATCGTTCATGGCTGACCTGGCTGTTCTTCTGAATCCGGGTGATTTGATCGGTGATCCTCACAATCTGATCGGACCCTTCTTTGGCCCGTTGGCTCGTGCTCTGTGTGAACTGGTCGATGCGTCCCGTCTGTTCTGTCAGAGTCTTCACTTCATCGGACATAGAGGTGGTACCGGTTGAGATCCGCTCGATATGCTGTGAGCGGCTCTCGCTTGCCCGTGCTTCCTCCATCGTTCCCGTGGCGATTTGTTCCGAAGCCTCGGTCATCTCGCTGAATCCGGTCACGAGATCAAGGCTTGTCGCATCGATTGTGTCAGCATTCGTCTTCACATTTTCGATCATCCGGATAAGATTTCCGCGCATATGCTCGAACTTATCGGAAAGGGTCCCGATCTCATCTTTTCTCGTCGTGGTAATTTCTTCGGTCAGATCTCCGCTGGCCATTCTATCCATGGAATGGACGAGCTTCTGAATGTGTTTATTCATGTTACGTCCGAATAGGTATGCAATGACACCGCCGATGAGGATGGCAATGACCACGAATCCGATAAGGAAAAGATTGATCGTATTGACGAGGTCGTCAATGAACTTCGTGCTCATATCGACGCCGATGATGGCATCAGATCCATCCAACGGAACGAAGTAGGATTTATGACTTCCCCATTTATCCGTATAAATGGATGTCAGGACGGACTTCTTCTCTTCAAACGCACTCGCCTGATCATCCGTGAACGGAGATTCCACCATGGCATCGGATGACCCATTCAATCCGACGATATAGTCTTTCCCGTTCTGCCGGGTCAACACGTACACGTACTCGAGGCCTTCCTTCCCCTTGGCGTACTCATCAAGGAATGTCGTGAGCTGAGATTCACCGCCCTCGCCTGCTATTACTTGATTCACGACGTTTTCATCGGTGAACGTAGATAAATTGTCACCATTCATTTCGAGGATCTGATCGAATTCTGGAAGTACATGCTCATCGATAATGTATCCGGTGATGGATTTGACGAAAATGAACAGCGCCAGTCCGATGATCGCAAATGGGATCATGAAGTTCAGGAACATCTGACCTTGCAGTGATTTGTTTGGATTCAGATTGAATGATTTCATAATGGTACCCCCACTTTCTTCTCGGTGATATATGGGGGCAACTCTATGTGCAGAAGGTCATGGACCTCTTCCATGGATGACGTTCTGAAAAAGACTACTGACAGCATCTGGTCATCAGACGACTCGACATTCCGGTACTCGAGGATATCCGAGAATCGTTCTTTCAATGCTTCATGATCAAAGCTTTGCAGGTCCTGCTTCAATATGTCTACAGGAAGCTCAATGCAACAGAACCCATAAACGCGATCGTCGGTGCGCTTTAAGATTTCTGACCAATCCGGATGCTCATTGAGCATATACGCCTCTGCACCATTAATCCCGTATGCATGGGTACTGATGTCGGTCGTACCAGCTCCTGCAAAGCGAAGTGGATTCAACTCGATTGCCATCATACCGGCTTCACTACGGCGCAACTCCAAGTGGAAGGGATAGTTACTGACATCAAGCATCCCGCTAAGTTTATGAAGGAATTCCTCCACTTCATGGAATACTTCTGCCACGATGGACGTGGACGTATAGTACATACGATCGGATGTATCGGTTGAGGAGGCAAACATCCTCTTCAGGATATTCAGGATCACCGGTTTGCCTTCATGATCGAAGTAGCAGTCGACTGCATACTCTTCCCCGTCAATCCACTTCTCGATGATGATCTCGTCCTGGTCGACGACCGACTCGCTATAGACTCCCTTTGACAGGGTCAGCTCGCTATATAGTTCAGCAACGGACCGATCCCACTCGGAACGATCTTGAACCAGCTTCACCCCGACACTTGAGTAGCCTTTATTCGGCTTGATGACGAGGGGAAATGGCAGGATTTCTTTCGGCATGGAGCGTAGTTCTTGCAGGGATACTAGTTGGAAATAGTAGTCCGGGAATAGATCGGATAGCATCGCTCTGAACGTTGCCTTCTGTTTGACCATCTGGGAAATCCGGGTGAAAGGATGATGAGGCGCCCATTCATTCAGACGCTGAAGGCATGCCTCGGAATTCGTCAGAACTCTTGAATGCTCGTCCAGTACCAATGGCCCTTCACACTCTTCATCAATAACGGGTATATGAAGGCGCTTGGCCGTTTCCATTAACATAGGGGATACATTTTCTTTTTTTATAATAAACAAATTTACACCTCCGTGGATTCTACCCTATATCTATCGGACATCCACAGGGGGTTTAAATAGAATCATATATATATTTATAGGTATTTAAGCCTAATAACGAAAATAAAAGTGATACTTTTGGATTATAAATGGTATAATATCCAATTTATATTCCTTCTATGGAAACTTCTTCTTATTTTATATAAAATGTGGAGAGCGAATCATATCTATGATAGCTCCAGAGTAAAACGTTTCACATGAAACAATTGATGAACAAAGAATACATTTTTTTCGTGGACGGTTAGGATAAAGCCAAAAAGATGGGGAGAAATGACATGAAGATCATAGTTGATGATGTATCGGGAGCGGCCATTCAGCAATTGATTGCCAATCATCTTGCAAGCATGAACGAAACATCCCCTCCGGAAAGCGTCCATGCTTTGGGGATCGATAAGCTCAAGGGAGAGGATGTTACCGTCTGGAGTGCCTGGATCGATGGATCCCTGGCCGGGTGCGGAGCGTTGAAAGAACTGGATCCTACCCATGGTGAGATCAAATCCATGAAGACCGACCCCAGACACCTTCGGAAAGGTGTGGCCGGCGCCCTTCTTACCCACATCGTGCAGGAAGCAAAAAATCGGGGGTATAGCCGGCTCAGCCTTGAGACAGGATCCATGGATGCCTTCCGTCCTGCGCAGCTCCTGTATGAGCGCGCAGGCTTCCATTACTGCCCACCATTCGGGTTATATACCGATGATCCGAACAGCCGGTTCATGACATTGGAATTGTAAGGATTAAAAAAGAGGATGCCCCTGTTATTAGGAGGCATCCTCTTTCATTTCGTTCATTATTTAAGATCTTCGATTGAGTCGGCTTCTACATAAGAAGGAACGACAAGACCTGTTTTTGCACCTTCAAGGTTTGGTCCAAGACGGTCCATCTTGTCACCATATTTATCAAGGTAATCTTTATGAGTCAGTGGCAACCATCCGGAAACCGTTGCATCTGCATTACCTTCAGCTACAGCTGTGAACATTGGACCTGCATCTAGCTGAACAAGCTTCACTTTGTACCCGATGCTTTCAAGTGCTTTTGCCACAACATTCGTGCTCGCGATTTCAGAATCCCATGCTACATAAGAAAGGGTGATTTCTTCGCCGCTTACTTTGTCAGCACCTTTTGTCCATTCATCGACTTTATCTTTGTTGTCTTTTACCCATTTATCAGCAGCTTCGGCAGGATCGGTACCTTCTTGGATATCGACCATGACTTCACCGATGTCATCGTTTGTCCAGCTGAACTGATCAAGCACTGTGTAGGCGCTCGGTTGATCTTCTTTCAAACCTTTACGTGCGAAGGTTTCGATCTTTTCAGCGTCACCGTACACACCTTTAGGGTCTTCCAAATATTTCAGGTCATACTTGGCGAACATCCAGTGTGGTGTCCAACCGGTCACGATGATCGGATCTTCATTTTTGATGGCTTTATCAAGCTCTGCAGCCATTGCAGCTGAAGAAGACTCAACCAATTTGTAGTCTTTAAGATTATCGTACTCTTCCAGGGCTTTGTTCGTTGCCGTCATGATACCGGCTCCAGGCTCGATTCCAGTGATTTTGTAATCCACTTCATCACCGATGGTCTTGCCTTCTTTTGAATCATTTCCACAAGCGGCCAATCCTACAGATAGAGCGAGGATGGAAGCCAAACCAGCAATACGTAGTTTTTTCATTGTGTTTCCCCCTTTTAGTTTTTAGATGAACCTATATTTTGAGAAATCCGATCGAGCACGATCGCCAAGATGACGATAGCCAGACCAGCTTCAAAACCAACACCGACTTTCAATTGGGTAACAGCACGATATACATCTGCGCCTAGTCCAGGTGCCCCGACAAGTGAAGCGATTACGACCATGGAAAGGGCGAGCATGATGCTTTGGTTGATACCGGCCATGATGGTGCTTGTAGCCAGCGGCAGCTGTACTTTGAACAGCTTCTGACCAGGTGTCGAACCGAAGGCGTTCGATGCTTCCACAAGATCTTCCGGTACCTGACGAATCCCGAGGTTTGTCAGACGGATCGTCGGAGGCATAGAGAAGATGACGGATGCAATGATACCCGGTACAACTCCGATCCCGAAGAAGATGATCGCAGGAATCAGGTAGACAAAGGCAGGCATCGTTTGCATAAAGTCAAGGATCGGCGTGATGATTTTCATTGCACGGTCACTTTGTGAGATCCAGATCCCGATTGGTATACCTATTATGATAGATATGATAACGGATGCTAAGACGAGGGCGAGCGTATCGATCGTTCCATCCCAGTAACCAAGATTGTCAATGAGCAATAGGCCGACTGCCGTAAATAAGGCAATGGTCCAGCGGCTCACCCACCAGGCGAGGGCAACAAATATCAAAATCAACAGAAGCGTAGGAATGGATTCAAGAACCATGACGAAGAAATCAACAACAGATCCGATCGCATCAGTCAGGAAGTCAAAGAACGGTCCGAAGATGTCTTTGATCCAGTTGACGAAGCTATCCACCCAGCTTGCTAACGGAAGTTTTGGTAGGAATGTCATTTGTTATTCACCTCAATTCCCTCAGCATCTACATGTGTATCTGAGTGTTCGTTTGTTTCTGTCGGAATGTTCATATCTGATTCGAGCCCTGCAAGTGCGCCCAATACAGCACCCCTTACGATGACTCCACGCAATCTGCCTTCTTCCGTCACGACTGGAAGTGGAAGGCTTGCCGTTGCGACTTGTTCGAACATATCGACAAGTAATGTCTCAGGTTTGAGCGACTCGATATCCGTAATGAGGATATCCTGAAGCGTTTGCTGGTTCTTCACCGCTGCCGAAGCAGCTTCAATGGTGACGGCACCAAGCAGCTTCTGTTTGCTGTCCACGACGAACAAGTGGGAGATCCCCTCGTCCTTCATGACTTTAACGGCTACACGAGGACCACGGTCGATCCGCACCATTTCAGGGCGCTTCATGACATGCTCAGCAGTGAGCACTTTGGACAAATCGACGTCCTCAACGAAACGCTCTACGTAATCGTTGGCAGGATTGGTCATGATTTCTTCCGGTGTACCCACCTGTACGATATTCCCGTCCTTCATAAGGGCGATGCGATCACCGATGCGAAGGGCTTCATCAAGGTCATGGGTGATGAAGACGATGGTCTTCTCCATTTTCTCCTGAAGCTCGAGAAGTTCATTCTGCATGTCTTTACGGATCAACGGATCCAATGCGCTGAATGCTTCATCCATAAGAAGGATATCAGGGTCGTTTGCAAGGGCACGTGCCAGACCGACACGCTGCTGCATACCACCGCTGAGTTCACTTGGGTAGCTGTTTTCGTATCCTTTGAGACCTACAAGCTCAAGGGATTCGATTGCCTTTTGCTTACGTTTGGATTTTTCTATACTTTGGACTTCAAGTCCATATTCAGTATTATCGAGAACAGTTCGGTGAGGGAATAGTGCGAAGCGTTGGAATACCATGCTCAGTTTCTTCCTTCTTACTTCCCTAAGCTCGTTGGGTTTGAGCTTAACGATGTTCTTGCCATCAATGAGGACTTCTCCATCGGTCGGGTCAATCAGGCGATTGAGCATCCTTACCAATGTCGATTTTCCACTTCCTGAAAGCCCCATGATAACAAAAATTTCACCTGCATATACATCGAAGCTTGCTTTGTTGACTCCGACAGTCATGCCGGTTTTTTCAAGTATTTCACGTTTGGTCTTACCCTCGTTCAGGAGCTTGACTCCCTGTTGGGGCGATTTACCAAAGACTTTTGTAACGTTTTGAACGCTAATTTTCTTCTCAGCCATAAATCCACCTCTAACTTTGTTTGAAAACGTCTTATTTTGTCGAATCTGTGCGATTTTTCTAACATACCTTAAAAGTATAAAGGACTTTTGTAGGAGGTAACAAATGGGATAAACCTTCATATTCATCCGATATAGTTCGTACAGTTAAAACTGTACGTTCGAAATCATCTTATTCTTAGATTTCTTTGGATATCCTCCCATATCCTCTCTTTATGTTCCCTTTACTTTGAAGAAATCAAACCTTAAAATAAATCAAGATGAATAGTAAGGGGTGCACTCCATCCCTTTTTATTGTGATTAGAATGGTGGTGTATTATGCATAATGACGGTTTAGTCGCCCAGGCACGGGAGAGAGTCATTGAATCTGTGGCGAGAAACATGCATTTATACGGGGTTTCCCCTTCCATTGGACGCATTTACGGGACCCTCTATTTTGAAAATAGACCAATGACCCTGGATGAGCTGAAGGAAGAGCTGGAAATGAGTAAAACCAGCATGTCCACTGGTGTCAGGACGTTGTTGGAATTGAATATGGTTGAAAAAGTATGGCGAAAGGGAGAGAGGAAGGACTTGTACCAGGTGAAGAATGACTGGTATCAAAACTTCATCGATCGCTTCACCACCCAATGGAGGAAGGGAACCCAGATGAATCTTGACGCTTCCGTCAAATCCATGCGGGACCTCGAAACAGCCATAGCTGAGACAGATGATGAAGAAACCGCTCAGAGGGCAAAGGATCACCTCGAGAGGATCACCTACGCCATCGAGTACTATAATTGGTTGAATCAGGTTATCGACCTTTTTGAATCGAGAAAAATTTTCGACCTCACTGAACATAAAGAAGAATGAAAGCCGGTTTCGATGGAAATCGGCTTTTGTTGTGTCTTTTTCCATTTATGGAGATGTCAACAAAATGTAACTTCATCCCAGCTGGGTGGAGATGGTATAATATGGGCAAATCAGGATGCATCATCTGGACAGTGAATGTCATGGGGACCTTCTTTGCGTTGAAGGGACAAGCGTTGACCTTGGGGACATTGAGTGTCTTAACGAAGTCAGAGTTGAATGGTCTCAGTTTATTTCTTCCCCTTACTCCGATGTGAGTCATTGGATTCTTCGGGCAGGCAAGAGCCCCCGGAGCGACAGCTCACCTCATTTCTGATGAAGCATTGAAAAAGGTGTGATTGAATTGAATAAAAGGAATGTGAAGACCTTGATATTCCTGATCTCCCTTACGATTCTTCCATTCGCGTTTTACTTTTCCATGTATGAAGGAAGCGCGCTTCTTGAGGATCAGTTTGAGTGGAAGAATTCTGCAAAGGTTTCGGCGAGTGCAGGTGAAGTGACAAAATCAGGGGATATCAATCAGATGGATTTCTTCATCTATGCAGCGAAATTCCGACCGTTTTTCCCGATCGTCACAACGATTTGCGCAGCCATCATTGCAATATGGGTCATCGACCGCTTCTTGAAGGCCCGTGCCCATATGATTGGTAACGGGATTGTAGGGCTTGCCTCCATCATCGGCGGCCTCTACTTAATCAGCGGCGTTACAGAAGGAAGCAGTTATTTCAGTATCGTGCTTCTCATGTTAGGTGCATCTGCCCTGTTTCTTGCTTTCCGGAGCTTCAGGTCGGGGCACTCCCGCTCGATTTTGAACCATTCATAAGAAAAACCGGCCATTAACGGCCGGTTTTTCATTTACAGATAGGTTTTGATGTCGTGTACGAATTCGTACAAAAAATAACATCCGAAGCCGAATAACAGGATTCCGGCTGCAATCGACGTCCATTTGATCATCGCTCGATTCATGGCCCTGCGGGTGGCGGCCACAATCGAGAGTAGCCCAAGGTCATGAATCAGGATTCCTGTAAGAACTCCCGCTGCTGCAAGGACAAAGCCGATTTTCGAGCCTGAATAGGAATCGGCCAGGACCGTACCAAACACCGAGACCCAAAAAACGAGATTCCCAGGAGATACAGCCACGATTACTCCGTTACGGTAGGTTTTCCATAGAGAGGTTTGTGGTCGATCCCCTGCCATCGTGATCCCATGGTCTGCATTCTTGATTGAATCATAGGCAAGGCCAAAAAGGAAGATGGCTCCTACCACCCATAGGGGCAGCTGTACATACGGCAGGGACAGGACCTGGGCGAGTCCCAGATACATGGCAAGGACAAGAACGAAGTCGATTGTCATGCCGCCGATGCCCACTGCCCATCCGTGGAGGAAGCCGTTTTTCAGACCCTGCTTGGTCATTTCCACGGTAACGGCCCCCACCGGCAGAGCAATGGAAAATCCGACAAGTACAAATTTAAAATATGTATCCATTGAGTTGTGTCTACTTTCATGTAAAGTGCACATTCATTCTCCGTTTTGTATAATTATACACATCGATAGGTTTGTCTTCAACCACCGAGATGAAAGGTCATGGTGCCCCTGTCTGTCTTGACGATCGTCGGAGCGGGCAATCCTGGTTTGTCGGAGAAAATCCACCGTCTCCCGGTCCTCGCGATGATGATGAAGGCACCGTCCTCTGCCTCCCCCATGAAGTTCAGGGTTTCCCCGTTTGATAATGGCCTGTCATTTCGCGCCGGGATCCCTTTTGCCACCACTTCTTGTGAACAACGATACACTTCTTCCGACGAAATCCCGATCTCACTGATCCCCAAAACCTCTGACGGACTGAATGATCCCGCTTCAGAATCGGGGTTCACACCCTCTCTCGCAATGAATTCGACTATATTTCCAGCGGGGTCCAGAAAGTAGAAGGATCGGGCCTTGGATTCTTTGAAAAACACCTCGTCCTCATCATCCTCCTTTGCAAGCGTCACCCGCTCGGCCATAAACGCTTTTGCTGATTCAAACAGATTGACGGGAATATTGAAAGCAAAATGGTAGTAGCAGTCCACTCCCGTTTTCTTATGGAAGGTCAGAGTCCCGCCACCGACCTCCATATCCGTTGAGCTGTCACCATTCGCCGTGCACGTGAAGCCTACTATATCTCGATAAAAAGCAACCGTTTCTTCGTGGTTGCCGATGAAAAGCTCCAGCTGATGGATTTTCATGAACATCCCCTCCTTTTTTCTTATCATAGATGCTGGAGAGGAAATGGCCATCAACCGATGGAATGAACTTCTTTCAGCCATAAGGCGGGGGACTCAAGCGGAATTTCCGAACCGGCGTGAACCCATGACCTTAGATAGTTTGAATAGAGAACAATCTCCCATCCCACAAAAAATCAAAAAAACGGCTTCGTGCTAAAAAAGCACCAAAGCCGTTTCACTGTAATAAAGCCTTTTTGATATCCAGAATTGTCTGAAGATGCATCCCTTCATGGAAAACCGTGCGGATGAGAACCTGCTCCACCGTCCGCATCCCCATTTCCGTTTCAGGAAACTCCTCTTCCATCCGGTGACCCCAGCGTTCCCTGATCATCCCTGGCTGCTCTTTCAACAGGGTGACCAACGCTTCGAGTGTTGGCGTCTCTTGCGTGAAATTCCGTGGAGAGGTTCCGTATCCGAACCAGGCAGGATACGTTTCAGGCACCTTTTGCTTTTCCTTCGTTAGCGCCTCGATCCACTGATACTGATCAAGATAGATATGACCGAGGTTCCAGCGGATATTGTTACGAAAAGGCGGTGGGATCACTTCTGCTTCTTCAGGAGTGACAGAGGCGGCCGCATGCAGGACTTCCCCTCGATAGGTGCTCAGTTGGGTGAATAAGACTTCGTGACGATCAATCAATTCCGATTCCCTCCTCTAGAGAACGTATCTCCTTTAATCAGTTCGCCTTTCCTCCAGATTCTCCTCTGCTTTCCACACAAAAAAACACCATCCCATGGATGATGCGAATCACCTGTGGACGGAAGCCTCAAGCTCTCTTCATCGTCCACGCCTTTTTGTTCACTGGGAGAGAATTTGCCAATCACCAATGAAACGACGACCATCAATACCACGACAAGTCCACCAGCAGCAATGATCAACCAAAGCCAACTATTCATTCGACGGTCCCTCCAGGTTTGCGTTTTATCCATTATATACCATACGTTATAAAAGGGAAAGGGACGGTCCTAATGCACCATAATGATGCATCGGAACCGTCCCCATTTGTCACTTTTCAATTTTTCGGAGCCATGCGGTGAGAGCGACGGCGCCTGCTACCATGACGGCACCGATCCACGGCGTGTGGATGAGGCCGATGCTGTCGACGATAAGGCCGCCGACGAAGGAGCCGATGGCAATCCCTACGTTGAATGCGGCGATATTGAGTGCAGATGCCACGTTGACGGCAGTCGGCACATATTTCTCTGCCAGGTTGACCACGAGAACCTGAAGGCCCGGTACGTTCATGAAGGCGAACAGCCCCATGAGGAAGATCGCAATCAAACCGGCTACTTTGAATGGTGCGGCAAATGTCAGGGCGAGAAGGATGATGGCCTGAAGGGCAAACATCCAGAATAAAGCCTTGAGCGGATTTTTATCCGATGCTTTCCCGCCGACGACGTTCCCAATGGCGACAGCGATTCCGTAGACAAGAAGGATGATGCTGACCCATTTAGCGCTGAATCCTGTCACATCTTCTAGTAACGGAGTCAGATAGGTGAACGCAACGAATGTTCCACCGTAGCCAAGGGCCGTGATGGCAAAGGCCAGCATGAGCTTGCCATTGGTCAGGATCTTCAATTGATCGCTGAACTTGGCAGGTGGTGCTTCCTTGAGGTTTTTCGGCACAAGGATGGAGCTTGCTACGATTCCGATGACACCAAGTGCGGCAACTCCCCAGAACGTCGCTCTCCAACCGAAGGCCTGTCCGATGAAGGTTCCAAGTGGTACTCCGGTGACCGTGGCGACAGTGAGACCCGTGAACATGAAGGCGATGGCACTGGCACGCTTATGGGCCGGGACAAGGTCTGCTGCGATCGTGGATCCGATCGAGAAGAAAATCCCGTGAGAGAAGGCTGTGATGAACCGGGCCACGAGCAGAAGTCCAAAGCTTGTGGACATGGCAGCGACTGAATTCCCTACAATGAAGAGAAGCATCAGGGACATGAGCAGGCTCTTCCTGCTCATCCTGACTGGTAAGGGCCGTCAGGACGGGCGCTCCGATGGCGACTCCCAAGGCATATCCGGAAATCAGCAGACCTGCAAGGGTGATGGAGATCGACAGGTCATCTGCAATCGATGACAGCAATCCGACAGGGACGAATTCTGTTGTCCCGATCCCAAACGCACTGATAGCAAGGGCGAGTAGCGCCGGAGTGCCTCCTTTGGACTTGGAGGCGTTTTGATCTATAGAAGTAGAATGAGAATTCATAATGATTGATTCCTCCTTAGCAATTTTGATTCACCGGTGATGTGCCGGTAATCGTTAGTTCTAAGGAGTATGCAACCTAAAACGGAAGTACGCACTTTAAAGTACGGTAGACACCTGTAGGTACCCATGCGCCGTTACTTGCTTCGTGTGCCGATCGGGTATAGAATGATATTATTCTACACATCATACAGGCATGTACATGTCAAAAAGATCCCATAAAGGAGTGACGGGAAATGAAGACATTCAATATACCGGTCGAAGCGGCTCTAGAAGTCATCGGAGGCAAATGGAAGGTCGTCATCCTCTGCCATCTCATCGATCACGGCACCCTCCGGACGAGCGAACTGAAAAAGAGGATGCCGAACATCACCCAGAAAATGCTCACCCAGCAGCTTCGCGAGCTCGAATCCGACGGGGTCCTCGAGCGGATCGTATACAATCAGGTTCCACCGAAGGTCGAGTACAAGCTTACCGACTACGGGACATCCCTTGCTCCTGCCCTACAAATGCTCTGCTCGTGGGGCGAACAGCATATCGAGAAGGCGGTATCGGAAGGTGAGGACGTCATGGTCCTTTCCGGCGCTGAAGAATAAAGTAAAAAGGACGTCCATGCCAGGCATGGACGTCTATTTTTATGGGCGCATTTTCTTCAGATAAGGCTTCGGGTCCTTTTCTTTCCCTTTGCTGTTTACCGTTCTTTCTCCGTCAAAGAAGTAGTTGCTATCATCCACTACACCTGACACAAAGTCCGCCTTCATGCGGTCGGGATCGGTTTTGATGGAGATATTTTTTGTGAAGATCCCCTGCTCTTCGGGTTTGAAATACGGGTTGATCCGGAAGATGAAGTTGTAGCGCTTATTATCGATGGCGATATTTTTGTGAACAATCATTTTACCCGGATTGAAGTTATCCGTAAAGCCATCCATGTTATTATCGAATGCCAGGTTGTTCTTAACAATATGAGCGACCGGGAGGCCTTCCCCGCCTACCTTGAATCCACTGCCCGAGGTACCCTCTTCATTGTAGCCACTACTGAGCTTCCCATTGGAATATGAAATGTTCCCGTCAAGGGTAACCGGCTTGTTGGCACCTTCGTTGGTACGGTTGTAGAGATCCCAGCCGTCGTCTATATTATGGTGGGAAATATTATTCTTGAATACATTCCCTTCCCCCACACCGAGCTTGGCCGCAAAACCGTCGGCATTGATATCAGATGAATCACGATTATCATGTGATTCACTGTTCGAGATAAGATTGTGTTTCGGCCACAGTTCAGGATCCGATCCACTTCCCGAGATCTGGAATCCGGTATTCTGATTGTAGCTGAACGTCATATGATCGATCTTGTTATGGCTTCCGTTCAACCTCATTCCGTTTCCTGTGGACTTCGTCAGCTCGAAGCCCGTGATCACCCAGTAGTCGGCATTCAAATTGAGAAGATTCCCTTTCTCATTCCTCCCGTCGAATAGAACATTGGCACCCTTATACGGAGCCAGGATTTTCATTTTTTTCTTTTCCCCGCTGTATGTCCGGCCAATGGTCACGGGCTCTGTGTATACACCTTCCAGGAGGTAGATCGTATCTCCCGGCTTAACGTATTTGATGGCCGTATCAAGGTCCAGGGGATCGTTCTTTTTACCGGAAGCAGTCGCTTTCCCTTCCGGTGAAACGAATAGGCCTTTTCCACCCTTGAACATCTTCATCGTGACAGTCCATTCCTCGGTCAGGACCACTCCTTCATTTGTCTTCCATTCGACACGGAACGATGTCTTTTCATTTTTCAGCTTTGCTTTTTCATCGAATACTTGTTGAGCTTTCACCTTTTTATTCTTCACAATCTGCTTGCCATCCTGCCAAACGGAGATGTTCCCTTGTGTGTTCGACGTAGCTTTCAACGAATACTTCTTTGAGCCCGACTCTTTCGGAGAAAGGATCGTCAGGGATGGCTCCGGCTGAAGGACAGGCTCCTCCGGTGTAGGCACCGTGTTCGCCTCACTCACCGATAAGCTTGCATTCTCTACGGTCATGGAGGCATTCCGTGAAGCATAGAATCCCACTTGCATATGGTCGGGGTCCATCACCTGAACAAGATCTGCGCCTTTTAGCTCCTGTTTGAACGTAGGAGATCCCGACAGATGGGTGAAGGTTGCAGACATGACAAAGCTTGTATCCGTCCGCTCAAGCTTCACGCGGACCGGTGTATTCATTGGTACTGCCGGCGCTCCCGGAAGGACTTTGTTCACCCACTTGCTCCCTGTGCTTCCCCACGGTTCTTCTACACCCGTCCGTGAGAGGGCGCTCATCCCGTCCCTCATCAAACCGACGGCAAACATATTGGATGCAGCGGTCACTTCTTCGAACCCTTCCATCATCGGGTCCTGCCTTGCCGCTCCATTCACATCCCTCACCATGATGCCGGCTCCTTCTTGGCCGCTCTGCTTTGCCCCTGTCTCCGGGCCAAGCTGATGGAAAGTCAAGTCGGCCTCCAAAACAAAATTATCCGTATTCGGATCCAAGGTGGTGTAATAGAAGGTCAACCCATCATGCCCTGGAGCCAGTTTCCCTCCCCTGCTCTCCAAATAGATTTTCCCGTCGATCGTACCCGGATGTTCAGGCTCTGCTGTATTAAGGCCGACTTTATCCGGCAGTACATTCGCAGAGAAGTTCAGATCGGTCGATTGACCGAATGTGATCGACTGCCACTCCGGTACATCATCTGCCACCGCCGATATGGGTAGTGCCACCCCCATCACCAAAACGGAAACCAAGAACAACAAGATCCCTTTTCCAACCTTTTTCACTCCATCCACTCCTTTGAATGTTTTACAGTCTGCATATAACAACGTTGTCATTTTATAGTAAGCGCTTACAGTTTTGGAGTCAATAAGATGTTTGGACTGGTTTTATCAAGGAAGAGTCCACGAACAAAAAAACAGCGAGAACCTGGTTCCCGCCGCACTTTCTTATTCATTCATATATAAATCCATAATGCCTTCGCAGAGATCGTAGTGAACCGTCCCCTCCGTGTTCATCAGAATAACGATGCCGAGTTGGAGATCAGGCACCATCGTCATGAGGGAGCGCACCCCCATCTGCCCTCCTCCGTGTTCGACGATTCGTTCCCCTTTGTATTCATCGAGAAACCAGGCCAGACCATAGCTTCTGATTTCACTTCCGAAGCGCCACTCTTCGCTCACAAGATGATGGGCCTTTTGCATTATGTTGACAGATTTTTTGTTTAACAACGTTGTTCCACCGTTGAGATGAGCGGCCAGGTAGCGCCCCAGCTCACTGGCAGTTGAATACAGATAACCAATCGGTGCTGCCAGATCATTTTTCGGAAATGGCGTTTCAGTTCGCACCTCCCCCATATAGTAACGGGCGCTGTTTCCGGCTTCCTCCGCTCTGCGACTCGTTGTTCTTTCCATATTGAGTGGTTGGAAAACATGGGCTTCCAAGTGAGATTCCCATTCCATCCCCGTCACCTTCTCAAAGAGATCAGCCAGGATGACATAGGCGTCCGTGCAGTAAGCCCACTGTGAGCCGGGAGAGCCAATGAGGTCGACCTTTTCAAACCACCTTGTGATGTCTTCACGGGTCTCAATCGCAGAAAGCTCTTTTTCTGTCAGTCCGTAATAATCCAACGCTTCCTGAAATTCCGTCGGGGTATCCGAGAAGATCTCCCTCACATTCGGTGCGACCATATTGGCGATGCCCACTTCCGGGAAACCAGCCGTATGCGAGAGGATGTGACGGATGGTGATTTGGTTGCTCGCAGCATGCTCCTTTGTCCTGAAATACGGAAGATGCTTTACTACAGGATCATCCAGCTCGATGGAACCAGCTTCCACAAGTTGCATGATGGAGGTCGCCATGAAGTTCTTTGAGATGCTTTGGATGCTCATGAGCGTATCGGCATCCATTGGAAGATCCCTGCCCCGGTCTGCCAACCCGAAACCTTCAGCGTACACTACCTTGCTCCCTTCCACGATGGCCACACTCGCACCGACGATATCGGCTGATTCAAGCTGCTTGGAAATCATCTGTGTCAGGTACTCTTTAAACTGTTGATTCATCGTTTCCTCTCCTTTACCAGGAGCCACAAGCTCCACCTTGATCCGATCAGGGTCCTCGAAGAATACAGCGTAGTATCCTTCTCCTCCTGCATATGGATGCCGATCGCGGTACAGGACGGGTACCCCTTTCTCTTCAAGCTTTGCTGTCACATCATCCACATGCTTCCTCTGGATCTTCCGTGGAAGGCCAAGTGATTCAGACCTGCGCGTGACCGATGGTACGGGGCGTCCAGGAACCGTTCTTCCGTCTGGACGAATACGATGTACGTTTCACCGAGGCGATAGCTCTTACCCTTTGCCCATTCCTGATAGGGTTCATAGCCGAGTTCCCCCAAGAACCAACCCCAGAATTCTGTGGATTTCTCTAAGTCTGATACGTTCAGCTCGATGTGATGGACCAGTCCGACCATCATCCCACCTCCAAGAATTCGATGAATGGCGGTTGTTCATGGACAATCCCTGCAAATTGCTCACAGTCGAACTCCGATTTCGGGTAGCGCATGAACATTTCCCTATCCTTCAACATGATCCATTCATGATGGCGAATATCGGGATTCACACTCTTAATCTCGGAAAGGGCATCTTTCAACTTCGATTCTACTTTTCCCATGGCTTGTTCCTCCGTCCTGTTTTATAGGTCCATTATAACGGATTCCCACTCCTTTTATTTTCTTTTTTTCATTTTTTCTCCATCTATTAGTTCAGTGCCCGGACACCTTTCCCTCCTCGAAAACATAGAGTAGTAGTAGATGTTTTACTAGAATACAAAGAAAAGAGTGATAGATGATATGGCCGATTCATGTAACCGCAATCCTGCAGCCCTCTGCTCGAGCGCCCAGGGCTCCAATACTGTAGCCGATGGAGTATCCTCTACGGCACAAGGATATCAAACGAGAACCAATAACTCCTTTGCCCATTCAGAAGGAAGCAACACCATTGCCGGAAATGGTCGTTCGGGAGGGGGAGCCGCTTCACACGCGGAAGGCCATTTGGCCGTGACGGGTGCCGATACCGCACATGCACAAGGATATGCCACCATTGCCAGAGGAGATGCCGCCCACGCCCAGGGCTATCTCACCACCGCAATCGGGGCTTCTTCCCACGCTCAAGGAGCGAGGACCCGTGCAGAGGGAATCAGTGCCCATGCTGAAGGGGAAGGAACCATCGCCTCTGGCCGCGCTTCTCATGCTGAAGGAGGCGCATTCGACCTTGCGAGGAACCTGGCTCCTACACGGGCATCCGGAGAAAGCTCTCACGCCGAGGGAATAGGGACCATTGCCAGCGGCTTCGGTTCCCACGCACAAGGAGGGAGCAATAATATCACCTTCAGTCCCGGTCCAAGGGCATTGAACAACTTTTCCCACGCCCAGGGATTATCCACCATTTCAAGCGGAATTGCTTCTCATGCACAAGGGGCATTAACCGAAGCACGGGGAGATCTTGCCCACGCGGAGGGGTACTTGAATACCGCAAGCGGAATTGCATCCCATGCTGAAGGGTTTTCCACCATTGCCGATGGTGATTACTCTCATTCGGAGGGATCAAATACAAGGACCTCATCCTTCCCCGGCGCCCATATTATGGGGAGGAACGGAGATGCCATTGAAGCTCATTCCTGGTTCATTGCCAATGGACCTGATGAAGAAACGAGGGGCATCGGGGCCCAGTGGCTTGCCTCGACAGGAGACATGTCCGTTCAAGGCACCTTCATCCCGGGAGGTCAGGATTATGCGGAGCTATTTGAATCCGTAAACGGTGAGGCAATCGACGTGGGGTATTTTGTCACGTTGGTGGACGATAAAATCCGCATTGCCACAGGTCAGGATGACTACATCCTCGGGGTGACAAGTGCGACACCCGGCATCATCGGAAATGGTGACAATCTCCGCTGGAAGGATCAGTTTATGAAGGATGAATGGGGCCGGGTATTAAAAGAAGAGGTCGTCATTCCTGCAAAGTATGACGCAAGCGGCATGCTGATCCAGAGAGAAGAAGTGATGATGCAGCCCGTGCTAAATCCCGACTGGGATCCAAGTCAGGCGTACGTGCCGAGGATCAAGCGGACGGAGTGGAGTGCCGTCGGTATGGTCGGCATTCTCCGGGTGAGGGATGACGGTACAAGCCAGGTGAATGGATTCTGCAGACCGAATGACGCAGGAATGGCCACTGATTCTGAACAGGGCTACAGGGTCATCAAGCGGACTGGCGCCAATCAGATCGTCATCATCCTGAAGTAATAGGGATATCACATTATTCAGAATATGTGGACAACCTGTTGAAAACTCGAATTATTTTCGATTATTTCGGTGGTTCAGTACGAGCGCCTGTTCATAACTCCTATTTAAAAACATTTGTCCACATTATCTGTGGATAAGATGTGGGTAACCGGTGGATAGCACGAATCTTCGCTTCACTGGCTATCAATCCATCCACAGCATGTGGAGAAATACAATCAGAGAACCAAATCGCACAGCGGTTTGGTTCGTTTCGTTTCATGAATGATTTCTGAAATCAAGTTAGATCGGTGGTCTGGACTGAAGTTCCATCTAAAGGATGACTTTTATTCATCCCTTTGCTGGAGCAGTCACTCCCAGTTGTTGACGGATAATGAACCTATCAAGCATGAAGGGCGGGGTTCAGTGAGGGGATATGGGACATTACTTAGAAATGCGTACTTCAGGAATTTTCTTATCGCTTCGACGGTTCTGAATATCGGCAGGAAACTGTCATGGATTGCACTAGGGTGGTTTGTTTATCAAGTAACCGGTTCAACTGTTGCCGTTGGAATGGTGATATCGGCGGCTACGGTTTCTCCATTGCTATCGAGTATCCTGGTAGGAGGGATTTTAGATCATTTCGACAGAAGGAGCGTTATGATGTGGGAAAATATCGTCCGAGGAGGATGTTTAGGCCTTATCCCTCTTCTGTACTGGCTCGATGACCTCTCCCTCTGGATGATCATCGCGGTGGTTTTTGTGAATGGATGTCTCTCCTCCTTCACGACTATTGGAACGGCCTCCATCCTTCCTGAATTTCTTGATAAAGAGAACTTGGAAACAGGGAATGCGGTTTTTACGATGACCGGACAAATTGGGTCACTGATCGGACCGGCTCTGGGGGGATTCAGTACCGCTCTGGTAGGGGCCCCGATGACCTTATTGCTCAATGTCATCTGTTTTTTGATTGCGGCCTTATTGTATTGCTTGATTCCTCCTGAACCCTATCACAGCAGTCAAACTGTGTCCGAGAAGGCACCACAGCGTAAATGGCATCACTTCCTGAGGGAAACCAAAGAAGGATTCACCTACATCCTCTCTTATAAGATCCTCATCGTCATTGCCTTCATCACGTTTCTC
The DNA here is from genome assembly GCA_963762295.1 of uncultured Bacillaceae bacterium. Lineage (GTDB taxonomy): Bacteria > Bacillota > Bacilli > Bacillales > Bacillaceae_B > Rossellomorea. Next base: position 865,237 of record CAVXKK010000003.1, read on the forward strand.
TTTAACTTCACCTATGCCCCTTTGGAACCGATGCTTCCTGTCTTTGTCAATGATATCGTCAAAGCAGGGCCGGGCACGTTGGGAACAATGTAGTCATGTTTTGCGGTAGGGTCCTTTGCCGGCGCCATCCTTTGGGTCAGACTGGGAAGGAAATTCCCATATTCCTATTCCCTCGGACTGGTCATCTTATTATGGGGACTTGTACCGAGTAGCTTAAGTTTTTTCACACACATCATGATCATCTATTCCCTAATGTTTTTTGGCGGCATCGTTTATGCGCCTTTCAATATTGTGTCACCGACCCTCCGCCAACAGCTTGTACCCAATACGATGAGGGGCCGGGTATTTGGGGTGTATGGATTGATTGCCGGGATCGGATTTCCGATCGGGGTCTGTGCAGGAGGCCTCCTAGCTGAGCTGGTTGGTGTTACGCAGACGATTTTGTTCAGTGGCGTACTGACCATGGCACTCGGCCTTGTTGTGGCCATCCACCCCATTTTACGATTCAAAGATGTAAACGCCCTTGATGTGCCCTCATCTGAATCAAACAGGTAAGGGTCATTTACCGAACAAAACCCAGAACCATACAGGCTCTGGGTTTCACTATGTTTGATCATACATTCAAGGGAAGGGTGAATCCGGCAACCGTGCCGACATTCTTCTCACTTCTTACATAAAGCTGACCTCCATGAAGTTCGATGATCTGCTTGCTGATGGCAAGACCAAGACCGACTCCCTCCGATTTTTCATTTTCTTTGTAGAAGAGGGTCAGCACCTGTTGGAGATGTTTCTTCTCGATGCCGACACCTTCATCCTCCACCTCGAACACGAGGTTCCCGTGATCACGGTGATAGCGGATTGTGATGGTCGAACCCGGGGCTGAATATTTGATCGCATTATCAAGGAGATTCAAGATGACCTGGCGGATCCGGTGTTCGTCCGCCTCGAGTTTGATCGGCTCCCCATTCTCCAATACGATGTCCATTTCCTTCGCCAGCCGCTTCTTATCGAGCTGAAGGACCACTTCCTGAACCAGCCGATGAAACGGGAAAGGGTGCGGTGAGATCTCAAACGTCCCCTTTGCATAGCGTGAAAAGTCCAGCAGTTCCTCCACCATGGCAATCAAGCGATCCGTTTCATTGGTGATGATATGGAGCCCGGTCTTCATCTCTTCTTCATCCTTCATATCTCCCGTCAGCAGGGTTTCTCCCCATCCTTTAATGGAGGTGAGGGGGGTCCTGAGCTCATGGGAGACCGAGGAGATGAATTCATTCTTCAGCTTCTCCGTCTTCAACAGCTCCTGCCCCATATCATTGAAGGATTGGCTCAATGTATGGAACTCATCTTTGTACGTGCCCGTCATTCTTGCCTCGAGGTCACCCTTTGCAAGCTTCTGAGAAGCGCTTGTCAGCTCCACGACGGGATCGGTGATCATGCGTGAGAAGAAGGTACTGATCACGAACACCATGAGGAGGATGCTGAGTCCGATGCCGATCAGGGTGGCGAGGATCGTCTTGAAGTTATCGTCAAGGGGTTCCAGGGATGATACGAATCGGAGGAGGGCCACCGTCTTCCCGTCAGACTCCAGGGGGACCGAGACGGCCAGCACATGCTCGTCCGTCTCGGGGTTCGTCCCCATCCACGTTCCTTCCCCTTTCCTGAAGGCATCCTGAATATCAGGGAAGTCGAGCTTTTCATGACTGATGAATCCTTCAGAGGAAGACAGCATCTTCCCGTCCGTACTGATGACCTGGGTTTCAGCCTGTGGAAGGGAAAAGTTTGTCTGGATATCCTGCACCTGATCCCTGATTGTATACGGGGAAAGCTCCATGTATCTCTTTGAGAACTGAGCGGAATTTTCAGCGTGATTCTTCAGGATCTCAGCCGTCCCACTGTAGTAATAGTGGTAGATCCCCGATATGAGGATTCCGAGGAATAGGAGGATCGACAGCGTAATGATGCTCAGGTTCTGGATCAGCAGCCGTTTTTTAATCCCCATTTTCGCCATCCTCATTCCAGCGGTATCCGAAGCCCCAGACGGTCAGGAGGAAGCAGGGATTGGACGGGTTCTCCTCGATCTTCTGGCGGATCCTGCGGATGTTCACGTCCACGATCTTCGGGTCACCCATATAGTTCACGCCCCACACCTTATCGAGAAGGTCATTCCGGCTCACAGCCTGTCCATTTTTCTTCAAAATACCCGTGACCAATTCATATTCCACGGGAGAAAGGTCGATTTCCTTCCCCTTGACGTAGAAGAGCCGCTTCTTCTCATCGAGGAACCAGTCAGGCACGGATTTGGGCGCGGGAGCTGGCCGTAGTCTCCTGAAGAGGGATTCGATCCTCGCAATCAGTTCATTCGGGCTGAAGGGCTTTGACACATAGTCATCGGCCCCATTCATCAGCCCGTGGACTTTGTCCATCTCCTGGACCTTGGCCGTCAGCATGATGATGCCGAGAGCCGGATTCCACTTGCGTATTTCTCCGCACGCTTCAAACCCGTCCATCCCCGGGAGCATGACGTCCAAGAGAAGGATATCCGCACCCTGTGCCTTCAGGATTTCGATTCCTTCTTCTGCACTTCCTGCCTCGAGCACCTCATATCCATATCGTTTAAGATTGATTTTGATGAATCCTCTGATTGATTCTTCATCTTCAATGATCATGATCCGTTTCATGTACCACACCTACATTTCTTAGTTCGCTTGGAAGTTTTCCGGGTACCGCTCGGGCGAATACTTGGTCAGGTAGATGAATTGATTGCTTTCACTCAATTCATTCCACCCTTCATCCGGGATCGCCCTATCCTTCTCGACGGCATAGATATCGTACAGGACACTGCCATCTTCCTTGGAGATGAATTTGACGTACCTGCGGTCTCCGCTCGTGTCGATTTCAACATCAGGCCACGAATCGGGGAGCTTCCATGTATATTGATAGTTCACATTCTCATATGTGCTTTCGATGAAGCGGGCTTCCCCGTCATCCTTCAGCTGGTAGTACTCACTGATGAACGGCATATCCACATACGGCTTGTCTGCGCTCCCTTCAACGAGCACAGGGATTTCGATGATCCCGTCATCATTCGTATCGATACTATTCGCCGCTGTTGCCCTGAAGATATCTTCTTCCTTCAATCCCTTCGGCTTCACTTCCTTTAGCTTACCGTCTTTCACCCCGACGATGAAAGAGGTGGAGGAGTGGGCCCCCACACTGGAATCCAGGACAGCTCCCTTTACGGACGGGGTGACGTATCCTGCCGCCGTATGATAATAAGGATACACATAGGGGTCGAGCTTGAGCTCATCGACTTTTTCCATTTTGTCCTTGAACGAGTAGAGGGTGACGTTGTGCTCCTGATTCGGCACAAGGGACGCGAGCATCAGTTCACCTCTCCCGTCATCATCATAATCGTCGGCAAAAAAGGCACTGTATTGAGATTCAAACAGCTTCTCAGGCTTCTTGCCGCTCACATTGAAGACGAGGAGGGCTTTATCCGATGACTCATTGGAATACGAAAACCCAATCAGGACCTCATCCTCCCCATCTCCATCAAGATCTGCGAACTCCACCTTTTGCAGCTCCCTGCCAAGATCGCTGAAATGGAGCTTTTTCTTCCATTTCCCCTTGCGATTCTCAAGGATAATTCCTTCCATCTGGGCCGTCTTATCCGGCATCCGGTAAAAGACGATCAGTTCTTCCTCTCCATCTCCGTCAAGATCCCGTTCAATGATCCGGTTTGTGTCCCCATCATCAAGAGGGGAGAGCCACTCTGCCTGTGCAGGCACGTACTGCCCGATCGCCTGCTTCAGCTCCTGCTGCTGGACCGGGAGCTGAGGGGGCTTCATCAACGACGAATTCGATTGAAATAATGAACATCCACTGCATATCAATAGTATAAGGACCACTTGTATCGTCAGTCTCTTCATTCCATTCACTTCCTACTTATAGCTTCCATCAGTATAGTGTAAACCTTTCCGACAAAAGTAACAAAAAAGTTACAACGTTCGACGGCGGTTTGTAACCGATTAGTAACCCTTTTACGAGAAGAATGTTTTACCATGGGAAATAGAGACAAACAGCGAGAAGAAAGGTGAGGGGAATGCAACAGCAGGAACGACAACACAACAGGAAATTGAACGTAAAAAGGGTCATCTTGAGCGCACTGACCCTCGTACTTATCCTATTATCCAGTATATTGATCAAAGATATCGTGGTGGCCAAAAGCACTGGGGTCGGAGACAAATGGATTGCCTTCAACAAGTCGGAATCCCCCTTAGGTGGCGAAGCGGGCAAGATCAACGAACCGGAAAAACCGGAAAAGACAAAGGAAGCCGAGCCTGCTGATCCCGAACCGGAGGAAGATAAGGATCAACAAGCAGAGAGTGATCGTCACGAAGCTACAGAGCCTGACGAAGCAGCTCCTGATGCTGAAACACCGGATCAGAGCACTGATCAAGAAGAACAGGCGACAGAGAAGAAGATCGTGTATCTGACATTTGATGACGGACCGAATGAAAATACCGAAGGCATCCTTGAAGTGCTCAATCGTTACGATGCCAAAGCCACCTTCTTCATGCTTGAACCGAATATGAAGACATACAGCACTGCCATTCAGGATATGGTCGCTGCCGGTCATTCCATCGGGATGCATGGCGTCAGCCATGATGTAAAGAAGATCTATCAATCCAAGGACAGCGTAGTAGGGGAAATGAAACAAGGGCAGGCGACACTTCAAGAACTCACGGGTATAACCAGCGATCTTATCCGCGTTCCATACGGTTCCGTGCCGAATATGACACCTGCCTACCGACAGGCCGTGAACGATGCCGGCTTCCGACTGTGGGACTGGGATATCGACAGCGAGGACTGGCGCTTCCTGAGCCCGGCCTACGTCCCGAACGTCATGAAACAACTTGAAGACTATCAATATCACGAAACCCCACGGGTCATCCTCATGCACGACAAAAAGACGACCCTCGCTTCCCTGGACCGCCTCCTTCAGCAGCTGACCGAACAGGGCTATGAAATGAAGGCCATCGATCAGGAGATGGAGCCTGTGACGTTCAGGGGGTAAAGGGAAAAGACATATAAAAAAGAAACGACTCAAGTGGTGGCTTGAGTCGTTTTTCGTACAGATTTTCTGAATCGCCGCGTTGTAACTAATCCTCCACCTTTTCCCTGATATCAGTAAAGCTTCACCAAATCCCCGAACGCCTCAAGCACCTCATCATACTTCTCCACTTCGCCGAATCCATACTTGGCATAGACAAACGGGATCCCTGCAGACTCCGCGGCTTTCCGGTCACCATCCGTATCGCCAATATAGACGGGGGCTTTCAAGTTGTTCCTCTCCATGATCAGCTTGATATTTTCTCCCTTACTGAGACCCGTGCGTCCGGGATTCTCGAAGTCTTCGAAGAAACGTTCGAGTTTGTGATAGTCATAGAACGTTTCGATATAGCCGTCCTGGCAGTTGCTGACGATGAAGAGCTTATAGGAACGGGACAGGATCTCAAGCACCTTCTCCACATCCGGATATAGCCTTCCTCCCCGTTTGCCGAGAAGCTCTTCTTCCCGCTCCAGACATGCCTGTAACATCCTCGACCGTACCTCTTCATCAACGTCCGGGAATAACCTCTCCTCGATCTCTTTCACCTGCAGACCCATGACCCCTTCAAAATCCTCACGCGTCATCGTCTGTCCAGCTTCCTCATGCTCCTCAATCGTCCGATTCCACGCTTCAAGAACCGTATCGATCGGATCCCAGATCGTTCCGTCCAGGTCGAATATGATACTATCCATCTATGAACCTCCTTTATGCTGATAGAGAATCTTTCTTCCAAATGTTCACAAGCCATTTCCCATCACTATGTAATCCCGTCGAATACGTCACCGGGAGCAAAGCCGATAGAATGAGCATACCCGTCGCTCCGAAATAATACCCGTCCAAGAAGTGGTGATGATCGGTATACACCTTAACGAGGATGAGCATGGTGATGGTCACTGCATTGAAGAGCACGCCCCCGATGGCAATAAAGGACAGCTTCAGACGGCTTTTTGAAATCTCTGGCGTCCCTTCATACCGGCACATCCCAAAGATAAAGAATTGCTTATTCACCTGTAAATGTCCCACCCGGAACAGTGGGTCCCCGGTTCCAACCTCGATTTTCGTCACCCGACCTCCGAATATCTTCACAAAGAAGCCATGACCGTACTCATGGATCAGAACATTGAGTGGTTGAAAAAGGAATAGGGCGACGGCATAGGCGATGAGGTTTTCAAGCATGTGGTCCCCTCCTTTTATGGTTTATATTTCCATAATAACAAAAAGAGACTATTGAGGTACATCTCAGCTTCAAAATAAAGAATGGGTCATATAATACTTCATGAGATGTATATGTAGTGGAAGTTATCTCAGGTAATCTCTACACTCAGCGATCACGGATCGGATTAACTACTTAGGAAGGAGACTGACAATAACCAGGTATTTTTAAGGTTTTCTAAAGTAGGGTGCAGTCTTCACAAGCTGGGGAGAAGTGCACAGTCTAGGCATATAGCAAAGCAGTTCTTCTCTTAGGCGCAGACATACTTTAGAATCTAACTCAACCATAGCACTGATGGCACTAGCTTCAAGTAAAGAGTACAACTGGGGTGACTACTCTGATACTGCAGATAGTACTAACAAGATGAGAAACGGTGATAACTGATGTGTAGACTCACAGCTAGTACACAAACTGAAGGCTTTAGACAAAGTCTACATCACTTAGATAAACACAGTCTACAAGGATCAGCTTATACACCTTTCCCGGGTTCTACTCATTAAAATAAATGCTTATCTCAGCTAAGAGGGAATGCAACATCAGCAAGACAGAATAATAAATGAGCAGCTTTAACAACTACAGTAGAGATAAAATAAAAGTTTAATTGGAAAGCTTCTGAAGAGCGGTGGAAATAAAATGAACTGGAAGATACACGGCCACACATGATATTAAATCTTTAAGAGCTCAAAGAACTAGGTACATGAATCTGCTGTAACTAAAAGAAAGAGCAGAAGCGGTATGGAACATATTACTTTGTTAACACTAAATAATAATTGTAGACTGGTACTTAAATGTCTCTATGAAACGGACGCTCATAGTTCAATAATTCAAATAAAAAAGACCTTCTATCGAAAGTCTTATTCATCCTCTTCACCCAATGCCTCCCGTATTCATCAACACCACTCGCCAGCCCTCAGGATCCTCTATCGTGACGCCCTTCTCCTTCCAGTATGGATTCTCAGGTTCCACCGGCCCGTATCCCATTTCTGCAAGTCTGGATACAATCTCCTCCATCCCATCACCATCCGGGATGTAGAAAACAAGGAGATTATCTTTTGTCGGTGCCTCACATGGTCCTTCGTCTTCGCGGGTCGTGAACTCCAGATGATACGCATGCCCCGGGAGTCCGAGCATGATCCCGTCATAGCCTTTGTGTCCCTCGAATCCGGCGATCTTCTTCAGCCCGATGCCTTCCATATAAAAGCGTATGATCTCGGCGAACTTCCTGGTTGGACGCGCGATGCGGAACTGGACGACTGGAAGCTCTTCATTCCATTTTTCTTTTTTCATGGGTGCCACATCCTCTCTGACCTCATTGTAGCCTGGGGGAACGGGCACCGCATTGAGGGATTGGTCGCATCTTTTTTACGACCTTTGGCCGTGTTCACTCACATCTCAGGATCAAGATCCGCCATCAGCATGCCGTACACAAGGCTGTCCGTCCACTCACCCTTATTCCAGTAGTCCTGTATGAAATGGGCTTCCTCCCTCATCCCGATCCGCTCACACAGTTTGGATGACGCTTGATTCCTGCTGTCGAGGGTCGCCTGGATCCTATGAATATCGTATTCTATGAAAAGCCGCTTTACGAGCCCCCTGAGCGCTTCCGTCGCGTAGCCTTTCCCTCCTGTCTCCCTTGCAAAGCTATATCCGATCTCCACCGTATCCTTCATGCCGGTGTACCATACCGACAAATCTCCAATGACCCTGTCTCCTTCGACCACGGCGAGGCTCAGGCCCGATTCACTGGAGAGCGCTTGATTCTGGAGCTTCTTCCGGAACCGCTCCACCCTATCCTCCGTGGTCCATGGACCGTGGAGAAGATAGCGGCATGTTTCTTCTTCTTGATAGATTGTGAATACGTCGTGGATGTCATCCTCTGTGAACGGTCTGACGGTGAGTCGGTCGGTTGTGAAATGCATATGAGTTCTCCTCGCTTTCCTGACTATACATAATGTTCAATCATAAGAAATGGATTCCCTTTGCCGTACCCATCCAACACTTCATGGACGGTCACGTTCACAAACCCGCTTTTATGAAGCAAATCCTTACACTCTTCTACTCCGTACATGCGCATCGGAAAATCCATCAGCTCTTCCTTTAGTACCTCTCCCTCATGTATAAGGTGGTACTTCAGCTTACTATTCAGAACCCTGTGCTTCATAGGCATCTTCTTGGATCCAACGATGGTATTCTCCCCATCTTCTTGTCTATTGGTCTCCTGCCATTGCAGACAATATCCGCCTGCTAGATCATGGGCGTGTCAGTAGTTTACCACCCTGTCTTAGGGACTCCTTTAAATTCCTCAGGCACAGCGGGACGATTTCTTCCGGAAGAAGGGAGAACGACCCGAATGGGATCATGATCAAATCATAGGTATCTTGCCGGTTGAAGTGCCTCATATCTTGATGGAAGACACGAGGCTCCATCCCCAAGTCATTCCCCTTCACCATGCATACCTTCAACATTTCATCCGAGATATCTAAGCCCTCAATATCGATCCCTCTCTGCATGAAAGGAATGAGCATCCGCCCGTTTCCGCACATAGGCTCCAGCACCTTCATCCCTTCGGTCACATGGGATAGATAAAAGGCAAGCTCCTCCCCTTCAGCAATGGACTTCCCGCTTTCGTATACCTTCGTGCAAAGCTCCCCGTAGTAGTCCATTTTCTACACTCCCTTTACGTAGATGACCTTGTATATTTCAATGGGATCAGCTCCCCAATCCTGGTTTTCACCAGCTTACCGTCCACCTCCAGGATGACCAAGCATTCGGGTGAATAATCAGCGATCAATTCCCTGCACATGCCGCATGGACTCACGACACGGATCGTGCGATCAACTTCGTCTGAATAGGGGTGCCGGACAGCCACGATGGTATGGAAACCCTTGTGGCCGGAAGAGACTGCACTCCCCACGGCGATTGCCTCGGCACACACGGTTACACGTCCAATGTAGGCTTCGATATGTACAGCAGAGACAATATCACCCGAATCCGTGCGCAGGGCTGCTGCTACGTGGTGTTTATCATCTTCATAGAGCATGGTGATCTTATCTTTGGCAGATTGGATCAGTACGAAGTCTCAGATGTTAATTCTAGAATATTCATCTCTTTTCGCCTTTCTATAAGCATCTTTCAATTTTGGAAATACTCAGTTAATGAAGAAGCTACCTGTTGATGACAAACGCATTCTTAACCCCATATGACCTCTGTCAGGCTACCCTCTCTTATTTACCCCGTTAAACTATATAGTATGAGTATAGGAAATGAAAATCCAGAAAAAAAAGTCCCCCGCACTTACCCGCGCGGGGGACTTTAAAGCATATTCCGATCCTACAACTCTATATAACTCTTACTCAACCGTAACGGATTTTGCCAGGTTACGTGGCTTATCGACATCACAGTCGCGGTGCAGGGCAGCGTAGTAAGAGATGAGCTGCAGTGGGATGACAGAGATAAGAGGTGTTAATAATGGGTTCACCTCTGGGATGACGAAGCGGTCTTCTTCGTCTTCCAGGCCTTTCATGGAAATGATACAAGGATTGGCTCCGCGGGCTACGACTTCTTTGACGTTACCACGGATTCCAAGGTTTACTTCTTCTTGTGTCGCCAAGGCGATGATCGGTGTGCCTTCTTCGATAAGGGCGATCGTTCCGTGCTTCAGCTCGCCTCCTGCGAATCCTTCGGCTTGGATGTAGGAGATCTCTTTCAGTTTAAGAGCACCTTCGAGTCCAACGAAGTAGTCCATAGAGCGTCCGATGAAGAAGCAGTTGCGCGTAGTGGCAAGGTATTCCTTGGCAATCGCTTCGAACTCTTCTTTCGTATCGCAGAGGGCTTCCATGGCAGTAGCAACGATTCCAAGGTCGTGGACAAGGTCGAAGCCTTGTTGAACGCCGATGGCTTTTCCTGCTGTATGACCAAGGATGGCAAGGACTGCAAGCTGAGCTGTGTACGCTTTGGTAGACGCAACCGCAATTTCAGGACCCGCGTGAAGAAGAAGGGTGTGATCCGCTTCACGTGAAAGCGTAGAGCCTGCTACGTTCGTGATGGTGAGGGATTGGTGACCCAATTCCTTCACTTTGACGAGTACGGCACGGCTGTCCGCTGTTTCACCACTTTGTGAGATGAAGATGAAGAGCGGCTTCTCGGATAGAAGCGGCATATTGTAGCTGAATTCGCTGGCAACATGTACTTCGACAGGGATATTGGCGCTTTTCTCGATGAACTGCTTCCCGACAAGACCTGCATGGTAGCTTGTTCCGCATGCAACGATGTAGATGCGGTCCGCTTCCTTCATGGCCCCGACGATCGGCTGGTCGATGTGAAGCTCACCGTTTTCATTCTGGTATGCTTGGATGATCTTACGCATCACAAGTGGCTGCTCATCGATTTCTTTGAGCATATAGTGAGGGTATGTTCCCTTTTCGATATCGCTTGAATCGATCTCAGCTGTGTACGGAGCACGCTCCATCACTTCACCGATCAGGTTCTGGATTTCAACCTTCTCTTTGGACACGATGACCATTTCTTTGTCCATCAGTTCAACGAATTGATCCGTTACCTGGATCATGGCCATGGCATCACTTGCCACAACGTTGAAGCCTTCTCCAAGACCTACGAGCAGCGGGCTCTTGTTCTTGGCAACGAAGATCGTTTCTTCGTTCTCGGCATCCAATAGAGCGATGGCATAAGAACCTTTAAGGAGCATGAGTGTTTGACGGAACGCTTCCTGTACATCGTTTCCTTCGCTTACGAGCTTGTCGATAAGCTGTACGATGACTTCTGTATCGGTTTCACTGACGAAGTTCACTTCTGTAAGGTATTCACGCTTAAGCTGTGAATAGTTCTCGATGACACCATTATGAACGATGGTGAAGCGTCCAGACGTGCTTTGGTGAGGATGGGCATTGTCGTGGCTTGGCACACCATGTGTCGCCCAGCGAGTATGTCCAATCCCTGTATGGCTTTCTACGCTGCTGTCTACGACTGCGCGAAGATCCGCAATACGTCCCTTTTCTTTGAACACGTGGATGCCTTCTTCATTCTGAACCGCGATACCGGCAGAATCATATCCGCGGTACTCAAGCTTCTCAAGACCTTTTAACAAGATTTCCTTTGTATCTGCATTTCCGATATATCCAACAATTCCGCACATGTGAATAGTTCCTCCTTGAAAGTACAAGGGGGCAAATCTCGTTTGGGGACAATTTGCCCCCTTATCTCTATTTGTCAGTTGTATTAGGGTCACTTGAACCTTCCCTTTGTCCACCGGGTTGCCCCGATGTTTTGAAGAAGGATCATACGGTTCTGTGACTAGAACCGGGAGGCACCCGCCGATCGATCGATAGAACCTCCACCTCGTCAACTAAGCAGCCGCTTAGTCCTGGCGCTTTTTATAGATCGTACAACCTCTTTCCACCTTTCCATTCTTGAGTCAAGTGTTTCCAGTATGTTGAAAAATTAAAAACAAAATCATCATACACCAGTTGCTCATCATCCGTCAATCAAATTATGGATGGACCGACCAATTGTTAGCGGTTTGTCACTGCTTCGCAACATGGTACCAAATGACCATTACTATAAAATATGCATGAGGAGCCGTAAGTGACCCCCCATGCATGTAATATCAACTATTCAGCCAGGCCCATTTCAGCCTGTACCACGGCGACGATTTCATCGACGTATTGGGCGCAAAGCTCTTCAGTCGGAGCTTCTGCCATAACGCGGACAAGGGGCTCGGTTCCGGATGGACGGACAAGGATGCGGCCGTTGCCGTTCATCTCGCCTTCCACCTTGCTGATGACCTCGCTCACCTTGGCATTATCCGTTACATGATGCTTATCGGTCACACGGACGTTCACTAGCTTTTGTGGGAACTTCTTCATTTCACCCGCAAGCTCTGATAGGGATTTCCCCGTGATCTTCATGATGTTCACAAGCTGGATTCCTGTAAGAAGCCCATCACCTGTTGTGTTGTAATCCAGGAAGATGATATGGCCGGATTGTTCCCCGCCCAGGTTATAGTTGTTCTTCTTCATTTCCTCGACCACATAGCGATCTCCCACGGCTGTCTGGATGCTTTGGATGCCGTGCTCTTCAAGTCCTTTATGGAAGCCGAGGTTACTCATCACAGTGGATACGACCGTTGATTGCTTCAAGCGGCCTTCTGATTTGAGGAATTTCCCGCAGATGTACATGATCTGGTCTCCGTCGACGATGTCCCCATTTTCATCGATGGCGATGATCCGGTCGCCGTCTCCGTCAAAGGCAAGACCAAGGTCCGCTCCTTTTTCTTTCACCATTTCAGCGAGTGTTTCAGGATGCGTGGAACCCACTCCTTCGTTGATGTTCAGCCCGTTCGGAGAAGCTCCCATCGTGGAAATGTCAGCATCGAGATCGGCGAACAGATGCGTTGCAAGAGAAGAAGTGGCACCATGTGCACAATCGAGTGCGATATGTAGTCCGTCGAAGTCTTCATCCACTGTTTGTTTAAGATATTGCAAATACTTTTGTCCACCCTCGAAGTAGTCACTCACCTGACCGAGATCTCCGCCTACCGGACGCGGAAGGGTATCTTCAGTAGCATCAAGGAGCACTTCGATTTCATTCTCCTGGTCATCGGACAGCTTGAATCCGTCCGGTCCGAAGAATTTGATTCCGTTGTCTGCCACAGGATTGTGGGAAGCTGAGATCATGACCCCTGCCTGTGCTCCCAGTGCCTTTGTCAGATAGGAGACACCTGGTGTGGAAATGACTCCAAGACGCATGACTTCCGCGCCGATCGAAAGCAGTCCTGCAACGAGGGCGCCTTCGAGCATATGTCCTGAGATCCGTGTATCCCTTCCAATCAATATTTTGGGACGTGTGGCATCCTTCGTCAGTACATAACCCCCGAATCTACCCAGCTTAAATGCCAGTTCAGGTGTCAGTTCCGAGTTGGCTACTCCCCTTACTCCGTCTGTTCCAAAATACTTACCCATCATTATTCTCTCCTTTTTCAGCCCTCGGCTGATGTGTTCTTATCTTTGATTTCTACGGTTACGGTCTTTTGTGACAGGGTCCAGTCCACATTATCCGGTCCCTGTGCAGTGATCTCCACCTCATGTTCACCCGGCTCGAGTCCCGAGAGGTCGAGGGCAAGGGAGAAGTCATCCTTCGTCACCTTGCTCACCTCATCCTGGGGGCCGCTGAGTGAGACATCCACTGCCTCTGCCTCGGGAGACGTCACGGTGTACTCATAGTCTTCCGGAAGACCCTCCGGTGTGAACGACAGACCAGTCAGTTCTTTATCATCATCTGTTGAGACATCGATGGTGATCTCGACTTCCTCTGGTGTCACCTTGTTGAGATCGGACTGCGGACCGATCTTCACTTTCTTCGTCGTATCCTTCTTGATGTCCGAGAGGTCCACTTCGGCAAACAGCTCCTTCACTGTATCAAGGAGGCTCTGATTTCCGAATATGGTGGCTTCTTTCGGTTTGACGCTGATGGAATTGAGCGTCACGCCTTCAGGTAGCTCACCCTTCTCCTTCACCGAGATGGGGACGGTTTTGCTCGGGTTGGTGACCGAGACCGTCACATCGACCGTTTCCGGCTCTACTTCAACATCCAGTTTATTATAGTTACGGTCGAGCACTTGTACCTGTGCTTCCCTCGTGACATTCTGGTTGATTTCATTATCGACATCGATGGTCGCCTTCACATAGGTGATGCGCTCCACTTCGTCTTTTGCTCCTGTCACCTTCACGGTTTTAGGCTCCACTGCCAGCCCCTGTGCATCATAGCCGTCGGCAAGCAGTCCTTCATTGAACTCGGGCTCGACCCCGAATTCCTTCGTGACCTTCTCCTGCACCGACACATTCACATAGCCGGGGTTGACCTTCGCCTGCATCTTATCCGATAGGTTGTCTATTTTGACTTCCACCTGATGATTTCCAATGCCAACGTCATTCAGGTCGACATACACTTGGAAGTCCTTTACCTGCTTGGCTGCCTGTACGAGGGCTTTCGGTCCTTCCAGCCTGACGTTCACCGTCTCGGGCATTCCTGTGACGACAAGGTTATCACTGTCATAAAACACTTCAAGTGGCACATCCTGAACGGTTTCCACATCTTCTTGAGAGCTTCCGCTACTCGGACGATTCGCTTCTTTTTGAAGATCGCCGAAGTTGACGGACATATAGAGGATGAGTGCAAGCAGTAAACCGACGATGCGCATGAACCAACGGCTTTCCATAAACTTATCCATCTATTTCTTCCCCCTCCAGTTCCATTTCACCGAGGAAGCATTCGAACGTTCGCCCACGAGCTCATTCGTCAGGATCTCTTTGAAACGATCCAGAGTCAGGTCGCGATAAAGCTCACCATTCTTCGTAATGGAGATGGCACCTGTTTCCTCAGATACAACGATGGTAATACTGTCTGTCACTTCGCTGACACCAAGAGCTGCACGGTGACGCGTACCGAGCTCCTTTGAAATGAACGGGCTCTCGGAAAGGGGCAGATAGCATGCCGCTGCCGCGATCTGATTCTTCTGAACGATGACGGCACCATCATGCAAAGGTGTATTCGGAATAAAAATGTTGATGAGAAGCTCAGATGAGATCTTCGAATCGAGTGGGATCCCCGTCTCGATGTAGTCACTCATCCCTGTTTCCCTCTCAAGTGTCAAAAGGGCCCCGATGCGGCGCTTCGCCATATAGCTGACCGCTTTGGTCATGGATTCGATGATGCGCTCTTGCTCTTCATCTTCCTGCATGCCGGATCTCGAGAACAGGCGGCCACGGCCGAGCTGTTCGAGGGCCCGTCTCAGTTCGGGCTGGAAGATGATGATGATGGCAAGGAATCCCCAGGTCAGTGCCTGCTGCATCATCCATCCGAGGGTATCAAGGCCGAAGATGCTGCTGAGACCCCTTACAATGATGATAACGAAAATTCCTTTTAATAATTGTACTGCTTTCGTGCCTTTAATCAGCATGATGAGTTTGTAGATTACAAACCACACCACGAGAATATCTACAATATCGGAGACATAATCCAGTGCGGAGTAATCCGTAAAAATATCGAGAAACGGCATATTACATCCTCCAATAGCTTAATCGAAAGCGTAAGCCGCCATGTGGCTTCTTCATTTTCGTAACTTTTTTAGTATATCACATTTTGTCCTTATCCATTAAAAGACACCCATGGCCTCTCTTGCTTTGAACTTACGTTATTACAGAAAAAAACTGACACCACGTGAATGCCAGCCCTCAGAGGGATCGTCATCCACGTCCCTCTAGTCTATCTTAATTTTCAACCATTTGCGAATTTCCTAAATCCATTGTGCCTTTGACACCTTCTTTGATCTTATACCAAAGCCATCCGAAGGCTTCATCAATCTCGTTGATATCACCGGTCACGCTTCCAGCAGAAGCGAGATACTTATCACCGTTGATGACGGTCACATCCCCCGTGACTTTTCCTTCTATCTTCACATCGCCATTGCGTACGGTCAAATCACCCTTGACCACTTCCCCTTTTGGGACGAGGACCGTGTGATCCTGTACGACGAGGTTATCATGCTTGGTGAATGCGAAATCATCATTTCCATTCCATGAAGTGAAAAGTCCTCCGGTCATGAACGTCAGGAACAGCGCTGCGGCTGTAATAAGCGGGTGGCTTTTCAACCATCGCTGAAATCCTACTTTTTTCTTTTCCTTCGGAAGCCTTGCCATCACACTGTCAGTGAACCCGTTTGGTGCACTGATATGCGAAGTGCTTTGTACAAAGGCGATCGCTTTTTTAAGCTCATGAAAATGATGCTGACAATCATCGCATTCCTGCAAATGCTTCTTCAGTTCCGATGCTTGAGCGCTTCCTATATCTCCATCCAGATAATCATGCATATAGTCGATAACTTCTTCAGGACATGCTTTCATGAATGCTCCCCCTCTCTTACAAAGATCGTAATTGCTTCCGTAGGGCTTCACGCCCTCTATGCACTCTCGTCTTCACTGTACCGAGCGGCATATCCAATATCTCACTGATTTCTTGAAGGGGCAGCTCCTCAATATACTTTAATACGATGACAGAACGATATTTCTGAGGTAATTTCGAAATTTCTTTCTGGATCGTCTCCTGGAGCTCCATATTCTCCACTTCTTCTTCAGGGAGCTGGACATCAGCTGCGATCTGAGAATACATGGTCAGTCCGTCCGTCCCGGCTACTTCCGCATCCAGGAAGTAATCGGGTTTTTTCTTACGTATCCGATCTATGCACAGGTTCGTCGCGATCCGGAACAGCCAGGTACTGAACTTCCTGTTCTGATGGAACGTCTCGATATTCACATAGGCCCGTATGAACGCCTCCTGTGCAATATCCTCCGCTTCATGCCGATTTCCGAGCATCCTGTAGCACAGTTGGAACACCTTGTCTTTGTATAACTCCACAATTTCTCCAAATGCGTTCTGATCGCCTTTGAGAACCTGTTTGATTCTTCTATTGATGATTTCGTCCATTCCTCAACCTCCGCTCCATGCGGGTATCGTTATATACGTTACACCCTATTGAAAGGTTTCATTAATTTTGTATGTTTTTTTATGTCTTTTTACGATTAATCCGTCCCGACTATGCGAGATACAGACCATATGGCTCAATGCACCACTATAGTGGACGAATTTAATGTGAAAAAGTTACCGAATATATAGGTAAATACGATGTAAAACGAAGCCTGTGATCTATGTAAAACGGTCTCTCCTCATTATCCTAACAAATTTTTGCCTATAAATGTTTACAATTATTTCAAAAGGGGTATAAAGGGACTAATTATTTATATTTAGGGGGATTTTGGAAATGAGAGTGCGAGTACGTGATCTACTGTTCGAAATAGAAGACTGTCGTCGTCAGATGGTCGAGATGGCCCTAAAATCATCATTCGCAGATGAGCAGGTCGTCGATTTGAGCGTAAGGCTCGATGATTTATTAAACCAATATCAAGGGTTTAAACACCATTGACCATACAAAAAAGCTGATCCCCTGCGGTAGGAAGATCAGCCTTTTCTTTTGTCTCGATTAAAGAAGTTTTTCTCCAAACAGGGAGCCCATAAGCGCCACTGCCACTGTGGCTGTCTTATTCTTTTCATCCAGGATCGGATTCACTTCCACGAACTCTGCAGACGTAATCAGTCCAGATTCCTCCAGCATCTCCATGGCAAGATGACTTTCACGATAGCTGATGCCGCCTAATACCGGTGTGCCTACTCCCGGTGCATCGCTCGGATCCAATCCGTCAAGATCGAGTGAGAGATGGACCCCATCCGTTTTCTGCTTCAAATAATCAATCGCATCTTCCATCACGTTTGCCATGCCGAGACGATCGATTTCATGCATGGTGTAGACCTTGATGCCCTTTTCCTTTATAAGCTCCCTCTCGCCTTCATCCAGTGACCGGGCTCCGATCAGCACAACATTCTCAGGCTTGATCTTTACGCGGTCATGCCCGATGTCCAAGAGGTCCTCATGACCAAGTCCCAAGCTCACTGCTAGTGGCATTCCGTGGATATTGCCTGAAGGGGATGTATCCGCCGTGTTCAGATCTCCATGGGCATCATACCAAATCACACCCAGGTTTTCGTAATGAGGCGATACGCCTGCAAGCGTGCCGATGGCAATACTGTGGTCCCCTCCGAAAATCAAAGGAAAATCTCCCCCTTCAATAACATCGTCCACTTTTGCAGCCAACGTCTTGCTGGCCTCAACCACCGACTTAAGATTGCGCAGATTGGTATCCCTGTCTTTATGTACCCGCTCCGCCTGACCGATCTTGATATCCCCAAGGTCCTTAATGGAATACCCCAGATCCTCAAGTCTTTCAATTACGCCTGCATATCGAATAGCGCTCGGTCCCATATCGACTCCACGCCTCATTTGACCCAAGTCCATCGGTACCCCAATAATTGAAATATCTTTCTTCATCCTAACCACCCTCTCATCGTTGTATCTCCCTCCATTGTATCCGCTTTCATACCAATGACTCAACTGGACATATTCATGTATATATATGCGGGCTGCCCCCAAGCTTCCTATGTAGGTCCTCCCCCTCACACTTTTCGGTTTCACCAATAACAAAAAAACTCCCACGAAAGAATTCGTGGGAGTTTTTCATGATGAGCCATGAAGGATTCGAACCTTCGACCCTCTGATTAAAAGTCAGATGCTCTACCAACTGAGCTAATGGCTCGTAAATGGCTGGGCTAGCTGGATTCGAACCAACGCATGTCGCAGTCAAAGTGCGATGCCTTACCGCTTGGCTATAGCCCAATAAAATGGCATAAAAAAGGGACATTTATAAGGATGTCCATTTCACAAAAGATTATACAAAATGGTGGAGGGGGGCAGATTCGAACTGCCGAACCCGAAGGAGCGGATTTACAGTCCGCCGCGTTTAGCCACTTCGCTACCCCTCCAGCTAAAGGAAAAATGGTGCCGGCAAGAGGACTTGAACCCCCAACCTACTGATTACAAGTCAGTTGCTCTACCAGTTGAGCTACACCGGCATGTTCAGTTGTACTTGATCAGCAACACTTTTTGCATCGACCCAGCTAAAAATAAAAACCCGTGAAGGTAAGTTATTTTCACTCCGCTTCGCTGCGTGAAAAAAATATGGTGGAGGATGACGGGATCGAACCGCCGACCCTCTGCTTGTAAGGCAGATGCTCTCCCAGCTGAGCTAATCCTCCGTGTATAAAAATGGTGACCCATACGGGATTCGAACCCGTGTTACCGCCGTGAAAGGGCGGTGTCTTAACCGCTTGACCAATGGGCCAGTCCTGATGTTTCTCAAAAAAAAAGAAAGCTTCCAACCGGGCTCGAACCGGTGACCTCTTCCTTACCATGGAAGCACTCTACCTGCTGAGCTATGGAAGCAATGGCTCCACAGGCAGGACTCGAACCTGCGACCGATCGGTTAACAGCCGATAGCTCTACCACTGAGCTACTGTGGAATGAATAGCCTGGCGACGTCCTACTCTCACAGGGGGAGATCCCCCAACTACCATCGGCGCTGAAGAGCTTAACTTCCGTGTTCGGCATGGGAACGGGTGTGACCTCTTCGCCAATGTCACCAGACAAATTGCTTACAATGACAAATATTATTATATAATATTTTCAAGGTTTTTCAAGGGGTAATTTAAAATTATTCCCTGAAAACTAGATAAAGGGTTGATAGTCAATCATTACCGGCGTATCGTCCAGTCCGGGAGGCGCGAAGCGCCTCCGTCGTCTTACTTTGGTTAAGTCCTCGATCGATTAGTATCAGTCAGCTCCATGTGTCGCCACACTTCCACCTCTGACCTATCTACCTGATCATCTTTCAGGGATCTTACTCACATAAAGTGATGGGAAATCTCATCTCGAGGGGGGCTTCATGCTTAGATGCTTTCAGCACTTATCCCTTCCGCACATAGCTACCCAGCGATGCCTTTGGCAAGACAACTGGTACACCAGCGGTGCGTCCATCCCGGTCCTCTCGTACTAAGGACAGCTCCTCTCAAATTTCCTGCGCCCACGACGGATAGGGACCGAACTGTCTCACGACGTTCTGAACCCAGCTCGCGTACCGCTTTAATGGGCGAACAGCCCAACCCTTGGGACCGACTACAGCCCCAGGATGCGATGAGCCGACATCGAGGTGCCAAACCTCCCCGTCGATGTGGACTCTTGGGGGAGATAAGCCTGTTATCCCCGGGGTAGCTTTTATCCGTTGAGCGATGGCCCTTCCATGCGGAACCACCGGATCACTAAGCCCGACTTTCGTCCCTGCTCGACTTGTAGGTCTCGCAGTCAAGCTCCCTTGTGCCTTTACACTCTGCGAATGATTTCCAACCATTCTGAGGGAACCTTTGGGCGCCTCCGTTACTCTTTAGGAGGCGACCGCCCCAGTCAAACTGCCCACCTGACACTGTCTCCCACCCCGATAAGGGGCGCGGGTTAGAATGTCAACACAGCCAGGGTAGTATCCCACCGACGCCTCCACCGAAGCTAGCGCTCCGGCTTCCAAGGCTCCTACCTATCCTGTACAAGCTGTGCCAAAATTCAATATCAGGCTACAGTAAAGCTCCACGGGGTCTTTCCGTCCTGTCGCGGGTAACCTGCATCTTCACAGGTACTATAATTTCACCGAGTCTCTCGTTGAGACAGTGCCCAGATCGTTACGCCTTTCGTGCGGGTCGGAACTTACCCGACAAGGAATTTCGCTACCTTAGGACCGTTATAGTTACGGCCGCCGTTTACTGGGGCTTCGATTCGCACCTTCGCTTGCGCTAAGCACTCCTCTTAACCTTCCAGCACCGGGCAGGCGTCAGCCCCTATACTTCGCCTTACGGCTTCGCAGAGACCTGTGTTTTTGCTAAACAGTCGCCTGGGCCTATTCACTGCGGCTCTCTCGGGCTTGCACCCTACCAGAGCACCCCTTCTCCCGAAGTTACGGGGTCATTTTGCCGAGTTCCTTAACGAGAGTTCTCTCGCTCACCTTAGGATTCTCTCCTCGCCTACCTGTGTCGGTTTGCGGTACGGGCACCATCTTCCTCGCTAGAGGCTTTTCTTGGCAGTGTGGAATCAGGAACTTCGCTACTATAATTCGCTCGCTATCACAGCTCAGCCTTCGCGATGATGGGATTTGCCTCATCATCAGCCTAACTGCTTAGACGCACATATCCAGCAGTGCGCTTACCCTATCCTCCTGCGTCCCCCCATTGCTCAAATGGAAGAAAGGTGGTACAGGAATATCAACCTGTTGTCCATCGTCTACGCCTATCGGCCTCGACTTAGGTCCCGACTAACCCTGAGCGGACGAGCCTTCCTCAGGAAACCTTAGGCATTCGGTGGATGGGATTCTCACCCATCTTTCGCTACTCATACCGGCATTCTCACTTCTAAGCACTCCACCAGTCCTTACGGTCTAGCTTCGCAGTCCTTAGAACGCTCTCCTACCACTGACACCAAACGGTGTCAATCCACAGCTTCGGTGATACGTTTAGCCCCGGTACATTTTCGGCGCAGAGTCACTCGACCAGTGAGCTATTACGCACTCTTTAAATGGTGGCTGCTTCTAAGCCAACATCCTGGTTGTCTAAGCAACTCCACATCCTTTTCCACTTAACGTATACTTTGGGACCTTAGCTGGTGGTCTGGGCTGTTTCCCTTTCGACTACGGATCTTATCACTCGCAGTCTGACTCCCATGGATAAGTCTTTGGCATTCGGAGTTTGTCTGAATTCGGTAACCCGATGAGGGCCCCTAGTCCAAACAGTGCTCTACCTCCAAGACTCTTACAACATGAGGCTAGCCCTAAAGCTATTTCGGAGAGAACCAGCTATCTCCAGGTTCGATTGGAATTTCTCCGCTACCCACACCTCATCCCCGCACTTTTCAACGTGCGTGGGTTCGGACCTCCATCCAGTGTTACCTGGACTTCATCCTGGACATGGGTAGATCACCTGGTTTCGGGTCTACGACCACATACTCATTCGCCCTATTCAGACTCGCTTTCGCTGCGGCTCCGTCTTCTCAACTTAACCTTGCATGGGATCGTAACTCGCCGGTTCATTCTACAAAAGGCACGCCATCACCCGTTAACGGGCTCTGACTACTTGTAGGCACACGGTTTCAGGTTCTATTTCACTCCCCTTCCGGGGTGCTTTTCACCTTTCCCTCACGGTACTGGTTCACTATCGGTCACTAGGGAGTATTTAGCCTTGGGAGATGGTCCTCCCAGCTTCCGACGGGATTTCACGTGTCCCGCCGTACTCAGGATCCACTCAAGAGGGAACGAAGTTTCGACTACAGGGTTGTTACCTTCTTTGACGAGCCTTTCCAGACTTCTTCGTCTACCCCGTTCCTTTGTAACTCCGTATAGAGTGTCCTACAACCCCAAGAGGCAAGCCTCTTGGTTTGGGCTAATCCCGTTTCGCTCGCCGCTACTCAGGGAATCGCATTTGCTTTCTCTTCCTCCAGGTACTTAGATGTTTCAGTTCCCTGGGTCTGCCTTCCAAGCTCTATGTATTCAAGCAAGGATACTGTTCCATTACGAACAGTGGGTTCCCCCATTCGGAAATCTTCGGATCAGCTCACTTACAGCTCCCCGAAGCATATCGGTGTTAGTCCCGTCCTTCGTCGGCTCCTAGTGCCAAGGCATCCACCGTGCGCCCTTATTAACTTAACCGAATTGGTTAAAAACCTAAAATGGCGATACTCGGTAATTTCTTGACTATCAATAAAACTTTATCTAGTTTTCAAAGAACAATATAGAAGATGGATGTTTCTTTTACTCCGCTTGCGCTTCGTAAAAAAACTCTTTAAACCATCAAAACTGAACAAAACTTCGACGTCGTCAAACGTTTTAAGTAAATCTTCCTTAGAAAGGAGGTGATCCAGCCGCACCTTCCGATACGGCTACCTTGTTACGACTTCACCCCAATCATCTGTCCCACCTTAGGCGGCTGGCTCCAAAAGGTTACCTCACCGACTTCGGGTGTTACAAACTCTCGTGGTGTGACGGGCGGTGTGTACAAGGCCCGGGAACGTATTCACCGCGGCATGCTGATCCGCGATTACTAGCGATTCCAGCTTCATGTAGGCGAGTTGCAGCCTACAATCCGAACTGAGAACGGTTTTATGGGATTGGCTAAACCTCGCGGTCTTGCAGCCCTTTGTACCGTCCATTGTAGCACGTGTGTAGCCCAGGTCATAAGGGGCATGATGATTTGACGTCATCCCCACCTTCCTCCGGTTTGTCACCGGCAGTCATCTTAGAGTGCCCAACTGAATGCTGGCAACTAAGATCAAGGGTTGCGCTCGTTGCGGGACTTAACCCAACATCTCACGACACGAGCTGACGACAACCATGCACCACCTGTCACTCTGTCCCCCGAAGGGGAAAGCCCTATCTCTAGGGTTGTCAGAGGATGTCAAGACCTGGTAAGGTTCTTCGCGTTGCTTCGAATTAAACCACATGCTCCACCGCTTGTGCGGGCCCCCGTCAATTCCTTTGAGTTTCAGTCTTGCGACCGTACTCCCCAGGCGGAGTGCTTAATGCGTTAGCTGCAGCACTAAAGGGCGGAAACCCTCTAACACTTAGCACTCATCGTTTACGGCGTGGACTACCAGGGTATCTAATCCTGTTTGCTCCCCACGCTTTCGCGCCTCAGTGTCAGTTACAGACCAGAAAGTCGCCTTCGCCACTGGTGTTCCTCCAAATATCTACGCATTTCACCGCTACACTTGGAATTCCACTTTCCTCTTCTGCACTCAAGTTCCCCAGTTTCCAATGACCCTCCACGGTTGAGCCGTGGGCTTTCACATCAGACTTAAGAAACCACCTGCGCGCGCTTTACGCCCAATAATTCCGGACAACGCTTGCCACCTACGTATTACCGCGGCTGCTGGCACGTAGTTAGCCGTGGCTTTCTGGTTAGGTACCGTCAAGGCGCCGCCCTATTCGAACGGCACTTGTTCTTCCCTAACAACAGAGTTTTACGATCCGAAAACCTTCTTCACTCACGCGGCGTTGCTCCGTCAGACTTTCGTCCATTGCGGAAGATTCCCTACTGCTGCCTCCCGTAGGAGTCTGGGCCGTGTCTCAGTCCCAGTGTGGCCGATCACCCTCTCAGGTCGGCTACGCATCGTGGCCTTGGTGAGCCATTACCTCACCAACTAGCTAATGCGCCGCGGGTCCATCTGTAAGTGATAGCCGAAGCCACCTTTCAACCTTCCCCCATGCGGGGGTAGGTGTTATCCGGTATTAGCCCCGGTTTCCCGGAGTTATCCCAGTCTTACAGGCAGGTTACCCACGTGTTACTCACCCGTCCGCCGCTGATCTCAGGGAGCAAGCTCCCATCGATCCGCTCGACTTGCATGTATTAGGCACGCCGCCAGCGTTCGTCCTGAGCCAGGATCAAACTCTCCATAAAAAGTTTGAATAGCTCTTTTAAAAATAAATCTAGAATTAACGTTGACGTGTTTGTCTTGTTTTGTTCAGTTTTCAAGGTTCAAATGCTTGTCGCTGTGTCTTTCGGCGACTTTTCTAATTTACCACATCTCACTTCGTGGTGTCAACTGTTTTTTTAGCAAGTTTTTCATCTGTTGGCTTGAAATGCCTTTGCTGTAGCAGCGACGTTTAATAATATATCAGCTATTAAATCTCCGGTCAATACTTTTTAACAAAAAAACCATTGTTATTTTATCTGGCTCCTTTATCGCTCCGCCATAGCCCTCCTGGACTTTTATAGTGAATTCATCCCCTTAACCATTTCCGCCGTATGTTTATAGAATCAACTAGGCATGTACCATCCGAGATAATCCGTACATGCCCTATATCCGTTCACTGATTGGACTCGTCCTTGAACGACGTCCTCTTCATATACTTTAAACACTCCTTGTGACTTGCGATCCTTTTGAAAAGGGAAAACAAAATCGCATAGCGCTCATCCATAGCGCGCTTCACGATATATTCAATTCTTGCGTCTTTCAAGTCGAACAGAATTTCATCCATTTCACGTTTCAGTAAATATTCGATTTCTTGCTTTTCTCTGTCGTCGATTAAAAACCCAAGCAATTATGCCACCCCTTACTGTTGATAATTGTAGTTTTTTCCATATAAAGATTTTTATAATCATTTTTTTCGAATATAGATATTTTCAAGGGGACATGCATAAGGTGTAATACGGCTTTGAAATCGACAACAGATGGACAGGAGGATGGCATGTGAATACATTTCATACGGTGAATGCCAAGAGACTGAAGCAGGTTGCACTAATCATCGTCATATCCTTTTTCACCGCTCTGATGGTGTACAGTGCGAATACATCAAGTATCGCTGTCTTCGGAACCAAAGATGGACCGAAGGCCGTTTTCAAGGGAGAGAAAGGCGTTGCATTGACCTTTAACATCGGGTGGGGAGATGAAAAAGCAAAGCCCATATTGGAGGAACTGAAGAGGATGAATGTTCAGTCCGCCACCTTCTTCCTTTCCGGAGCCTGGGCAGAACGCCATCCTGAGCTAGTGGAACAAATTGTGAAACAAGGATACGAGATCGGGAATTTGGGGTATGCTTATTCCGACTATACAGATATGGAACCGGAAAAGATCAGACAAGACATCCTGAAGGCCGATACGATCTTCAAAAAACTCGATGTGCAGGAGGTCAAGCTCCTTAGAAGCCCCACAGGTCACTTCGATAAAGAAACACTCAAGGTAGCAGATTCACTTGGACTCACCCTTGTACACTGGAGTGTGGATTCCAAGGACTGGACCAATCCGGGGGTGGATGAAATCGTCGAAAATGTCGGTGAAGCGAAGAAAGGGGATATCATCCTTCTTCACGCATCGGACTCTGCCAAGCAGACAGAGAAGGCCCTTCCTGAAATCATAAAGGAACTACAGTCCAAAGGAAGCTTCATCAACGTATCGGATATGATATCAAACGGAGATGCTAAGTCTTCCCTGATTCAATGAAAAAAGACCGTCAATTGTGACGGCCTTTTTCTCATCCGGTCTTTTGTTGTCTCTCGGCACGGGAGCTTTCCAGGTAGCGCGGAAGCATCAGCAGCTGATACGCATTACAGGAAATGAGCGCAAGGAGCATCAGGTACAGCCAGTCGATGGAGTTCACCAACAGGACCGGAAGCCATTCCAGTGTCGTAATGACAATCATGAAGAATAAAGCGGATACAAAAGTGTTCGAGCTCGACTGCTGATTCTTGAAGTAGGCGGTGACTACCCCAATCAACAAGATGCCGAATCCAAGGACGATATATGGCAGATAGGAATCATCCGCTTCTGCGAATGCCCTGAACCGGAAATAAATGAGATCGAATAACACGAATAGAATCAACAAAAACTGCACTGGATTCCACAGTCCTTTGAATAATCCCATACCAAACTGATGAATCGTCAAGTAGGCGAAATACCCCATTTGGCTGATGACACTGAAAGTGAACCCTACAAACAAGAACCATAACAGGCTCGACAAGATCCCCAGTACATCCCCATCACTGACATATGGACCGAACTGATCCCATCTGATGAAAAGGGATGCCACTCCGGTCACTAATCCCCCGACTAGCAGCGTATGAATAAAAAAACGGATCCAATTACGGATGGTCACTTCTACTTTCCCCCAAATCTAAATATATGGACTCTTCTGATTGTACCAAACGCTTTCATGAAAAATCCATACGACCCATGATTAATAAGTATATTTTTTGTGTCCGGCTCCATATTAAAGGTAAGGGAACTTGTATGAAAGGAGCCTGACCATGAAACGATTATCCTTTCTTGTGCTGTTATCCTTCTTTCTCTTGACTGCCTGTGGCGGCGGAGGAGCGGAGACCGGCAAAATGGACTATGAGGAAACCAAGAAAATGGTTGTCGATATATTGAAAACGGACGATGGTAAAAAGGCCATCAAAGAAATCATGAGTGACGAGGAAATGAAGTCAGAGCTGATTTTGAATGAAAAAGTGGTCACAGATACCATCTCCAAGACCCTCACGTCGGAAAAAGGCGTCGAGTTCTGGAAGAAGGCCTTCGAAGATCCAAAGTTCGCTGAAACAATGGCGAGCAGCATGAAGGATAGCAACGAAAAACTTCTGAAAGAACTCATGAAAGATCCCGAATACCAGGGTATGATGATCGATCTCTTCAAGGATCCTTCCATGCAGAAGGATATCATCGAAGCCCTTAAGAGCAAGGAATACCGCGAACACCTTCAGCAGGTGATCATTGAAACACTTCAAAGTCCGCTCTTCCAGTCCAAGATTCAGGAAGCCAAGGACAAAGGATCTTCCGAAAGTCAGAAAAGCGGAAAGACACTTAATGACCAAGGTGGCGGAAGTTCCTCAAGTGGAAGCGACAGCGGTGGCGGTGGCGGTGCTTGATGAGAAAAGGCCGGATGAATCGGGATCACCCGAGTATCCGGCCTTTTTTCTTTATGAAAGCTTCTCAATTACTTTATGGGCAATCTCGCCATAGATCTGACCCAGGCGGTGATCGGCTGCATAGACAGAAGGAGCAAAGTCCTCTTCATTCCAATCCGGCTGTTGAAGCGGTAACTTACCAAGGAGATCGGTACGCAGTTCTTCCGTGAGCTTCTCTCCTCCGCCTTGACCAAAGACGAATTCCTTTTCCCCTGTGATCTTACTCTCGAAGTAGGACATATTCTCAACAACGCCAAGAATGTCATGATCCGTCTGCAGGGCCATGGCACCTGCACGTGCGGCAACAAAGGCAGCTGTCGGATGTGGAGTCGTGACAATGATCTCCTTGCACTTAGGAAGCATCGTATGGACGTCGAGTGCCACATCTCCAGTGCCCGGCGGTAAATCAAGGAGGAGGTAATCAAGGTCTCCCCACTCTACATCGGAGAAGAAATTATTCAGCATCTTCCCAAGCATCGGTCCCCTCCAAATGACAGGAGCATTGTCTTCCACAAAGAAGCCCATGGAAATGACTTTCACCCCGAACCGTTCTACTGGAATGATCTTTTCTCCACGTACAACCGGTCGCTTCATGATCCCCATCATATCCGGGACACTGAATCCGTAAATATCGGCATCCACAAGACCGACCTTCTTACCTTGGCGCGCCAGCGATACAGCAAGGTTCACAGAAACCGTCGATTTGCCCACGCCACCTTTACCGCTTGCAATGGCGATGAACGTCGTCTTGCTTGCAGGTGAAAGAAGATCCGTTCCTTCCCCACCGGAACCCCTGTGCTTCTCAAGCTCGTCATCAGACAGCTCTGAAAATCGGATCCCCACAGAAGAAGCCCCGTTATCTTTGAGAAGCTGAACAACCTTCTGCTGGAACTGCAGCTGCTCGCCCGTTCCCGTCTTAGCCAATGCAATCTTCACGCTGATATGATTTTTCTCTTCCTTGATCGAAATCTCTTCTATACCGTTCGTTTCACCTAATGTTTTATGTAAAAAAGGATCCTGCAATCCCGCTAACAATTCACGTGCCTGCTGTTCCGTCAACATACGTAACCACCCTTTACTTTGTATTCGTTTTCACTGTTTCCAGTATAACATATCCAGCCTAGAATGAATGATCAAAACGTTCGGAATGTTTTACTGGTATAACGAAAAGCGGAGGGGGGTCGATCTGAGGCGACAAGCATAAGGCGAAGAACCCGGAAAGGCGGTCTTGGCCTTTTTGAGATCTTTGAACTTATGACCTCGAGCCTCAAGCCGCCGGAGCTAGACATCACGAAAAGCGGAGGCGGGTCGGTCTGACCCGACAAGCATAAGACGAGAACCCGGAAAGGCGCTCTTGGCCTTTTTGGGTTCTTGAAATATGACCTCGAGCCTCACCCCGCCGGAGCTAGACACCACGAAAAGCGGAGGGGGGCTCGGTCTGACCCGACAAGCATAAGACGAAGATCTCGGCAAGGCGCCCTGTGCCTTTTTGAGATCTTTGACTTATGACCTCAAGCCTCAAGCCCCCCGAAGCCAGACATCACGAAAAGCGCGGGAGGCTTCTTCCTCCACCACAACAAAAAAGACCCGTTCCTCCAGAAGGAATACGGGCCCCTGAGTTATTTCACTTCTTTTTATCCGGTGCCTCGGCAAGATAATCCATGATTCCCTCATAGACCGATGCAGCGATCTTTTCCTGGTAATCCTTCTTGAGGAGATTTGCCCGCTCTCCCGGGTTTGATAGGAATCCGATTTCCACGAGGGCGCCTGGTTTCTTTGCGTGCTTCAGGATATAGACATTCTGAAGCCCCTTTGCTTCCCTTGTTGTATTCTCCAGATTTCGGATCAGTTCTTTTTGAATGGCTTTGGCGAATGCCTCGTTTTCCTTGAACTTCGGGTTGTAGAACGTTTGTGCCCCGCTCCACTGGGCAGACGGAATTGAGTTCAAGTGCACGCTCAGATACAGGTCGGCCTCGGAGTCATTGATACGCTTCAAGCGTTCATGAAGGTCTTCGACTTTCCTCCTGCTGTATCCCTTCGTATCTTCATCTGCCAGATCCACGTCTTCTTCCCTGGTCATGATCACAAGGGCTCCCTGCTCCTGGAGATAGTCCCTGATCATGATGGAGACATCAAGGGCGATATCCTTCTCAAGGGCGTTCTTGTCCCCTGCACCACCGTCAGGACCGCCGTGACCGGGATCGATATAGATCACCTTACCGGATAAGGGGAGATTCCAAGACCCCCACGTGTCCTTATCCAGGATCTTGTATTGAATAACAAACAGCACCGCTGCCAGTGCAGCGATCATCCCGATGACTTTGAGCTTTTGACGCATGATCGTCCTCCTGTCCCATTTGCCTTATTAAAAAATATGGGACAAGAAAGACATTTAGAACCCTTTTAGTGAAGCCGGAGCTTAAGACGCTTCATTCCCTGCCCATATCCTTCCTCCCACCATGTTTCCACAAAATGCTCACAGGAGTGATAGAAGGATTCATCCACCGGCTGGGTGACACCGACTTCGGCCCAGTAAAGCCAGAAGTTATACAGGGTATCGATGAAGTGCTTGAGTTCTGTGTTGCAGCGCTGCTTCACGCGCTCTTCCCCTTCACCTTCATGACCAAACTTGCTGACTTTGCCTCCGAGCAGGTAGGCCTCGATTGCCACATCGAAACAGGCTTCATCAAAACCCTCCTGCATGAAGGTGCCGCCTTGTATCTTTATATAACCGAAATGTTTCCTGACGCTCTCCTGGAGCATCTTGATGGAGATGCCACGGAGGAGGGTCCGTTCGGATTTGATCTCTTTTTCGCGTTGTTTCGTTGTAAAAGTCGTGATGACGTTCAACACTAATCCACCCCTTTGACCCTATTCTCCTTCTCAGGAGACCGGTTCATTCGAGGAACTGTTACCAAGGGAGATTTTTGAAGGCGACCTGATAATCCCACAAACAAAAACAGTTGGGAATGTTGACTTAATAATGTGCATCTAACATTGAGAAGGGCCTACCAAACGGGTCATTTTAAAGATCTCTCAAACGACATAAAAGAAAACCCGGTAAAAAATTGACATCGCTCAAGTGTTCACCTAATAAATCCCATTCATTTTATATAGGAGGAGCTATATCTAAAACCAAGAAATTTTGGGATACTCCCTACTTTTTTGCCAAAAAAGAACAATTTCATGTATAATGACCATATGAATAAGAACATACGTTCGACAAAAGGAGAATGGTTATGTTGTTACATGAAGAAATCGGCAAAAAAGAACGCAACAAACGAATCAAAACTATCGAGCGACACCTAAAGAATTACAGCAATTATAAAGTGGCCTTACTCAATTTGACGAAACAACTGGAATTCATCTCTTCCAACCATGCGAAGAAGAATATCTTCTCAGAGCAACATCGCACGTTAGAGGATTCTTTGGAAAAACTCTCTAACGAACTGAAACAAATCAAAATCGTAAAAGACTCTATTGACGCTTCAATGTCGGAGCTGACGGAACTGGAGGGTAAATTTGTAGAATATCGATACTTCAATAACTGGTCGATTGAGAAAAGTGCACTTGAAATCGGCTACAGCGATAAAGCCCTTTTCGTTATTCGCCAACAGGTGATGGATAAGTTATTGATCAGCCTGGGGAGCGTCACATTCATGTGACCGCATATCCGTAGCGAAAATAACACCATGCAGGTGAACAAAGGAGTTTTACGATGGATAAAGGTACAGTTATTCGAACGTCTGTATTATTGGTGGCCTTAATCAATCAATTTTTAGTCATCTTTGATAATTCGCCCCTCCCGTTTAGTGACCAAGAGGTCGAACAACTCGCCTCTGTCACATTTACCTTCATCACGGCGCTTTGGACATGGTATAAGAACAACTATGTGACGAAGAAGGGGCGCGCTCAGAAGGAAGTGCTGGAAAGAGACAATTTATTGGGTGAGAAAAGAGAGTCCGCAAAATAAGCGAGCTCTCTTTTTGTTTGGACAAGGAATTTTCAGGAGGAATTAGTGGAGTTTTTTCTGACAAATCTCTTACTAAGCTCGTACGTTTGGCGATTACTGTCGTTATATCATGATTGTAGACCTTCTTTCTGAAGGTGCTTTTGCATGAAAGGGGGGGAAATCACCGAGGACGTATTGCCTGCTTGATGGCGGGGCCAAATTTCAAGGCAATCGAGATCAAAAACCACAAACAAAGGAGAGGATTCTTAATATGGCTACAATTTATTCTACCAAATCGTATACTGTAAAATCGGGCGACACACTGAGCGGTATTGCACTGAAATTTGATATGACGGTGGCTGAAATTCAAAGCCTGAATAACATCAGCGATCCGGACAGCATTTATGTTGGTCAGGTATTGAAGGTTTATGACAGCAGCACACCAGCTCCCGATTCAGATACGACAACTTATACAGTAAAGATGGGTGACACGCTGAGTAGAATCGCAGTGATGTTCGGTATGTCCCTGTCTGAACTGCAATCCTTGAATAATATCAGCAATCCGGACAACATTTTTGTCGGACAGGTCTTGAAGGTGAAAGATACCAACAGTGGACCGATTCCTAGCACGACAACCTATACGGTTAAGTCAGGTGACAATCTAGGAAGCATCGCCCTGGCATTCAATATGTCAGTCTCTGAGCTTCAATACCTTAACAACATCAGCAATCCAGACCAAATCCGTGTCGGGCAAGTGTTGACCGTTTACCAAAATAACGAGAACTCAACGCCTGGTACGTCAATCTATGTTGTTAAGTCCGGAGACACCTTGGGCGGTATCGCAGCGAAATTCGATATGACGCAGTCTGAGCTTCAATCGCTCAATAACATCAGCGATCCAAACAAAATTCAGATTGGACAAGAGCTCAAAGTCTATCAAACCAATAACGATGGTGGGTCTGGAGGCGGTGATCAACCCAACTCCACAACCTATGTCGTGAAATCTGGGGATACGCTTAGCGGCATTGCAGCCAAATTCAACATGACGCAAACGGAACTTCAACGCCTGAATAGCATCAGCAATCCCGATTTGAT
The DNA here is from genome assembly GCA_963762295.1 of uncultured Bacillaceae bacterium. Taxonomy (GTDB): domain Bacteria; phylum Bacillota; class Bacilli; order Bacillales; family Bacillaceae_B; genus Rossellomorea. The sequence goes on from CAVXKK010000003.1 coordinate 897,562, forward strand.
TCAAATCGGACAAGTGCTTACCGTCTATCAAGTTAGCGGTGGTGGAGGATCCACCCCAGAAACAAAGACGTATATCGTACAATCGGGCGACACGCTCAGCGGGATTGCCGTCAGATTCAATATGACGCAAGCGGAACTTCAAGAATTGAACAATATCAACGACCCGAATATGATTCGTGTCGGTCAAGAACTGCTGGTATATGGAAGTGATGACGGAGGCGGAAGTGACCCTGCCCCAACCCCGGACACAACCACATATACTGTAAAGTCAGGGGATTATCTGGGTGGCATTGCCCTGCGGTTTGACATGACGCTGGCTCAAATTCAGGAACTGAATGACATCAGCAACCCTGACCAAATCTATGTCGGGCAAGTGCTGACCGTGTTCGATAACGGAAGCGGAAGTGGCGGAACCAATCCGGGAGATGATGATCCGGTGGATACTGGAGGTACAGGGAAGTACATCTCCGAAAGCCAATTGAATCAAATCGGGTGGTCAAGCGCCAACTTGAATCAAGACATCCTTGATGACTTGAATCGTTGTCTTGAAGAGTTTGAAATCACAACACTCGCAAGAATGCGTCACTTCATCAGCCAATGTAGCCATGAATCACTGTGCGGGGTGTACCGAGAGGAGCTCGCATCGGGCTGGGACTATGAATATCGTTCCGATCTAGGAAACACGCAACCGGGCGATGGTCCGAAGTACAAAGGTGGAGGATACATTCAGTTGACGGGACGCTATAACTATACAGCGTTTGCCGATTCAATCGGAGATTCTCGAATCGTTGACATCGGAGTGGAGTACGTTGCGGCGAACTATCCGTGGTCGAGTGCCGGATTCTGGTGGAAAAACAACAATATGAATGCGTTGTGTGATCGAGGCGCTTCTGTATCTGAAGTGACACGAAGAGTAAACGGTGGGTACAACGGTCTTGCCGATCGTCAAATGTACTACAATCGTTGTGTCAATGTCATCAAGTAAGTTAGATACTAAAAAACGTGGCGGGTTATCCGCCACGTTTTTTTATTAATTTATTTTGATTTTTTTGATCAGCTCTACGATATCATCATTTGCGAATGGTTTGATCGATACTTTCTTGGTATCCTTAGCGATCATCTCAGTGGATTCTTTGATTTCATTCTTATCCACTTTCGCACCAAGCTTGTCATTCCAACGAGCAGGAACCTTGTACACATTAATTGTACCGTCCCCATTTCCACTGTACGTGACAGCCCCATCTACCACACGGGATCCTTGCAGCATGATGACGTCTTCAGGATATGTTGCGCTGGCATCTTCGTGATTGGGATTGATCGGAGTACCTTTAGAGAATTTTGTTACATAGAGAGTATCAATGTTTTGGTTTGGCCCTAACTGTTGCCACACCCTCGCATATTCAATTTCCTCAGCAGAATAGGCAGATAAATCTACGCCATCATCTTGTGATGCAGCATCCTCATTTTGGGATACTTCATCATCTGACTGATCGTCTTTCGAATCACTTGATGACTCTTCACTTGTTCCATCTTCTCCATCTGAACTATCTTGGTCCGAATCGTTCGTTTCGTCTTGTTCTGAACTGTTCGCTTCATCGGACTCTGCTTGATCCTTTTCTTTATTCTCTTGTTCTTTATCGGAAGAAGTTTCATCCACCTCTGAATCGACTGTAGATGTGTCGTCTTCTTTATTTACTTCTTTGTCTCCTGAACTGCAACCAGTGACTGCTAACGCGATTAGAAACAGAGCTACACAGAAGAATAGCGCTCTAAATTTTTTCAAGCCAACCTTCCTTTCTATCTCTCTAAACATTTATTAGGCGAATTATGGAATGCTATCCACCACCCCAATGGTAGTATTTATAGAAAAATATTACAAGGATATACTGTTATTATTTAGAAATGCGCAAATCCTCATAGGAACCGATTACTAGTGTCATCGGTCACAGTGGTACTTATTCTTTTGCGACTATTTGGACAATTATCCCTTAAATCGTGTTAGCCTTACATTGTTACAAAATAATACAAAAAGAGGAGAGAATTTTAGAATGGGAAAGAAACTCGTAACGTTTTTGTTCATCTTCGCTTTAGTCGTTAGTGGGTTCTTCGGCGTTGTTGGGAGCAAAGCCGAAGCGGCAAGTAGTAACGGGGGCTATATTAAGACGAACGGTGGTAAATGTACAGTCCGTTTATACTCGGATTACTACACTTATTCCAAAACAGCATCTACTGTTGACGCTTGGGCAACTGCATCAGGAACATGTAAAACGATGTACTATACCATGAGAATCAAATATGGTGACTCTGGGCATAACGCAGGGACACAAATCCATACGGGAAGTTTCAGCAGCCAAACCCCTACAAAGGCATTCTCCATTAGTCGAATTGGTAAAGCCGAACCATCCAATACTTACAGAGTATGGATTGATATTTACTCCAACTCAGCTAAAACTAATTGGGTCGGTGCAACAGATACTAAGGTGATTATTAATCGATAAACCAATCCTCATTTTTTCAGTGTGGAATTATAGAATGAACGTTTTATGCCTCTAATATAATCATTGAGACGAACCCTTACCTTTTTTTGGTGAGGGTTTCTTTTTTATAGTGACGATTGAGCATTCAAGGTAAGCGAGCCGATTAATCCTTCGCTTTGAATAGGTATGCGTATCCCATTCGGATGACGTGCCTTATAGTGTGCGACAAATCCTTCTCGATAATGACTCGGTAAATGGATTATGTCACGTTACCAAAATTCAAGTACGAGATGGAATATAATGCTGAAGTGGAAGAGAAAAAGTATTACTATACGCAATAAGAGCTCAGGAGCTTTCTGGAGACGATTCAGCATGACGACATGGCTTTTTTACCATTTAGGCTACTCGCCTTCACAGGAGCGCGTAAAGGGGAACTGTATGCCCTGCATTGGTTGGATGTGGACTTTCACAAGAATAAAATCAGTTTACAAAAGACTCTAATTCACACAAACGGCAAACAGCAGCTTCAGACATCCAAAATAAAGTCCTCTCGACGCGTTGTTAGTGTGGATGATGAAACTCTTGTGATTTTAAAGAAATGGCGTAGCAAGCAAATACAGCGCTATTTAAAATTGGATCTTTCCGCTTCCTTTCAATCTGCTGATAAGCAACCCATCTTCACGGTCCATAATCAGCTAATACATGAAATGGATTATTGTCGACTGGCCTATTTGAATGAAAAGCTAAAGAGTATTTATCTAAAGAACTCGGAGCTTCCGCAATCATGTTCATGCTTTCCGTCATACACATGCCAGTCTACTGTTTGTAGCCGGTACTTCTATTAAAGATGTACAAGTCCGTCTTGGCCATTCAGACGTTCAAACCACGATGGATATTTACACTCATGTGACCGATGAAGCGAAGGAGAATACAGCGGAGATGTTCCAGCAATACATGGATTTTTAGCTAAAGGTATTCAAGGGGTATTTAATACCATATTCAGACACAAAAATACCCTCCTTGCCCAGTAAGAGCAAAGAGGGTAGATGTTGATATACCAAGTATATTAACGTTTTGAGAATTGTGGCGCGCGACGTGCACCTTTAAGACCGTATTTTTTACGCTCTTTCATACGGGAGTCACGAGTCAATAGACCAGCGCGTTTTAGAGAACCACGGTACTCAGGGTCAACTTGAAGCAAAGCACGAGCGATACCGTGACGGATAGCTCCAGCTTGCCCAGTGTAACCTCCACCATGTACGTTTACGAGTACATCGTAGTTACCAAGAGTTTCTGTAGCAACTAGAGGTTGCTTGATTACTTCGCGTAGTGCTGCGAATGGGATGTATACTTCTACTTCACGATCGTTGATGATGATGTTTCCGTTACCTGGTACCAAACGTACGCGAGCTACTGAGCTCTTACGACGACCAGTTCCATAATATTGAACTTGAGCCAAGATAATAACCTCCTCTTTTTAATTATCCACGAAGTTCGTAAACTTCAGGTTGTTGTGCTTGGTGCGGATGCTCCGCTCCAGCGTATACGTGCAATTTCTTGAACATTTGACGACCAAGTGAACCTTTAGGAAGCATTCCTTTGATTGTTAGTTCAAGCATTTTTTCTGAGTAGTTTGTACGCATTTCCAATGCAGTACGTTGTTTCAAACCACCTGGGTGTAGGCTGTGACGGTAGTAGATCTTGTCAGTAAGCTTTTTACCAGTCAATTCGATTTTAGAAGCGTTCAAGATGATCACGTGATCACCAGTGTCAACATGTGGTGTGAATGTTGGTTTGTGTTTACCGCGTAGAATAGAAGCAACTTCACTAGCCAAACGACCAAGAGTTTTGCCTTCTGCATCTACAACGAGCCATTTACGTTCGATTTCAGTGGCTTTAGCCATATACGTTGTACGCATGATTTATCCTCCTATTACTCAATCCGTAGTATTTATTCTTAAATCACAATAAGTTTCCGGGGCTTATCGTGGGGTTAATAACATACCATATGCTATATTATCTTGTTCCCAGAAGAATGTCAAGGGTATGTTACACCAGGATTAGTTGTTTTAGTTTTTTATTTTTCATTTGTGATGCTTTTGTTTATCAGGGTGTGATCCAATGGAATCACGCCCTTCCATTTACTCCCCGTAGAACACTTCCCATAGGTATAATCCATGTGCAGGTGCCGTTTTCCCTGCTGCGTCCCGGTCCTTTGCAGCAAGGGTGTCGGGGATGCTGTCAGGACTCCGTTTCCCCGATCCGACTTCCAGCAAGGTCCCCGTCAGGATCCTCACCATATTATAAAGGAATCCATTCCCCCTGAAGGACAGGACAAGCTCGTCACCGGCCTCCTCAAAGGTGATGGCATGGATGGTCCTGATCTTATCTTCCACTTCGGTCTTGGCCGAACAGAAGCTTGTGAAGTCATGCTCACCTAGAAGGTGGGTAGCGGCTTCCTCCATCAACCCGACGTCAAGTGGATACGGATAGTGCAGGGCGAAGTTCCGATGAAACGGACTTCTCTCCGCCCCTTTAAAGATCCTGTAGCGGTATTCCTTCTCCTTCACGGAGAAACGCGAGTGGAAGTCACTCGAGACGACCTCTGCCTGTAGGATGGTCATCTCGTCGGGTATGCGGGTATTGAGGACGACCGGCCATTTCTCTTCAGGTATAGAAAGCGGGGTGTCAAAATGAAACACCTGTCCTTGTGCGTGGACCCCGGCATCCGTCCGGCCAGAGGCCGTCACCCGGATCGATGTCCCCTTATGGATAGCACTGAGTACCCGTTCAAGCTCTCCCTGGACCGTCCGTTGACCGGGCTGTACCTGATACCCGTGAAAACCGGTCCCATCATACGCCAGTACGCATTTAATCCGTTGCATGAGTCATCCCCCCTGTCATCCCCTGAATACGATCAGTAGTCCTGTGAGGACCAGCAGGACGAAGATGACCATCGTGTCCCTGCCCTTCCAGGAAAGGAGTCGGTATTTCGTCCGACCCTCCCCGCCCTGATAGCCCCTTGCTTCCATGGCGGTGGCCAAGTCTTCCGCACGCTTGAAGGCACTTACGAAGAGTGGGATCAGAAGCGGTACGATGGCCTGGAGCCTGTCCTTGATCGGTCCTGAGGTGAACTCCGCCCCCCGGGCGATCTGTGCCTTCATGATCTTATCCGTCTCTTCCATCAGGGTTGGGATGAACCTGAGAGAGATGGACATCATGAGGGCCAGCTCATGTACGGGGAACTTGATCTTACGAAGCGGATTCAACAGCGTCTCAAGTCCATCCGTAATCGTGATGGGTGAAGTTGTCAGCGTGAGCAAGGATGTGATCAAAATAAGGTAAAAGAACCGTAAGCTGATGAAAATCCCTTGTCTCAGGCCTTCTTCATGAATAGCGAACCATTTTAAATCCACGAGCACATCTCCTTCTTTGGTAAAGAAGATATGCAGCAAGAAGGTAAACAGGATGATCCACAAGATCGGCTTCAAGCCGCCCAGGATGAATCGGATCGGCAATTTCGACAGCAAGAGTGCACCGAGTGTGAAAACACCGAGGATTCCATACGTCAGGGCGTTATTTGCCAGGAAGACGATGCAGATGAACCCGAATATAAATAGGAGCTTCGCCCGGGGATCCATCCGGTGAAGGACGGAATGACCGGGAACGTAACGTCCGATGATCATCTTTTCCATCATGGCCGTCCACCCCCTGACACGGAAATGGCGTCTGCCAGCTCTTCGATGGTCAGGCACGTCCGGCCGAGGGATCTGCCTGAGGCTTTTTCGTATTCGTACTGGAAGCGAACGACGTCCGGTACATCCAAGCCCATTTCAAACAGCTCTTCCGCGTGGGAGAAAATCTCCCTTGGCGAGCCCTGCTTCTTCAACCGGCCCTTTTGCATGATGACGATCTCATCGGCATATCGTGCTGCATCCTCCATGCTGTGGGTGACGAGGATCGTCGTAAGACCCTTTTCTTTGTGAAGCTCATAGAACATGTCCATGATCTCTTTTTGCCCCCGTGGATCAAGCCCTGCCGTCGGCTCATCCAGCACGATGACTTCAGGGTCCATGGCAAGGACGCCAGCGATGGCGACACGGCGCATCTGCCCCCCCGAAAGATCAAACGGGGACTTATCAAGAACGTCTTCAGTCAGACCGACCTTGACGATCAGTTCCCTTGCGCGTGCTTCTGCCACTTCCCTGCTGATGCCGAAATTCATCGGGCCATAGCAGATGTCCTTCAGCACCGTTTCTTCGAAGAGCTGGTGCTCAGGGAACTGAAAGACGATCCCTACCTTTTGGCGGACAGCTTTAAGGCTTTTCGACTTTTGTTTCGCATGGATCGTATGGGATCCCATCGTCACGGTTCCCTCCGTCGGCTTCAATAACCCGTTCAGGTGTTGCAGGAGTGTGGATTTTCCGGAGCCCGTGTGTCCGATGACGGATAGGAATCGTCCGGTCGGGATTTCCAGGTTGATATCCTCGAGCGCCAACTTTTCGAATGGAGTGTTGAATGAATACCGGTACTCTACATGTTTAAATGTGATCTGCATAGTTCATTCACCAACTCTTCTTCTGTTAAGTATGTTTTGGATAATGGAATTCCCCGTTCCTTCAATGCACCGGCAAGCTTGATTGTAAACGGTGAATCAAGACCCAGTCCCGTCAGTTCGTCTTCAAGCTTGAAGATTTCTTCCGGGCTGCCCTCTTTGAACACAGTTCCCTGGTTCAGTACGATGATTCGATCGGCCCTTGATGCTTCTTCAAGGTCGTGGGTGATGGAAATGACCGTCAGCTCTTCTTCTTCCTTCAGCTTCCGGACCACCTCAAGTACCTCTTTTCGCCCTTTGGGATCGAGCATGGAGGTGGCTTCATCCAGGATGATGATGGATGGCTGCAGGGCTATGACACCTGCTATGGCCACCCGTTGCTTCTGTCCACCCGATAGATGGTGCGGCTCTTGAGCAAGAAAATCACCCATATGGACGTTATTCAGTGCTTCCCTCACTCGTTTCACCATCACATCATGAGGCACACCATGGTTTTCCAACCCAAAAGCCACATCATCCTCAACTGTCGCACCGACAAATTGATTGTCAGGGTTTTGAAATACCATTCCCAGCTTGGCGCGGATTTCCCAGATCGTTTCTTCCTGAAGACGGGTGCCGTCCACCGTTACGACTCCTTCATTTGGAAAATGAAGACCGTTCAGCATTTTGGCAAGGGTGGATTTCCCTGATCCATTATGCCCGACAATCGCCAGCCATTCCCCCCGGTTGACGGAGAGGCTGATGCCTTTCAGCGCTTCATTCCCTTCATCGGAATATCGGAAGCGGACATTCTCTACGTTGATGATCTTATCCAATCCTACTCTACCTCCTCTACACTACTCTCATCTCAGCTTATCAAAAAATGCCCATATACAAAAAAAAGCCTGCACCCCGTCCAAAGAAAAGAAGTCTTTTCTTGTTCAATCCATTGAACAGCTTCTATGCCTATAGAAGTTGGAAGGGGTGCACGAGCTAGACGAGTCAGCCTGAGCTGCTCATCGTAACGCTCTGCTTTTCATCGACATGCACTTATACAAAAAGGGCAAAGAACAGTTAAGGATTAACTGTCCCGCCCTTAATGTTAGTCGTCACGAATTATTAAACTAATTCGATGATTGCCATTGGAGCACCGTCACCACGACGAGGACCAACCTTCATGATGCGAGTATATCCACCTTGACGCTCTGTGTAGCGTGGAGCGATGTCAGCGAACAACTTTTGAAGAGCATCTTGGTTAGTTTCAGCGTTAGCAACTTCTTTACGAATGTATGCACCTGCTTGGCGACGAGCATGAAGATCACCGCGTTTACCTAGAGTGATCATTTTCTCCACAACCGAACGAAGCTCTTTCGCACGAGTTTCAGTTGTTTCGATGCGCTCGTTGATGATTAGGTCTGTAGCTAAATCACGTAGCATTGCTTTACGTTGAGCACTTGTACGTCCTAACTTTCTGTAAGCCATTAAGGGTTCCCTCCTTTGTTGAGTCTATCTATAGAAAGAAGTCGATCAGTCGTCTTTGCGCAATCCAAGTCCAAGGTCTTCAAGTTTAACTTTGACCTCTTCAAGAGATTTACGTCCAAGATTACGTACTTTCATCATATCTTCTTCAGTTTTGTTAGCAAGTTCTTGCACTGTGTTGATTCCAGCACGCTTCAAGCAGTTGTAAGAGCGAACGGAAAGATCCAATTCTTCGATAGTCATCTCAAGAACTTTCTCTTTTTGATCCTCTTCTTTTTCAACCATGATTTCAGCGTTCTGCGCCTCATCTGTAAGGCCAACGAAAATATTAAGATGTTCTGTTAGAATCTTAGCTCCCAAAGAAATAGCTTCCTTAGGTCCAATACTTCCATCAGTCCATACATCAAGGGAAAGTTTATCGTAGTTAGTCATTTGACCGACACGCGTATTCTCCACCTGATAGTTAACGCGAGATACTGGAGTGTAAATAGAATCGATTGGGATCACGCCAATTGGAAGATCTTCACGCTTGTTTTGATCTGCAGGTCGGTAACCACGTCCGCGAGCTGCGCTTAGACGCACACGGAAATGACCACTTTTCGATAATGTTGCGATGTGTAAATCGGGGTTTAACACTTCAACATCACTATCGTGAGTAATATCAGCAGCCGTAACGACGCCTTCACCCTGCACATCAATTTCCAACGTCTTCTCTTCATCAGAGTAGATCTTCAACGCTAGCTTCTTGATATTCAAAATGATGGATGTAACATCCTCTACGACGCCTTCAATTGTTGAAAACTCATGCAGTACTCCATCTATTTGAATAGATGTGACAGCGGCACCTGGGAGTGACGATAGTAGGATACGACGTAAGGAGTTACCCAAAGTTGTACCATATCCACGCTCAAGTGGTTCTACGACGAACTTTCCATATGTGGCATCATCGCTGATCTCAACCGTTTCAATTTTTGGCTTTTCAATTTCGATCATTAATATTTACCCTCCTTCAAAACGTCGAACTCCGGTCTAAAGTCCGAAATTCCCCTTGTTTACGTTCCCTATTGTGCACCAACAACTGGTTACTTTTCTGAACATTTTGTATCATAACCCATTATAGACAACGATACAAAATTTATACAGAGAAATTAAACGCGGCGACGTTTTGGCGGACGGCATCCATTATGAGGAACTGGAGTGACGTCTCTGATTGCAGTAACTTCAAGACCTGCAGCTTGAAGCGCACGAATTGCAGCTTCACGACCAGCACCAGGACCTTTAACTGTTACTTCAAGAGTTTTCAAACCGTGTTCCTGAGAAGCTTTAGCAGCTGTTTCAGCAGCCATTTGTGCTGCGAATGGTGTAGATTTACGAGATCCTCTGAATCCTAGTGAACCTGCACTTGACCATGCAACAGCGTTTCCGTGAACATCAGTAATAGTTACGATTGTGTTATTGAATGTAGAACGGATGTGAGCAATACCAGCTTCGATATTCTTTTTCACACGACGTTTACGAGTGTTTTGTTTACGTGCCATACTAAGAAGTAACCTCCTTTACCTATTATTTTTTCTTGTTAGCTACAGTTTTACGAGGACCTTTACGTGTACGTGCATTGTTCTTCGTATGTTGACCACGAACAGGTAGTCCACGACGGTGACGAAGACCGCGGTAAGAACCGATTTCCATTAGACGTTTGATGTTGAGTGAGATTTCACGACGAAGGTCACCCTCAACTTTCAATTTGTCTACGATATCACGGATTTTACCAAGTTCGTCCTCAGTAAGATCGCGAACGCGTGTATCTTCTGATACACCGGCTTCAGCCAAGATTTTAGCAGCAGTGTTTTTACCAATTCCATAGATGTATGTTAATGAAATGACAACACGTTTGTCACGTGGAATGTCTACACCAGCAATACGTGCCATAGTGATTCGCACCTCCTTTAAGTTTAGCCTTGTTTTTGTTTGTGTTTAGGGTTTTCACAGATAACCATGACTTTTCCTTTTCTGCGGATGACTTTGCATTTTTCGCAGATAGGTTTTACAGATGGTCTGACTTTCATCTTATTCTAACCTCCTTGATAGTACGGAGTGCAATAGATTATTTGTAACGATAAGTGATTCTACCTTTAGTCAAGTCATATGGTGAAAGTTCGACAGTCACCTTATCACCAGGCAGGATACGAATGAAGTGCATACGGATCTTCCCTGATACATGAGCATGAATGGTATGACCATTTTCTAATTCTACTTTAAAAGTAGCATTCGGCAAAGTTTCTAGTACTTTACCTTCAACTTCAATTACATCATCTTTTGCCATTGAACGCGTCTCCCTTCTTCTCGCTTATTTCTTCTACAAACTTCGAAACTGCATGACGCAGTTTACCGTTCGTCACTCTGCCTGTTTCCATCATACTGTTATGAACTTCTGGAGAAACATGGTCACACATTTGAAGATGCCGGATGTTCTTCCGTTTCGGGCGGTCGAACCGTCTTTTCTCTCCATCTGCGATGAGTACAAAACGTTCATCCAATTGCTGAACAACGATCGAGTAGCTGCCGCATTCATTTCCAGAAAGGATCTGAACGACTTGGCCGATCCTCGGTACCGTTGATTCTGACTCGATCAATCCAATCACCTTCACTCAGGCTTTCGTCAAAATCTCATAGCCTTCTTCAGTAATTGCAATGGTGTGTTCAAAGTGCGCACACATTTTATCATCAACTGTGACAACAGTCCAGTTATCCGAAAGTGTCTTCACATATCGGCTGCCTGCGTTTACCATCGGTTCAATAGCCAGTACCATGCCAGGCTTCAGACGCGGACCTTTGTTTGGCGGTCCATAATGAGGGATTTGCGGGTCCTCATGTAAGTCTTGACCAACACCGTGTCCCACATACTCACGAACGATTGAAAAGCCATTGGCCTCCACAAAAGTTTGTATACTATGAGAGATATTCGACAAACGTTCGCCTGGCTTCGCCTCCTTCAGTCCCAGAAAAAGTGATTCCTCTGTTACATCGAGAAGCTTTTGAGTTTCATCATCTATTGTCCCAACAGGATAAGTCCAAGCCGAATCCCCATGATAGCCTTGATATTTCGCCCCGATATCGAGACTGATAATATCGCCATTCTTAAGGACGCGATCCCCTGGAATCCCGTGAACAAGTTCATTATTCACTGAGGCACAGATGCTGCCACGAAACCCATTATACCCTTTAAAAGATGGAATTGCATCATGTTTACGAATGAATTTCTCAGCGATTGCATCCAATTCCTTCGTCGATATTCCCGGAGAAATATGCTTTTGCAATTCCGCATGAGTCAAAGCCACAATCTTGCCAGCATGGCGCATGATCTCAATCTCCCTCGGAGTTTTGCAGATGATCATTATCAAAGGCCTCCGAGAAGTTCATCGATGTCAGCAAACACCAGGTTGATGTCTTGTTGACCGTTGATATTCTTGAGATACCCTTTATCTTCGTAGTATGAAAGCAGTGGTTGAGTTTGCTTGATGTTGACGTCCAAGCGGTTTTGAACCGTTTCTTCGTTATCATCGGCACGTTGGTAGAGTTCGCCTCCACAGCGTGTGCAAACACCTTCTTCTTTCGGTGGATTAAAGACAAGATGATACGTAGCGCCGCACTCTTTACAGATCCTGCGACCTGTCAAACGCTCCATCAGGATGTCCTTATCTACGTCGATGTTAATGACATAATTCATTTTTTTATCGAGATCAGCTAGGATGTTCTCAAGTGCTTCTGCTTGAGCAACCGTTCTAGGAAACCCGTCCAGTAAGAAGCCCTTATTGCAGTCCTCTTTGCTTAAACGTTCACCGACGATGCCGATCGTTACCTCATCCGGTACCAAATCACCATTGTCCATGAAAGATTTAGCCTTCAAACCTAGCTCTGTGCCTTCCTTGATGGCTGCACGGAACATGTCACCGGTAGAAATATGGGGGATACCATACTTTTCTACGATCTTTTCAGCTTGAGTGCCTTTTCCTGCACCTGGTAAGCCCATTAGAACTATATTCACTCGAACTCCCCCTAATTGTCTATAAAACGGCTTCAGGAACACAATGTTCCCGAAAACCCTCTTATTTGATGAATCCTTTGTAGTGACGCTTCACAAGCTGAGATTCCAGTTGTTTCATCGTCTCAAGCGCAACACCTACTACGATGAGTAAGCTTGTTCCGCCGATTTGAGCCGACTGCGGCAATCCTGCAAAATTAATGAAGAATACCGGTAAAACTGCAATGATGGCAAGGAAGGCAGCACCTACAATTGTTAGACGATACAGAACGCGAGTGAGATATTCCTGTGTGTTCTTCCCTGGTCTGATACCCGGGATATAACCACCCTGCTTCTTCAAGTTCTCGGCCATTTGTTCCGGATTGACTTGAATGAAAGCATAGAAATACGTAAATGCGACGATCAACGCCACATAGATGATCATTCCGACTGGTTTCGTATAATCAAAGATGTATTGAATCGTATCTGTCACATTGTTGTTTCCAAAGAAGGATGAGATCGTCTGTGGAGTGATGATAAAGGAAATCGCGAAGATAACCGGAATAACACCCGCAGCATTCACCTTCAATGGGATATGCGTTGACTGTCCACCAACCGGACTACGCCCCACTAAACGTTTTGCATATTGAATCGGAATTTTACGAAGTGCCTGTTGAATGAACACTACTCCAACTACGATTGCAATGACTGCCAAAACAAGAAGTGCAAGAACCACAATGCGAAGGAAGAGCTGTTCACCAGCACCTTCGATTTGCTGTGCATAGATTTGGTTTACAGTGTTCGGGATGGCTGCGACGATACCTGCAAAGATCAGGATCGAAATACCATTTCCAACACCTTTAGCCGTGATTTGTTCACCCAACCACATAAGAAAAGCCGTACCGGCCGTCAATACTAACGCAATAAGAAGGTACGTACTTGGTCCCGGGCTTTGAATGAGCATCCCACCATAGATTCTATTGAAGCCATAGGACATACCGAAAGCTTGAATAAAACCTAAGATGATGGTGAAATATCGTGTGAACTGAGCTAATTTACGACGACCCACTTCGCCTTGCTTCGACCATTCCGTAAACTTCGGAACAACATCCATTTGCAGGAGCTGTACGATGATGGAAGCCGTGATATACGGCATGATCCCCATCGCGAAGATCGAGAAGTTCTGAAGTGCACCGCCACCAAACGTATTCAGGAATCCGAGAATTCCCGCCTGGTCTTGCATTTTCAATACTTCAGCGTCTACGTTTGGTACCGGGATAAAGGTACCAAGACGAAAGACAATTAACATTAGAAGGGTGAAGATAATTTTATTTCTTATATCACCCACGCGCATAAAATTGGAGACAGTTCGAAACATTAGATCACCTCGGTTGTACCGCCAGCAGCTTCGATAGCTTCTTTAGCAGTGGTTGAGAATTTAGTTGCTTTAACAGTAAGCTTTTTCTCGATTGAACCTTTACCAAGAATCTTGATTCCTGCTTTTTCGTTACTTACCACACCTGTTTCAATCAGTAGGGCTGGAGTAACTTCTGTACCATCTTCGAAGCGATTTAATGCGTCAAGGTTGACGATTGCATATTCTTTACGATTGATGTTCGTGAATCCACGTTTAGGAAGACGTTGGAATAATGGAGTTTGACCACCTTCGAAGCCAGGACGAGTTCCACCGCCTGAACGGGCGTTTTGTCCTTTATGACCTTTACCAGATGTCTTACCATTACCTGAACCAATACCACGTCCTACACGGTTACGGACTTTACGAGAACCTTCTGCAGATTGTAATTCATGTAATTTCATGTCGGCACCTCCTTCTTTATAAACGTTAGGTATTATTTTTCAGTTACAGTCACAAGGTGAGAAACCTTGTTGATCATGCCGCGGATTGCAGCATTATCCTGTTGCTCGACTGTTTGATGCATTTTGCGAAGTCCCAAAGCTTCAACAGTTTTACGTTGATCTTGAGGACGGCCAATGATGCTGCGAGTGAGGGTAATTTCTAGTTTATTAGCCATCGTTATCCCTCCCTTAACCTAAGATCTCTTCTACTGATTTACCACGTAGTTTTGCTACGTCTTCAGCACGCTTAAGTTGTGTAAGACCTTGGATTGTTGCGCGAACCATGTTGATTGGAGTGTTAGATCCCAATGACTTAGAAAGGATATCTTGAACACCAGCCAACTCTAGTACCGCACGGACAGGTCCACCAGCGATGATTCCAGTACCGGCAGAAGCTGGCTTGATCAGGATTTGTCCTGCGCCAAACTGACCAGTAACTTGGTGAGGTGTTGTTCCACCTACCATAGGAACTTCGATTAGATTTTTCTTCGCATCTTCAATCGCTTTACGGATTGCATCTGGTACCTCTTGCGCTTTACCAGTTCCGAAGCCAACATGGCCGTTTTTGTCACCTACTACTACTAGAGCAGCAAAGCGGAAACGACGTCCACCTTTAACAACTTTTGCAACACGATTGATTGTAACTACGCGTTCTTCAAATTCGAGTTTGCTTGAATCAATACGACTCATCTGGATTGTCCCTCCTTTTTATTAAAATTCTAGGCCGTTTTCACGAGCTGCTTCAGCCAAAGCTTTAACGCGGCCATGGTATAGATATCCACCACGGTCGAATACCACTGATTTAAGGCCTTTTTCTACAGCTTTTTTCGCAACTAGTTCTCCAACTTTCGCTGCTGCTTCAACAGTTGCAGTTGCTTCAGTTCCGAAATCTTTATCTTGAGAAGATGCACTCACTAGAGTTACACCATTAGTATCATCGATAAGTTGAGCGTAGATATTTTTATTAGAACGGAAAACGTTCAGACGAGGACGAGTTTCAGTTCCAGTAATTTTTGAACGGACACGGGCATGTCTTTTCTTACGTGTTTTGTTCTTATCTGGCTTAGTAATCACCTACGGTCACTCCTTTCTTTAGCCTACGCGGCATTATTTACCTGTTTTACCTTCTTTACGACGAACATATTCGCCTTCGTAGCGAATACCTTTTCCTTTGTAAGGCTCAGGAGAACGTACTGCACGGATGTTAGCAGCTAATGCGCCAACGCGTTCTTTGTCGATTCCTTTGATAGAAATCTTAGTGTTTGCTGGTACTTCGATCTCGATGCCTTGTTCTGGTTCGATCTCAACTGGGTGAGAGTAACCAACGTTAAGCACAAGTTTCGTACCTTGTTTTTGAGCACGGTAACCAACACCGACTAGCTCTAGGTTTCGTTGGAATCCTTTAGAGACACCTTCAACCATGTTTGCGATCAAAGCACGAGTTGTACCATGAAGCGCGCGGTGTTCTTTAGCATCAGAAGGACGGGTAACTGTAGCAGTTGTCCCTTCTACTTCTACTTTAATATCTGAATTAAATGTACGAGAAAGTTCCCCTTTAGGTCCTTTTACAGTGACGAGATTGTTCTCAGCTACTGTAATTGTAACATCAGATGGAATTTCGATTGGTAGTTTACCTACACGTGACATCCTGTTGCACCTCCATTCGTTTAAAAAATATTACCAAACGTAAGCTAGTACTTCTCCGCCAACTTGTTTAGCGCGGGCTTCTTTGTCAGTCAAGACACCTTGAGAAGTTGATACAAGCGCGATACCTAGTCCGTTAAGAACTTTAGGTACTTCTGTAGATTTTGCATATACACGTAAACCAGGTTTAGAGATACGCTTCAATCCAGTGATTACACGTTCGTTGTTGCTTCCGTATTTCAAGAAGATGCGGATAAGACCTTGTTTGTTGTCTTCCACGTATTCTACATCACGTACGAAACCTTCACGTTTAAGGATTTCAGCGATTTCTTTCTTGATGTTAGAAGCAGGAACTTCTAGTCTTTCGTGACGAACCATGTTCGCATTACGGATGCGAGTAAGCAAATCTGCAATTGGATCTGTCATTGTCATAATAATTTACCTCCTTCCCAATATAGGGTTTTACCAACTAGCTTTCTTAACGCCAGGAATCTGACCCTTGTATGCAAGTTCACGGAAACAAATACGGCAAAGCTTGAATTTACGGATGACTGAATGAGGACGTCCGCAACGCTCACAACGTGTGTACGCTTGAACATTATGCTTTGGAGTACGTTTTTGTTTCGCAATCATTGATTTTTTAGCCACGATTTCGCCTCCCTTACTTTTGGAATGGCATTCCGATTTGTGTCAATAATTCACGAGCTTCTTCGTCTGTGTTTGCAGTAGTTACGATAACGATATCCATACCGCGTACTTTAGACACTTTATCATAATCGATCTCAGGGAAAATCAATTGCTCTTTAACTCCAAGAGTGTAGTTACCGCGACCGTCGAATGCTTTTTTAGAAACACCACGGAAGTCACGTACACGTGGAAGTGATACAGCGATCAATTTGTCTAGGAATTGGTACATGCGCTCGCCGCGAAGAGTTACTTTCGCACCGATTGGCATACCTTCACGAAGACGGAAACCTGCGATTGATTTTTTAGCTTTAGTTACAACTGGTTTTTGACCAGTGATTTGCATCAACTCATCAACTGCTACGTCAAGAGATTTTGAGTTTTGTACAGCATCGCCGACACCCATGTTGACAACGATTTTCTCAACTTTAGGCACTTCCATTACTGATTTGTAATTGAATTTGCTTACTAAAGCCGGGCTGATTTCTTTTTGGAATTTTTCTTTTAGGCGGTTCATACAGAATACCTCCCTTCTTAGTTATCTTTATCGTTGTTAAGTGGAAGAACTTCACCTGATTTTTTTGCAACACGTACTTTTTTGCCGTCTTCTGTTTTGTAGCCTACACGAGTCGGTTCGTTCGTCTTAGGATCCAAGATCATAACGTTCGATACGTGAACAGAAGCTTCCTGACTGATGATTCCACCTTGTGGGTTCATCTGTGAAGGTTTCGCGTGTTTTTTCACAACGTTGATTCCTTCAACCAGTACACGGTCTTTTTTAGGGAATGCAGCAAGAACAACACCTGTTTTGCCTTTGTCTTTCCCGGTAATAACCATTACTTTATCGCCTTTTTTTACATGCATTTCATCGCACCTCCTTGAATGGCCCAATGGTAATCTATTAAAGAACTTCTGGAGCTAGAGAAACAATTTTCATGAAGTTGCTGTCGCGAAGTTCACGTGCAACTGGTCCGAAGATACGAGTACCACGTGGTCCTTTGTCGTCACGGATGATCACACATGCGTTCTCATCGAACTTGATGTATGTTCCATCTTGACGGCGCACACCAGACTTCGTACGTACGACAACTGCTTTAACTACTTCACCTTTTTTAACAACGCCACCTGGTGTTGCTTGTTTTACTGTACACACGATAACATCACCGATGTTAGCCGTTTTGCGTCCAGATCCACCAAGCACTTTAATGGTTAGCACTTCACGTGCACCAGAGTTGTCAGCAACTTTCAAACGTGATTCTTGTTGAATCATGTAGGTAACCTCCCTTCGGAATAAAAACTATCCGAACTGTATTAGATAATAACTGCTTTCTCAACAACTTCTACTAAACGGAAACGTTTTGTAGCAGATAGTGGACGAGTCTCCATGATGCGTACGATGTCGCCGATTTTTGCTTCGTTGTTCTCATCATGAGTTTTGAACTTCTTAGAGTACTTTACGCGCTTGCCGTATAGAGAATGCTTTTTGTAAGTTTCTACCATAACCGTTACTGTTTTGTCCATTTTATCGGAAACAACACGGCCAGTGTAAACCTTACGTTGGTTGCGGTCACTCATTTAAGCAAACCTCCTCTCAAATTAATTGTTAACCCCGATCTCTCTTTCACGGATGACAGTTTTCATACGAGCGATTCCTTTGCGGACTTGGCTGATACGAGCAGTGTTCTCAAGTTGGCCAGTCGCAAGTTGGAAGCGAAGGTTGAATAGCTCTTCTTTAAGGGTCTTTACTTTTTGTTCAATTTCGGCAGTGGTTAGGTCACGAATTTCATTAGTTTTCATTGGATTCACCACCAATTTCTTCTCGTTTTACAAACTTGCATTTGATTGGAAGCTTGTGTGATGCAAGACGAAGCGCTTCACGAGCAACCTCTTCAGATACACCAGCAATTTCGAACAAGATTTTCCCAGGTTTTACGACTGCTACCCAGCCTTCAGGAGCACCTTTACCGGAACCCATCCGTACTTCTAGAGGTTTTGCAGTGTAAGGCTTATGAGGGAAGATTTTAATCCAAACTTTACCGCCACGTTTCATGTAACGAGTCATAGCGATACGAGCGGATTCGATTTGGCGGTTTGTGATCCATGAAGCTTCAGTAGCTTGAAGACCGTATTCACCGAATGCTACTTCCTGACCGCCTTTTGCGCGACCACGCATTTTACCACGGTGTTCGCGGCGATGTTTAACGCGTTTAGGTAATAACATAATTATTTGCCTCCTTCCTCAGATTTCTTCTTTGTAGGAAGAACTTCTCCACGGTAGATCCATACTTTGACACCAAGTTTACCGTAAGTAGTGTCAGCTTCTGCGTGAGCATAGTCGATGTCAGCACGAAGTGTATGAAGTGGAACAGTACCTTCACTGTAGTGTTCAGCACGAGCGATATCAGCTCCGCCAAGACGGCCAGATACTTGAGTTTTGATTCCTTTAGCGCCAGCACGCATTGCACGTTGGATCGTTTGCTTTTGAGCACGACGGAAAGAAACACGGTTTTCAAGTTGACGAGCGATGTTTTCAGCGACTAGTTTCGCATCAACGTCTGCACGCTTGATTTCAACGATATTGATGTGTACACGTTTAGCAGTAAGCTCGTTAAGTGCTTTACGAAGAGCTTCAACTTCAGTACCACCTTTACCGATAACCATACCTGGTTTAGCCGTATGAATTGTAATGTTGATTCGGTTTGCAGCGCGTTCGATTTCTACTTTAGAAACAGATGCGTCTACTAAGCGTTTAGCAATATATTCACGGACTTTGATGTCTTCGTGTAATAGATTAGCGTAATCTTTATCTGCGTACCATTTAGATTCCCAATCACGAATTACACCGACACGGAGTCCGACCGGATGTACTTTTTGACCCACAGCTTATCCCTCCTTCTTTTCTGATACTACAAGTGTAATGTGACTTGTACGTTTGTTGATTTGGCTTGCACGACCCATCGCACGAGGACGGAAACGTTTAAGCGTTGGTCCTTCATTTACATAAGCCTCAGTTACTACTAGGCTGTTGATGTCCATGTCATAGTTATGCTCTGCGTTTGCGATAGCAGATTTAAGTACTTTCTCGATTACTGGTGAAGCTGCCTTAGGCGTGTGATTAAGAATCGCAACTGCTTCTCCAACTTGCTTACCTCGGATTAGATCAACGACTAAACGTACTTTACGAGGAGCAATACGTACTGTTCTTGCAACAGCTTTTGCTTGCATTAGGATACCCTCCCCTCAATTTTAGCGTCTTGTTTTCTTATCGTCACTACCGTGACCTTTGTAAGTACGAGATGGCGCGAATTCGCCAAGCTTGTGACCTACCATGTCTTCAGTGACGTATACAGGTACATGTTTACGACCATCGTAAACTGCGATAGTGTGACCGATGAATGCTGGGAAAATCGTTGAACGACGAGACCAAGTTTTAACAACTTGTTTGCCTTCAGTTTCGTTCAATTTTTCGATCTTGTTAATCAAATGATCATCAACAAAAGGTCCTTTTTTTAAGCTACGACCCATGGTTGAACCTCCCTTCGTGATTGGTCTACGGCTCTTTGATCGAACCGTAGTACAATCCCGTTATTTTTTGCGGCTACGCACGATAAATTTATCAGATTTATTGTTTTTCTTACGTGTTTTGTATCCAAGAGTTGGTTTGCCCCAAGGAGACATTGGTGATTTACGTCCGATAGGAGCGCGTCCTTCACCACCACCGTGTGGGTGATCATTCGGGTTCATTACAGAACCACGGACAGTTGGGCGCTTGCCTAACCAGCGTGAACGACCGGCTTTACCGATGTTGATCAATTCGTGTTGTTCATTTCCAACTTGACCTACAGTAGCACGACAAGCAGAAAGGATCATGCGAGTTTCACCAGAGTTCAAACGAACAAGTACGTATTTGCCTTCTTTACCAAGAACTTGTGCAGAAGTACCTGCAGAACGTACAAGCTGACCGCCTTTACCAGGTTTAAGCTCGATGTTGTGTACGATTGTACCAACAGGGATGTTGATAAGTGGAAGTGCGTTACCCACTTTGATATCTGCTTCAGGTCCAGACATTACTTCCATACCTACAACCAAAGTTTTAGGAGCCAGGATGTAACGCTTTTCACCATCAGCGTAGTTGATTAGTGCAATGTTAGCAGAGCGGTTTGGATCGTATTCGATCGTAGCAACGCGTCCAGGTATACCATCTTTTTCACGTTTGAAGTCGATGATACGGTATTGACGCTTGTGACCGCCGCCTTGATGACGAACTGTTAACTTACCTTGGTTGTTACGACCACCCTTTTTGTGCAGGGGCGCTAGAAGTGATTTTTCGGGAGAATCAGTAGTGATCTCTGCGAAATCAGAGCTAGTCATGCCGCGACGACCATTAGAGGTAGGTTTATACTTTTTAATCGCCATGTTTTTTCCCTCCTCTTCTTAATTGAATGAATTATACTTCAAAGAATTCGATTTCGTTGCTTTCAGTTGTAAGTTTAACGACAGCTTTACGACGCTTGTTAGTGTAACCAGCGTGTTTACCCATACGCTTGAACTTACCTTTGTAGTTCATGACGTTGACTTTATCTACTTTCACATCGAAGATTTCTTCGACAGCGTATTTTACTTGAGTTTTAGTCGCTCTAGTATCTACTTCGAAAGTATATTTTTTTTCAGACATAAGATCAGTTGAAGCCTCTGTAATTACGGGGCGCTTAATGATATCACGTGCATCCATTATGCGAGCACCTCCTCTACTTTTTCAACAGCTGATTTAGTCATCACTAGTTTGTCGTGTCCCAATACGTCTAGAACGCTGATTCCAGAAGCAGTAACAACTGTTACGCCAGGGATATTACGAGCTGAAAGTGCTACGTTTTCGTCAAGACCATCAGTCACTACCAATGTTTTGGCGTTGATTGAAAGACCTTTTAGTACGCTTGCAAATTCTTTCGTTTTTGGTGCATCGAAAGACAATGCTTCCAACACTAGGATGTTTTCTTCTACCACTTTAGTAGAAAGAGCAGATTTAATCGCTAAGCGACGAACCTTCTTAGGAAGTTTGTAGCTGTAGCTGCGTGGAACCGGTCCAAATACTGCACCACCACCGCGCCATTGTGGAGAACGGATTGACCCTTGACGAGCACGACCTGTTCCTTTTTGACGCCAAGGCTTACGACCACCGCCACGTACTTCAGAACGATTTTTAACTTTGTGATTACCTTGACGTAAAGAAGCTCTTTGCATCAAGACTGCTTCAAACAATACTTGTTTGTTTGGTTCGATACCAAATACTGATTCGTTAAGTTCGATATCACCAACTTTAGAACCGCTTTGGTTAAATAATGCTACTTTCGGCATTCTTGTTTCCTCCTTTCTTAGAAAGTTCTATTAGTTTGCTTTTACAGCAGTTTTTACTTTGATCAATTGTTTCTTAGGTCCAGGTACATTACCTTTCACTAGAAGCAAGTTGCGCTCAGCATCTACTTTTACGATTTCAAGGTTTTGAATCGTGATTTGTTCTCCACCCATACGTCCTGGTAGCAATTTACCTTTGAATACGCGGTTTGGATCAACTGGACCCATTGAACCTGGGCGACGGTGATAACGGCTACCGTGGGACATTGGTCCACGAGATTGGTTATGACGCTTGATCGCACCTTGGAATCCTTTACCTTTTGAAACTCCTGTTACATCCACTACATCTCCTGCAGCGAAAATATCAACTTTGACTTCCTGACCAACTTCGTACTCTTCTACGTTTACACCGCGGATTTCACGGATGAAGCGCTTAGGAGCAGTTTCAGCTTTAGCAACGTGGCCCTTTTCCGGCTTGTTGGAAAGCTTTTCGCGTTTGTCTTCAAAACCTACTTGGATCGCTTCATAGCCATCAACTTCGATAGATTTCTTTTGAAGAACAACGTTTTGAGCTGCCTCGATTACCGTTACAGGGATAAGATCACCGTTCTCAGCGAAAACTTGAGTCATACCGATCTTTCTTCCTAAGATTCCTTTGGTCATTAGTCACACCTCCTGTGATTATGTGTTTTATGTTTTAAAGTTTGATTTCGATATCTACACCAGATGGTAAGTCCAAACGCATAAGCGCATCAACTGTTTGTGGTGTTGGGTTTACAATGTCGATTAAGCGTTTGTGTGTACGCATTTCGAATTGCTCACGAGAGTCCTTGTATTTGTGCACAGCACGAAGAATTGTGTAAATAGACTTCTCTGTTGGAAGTGGGATCGGTCCTGAAACCGCCGCACCAGAACGTTTTGCTGTTTCAACAATCTTCTCAGCTGATTGATCAAGAATCCTGTGATCATAAGCCTTCAAACGGATACGAATCTTTTGTTTTGCCATTATTTTCCCTCCTTTTTCGCCTATTTTTAAATAGACATTCTCCACAGAAATTTCCCACACACTCGCCATGGCAAAGCGGCCGGGTGTGTCAGCAACCTTCTGTTTCATCGCAGTCAAAGACCAACATTGTCTATTATAACTAAAATACCCACGGAATGCAAGGGTTTCTTGCAACTTCTATAGGTTTTGCACACTTTCTCTATTATACAAACGATTCCTGATGTTTTCAAGTCCATGCGGTATTTTCGCAATATTTGAAGAAAGTTTCAATTATGTCCTTATGTAAGCTTGTTGCACAATATGTATCGAGTACACCGAGGGCCTTCGCACTTGAGTTATATAATAGAGGAAACTTTGTATACGGGTATGGAATTCCCTAAAGGAATGCATAAAAAAACCAGATGGACATGATCCATCTGGTTTCGGGTAAATCAATTATTTTTGGATTGAAGCTACAACGCCAGCTCCAACTGTACGTCCACCCTCACGGATAGAGAACTTAGTACCTTCTTCGATCGCGATTGGCGCGATTAGCTCAACAGTCATTTCGATGTTGTCGCCAGGCATAACCATTTCTACGCCTTCAGGAAGATTACAGATACCAGTTACATCAGTTGTACGGAAGTAGAACTGTGGGCGGTAGTTAGTGAAGAATGGAGTGTGACGTCCACCCTCTTCTTTTGAAAGAACATAAACTTCAGCTTTGAAGTTAGTGTGTGGAGTGATTGTACCTGGTTTAGCAAGTACTTGTCCACGTTGGATGTCTTCACGTGCTACACCACGAAGAAGGGCACCGATGTTGTCACCAGCTTCAGCATAGTCAAGAAGCTTACGGAACATTTCAACACCTGTTACAGTAGTCTTTTTGTTCTCTTCAGCAATACCGACGATTTCAACTTCGTCACCGACTTTAACTTGTCCACGCTCAACACGACCAGTAGCAACTGTACCACGACCAGTGATTGAGAATACGTCCTCAACTGGCATCATGAATGGTTTTTCAGTGTCACGCTCTGGAGTTGGGATGTAAGAATCTACAGCTTCCATAAGTTCGAAGATTTTAGCTTCCCACTCAGCATCTCCTTCAAGAGCTTTAAGAGCAGAACCTTTGATTACTGGAATGTCATCACCAGGGAAGTCATACTCAGAAAGAAGGTCACGAACTTCCATTTCAACTAGTTCAAGAAGTTCTTCGTCATCTACCATGTCACATTTGTTCATGAATACAACAAGGTAAGGTACACCTACTTGACGAGAAAGAAGGATGTGCTCACGAGTTTGTGGCATTGGGCCATCAGCAGCAGATACTACTAGGATCCCACCATCCATTTGAGCAGCACCAGTGATCATGTTTTTAACATAGTCAGCATGTCCTGGGCAGTCAACGTGTGCATAGTGACGAGTATCAGTTTCGTACTCAACGTGTGCTGTAGAGATTGTGATTCCACGTTCTCTTTCTTCTGGAGCACCATCGATTTGGTCATAAGCCATTGCAGTTCCACGACCATACTTCTTGTGAAGAGTAGTTGTGATTGCAGCTGTTAGAGTTGTTTTACCATGGTCAACGTGACCGATTGTACCGATATTCGCATGTTGCTTGGAACGATCAAATTTTTCCTTACCCATTTGAAAATCCTCCTTTAATTTGAAAGAAAATTGGTTTATTCATTTAGTCCGGAAGTGGATCTCTCCACTCCCGGGACAAGTAAAGCTTACAATTGTATTTATACTTTATTGAAAAGAATAAATCAATTATTCGCCTTTATTTTTTTTGATGATCTCTTCAGAGATTGACTTAGGTACTTCTTCGTAGTGGTCGAAGTGCATGGAGTATGTTCCGCGCCCTTGTGTATTAGAACGTAGGGACGTTGCATAACCAAACATTTCAGATAGAGGTACGAACGCTTTAACGACTTGAGCGTTACCGCGTGCTTCCATACCTTCTACGCGTCCACGACGGGAAGTAACGTCACCCATGATATCTCCAAGGTATTCCTCAGGGATAACAACCTCTACCTTCATCATTGGCTCAAGGATGACTGGCTTACATTTAGAAGCAGCATTCTTAAGGGCCATTGAAGCGGCGATTTTGAACGCCATTTCAGAGGAGTCAACATCATGGTATGATCCGTCGAATAGTTTCGCTTTAACATCAACCAATGGGAATCCAGCAAGTACTCCGTTATCAAGAGCGTCTTCAAGACCAGCTTGAACAGCAGGGATGTATTCACGTGGAACAACACCACCGACGATTCCGTTCTCGAATTCGAAACCTTTACCTTCTTCGTTAGGTGCAAACTCGATCCAAACGTGTCCGAATTGACCGCGTCCACCAGATTGACGTGCGAACTTACCTTCAACGCGCGCTGTATCGCGGAACGTTTCACGGTAAGATACTTGAGGAGCACCTACGTTTGCTTCTACTTTGAACTCGCGACGCATACGGTCAACGATGATGTCCAAGTGAAGCTCACCCATACCGGCGATGATTACTTGTCCAGTTTCCTGGTCAGTATGCGCGCGGAATGTCGGATCTTCCTCTTGTAGTTTTTGAAGTGCTGTAGTCATCTTATCTTGGTCAGCCTTTGACTTAGGCTCAACAGATAGTGAGATAACCGGCTCTGGGAATACCATGGATTCGAGGATAACAAGGCTCTTCTCATCACATAGTGTGTCACCAGTACTAGTATCTTTAAGACCAACAGCGGCTGCGATATCTCCAGCATATACTTTAGAAATTTCTTCACGGCTGTTTGCATGCATTTGCAGGATACGTCCTACACGCTCACGCTTGCCTTTAGAAGAGTTTCGTACGTATGAACCTGACTCAAGGACACCAGAGTATACGCGGAAGAAAGTAAGCTTACCAACATAAGGGTCGGTTGCAACTTTGAACGCTAGTGCTGAGAATGGTGCTTCGTCGGTTGATGGACGAGTCACTTCTTCATCAGTATCTGGAACGAAACCTTTGATGTCAGCAACATCAGTAGGAGCTGGAAGGTAATCGATAACGGCGTCAATCAACAATTGAACACCTTTGTTTTTGAAGGCAGATCCGCAGACAACCGGGTAGAATTCAACAGTTAGCGTAGCGTTACGGATCGCTGTTTTCAATTCTTCGTTTGTCAGTTCTTCACCTTCAAGGTATTTCATCATGAGCTCTTCATCAAGTTCAGATACCGCTTCAATCAACTTGCCGCGGTATTCTTCAGCTTGGTCTTTGTACTCATCAGGAATTTCACGGTCTTCAGCGCGAGTTCCAAGATCATCTTCGTAGTAGTAAGCTTTCATTTCTACTAGGTCGATGATACCTTCGAAGTCATCTTCAGCTCCGATTGGAAGCTGGATAGGATGAGCATTCGCACCAAGGCGATCATGAAGTGTTCCTACAGAGTAAATGAAGTCAGCACCGATTTTGTCCATCTTGTTGACGAACACTACACGAGGAACCCCGTAAGTAGTAGCCTGGCGCCAAACTGTCTCAGTTTGAGGCTCAACACCAGATTGAGCATCAAGTACTGCTACAGCACCATCAAGTACACGAAGTGAACGTTCAACTTCAACAGTGAAGTCTACGTGTCCTGGTGTATCGATGATGTTGATACGATGGCCTTTCCATTGAGCCGTTGTCGCAGCAGATGTGATCGTGATTCCACGCTCTTGCTCCTGCTCCATCCAGTCCATTTGAGAAGCACCTTCGTGAGTTTCTCCAATCTTATGGATACGACCAGTATAGAATAGGATACGCTCAGTAGCAGTTGTTTTACCGGCATCGATGTGAGCCATGATACCGATATTACGAGTGTTTTCTAAGGAGAACTCTCTTGCCATGTGGTCTTTCTCCTTCCTAGTATAAAGATTAATGTGTTGGTCGGATTACCAGCGATAGTGAGCAAACGCTTTGTTCGCTTCAGCCATCTTATGTGTATCTTCACGCTTCTTAACAGAAGCACCAGTGTTGTTCGCTGCATCAAGAATTTCGTTAGCTAGACGCTCTTCCATCGTTTTCTCTCCGCGAGAACGGGAATAGTTTACTAACCAGCGAAGTCCAAGAGTCGTACGACGCTCCGGACGAACCTCAACAGGAACTTGGTAGTTTGAACCACCTACACGACGAGCTTTTACTTCCAATACCGGCATGATATTTTTCAAAGCTGCATCGAATACTTCCATTGCATCTTTACCGCTGCGTTCTGCGATTAGATCAAACGCTGCGTATAGTTTCTTTTGTGCTTTACCGCGCTTACCGTCGATCATGATTTTGTTGATCAGACGAGTAACCAATTTAGAATTGTAAATCGGATCAGGTAAAACGTCTCTTTTTGCTACAGGGCCTTTACGTGGCATGGGATTTCCTCCTTTCAATGAGAAATGAATATGGTAGTTTTATTATTTTTTAGCTTTAGGGCGCTTAGTTCCGTATTTAGAACGTCCTTGCATACGACCGTCAACACCAGCTGTATCAAGAGCACCACGTACGATGTGATAACGTACCCCTGGTAAATCTTTTACACGTCCTCCACGAATAAGCACGACACTGTGCTCTTGAAGGTTGTGTCCGATACCAGGAATGTAAGCAGTAACCTCGATTCCGTTAGTCAAGCGAACACGTGCATATTTACGCAATGCGGAGTTCGGTTTTTTCGGAGTCATTGTACCAACACGAGTACATACACCACGTTTTTGTGGAGAAGACAAGTTAGTGTGCACTTTTTTGAAGCTGTTGTAGCCTTTGTTAAGTGCAGGTGACTTTGATTTTGTTGATTTAGACTGACGAGGTTTGCGAACTAATTGGTTAATAGTAGGCATTATGTTTTCCTCCCTTCTTAATTGGTAAGCCCACACATCCAGGTGGATCATTTTTGGGTAAAAGTAAAGCCTTTGCAGATCTTCTCTACAAAAACTATTTTACTGTATTATCGCAACAGCTGCCGCCCCGACATCTATTCCGCACGATTTACCGAGTTTCTTCATCGAATCAACTTTGGTATAGGGTACGTTCAGATCGATTGCGGTCTGCAAAACGTTCGCGGTCACTTTCGGATCAGCATCTTCCGCTATGACTACTTCGGTTACCTGACCGGCTTTCAGAGCTTTCACTGCTTGCTTTGTTCCTACAATAACGTCTTTCGCCTGCGATACTTTTTCATAAGACATATCATATCCTCCAAAGTACAGGTTATTAATAGGAGCAACCTTGAATATATTATCATCTTCATATTCTAATGTCAACATCAGAACAAAAGATTTATAAAAGCCGACTCCCGGACGATACGTCCAGGAGTCAGCTCCAAATCAATTAGTCGACAGTGACCGTCTCTTCAGAGATTTCTTCAGATAGGACCTGTTCGGCTCTGCGGTAACGTTGCATACCTGTTCCGGCTGGAACCAACTTACCGATGATGACATTTTCCTTCAATCCGAGGAGCTCATCGCGCTTACCTTTGATTGCGGCGTCTGTCAACACGCGGGTTGTTTCCTGGAACGAAGCTGCTGACAAGAAGGAATCCGTTTCAAGGGAAGCCTTCGTAATTCCAAGGAGGACAGGGCGTCCGGTTGCAGGTGTATCGCCTTTAAGCAATGCACTTTCGTTCGCGTCCCTGAACTGATGGATGTCCATGAGTGTTCCTGGGAGTACTTCCGTTTCACCGGCATCGATGACACGTACTTTACGGAGCATTTGTCGCACCATGACTTCAACGTGCTTATCTCCGATCTCAACCCCTTGCATACGGTAAACTTTCTGTACCTCACGCAATAGGTATTCCTGTACGGCACCGACGTCGCGTACTTTGAGAAGTTCCTTCGGATCGATGGAACCTTCTGTGATCTCTTGACCACGCAGCACCCGGTCATTCACTGCATATTTCAGGCGGGCCGTGTAAGGAGCTGTATAGTTCCTGGACTCGACATCACCTTGTACAGTGATTTCATATTGACGATCTTTTCCTTCTGTAATGGAAGTGATGACACCGTCCATTTCAGAGATGACCGCTTGACCTTTCGGGTTACGCGCTTCGAAGATTTCCTGGATACGAGGTAGACCTTGTGTGATATCGTCTCCTGCAACCCCACCGGTATGGAATGTACGCATTGTAAGCTGCGTTCCTGGTTCCCCGATGGATTGAGCGGCGATGATACCGACTGCTTCCCCGACTTCCACTTTTTGACCGGTTGCAAGGTTCGTACCGTAACATTTTTCACATACACCGTGACGGGTGTTACATGTGAAGGCAGAACGGATGGAAACATGCTCGATACCTGCATCAACAATGGTTTTAGCCAGATCTTCGGTGATCAATTGATTTTCGTTCACAAGAATTTCATCTGTCTCAGGATGACGAAGTGTCTTACGTGAATAACGACCGAGCAGACGCTCTTCAAGAGGTTCGATGATTTCTGTCCCCTCTTTGATGGATCCGACAAGGAGTCCTCTGTCTGTACCACAGTCTTCTTCACGTACGATGACATCTTGTGCCACATCAACCAGACGACGGGTCAGGTAACCTGAGTCGGCTGTTTTCAGGGCTGTATCGGCAAGACCTTTACGCGCACCGTGAGTGGAGATGAAGTATTCAAGTACCGTCAGACCTTCACGGAAACTTGATTTGATCGGCAATTCGATGATACGTCCAGCCGGGTTGGCCATGAGTCCGCGCATACCGGCAAGCTGAGTGAAGTTAGATGCGTTACCACGGGCACCGGAGTCACTCATCATGAAGATCGGGTTGCGTTTATCCAACGTAGCCATCAATTTACCTTGAATCGTATCTTTAGCGGCACTCCAGATGGAGATGACGCGATCATATCTTTCCTCTTCGGTGATGAGACCACGTTTGAATTGCTTCAAGACGTTATCTACTTTACCTTGAGCTTCAATCAGGATTTCCTCTTTTTCAGCGAGTACGACGATATCGGCGATACCGACCGTGATACCTGCTTTAGTAGAGTGTTTGAATCCTAGGTCTTTCATCTTATCAAGCATGCGTGACGTTTCCGTAATGGCAAACTTCTTGAATACTTCAGCGATGATGTTCCCAAGGAATCCTTTTTTGAATGGATTGATCAATTCGCGCTCTTTGAACAGTGCCGGAACATCCGTTCCTGGGTTAACGAAGTATTTCTCCGGTGTCGCCACCTCGAGGTTCGTCTTCGTCGGTTCATTGATGAACGGGAATGTGTCTGGCAGGATTTCGTTGAAGATTACCTTACCGACTGTTGTAACGAGCAGCTGTTTATTTTGTTGATCTGTGAACGTTTGGTTGTTGAGAGTTCCGGCATGGATCGCGATACGTGTATGAAGATGAACATAACCGTTTTGGTATGCTAGCAATACTTCATTGGCATCGTTGAAGATCATACCTTCACCTACAGCATCTTCTCGCTCCAGGGATAGATAATAGTTACCTAGCACCATATCCTGTGATGGTGTAACGACTGGCTTACCATCTTTCGGGTTCAGGATGTTCTGGGCAGCAAGCATGAGCATACGTGCTTCTGCTTGTGCTTCAGAAGATAGTGGTACGTGGACCGCCATTTGGTCACCATCGAAGTCGGCGTTGTACGCAGTACATACGAGTGGGTGAAGACGGATCGCTCTACCTTCGACAAGAGTCGGTTCGAACGCTTGGATACCGAGTCGGTGAAGGGTCGGTGCACGGTTCAGAAGGACCGGATGCTCCTTGATGACGCCTTCGAGTACATCCCATACTTCAGGTTGTACGCGTTCGATCTTACGTTTCGCGCTCTTGATGTTGTGAGCAAGTCCACGCTCGACGAGTTCTTTCATGACGAAAGGCTTGAAGAGTTCAAGGGCCATCTCTTTCGGGAGACCACATTGATACATTTTCAAGTTCGGTCCTACGACGATTACGGAACGGCCAGAGTAGTCAACACGCTTACCAAGAAGGTTTTGACGGAAACGCCCTTGCTTCCCTTTCAACATATGAGAGAGGGATTTCAATGGACGGTTACCTGGTCCCGTTACCGGACGTCCGCGACGACCATTATCGATCAATGCATCGACTGCTTCTTGAAGCATACGCTTTTCGTTTTGAACGATGATGCTTGGAGCACCAAGATCCAACAAGCGCTTCAGACGGTTGTTCCGGTTGATGACACGACGGTATAGATCATTGAGGTCGGATGTCGCAAAACGTCCACCATCAAGCTGTACCATCGGACGAAGTTCCGGCGGGATGACAGGAAGGACATCAAGAATCATCCAATCCGGATCATTTCCGGAGCTTCTGAAGGACTCAACCACTTCAAGGCGTTTGATCGCACGTGTGCGTCGTTGCCCTTGAGCAGTCTTCAGTTCTTCTTTAAGGAAATCGGCTTCTTTATCAAGATCAAGATCCTGAAGAAGCTTTTTGATTGCTTCAGCACCCATGGCAGCATGGAATTTGACGCCATATTTTTCGCGGTATGCACGGTACTCTTTTTCAGAAAGCAATTGCTTCTTCTCAAGAGCCGTATCTCCCGGTTCTGTTACAACATAGGAAGCGAAGTAAATAACTTCTTCCAACGCCCTTGGAGACATGTCGAGGACAAGACCCATACGGCTTGGGATTCCTTTGAAGTACCAGATGTGTGATACAGGAGCAGCAAGTTCAATGTGACCCATGCGCTCACGGCGCACTTTTGCTTTTGTGACTTCGACGCCACAGCGGTCACATACTACACCTTTATAGCGGACGCGCTTGTATTTTCCACAGTGACATTCCCAGTCCTTTGTAGGACCGAAGATTCGTTCGCAGAACAAGCCGTCTTTTTCTGGTTTTAATGTACGATAGTTGATCGTTTCAGGTTTTTTAACCTCCCCGAAAGACCACGAACGGATCTTATCGGGGGAAGCTAAACCAATCTTCATATACTCAAAATTATTCACATCTAGCAAGGGGCCTACCTCCCTTTTAATCTACAGGCTCTAACCCTTATTGCTCAAAATTTATTCTTTGGACCCTACTGTCTCGGACTGTTTTTCATTGGAGATGTTGAGTGTGTCGGCTTGCTGGCCTTCCTCTTCATCTTCAAGATCGCGCATTTCGATTTCTTCTTCTGTACTTGAAAGCATTTTAACATCCATGCCCAGACTTTGAAGCTCTTTGATCAGAACCTTGAACGATTCTGGAACTCCCGGTTCAGGGACATTTTCACCTTTGACGATGGCTTCGTATGTTTTCACACGACCGACCACATCATCCGATTTAACGGTAAGGATTTCTTGTAGCGTGTATGCAGCACCGTAAGCTTCAAGTGCCCATACCTCCATCTCACCGAAACGTTGCCCACCGAATTGTGCTTTACCACCAAGCGGTTGCTGGGTAACAAGTGAGTAAGGACCAGTTGAACGGGCATGCAGTTTATCGTCGACCATGTGAGCCAGTTTGATCATGTACATGATTCCGACTGATACACGGTTATCGAACGGTTCACCTGTGCGGCCGTCGTAGAGGACCGTCTTGGCATCGCGTGCCATTCCGGCTTCTTCGATTGTAGCCCACACATCTTCCTCGCGCGCTCCATCGAATACTGGAGAAGCAACGTGGATGCCCAGGTATCTTGCTGCCATACCAAGGTGAAGCTCGAGCACCTGTCCGATATTCATACGTGATGGTACCCCTAGAGGGTTAAGCATGATATCGATTGGCGTTCCGTCAGGTAGGAACGGCATATCTTCTTCCGGAAGGATCCGGGAGATAACCCCTTTGTTACCATGACGACCGGCCATTTTATCCCCTTCAGAAATCTTACGTTTCTGAACGATGTAAACGCGGACCAGTTGGTTTACTCCTGGTGGCAATTCATCTCCATCTTCACGGTTGAAGACTTTCACGTCAAGGATGATTCCGCCGCCGCCGTGTGGTACACGGAGGGAAGTATCACGGACTTCACGTGCCTTCTCACCGAAGATAGCGTGTAGAAGACGTTCTTCCGCTGTAAGCTCAGTCACACCTTTAGGCGTTACCTTACCGACTAGTAGATCTCCGTCTTTTACTTCTGCACCGATGCGGATGATTCCGCGCTCGTCAAGGTTGCGCAATGCATCTTCCCCGACGTTCGGAATATCGCGGGTGATTTCTTCAGGTCCCAATTTCGTATCACGGGACTCTGATTCATATTCCTCGATATGAATGGATGTATACACATCGTCTTTTACAAGACGTTCGCTCATGATGATGGCATCTTCATAGTTGTAACCATCCCAAGTCATGAAGCCGACCATAACGTTTCGTCCAAGGGCCAATTCACCCTTCTCCATGGAAGGTCCATCAGCAAGGATTTCTCCTTTGACTACGCGGTCCCCTTCAGAGACGATCGGACGTTGGTTATAACAAGTTCCTTGATTGGAACGGATGAATTTTTGCATGCGGTACTTATCGAGGTCACCTTGTACTTCTTGACCGTCGATTTCTTTCACGCGGCGAACCCAAACCTGTTTCGCTTCGACTTTCTCTACGATCCCTTCGTGCTTACAGATCACGGCAGCACCTGAGTCTTTAGCAGATACGTGTTCCATACCTGTTCCGACGATTGGTGATTCCGGATTCATAAGAGGCACCGCTTGACGCTGCATGTTCGCTCCCATCAGGGCACGGTTGGAGTCATCGTTTTCAAGGAACGGGATACATGCTGTTGCAGCTGAAACAACCTGTTTCGGAGATACGTCCATGTAGTCCAGACGCTCACGCTTGATGACCGTATTCTCACCACGGAAACGGGAGATGACTTCTTCATCAAGGAATGAACCATCTTCGTCAAGGCGCGCATTGGCCTGTGCGACTACATAGTTATCTTCCTCATCGGCGGTCAAGTAATCGATGCGATCGGTCACTTTTCCTGTTTCAGGGTCGACACGGCGGTAAGGTGTTTCGATAAAGCCGAATTTATTCACTTTCGCAAATGATGAAAGTGAGTTGATCAGTCCGATATTCGGACCCTCCGGTGTTTCGATCGGACACATACGCCCATAGTGGGAATAGTGAACGTCACGTACTTCAAAGCCTGCACGTTCACGAGTCAAACCACCAGGCCCGAGTGCAGAAAGACGACGTTTATGCGTCAATTCACCAAGGGGGTTCGTTTGGTCCATGAACTGGGAAAGCTGAGAGCTACCGAAGAATTCTTTAATTGATGCAATAACAGGGCGGATGTTGATCAGCTGTTGAGGCGTGATCGTATTCGTATCCTGGATTGACATCCTTTCGCGAACCACACGCTCCATACGTGAAAGACCGATACGGAATTGGTTCTGAAGCAATTCACCAACTGAACGAAGGCGACGGTTACCGAGGTGATCGATATCATCCGTCAATCCTACTCCGTGAAGAAGGTTGAAGAAATACGAGATGGAAGAAATGATATCTGCCGGTGTGATGTATTTAATCTCTTCTTCTACGTAAGCGTTACTCGTTACAGTGATTTCATGCTCCCCTTCATCGTTCGGAGAATAAATCTTCACCGATTGAAGAAGGATATCATCATCAAGAACACCGCCATTTTGCTGGTACGTCTTGAAACCGATGCCTTCTTCAAGATAAGGAATAATCTTATCAAGGGCACGGCGGTCAAGGACTGTTCCTTTTTCAGCCAGGATTTCACCTGTTTCCGGATCTGCAAGAGTCTCGGCCAAGGTCTGGTTGAACAAACGGTTTTTGATATGAAGCTTTTTGTTCATTTTATAGCGTCCAACGTTCGCTAAGTCATAGCGCTTAGGATCGAAGAAACGTGAAACGAGAAGGCTTTTCGCATTCTCTACTGTCGGCGGCTCTCCAGGACGGAGGCGCTCATAGATTTCGAGCAATGCTTTGTCGATGCCTTCTGTATTATCTTTTTCAAGCGTGTTACGGATGTACTCGTTGTCACCGATCAGATCGATGATTTCTTGATCAGAGCCAAACCCAAGGGCACGTAAAAGAACCGTTACCGGCAGTTTGCGAGTTCTGTCAATTCGCACATATACTACATCTTTCGCATCTGTCTCATACTCAAGCCAAGCTCCGCGGTTTGGTATAACGGTAGCAGTGAACCCTTTCTTCCCGTTCTTATCTACTTTTCCACTGAAGTAGACACTAGGAGAACGTACGAGCTGAGAAACGATAACACGTTCCGCACCATTGATGACGAATGTACCTGTGTCGGTCATCAATGGGAAATCACCCATAAATACGTCTTGATCCTTTACTTCTCCAGTTTCCTTATTAACAAGACGGACTTTCACCCTTAACGGAGCAGAGTATGTTACATCCCTCTCCTTTGATTCTTCCACCGAGTACTTTGGATCTCCAAGACTGTAATCAATGAATTCCAAAGAAAGATTACCAGTAAAGTCCTCAATCGGAGAAATGTCGCGGAACATCTCTCTTAACCCCTCATCAAGAAACCATTGATACGAGGAAGTTTGAATTTCGATTAGATTCGGTAATTCTAAAACTTCACTGATACGCGCAAAACTTCTGCGTTGGCGGTGTCGTCCATACTGAACTAGTTGACCTGTCAACTGATTCACCCCTCAAATCAAGCGTTTTGGTTGTTCTATATGCCTTTGTGCAGTCATGCAAGTCTGCATAAGACAAAAAGAAAAAGGGTTTTAATGATAAAACCTCATTTTCATATGACGAACTATTATTTTATAATCTTTTCCAAATTATGCTCTATGTATACATATAGGCATAATACCGGAAAATAATATTTTTGCATTTTATAATGTTATCATAGCAAAAATGCTACGTCAACGAATTTCTTTCACAGATTTCAGGATGTAGTACCCCTTCTTCTTCACGACCACTTCCACGTTGGAAAATAGTTCTTCCATTTTCTCCATGGCCGACGGTGCACCCTGCTTCTTCTGGATCACAACCCATAGCTCGCCGTTTTCCGCCAGATGCTCTGCACTTTCTGTGAAAATCGCATGAACCGTTTCTTTACCTGCCCTGATCGGGGGATTGGTCAAGATCGCAGAGAACTTCTTCTCTTCTACTTGGGCAAATCGGTCACTTTGGTAGATTTCCACATTCCCGATTCCATTGGCTGCGGCATTTTCAGATGCAAGAGAAAGCGCCCTTTCATTTACATCGATCATATGGATCTTCCGTCCAGGGAAATCTTTTGCCAGAGACAGCCCGATCGGACCATAGCCGCACCCTACATCAAGGACAGGACCTTCGACTTCGGCCAGTTCAAACGCGTCGATCAACACGCGTGAGCCAAAATCGACTTCTTTCTTCGAAAAGACACCATGGTCGGTTTTGAACCGGAATGAGTGACCGCGAAGATCGAAGGTGAAGTGCTGGGGATCACTCCCGACTTCAGGATTTTGTGAATAATAGTGGTTTGTCACTGAAATCAACTCCTCTGATCTGCCTGACATATCGGGTCATGCAGGAATCCACCTGCGAGCACACGCCACACAGGTAAAAGCAAGAAAAAAGCCCGCCATGATAGCGAGCTTTTCTTCTATAAGTTGAATTACTTAACTTCTACGCCAGCTCCAACTTCTTCAAGTTTAGCTTTAAGTTCTTCAGCTTCCTCTTTAGAAATACCTTCTTTAAGTGGTTTTGGAGTGTTATCAACAACTTCTTTCGCTTCTTTAAGGCCAAGACCTGTGATTTCGCGAACGACTTTGATGACTTTGATTTTTTGAGCTCCAGCGCTCTCAAGGATAACGTCGAATTCAGTTTTTTCAGCAGCAGCTTCTCCGCCACCAGCAGCTACAGCTACAGGTGCAGCAGCAGTTACTCCGAATTCTTCTTCGATTGCTTTAACTAGGTCGTTTAGTTCAAGAACTGACATTTCTTTGATCGCGTCAATGATTTGCTCTTTACTCATTTTATATTTCCTCCTTGTTATGGTTCGTTATTGGTTTGGTTAAACGGCTTGCTTTAACTTACGCGCCTTGCTCTTCTTTTTGATCGGCAACGGCTTTTGTAGCCAACGCGAAGTTGCGCATTGGTGCTTGAAGCACGCTGAGTAGCATAGAAAGAAGTCCTTCGCGGCTTGGAAGTTCAGCGATTGCTTTAACATCCTCAACGGAAGTGATTTGTCCTTCGATGACACCCGCTTTGATTTCAAGGTTTTCGTGATCTTTCGCGAAAGAGTTAAGGATCTTGGCAGGAGCCACAACTTCTTCCGTGCTGAACGCGATTGCGTTTGGACCAGTTAGGAATTCGTTAAGACCTTCAAGACCTGCTTCAGCAGCTGCACGACGTGTCATTGAGTTCTTGTACACTTTGAAGTCGATTCCAGCTTCGCGAAGTTGTTTACGAAGTTCAGTTACTTCGGAAACATTAAGTCCACGATAGTCAACAATGATTGTTGACACACTGTTTTTTAGTTTGTCAGAGATTTCTCCGACGATGTGTTGCTTTTGCTCTAGAATGCTGCTCATCATTACACCTCCTGTAGATTTACTGATGAACATTCATACCGTCATCCAATAAAAGATGCCCTTGCATCGGGTAGACACAAGGGCATTGCAAACACGCCGGAAGCATGTATTTTATCGCAATTACCTCGGTAGGGGATTAAGCCGGTGAAGGCTCCTACTGTCTACGGTACAAATGTATTCATTTTTCACAACAGGACTAATTATAACCATTAGCCTGCGGCAAGTCAATGCCAAATATTACTTAACAGCGAAAGTTGAAGGATCGACTTTAACGCCAGGTCCCATTGTAGAAGTTACGGAAACGTTCTTCACGTAAGTTCCTTTTGCTGCAGCAGGTTTAGCTTTAAGCATTGTGTCATACATAGTAGCAAAGTTTTCAACAAGCTTTTCGTTGTCGAAAGATACTTTACCAACCGGTACGTGTACGTTACCAGCTTTGTCAGCACGGTACTCAACTTTACCAGCTTTGATTTCGTTGACTGCTTTTTCAACGTCGAAAGTAACAGTTCCAGTTTTAGGGTTTGGCATAAGCCCTTTTGGTCCCAATACGCGACCAAGCTTACCAACTTCACCCATCATGTCTGGAGTTGCAACGATTACGTCGAACTCGAACCAACCTTGGTTGATTTTGTTGATAAGGTCTGCATCACCTACGAAGTCAGCTCCAGCAGCTTCTGCTTCTTTTGCTTTTTCGCCTTTAGCGAATACAAGTACCTTTTGAGTTTTACCAGTACCGTGTGGAAGCACGACTGCTCCACGGATCTGCTGGTCGTTTTTACGAGTATCTACACCTAAGCGGAACGCTACTTCAACAGTCGCGTCAAACTTAGCGAAGTTTGTTTTCTTAACTAGTTCGATTGCTTCTTCAACTGAATAAGCAGTAGTACGTTCTACTAGCTTTTGAGCTTCAAGAAACTTCTTGCCTTTTTTAGCCATTTTGAATATCCTCCTCATTGTGGTTTTAGCGGAATAACCTCCCACGAAATAAGGTTGCGAGAGTGAAACGTACATTTCATCATCGCAACCTCAGTCAACAGGAATCTGTTCGGTAGCAGGGATTAGTCTTCGATGACGATTCCCATGCTGCGTGCAGTTCCTTCTACCATGCGCATAGCTGATTCAACGCTAGCTGCATTCAGGTCAGGCATTTTTGATTCAGCAATTTCACGTACTTTATCGCGTTTAAGTGTTGCCACTTTTTTGCTGTTCGGTTCGCCTGAACCAGACTCGATACCAGCTGCTTTCTTAAGCAATACAGCAGCGGGCGGAGTTTTAGTGATGAATGTAAATGAACGGTCTTCAAAAACCGTGATTTCAACAGGAATGATTAAGCCAGCTTGATCGGCTGTGCGAGCATTGAATTCCTTACAGAATCCCATGATGTTAACACCTGCTTGACCTAGTGCAGGACCAACTGGTGGAGCTGGATTAGCTTTACCGGCAGGAATCTGCAATTTAACCATTTTGATAACTTTTTTAGCCACGAGACACACCTCCTTAAGTCCGTGATGTGGTTATTGGGTTGTACACCCTCCCACTCATGTAAAAAATGTCTTTATCAACATAAAGAACGTCTATTAGGTTCAGTGGCTTTTGTCGAGACGCACTGACTTATGAAATAGTATCATTTTTTCAGAGTGATTTCAAGTTCTTTTCCATTATAATTTATCGACTTGAGAGAAATCAAGTTCAACCGGCGTATCGCGGCCGAACATATTGACGTGCACTTTGAGCTTCGTTTTGGAAGAATCGATCTCTTCGATCGTACCAGTGAAGTTAGCGAATGGACCTTCGTTGACCTTGACCGTTTCACCAAGCTCATAGTCCACTTCCACTTTCTTCTCGCTCATACCCATTTGTTTCAACAGATTGGTCACTTCTTCTGGAAGAAGTGCTGTCGGCTTGGAGCCGGATCCCGATGAACCGACGAAGCCGGTCACACCCGGAGTATTCCGTACCACATACCACGAATCATCCGTCATGACGATCTCGACGATGACATAGCCTGGGAATACTTTCTTTTTGATTATTTTTTTCTTACCGTTCTTGATGTCTGTCTCTTCCTCTTCGGGCACGATGACACGGAAGATCTTATCTTGCATCCCCATGGTTTCTACGCGCTTTTCCAGGTTGGCTTTGACTTTGTTTTCATATCCTGAATACGTGTGGACCACATACCAATTCTTTTCCATATGTTAGGACTCTCGAGTCCGTCCCTCCTCGCTTTGTAAGAATACACTTCCATCATCTCTTTCAGACAATGTAAAAAACCCGTAAAAGATAACGGGCTCAAAGGTCAGTACTCTATTATCGTCCATTATACCATGCTTTGACGGTATATATACAGGTAAATCTCTGTTTCTTTTCTATTTTGAATCAATGAGGACTCGCATGAGTTCTGATATACCAAGGTCGATCACCGTGAAGAACAGGGCAAAAACGACAACGGTCGTGATGACCGTGACGGTATAGCGCGTCAGCTCTTTGCGGGACGGCCAGCTAACCTTCCTCATTTCCGATGCTACGTTGCGAAAGAATTTAAACATCCGTTAGTAACCTCCAACTAGTATCAATGCTGTAGAGTTTCCGTCCCCGTCATTTTGTTTCTTTGTGAAGGGTGTGGGAATTGCACGTATTACAGAACTTCTTTAATTCTAATCGAACGGACTGATTCTGCTTGCCGGGAACGCTATAGTTCCGCGATCCGCAAACGGTACAGGCCAGTATTAATTTCTTTGTCATTCCATCACCCGGTCCATAGTAAGTCCTATCAAAAATAACACGGTCACCAAATTGTGTCAATACGGTTACATGGTTATTTCCCGGACTTCCAGGTAGCGTTCAAGCTTCCGCTTCACCCGCTGCAATGCATTATCGATAGACTTCACATGGCGGTCCAGCTCTTCTGAGATTTCCTGGTAGGATTGGCCGTCGAGATACAACGCCAGCACCTTCCGTTCAAGATCGCTCAGGAGCTCGGCCATCTTATCTTCCATATTATCGAATTCTTCACGGTTGATGATGAGAGCTTCAGGATCCATGACTTTTGCACCTGAGATGACATCGAGCAGTGTTCTGTCCGATTCGTCATCATAAATCGGCTTGTCCAATGACACGTAGGAATTGAGCGGTATGTGTTTCTGTCTCGTGGCTGTCTTAATGGCTGTTATGATCTGTCGGGTGATACACAGTTCCGCAAACGCCTTGAAAGAGGTTAGCTTGTCCTCCCTGTAGTCGCGGATCGCCTTATAAAGGCCAATCATCCCTTCCTGCACGATATCTTCTTTATCTGCACCGATCAGGAAGTAGGAACGTGCTTTCGCCCTTACGAAATTACGATATTTCTTAATCAAATAATCCAGCGCTTCGCTATGACCCTGATGAACCGCTTCTATGATTGCTTCGTCATCCATTGTCACCAATTTCTCGTCAAATGCTTCTGTCCTGGTGATATTGCTCACAGACATCCCCCCGCGCATAGCAATAGATAGAAATATTATACATTACAGAAAATTCAATCGTCAACCGGTCATCGCTCTCCGCGTCGCCATTTCTCAAAGATTTCAGCGACTTCATTCGACAACGGTATTTTCGTAGGGGGCTTTCGGTCTGTCGAATTTCGTACTTTTTTTTCGATTTTCTTTTCAATGGCATTTACTTCGTTCAGAAGTTCCCTTGCCGATTTCCGAAGGGCTCCCTGGCCGAATATCGCCCACTGCTCCGTAAAGTCGGACGTCGCCACATGGATCTGTGTCTTGATGTTATTGAGCTCGATGGCGAGTTTCTCGATCCGCTCATCGGCCGTCTCGTTCTCTTTGGTGAAAATCACTTCCACCTTGTAGTTATTGTATTTCCTTGCAATTCCCTGCACGTAATAGGCGTCGAATATGACGATCACCCGATAGCCTGTATACCCTTGGTATTCAGCCATCTGTTCCACCAGGCGGTCCCTGGCTGCCGACAAGTCTTTCTTCTTCAGCTCGTTCAGCTCGTGCCAGGCACCGATGATGTTATATCCGTCCACTAGGAGAATGTCCATGGCTATTCTCCCAGCGGGTGGCGATTGCGGTGAACCTCATACATTAAAATACTGGCTGCCACCGAGGCATTCAATGATGTCACATGTCCGATCATCGGCAGTTGGACCAGGAAGTCGCATTTATCCCTCAGGATCCTGCTCATCCCCTTGCCTTCGCTCCCGATGATCAAACCGATGGGAAGCGTGCCGTCAAGCCGGCGGTAGTCCTGACTGCCTTTGGCATCCGTACCTGCGATCCATACGCCGCGGTCCTTCAGTTCCTCGACTGTACGTGACAGGTTAGTAACCCGGGCCACGGGGATATGTTCAATGGCCCCGGTGGACGCTTTGGCCACAGTCGACGTCAAACCGACTGCGCGTCGTTTCGGGATGATGATCCCGTGTGCACCTGAAGCATCAGCGGTCCGCATGATGGAACCTAGGTTATGTGGATCTTCAAGCTCGTCCAATATCAGGAAGAAAGGATCCTCCCCCTTTTCCTGTGCCTTCTTGAAGAGATCATCGATATCCGCATACTGATACGCTGCAACCGATGCGACGACACCCTGATGATTCTCGGGAACCATTTGTTCGATTTTTTTCTTCGGTACGAACTGGACTAGGATATTGGAGTCCTTCGCCAGACCGATGACCTGCTGCATCGATCCCTTCTGCGACCCCTCCTGGATCCAAATCTTGTTGATATCTCGTCCCGACTTCAATGCTTCAATGACGGGGTTCCGTCCTCCAATGAAATCTAATTCGTTACTCATGCTCTTTCCTCCTTTCCTTTTTGTTCAAAGATTGTGGTAATGAGTTCCTCCAGGCGCTCGATGCGATTCTGAAGGAAAAGAAATCCGATCAGGGCTTCAAAAGCGGTACTATGCTTATACGTCTGCACGTCTGTATTCTTGGGGGTGGTGCCGGATTTCGCATTCCTTCCCCGTTTGACTACCAGGACTTCCTCTTCAGAGAGGAGTTCTTCCTCGAACATCCATTTGAGGATGGCCGCCTGTGATTTTGCCGACACAAAGCTTGTGGCGGCCCGGTGGAGCTGATTGGGCTTGACCCTTCCTTTGGTGAGGAGGAGCTGCCGCACATAGGTTTCATACACAGCATCCCCCATATAGGCCAAGGCCAGGGCATTCATTTGTTTGGCATCGATGGTTTCATTCGTTTCGTACAGCATCCTCAACCTCTTTTCCAGCGTGTGCCTTGAGGAGTGTCTTCGAGGATGATATTCCGCGCTTTCAGCGTATCACGGATTTCATCTGCCAATTGGAAGTCGCGGTCTTTACGTGCCTGAAGCCGCTTCTCGATCAGCTCATCGATCTCTTCATCTACAAGTTCTTCACTGGCAAGGGAGAGCCCGAGAACGCCGAAGAACTCTTGGAACTGGGAGAGGAATGAATCAATGACGGCTGTCGAGGTGTTCTTTTCCATGAGGTAATAGTTCGCCTGTCTGGAAAGTTCGAACAGGGAAGAGATCCCATTCGCCGTATTGAAGTCATCGTCCATCGCTTCGATGAATTGCTCTTTGAGAGCCCCAACCTTGCTGTACCATTCCTGATCGTGATCCGCAAGATTGGCACTCGTTTCTTTGCGATGCTGGAGATTATCATATGAGGTGCGGATGCGGTCAAGGGCCGTCTTCGCATTCTCCAGTAGCTCTAGATTATAGTTGATTGGATGACGGTAATGGACCGACAGCATGAAGAAACGTAGCACTTGCGGGTCATGTTCCTTGATGATGTCGTGGACCAATACAAAGTTCCCCAATGACTTCGACATTTTTTCGTTATCGATATTGATATATCCGTTATGAAGCCAGTATTTCGCGAAAGGCTTTCCGGTCAGGGCCTCTGACTGGGCAATCTCATTTTCGTGATGGGGGAATGTTAGATCCTGTCCGCCTGCGTGGATATCGATCGTATCCCCGAGGTAGCGCTTCGCCATGGCCGAGCACTCGATATGCCAGCCCGGACGCCCATGTCCCCAAGGGCTTTCCCAGGAGATTTCCCCTTCTTTCGCTGATTTCCACAGGACGAAGTCGAGTTCGTCTTCTTTTTTATCGCCCACGTCGATACGCGCTCCGACTTTCAACTCGTCGACGGACTGATGGGACAGCTTCCCGTATCCGTCAAACTTCCTTGTGCGGTAGTATACATCGCCTTGGGATTCATAGGCGAACCCTTTATCAACAAGGGCCGAGATGAATTCGATGATGGTATCGATGTTATCCGTCACGGTCGGATGGATATCGGCTTTCTGGCATCCGAGAGCCCCGGTATCTTCAAAGTATGCGTCGATGAAACGCTTGGCGATCGTCGGCACCTCTTCACCAAGTTCGTTGGCTGCCTTGATAAGCTTATCGTCGACATCGGTGAAGTTGGAGACGAATTTCACATCATAGTCCCGATACTCCAAGTAGCGTCGCACTGTATCGAATACGATGGCCGGTCGGGCATTCCCGATGTGGATGTAGTTGTAGACCGTTGGTCCGCACACATACATCTTGACCTTCCCTTCTTCAAGCGGCTTGAATTCTTCCTTCTGTCTTGTGAGTGTATTATATAAACGGATCGTCAAGACGATCGACTCCTTCCATGTTCCTCTTGTAATAAACTCCTGA
The DNA here is from genome assembly GCA_963762295.1 of uncultured Bacillaceae bacterium. Lineage (GTDB taxonomy): Bacteria > Bacillota > Bacilli > Bacillales > Bacillaceae_B > Rossellomorea. The sequence goes on from CAVXKK010000003.1 coordinate 941,655, forward strand.
GTTCTTCGATTTCTGATTGCAGCTGTTTGATGCGGTCATTGATTGGATCCGGCAGGTCGCAGTGGTTCAGGTCCTTCTGGATCTTCACCCCGTCTTGGATCACGACTTTCCCCGGAATGCCCACAACCGTGGAGTTCGGTGGGACGTCCTTCAAGACGACCGATCCTGCCCCTACTTTAGAATTTTCCCCAACTACGATGGAACCTAATACTTTTGCTCCTGTCGCAATGAGGGCATTGTCCCTTATCGTAGGGTGCCGCTTTCCTTTCTCTTTACCCGTACCCCCGAGTGTGACGCCCTGGAAAAGGGTGACGTTGTCCCCGATCTCACACGTCTCGCCGATGACGACACCCATCCCGTGATCGATGAAGAACCGGCGTCCGATCTTGGCACCCGGGTGGATTTCCACTCCGGTGAAAAACCGGCTGATCTGAGAAATCACACGGGCGAGGAAAAAGAATCTCCGTTTGAAAAATGCGTGGGCGACCCTGTGGGCCCAGATGGCATGCAGGCCCGAGTACGTAAGGACCACTTCGAAATAATTCCTCGCGGCCGGATCCTGATCGAACACGACATCGATGTCTTCTTTGAATGTCTTGAACATTCCATCCCCCTCCTTTCATTCGCTCAATAAAAAAACGCCCCTGTCAAATGACAGAGACGCTGTAGGCAAGCGCGGTTCCACTCTGATTGGGATTACTCCCCAACTCGAATCCTGTTAACGGTGGAAGCCGCCATCACCTACTTATATGTTCAGCAACGGACTCAGAGGTGCATTTCAGGAACGGAGGGGCTCAGACCACTTTCAGCCGGTGATGGTCCTCTCTAATCAGCATCCGTATCCCTACTTCTCCTCTTCAACGCGATTTATCCAATTCGTGATACTCTTACTATATTACATTCCCTGCGAAATGTTAACCTAAAAGTCCTTGAAGGCGAAGTTTCACTTTCTCTTTCCCCAACAACTCGATGGCATTCGGAAGTTCCGGACCGTGTGTCTGACCGGTAACGGCCACGCGGATCGGCATGAATAGCTTCTTGCCTTTGTGTCCCGTCGACTTCTGGACATTTTTAATGGATTTTTTGATTTCTGCCGCTTCGTAGTTTTCTAAGGAATCGATCTCCTCTAGGAATGCACGGAGCACTTCAGGAACCTCTTCCTCGTCCAATACCGCTTTCGCTTCTGCATCGTATTCCAGATCATCCTTGAAGAACATTTCCGAAAGCTCGACGATCTCAGCTCCGAAGCTCATTTGCTCCTGATATAGACCGACAACGCGACGTACCCACTCATGCTCTTCTGCAGTCGGGTTCCCGCTGATCTTGCCTGCTTTGATCAAATGCGGTTCAGCAAGAGCGACCACCTGATCAAGGTCGAGGGCTTTCATATACTGGTTGTTCATCCAAGTCAGCTTCTGATTATCGAACAGGGCAGACGATGTAGAAAGGCGCTCAGGGTCGAAGATCTCGATGAATTCTTCTCTTGAGAACAACTCATCTTCCCCTTTTGGCGACCAGCCTAGAAGGGCGATGAAGTTGAAGAGCGCTTCCGGAAGATAGCCGAGGGCCTCATACTGCTCGATGAACTGGATGATGCTTTCATCACGCTTACTCAGCTTCTTACGGCTTTCATTCACGATCAGGGTCATATGACCATATACCGGCGGCTCCCAGCCGAGAGCGTCAAAGATCATCAGCTGCTTCGGTGTATTGGAGATATGATCTTCTCCGCGGAGCACATGGGAAATCTTCATAAGATAATCATCAACTGCCACGGCAAAGTTATACGTTGGTGTACCATCTTTCTTCGCGATGACAAAATCACCGATACCGTCAGATTCAAATGATACTTCATCTTTCACGATATCGTTGAAAGAAAATACGCGGCCTTCGGGCACACGGAAGCGGAGGCTCGGCTGGCGTCCTTCCGCAGCAAGCTTCTCTTGCTCTTCCGCTGTCAGGTTGCGGCATTTACCGGAGTAGCGTGGCATCTGACCGGATGCGCTTTGCGCTTCCCGTTCTGCTTCCAACTCCTCTTCCGTACAGTAGCATTTATAAGCCTTTCCACTTTCAAGAAGCTCATTCAAATACTGCTCGTAGATATGGTTCCGCTCAGATTGACGATAAGGACCATATTCCCCTTCCTTATCTACACTTTCATCCCAGTCGATCCCCAGCCACTGAAGGTATTTAAGCTGGCTTTCTTCTCCACCTTCAATGTTCCGCTTCTTATCCGTATCCTCGATCCGGATGATGAATTTCCCGTTCACACTGCGGGCGTATAGGTAGTTGAATAGGGCCGTACGGGCATTCCCGATATGTAAATGACCCGTTGGACTCGGGGCATAGCGTACGCGTACTTCGTTTGACATTTTCGTTCCTCCTCTATGATTCTGCTTGTATTAGTTTACCACCGTTCGAAACCGGAATAAAGGGGCTTACTTTTGCTTCACGAGAACCGTCGTCTGAGCGGCGATCCCTTCTCCGCGTCCGGTGAAACCAAGTTTTTCGGATGTTGTGGCCTTAACATTCACTTGGGATGGTTCCGCTTCGAGAAGCTCGGCGATCCTTGCTCTCATCTCATCGATATACGGAGCCATCTTCGGCTTTTGGGCGATGATGGTGCAGTCGATATTCCCCAGTTCATAGCCTTCCTCTTTGACCATTGCCCATACATGCTGAAGCAACTTGGCCGAGTCGGCGTCCTTGAACTCCTCATCGGTATCCGGGAAATGCTTTCCGATGTCACCGGCAGCAATGGCACCCAGGCAGGCATCTGCCACGGCATGGAGAAGAACATCGGCATCAGAATGCCCCAGTAGCCCCTTCTCATACGGAATCGTGATGCCGCCCATGATCAATGGACGATCCTCCACTAGTTGATGCACATCGAAGCCTTGTCCGATTCTAAACATGATGTTTTCCTCCTTCTGTTCTCTTCTTCAGTATCGCCTCAGCAAAAAACATATCCTCAGGCGTTGTCAATTTGATATTGTCATAATCACTTTCCACGATGGACACTTCTTCTCCCAGACGCTCCACAAGTGAAGCATCATCGGTGCCTAGGAACCCGACATCCCTTGCTGCATCGTGGGCTTTTTTTAAAGATGAAACGCGAAAAGCCTGTGGGGTCTGCACCATCCACAAGCTTGAGCGCTCGATCGTTTCTTCGACTTTCCCATCCATGACTTTCTTGATGGTATCCTTCACCGGAACCGCGGCAATCGCCCCGCCTGTCTCCCCGGCCCGCTCAGCGAGCTCGTGGATGACCGGCCGGGAAATGAACGGCCTGGCACCATCATGAACGAGTACGACTTCATGATCGACCTCAAGCAATGCCTGATACACGCTATCCTGCCTTTCTTTCCCCCCGTCGATGAGTCGGATATCCTTGCTGATATCATGACGATCGATCAGAGCTTCGAACTCCTCCCGTTCATCGGGATGGATAGCAACAAAGATCCCCTGGCACAGGGGATCCCGGTCGAACACTTGAAGGGTATGAACAATGATGGGTGCCCCGTCCAACTCAAGAAGCAGCTTGTTGCGATCCGCTCTCATCCGTTTGCCCCTTCCGGCAGCCGGGATGACCACTTGATACTCCATACGATTAACTCCTTTGACTTCCTCTAGTATTTATCCATTATACCTTACCGGGTCAAAGGAGTCAGGCTTAGAGCGCTTTTTCCAATTGTTTCGGCTTTGCAAAGATCATCCGCCCCGCGGAAGTCTGCAGCACCGAAGTGACAAGGACATCGATATATTTGCCGATGTAGTTGCGCCCTTCCTCCACGACGATCATCGTTCCGTCATCGAGGTAGGCAATGCCCTGATTATGCTCTTTACCGTCTTTGATCACCTGTACCTTCAGTTCTTCACCAGGAAGGACGACAGGCTTAACGGCGTTGGCCAGGTCATTGATATTCAGTACTTGTACCCCTTGAAGGTCGCATACCTTATTCAGGTTGAAATCATTGGTCACAACGATTCCGTTCGTGAGTTTCGCAAGCTTCACAAGCTTCGAATCCACCTCTTGGATTTCTTCGAAGTCTCCCTCATAGATCTGGACCTCAACCGGCAATTCCTTCTGGATGCGGTTTAGGATATCAAGTCCGCGACGTCCGCGATTCCGCTTCAATACGTCGGATGAATCCGCGATATGCTGGAGCTCTTCGAGAACGAACTGAGGAATGACGACGATTCCTTCCAGGAATCCCGTCTGACAGATGTCTGCGATACGTCCGTCGATGATTACGCTTGTATCGAGGATCTTGAGCGTCTTCACGGCGTTCGCCTCATCATCCTCTTCAGAATCTTTCTTTCTGGAACGAGAATTGCCGAAGAGCCCTACCATTTCATCCCGCTTCTTGAAGCCGACCTGGAAACCAACATACCCAAGCAGCAAGGTCAAGAGTACCGGTACGACCGCATTCAAAATCGGTAACTCAAGCTGATTGACGGCAATACCCAACAGGTACGCCACAATCAATCCGATGATCAGACCTAGACTTCCAAAGAGCAAATCCGTTACCGGGGCCTTTACCAAACTATCCTCGAACCATTTGACAAAGTTCACCACATACTCGACTGCCCAGAACGAAATAATATAAAAAATAATGGCACCTAATATAGCAGTCATATATGCATTATTGATTAATGAAATATCCGCCATGTTGATGACCGACAATAACTCCGGAATCAATAGGATCCCTAGTGTACCACCTACGATAAGGAAGCATGCCTGAACGATTCTTTTTAACATACCTTCACCTCCTCCTATCCATTATAAACAATTTATGATTTTTAAAACGTGAGATTCTTGACTAATTTTCTTCAATTTCACGAATGATGATAGAGGCCCTCATGAAAAGGCTAACACTCGGGGATTACACTGTCAATTTTTTGGAAACAGGGCATATTTCCCTTTTATCAAACCGGGACTTGAGTGCTATAATTGCCGGTCAGCGAACGTTTGTTCTTTTATGAGTTTAAGACCTTCTTTAATCTTGCGGGCCCTTACTTCCCCGATCCCTTCCACTTCATCAAGGTCTTCCACCGTCGCTTTCACGATGTGATGAAGGGCATCATACTCGTTGATTACGTTCTCGATGATCACGATCGGTAGACGAGGGATTTTATTCAATACACGGTATCCGCGTGGGAACATCGCCTCGTCATGATGAGGGTAGCCCTGATAACCAAGGAGCTTCAGGAGCACATTGTCTTCAAGCACCTCGGAGCGGACAAGCTCCTGGAACTTGTATAGAAGCTCGAATGCCTTGACGTTGCGGTCCATGGCGTAATCCCGGAAGATCAGCATCGCCTCGCTCTCGATGTCTGAAAGCAGTTCATTCATCTGTAGGCGGATCAGTCTTCCCTCAGTCCCGAGTTCACTCAGATAAGTCAGAAGCTCATTTTTGATCCTGAGGACCATTTCAAATCGATGGAGAACCTGGAGCAGATCGCTCTGAGTCACCAATTCTTCAAACTCCAGAACCGATAGATTGGAAATGCTCTGATCAAGGACGACCTTATATTTCTCCAGTGTCTGCACAGCCTGATTGGCTTTGGTCAGGATGACGGAAATGTCCTTCAGGGCGTATCGAAAATTGCCCTGGTACAGGGTGATGACGTTACGACGCTGTGAGATGGCAATGACAAGGGCATTCGTCTGTCTGGCCACCCTCTCTGCCGTACGATGCCTCATCCCTGTCTCCGTAGAAGGAACATACACATCCGGTGCAAGCTGGGCATTCGCCAGGATGATCTTCGTCCCGGATTCGTTCAGGACGATTGCCCCGTCCATTTTCGCCAGCTCATACAGATAGCTCGGTGAAAACGGACAATTGATATGAAAGCCTCCGTCCAAAACGGACTTGACCTTGTCGTTGTATCCGACGACGATCAGTCCGCCGGTATTGGCCCGGAGCACATTATCGATGCCGTCCCGGATAGGCGCACCGGGCGCAACGAACTGTAAAATGTCCGATATGGATTTATCCTTTGCCTTTTTATCTTCCATTTTGTTATCCTCCTAAAATCATACCCAACGCTTGATGGATATCGGATACACCGACCACTTCGATGCCGCCCGGCGCCTGCCATCCCCCGATATTGTTCTGTGGGATGATGACCCGCTGGAAGCCAAGCTTCGCCGCTTCCTGCACCCTCTGCTCGATCCGTGAGACGCGCCGGATCTCCCCGGTCAGCCCCACTTCCCCGATGATGCAATCCTGTGCGCGTGAAGCTTTGTCCCTGAAGCTTGAAGCAATGCTCGCCGCCACGGCCAAATCGATAGCCGGCTCATCGAGCTTCACTCCGCCTGCGACCTTGAGGTAGGCATCCTGTTGCTGAAGGAGCATCCCCGCCCGCTTCTCAAGGACAGCCATGATCAGGGACACCCTGCTATGGTCGATTCCCGTTGCCATACGCCTCGGGTTATTGAAGCTCGTCGGTGTGACGAGGGCCTGGATTTCCACAAGCACCGGCCTTGTTCCTTCCATGGATGCAACAACTGTCGAACCGGCCGATCCCTGCGATCGTTCCTCAAGGAAGATCTCTGAAGGATTCGCGACTTCTTCAAGACCAAGCTCCTTCATTTCAAAGATTCCCATCTCATTCGTAGAACCGAAACGGTTCTTCACCGCCCTCAGGATCCTGTAAGAGTGGTGGCGCTCCCCTTCAAAATAGAGAACGGTATCGACCATATGCTCCAGCAAGCGGGGACCGGCAATGGATCCTTCCTTGGTTACATGTCCGACGATGAAAATGGCAATTCCTTTCGTCTTACCGATTCGCATTAATTCAGCCGTACATTCCCGCACCTGTGATACGCTCCCCGGTGCCGAAGTGACCTCGGGATGATAGATGGTTTGAATGGAGTCGATAATGACAAAGTCGGGTGAAAGCTGATCGATGGTCTGGTGGATCGACTGCAGGTTCGTTTCTGCATATATGTATAGGTCATCAGCCGTGATATTCAGCCGGTCCGCACGCAGTTTGGTCTGCTTGATGGACTCTTCACCTGAGATATAAAGGACTTTTTGCTTTTGTTCGGCAAGCTGTGAAGATACTTGCAGCAACAGGGTGGATTTCCCTATCCCCGGGTCTCCCCCTATCAACACAAGCGATCCCGGCACCACACCGCCTCCAAGTACCCGGTTGAGTTCTTTGGAATCAGTAAGGACACGGGGTTCTTGCATCGTCTCGATGGATGTCAGTTTTTCAGCCTTCGATGGCCCTTCGCTATGTTGGAATGCACCACGAGGCTGCTTCCCCGTAATGGCCACTTCTTCCACCATCGTGTTCCACTCATTGCATCCGGGACATTTCCCCATCCATTTAGCTGATTCATACCCGCAGGATGAACATACGAATTTTGTCTTCTTTTTTGCCAAAACGATCCTACTCCTCTTCCTAGTCTTATTACTATACCGGGAGTGCCCCGGCTATACATTCCCTTTGCTTCTTATGGAAAAAAAGAGGCACAGGTTCATGACCGTGTACCTCTTCCATTTAGCATCAAGGAGTTGAATTGGTTGCTTCTTCTTTCAATTTGACGACGAACTCTTCCCCTTCGACATCGATGAGGATGTCTTGGCCCGTCAAGACCTTCCCTCTCAGGAGCTCTTCAGAAAGCTTATCTTCGACATATTTCTGAATGGCCCTGCGGAGCGGTCTTGCACCGTATTCAGGATCGAATCCTTCGTCCGCAATCTTCTCCTTGGCAGCCGCAGAAAGCTCGAGATGGATATCCTGCTCTTTGAGGCGCTTCGTGAGTTGATTCGACATAAGGGTCACGATCTCTTTCAGGTGGTCTTTCTCCAGTGAATGGAAGACGATGATTTCATCGATACGGTTCAGGAATTCCGGACGGAAGGCACGTTTCAGTTCCTCCATCACTTTCCCTTTCATATCTTTGTAATCCTGTTTCCCGTCCTGGATATTGAAGCCCATATGCTTATTGGCTTTAAGGGACTGTGCCCCGACGTTCGATGTCATGATCAGAACCGTATTCCTGAAGTCGACGGTCCTTCCTTTGGAGTCAGTCAAGCGACCATCTTCCAAGACTTGCAGAAGGATATTGAAGACATCGGGATGTGCTTTTTCGATTTCATCGAGGAGCACGACGGAATAAGGTTTACGACGGACTTTCTCAGTCAGCTGACCGCCTTCTTCGTACCCGACATATCCCGGAGGAGACCCGACGAGACGGGAGGTGGAGTGCTTCTCCATGTACTCTGACATATCGATCCGGATCATCGCTTCTTCGTCACCGAACATAGATTCCGCGAGAGCCCTGGCCAATTCGGTTTTCCCTACACCAGTAGGACCGAGGAAGATGAATGAACCGATTGGACGCTTCGGATCCTTCAGTCCTGCACGGGCACGGCGTACCGCTTTCGATACGGCGACAACTGCTTCGGATTGCCCGATGACACGGGAGTGCAGGATCTCTTCCAGTTTCAAGAGACGATCTGTTTCTGTTTGAGCAAGCTTGGATACAGGTACTCCTGTCCAGTTGGACACGACCTTCGCGATATCTTCCACTGTGACTTCGGTATTTTCCTGCCCCTGCTTTTCTTTCCATGTATTCTTCGTTTCTTCCAGCTCTTCACGAAGCTTCTGCTCGGAATCACGGAGGGAAGCGGCTTTTTCAAACTCCTGGCTCTGAACCGCAGCATCTTTCTCTTTGCGGATCTCTTCCAGTTTCGCTTCAAGCTCCTTCAAATTCGGCGGAGTCGTATACGAGCGGAGACGGACTTTCGAACCGGCTTCATCGATCAAATCGATTGCTTTATCCGGCAGGAAGCGGTCTGAGATATAGCGGTCTGAGAGTTTTACCGCGGCATCGATGGCTGCATCCGTGATGGATACGCGGTGATGCGCTTCATAGCGGTCACGAAGACCTTTAAGGATCTGGATGGACTCATCTGCTGTCGGCTCATTAACCTGGATCGGCTGGAACCGACGCTCAAGGGCTGCATCCTTCTCAATGTACTTCCGATATTCATCAAGGGTCGTCGCCCCGATACATTGCAGTTCTCCACGTGCAAGGGAAGGCTTGAGGATGTTGGAAGCATCGATTGCCCCTTCAGCCCCTCCTGCCCCGATCAGCGTGTGGAGCTCATCGATGAAGAGGATGATATTCCCTGCCTGACGGATCTCATCCATCACTTTCTTCAGGCGGTCCTCGAACTCACCGCGGTATTTCGTACCGGCAACGACCGTACCCATATCAAGGGTCATGACACGCTTATCACGGAGGATCTCCGGTACTTCATTCGCGATGATCTGCTGGGCAAGGCCTTCAGCAATCGCCGTCTTACCCACACCCGGTTCACCGATAAGGACCGGATTGTTCTTCGTACGGCGGCTTAGCACTTCGATGACACGCTGGATTTCCTTGCTTCGTCCGATGACCGGATCAAGGCTTCCTTCACGGGCAATGGCCGTCAAGTCACGTGCAAGACTATCAAGTGTCGGCGTATTGGCATTCGCACTGCCGCCTCCTTGGTGTCCGCCAGAATCGTTGTTGCCGAGGAGCTGGAGAACCTGCTGCCTTGCTTTATTCAAGCTTACGCCAAGGTTTCCAAGTACCCGTGCTGCCACGCCTTCCCCTTCACGGATCAGACCGAGAAGGATATGCTCTGTCCCTACGTAAGAGTGACCGAGCTTCCTTGCTTCATCCATGGAAAGTTCGATGACTTTCTTCGCGCGGGGCGTATAGTGGATCGTCTGGGACTTTTCCGTTCCTTTTCCGATCAGACCCTCCACTTCCTTCTGGATCTTCTCAGGGCTTAATCCAAGTGCAGTCAGTGCCTTGGCTGCAATCCCCTCTCCTTCACGTACAAGGCCAAGTAGGATATGTTCAGTGCCGATGTTATTATGGGCTAGTCGGATGGCTTCTTCCTGGGCTAATGCCAATACTTTTTGAGCTCTTTCTGTAAATCGACCAAACATCATGATTCTTCCTCCTCACATGTATCTTTATCCAATCTAATTCGCTCCCTGATCAAGGAAGACCTTCTTATGTCCCGTTCATTCGGTCGCAATGGACCTCCGGAATATTGTTGTAAAAAACCCGGTTGGGTCAAAATCATCAATTCATTCAAAATATTTTTGGAGAGACTGTGGATCATGCCCAAATCGATACCCAGACGAACATCGGACAGGCATTTGGCCGCTTCCTTCGATTCTATGATGCGGCTATGCTCCAGCACCCCCAGCGATCTGAAGACCCTATCTTCTAATTGTATGTTGGAGGTCTGAACTAATGCCTCCCTCGCCGTCAGTTCCTTGGCAATGATCTGATTCACCACGCTGATGAGATCTTCCACGATATCCCCTTCCGACTTACCGAGGGTCGTCTGGTTGGAGATTTGAAAGATATTCCCCAGTGCTTCACTGCCCTCGCCGTAGATACCCCTCACGACGAGCCCTAGCTGATTAATCGCGGGTATGATCCGGTTCATCTGCTGGGTAAGGACTAAGCCGGGAAGATGGACCATCACCGATGCCCTGAGGCCCGTACCTACATTCGTAGGACAGGTGGTCAGATACCCGTGCTTCTCGTCGAACGCAAAATCCAGTTCGCTTTCAAACCAATCATCGAGCTCATTGGCACGGGAGAGGGCCTGCTTCAGTTGAAGTCCCGGATACAGACACTGAATCCGGATATGATCCTCTTCATTTACCATTATGCTTATATCTTCATCTGGTGATAGAAGGACAGCCCCCACATTCTTATCTTCTGCCAAATTCGGACTGATCAGGTGTTTCTCCATCAATACCCTTTTTTCCAACGGCTGAATCTCACTCGTAGGTAAAAATTCGAGTTCCCCTAGTTCTTTAGGAAATGAAGACAATTTCTCTTTCACCCGTTCTACGATCTGCCCTGCTTCCTCAGGTGAATAGAGGGTGGAAAAACGGAAGTCCGTCAGATTCCTTGCCAAACGAACCCGGGAACTCAGGACAATATCCGATTGGGGGCCTTCTTCGTTCATCCACGAACTGACCGTGTTACTTAAAAATCGTTCCAGACTCATTCTGCACCTCCCCCTTCCTGCCTCATTTCACGTTCAAGGGAACGAATGCGGTCTCTCGTTTCAGCTGCTCTTTCAAACTCCTCTTCTTCTATGAGGGTCTGAAGTTCCGTTCTCAGCTTCTTGATCTGCTTCTTGATCTGGATGGTACCACCCATTCTTTCCGGTACCTTTCCATGGTGTTCCATATTCCCACTGTGCACCCTCTTCAGGATCGGATCAAGTTCGCTATTGAATGTCTTATAACACTCCGAACATCCAAACCTGCCGATGCTCGTAAACTGTTGAAATGTCAATTTGCACTTCGGACACTGGAGAACTTCTTTTTTCGGCGCTTCCTGCTCCTGTGCCTGCTTGAAGCCGGGGCTGATATTCAATAAGCCGGCCAACAGATTATTCACTGTAAAGGCTGCCGAATTCTCGAACATCGTTCCCTTATCCTGAGCACATTGCTCACATAGATGAACCTCGGTCTTCTCTCCGTTCACAACCTTCGTGAAATGAAGGGTTGCCGGATTCTCCTTGCACTCCTGACACATCATTCGATTCACCTCTTACATTCTTACTCGTATTTTAACGTATCCAGCATAGCCCGGAGCATCCTGCCCCGAAGTATATCCCGTTCAGGCAACTCAACCATGATCACGGATCGATCCATGACGCTCAGCATGATCTTTGCCTCTCTTTCAGAGATGATATCCTCTTCCACGAGCCGGAAAACGATATCCGCTGCCGTATTTTGACTGATCTTCTGAGTAATGAGGGCCACCAGCTGATCTATAAGATGGAGCTGATCATGAGCCTTTACCCGCATGATGCGGATGTAGCCCCCTCCCCCTCGCTTACTCTCGACCACATACCCCTTCTCGATGGTGAAGCGGGTATTGATCACGTAATTTATTTGAGAAGGAACACATTGGAACTTATCTGCGATCTCACTTCTTTTAATTTCGACGATTTCAGATTCACTTAAATCCAATACATTCTTCAGGTAATGTTCAATGATGTCGGAAATATTTCTCATTAAACCTCCTCCTCATTTGACTTTGACTATATTTGACTATAATTATACAACCGGGCTTCCATCTTTGCAATGAAGAAGCATAGCCTTAAAAGCTTTTCTGTTTGGGAGCGATTTTAAACGTGAAGAACAATTAAAAACGGAAAATTCGAATTAGGTGTATATTCGACTTTGTGTGGGGTTAGTCCTTCTTTGGATGTGCAGGGTTTTTGAAAGAGTTCAGTAAAGGAAATGGATGTTAAAGTATGGGACGTGAGGATTCGTCTGCAGCTGGAGATTGCGTAGACTGCATTTTAAGCTGTAGGGTTATTTCATTTTGATTCAGGAGCTGTGTATATGTTTTGAGAATGACAGGGTTACGAGGTTTGATGGTTTTTAATAGTGAGGATTGTGTCCTTATGATCGTGAATACCATATCCATGAAGGATTGTACACAGACAGAACGTCAACTAATGGGATTATTTAGGTTGTTGTAGGGGATTTTATTCGGGTTAGCATTGCAGATGCGATGAGGGTTCCGCACGTATACACGTCCAGTCGCACGTACAGCGATTAGCTCGCAAATAGAAAAACGTGCCATGATCGGTTTCGCAAATGAAAAGTCGATTTTCGCAAATAGAATGAAAAATATCGCAAGTAATTGGTTGAATGTCCGCAGGGATTTTCGCGCTCTGGAGGGGAGCGATGGGTCCAGGAGTGTTCAAAAGCTGGCATAAGGCGTTGCGAGGACTGTCGAATGGTATCATGCGCAAAAGCCGAACCATTATTTAGAAAAACATGGCTGATAAAAGCCCCCCGTCCGCACGTATCACGGCCCCTTCGCTCGGAATCAAAAAAGGGCGCAAATAAGCGCGACTCCCCACTAGCCTCATCTCTGGAAAACACCTAGGTCCAGTCCACTTGGCTGATTCCAATACTCACACAGGTCATTAAAAGCTCTAAAAGCCTCTTCTACCACAGAGATTTCACATCCCGTACTCTATCCGGCACCTCAAACTTTCGCACCCACATACACCTTTTAGACCTGCTACCTTTACATCCCTCCCAAAGCAAAAAATCGCCCCCCTACCCCATTTCAAGTTAACCACATCACCACCAATAACACTCCCCGACCAAAAAAACACAACAAAAAAAGCAACCCATCAAATGAGCTGCTTTCTCTATATTGCCTGGCGACGTCCTACTCTCACAGGGGGAGATCCCCCAACTACCATCGGCGCTGAAGAGCTTAACTTCCGTGTTCGGCATGGGAACGGGTGTGACCTCTTCGCCAATGTCACCAGACAGGTATTCCATTGAAAGAATTGTTCTTTCAAAACTAGATAAAGGGTTGATAGTCAATCATTACCGGCGTATCGTCCAGTCCGGGAGGCGCGAAGCGCCTCCTTCGTCTTACTTTGGTTAAGTCCTCGATCGATTAGTATCAGTCAGCTCCATGTGTCGCCACACTTCCACCTCTGACCTATCTACCTGATCATCTTTCAGGGATCTTACTCACATAAAGTGATGGGAAATCTCATCTCGAGGGGGGCTTCATGCTTAGATGCTTTCAGCACTTATCCCTTCCGCACATAGCTACCCAGCGATGCCTTTGGCAAGACAACTGGTACACCAGCGGTGCGTCCATCCCGGTCCTCTCGTACTAAGGACAGCTCCTCTCAAATTTCCTGCGCCCACGACGGATAGGGACCGAACTGTCTCACGACGTTCTGAACCCAGCTCGCGTACCGCTTTAATGGGCGAACAGCCCAACCCTTGGGACCGACTACAGCCCCAGGATGCGATGAGCCGACATCGAGGTGCCAAACCTCCCCGTCGATGTGGACTCTTGGGGGAGATAAGCCTGTTATCCCCGGGGTAGCTTTTATCCGTTGAGCGATGGCCCTTCCATGCGGAACCACCGGATCACTAAGCCCGACTTTCGTCCCTGCTCGACTTGTAGGTCTCGCAGTCAAGCTCCCTTGTGCCTTTACACTCTGCGAATGATTTCCAACCATTCTGAGGGAACCTTTGGGCGCCTCCGTTACTCTTTAGGAGGCGACCGCCCCAGTCAAACTGCCCACCTGACACTGTCTCCCACCCCGATAAGGGGCGCGGGTTAGAATGTCAACACAGCCAGGGTAGTATCCCACCGACGCCTCCACCGAAGCTAGCGCTCCGGCTTCCAAGGCTCCTACCTATCCTGTACAAGCTGTGCCAAAATTCAATATCAGGCTACAGTAAAGCTCCACGGGGTCTTTCCGTCCTGTCGCGGGTAACCTGCATCTTCACAGGTACTATAATTTCACCGAGTCTCTCGTTGAGACAGTGCCCAGATCGTTACGCCTTTCGTGCGGGTCGGAACTTACCCGACAAGGAATTTCGCTACCTTAGGACCGTTATAGTTACGGCCGCCGTTTACTGGGGCTTCGATTCGCACCTTCGCTTGCGCTAAGCACTCCTCTTAACCTTCCAGCACCGGGCAGGCGTCAGCCCCTATACTTCGCCTTACGGCTTCGCAGAGACCTGTGTTTTTGCTAAACAGTCGCCTGGGCCTATTCACTGCGGCTCTCTCGGGCTTGCACCCTACCAGAGCACCCCTTCTCCCGAAGTTACGGGGTCATTTTGCCGAGTTCCTTAACGAGAGTTCTCTCGCTCACCTTAGGATTCTCTCCTCGCCTACCTGTGTCGGTTTGCGGTACGGGCACCATCTTCCTCGCTAGAGGCTTTTCTTGGCAGTGTGGAATCAGGAACTTCGCTACTATAATTCGCTCGCTATCACAGCTCAGCCTTCACGATGATGGGATTTGCCTCATCATCAGCCTAACTGCTTAGACGCACATATCCAGCAGTGCGCTTACCCTATCCTCCTGCGTCCCCCCATTGCTCAAATGGAAGAAAGGTGGTACAGGAATATCAACCTGTTGTCCATCGTCTACGCCTATCGGCCTCGACTTAGGTCCCGACTAACCCTGAGCGGACGAGCCTTCCTCAGGAAACCTTAGGCATTCGGTGGATGGGATTCTCACCCATCTTTCGCTACTCATACCGGCATTCTCACTTCTAAGCACTCCACCAGTCCTTACGGTCTAGCTTCGCAGTCCTTAGAACGCTCTCCTACCACTGACACCAAATGGTGTCAATCCACAGCTTCGGTGATACGTTTAGCCCCGGTACATTTTCGGCGCAGAGTCACTCGACCAGTGAGCTATTACGCACTCTTTAAATGGTGGCTGCTTCTAAGCCAACATCCTGGTTGTCTAAGCAACTCCACATCCTTTTCCACTTAACGTATACTTTGGGACCTTAGCTGGTGGTCTGGGCTGTTTCCCTTTCGACTACGGATCTTATCACTCGCAGTCTGACTCCCATGGATAAGTCTTTGGCATTCGGAGTTTGTCTGAATTCGGTAACCCGATGAGGGCCCCTAGTCCAAACAGTGCTCTACCTCCAAGACTCTTACAACATGAGGCTAGCCCTAAAGCTATTTCGGAGAGAACCAGCTATCTCCAGGTTCGATTGGAATTTCTCCGCTACCCACACCTCATCCCCGCACTTTTCAACGTGCGTGGGTTCGGACCTCCATCCAGTGTTACCTGGACTTCATCCTGGACATGGGTAGATCACCTGGTTTCGGGTCTACGACCACATACTCATTCGCCCTATTCAGACTCGCTTTCGCTGCGGCTCCGTCTTCTCAACTTAACCTTGCATGGGATCGTAACTCGCCGGTTCATTCTACAAAAGGCACGCCATCACCCGTTAACGGGCTCTGACTACTTGTAGGCACACGGTTTCAGGTTCTATTTCACTCCCCTTCCGGGGTGCTTTTCACCTTTCCCTCACGGTACTGGTTCACTATCGGTCACTAGGGAGTATTTAGCCTTGGGAGATGGTCCTCCCAGCTTCCGACGGGATTTCACGTGTCCCGCCGTACTCAGGATCCACTCAAGAGGGAACGAAGTTTCGACTACAGGGTTGTTACCTTCTTTGACGAGCCTTTCCAGACTTCTTCGTCTACCCCGTTCCTTTGTAACTCCGTATAGAGTGTCCTACAACCCCAAGAGGCAAGCCTCTTGGTTTGGGCTAATCCCGTTTCGCTCGCCGCTACTCAGGGAATCGCATTTGCTTTCTCTTCCTCCAGGTACTTAGATGTTTCAGTTCCCTGGGTCTGCCTTCCAAGCTCTATGTATTCAAGCAAGGATACTGTTCCATTACGAACAGTGGGTTCCCCCATTCGGAAATCTTCGGATCAGCTCACTTACAGCTCCCCGAAGCATATCGGTGTTAGTCCCGTCCTTCGTCGGCTCCTAGTGCCAAGGCATCCACCGTGCGCCCTTATTAACTTAACCGAATTGGTTAAAAACCTAAAATGGCGATACTCGGTAATTTCTTGACTATCAATAAAACTTTATCTAGTTTTCAAAGAACAATATAGAAGATGGAAGTTTCTTTTACTCCGCTTGCGCTTCGTAAAAAAACTCTTTAAACCATCAAAACTGAACAAAACTTCGACGTCGTCAAACGTTTTAGTAAATCTTCCTTAGAAAGGAGGTGATCCAGCCGCACCTTCCGATACGGCTACCTTGTTACGACTTCACCCCAATCATCTGTCCCACCTTAGGCGGCTGGCTCCAAAAGGTTACCTCACCGACTTCGGGTGTTACAAACTCTCGTGGTGTGACGGGCGGTGTGTACAAGGCCCGGGAACGTATTCACCGCGGCATGCTGATCCGCGATTACTAGCGATTCCAGCTTCATGTAGGCGAGTTGCAGCCTACAATCCGAACTGAGAACGGTTTTATGGGATTGGCTAAACCTCGCGGTCTTGCAGCCCTTTGTACCGTCCATTGTAGCACGTGTGTAGCCCAGGTCATAAGGGGCATGATGATTTGACGTCATCCCCACCTTCCTCCGGTTTGTCACCGGCAGTCATCTTAGAGTGCCCAACTGAATGCTGGCAACTAAGATCAAGGGTTGCGCTCGTTGCGGGACTTAACCCAACATCTCACGACACGAGCTGACGACAACCATGCACCACCTGTCACTCTGTCCCCCGAAGGGGAAAGCCCTATCTCTAGGGTTGTCAGAGGATGTCAAGACCTGGTAAGGTTCTTCGCGTTGCTTCGAATTAAACCACATGCTCCACCGCTTGTGCGGGCCCCCGTCAATTCCTTTGAGTTTCAGTCTTGCGACCGTACTCCCCAGGCGGAGTGCTTAATGCGTTAGCTGCAGCACTAAAGGGCGGAAACCCTCTAACACTTAGCACTCATCGTTTACGGCGTGGACTACCAGGGTATCTAATCCTGTTTGCTCCCCACGCTTTCGCGCCTCAGTGTCAGTTACAGACCAGAAAGTCGCCTTCGCCACTGGTGTTCCTCCAAATATCTACGCATTTCACCGCTACACTTGGAATTCCACTTTCCTCTTCTGCACTCAAGTTCCCCAGTTTCCAATGACCCTCCACGGTTGAGCCGTGGGCTTTCACATCAGACTTAAGAAACCACCTGCGCGCGCTTTACGCCCAATAATTCCGGACAACGCTTGCCACCTACGTATTACCGCGGCTGCTGGCACGTAGTTAGCCGTGGCTTTCTGGTTAGGTACCGTCAAGGCGCCGCCCTATTCGAACGGCACTTGTTCTTCCCTAACAACAGAGTTTTACGATCCGAAAACCTTCTTCACTCACGCGGCGTTGCTCCGTCAGACTTTCGTCCATTGCGGAAGATTCCCTACTGCTGCCTCCCGTAGGAGTCTGGGCCGTGTCTCAGTCCCAGTGTGGCCGATCACCCTCTCAGGTCGGCTACGCATCGTGGCCTTGGTGAGCCATTACCTCACCAACTAGCTAATGCGCCGCGGGTCCATCTGTAAGTGATAGCCGAAGCCACCTTTCAACCTTCCCCCATGCGGGGGAAGGTGTTATCCGGTATTAGCCCCGGTTTCCCGGAGTTATCCCAGTCTTACAGGCAGGTTACCCACGTGTTACTCACCCGTCCGCCGCTGATCATCAGGGAGCAAGCTCCCATCGATCCGCTCGACTTGCATGTATTAGGCACGCCGCCAGCGTTCGTCCTGAGCCAGGATCAAACTCTCCATAAAAAGTTTGAATAGCTCTTTTAAAAATAAATCTAGAATTAACGTTGACGTGTTTGTCTTGTTTTGTTCAGTTTTCAAGGTTCAAGTGTTCGTTGCTATTCTTGAAGCGACTTAATCATCTTACATGTATCCAATCTAAGTTGTCAACACTTTTTTATAGAATCTTTTTGGTGGAGCCTAGCGGGATCGAACCGCTGACCTCCTGCGTGCAAAGCAGGCGCTCTCCCAGCTGAGCTAAGGCCCCAAAGAAAGTGGTCGGGAAGACAGGATTCGAACCTGCGACCCCTTGGTCCCAAACCAAGTGCTCTACCAAGCTGAGCTACTTCCCGATATATGGCGCGCCCGAGAGGAGTCGAACCCCTAACCTTTTGATCCGTAGTCAAACGCTCTATCCAATTGAGCTACGGGCGCATATATAATAATATCACTGGTGCCGAGGACCGGAATCGAACCGGTACGGTAGTCACCTACCGCAGGATTTTAAGTCCTGTGCGTCTGCCAGTTCCGCCACCCCGGCTAGGGCAATTATGGAGCGGAAGACGGGATTCGAACCCGCGACCCCCACCTTGGCAAGGTGGTGTTCTACCACTGAACTACTTCCGCATAATGGTGCGGGTGAAGGGACTTGAACCCCCACGCCTTGCGGCGCCAGATCCTAAGTCTGGTGCGTCTGCCAATTCCGCCACACCCGCAATTTTGATCATTACAATGGTGAGCCATGAAGGATTCGAACCTTCGACCCTCTGATTAAAAGTCAGATGCTCTACCAACTGAGCTAATGGCTCTGCTACTTTTCTATAATGGACAAATACCCACAAGAAAATACAAATGAACATAAAAAGTGGTGCCGGCAAGAGGACTTGAACCCCCAACCTACTGATTACAAGTCAGTTGCTCTACCAGTTGAGCTACACCGGCAAGGTGTATGGTTTATTCTTTTTGCTTTTCCTTAGCTATGATGAAAAGTTCAAGCGCTTTATAGTAAGTTTTTTCACTTCGCTTTCGCTACGTGAAAAAACTATGGTGGAGGATGACGGGATCGAACCGCCGACCCTCTGCTTGTAAGGCAGATGCTCTCCCAGCTGAGCTAATCCTCCATATGTATCGCCTGGCGACGTCCTACTCTCACAGGGGGAGATCCCCCAACTACCATCGGCGCTGAAGAGCTTAACTTCCGTGTTCGGCATGGGAACGGGTGTGACCTCTTCGCCAATGTCACCAGACAGGTATTCCATTGAAAGAATTGTTCTTTCAAAACTAGATAAAGGGTTGATAGTCAAGCATTACCGGCGTATCGTCCAATCCGTGAGGTGCGATAGCGCCTACTATCGTCTTATTTTGGTTAAGTCCTCGATCGATTAGTATCAGTCAGCTCCATGTGTCGCCACACTTCCACCTCTGACCTATCTACCTATCATCTTTCAGGGATCTTACTCACTTAAAGTGATGGGAAATCTCATCTCGAGGGGGGCTTCATGCTTAGATGCTTTCAGCACTTATCCCTTCCGCACATAGCTACCCAGCGATGCCTTTGGCAAGACAACTGGTACACCAGCGGTGCGTCCATCCCGGTCCTCTCGTACTAAGGACAGCTCCTCTCAAATTTCCTGCGCCCACGACGGATAGGGACCGAACTGTCTCACGACGTTCTGAACCCAGCTCGCGTACCGCTTTAATGGGCGAACAGCCCAACCCTTGGGACCGACTACAGCCCCAGGATGCGATGAGCCGACATCGAGGTGCCAAACCTCCCCGTCGATGTGGACTCTTGGGGGAGATAAGCCTGTTATCCCCGGGGTAGCTTTTATCCGTTGAGCGATGGCCCTTCCATGCGGAACCACCGGATCACTAAGCCCGACTTTCGTCCCTGCTCGACTTGTAGGTCTCGCAGTCAAGCTCCCTTGTGCCTTTACACTCTGCGAATGATTTCCAACCATTCTGAGGGAACCTTTGGGCGCCTCCGTTACTCTTTAGGAGGCGACCGCCCCAGTCAAACTGCCCACCTGACACTGTCTCCCACCCCGATAAGGGGCGCGGGTTAGAATGTCAATACAGCCAGGGTAGTATCCCACCGACGCCTCCACCGAAGCTAGCGCTCCGGCTTCCAAGGCTCCTACCTATCCTGTACAAGCTGTGCCAAAATTCAATATCAGGCTACAGTAAAGCTCCACGGGGTCTTTCCGTCCTGTCGCGGGTAACCTGCATCTTCACAGGTACTATAATTTCACCGAGTCTCTCGTTGAGACAGTGCCCAGATCGTTACGCCTTTCGTGCGGGTCGGAACTTACCCGACAAGGAATTTCGCTACCTTAGGACCGTTATAGTTACGGCCGCCGTTTACTGGGGCTTCGATTCGCACCTTCGCTTGCGCTAAGCACTCCTCTTAACCTTCCAGCACCGGGCAGGCGTCAGCCCCTATACTTCGCCTTACGGCTTCGCAGAGACCTGTGTTTTTGCTAAACAGTCGCCTGGGCCTATTCACTGCGGCTCTCTCGGGCTTGCACCCTACCAGAGCACCCCTTCTCCCGAAGTTACGGGGTCATTTTGCCGAGTTCCTTAACGAGAGTTCTCTCGCTCACCTTAGGATTCTCTCCTCGCCTACCTGTGTCGGTTTGCGGTACGGGCACCATCTTCCTCGCTAGAGGCTTTTCTTGGCAGTGTGGAATCAGGAACTTCGCTACTATAATTCGCTCGCTATCACAGCTCAGCCTTCGCGATGACGGGATTTGCCTCATCATCAGCCTAACTGCTTAGACGCACATATCCAGCAGTGCGCTTACCCTATCCTCCTGCGTCCCCCCATTGCTCAAATGGAAGAAAGGTGGTACAGGAATATCAACCTGTTGTCCATCGTCTACGCCTATCGGCCTCGACTTAGGTCCCGACTAACCCTGAGCGGACGAGCCTTCCTCAGGAAACCTTAGGCATTCGGTGGATGGGATTCTCACCCATCTTTCGCTACTCATACCGGCATTCTCACTTCTAAGCACTCCACCAGTCCTTACGGTCTAGCTTCGCAGTCCTTAGAACGCTCTCCTACCACTGACACCAAATGGTGTCAATCCACAGCTTCGGTGATACGTTTAGCCCCGGTACATTTTCGGCGCAGAGTCACTCGACCAGTGAGCTATTACGCACTCTTTAAATGGTGGCTGCTTCTAAGCCAACATCCTGGTTGTCTAAGCAACTCCACATCCTTTTCCACTTAACGTATACTTTGGGACCTTAGCTGGTGGTCTGGGCTGTTTCCCTTTCGACTACGGATCTTATCACTCGCAGTCTGACTCCCATGGATAAGTCTTTGGCATTCGGAGTTTGTCTGAATTCGGTAACCCGATGAGGGCCCCTAGTCCAAACAGTGCTCTACCTCCAAGACTCTTACAACATGAGGCTAGCCCTAAAGCTATTTCGGAGAGAACCAGCTATCTCCAGGTTCGATTGGAATTTCTCCGCTACCCACACCTCATCCCCGCACTTTTCAACGTGCGTGGGTTCGGACCTCCATCCAGTGTTACCTGGACTTCATCCTGGACATGGGTAGATCACCTGGTTTCGGGTCTACGACCACATACTCATTCGCCCTATTCAGACTCGCTTTCGCTGCGGCTCCGTCTTCTCAACTTAACCTTGCATGGGATCGTAACTCGCCGGTTCATTCTACAAAAGGCACGCCATCACCCGTTAACGGGCTCTGACTACTTGTAGGCACACGGTTTCAGGTTCTATTTCACTCCCCTTCCGGGGTGCTTTTCACCTTTCCCTCACGGTACTGGTTCACTATCGGTCACTAGGGAGTATTTAGCCTTGGGAGATGGTCCTCCCAGCTTCCGACGGGATTTCACGTGTCCCGCCGTACTCAGGATCCACTCAAGAGGGAACGAAGTTTCGACTACAGGGTTGTTACCTTCTTTGACGAGCCTTTCCAGACTTCTTCGTCTACCCCGTTCCTTTGTAACTCCGTATAGAGTGTCCTACAACCCCAAGAGGCAAGCCTCTTGGTTTGGGCTAATCCCGTTTCGCTCGCCGCTACTCAGGGAATCGCATTTGCTTTCTCTTCCTCCAGGTACTTAGATGTTTCAGTTCCCTGGGTCTGCCTTCCATACTCTATGTATTCAAGCAAGGATACTGTTCCATTACGAACAGTGGGTTCCCCCATTCGGAAATCTTCGGATCAAGCTCACTTACAGCTCCCCGAAGCATATCGGTGTTAGTCCCGTCCTTCGTCGGCTCCTAGTGCCAAGGCATCCACCGTGCGCCCTTATTAACTTAACCGAATTGGTTAAAAACCTAAAATGGCGATACTCGGTAATTTCTTGACTATCAATAAAACTTTATCTAGTTTTCAAAGAACAATATAGAAGATGGATGTTTCTTTTACTCCGCTTGCGCTTCGTAAAAAAACTCTTTAAACCATCAAAACTGAACAAAACTTCGACGTCGTCAAACGTTTTAAGTAAATCTTCCTTAGAAAGGAGGTGATCCAGCCGCACCTTCCGATACGGCTACCTTGTTACGACTTCACCCCAATCATCTGTCCCACCTTAGGCGGCTGGCTCCAAAAGGTTACCTCACCGACTTCGGGTGTTACAAACTCTCGTGGTGTGACGGGCGGTGTGTACAAGGCCCGGGAACGTATTCACCGCGGCATGCTGATCCGCGATTACTAGCGATTCCAGCTTCATGTAGGCGAGTTGCAGCCTACAATCCGAACTGAGAACGGTTTTATGGGATTGGCTAAACCTCGCGGTCTTGCAGCCCTTTGTACCGTCCATTGTAGCACGTGTGTAGCCCAGGTCATAAGGGGCATGATGATTTGACGTCATCCCCACCTTCCTCCGGTTTGTCACCGGCAGTCATCTTAGAGTGCCCAACTGAATGCTGGCAACTAAGATCAAGGGTTGCGCTCGTTGCGGGACTTAACCCAACATCTCACGACACGAGCTGACGACAACCATGCACCACCTGTCACTCTGTCCCCCGAAGGGGAAAGCCCTATCTCTAGGGTTGTCAGAGGATGTCAAGACCTGGTAAGGTTCTTCGCGTTGCTTCGAATTAAACCACATGCTCCACCGCTTGTGCGGGCCCCCGTCAATTCCTTTGAGTTTCAGTCTTGCGACCGTACTCCCCAGGCGGAGTGCTTAATGCGTTAGCTGCAGCACTAAAGGGCGGAAACCCTCTAACACTTAGCACTCATCGTTTACGGCGTGGACTACCAGGGTATCTAATCCTGTTTGCTCCCCACGCTTTCGCGCCTCAGTGTCAGTTACAGACCAGAAAGTCGCCTTCGCCACTGGTGTTCCTCCAAATATCTACGCATTTCACCGCTACACTTGGAATTCCACTTTCCTCTTCTGCACTCAAGTTCCCCAGTTTCCAATGACCCTCCACGGTTGAGCCGTGGGCTTTCACATCAGACTTAAGAAACCACCTGCGCGCGCTTTACGCCCAATAATTCCGGACAACGCTTGCCACCTACGTATTACCGCGGCTGCTGGCACGTAGTTAGCCGTGGCTTTCTGGTTAGGTACCGTCAAGGCGCCGCCCTATTCGAACGGCACTTGTTCTTCCCTAACAACAGAGTTTTACGATCCGAAAACCTTCTTCACTCACGCGGCGTTGCTCCGTCAGACTTTCGTCCATTGCGGAAGATTCCCTACTGCTGCCTCCCGTAGGAGTCTGGGCCGTGTCTCAGTCCCAGTGTGGCCGATCACCCTCTCAGGTCGGCTACGCATCGTGGCCTTGGTGAGCCATTACCTCACCAACTAGCTAATGCGCCGCGGGTCCATCTGTAAGTGATAGCCGAAGCCACCTTTCAACCTTCCCCCATGCGGGGGTAGGTGTTATCCGGTATTAGCCCCGGTTTCCCGGAGTTATCCCAGTCTTACAGGCAGGTTACCCACGTGTTACTCACCCGTCCGCCGCTGATCTCAGGGAGCAAGCTCCCATCGATCCGCTCGACTTGCATGTATTAGGCACGCCGCCAGCGTTCGTCCTGAGCCAGGATCAAACTCTCCATAAAAAGTTTGAATAGCTCTTTTAAAAATAAATCTAGAATTAACGTTGACGTGTTTGTCTTGTTTTGTTCAGTTTTCAAGGTTCAAATGTTCGTTGCTTCGTTTGAAGCGACCCTTATAATGTTACAGGATTTTCATCTCGATGTCAATAACTTTTTTCAAAAAGTTTTTTTCATCTAGTTGTTTCAAGGTTGCTCGTTTGCGGCAACAGATAATACTATACCACCATATCAAAGGGCGCGCAATAGTTTTTTTCGTTTTTATATCAACTTTGTAAAAAAACATTTCGAACCTTACAACGGACCTTCCCCCCCACATAACAGATTGTTTCTATATATAAGAATAAACATCGATTTCAGGCATAAAAAGAAGGCTGCGGATATCCGCAGCCTTCTTGGTAGATCAGTCGCGATGACGCATTTGTGGGAAGAGCAGGACGTCCCGGATCGAAGGGGAGTTTGTCAGAAGCATGACAAGCCTGTCGATCCCGATACCCAGTCCTCCTGTAGGAGGCATTCCGTACTCTAGCGCTTCAATGAAGTCATCATCCATCATATGGGCCTCATCGTTCCCTTCTTCCCGCTCTTTCAACTGAGCTTCAAAACGCTCACGCTGATCGATAGGGTCGTTGAGCTCGGTGAAGGCATTTGCATGTTCACGACCGACGATGAACAGTTCGAAACGATCAGTGAACCTTGGGTCTTCGTCGTTTTTCTTCGCAAGCGGAGAGATGGCAACCGGATGTCCATAGATGAAAGTAGGCTGAATAAGCTTTTCTTCTACCAGCTGTTCGAAGAACTCATTCACTACGTGACCATAGGTCATATTGTCTTTGATTTCAATGCCGTGTTCTTTTGCAAGTGCACGAGCCTCTTCGTCGCTCATTTCCTTCCAGAAGTCTACACCTGAATGTTCCTTGACGGCATCGACCATGTGAAGACGGGTCCATTGCGGTTCGAGGTTCACTTCATAGTCACCATAAGGAACGGTGGTGGAACCGAATACTTCTTTTGCGATATGGGCAACGAGGTTCTCAGTCAGTGCCATGATATCACGGTAATCCGCATAGGCTTCATACAACTCGATCATGGTGAACTCTGGGTTGTGACGGGTTGATACTCCCTCGTTACGGAATACGCGCCCGATTTCGTATACCTTCTCAAGACCACCGACAATGAGGCGTTTAAGATGAAGCTCGATAGCGATCCTCATGAATAAAGGCATGTCCAAGGCATTGTGGTGCGTTTTGAATGGACGGGCCGACGCTCCACCTGCAATGCTGTGCATCATTGGTGTTTCGACCTCAAGATAGCCGTTTGTATCAAGATAGCGTCTCATGGACTGGATGATGCGGCTTCTTGCGATGAAGGTTTCTTTGCTCTCCTGGCTCGTGATGAGGTCAAGATAACGTTGGCGGTAACGCTGTTCCACATCTTTGAGACCGTGGAACTTCTCAGGCAGCGGACGAAGGGCTTTTGATAGATGGCGGAATTCCTTCGCTTTGACAGAAAGCTCCCCAACCTTCGTTTTGAAGACCGTACCGGTCACACCGATGATATCCCCAAGGTCTGCTGAATTGAAAAGTTCATATGCCTCTTCACCGATGGCGTCTTTACGAACATAGATCTGCACTTGGCCTTCAAGGTCCTGAAGATGCGCGAATCCTGCTTTCCCTTTACCACGCTTCGTCATGATCCGTCCTGCGATGGTTACCGTGATGTCTTTCTCTTCAAGCTCTTCTTTTGAAAACTCGTCAAATTGAGATTTGATTTCGCGAGAGCTATGGGAACGGTCGAAACGTTTACCGAATGGATCCAATCCTTTTTCGCGGATGGCTTCCATTTTGTCGCGTCTGACCTGAAGCTGGTCATTTATTTCTTCGCTCATTTGTTTCACTCCTATTCTATCTACTTTCACTGACTGTCTAAATTATATACCCTACTATTTTACACAATATCTCGCTTTGTAACACCCCTAAAGTATCCGCTTCTAAAAACATCCAAAAAAGGCCGATCGGGCAGACGGGTTCATCCGCTCACCTTCTCTAGCCTTTCTCCTATGCTTGTCCCAAGCGTTCGCTGATATGGGCACTATTCACTCTCCATCGTCCGAGGGGGAAAGCTCCTCCAGGGGGACACTCAATGCCTTGGAGACACTTGTGAGAAAATCATCGCTCGGAGCACGACTCCCCCGCTCGATCTCTCCCAGGACCGAGACAGACACCCCGAGTTCTTTTGCAAGACCGTCCTGTGTAAATCCTTTTAATTTCCTGAATGCACGAATGCGTCTTCCCCATTTATCTGTTTCCATAGCCGAACTCCTTCTTTGTCAGGTATTTCGTCCAGAAGATTCTCCAACGGGGCACCAAATGAGGGGTGTTCCAGACCGGGAGCAATCTCCAACAGCGGTATGAGGACAAAAGCTCTTTCTTGCATCCTCGGGTGGGGGATGAGAAGATCTGCGGTTTCGATCGTCTCTTGTTCATACAGCAGTACGTCAAGATCGATGATCCTCGGACCCCACTTGAACTCCCTTTCCCGACCAAGATCAAATTCCACCTGCAAGCATTGATGCAACAGCGTTTCTGGACGCAAACTGGTTTGAACTGCGATGACCATGTTCAAAAATTGGCCTTGATCCGTATATCCGACAGGCTCTGTTTCATAAATGGAAGAGAGCCTTTTGACTTCTATCTTACCATGACTGCCGAGGATTTGAATGGCTTTTTCCAAATATGCCTCCCTGTCCCCGATATTAGATCCGAGAGAAATGTAAGCGGTATCCATCTTATCGACCCCTGGTGATTTCGACCGCTACGGATTTATAATGACCGGGAATCGGGGGATCCGGCTTGATCACGGTGATCTTGCACTCGACAACGCTCGGGAATGACTCAAGCAGGCTGCCTGCAATCCTCTCTGCCACTGCCTCAACAAGATTCAAGGCATCACCTTCCACAACCGATTTGGTGACCGTATAGATTTCTGCGTAGTTCACCGAGTCTTCCAGGTTATCGCTCTTCCCGGATGTGCTGAGATCCAGATGAAGTTCGGCACTTACCCTGAAACGTTGCCCCAGTTTGTTCTCTTCTTCAAACACCCCGTGATATCCGTAGAATTCCATTTCGTTTACATAGATTTTATCCATTCCACTTCCCCTTTCCGACTAATGCGTCCATCATTTTCGCCATTCGTGCCATTTCCCTCACATCATGGATCCGTACGATGTGACAGCCTTTCTGGATGCCGTAACATACCGTTGCTCCCGTTCCTTCCATCCGTTCGTCTATAGGGAGGTCCAGGACGTGACCGATCAGCCGCTTTTTCGATGTTCCGAGAAGGACAGGGTAACCCAGCGACACAAGAATATCAAGATTCCTCATCATCGTCATATTGTCATCCATCGTTTTCGCAAACCCTATACCGGGGTCGAGGATGATTTGATCATCCTTCACCCCCGCATTTTTCACAAGAAAAATACTTTCCTGGATGTCCTGGATGCTATCACGGACAAAGTCTTCATATTCTTCCGTCTCTCGGTTGTGCATAAGAATGATGGGTGCTCCCGTATCTGCAGCAACTCCCGCCATATCCGGATCCTTTTTCGCTCCCCATACATCATTGATGATAGACGCCCCTGCCTCTATAGCACGCCTGGCCGTCTCAGCTTTGAATGTATCAATCGAGATCGGTACGTCGACCCTGGCAGCGATCGCTTCAATGACAGGAACGACGCGAGCGATTTCCTCCTCGGCCGATACAGGTTCATATCCGGGCCGTGTGGACTCGCCTCCGATATCAATGATATCTGCCCCCATCTCCACCATATCCTTGGCACGGTCCACTGCCGCTTCTATATGATTGTATTTCCCTCCGTCGGAAAAGGAATCGGGCGTCACATTCAGGATTCCCATGATCAACGTCTTTTCGCTGAAATCGAGTTCGTACTTTCCGCATTTGATTGCTTGCTTCATTCCACTGTTGCCTCCTAGCTCAATTCACTGATTCTTGTAAGGGTGGATGTACAGGCTGCATATTCCCGTTGCAGATGCACGGTCCACCTTCCCTCCGCCCCGGGATAGAGGGCCTCTCCGACTTGATGGACCGGTACCACTTCTTGGACCGAGTTGGTGAAGAAGATTTCATCAGCTTCAAGAAGATCTTTCTTTTTATAATACCCTTCTCTTACCCTGAGTCCTGCTTTTCCTGCCAAGGCTATAATGAAGCGGCGGGTGATCCCATTTAGCAACCCCGTCCCAACAGCCGGAGTGTATAGGACGTCGTCTTTCATCCAGAAGAGGTTGGACGTCACTCCTTCACAAATCCAGCCTTCCTCCGTTAAGAAGATGCCTTCTTTACCCAGGGAAGGGCCCACTTCCCTTTTACCTGCCAGGTTGTTGAGGTAGTGATGGGATTTAAGCCGCTCACCGGTTTCAGGTGTATTGCGTGCCAGTGACAGGAAGACACCTTCTTTGGAAGCTGCCCCTTTGTCAGGAAGGGGCTTCTGGAACAGAATGATTGTAGGATCCTCATAAGGCGATGAAGGCAGACCGATCTCCCCCGGGCCACCGGAGATATTCAAGCGGCAATACGCGTCATCCCATCCATTTCGCTCAAGTAGGTCCTTCACGATCCCCATGACCTTGCTTTCAGGAAGGGCGCAGTGGATCTTCATATCCTGGAGGGATCTTGAGAGCCTGTCCAGATGGTCTCCGATGAGGAAAGGATGGCCCCCGTATGTCCGAAACGTCTCAAAAAGGCCCATTCCGTATAGGAATCCATGATCGAAGGGGGATATGCGGGCTTCATCCCTGTGTATGATCTGACCGTTCAAGTAGATATACATCCTATACCGTCACCCCAGCACTTTTATAGGTTGCAAGGAAGTTTGCCAGGAGACGCTTTCCGCCTTCAGTCATAATGGACTCGGGGTGGAACTGAACGCCTTCGATGGGAAGTTCCTTGTGACGGACCCCCATGATTTCCCCTTCTTCCGTTTCACCCGTGATCTCCAGACAGTCAGGAAGCGTCTCCCTCTCAACGATCAAGGAATGATACCTGGTGGCGGCAAATGGAGCGGGAAGATCCTTGAAAATCGTCCTTCCGTCATGGTGAACAAGGGAGACCTTGCCGTGCATCAGCCGTTCGGCCCGAACCACTTCTCCACCGAATACCTGGGCGATGGACTGGTGGCCGAGGCAAACACCAAAGATGGGGATCCGTCCCTTGAAGGTCCGGATCGCCTCAAGACTGATCCCTGCATCATCAGGTGTACACGGTCCTGGAGAAATCATCAGATAGGCCGGATTCAACTCCTCGATTTCTGCCAACGTTATGTCGTCATTCCTTCGCACGATGAGCTCTTCACCTAGCTCCCCGAGGAATTGAACCAGATTATACGTAAATGAATCATAGTTATCGATCATAAGGATCATGCCTTCACTCCTCTTCCTTCTGCCCGGTCCTTCGCGACCCACATGGCTTTTGCCTTCTTGAGAGATTCTTTGTACTCGTGGGCAGGATTAGAGTCGATGACGACACCCGCTCCAGCCTGGATGTGGCCGACCCCGTCCTTCACCAGCATCGTGCGGATGACAATATTCAGTTCCATGTCACCGTTCACGCCGATCCATCCGACTGATCCCGTGTAGATGCCCCTTCTCACAGGCTCCAGTTCCTCAATAATCTCCATCGTCCTCACCTTCGGGGCCCCGGTGATGGTCCCACCCGGGAAGACCGAGCGGATCAAGTCCGCACCCGTCTTGGAGTCGTGGATCCTCCCCCTCACATTGGACACGATGTGCATCACGTGGGAGTATTTTTCAATAACCATGAATTCATTCACTTCCACGGTTCCGTACTCACAGACCCTTCCAAGGTCGTTCCGCTCAAGGTCGACGAGCATCACATGCTCGGCACGCTCCTTCTCATTATGGATGAGCTCGGAGGCGAGGCGAGCGTCTTCTTTATCATCTGTCCCTCTGGACCGTGTCCCG
Source organism: uncultured Bacillaceae bacterium (assembly GCA_963762295.1). Classification (GTDB taxonomy): domain Bacteria; phylum Bacillota; class Bacilli; order Bacillales; family Bacillaceae_B; genus Rossellomorea. The sequence goes on from CAVXKK010000003.1 coordinate 971,805, forward strand.
GCAATCGGCCGGGTGCTGACTTCAAGATCCTGCTTTTTGACGAGCAGCTCAGGAGAACCCGACACCACCTGCAGTTCCGGGGAATGGAGATAGCTCATATATGGGGAAGGATTCAATAGGCGGAGCTCTTTATAGACCAGGAACGGATCGACTTTCAGTTCCTGTGATTGTCGTACGGATAGGTTCACCTGGAATACGTCGCCTTGAGCGATATACGCCTGGATCTTCCTGACTGCTTCTGAAAAAGCTTCTTCGTCCATGGATACCTGAATTTCTCCCGGTTCATACACATCTTCACCTGCAGAGGTCACCCCAGCAGGCGCGCTCCATTCAGCCAGCCGTTCTTTCAGCCTTCCCTCGGCGCCCTCATCCCCCAAAGAAGAAAGCATCATGATCCACAGGCAATCGGTTTCATGATCAAAGACCACCCACTCAGTTGAAATAATAAAAGTAGAGATCAGGCAGGGACTGATCATCATGGGCAAGATGCGGGATCCGCTCGATCTGCCTCGCATAGTCATAGGTGATGAACCCGATCACGCCCCCTTGAAAGTCGGGGAGCTCTTCATGTCTCGGGGCTTTGTGCTTGGCAAGCCATCCTTCCAGCTGTACGAGGGGATCCCCCTCCAGCACTTCGACTGACCCTTCATGTTCAACTTCAAGTCCGTGGGGGTGTCCTGTAAGAATAGCTTCAGGCCTGATGCCAGCGATGCTATACCTTCCTCCGCGCCCGCTCTCCAGGAGGACATGATGTGATTCACGACGGCTAATCCGGTCATATGATGCGAAAAATTGTTCTTTGGATGATGGATGCTTCAGAAAGTATACGTGCTGCATTGGCCACACTCCCTCATGTTTTTCTTCTTTCATGATACATGAAGAAGCACAAGGTTTCATCGATTATAATATGAAAAATACAGGCAAAAAAAACGGCCGTGAAGCAAAGACTGCTCCACGGCCGCATGTACTATCACTCTTCGTCGAACTGATAGAGAGGCGTGCTCAAATAGCGCTCTCCGTTACTTGGTATGATGGCAAGGACTTTCTTGCCTTTCCCAAGCTTCTTCGCCACTTCATTCGCCGCGTAAATCGCCGCACCGGAAGAAATTCCGCCAAGGATTCCTTCTTCGCTTGCCGCTCGCCTAGCATAGTCGAACGCTTCTTCCTTCCCGACCTGGATGACCTCGTCATAAAGGGAGGTATTCAGAATCTCTGGAACGAAACCGGCACCGATCCCCTGGATTTTATGAGGACCCGGCTTACCACCGGACAGGACAGGGGAATCCGACGGCTCGACAGCATACAGTTTGATTTCAGGATATTTCTCTTTCAAGACCTCTCCGACACCGGTGATGGTACCACCTGTACCGATCCCTGCGATGAAGGCATCGAGCTGATCGCCCATCTGCTCCACGATCTCAGGTCCTGTCGTTTCACGGTGCACCTTCGGATTGGCCGTGTTTTTAAACTGCTGAGGCATGAAGTAACCCTTCTCTTTGGAAAGCTCTTCGGCCTTGCGGATGGCTCCACCCATCCCCTCTGCCCCAGGCGTCAAGACGAGCTCTGCACCATAGGCACGAAGGAGGTTGCGACGTTCCATACTCATCGTATCAGGCATAACAAGAAGGGCACGGTATCCTTTCGCCGCAGCCACCATGGCAAGCCCGATTCCCGTATTTCCGCTCGTCGGCTCGACGATCGTATCTCCGGCCTTCAATGTTCCCGCTTCTTCTCCGGCTTCGATCATTGCTAGGGCAATTCGATCTTTTACCGAGCTTCCCGGATTCATATATTCAAGTTTCAAGTAGACATCAGCACTTCCATCATCCACAATTCGATTCAGTTTCACAATCGGCGTCTGCCCGATCAATTCCGAAATTGAGTTAGCTACTCTGACCATTACTCCTCACTCCTAATTCCAAGCATTTTTGTTGGTTTTAATTAAAATGTAACAATATTCAATTTATTTGTCAACACATATGACTTCAGTCCCTACACAAACTTAACATATGCCATTCGGATCATTACTATGATTTGCATCCGGCAAAAGCATTTTTTCCGAAGGCCGTCCTTCTCGTGATTATTAAAAAAGAGCCACCGATACACAATCGGTGACCCTTCAATATGCTTATTTTGTTTGCTCTTTCCCATAATACCAGTCCACATCGAGCTCATCCCAAAAGGACTCCGCACGCATGGGGGATTCCACCTGCTCAAGAGCGATCTTCCGCCTGATTTGCTCTTTCACCTGTTTGAAGGAATAGTGGTTCTTCTTGATCGTATCCTCCACAAAGTAAATAAGATATCCATCATCAGACGGAACAGGTTTGCTCCACTCTCCCTTGGACAGGGTGTTGACCTCTGCTTTTGCTTCCTGGGTCAGGATATTTCCATCGTCAGGGATGTAGCCGAGATCTCCCCCAAGGGGGGCAGTCTTTTGATCAGTGGATTTTTCCATGGCCAGCGCTTCAAAGCTTGAACCATCTTTCAGTTCCTTGAGTATCTGGTCGGCCTCAGACTGATCCGGCACTTGGATCTGCTTCAACTTCACCATTTTCGGAATGGTGTATAAGCGTTCATTCTGTTCATAATACTTCTTCAGTTCCTTATCGGAAATCTCCACGTCTTTTGTGAGGAGCTTTTCCAAGAGGAGATCCGCTTTGATCTGGGACTTGATGTCTTTCTCGTCCTGCAGATTGCCTTCATCGAAGACATTATAAGCGGACTGGATCATGGCAAATTCCCGATCGATCTCCTTTTGAGAGACGGAAATATCGTATTTCAGGGCCAGGCGATCCATCACCTTCCGGTTGATGAGCGCCTTCAGCTCCTCTTTTCCATACTTGTCTTCAAGAGAATGGAGCCACTCCTCCCGGGTGATATCTTCCCCGTCGACGTTTGCCACGCTCTCTGTGTTCTTTCCTTCCCCTTTACCGGAGAAGATGAGCGTCAGGATATTTGTAGCCAATAAAAGTCCGATCACCGTCAATAGGACGGAACGTTTAATTCTCATCATCCATTCTCCCCGGCCTGAGATCGTATTATTTTGCTTGCAGTTGAAGCTCTTTCAATTCTTTTTCAGAGAAGATATACGTTTCGTTGCAGAAGTGGCATTTGGCTTCGGCCATGCCGTCTTCTTGGATCATATCTTTGATTTCCTCTTCACCAAGGCTGATGATCGCATCACCGAACCGCTCCTTCGAACATTGACATTGGAATGTGACAGGCATGGTTTCAAGGACCTTCACATTGTCCTCGCCCAGAACCTCGTCCAATATCTGCTCAGGAGAAAGACCGCGTTGGATGAGCTTTGAAATCGGCTCGATTTTCCCTAGGCGTTCCTCGATCTTCGTGATCGTATCATCTTCTGCTCCAGGAAGAAGCTGAAGGATGAAGCCGCCTGATGCAAGGATCGTATTGTCAGGGTTCACAAGGACGCCGACCCCCACTGAAGAAGGGACCTGTTCACTGGTCACAAAATAATAGGTGAAGTCTTCGCCAAGTTCACCTGATACGATCGGCACCTGTCCGGAGAAGTTATCCCTCATGCCGATATCTTTTACAACAGAGAGGGTACCTTCTGTCCCGACGGCACGACGTACATCCAATTTGCCATGTTCATTCAGGTCGAAGTGGACGTGGGGGTTGGTGACATATCCCCTTACTTCACCCTTTGCATTGCTATCGACGATGATGGCACCGATCGGTCCGCCACCTTCTACTTTTATCGTTAGTTTGTTCTCACCTTTAAGCATAGCCCCCATCATGAGACCTGCACTCATGGAACGCCCAAGGGCTGCAGAAGCAGTCGGCCATGTATTGTGGCGGCGCTGCGCTTCTCCTACGGTTTCTGTGCTTTTGACGGCATATGCCCTTACTTGACCATCATAGGCCAATGCTTTTACTAAATAGTCGCTCATATAAAAGCTCCTTCCTTATCCGTTGATGTTGCGTTTATAAATCAGCTTCAAGCCTTTCAGTGTCAGGAATGGATCGACTACATCGATGACTGTCGATTCTTTCGAAATCAGCGTCGCCAACCCGCCGGTGGCGATGACTGTCGGCTCCTGGGTACTTTGTTCTTTCATACGGCGTACGATGCCTTCCACTTGTCCCACGTATCCGTATAAAATTCCGGCTTGCATGGCAGTGACGGTATTCTTTCCAATAATATTCTCCGGACGCGCAATTTCAATCCGCGGCAATTTCGCAGCCTTTGAATAGAGTGCTTCTGTTGAGATCCCGATCCCAGGGGCAATAGCACCGCCCATATACTGTTTGTCTTCGTTCACATAGCAGTAAGTGGTTGCTGTACCAAAGTCCACGATGATCAGTGGTCCTCCGTATTCGTAAATACCAGCTACGGCATTGACGATACGGTCGGCTCCGACTTCCTTGGGATTATCATATTTGATGTTCAAGCCCGTCTTGATTCCGGGTCCTACGACAAGTGGCGTGATATGGAAGTACTTCACGCACATCCTTTCAAGACTGAACATGATGGGAGGAACAACGGAGGATATAATAATACCATCAATATCGTCAAAGGATAGCTTCGCATGCTCAAACAAATTCTTTACAAGCATGCCAAATTCATCCTCGGTCTTGTGGCGATTGGTCTCGGCTCTCCAGTGATACTTCAATTCGTCATTTTCATATACACCGAACACAATGTTCGTATTTCCAACATCCATTACAAAAATCACAATTTTCACCTACTCGGTCATTGTTTTCACACTGCCAACATCATACCATAATCCGTTTGGGGAGGCGACTGGGTTGAACTGAATGGGAGATAACCGGCAAGGGCTGACACGTCTTGATGTGTTGGGTGGGCCGGATGTCTCGCAAAGGGAGTGGCGAGGAAGCTGTAAGGCACTGGTATGATGGCAACCAATCTGCGTTACTGACAGGGTTATATAAGCAGAAGAGGTTGGATGTTTTACATGGAATCCCTTTTTCTGACTGCAACATTCCACAGACCTATCACGAAAGGCCATAAAAAAATCCGAACGGCCACGAGTGCCGTTCGGATTCTTTGTGGTCGGAAGTCCAACCATTATTATTATACGCGGTCGGTATCGTCTCCGTTTGAGGAGTCTCCACTTACCGGTTCATCATTTTTTTTCTGGATGTTCACTTTCACGTCGCTTGTTTCGACGTCGGATTCATATACGCGCTCTGGAAGTTTACCGTGATCCATTAGGTTCTTAATCTGAGCGGCATCAAGAGTCTCGATTTCAAGCAACGTCTTAGCGATGAGTTCCAGTTTATCGCGATTCTCAGTAAGGATCTTTTTCGCACGCGCATAGCTTTCATTGATGAAGCGCTGCATTTCAAGATCGATATCATGAGCAATAGCGTCTGAATAATTTTGCTCGCTGTTGATGTCACGTCCAAGGAACACCTGACCGCCTTGTTGCTGACCGAATTGAAGAGGTCCGAGTTTTTCACTCATTCCATATTCCGTCACCATTTTGCGGGCGATGCCTGTGGCACGCTGGAAGTCATTATGGGCACCGGTCGAAACTTCTCCGAAGATAACTTCTTCCGCTACTCGCCCACCAAGGAGCCCAGTGATCTTATCAAGGAGTTCCGGCTTCGTCATGAAGTAACGATCTTCCTTAGGAAGCATGACTGCGTATCCTCCGGCCTGACCACGAGGTACGATGGTCACTTTGTGAACCATATCGGCTTCATCAAGGACGCAACCGATGACGGTATGACCTGCTTCGTGGTAGGCAACGATCTTGCGTTCCTTCTCTGAGATGACACGGCTCTTCTTGGCAGGACCGGCAATGACACGGTCCGTTGCTTCGTCGATGTCGCGCATATCGATCTTCTTCTTATCTTCACGGGCGGCCACAAGGGCAGCTTCGTTCAGGAGGTTCTCAAGATCGGCACCAGAGAAACCAGGTGTCCTTTGAGCAATGGCTTTCATATCAACTGAATCATCGAGCGGCTTGTTCTTCGCATGCACGTTCAGCACTGCTTCACGACCGTTCACATCCGGGCGATCGACTGTGATTTGACGGTCGAAACGTCCTGGACGAAGCAATGCAGGGTCAAGGATATCAGGGCGGTTCGTTGCAGCCACGATGATGATTCCTTCGTTGGCACCGAATCCATCCATTTCAACAAGAAGCTGGTTCAACGTCTGCTCACGTTCATCGTGGCCTCCGCCGAGTCCTGCGCCACGTTGACGACCGACTGCATCGATCTCATCGATGAAGATGATACACGGAGCATTTTTCTTCGCGTTTTCGAACAGGTCACGTACACGGGATGCACCGACCCCTACGAACATTTCCACGAAGTCCGAACCACTGATAGAGAAGAACGGAACGCCTGCTTCACCGGCAACTGCACGGGCCAGCAAGGTTTTACCGGTACCAGGAGGTCCTACAAGAAGGACACCCTTCGGAATGCGTGCACCGATTTCAGAGAACTTACGTGGATCCTTGAGGAATTCAACGACTTCCACAAGTTCCTGCTTCTCTTCGTCTGCTCCGGCAACATCCTTGAAGCGGACTTTTTTCTTCTCTTCGCTGTAAAGCTTGGCTTTGCTCTTACCGAAGTTCATGACACGGCTTCCACCGCCCTGAGCCTGATTGAGCAAGAAGAAGAAGAGAATGAAGATGATGACGAATGGGATGATCGTCGTAAAGACGGAAATCCACCCGTTGGTTTCTTTCGCTTCCAGGATTTCGACGTCTACCTTCTTAAGGGCATCATCACCAGTTGTGCCACTGGCGGCGTCGTTGATCCGATCCATGAGCTTTCCATCGGTAGACAGGATGTGAGTCACGAAGAACTCGTCTTTCTTAGCATCCCTCATCTGCCCCTTCAGTTCATAGACGCCTCTTGAAGGCTGAACGGAGAATGATTTGACTTGATTGTCTTCCAACTTATTAATAAACGTACTGTAATCGATCGTTTTGGTTGGTTCGTTGTTGTTGTTGAAAAAACTCACCACACCTATGATCAGTAGAAATACCAGTAAATAGAATATGGTGTTAGAAAAGATCCGTTTCATCCCTTACCTCCTCCCACGGTAAACAAACTACGTAAAATAGTATCATAGTAAATCATGGCATTACAACAAATTGCACTTGCGAAGACTCTTCTTAAGATGGACGTTATTCTCCTGTTGTATACACCGCTGGTTTCAGTACTCCGATGTAAGGGAGATTACGGTATCTTTCCGCATAATCAAGGCCATAGCCGACAACGAATTCATCCGGTACGATGAAGCCTACATAATCTGCCTTGATGTCTGCTTTGCGTCCGGTTGGCTTATCGAGCAGAGTGACGATGCTGATCGATTTTGCCTTACGGTAGCGGAACAGTTCGACAAGATAGCTCAGCGTCAAGCCGCTGTCGATGATATCTTCGATAATCAGGATGTCGCGCCCTTCCACTTTCGTATCGAGGTCTTTGACGATCTTTACCTCTCCTGAAGAGACAGTGGAACTGCCGTAGCTGGACACATCCATGAAGTCCATTTCCATATGGGCATCGATGCGTTTGCACAGATCGGCCATGAATGGCATCGCGCCTTTCAGTACGCCGATTGCAAGTGGAAACTTATCTTGATAGGCATCCGTCAGCTCAGCACCCAGCGCTTTGATCTTTTCTTGAAGTTCTTCTTCTGAAATAAGTACCTTTTCAATATCCTGATTTAACAATGTTCAACTGCCTCCTAGAAGATGATTGCTCTTGACTTGTAACACTAAACTATCCTCGCGTCCCTCTCCCGTATCGTAAACGGACTTCCTTAATCCAGGAACCCAAAGGATCCTGTCTTCAGAATCAGTGACGACCGGCCACCGGTCCCGAAGATGCAAAGGGATTTTTTCATCGATGAAAAGGGTCTTGAGCTTCTTCGAGCCCTCCATCCCTTTCACCTTCATGCGATCCCCAGATTCCCTCGTGCGTACAATCAACGGAAGGGTGACTTCATCCCTGTTCAAATGAATCGTTTCACCCCCGCCATCCTTCACATATCCCTGTGAGGGCATGAGGGAGATCCGAGTTCCGGTCGGAAGGATAATCGATGAATGGATTTCCAGTTCAAAATAGTATGGACCTCCGGAAAGGTTCCCGAAGTGAAAATAACATGTCTGATAAGCCTTTGTAACCTTAAGCCCCGAGGGTAAATCCAATTGGGCATTGGGATTCTCCCCCTTTAACAGACGTAATACATCGTAAATATGTATAGACGATAAAGAAGCGGGTTTAAGTTTATAAAGATAGTTTAATATTAGATTAATCGCTCTTCTTTGTAAAGGCTGAGCCATCTGGAGAAAGCGTTTGATATCAAGAGTGGAAAAATCCTCCTCCACCTTCCATACCTTATTCAACTTTACCCTGGTCAATTCCTCCAAAAACTCTTCATCTTCAAATGATTCTTCACTGAATTGTTGGAAATTCCGATGAACGTGCGGATTCTCTTCTTTCAAGAATGGCAGCACCCTGGAACGGAATCGGTTTCTTGTATATGTATCCTTACTGTTGCTCGGGTCGATCCTCGGGAAAAGATGCTCCCGGTCGCAGTAATCGAGAATATCTTCCTTGGTCACAGAAAGAAAAGGCCGGATGATCTCCCCTGTTGAAAAAGGACGTCTGAACGGGATGCCGGCACGGCCTTTGGCCCCTGCTCCCCGGGTCCACTTCATCAGGATGGTTTCGACCTGGTCGTCCCCGTGATGCCCGAGTGCCAGTTTATTGCCTCCGTATCTGTCCATTACCTGATGGAGATACGTATAGCGGGCCTTTCTCGCCATCTCCTGGAGGCTGCCTTTTTCCGTTGTCATCATTTCCGGGACATTGATACGCTCGCCAAAAAAGGGGATGTCCCGCTCCTTGCAGAACCCTTCGACGAACAAAAGATCTTCATAGGACTCCCGGCCCCTAAACATATGATCGAGATGGGCACAAGCAACTTCCACGTCGAGTTCGTCACGGAGTTCATGAAGGAAGTGGATAAGGGCCAGGGAATCGGGACCTCCCGAAACGGCAACGACGAGGCGGTCTCCTTTTTCGAGCAACCGATGCCTTTGAATGAAGTCCCTGGATGTCTGTTCTAGCATAGCAATCCTCTTTCCAACCGTTTTCCTTATATTGTATCAGTATCCCAAAGGAAACTCACGGGAGACGCTACAATAGTTCCCCATAGATGTAGAGGAAGTAGATCATCCCCACGATGAGAATGATGAGGACAGTCTCCAAGGACCTGCTTGCCTTTGATTGTTTAGCAGGTTTTTTCGGTGCGGCCTGGGGCGTCTTTCTGGTAGCGGCAGGCTTTTGCGAATGCTTCTTTGCCGGTCCGTGATTCGCTGAGCGGGATATACCTCTAAGAAGGTCTTCCCTCATTTCCTGTGCGGAGGAAAAGGTCCCCTCCAGCGCGCCGAAGATCGTTCCCCGGTATTTCCTCAAACTGTCTTTTCCATCCACCGCGAGCTTCAGCTGCTGAAGCTGTCCGTTCTCGCGTTTGGGGAATCGGTTTGGATAAGCAAGATTGATCAGGATCATCCCGACGGCGAACAGATCATAGCTTGGTTCCGCCCGCCGGGACCCCCCGATCCAGTAGCCCCGGTCGAAGAACTCCGTGAATTCCTTGATGGCACGTCCCTGGATGGTCGTGCCTCCCACATCGATGCACCTGATCCGATGGGGTGCACCAGTGACGATCAGGTTCTCAGGCTTAAGATCTCCAAAAACCCACCCTGCCTGATGGATTCGCTCCAGGTCGGCAAGGAGCTGGGCGACGAGGACACCCGTCCACGAGAACCCCTTCCCCTGTACGAAGGAGAGAAGCGTAGGGCCCTGGATGTATTCCATCGTATAAAAAGGGATCTTCTTCCCCCTGTATTCCCAGTCATCCACATCTATGAGCCCGGGACCGAGAGGGGTACCCTGAAGTTTTGAAAAGGCTTTGAGTACATTTACCTCGGATGTGATGGTGACATTATTATCGCTCATTTTGAGGGCCTGATAGCCCTGCCCGTCCCTTACCAGATACACGATTCCATTGGCCCCGTATCCGAGCTCTTTCATGATGGTATAAGAAGCCCCATGCCATTTCCCCGTTATGGTCGTACCGGGTGGAAGATTAAATGGTTTCTTCGAAGTATTGTTCATCATCGCCACGAGAGAGCAGTCCCCTTAGTGAACGTTTTTTCTTGAAATGGGTGATTGCCTCTGAAATCGCCGGTCCAGTCGGTGTGATGCCTCCCGGGGAAAGCTTAGAGAATATACTTGATAACGTTTCAAGACGCGGGGTCCAGTCCAGTAATTTTTCGACATCCTGTCGTTTCCCGGGAAATACGAAAACGGAAAATTTGTTATCTCCCATTCTGGCATTCAGGCTGAGGGACAGGTCCAAAAGCGCTTCCTTCACCGTGGGAAGCTTGTGCTTCATGCTTGCAGACGTATCGACAAGGATCAACACTTCCATGTCCACCGATTCCCCCAGTTCATCCACTACTTCCATCACTTCTCCGCGCTGTTCCGGAGGCAGCTCCTCCATGGAGGCTGATTTCCCAAGGATCGACTTCAGCTCTTTATTAATGACGCCCTGAAGCGTCTGGGTCATCGCCTTCCTGGTGACCATCTGGACCGTTTGCGACAGCTGCTGGGCATAGACGACCTGACTGACCCCTCCTCCTGATAGAGCGATCCCCTCGATTTCCACCATTCCATTTTGGTCGATGACGTCATTGTCCATGACGCCGATGACATTGACGGAGATCCCCTGTTCCTTTGCTAACGCGGCCATGGCAATGGGGTCTTCCCCCTGATTGGAGCATCCATCCGTGATCAATAGAATCTGACGAAGTGTACCTGCTTTCATAAGAGTCTCCTCCTCCTTCATAGTTGCTATCATCTTCGCCTGATGGGGAGGAATTTATACTCTAGTGAACTACTTTCTTCTCTTTTTTTATGACGATTGCGTGAACCTTTTTCAGGAAATCTGCTTTTTCTGCTTGCTCTTCTGGATCGGAATCGATGACCATTTCGGGATATTATGATTGATCTTGGAGACGACGATCGTCATGTCGTCATCGATCATGCCAGAGCTCGACCTGATCACTTCTTCCATGAGGATATCAGCCACTTCCTGAGGCTCATCGGTCTGCAGCTCCTTGATCTTCCGCTTCATCCAAACGTCATAGTTTTCCACATGCTTCGGTCCCTCGAATGCCCCGTCACTCATCATGATCAAAAGGTCCCCTGCCTTCAGTTGCTCGGAGACGACGTCCACATCGAAGTCCTGCTGCAACATTCCCATGGGAAGGTTGCTCGCTTCGATCTTCATGATCTGGTCATTCCTTTTGATGAAGCTCGGCGTCGAACCGATCTTAAGGAAACGAGATGAAGCGTTCTGAAGGTCGATCATGGCGAGGTCCAGGGTGGAGAAGATCTCGTCGTTGGTCCGCAGTGACAGGATCGAGTTGATCGACTTGATGGCCACCTGCTCTTCAATCCCTGACTCGAGGATCTTCTTGAGGAGTCTGAGGGTCTCATTGCTTTCATAATGGGCCCGCTCTCCGTTGCCCATCCCATCGCTTATGGCAACAGCATACTTCCCCCTACCGAGCTCGATCATGGAATAGCTGTCTCCCGAGACCAGACCTCCCCCTTTGGCTGCATGGGACACACCTGTGTCCACTACGAATTTCTTCGCTGATTGGAAAGTGACATGGCACTGCCCATTAGGGAATTGGGAACAGTCCTCTTTTTGGACGACGATGTTTTCACCAAGGATATCCGACAGCATCGGTGCAATCAATTTTTCCCCTTCACCGTGACCCCCGGAGTACGGGATCACCATATCGATATCGACGTTGCCCTGTTCAAGGTTGTAGATTTCAATATGATCGATTTCAATACCGAACTCGCCGATGCTCGCAAGGATCTGCTCTTCCTGCAAATAATGGTTCTCCCTCTCGCGCTGGATTTCCTTCGCAAAATTACCCATGACTTCCGAGACGCCGAGAAGCTGATCGGCCACGAGCTTCCTGCTTTCCTGCACCTGCTTCTTCAGTTTCAGATTCGCCTGATAAAACGTCAGCTCTTGATAAATGGTTTCTTTCAGCTTTTTCTCCCTTGTACAGTGCTTCTCCACCTCTCGTGATAATCGGGACGACAGAGGTACCCTGCCCTGATCGTATTCAGTCATGACCTCTTTCATCATATTGTAGGTTTTATCGAAATTCCTCGCCCAGCACTGATCCTTCTTGAAGCAGGTCTGGCACGTCTTCTCCGTGACATTGCTGAGGAAATAGTCAAACTCTTTATCCTCGACTTCCTCCATTTTCATCTTCTCCTCCACCTGCTGGAAGCTGTTCGAAAGCGCCTGGAAGACAGAAGAGAACTGCGTGACGCGGCTTGCCGTCACGTCCCGCACCTTGCGCATATAGCCCTGCTGCTCCTGATGGTACTCGGTCGTACCCGGTATGTGCTTGGCGATCCGCTTGACCAGGCTCTGGGGCGTGAGGAATAAAAGCACGATCGCCACCCCGGACTCATAAAGGGTGGTCGTCAGTACCATGCTATTGTCCCCGTACATCCCCATTAGCAGGGTGGCAATGAGCAACCCGATGGCAGCGCCGAATTTCTTCCCTTCCTTCATCAGGCCCCCGAGAAGGCCCGCAAATGCAAGCAGGCTCATTTGTTGAAAGCTTGCCACGCTGGCCAGGCTGAATACAAGTCCTGTGACGACGCCAACCGTAGAGCCGACTGTCGCTCCTGCAACAAAGGAGAATAGAAGAACAAGATACCTCGAGAGGATATGCTCAACAGACAGCCCCTGAAAGGCCCATCCGATGGTTCCGGTCATGATGGAAGCAAGAAGGATGATCAGGCTTACTACTTCCTCCGTCTTCAGGGACCTCCTTCTCCTTTGAACAGTGACGAACGGGACGCTTTGGATGAAGATATAGGTGAGGAGGAAAGCAAGGAACGCCTCGATGAGAGCCATGACCCCGTTATAGAGGGTGAGAACCTGCCCCTGTTGGACGTAATCAAAGCCGAGCTTGACGAAAGCGACGGAAAAGAGAACGTAAAAGGATACGATCTTCATATCATTCTGGTGGAATTTTTGCGTCAGCCGGAACGCTAGGAGGAATAATATCGCCGTTGCGAACGTATAACTGATACTGGAGAAGGATAAGGTGACAGCTCCGGCCAGCAGCCCCATAAGTGCGATGGGCGATTTTTCCCTCCGAACAAGATAGACAGCTGCAAAGAACGGCAGGGCAAATGGTGTAAGATGAGAGAGGATCAGGGCCCTTCCAAGTAAAAAGCCGATCACAAACAGAGCCAGTCCCTTTTCAATGAAGAGCCACTCCAGCTTCGAATATATCGATTTGATCCCCTTGGACATCTCGGCCCTCGTTTGTTCGATGTCTACGTTCTGAACAGGTTCGATGATTGTTTGATCCGCTTTCCCCATGTAACAAACACTCCCCATAACTTTTTTTATTAGTATAAATGGGACATGCTCAGAACTTTGTCAGAATGAGGGAATGTATACCCAAAAAGTTTCGACGTGTTTCCGGTCGAAGTGGTAAAATATTCAGAAAATAAATCGGTGATTTTTCCCTTTTCGTCCTCAAATCCAACTCCTATCAGGCTTAACCGTGTTTTGACAAATTATTTATGAAATAGTATTGACTTTGCATTTCTTTGTGGGTATTATAGTTTTTGTGCCTTAAAGGCCATTATATGGCGGTGTAGCTCAGCTGGCTAGAGCGTACGGTTCATACCCGTGAGGTCGGGGGTTCGATCCCCTCCGCCGCTACCATATCTTTGAGGCCCGTTGGTCAAGCGGTTAAGACACCGCCCTTTCACGGCGGTAACACGGGTTCGAATCCCGTACGGGTCATCATACAGAAGGACCACTTCAATTGAAGTGGTCCTTTTTTGTATGTCCGCTGACGAAAAACAATAAAAAAACAGATGCATTCAATGAATGCATCTGCATTAGGACCTGCTATATGGATTAATAGACAGCAAGTTATCCTTTTTTCGCTCCCCTTCCACCACGGCGAGACTCTGTATTTTTTTTCAATGAAGATAAGCGGTCTTCGCTGTCTTTCAAGAAGCGCGCCATCTTTTGTTCGAAGTTTTCCTTCGTACGGGTGTCAGCCGGTTTGTTGTTGCGTGGGCGTTGAGGACGTTGCGGGCGCTGCGGGCGTTGTGGTTGGTCTTTAGCTTTACGGATGGACAAGCCGATCTTTCCATCTTTCTCAACGTTGATAACCTTAACTGTGACTTCGTCTCCAACTTTAAGGTGCTCGTTGATGTCTTTGACATAATTGTCGGCTACTTCACTGATGTGAACCAGACCCGTCGTACCTTCTGCTAATTCCACGAACGCTCCGAAATTTGTAATTCCTGTTACCTTACCCTGTAACTTGCTGCCTACTTCAATTGACATAAAAGAAATGCTCCTCCTTAGAATGTTAGATAAACCTACTCTATATTATAGCCAATTAAAAAAAAGAGTGTCAATAAGACACCTCTCCTTTAGTTCTCTTTATCCTTTCCAGATTCAGGAATATTAAAGATAATCTCTCCATTATCTGATAGGAAATAGTCACGCCTGGCCAGTTTGGCGATATAATCATCATCGTTCAACTTCACAATTTCTTCTTCCAATGCCGTTTGTTTTTCCTTCAGTGCGTCGAGGTTTTTCTCCAGCTGCACCTTTTCTGCTTTCTTGTCTTCAAGCACCTGAGCCCTGGAAATGAGCGTCGAGACCATAAATCCTGTGATGGCGATTGCTAGGACAAAGAACACGGAAAGACGGCGGACTAAACGTTTTTTTCTTTTAGAGGATGCTTTATGCTTGCTTTCCTGCTGGCGGACATATTCATTCTCCATCGGAGTGACGTTTTTTCCCATTTCCAAACCTCCCTTTCCCCGATGCGGTCATTTTTTATTTTTTTTAATGGTCCATTTCCGGATCCATGTATATACTTTTTTGCCATAAGACTTCATAATTCCTGCCATTTTATTATATAACTTATCGACTCTTTTTGTAAGATGGTTCGGCAATAGTTTCCAAATTGTTCGAAATATCCACCAGATCGGAGCCAATGCGACCTTCAGTATCCCATATACGATCCGCCATGCTGTCCTGAATACAAATCGAATGATGGCATATATTGTTTTCAGTATCCAGAGGATCACTGCAAGAATCATGAAAATGATCCATTTCACCGGTGAATAGATGAGCTTTTGACCCATCTTCACCAAGAAGCGGTAAAAGGAGATCGTGAAGCGGATGAGTCTCTCCAGCAGATTTGTATACAACGTCTTAAAAAGCGCCTGATACGCTGCGAATCCGCAGAGCAGGGCCACGAATATGTACACCCTGATCTCGCCGAAGTTTACGACGAATAAAATGTAGAACATGGCGAGGGCCTGCAGGACCCAGAACAGGACATCATTGATAAAGACGAACCAGCGCTTCCGCTGGCTCCTGTTGAGAAATCGATGGTACGTGTCCAGGGACGCCCCGAATAATGCCCCCATGCCGATCATGGAGAGCATCGTATAGAATTGGGTGGTGAGTGTCATCGAAACAGCTTGCTAAAGAAACCTTTAGCTTTCTCCCCGCTTTGTTCATCAAGATAGACGAGGTCGAACACCTTCCCTTTGATCGAGACGATTCCCTTATCCACATCGAGATTCTTCATCTGGAGGTTCTGTCCACGGACGGATAAAAAGCCCATGACCGTCTCCAGAAGGAACTCTTCATTATCAAAGCTCTCCACCTGCTTGACTCCCGTGATATCGAGGAGTTTGCGTCCCCTCATCATGACATCGTGTTCCTGAAAGACTGCCTTTTCTTTATTGCCATCATGATATTGATTCATCTTCATCCCTCACATCCCATAGTACAAGCTTTGTACCATGTTATGGTGTGGATGATGGAATTAGAACCAAAACAGGGGTCACTCTTCCTCTTGGTTGACCCTTTCTTCGGACAGGACCGTATACAGGCCGCTTGCTTCGTCTTTTTTCGTCGTCTCTAAAAGCCTTTCAATCTTTACCCTCATGACCTTTTGCCCAAACCTCACACTGAGCTCATCCCCGACTTTTACATTGGAACTTGCTTTGGCCTGTGTTCCATTGATGGAGATCCTCCCCTGGTCGGCCACTTCTTTGGCAAGGGTCCTCCGTTTGATCAGACGTGATACCTTTAAAAACTTATCCAGCCTCATGGTCGTTGCCATTCTCATTCTCTCCTTTGACGGCTTTACAGCCATTAATGTGATTGATTCTTCGCTTCATCCCAAAATGCATCCAGCTCTTCAAGGGAATGCTCTTCGAATGATTTTCCTGATTGCTTCACCCGGTCTTCCACGTGGGAGAAGCGACGATAGAACTTTGAATTGGTCATGGACAGGGCCTCTTCAGGGTGAATGCGATAAAATCTTGATACATTCACGAGGGCAAACAGGAGGTCACCGAATTCCTGCTTTCGGTCCTGTTCACTTCCATTCTCGGCTTCCTGTTCGAATTCCTTCAGTTCTTCCCATACTTTTTCCCAGGCGCCTTTGACGTTGTCCCAATCAAAGCCGACACCTGCTGCCTTTTTCTGATATTCATAGGCCTTCATAAGAGCGGGTGTCCCTTTGGCTACACCTTTTAGAAGCGGTGGCTGACTCTGTCCGCCTTTCTCCTGCTTCTTGATCTCTGCCCAATTCGCTTTCACTTCTTCCGAATTCCCGACCTGGATATCACCGAATACGTGAGGATGCCTGCGCACCATTTTGGAAGACAGTGCTTCCATTACTTCCTCCATATTGAACATCCCTTCATCTTCCCCGATTTGGGCGTGAAGGAGGACCTGGAGCAGGACGTCACCCAATTCTTCAACCATATGATCGACATCATCCTCATCGATCGCTTCCAAAAGCTCGTATGTTTCTTCAATCAAATATTTCTTCAGTGACTGATGGGTCTGCTCCTGGTCCCATGGACAGCCGTCCGGACCTCTCAAAGTCGAAATGATTTCCCTCAGGGCGCTGTACTGCTTGTATCGCTGAGAGCGATCTTTTACTGCAGGTACATACAGGCTCGTGAGATTGCTCAGCTGCGCAGTACGATCAAGCTCAACGAGAGGGAGTCGCTCCACTTTCTCTTCTGAACTTCCTGCCGCCGTTACAAGCATAACGTCGAAATCATATGGATAAAGCTCCATAAGTGTCAGTTTCACTTCCGAGGCAATGAAGCCGTCGTACACCTGACCGATGATGAGCTGCTGGGTCATCTGGATATCGTGGACGCTGAGGCTCGTCCCATCAAGGAGCTGGAAGCCATCGATGGGATCGGCACCGACGGAAGCAAACAGGGCATCCAGAAAGCTCTGCCCTCCTCCGATCACGACCTCCGCTTCTCCATTCTCATGCAGCTCAAGGAGTAGCTGTACGGTCTTCTCTGCCACGAGGGGATGCCCAGGAACCGCATAGAGGACCGGATGTTCCTTTGAAGCGGCCACAAGTTCCTGTACGATCTCCTCGTATACAGCTTCAAAGCGCTCGTGCTTTTCGTATATGGAATCGAAGGATGTATAGACCATTCCTTCCGTTTCCAATTCCTTCACGACAGGATGTTCCTTTGTACGGAGGAAAAGGTGATGTTCTTTTTTCAACTGCTTATATACACCCATAGGGAGCTGATCCAGATCCCCTGCACCGAGTCCGATGACTGTGATGGTATGGCTCATTTGCATTCACTACTTTCTATACCGGGGCTGAAGGCCTTTCTTCAACCGGTTCATTTTACTGCCAAATGGCAAAAAGCTGATTTCTTCCTCTGACAGATGTCCCCCTCTTAGGAATAAGAGGAGAAACACCACAGCCCCCACTGCGACCCCGAGAAGGGCGAAGAACGCCGAGGTCACCCTTTCATGCGCCCCGTTCGTCAGGAGCCACCTGTAGCCAAGCAACAGGCTCTGCAGGGCAAAGGTCATTCCTGCACCGCTAATAAACAGGCTCTTATAAAAGGACGGGGTGATCAAGCTGATACCGAATAACCGCTTCATCTTCACCACGAGGATGATTGTGATCAGTCCTAAAGTGAGAACCGTGGATAGGGAAGCACCCATGACCCCGAACACCGGAATAAGGAGCATGTTCAGAATGTACTTGATTGGAATACTTCCGATGATGATGGCTGCGGGGAAATAAATCCTTCCGATCCCTTGCAGAATGCCAGAAAACGTAAGGATCATACAGCTGAAGAAAATCGACAGGGAAAACACCGACAGCACTCTGGATCCATCTGCATTCTCAAACAGCATTGTATTCGTAGGCACCATGATATTCACGAGTCCGAGCGTTGCCGCAAAACCGATAAGGATGCTGATCTTCAACGCAAGCTGGCTATAGTCCCTCACCATCTCCTGCCTTCCTTTCAGGAAAGCCGTCGTGACTAGGGGAACGATCGTCAGCGAGACGGAGGTGGCTGCAACGGTCCCAAGCTGTATAAAGGGCTGTCCACGGTCATAGACGCCCTTCAGGCTTTTCGCTGCTTCCTCCCCGACCCCGTGGCTGGTCAACAAGGCATAAACATTCAGGGAGTCGACAAACTGAAGAAGGACGAGGAGCATGGCGCTCACGCAGATGGCCGTTCCATCTTTCATGAGGGCCGTCCAGATCACTCCGAACCCTTTCGGGAAGAAGGAGAGGCCGATAAGCAACCCTTCCTGTTTCGCTGCCGTAAATAAAATCAGGACGATCACGGCAGCAAGGCCTCCCGTGATCGAGCCGAATAGGGCGCCCTGTCCGGCAGCGTAGAGGGAATTTCCCTTGGCAAGGAGGACAGTGGACGACACCAGGATGGTTACGACACGGATACTTTGCTCAGCCACCTGACTGACCGCCGTAGGAACCATCTGCTCCTTCCCCTGATGGTACCCTCTAAGGACCGATAAAGGGGCCAGAAGCAAGAAAGATAAGGATATGACACGGATCAAAGGGGCCAGCTGTGGATCCCCCATCCAGGTCGAAATCATATCGGCGCCTGCATAGACGGCAACAAACCAGATCACTCCCACGAGGAGGAGGAAGATGAAGGATGTGGCCGCCACCTTCTTAGCACCTTCCTGATCACCCCGGTCGACCTTCTCTGCCACCATTTTTGAGATGATCACAGGGAATCCATAAGTGGAGAGGGCGAGGGCAATCCCGTAAAAAGGATACACCTGCTGATAAATATAAAATCCAATATCTCCTACGATATTCTGAAAAGGGATCCGATAGACGGCGCTCAATACCTTTGTCACAAGTGCCGCCATGGTTAGGATCATCGCACCCTTCAGAAACCCTTTGGAGGAGTATGTATGACCCAATGAAATCTCTGCCTTTCCAAGGCTTCCTTCCATGAAGGAACCCTGCATATTCCCAATGATCGGAACGTGGGATTCTTAAAAATAGTTTACCACAAATGAAAGTGGCGGGATGAGTTCCAATCTCCACAAAAAAGAAAGAGCGGCTAAGAGCCGCTCCCATGAAAATATTATTGCTCCATCTGTCTTGCTAAGAAGCTGGCTGCCGTTTCAACCGCTTTATGTTCCACTTCACCAACTGTGCGATCCTTAGAGAAGATCGCCACTGCACCAATCGGGTCGCCATTGGCAACGATCGGGGCGATGGTGTAGGAAGAAAGATCTTCCCCGTGGCCATCAACAAGCTCGGCTTGTCCCTGCTGGGTGTGAAGGAGGGATGCGCGGTCCTCCATCACCTTCTCGACGAGTTCACCGACATTCTTATTGAGGTATTCCTTCTTGGATGCTCCTGAGATGGCGATGACGGCATCACGGTCGCAGATCAATACTGCGCTTCCGAGACTGTCATACAATGCTTCACCATACTCTTTCGCAAAATCTCCAAGCTCCGAGATAGGGGAGTACTTCTTCAGGATGACTTCGCCGTCGCGATCGACGAAGATCTCCAGGGGATCCCCTTCACGTATCCTCAAGGTCCTGCGGATTTCTTTCGGGATGACTACACGACCTAAATCATCAATACGACGAACAATACCAGTTGCCTTCATCTATAGCTGCCTCACTTTCATCAGATGATTTTATAGGGTAAAGCAGTTGAAGCCGCTCTACCGTAATTGAGTTTAGTATCTTACAACTTAGAAGTTCTATACACAATCAGTTATTATTTCTGTCATTTCTCTTAAATGCTAATAGAGGTATCTTTTTCCATCAATGGCAGCTGCATTAATACTAATACCCTTATCATAGTAAAATCAAACTACGAGCGCATTTACATTTGAGTTACATTATCATAACGATTGGTAAGGAAAACCGGCACTGTATATGTTTTCTATGACAAATATTAAGATTGGTCAGGCTTCATGAACTTCCGTTTTCAAAGCCTGGTCCAAATTCTTCACAATGTCATATGCCATATTGAACCATTTGTCTGATTTCAGCCTTGTGGTGTTGATGGAGATCTTGAGTTTGGACCCTTCCATGCCGAGTCCGACGACCCTGCCGTGTTTCGAACAGATGTCGAATACCTTCGATCCGTCGATGGCAGCCGTCCCCTCAGGCGACATGAAGATGTTCACGCTCTTCTTATCCTGCTTGACGCTGTCGAGCCTTGTATTCCTTGCATAGATCTTCATTTCCGATATCAGGAACAGATAGCCGACTTCTTCAGGATATTCTCCGAACCGGTCAAGGATCTCTTCTTCCAGCTCTTCAACTTCCTTAAGGGAAGAAAGGGCACGGAACCGTTTATACATCTCGATCTTCTGATGACCGTCCTTGATGTAGGTATCAGGAATGTAGGCATCAAGATCGAGATCGACCTCAAGTGAGGCTTCCGGTTGCTTCGGCCGATCGCCTTTACGCTCCTCGATCGCTTCTTTGAGCATTTGGGAATACAGATCGAAACCGACGGAATCAATGAACCCATGCTGCTGGGCACCGAGCAGATTCCCCGCTCCCCGGATGGTCAGATCACGCATGGCGATCTTGAATCCTGATCCGAGTTCCGTGAATTCTTTGATGGCTTGAAGCCTCTTCTCTGCCACCTCTGTCAAAACTTTATCCTTGCGATAGGTAAAGTACGAGTACGCCACGCGGTTAGACCTTCCGACACGCCCCCTCAATTGATAGAGCTGGGAAAGGCCCATTCGATCTGCATCAAAGACGATAAGGGTATTGACGTTCGGTATATCGACCCCTGTCTCGATGATGGTCGTCGTAACGAGCACGTCGTATTCCCCTGCCAGGAAGCTGAGAATCACGGCTTCCAGTTCATTCTCTGACATCTGGCCATGGGCATACGCCACCCTGGCATCCGGTACCAGCATCGAGATTTCATCTGCCTTCCGTTCGATATCCTCGACGCGGTTGTACAGGAAGTATACCTGACCATTACGTGCCATCTCACGCTCGATCGCTTCCTTGATGAGGGCGCCGTTGTACTCCATCACATAGGTTTGGACAGGGAAACGGTTCTCAGGCGGCGTTTCGATGACCGAGAGATCCCTCACTCCGAGCATGGACATGTGAAGGGTACGCGGAATCGGTGTAGCCGTTAGTGTCAGTACATCGATATTGGTTTTAAGCTGTTTGATCTTTTCTTTATGCGTGACCCCGAATCGCTGTTCTTCATCGATGATGAGAAGGCCAAGGTCGCGGTATTGAATATCCTTCGATAACAGTCTGTGGGTACCGACGACGATATCCACCGTGCCGTCTTTCAGGGCTTTCGTGGTCTCCTGTTGCTGCTTCCTCGTACGGAATCGGCTCAAGAGGCTGATCTCCACCGGGAAGTCTTGGAATCGTTCCTTGATGGTTTCGTAATGCTGCTGAGCAAGGATCGTGGTCGGTACAAGGAGGGCGACCTGTTTTCCGTCGGCAATGGCCTTGAAGGCCGCACGGATGGCAACTTCGGTCTTCCCGTATCCGACATCCCCGCACAGGAGGCGGTCCATGGGGCGCTCCCGCTCCATATCCAGTTTGATTTCATGAATCGATCTGAGCTGATCTTCGGTCTCTTCATAGGGGAAGGCAATTTCAAACTCTCTCTGCATATCCCCGTCAGGTGAGAAGGCATATCCTTTCGCCGCTTCCCTTTCAGCATACAGCTTGATGAGATCATCGGCTATATCCTGCACGGAGGAAGCAACCTTCGATTTAACCTTCTTCCATTCGTTCCCGCCCAGTTTATACAGCTTCGGATCTTTATTCTCAGAGGCCACATATTTTTGGACCAGATCGATTTGATCGACCGGGACATAGAGCTTATCGCTCCCCTGGTATTTCAGATGGAGATAGTCCTTGTGGACACCGTTGATCTCAAGCGTTTCAATACCGAGGTACTTCCCGATCCCGTGATTCACATGGACGACGAGGTCTCCCACCTTCAGCTCGGAATAGCTCTTGATCCGCTCGGCATTGGACATCTTCTGCCTTCTCGGCTTTTTCTGCGTGCGCTTATTGAAGAGCTCCTCTTCCGTGATGACGGCAAGCTTCTGCAGCGGAAGTTCAAAGCCGTTCGTCAAACTTCCATTGATCATCTGGACTTTTCCGTTAAGAAGGGGGCCACCGTCTTTTACAAATGCGATTTCGATTTGATAATCATCCAGTACGCGCTGAAGCTTTTTCACACGCTCTTCATCCGGCCCCAAGAGAACGACGGTATACTTTCCTTTTTTCCACCGTTCGAGCTCAGCTTTCAACACATTCATCTGCCCGTGGAAGTTCTGCATGGGCTTGGTGGATACATTGAAGATGTTCTGAGGGCTCGTATTCGGTATTTGACGAAGGAACAGGGAGAAATACACCTTTGATCGTTTGGTACTGGATACAAGGGAGGCAAAAGGATGCGACACGACCATGTCATGGATGATCTGCCCCTCGGAGAGCAACGAGGTATACCATTCGGCTTCCTCTTTCTCAAGGGACTCGCTCATCTCCTGCACACGGCTGTACTCATCGAAGAAGAGGACGCCGTCTTCAGGTAGATAATCTAATAGACTAGCAGGCGTTTCATAGGCGAGAGACAGATACTTGAAGATCTGTTCCGGCACCTGACCGTTCTCAAGCTGCTCGACTTCATGACCGATATACTCCGTCATCTTTTCTTTGACGCCTGCAGATTTGATCTTTTTCAAGCTTTTGGACAGGCCATTATTGATTTCTCCGATCAGCCGCTCGATGTTCTGATAGGTAAGGAGAACCTCCGTGGCAGGTCCGATATCGACCGTCTTCAGTTTGTCGATCGACCGTTGATCCTCCACTGAGAACGTACGAATGGAATCGATCTCCGTATCGAACAATTCAATCCGTACTGGATGCTGTGAAGTCAACGGGAAGATATCGACGATTCCTCCCCTGAGACTGAATTCACCTGGCGTGCTTACCATACCTGCGCGCTGATACCCCATTTGGACAAGCTGATTCAAGACCTCATCCAAATCGATGTCTTCACCGACGTTGAAACGGATCTGATTCTTGGTCCACAGGTCCATTGGCGGCAGGATCTTTCTCAATCCTGATACCGGGACGATGTACACCCCATTCTGCCGCTGGGAAAGCTTGTTCAGCACTTCGATCCTCTGCGCCCTAAGTTCCGGGCTCGCTACGCTCAGTTCAGCCGCGATCAGTTCGTTGGCTGAATACAGATAGACTTCGTCCTCACTAAGGAACTGCACCAGATCCTCATAGATTTTCTGTGCCTGGAACAGATTATGTGTGACAACGATCGTCGACCGCTTCGTTTGCAGATAAACATCTGCTATATAGGCGCTTCTGGAAGAACCCGAAAGTCCTGCCACAAGCTGCTCTGAAAGACGTTCCTCGATCCCTGTGATCAGGGACTGGACTTCTTCGCTCTGATGGACATATGTTAGAATTCCTTTCAAGAGTACGCTCCTCCCCGTGTTTCAATCTATATATATGATCGCTCTTTCATATTTAAACAGAAAAATGCTTTGGTTCTTCACCAAAGCGTCTTACTGGATGATATGGTCCAACCCATGATAGTCAGGATAACGCTCAAGGCTTTCCTGACAGTCTTCACAAATGGTTTTAATTTCAATATCACCGTCATTCCGGTAATGGATCATGTGCAGCCTCTCCTCATCCGACAGCCGATCAAGACCGAGGGTTTCCGAATTGCATGCATGGGTAAGGGTCCCGACCTTTGTACCGCAGTGACGGCACTGATAATGAATAGCCAAATTTCCTTCCCTCCAAACCTTTCATTACCCATTAGTATGAACGGCTTTGGAAGGAAGTATTCATTCATCAGTTGAAGTGATTCATCACTTCGATGAATGGTTTTTCAAACCACGTTTTACACGCCTCCACACTGGAAGCGATGACTTTGTCGAGCTCAACCTGATCTTCCTTGGAGAACTTCCCAAGCACGTAATCAGGGACGCTCATCCCGTTTGTCGGTCGATCGATCCCGATTCTGATCCGGTTGAAATTCTGAGAACCGAGATGGGCAATCGTGGATTTGATTCCATTATGTCCGCCCGCGCTCCCTTTTTGGCGAAGGCGGATCTTACCGACGGGCAGATCCAGATCATCATAGATGACGAGGAGGTCTTCGTTGGCAATGTCGAAGTAATCCATCAGCGGAACGATGCTTTCACCTGATAGGTTCATGAACGTAAGCGGCTTGAGAAGGACGATCTTCTCTCCATTATGCCGGTGAACCCCATACACTCCCTTGAACTTCGACTGATCGAGGGGGGTACCCAGATTGTCGGCAAGGGCATCTATAATGTCGAACCCGATATTATGACGCGTTTGATCAAAGCGCGTTCCCGGGTTTCCTAATCCTACTATCAATTTCATTTGTTACACCTCGTTTTAACCTTATATCAATAGAATAACGCAAAAAGCGTAACCTGCAAAAGGTTACGCTGTAAAACGTTAAATTATTCTTCTTCAGATCCGTTTTCTGAAGAGGATTTCGACTCCCCGCCTTCTTCGCTTTCAGGAGAATCTTCTTCCTGTTTCTCACCGGAATCAATGTCTTCCTCTTGACGCGGTGCAAGGACGGAAGCAATGGTTGTTTCGTCTTCATCGTTGATGGTGAAGTTATATTGATCACGGATATCTCCGATTGTGACGGTATCCCCGATTTGCAGTCCGGCGATATCGACTTCAATGCTGTCTGGGATATCAGATGGTTTCGCTGATACCGATACTTCATACAGTGGCTGCTGAAGGACGCCGCCTTCTTTCACTCCTGCCGATTCACCGGATAGATCGATGCGTACGTCGGCGTCGATTTCCTGTGACATGTTGACTGCCAAGAAGTCCACGTGTGTAACGGCATCCTTGAGGTGATCCTGCTGATAGTCATTCAGGATGACGTTTTGCTTACTGCCGTCCACATTAAGGGAAATGATCCCGTTGCGTCCAACTTCGCGAATCGTTTTGATGAATGTAATGGCATCAACCTCGATGGCCGTATTATCCGTTTTATATCCGTACACTACTGCAGGGATGCTGCCTTTATGTCGCAGTTCCGTTAGTGAAGAACGTTTGAAGTCTTTACGTTTCGTTGCTTTCAATTCTGTTGCCATAAGTTATCCAACACCTTCCCAAATTCGTTTAGATGAAAATTTCTATATCTATTTGTTTCCCCATTCGGTGTCGATTTAAACATGTACGCAGGCTGACCACCTTTCTGAGGTGAGAGGGATGCCGGCAAACCAAGGCTTATGGCCGCTTGAGCTTTTTCGTAGAAACACAAAAAAAGATCCCCCAGTAACCTGGAGGACCTTTTCAAAACATTAATCGAACAACGTGCTGACAGATTGCTGCTCATAGACGCGGATGATCGCTTCACTGATGAGCGGTGCAACGGAAAGCTGTTTGATTTTACCGATCTTTTTCTCGTCTCCGAGAGGAATGGAGTTCGTGACAACAAGTTCTTTGATCATGGAGTTATCAATGCGCTCGATGGCAGGACCTGAAAGGACAGGATGCGTACAGCATGCATATACTTCCTTCGCTCCATTTTCCACAAGGGCATTGGCTGCCAGGGTGATGGTTCCAGCCGTATCGATGATGTCATCGATGAGGATGGCCACTTTTCCATCGATATTCCCGACAATGTTCATGACTTCCGCTACGTTTGGACGCGGACGGCGTTTGTCGATGATAGCGATTGGTGCTTTAAGTCGTTCTGCAAGCTTACGGGCGCGTGTCACTCCTCCGTGGTCAGGGGATACGATCACGAGGTCATCGCGGTTGAAGTCTCTCTTCTCGAAATAATCCGCAAGAATAGGAACACCCATAAGGTGATCAATGAGGATATCGAAGAACCCTTGAATCTGCGGAGCATGAAGATCAAGTGTGATGACACGGTCTGCTCCTGCCGTTTCAAGAAGGTTCGCCACAAGCTTCGCCGTGATTGGCTCACGAGCACGCGCTTTACGGTCCTGACGGGCATAGCCATAGTATGGCATAACGATGCTGATCGTTTTAGCAGACGCACGTTTAAGGGCATCCACCATGATCAGAAGTTCCATCAGGTTTTCGTTCACCGGCTGGCATGTCGATTGGATGACGAAAACATCACAGCCCCGGATGCTTTCTTCGATATTGATCTGGATTTCCCCATCGCTGAATCGTTTAACAGAAGATTTACCGAGTTCCACGCCTACTTCATCGGCGATTTCCTTCGCTAGATGGTAGTTGGAATTAAGAGAGAATATTTTAAGCTTCGAATTAGTATAAGAGTTTGGCATGGTGGACCTCCAATTATTTCTTATGATTTAGATTTTGAGCATAATTTTCTTTGTTTACCTGGCGTGCTCTTGCAATAGAGAGTGCCTCACCCGGTACGTCTTCCGTAATGGTCGACCCGGCAGCCACATAGGCGCCCTGTCCGATCGTCACAGGTGCCACGAGGTTCGAGTTGCATCCTACGAATACACCATCCTCGATTTTAGTGAGGAATTTGTTTTTTCCGTCATAGTTCACCGTGATGGAGCCACAGCCGAGATTCACGTCACTTCCAACCTCGGCATCACCGATGTAGCTGAGATGGGACGCTTTGCTTCCTTTGCCGAATGAAGCCTTTTTAATCTCGACAAAGTTTCCGATCTTCACTTCATCGCCGATGTTCGAAGCCGGTCGGATATGAGCAAATGGACCGATCTGGACATCTGCTCCTATGAAACTATCGTGTGCGACGGATTGTCTCAGTACCGTGCGATCGCCAATTGTGCAATCCTTCACTTCCGAGTTCGGTCCGACCACTGCATCCTCACCGATGACTGTGTTCCCCTTGAGCACCGTCCCGGGCAGGATGACCGTATCTCTCCCTATCGTAATATCTGAATCAATGTACGTATTTTTTGGATCTTTGATGGTTACACCATTTCTCATATGAAATTCGTTGATACGCCCCTGCATGGTGATCTCGGCCTGTGCCAAGGCCACGCGATCATTCACACCAAGCGTTTCAGCGAAATCGCCTGTCTGATATGCGCTGACAATCTCTCCTTCGGCCTTAAGGATCTCAATGACATCCGGGAGGTAATATTCTCCTTGGACATTATCATTCGATACCTTCGTCAAAGCGTCGAAAAGGGCTTTATTGTCAAAGCAGTACGTTCCCGTATTGATTTCCTTCACGCGTCGCTCTTCGTCTGTCGCATCTTTGTGCTCAACGATCCGCTCGACCAACCCCTGATCATTACGGATGATACGTCCATATCCGTCCGGCGCTTCCGTATGTCCTGTAAGGATGGTCGCCTTCGCGCCGAGACCTTCATGGTGCGCAACCAGCGCTTCCATCGTCTCTCCCTTAATCAGGGGAGTATCTCCGCATACGACTAAAGTAGTGCCTTCCAGAGTCCCTAACACATCTTCCGACTGCCTTACCGCATGAGCCGTTCCCAGCTGCTCCGCCTGCAGGGCAAATTCACTCTTCCCTTCAAGATGGGATTTGACGAGCTCTGCACCATGGCCGACGACCGTGACCGTCTTTTCCACATTCAATGTAGAAATATGATCGACCACATGCTCAACCATGGGCTTCCCGCACACCTGATGAAGCACTTTATATAGCTTAGACTTCATCCGGGTCCCCTGACCGGCAGCTAAAATAACGGCATATCTATTTGTCATCTCGGATCCTCCAATAACCTTTTTATCCATAACGAATATATCCTAAAAACTCTACCATTTCAAGGATTCCTCTAAAAGTACATATATTTGTTAAAGGAGAGGATGCTTGCATGGAAGAGGAAAAATGCCCCCCTGAAAATTGAAAGCGATTCATCCATACGAAACCTCTCCAGCTGCACAATCACCCATATTTTCAAAAAAGTTCACAAAAACAGGTTTACTCCTCTCGATGGAGGGTATATGGTAAGCGAAACAAAAACCCCGCACATAAAAAAAGAGCCTTACATAGTAGTAGGCTCTAGATGCATTCAATTCTTAAGAAGCCCCCGCTTCTTCCAGTTCTACTTCTTCTAACTCACCTAGACGATGATACTCTTCTAAAACAGCATCTTGGATCTTACCTCGGGTACCTGAATTAATCGGGTGGGCGATATCTCGGAATTCCCCATCAGGAGTGCGCTTACTTGGCATTGCTACAAATAAGCCATTGTTCCCATCGATCACACGGATGTCGTGTACGACAAATTCATTATCCAACGTGATAGATGCAATCGCTCTCATTCGGCCATCGGTGTTAACACGGCGTAATCTTACGTCTGTCACTTCCATTCTGTTCACCACCTTTTCCCTAGATGAAATCTACTGTATGTATTCAACATTTTTTTGAATATTCCTTCTTAATGATCATATTTTTTTCAAAATTTTATTTTATTATCCGTATTTTTCTATTTCAAAGGAACTAGTCTTCTTATGAAATGGTACCGTTTGCATGCTCGCCCGCATAAAAAAACACCCGTGAAGCGTTACTTCACGAGTGCGATGACTTCGATTTCCACCAGTGCGTCCTTCGGCAGCTTCGCTACCTCCACACAGGATCTGGCCGGTTTATGAGAGCTGAAATACTCCCCGTACACTTCATTGATTGCCCCGAAATCATCCATGTTCTTGATGAAAACGGTCGCCTTCACGACGGATTCAAGGCTTGCACCGGCTTCTTTAAGCACGGCTTGGAGATTGCTGAACACTTGATGTGTCTGCGCCTGCACGTCTCCCTCTACCATCATCCCTTCCGGAGTCAATGGAATCTGCCCTGAACTGTAGAACAGATTATTCACCACGATTCCCTGAGAGTATGGTCCGATGGCTGCAGGTGCCTGATTCGTTGAAACTGTACGCATTAGTATTCCTCCTCATGTCTTTATGGTAAAAACGTGACCCCTGACTGAAAGTAATTCCCCTCCGTCAACGAGATCTGTTTATCCCGTTCATTGACTTCCGACAGCTTCAGGATGGAAACATAGTCATCCACCAGTCGTTCATCCAACGTGTCCGATTCGACAAGGACTCCGATCCCCGACAGGGTAGCAGAGAATTCCTCCAGCAGATTCTTCATTCCATTGACCGTACCACCGGCCTTCATGAAGTCATCAACGACCAATACCTTCGATCCTTCTTTCAAACTTCGCTTCGACAGAACCATGGATTGGATCCGCTTTGAAGACCCCGACACGTAATTGATGCTCACAGTGGATCCTTCCGTTACACGGCTATCGCGACGGACAATCACAACGGGCACGTTCAGGAACGATGCAATGGCATTGGCAATGGGGATCCCTTTGGTCGCCACCGTCATGATGACATCGATTTCCTTTTCAGCGAATGCAGAAGCGAGCATTTTCCCTACCTTCTTCATCAGCTGAGGATTTCCCAGAAGATCCGTCATGAACAGATATCCCCCCGGCAGGAGACGATCGGAACTTTCCATATGTTCGCAAAGCTCCCTGATGATCGCCTTTGCTTCCTCCGTATTCACCTTGGGGATATATTTCACTCCGCCCGCTGCCCCTGGAACCGTCTGGACCGTACCTACTCCGCGCCCCTCGAATGTCTCCTTGATGATGGTCAGGTCTTCACTGATGGAAGACTTGGCTGAACCGTACCGCTCAGAGAAAAAAGTCAAAGGGACAAGTTGATGAGGACGATCCAACATGTAATGGGTCATGTCGATTAATCGCTCACTTCGTTTAAACTTCACTAAAGAAACCTCCCGAATCCGAATAATGTAATGTAAATATATCATTATTATACGGATTTAGGCAAGAACCTCTTATTCACCAAGCATCCTGACCGCGAACACCTGATCACAGAAGCCACGGAGGCCATTGTAGATCCGGTGGACCCTCGATTCATACTGCACCAATCCATATACCGTCGGACCGCTTCCGCTCATCAATACCGAATCGGCACCGAAGCGCTCCATTTGCTCTTTAATATGCGCCACTTCTGGATACATATTTAATGTGACGGATTCCAAAACATTGCTGAGATGATCACAAATGCCATGATAGCTCTCATTTTCCAACGCTTTGATCATCGCTTCTGTATCCGGGTGCTTCAGATTTTTCACATCTAGATTCTTATAAACGTCTGCCGTGGATACACCGATCGTGGGCTTGGCCAGGATGACCCAACAGTTCGGCGGGGATGGAAGATGGCGGATCTTCTCCCCTCGTCCCGATGCCAGGGCTGTCCCCCCGTACACGCAGAACGATACGTCAGAGCCGATTTCAGCCCCAAGATCCGCAAGCTCGTCCATGCTCAACCCAAGGCCCCACAGCTCGTTCAGACCTTTCAGCGTGGCTGCCGCATCGCTGCTGCCACCTGCAAGTCCCGCTGCCACAGGAATCACCTTATCGATGGTGATGGCCACACCCTTTTTGATATTGAACCTCTTCTTTAACAACTGGGCAGCCTGATAAGCAAGATTCCGTCCGTCATCCGGAACAAACCGATTATGCGAAAGAATTGTAATTTTATCTTCTGGCAGATCCACCAGTTCAATTCGATCCGCAAGATCGATCGTCGTCATGACCATTTCGACTTCATGGTAACCGTCCGGCCGCTTATGTAACACATCCAAAGACAGGTTGATCTTTGCAGGCGCCTTTACTGATAACCTCATATCATCACCTTCTTACCAATCTCTTTGCTCTATATTGTATCATACACTAATTATAACGAGTGTTTTACATCAAAGCAGTAAGTAATTTTATCACGATGGGCCGTTTAAAGGAAAGGAGCCCCCCGTTGATCAGGGAGGCTCCTTCGGTAAATGATAAAAGTCGGCAGACTACGACTGATCCCTTGACGTCAGCTGCTGGCTTGCGAGTTCCACAGCCCGCTTCACCATGTTGCCGGCATCCCGTGAAGAAATGCCGCCCCAGCCTTCACGTTCCACAACATCATAAAACCCAAGATCTTTGGCCAGTTCCGCCTTCAATTGATCAGACATGACACCTTTTCGTTTAGCCATAGTCATCCTCCTTCAAAATCCACCTGGGCTTAGTATGCGCCTGCACCCGGCCGGATACGAAGGGAGTTTGCACCAATTGGATTTTTGGACAAATAAAAAAGCAGTAAACGAGTTGTCTACTGCTGGCTAAAGATGATATTTCCTGCTGCTTCATCATAAAATGTTAGTTGAACTGTCTCAGTGAGAACATCTGCATAGCTGTAAGAAACTCTTTCAAACGCATTCTCTTCTTGATCGAGTTGAACCACGAACACTGAAGGATACGTTTCGGCAAGAACGCCTGAACGCTCAATCGTTTTGCGACGTCCACCGTTTGCTTTGAGCATTAATCGTTTCCCCAGATTAGAATCAAGGGACCTTTTAATGTCGGCTAATGTTTTTGGCATTTCGCTTCCACCTCACTAAAGATAAGTATAACACATTATGTAATTTCAGTCAAATAAATTTATAATTTTAACAAGAACCATGAATACCTGTCAACATATTTTATTCAACAAAAAGTACGTTTTTTCTACACCCCTACCTTTCCCCAGAAGTTGAAAAATTATGTAAACCCCCTCCAAAACCCTTATGCGACAGCTATTACACGGTGTACAAGCACACAAAAAGACCTTACAAGCCCCTTGTAAGATCTCGATGTATCTTCATTGGTCGTCGTCGGTAATTTTAAATGGCATTCCCGTCCGGAGTACCCCTTTGGTCTCGATTCCCCCAAGGCCCTTTTCTCCTGTGAGCGTGTTGCGGATCACATCCCAGACATTGACCGAGTCCTTGAAACCCGTAAAGCAGATCTTTGCCACAATATAGACGGGATCGAGGGCATGGATATTCACCCTGGAAGGAGAGCTTGCGAAATTGGCCCCAGCATGGATGAGGGACTCAAAATGGGACTGGCAGGCCCCTGCAAAGATGACTAGTTGATCAAGGTGGGGAGATTTCCTCCTGGCTTCCTTGACGGCCTCCACAAAATACTTAGAGTGCCTGTAGGCATTGATTTCCCCCTTCCCGCCTTTCGATTTGGTATACGCATCATGTCCGGTGAGAACGATGATGTTCGGCCTGTATTTATCAATCAGAGGACCGATACGATTCGGCATCTCGGTTTCACTGCAGTGTATCCCCTTTACCGGCACGCCGATTTTCTCGTACAGATCGAGGCATTTTCGTAAATAACTGGGGTCCCCATCGAGATGAAGGACTTTGCCGGGAACCTGGAAGTAGTTATAGTCCTCCCTGTAGGCATTGGTTACTCTGTATTCCTGCTTATGTTTGAGGAGTTCGATATCCTGCTTAAACAAATCGAATGATTGCTCTTCCAGGTTGCGGAATTCCCTGGTGATCCGGTCGCGCTCCCTAGGATCCATCTTCTTCAGGTCGTGAAAAGGAGCATCCGCTATCAATCGATAATCTTCCCCATATAGCATCGCCGTTTTTTGGCCGTTCACCATACGGATATCGATCACGCGAAATAATATATCACACTGATACGACAGCCGGCCGACGACATCATTGATTTCGATATTCATATCCGTCACTCCCATAGACGATCAAGACTCAGGTCTGCCGATGTCTATCCTGCAGATTCCTTTACTTACCCTATGCAGCCCACCATTGATCTGTGTCAGCGACCCAAGAAAAGAAAAAGAGACCAGACAAAGCCGGTCTCTTCGTGCGTTATTCTTTAAAATCAGGTAGTAAGGCATCACTGAGGATACCGAATTCTTCAATGGAAAGGGTTTCCCCCCGACGAGTCGGATCGACGCCTGCTTTCGACAGGGCCTCCAGGATAAGATCTTTCTTTTCTTTCCCTTGGGGAAGCTGACTTGTCAGGTTGTTCAGGATGGTCTTCCTGCGCTGGGCAAATGAAGCACGGGAAACCGTGAAAAGGAAGTCTTCATCCTGTACCTGGACGGGAGGAACGCTCCGTTTCGTCAGTCTGATGACAGCTGAATCGACGTTCGGCTGCGGCATGAAGACAGACTTTGGCACGGTCATGACCATCTCTGCCTCCGTATAGTACTGAATGGCGATGGAGAGGGAGCCATAGGCCTTTGTCCCGGGACGGGCCGATATACGGTCCCCTACTTCCTTCTGGAGCATCACGCAGATCCCACGGATCGGCAGGCGCTCCATCAACAGCTTCAGAATGATCGGCGTCGTGACGTAATACGGGAGGTTCGCCACAACCATGATATCTTCATATCCAGCGAGCTCCGTCTCGATGATCGAGGCCACATCCGCTTCCAGTACATCTTGGTTCACGATTGTCACATTGTCATATGGAGAGAGGGTGTCCTTAAGGATCGGAATCAAGCGCTGGTCGATTTCAAACGCAACCACTTTTCCGGAAGTCCGGGCAAGGTGCTCCGTCAAAGCCCCGATCCCGGGTCCGATCTCGATGGCCGCCGTCTCTTTGGATAAACCGGCATGGTCGGTGATATTACGGAGGATATTCGGATCAATCAAAAAGTTCTGTCCGAGGCTCTTTTTGAATGAGAATCCGTGCTTCTCCAAGATTTCCTTTGTTCGTATGGGTGTCGCTATATCTTTATGCATGCTCTTCCTCCTGAATGATCTCCATTAGTGCCTTCTTGAATTCTTCCTTTTGAATATTGAACATCCGCAGTCGCTTGTGCAATTGTTTCCCATTAGTGTAACCGATCCGAAGCTTCTCACCAAGAGCGATCCGGCGGTCCTTTGATTTCGCGCTGCCGATCAGACCGGCATCGATGAGGTCTTCCTGGGTGATCAGCTCTTCCTGATCTTCCTGAATGACCTGAGCCTCTTTCAAGGCTTCCCTGATCGCTTCAGGGCTGGCATGCTCCACACCGATACCCCTTCCCGCCTTCGGAAGGGCATCCTTCTTATGGATGAAGGCATGCTTGCAGCCCGGTACGGCATCACTGACGATCTTCCGGATCCGCTCCCCAGGGAAATCGGGATCGGTGAAGATGATGACCCCTCGCTTTTCATGTGCGTGCTTTATTTTTTCAATGGTTACGGGAGAAACGGCAGATCCGTTCGTTTCGATTGTATCTGCATCCACGGAGCGACGAATCGCGACCGTGTCATCCTTCCCTTCCACCACGATGATTTCTTTAATTTTCATATTTCCTCCAAAGTCGTTGAAACTTTTTTCGGGTCTCACCCGTCTTATAGATAGAATACCTAACGACCATTATACCTTCTTCTGATGAAAATGAAAAAAAAGCAGGAGAATTCCCCTGCCTTAATCCAAGATCTTCACTTTCACGGTTTTCCGTCCCCAGCGATAGGCGTCGGCATGCTCCGAATAGAATACATCGATTTTATTGCCCTTAATGGCTCCGCCTGTATCAGCAGCAACCGCATATCCATATCCCTCTACATATACCTTCGTACCCAAGGGAATGACGGATGGATCCACGGCAATGACTTTCGCATTCGGATTCGCTTTCAGGTTCATACCTGAAGCCGTATGCCCCGAGCATCCATTACAAGAAGCGGTGTAAGCCGTAGAACTCACATAGAATTCCTTGCCGCCGCTCGACTCTTCCTTGGTGCTGGTGCTGACGGGCTTGGCTGCAGCGGTCGATTTCCCGCGGGAAACTTGAGCTACAAGCTTCTTCGTGCCGACACTGACAACCTTATCCTGGCTTTCCTTAACCGTTTTTTCACTGATCAGCTTTCGGGAGACTTCTTTTCCATTCTCCTTCACGATCTCGAATTTCTTTTCTTTCTTACCCTTTTTCCCTTCTTGAACAACCTTCTCCTGGCCGTTTTCAAGATCGGAATCTTTTTTGGAAACAACCGTAAAATCTGTTGCCTCTTCCACTACATCGGTGACTTTTTCAACTCGAACAACATTTACGACATCTTTTTCCCCAATGACTGTGTCTAATTCTGGTTCAACTCGGTCTGTTTTCTTGAGTGTGATTCCCTGTTGCTTTAAAAAGTCAGCGACCGTAGTCGAAGTAGACCATACCTTTTTCTTTTTCCCGCCGTCTACAAGGGACAGGGCAAATGCGGTATCAATCTTTACCTTCGTGTTCCCGTCAATCTTCTCTGATACATCCGGTTGAATCTCGTCGTGCTCCCCTAATTCAATATCCTGTTCAGAGAGTAAATCCTTTACCGTGTCAGCTGTCGTCCAGACCTTCTTGTTCTGATCTCCCACTGTCACATCTACCTGTTTAGCCGGTTCCCATACTATTTTCATATTGTTGGATACCTTTGTATCTCCCGAGGGATACAAATAGTCTTCAGAGCGATTTGAAACATCTAATTCTTCTAATATATCTTGAATTGTATTTGCATGCGTTCTTATCTCTTTTTGCTCGCCGTCCAGGGTCAATGCGACCGCCTTCTTCGAACCTTCATAAAAAAGAATTCCGAAGATCGCTGCACTGGTAACGATCGTTGCAACCGTCACGATCCATTTCCCTCGACTCAAAGACTTGGAAAACAGGCTTTTCATGTTTTTCTCATTCATGAAAAACGCCTCCTTTTCTCGGAGTGATTATATAGAGTAATCCAAAGACTGTCAACCTACACTTCTTTTTTCTTAATCTAGCAAAATGTTGAAATTAAGGGAACACAAAACATATTATGCAAAAAGAAAGAAAAAAAGAAAAGGGAGAGTTGTCGACAAGGTTATCCTATGTATGGACTTTCCTTTGTAGAACTTTTTGTTATTCTAGCCCTACCGGACAAGCTCTCCCCCATATCGACAACAGCTGTTGTCAAATAATGTTGAATAATTTCTTTGCGTTGCGGGTTGTAGCTGCTTCCACCTCTTCGATGGAGATTTCTTTCAATTCGGCGATCTGTTCAGCCACAAGCCTCACATAGGCCGGCTCGTTCCGCTTGCCCCTGTTGGGATGAGGTGCAAGATACGGACAATCGGTTTCCACCAGCAGCTTCTCGAGAGGAATCTCCCTCGCCACTTCCTTCGGCTTCCGCGCATTCTTGAAGGTGACAGGTCCCCCTAACGATATATAGAAGTTCATATCCACACATTCTTTCGCCACTTCCGGACTTCCGCTGAAGCAGTGCATGATGCCACCCACTTCTGAAGCCCCCTCTTCCTTGAGGATATCGACGATGTCCTGTGTGGCTTCGCGATTATG
This sequence comes from uncultured Bacillaceae bacterium, assembly GCA_963762295.1. Lineage (GTDB taxonomy): Bacteria > Bacillota > Bacilli > Bacillales > Bacillaceae_B > Rossellomorea. Next base: position 1,008,376 of record CAVXKK010000003.1, read on the forward strand.
TATGATGATCGGCAGCTTCACTTTCTTAGCGAGACGGATCTGCCTTCTGAACACGTCCTTTTGCACATCCTCGGGTGATTTATCCCAGTGATAATCGAGGCCCATTTCACCTAAAGCCACGACCTTCGGATGCTTTGTCCATTCTTCGATCCAATCAAGATCTTCGTCCTTCATATCGATGGCATCCACAGGGTGCCACCCTACACTTGCATAAAGAAAATCATAGGTTTCAACAAGCTCCATTGCCCTTTCGATCGTCGGCCGGTCAAATCCGACTACGACCATGTTCTCAACCCCAGCCTCTTTTGCCCGTGCTATGACCTCCTCTACATCTTCATCGAATTGCTCTGCATTCAAGTGGACATGTGTGTCAAATAGCATGTTAAACACTCCTTGTGTGAGATTAGTTTAATATAAAAAATCATGACAAGCTTCTCAGAATTGTAACAATTGCGTTACATATTATGGTTATATTGGTTGGTTTTTAGTAATTTATGTTGTTTTTTGTCCTTCACACATTGTATAAAAAGCCCGCGAAAATCCAAAATGATTTGTTTATAGGTCTATTGGATCTCCTCCGAAACCCGCAAGCGCCATTACACAATCAGGTAACGAATTACTTTATCAGCGATAGCTTTATCTTCTCTCAATACAATCGATTCATGCAGATCATACTGAAAATCGTTTTCTTACTATAATAAAAGAAGAAAGGGGTGTTCCACGTGGAACACCCCTTTCCATTGTTATTTCACCCGCGCTCCATTGGCAAGGGTTTGATCGACGGTTGCGAGGGAAAGGATGCCGTCTTCCTCTCCTGCAAGAATCATTCCCTGTGACAATTCCCCACGGAGTTTGACCGGTTTTAGGTTGGTGACACAGATCACCTTCCGACCGACCAAGTCATCAGGAGAGTAGAATTTGGCAATTCCGGAAACGACTTGTCGTTTTTCATATCCGAGATCCAGTTGGATTTTGAGCAGCTTATCGGTTTTCTTCACCGGTTCAGCAGCCGTCACCTGAGCAACTCGGAGGTCCACCTTCATGAAATCATCGATGGCGATTTCGTCGGATTCCTCCACAGATGGTTTTTCCTCTGCTGCAGGCGCCGATCCCTGCATTTTTTCTTTGATGAAGGCCACTTCTTCAGCAAGGTCAAGACGTGGGAAGATCGGCTCCCCTTTCTTCACTACTTCAGTACCGGCAGGGATTACGCCGAATGTTTCAAGGCTTGCCCACGTCTGAAGAGCTTCATCATGCAGATTCAACTGCTCAAAGATGTTCTTTGGCGTACGTGTCAAGAATGGCTGTAAGAGAACGGCCACCCGTCGTAATGATTCTGCAAGGTGACTCATTACACTGCCGAGATCTTCTCGCTTTTCTTCATCCTTCGCAAGGGCCCAAGGCTGTGTTTCATCAATGTATTTGTTCGTGCGGCTGACAAACTGCCACAGACTTGAAAGAGCAACCGAGAACTCCATGTTTTCCATCGCTTCTTCGTATTTCTTCACGGTATCAAGTCCCATCTCGGCAAGCTGCTTGTCGTACTCGCCACGTGGGCCTGCATAGCTCGGGATGACGCCGTCAAAGTATTTATTGATCATGGCTACGGTACGATTCAAGAGATTTCCGAGATCATTGGCAAGATCGAAATTGATGCGCTCCACGAATCCTTCAGGTGTGAAGACGCCATCTGAACCGAACGGTACTTCCCTTAGAAGATAGTAGCGGAGGGAGTCCAGTCCATAACGATCGATGAGTGTCACGGGATCCACGACATTCCCTTTTGACTTGGACATCTTTCCGTCCTTCATGAGCAACCAGCCATGGGCAAAGACTTTTTTCGGCAGCGGCAGCTCGAGTGCCATGAGCATGATCGGCCAGTAAATGGTGTGGAAACGGACAATTTCCTTTCCGACGAGATGAACATCTGCAGGCCAGTATTTTTGGTACTTCTGATCGTTTTCCGTTCCGTATCCAAGGGCGGTGATGTAATTTGAAAGGGCATCGATCCATACATAGATGACATGCTTCGGATCACCTGGCACCTTTACTCCCCAATCGAAGGTCGTACGGGAAACAGCAAGGTCTTCAAGGCCCGGCTTAATGAAGTTATTGACCATCTCATTCTTCCTGGATTCGGGTTGGATGAATTCCGGATTCTCTTCATAATAAGCAAGAAGACGATCCACGTATTTGCTCATTTTGAAGAAGTAGGATTCTTCCTTTACTTTTTCAACAGGACGGCCACAGTCAGGGCAGTTCCCATCCACCAGCTGTCTTTCCGTGAAGAACGATTCACACGGCGTACAGTACCAGCCTTCGTATTGATCAAGGTAGATATCCCCTTGTTCCAACAGACGGGTAAAGATCTTCTCGACGATTTCCTTATGACGGGTTTCCGTCGTACGGATGAAGTCATCGTAAGAGATATCGAGTTTACCCCAAAGGTCCTTGATGCCGCTGACGATTTCATCCACATAGGCTTGGGGCGTAATCCCCTTTTCTTCCGCTTTGCGCTGGATCTTTTGTCCGTGCTCATCCGTTCCCGTCAAATACATCACATCGAAGCCGCGCATCCGTTTGTATCGGGCCATGGCATCCCCCGCCACGGTCGTATACGCATGTCCAATATGAAGATTTCCACTTGGATAGTAAATCGGTGTTGTTAAATAGAAGGTATTCAATTTCTCTTCCAACATAATTCCTCCTCGTTATCCTAATGCCCGATGAACCTCTTCATCTAAAGCAATGTTTTCATTTCTGTCACAAATCAGCCATCCCGCATCTCTCAGGGATTTCACCGATCTGATTCCGAAAAAACCTTTTTCCTAGATAAAAACGACCCCCACAAATAGCCCATTCCAGCCGAAAGGTCTACAGTGGTATAATTGTTATGTAATTCCATTTTCTTTCTTACCATCTTAACCGCTTATCTCATCAAAATATACCTAAAAATGCTGGTTTCTGCAACTATAGCGGAATCCCCTCAAACGATGTCGAATCAAAGGCTGGTTCATGTCGAAATAAGTCGAATAATAGCTGTCCTCAAATGAAATTCGACAATATTCTGATTCGTTACACTTATTACAATAATGTTTAATTGGTAATACATTTTTTTACAAGGTTCCGATAATGTTGTTATAACAACATTTGAATATCCATAAATTCGTAATTTTTTACAGATTAATTTGTTGACGTGTTACCAAATCGTTGGTATGATAATAGCAGTAAAAGAAATTTGTCGAATATTGACGAACTACAGAGAGATATACATTCATTTCTATTTAATGGAGGAGATTCACTATGAAATCTACAGGTATTGTAAGAAAAGTTGATGAACTTGGTCGTGTGGTTATTCCTATCGAATTGCGTCGTACACTAGGCATTGCAGAGAAAGACGCTCTTGAGATCTACGTTGATGACGAAAGAATCATCCTTAAGAAATACAAACCAAGCATGACTTGCCAAATCACTGGTGAAGTATCTGATGACAACATCAAACTAGCTGATGGTAAACTCATCCTTAGCCGCGAAGGTGCGGATATCCTTCTTAAAGAAATCCAAAACGCTCTTACTACAAAATAATTGTCGTTATAAAAAAGGACTGGCCCTTGGCCAGTCCTTTTCTTAATGCCCGCTATTCTACATGGTACGCTTGATACACATCACGCTTCGGAAGGGAGCGCTCCAACGACACTTTCTTGATGGCATCCTTTGAAGATGTACCTTCCTTCTCCATATAATGCTCGACATGCTCCTTCACTGGAAGGGATGTCCACCATTCTTCCTCTGCAACCTTTTCACCTGGAGGACGACCTTCGATCAACAGACAGAACTCTCCACGTACTTCTCCGTCCTGTGCCCATTCCATCACTTCTTCAAGGGAGCCCCTAATGAATTCCTCGAACTTCTTCGTGAGCTCACGGCAGACCACGATTTGGCGGTTACCGAGAGAAGCATGAAGCTCCTTGAGGGTTTCCTTTAACCGGTGAGGGGATTCATAAAGGATGAACGTGCTTTCGATCTGCTTCAGTTCCTCCAGTTCGTTCCGCTTATCTTTCTTTCCGCGGTGCAGGAAGCCATAGAAGTAAAACGGCTGCGGTACGAGTCCGGAAGCGATAAGAGCGGTCAAGGCAGCATTGGCACCCGGAAGCGGAATGACAGCCACTCCCTCTTCGATTGCCAGCTGTACAAGCTCAAACCCGGGATCTGAGATCGACGGCATGCCCGCATCACTTACAAGGGCTACGGTCTCCCCATCTTTCATCCGTTCGATCAGCTTTGGACCGCTTGCTTCTTTATTATGTTCATGGTAGCTGACGATCGGGGTCTGGATTTCGAAATAATTGCAGAGCTTCTTCGTATTCCGCGTATCCTCGGCGGCGATGACCGTCGCTTCCTTCATCATCCTGATTGCCCTGAACGTCATGTCTTCCAGGTTCCCGATGGGAGTCGGAACGAGGTACAGGCTCCCAGCCCCGCTATCTTCAAAGCTTTTCTGTTGGTTCATTCTTGTTGCCTCCCTTCCCGAAGAGCATCTCCCTCACTTCTTGGGTGTACTCTCCATGTTCATCGTATACATATAATGGCGGCAGGATCTTCAAGTCGGGCTTGCCGTCCTTGATGCCCTCCACCAAGATCGTATTGGCTTCACGTCCGGCCTTCGGATAGACGAATCTCAACCGCTTCGGCTCAAGTCTATGCTTCCTCATCAGAGAAAGGATATCCAGCAACCGTCCCGGTCTATGGACAAAGGCGGCTTTCCCACGCTGCTTCAACAAAAAGGCGGCAGCCTCTATCGTGTCTTCGAGCGTACAGAGGATCTCGTGCCTCGCAATCGCGAAGTGCTCGTTCTCATTCCGTTTGTCCTCTGCCGGGGTATCGAAATACGGGGGGTTACATGTGACGACATCATAATGAGAGTGGTGAAGAAGACCACTTATCTCTTTCACGTCCCCGAGCTTCATCTCGATCTGATCATCGAGCTTATTGTACCGGATGCTCCTCGTCGCCATATCATGTAGCCTTTCCTGAATCTCCACTCCCGTGATGGGAACCTTCGTCCTCGCTCCCATCAGAAGAGGAATGATCCCGTTCCCCGAACAGAGGTCGACGATCTTCCCCCTTTGCAGCGGAAGATAGGTGAAGTGGGCAAGGAGGACGGCATCCAGGGAAAATGAAAACACCGAGGGACTCTGGATGATCCTCATCTCTTCTGCCAATAGGTAATCCAAACGTTCATCATCTTTTAGTTCAAGCATGCGTTCCTCCTGTTTTACATCAAGAAAAAGGACCAATCCGGTTAGGAATCAGTCCTTCGTTCTCTTTCTGCCTATTTTTTATTTAAAAAGGAAAGGCAGAACAGACAATCTTCATCCTTGCGCGGACTGCCGAAATGGATATTGCAGATGTGGAAGCCTTCCTGATACAGGCGGGCAAGGTTATCGTACCCTTCCCCGATATCCATTGCCTTCTCCCCTTCTCCTACTCGCTCCATCGCTTGCGCTTCTCCGGCAGCCGCTGCGGATGAGGCCTCCGTTTGCTCCAGCCTGCGGCGTAAATGTTCATTCTCAAGCTTCAAAGAATGATTCTCCTCCACCATCTCAGCCAGGAACTCCTTGAGCTCACCCAATTGACGATGTAAATGATCAATTTGTTGTTCCATATTACTGACTGAATCAAAGAATTCTTTCTTATCCACAATGCTACACCCCGTTACTCTGTGGCTTGGACTGATACGGCACTCTCATTCATAATTTCATCTAATGTGAATTCAAGAACGCGTTCTTCCTCCTTGATCTCCACTTGAAGGATACGCTCAAGAATATTAAGACCAACCACTTTGCCTTTTCCATGAGGTGTCTTGATCACAGCCCCCATATCAGGAAGTTCTTCCTTGGCCGCCTCGTATTCATCATTCTCGTACTTAAGGCAGCACATCAGGCGTCCGCACAATCCTGAGATCTTCGTAGGATTGAGGGATAGATTTTGATCCTTCGCCATCTTGATGGATACAGGTTCAAAATCACCCAGGAACGTCGAGCAACATAGCATACGGCCACAAGGACCGATCCCACCGAGCATCTTCGCTTCGTCACGAACGCCAATCTGACGAAGTTCGATGCGCGTACGGAAAATGGAAGCCAGGTCTTTGACCAGCTCCCGGAAATCCACGCGTCCGTCCGCCGTGAAGTAGAAAATGACCTTATTGCGGTCGAATGTATATTCCACGTCAACCAGCTTCATATCCAGACGATGCTGATTGATCTTATCACAGCAGACATTATAGGCTTCCTCTGCGGACGACTTATTCTCGTCCACAATCAACCGATCTTTTTGATCGGCGATCCGAATGACTTTTTTAAGGGGAAGTACCACGTCATTCTCACCCACTGACTTACGTTCAACGACTACTTTACCAAATTCGACCCCACGTACGGTCTCCACGATCACATAACAATTCTTATGGACGTCAAGCTGACCTGGATCGAAATAATAGATTTTCCCCGCTTTTTTAAAGCGTACTCCTACAACATCGTACAAAGGACCATCACCCCTGCAGTTTTAGCATAAGCTGTTCTACTAGCAGCTGCGAATTCATATTGGCGTTCAACTTGCGTTTGGCTTCAAGTATGGCCGTCATATTAGTAGAAAGACGGTTGGTCGATACATGAAGTGCGTTGGATTTCCAGTTTTCCTTTTGGTCCGGGTATACAAGCTGTTCGACTTTTCCCAGCTGAATATGGAGTAAGTCTTTATATATCAGAAGTAAAAGATCCAGTGCGCGATCGACTTGATCTTTCTCTTTGAAGTGCTGTACAAAATCCTCCTGGACTTTCACCATCGCTTGGAAGGGACTTTTCTGAAGGACTTCATATAATTTTAACACTATTATTCTTGCTTGTGCAAACCACTCATTGCGACATAATTCTACAGCTTCCTCATAATGATTGGTCAAATTCGCGGCCAGTGATGCGAATTGGGGTTCGATTCCTTCTTCCAGCAACTGTTTGACAAGCTGCTCTTTCGGAAGGGGCTTGAAGGATACAACCTGGCATCTTGACAGAATGGTCGGCAGGATGCGGTGCACGTTTTCCGTGACGAGGATCGCCGTCGTATCAGCAAGGGGCTCTTCGAGGAACTTCAGAAGGGAATTGGCTGCATTGGCAGTCATTTTATCCGAATGCACAATGATGTATACCTTTTTCTTGGACTCCACTCCGGTTTTGGAGAATTCCTCCTGAAGTGCTTTGATCTGTTCCTTTTTTATGGAAAGGCCATCCGGTTCCAGTAAATGAAGATCGGGATGGTTCCCATTATCGATCCGTCTGCAGTTGGAGCACTCTCCACAGGGAAGTCCGTCCACTTTCCGCTCACAAAGGAGCGCCTTGGCAAACAGCAGGCTCATTTCCTTTTTTCTTGTCCCCTTTTCCCCTTCGAACAGATAGGCATGGGCCACCCGGTCCTTCAAGATGCTGTTCTGAAGCATTTGAAGAACGACGGGCTGGAATGGTTGTAATTCTTCCATCATCATTTCCTAATCACTCTCTTACCTGTATAGATTGATGAGCAATCCTTTAATTTCCCCGATTTTATCCAGGATATCAATGGACGGCCTCTCCTGATCCATCACCGCTTCGGCAAGATCGATCAGGTGCTGGTCGATGGTCTCGACGAGGCGCAGCTTCCTGCCTTCGCCAAACTGATTCCACGTGTGGGATTCCTGTAGCTCCACCCCGTAGTCCACCGCTTCCTTGAGGAACTTTTTCACTAGCGTCTTATATTTGGCCAGATCCCGGAAGGACCGGCTTCTCCCTAAACGGGAGCCGGCGTTTCCGATGGTCGACAGCAGTTGATTCAACTGCTCCATATGCAGCTTCTGATCATGTTGCTGTACCAACTGACCAAAGCGGGCTTGCGCCGATCCCGCCTGGCGCTGATCTTTCGGCAACTTATCGACGGGTAACCGCAGGTCCTGATTAATCTTCATCCCTACACGTCCTTTTTAGAACTGATGGAATTGCTCAACCGGCATAACAAAGACCGTCGCTCCGCCGACTTGGACCTCGATTGGATAAGGAACGTATGAATCGGCGTTTCCACCCATCGGTGAGACCGGGGCCACCATCTGTTCCCTGGACTGACAGTTATCCTTGATTACTTGAAGGGCTTTATCTACCCTGATATCTTCCGTTCCGATGATGAATGTGGTATTTCCTGATTTCAGGAAACCACCGGTGCTTGCCAATTTTGTCGAACGAAAATTATGATCCCGCAGAGCATTTGATAATTTATTGCTATCCTTATCCTGAACTACAGCCATAATCAATTTCATCTGAATCATCCTCTCATTCAATCATCCATATACTTCCTACTATTATAGCACTGAACGCGACTTTCTTACACAGTCCGTTTCTGTAAAAAGCCCTTCACGATTTCGTACGCCGCGTCGGATACGGCTGTCACACTCCGGCTTGCATCGACCACTTGTATGCGGTTTGGATATTTATTCACGAGTTCCAAATACCCCTCCCGTACCTTATGGTGGAATCCGACCGATTCAAGATCGAGCCGATTGACCTCTCTCCCTTTATGCTGATTGATCCGGTTCAACCCTTCTTCGGGCTCAATATCAAAGTAAAGAGTAAGGTCAGGCATATGATCTTCAATGGCAAAAGCATTGATCTCTTCGATGGCATCCATCCCGATTCCCCGAGCCTTCCCTTGATAAGCAAGAGAGCTGTCAATGAAGCGGTCACACAGGACCACTTTCCCTTCCCGAAGTGCAGGCAGCACCTTCTCGACGAGATGCTGCCTTCTTGCAGCGGCATAAAGCAAAGCTTCCGTTCGCTCATCCATCTCTGTATTCTCCGTATGTAAAATGACTTCCCGTATCTGTTCGGCAATCTTGATGCCACCAGGCTCCCTGGTAATGACAACAGGTACGTCATCTTCTTCCAATCGTTTTGCCAGCACGGCCAATACGGTCGACTTCCCGGCCCCTTCAGGCCCTTCAACCGTTATGAAGCTACCATTCATCATGATTGTTCCTCCAATTCCTTGAAAACATATATCTTTTTTTCTTTCAGTTCGTGATGCCCCTGAATGGCTGCACCCACATCCACATACTCTTTCAGCCGGACAATCACATCATCCGTGACAGGTTCCCCTTTCAGGAGCAGGGGGATGCCCGGAGGATACGGGATGACCATCTGGGAAGAAATGCGGCCTGCAGCCGATTGAAGAGACACCGCCTCTTCCTCCCGATCCTTCATTTCCTTCCAATCCATGGACAAGAGACTGTAGGATCGGCTGGATGCCGGTGGAATGAACGTCTCTTCCCTTTCCTCCACGTCCGCTTCCCCTTCAAGCATATTTCTGATCCTTTCCAGGGCCTCCCCATAAGGAAAGTCAACGGATTCCTTCATCAGTGGAAAAATGAGCAACACCTGCCTAGGGTCGGCAAGCTCTGCAAAAACGCCTATCTCCTCCAGCTTTTTCTGAAGGCGATAACCGGACCATCCGGTAAATCTGACAAGAACCTTAAGAGGATCATCGGCCCTAATCACCTTCAGTCCAGGATGAAGCCTGTCCAGTTCCGAGATGAACCAGGAGATATCCGCCAACCCCTTCGCCACATCGGACGGTTTCATCGTCCCAAGATAAGACCGGGCATAATCGAGGGATGCCATAATAGGGTAGGAAGGACTGCTCGACTGAAGCATGGACAGATATTCCTTCAACCGGTGCTCATCCACCCTAGAACCCTTGATATGTAAATAAGAACCCATCGTCATGGCAGGCAGCATCTTATGAGCCGATTGGATGACGATATCCGCGCCAAGAGCAAGTGCCGACTCGGGAAACTCATCGCTTGCCTGTAAATGCGCGCCATGCGCTTCATCCACGATACAGGGAATCCCCCTCGCGTGAAGTTCCCCTATGATCCCGTCAATGGGATAGGTAAACCCATAATAGGTGGGATAGGTCAGCACACAGGCTTTGGCACCTGGAAACGCCTCAAGTGCCTCCTTGACCGTATCTAAAGAGACACCCAGAACGGATTGCCCCTTTCCCTCCCACTCTGGTTCGAGCAGGACCGGAACAGCACCGGCAAGCATGATCCCATTCCATACCGACTTATGACAATTCCTCTGGACGAGTACATAGTCCCCTGCCGTACAAGTAGCCAGGATGGCTGCCATATTTCCTGATGTACTGCCATTCACAAGAAAGTAACTCGACGTGCTGCCATACAAATCCGAAAGCAACGCCTGCGCCTCCGCAATCGGCCCCTCGGCATCGTGAAGATCATCCAGACCCGTGAGTTCCGTCAAATCCCCGTTATGGGCGGACTCACCCGTAAGGATGCCATTTTTATGACCCGGTACATGAAACGAAATCGGATCGTTTTTACTATGTTGATTGATTGCCTGTACAAGCGGCATCTTTTTTTGATCATCGTTCATCTTCCACTAACCCTTCCAACACTCTATCCATCTATCGTATCATATCCCGGTGCCATTACGCTCAGGCTTATTCTTCCTGAGGTTCCCGGGCAAAAAAAAATCATAACCAAATCGGCTATGAATAGATTTCTGGAGTATTCACTTTCTTCAACCTTTGCACGAACAGCTTATAAAGAGGATCACTCGTCTCCGTCTCCACCATCTCACGCTCGCACTCATAGCATATAAACGATGTATACAGATGGATGCCGATCCGCTTCTCCTCACTGCAAACAATGCAGCATTCACCAACCGCCTTCGCATTCACATTACTCATAGGGCTCTCCTCCTCCATACATCTATTCTGCCACCAACCGCCGAATTGTATACGCAATTATCAACTTTTCAACTAACTGAATTATCACGGTGTACTTCCATCTTATGTATCACCGGCTTGGTCTGTGTTCACAGGCTGAAAAAAGTTGGGCGTTCTGAGGAGAAGAGAATTATCATATTCCTTAATGTTTGTACAGGGACAAAGCGTCAAGTTGTGGTTTTTTTTGGAATTTAGAGAGGATTTATTTGATTTAGCTTTACCATATTTCTTATGAAATGAACACAGACAGAACGTCAAGTTTTGGAAGTATTTAGATATTAATGTGGTTTTTTGTTGAACAGTGGAAGAAGGTTGGTTTTACTCTTTAGATTTTTTTAATGAGCGGTGAAGAATGAGGGCGGTCTCTTTACCAGATCCTGTTGTGTTTGTACACAGACAAAGCGTCAAGTTTTGGTGGTTTTTGGGATTTACGGTTGTTAAATGTTGAACGGGTTACTACCATTTTTCTTTTGGATTGTACACAGACAGAACGTCAAGTTTTGGGGTTATTTGGATATTGATGAGATTTTTTATTGATCAGTGGTGGAAGGTTGGTTATATACTCTGTAGATTCGGGTTAATGCGTGGTGATGAGGGGGAGCCTGTCTCTTTATCAGATTCCGCTATGCTTGTACATAGACAGAGCGTCAAGTTATGGGGTTTTTTGGATAATAATGAGGGTTTTTCTGATCAGTGAAGGACAACCAATAATATTATTTAGGTGGCTTCAGGCGGAACTCTAATTCGGTCTGGAATCGCAGGTGCGATTTGGATTCCGCAAGTAAACACGGCCGATTGTACGTACAGGGAATGGATCTCAAAAAGGGAAACGGGCCATGATTGGTTTCGCAGATAAAAAGTCGACTTTCGCAAATAGGACGAGAAATATCGCAAGTAAATGGTTGGATGTCGCAGGCATTTTCGCGCCTGGAGTGGATCGATGGGTACTTAAGTGTTCAAATTGGGCATAAGGCGTTGCGAGGAATGTCGAATGGTGTCATGCACAAAACTATAACCATTATTCGGAAAAGTATCGCTTATAAAAGCCCCCTGTTCGCACGTATCATGCCCCCTTCGCTTGAAACGAAAAAAAGTCGCAAATAAGCGCGACTCCCCACTAGCCTCATCTTTAGAAAACACCTCTGTCCCTTCCACTTCGCTGATCGCAAACTCCCCCAGGTCATTAAAGCTTTTCGCTCTTCCTTTTGTCTGCACGTTTCCTTTCTGAATAGATCCTCACCGTCCACCTCATCCCCTCACCACTAAAAAACACAACAAAAAAAGCAACTCATCAAATGAGCTGCTTTCTCTATATTGCCTGGCGACGTCCTACTCTCACAGGGGGAGATCCCCCAACTACCATCGGCGCTGAAGAGCTTAACTTCCGTGTTCGGCATGGGAACGGGTGTGACCTCTTCGCCAATGTCACCAGACAGGTATTCCATTGAAAGAATTGTTCTTTCAAAACTAGATAAAGGGTTGATAGTCAATCATTACCGGCGTATCGTCCAGTCCGGGAGGCGCGAAGCGCCTCCTTCGTCTTACTTTGGTTAAGTCCTCGATCGATTAGTATCAGTCAGCTCCATGTGTCGCCACACTTCCACCTCTGACCTATCTACCTGATCATCTTTCAGGGATCTTACTCACATAAAGTGATGGGAAATCTCATCTCGAGGGGGGCTTCATGCTTAGATGCTTTCAGCACTTATCCCTTCCGCACATAGCTACCCAGCGATGCCTTTGGCAAGACAACTGGTACACCAGCGGTGCGTCCATCCCGGTCCTCTCGTACTAAGGACAGCTCCTCTCAAATTTCCTGCGCCCACGACGGATAGGGACCGAACTGTCTCACGACGTTCTGAACCCAGCTCGCGTACCGCTTTAATGGGCGAACAGCCCAACCCTTGGGACCGACTACAGCCCCAGGATGCGATGAGCCGACATCGAGGTGCCAAACCTCCCCGTCGATGTGGACTCTTGGGGGAGATAAGCCTGTTATCCCCGGGGTAGCTTTTATCCGTTGAGCGATGGCCCTTCCATGCGGAACCACCGGATCACTAAGCCCGACTTTCGTCCCTGCTCGACTTGTAGGTCTCGCAGTCAAGCTCCCTTGTGCCTTTACACTCTGCGAATGATTTCCAACCATTCTGAGGGAACCTTTGGGCGCCTCCGTTACTCTTTAGGAGGCGACCGCCCCAGTCAAACTGCCCACCTGACACTGTCTCCCACCCCGATAAGGGGCGCGGGTTAGAATGTCAACACAGCCAGGGTAGTATCCCACCGACGCCTCCACCGAAGCTAGCGCTCCGGCTTCCAAGGCTCCTACCTATCCTGTACAAGCTGTGCCAAAATTCAATATCAGGCTACAGTAAAGCTCCACGGGGTCTTTCCGTCCTGTCGCGGGTAACCTGCATCTTCACAGGTACTATAATTTCACCGAGTCTCTCGTTGAGACAGTGCCCAGATCGTTACGCCTTTCGTGCGGGTCGGAACTTACCCGACAAGGAATTTCGCTACCTTAGGACCGTTATAGTTACGGCCGCCGTTTACTGGGGCTTCGATTCGCACCTTCGCTTGCGCTAAGCACTCCTCTTAACCTTCCAGCACCGGGCAGGCGTCAGCCCCTATACTTCGCCTTACGGCTTCGCAGAGACCTGTGTTTTTGCTAAACAGTCGCCTGGGCCTATTCACTGCGGCTCTCTCGGGCTTGCACCCTACCAGAGCACCCCTTCTCCCGAAGTTACGGGGTCATTTTGCCGAGTTCCTTAACGAGAGTTCTCTCGCTCACCTTAGGATTCTCTCCTCGCCTACCTGTGTCGGTTTGCGGTACGGGCACCATCTTCCTCGCTAGAGGCTTTTCTTGGCAGTGTGGAATCAGGAACTTCGCTACTATAATTCGCTCGCTATCACAGCTCAGCCTTCACGATGATGGGATTTGCCTCATCATCAGCCTAACTGCTTAGACGCACATATCCAGCAGTGCGCTTACCCTATCCTCCTGCGTCCCCCCATTGCTCAAATGGAAGAAAGGTGGTACAGGAATATCAACCTGTTGTCCATCGTCTACGCCTATCGGCCTCGACTTAGGTCCCGACTAACCCTGAGCGGACGAGCCTTCCTCAGGAAACCTTAGGCATTCGGTGGATGGGATTCTCACCCATCTTTCGCTACTCATACCGGCATTCTCACTTCTAAGCACTCCACCAGTCCTTACGGTCTAGCTTCGCAGTCCTTAGAACGCTCTCCTACCACTGACACCATACGGTGTCAATCCACAGCTTCGGTGATACGTTTAGCCCCG
>CAVXKK010000003.1:1027500-1047500 GCA_963762295.1 uncultured Bacillaceae bacterium
TTACTTCCGAACGCATTCAAGAAAAACAGAAACAATGCGCCGATCATCACTTTAATGGCGACTTGTCCCACAAATCGCAGCGGCTTGATTGGAACTCCCGTGGCAAGCAGGAGGATGATCAATCCACTGATGGCTGCAATAACGATGACAGGGCTCATACCTTATCTCCTTTCTAAAGAACGAATCGTCCTGTTATAGAAAGGATATGAAGGTTGTCTACCTTTTTATGACGATGTTTCGATGTTTCGCTTCCTTGAACAGGAAAAAATATTTCGCTTCTGCGATTTTCGTATGACATTGGGCACCCAGGCTGTAGTCGACACTCATTTCATCGATGGACTGCTGTCGGTTCCACTGTTCCTTCATTTCATCCAGAACGTTCAATAAGGATTGGTCATACTCTTTTTTCAGCTTGCCTTTCTTTCTGAAAAACAATGGGATCCACTCCTTCTAGACGTCTCTTCTTCCCTCGAGGGCTTTGGATAGGGTGACTTCATCCGCATACTCCAGATCTCCACCGACCGGGAGTCCATGTGCAATCCGGGTAATACGGATACCTGAAGGTTTGACCAGCCTTGAAATGTACATGGCCGTCGCTTCCCCTTCGATGTTGGGATTCGTGGCAAGGATGACTTCCTGGATGACATCGTCTTGTAGACGCTTGATCAGGTCCGGCACATTGATATCTTCCGGTCCGATCCCGTCCATTGGGGAAATGGCTCCGTGAAGTACATGATAAAGGCCGTTGTACTCTCTCATCTTCTCCATGGCGATGACGTCCTTCGGATCCTGGACGACACATAGGATGCTTCTGTCCCTCCGCTGATCCTCACAGATATAGCAGGGATCTTGGTCGGTGATATGACCGCAGACGGAGCAGTAGCTGAGGTTCCGCTTCGCATTCACGAGTGCTTTCGCAAAATCGAGCACGGTGTCTTCTTTCATACTAAGAACAAAAAAAGCCAGACGGGCCGCAGTTTTCGGCCCGATCCCCGGCAATTTCATAAAGCTGTCGATCAGCTTTGATATAGGCTCAGGATAGTGCATCGGTTAGCCTCCTAGAACATGCCCGGCAGGTTCATTCCTTTTGTGAATTGACCCATCGTGGAGTTCGTTAATTCTTCTGCCTTTTTAAGGGCGTCGTTCGTCGCAGCAAGAACAAGATCTTGCAGCATATCGATATCTTCAGGATCTACGACTTCTTCATTGATTTTCACGTCAAGGACTTGCTTGTGTCCTGAAACGATGACAGTGACCATACCACCGCCTGCTGTTCCTTCAATTTGCTTTTCGCCGAGTTCTTCCTGTGCTTCGGCCATCTTCTTCTGCATTTTTTGCATTTGCTTCATCATATTTTGCATATTACCCATTCCACGCATGTTCATTACCTCCATAAAATGTTTTGAATGAATCAATCATTGACTTCCATTAAATCGGGTCCGACCAATTTTTCCGCTTCGGTCAGCAGGCTGTCTTCTTCTTTGTCGGGACCTTCCTGATCACTCGATTTAGAGTGACGGATGAAATCTTCCCGTATGGCTGTCCACTGGTCTTCCGGCACCCCTATGGCTGCGTAGCTGCTGCCGGTCAGTTCTTCAAGGATCGAAGAAATGGCAGAGGTGAATGCATGGTTTTCCATGGCCATCTGACAGTGGATATCATACTTGAATTTTAACACAAACGAGCCGCTTGTTGCCGCCACCGGTTCCGCATCATTGAGAAGGGCGGATTGTGATCGCATCTGGCGCTGATTGAGGGTTTCGACCATATCCCCCCACCGGCTCTTGATTTTGTTCAGGTCTTCTTTCGTGGCTGACTTCAGCACTTCTTGGATCTGTCCTGCAGGAACACGGAACCCTTTTTTGGCCCTGACCGG
Organism: uncultured Bacillaceae bacterium; assembly: GCA_963762295.1. Taxonomy (GTDB): domain Bacteria; phylum Bacillota; class Bacilli; order Bacillales; family Bacillaceae_B; genus Rossellomorea. The sequence goes on from CAVXKK010000003.1 coordinate 1,029,377, forward strand.
TTTCTTGGCCGCTTGAGGGGCACTTGCTTCCCCTTGGATCGCCACACCGTTTTGCTTAAGCTGTTCGAGTTCTCTTTCCAACTTGCCGATCTTCTTCATCATCTCCTCCACTTCAGGAGAGCCCGATGTTTTAGGCGCATCCATCTGACAGAGCTTCACAATGGAGACTTCCAGATAGATACGGGCATGGTTGGTGAATTTCATCTCCTGCCCCGCCTGGTTCAGTACGTCGATATACTGATAGATCTGATGCGGCTCGATCTGCCCTGCGAGTTCCTTGAATTCATCGTCGAGCATCACCCGCTCGAGTGATTCCTCAAGGTTCGGGGCCGTTTGGTGAAGGAGCATATCCCGGAAGTACAGAATGAAGTCTTCTGCGAAGCGGGCCGGATCCTTCCCTTGGAAAAGAAGTTCCTCAAGGGCACCGAGGGCCGTCGCGACATCACGCTCCATGATGGCCCTGCCGAGGCGGTTCAGGTAATCCTGGGAGACAGCACCCGTCACCGTAAGGGCGTCATCAACCGTCACCAGGTCCTGGCTGAATGAAATGGCCTGATCGAGGAGACTTAAGGCATCACGCATACCGCCTTCCGCTGCGCGGGCGATGATGTTCATGGCGTTCTCTTCATACTGGACACCGGACTCCGTGGCGATGTGACTCATCCTGCCCACGATATCCTTTGCCGTGATCCTTCTGAAGTCGAAGCGCTGACATCTCGAGATGATCGTAAGCGGGATTTTATGGGGCTCGGTGGTGGCAAGGATGAAGATGACATGCTTCGGTGGTTCCTCCAGCGTCTTCAACAGGGCGTTGAAGGCACCGATCGACAGCATATGGACTTCATCGATGATGTAAACTTTATAGTCGACGACGTTCGGTGAATACTTCACCTTGTCGCGGATATCCCTGATTTCTTCCACGCCATTATTGGACGCGGCATCGATTTCGATCACATCGGGGATGGATCCATCGGTAATCCCTTTGCAGGCATCGCATTCATTGCAAGGCTCCGCTACGGGAGATCGTTCACAGTTGACGGCTTTTGCCAAAATCTTGGCAGCACTCGTTTTTCCTGTTCCACGCGGTCCGGAGAAGAGGTAGGCATGGGAGATCTTCTGTTGAAGGAGAGCATTCTGCAACGTTTTCGTCACATGCTGCTGCCCGACGACATCAATGAACGATTGCGGTCGCCACACACGATATAATGCTTGATATGCCAAGATACTCCCCCCTCTTATGTATATTCTATCCTGTCTATTATAACGAGTTTGAAATGGTTTTACAAAGGAATCCCGGACCAAAAACCATCCGGTCCTTAATAAACAAAAAACCCATCCGTTCCGGGATGAGTTGTTGTATATGTAAATAACTGCCGTGCACCTTTCCTCGACAAGCATCCATAGGCGTTACTTAAGTAGTTAGCTCAGCCCAGGCAGCCCCGCGGCACATGGAAGCTTCCACTTAATGCTGCTTCCTTCCGGACCTGACATGGTTCATGGATTTCCATTGCGCAGGACCCAGACGTCGACACCACTTGCTTAAGGCAGACCCTACAGAGTGCAAGCCTCAGAAAGGAATTCAGTCTCGCTAGAGCGGATTGCGAGTACAGGACACCGCTACCTTCCCACCTAGCACGGCAAAATTGATACCACTATTCAGTTGCGGCGCAAAAGAGCGACGCAAGATTAAGTATACTAGCATTCAAGGTAAAAAGCAACGGATGGGTGATGTAAATTATTTGAATTTCCTCTCTGCTTTCTTCCTTGCCCTTAAATCCTTGAAGAAAGAAGAAAGCATTCCTCCGCACTCCTGTTCCATCACACCCGGCACCACCACACATTGATGATTGAACCGTTCATCATCGAGCAGGTTCATGAGGGTTCCGGCACAGCCCGCCTTCGGATCCTTCGCTCCATAGATCACCTTTTCCACCCTGGAGAGGATGATGGCTCCCGAACACATCGGACAGGGCTCCAATGTCACATACAGCTCGGCCCCTTCCAGTCTCCACGTCCCTATACGCTCACACGCTTCCTGGATGGCAAGCATTTCTGCATGGGTGACGGCATTCTGGGTCGTCTCCCGCAGATTATGCCCCCTCCCGATGATTTCATCTCCAAGGACCACCACCGCACCGATGGGCACCTCTTGGATGGCAGCCGCTTTTTCCGCCTCTTTGAGGGCTTCTATCATAAACCGTTCGTCTCTTGTCATAATCGTATGCTCCTGATCACGTAATGGCTTCATTGTACTAAAAATGGACGGTGTATGGAAAGGGGATGTCCGACACTGCTCATAAAATCCTTCCGTTCATACAGACTAAAAGAAGAAAGGTGATGATGAAATGAACACAAATGACACTGCCCTCCTGATCATCGACGTGCTGAATCCCTTCGATTTCACATATGGCGAGACCCTTGCCGACCACACGCGCACCATTGTTCCCCCTCTATTGAAGATCCGTGATCACTGCAGGGAGAATGGAATCCCGGTCATCTACATCAATGACCACTATAAGCTATGGAAGGCCGACTACCAGAAGATCTATCAAACATGTCATAACGAGAGAAGCGATGCCATCATGACGCCCCTGAAACCGGGGGATGATGATTTTTTCCTCATTAAACCGAAGCATTCCGCCTTCTACGGGACCGCCCTGAATACCCTGCTTCATCAGCTCTCGGTCAAAACGCTTATCCTTACGGGCATTGCAGGCAACATTTGTGTACTATTCACGGCAAATGATGCCTATATGAGGGAGTTCAAGCTGATCGTCCCATCGGATGCCATTGCCTCGGTGAGCGAAGAAGATAATCGCTATGCCCTCACGATGATGGAGAATGTCCTGAAAGCCACCGTTGCCCCTACAGAAAATCTATTTGGCCCATCATAACTTCCTTCCTCCCCTCATAGAATCCCTATAGCGGATACACAAATGGGAGGGGAAAGCATGCAGATCCATGTTGTACAGCCGAATCAATCCCTGTCTGGCATCGCCCAGGCTTACGGTACAACCGTTAAAGATATCGTGGAGGCCAATGAGCTGCCGAATCCGAATAATCTCGTCGTCGGTCAGGCCCTGGTCATCCCGATCATCGGGAGTTTCTATTATATACAGCCCGGGGACAGCTTATGGCTTGTCTCTCAGAAAACCGGCATTTCCTATCAGGAGATAGCCAAGGCAAACGGCATCACACCGAATCAGCAGCTCCAGGTCGGATATCGTCTCTATATCCCGCCCCGTCCGAAGACCAAGGGAGAGTTCAATGCGTATGTTGAACCGTATGGAAAAGAAGTCGCACCGAATCTCGAGGAAAGCGCAAAGGAAGCCGCTCCTTACCTGACCTATCTTGCACCGTTCAGCTTCCAGGCAAAAAGGGACGGCACGCTGAAGGAGCCTCCCCTCGGGAATCTGATCCAGACCGGCAAGAATAATAACAACGTCATGATGATGGCCATCACCAACCAGGAAGAAGGTGCCTTCAGTGACGAGCTCGGACGCATCCTCCTGAACGACCAGGCCATCCAGGACACCTTCCTCGATAACGTCGTCAAGACGGCTAAGAAATATGGATTCCGGGATATCCATTTCGACTTTGAATACCTTCGCCCTCAGGACCGGGATGCCTACAACCAATTCCTCCGAAAAGCAAAGGCCCGTTTCAACCAGGAAGGCTGGCTTCTCTCCACGGCCCTCGCCCCGAAGACGAGTGCCGACCAAAAAGGGAAATGGTATGAAGCCCATGATTATAAAACCCAGGGACAAATCGTTGATTTCGTCGTGATCATGACGTATGAGTGGGGGTACAGCGGCGGCCCGGCCATGGCGGTATCCCCCATCGGTCCGGTGAGGGATGTGCTTGAGTATGCCGTTTCGGAGATGCCTTCAAGCAAGATTCTCATGGGGCAGAACCTGTACGGATATGATTGGACCCTTCCGTTCAAGCCGGGGACCACAGCCAAAGCTCTCAGTCCCCAGCAGGCAATCCAGCTTGCCGCAAAGAACAATGTACGGATCCAATATGATGAAAAGGCCCAGGCTCCTTTCTTTAAATACAAAGCAACCGATGGTACCGATCATGAAGTCTGGTTTGAAGATGCCAGGAGCATCAATGCGAAATTCGATCTGCTGAAGGAATTGAAGCTAAGGGGAATGAGCTACTGGAAGCTCGGTCTTTCCTTCCCGCAGAATTGGCTCCTTCTCTACGATCGGTTCGACATCACCAAGCGATAAGGACGGGTGCCCAGGGGGCATCCGTTTTTTCTGGAAAAGTTTATGCAAAATAAGCTGAACACTCTTTCAGGCGATTATGATACAATAAATCCTGTCGAAAAATACCGTCATATTTTGAGGAGGACACACGTAATGGGGCCGATTCCGTTCATAACCGTCGAAGGTCCGATTGGTGTAGGAAAGACCTCTCTTGCCAAGGCGATATCCGAGCATTTTCAATTCCATCTGCTCAGGGAGATCGTTGATGAAAATCCATTCCTGGACAAGTTTTATGATGATATCGAGGAGTGGAGCTTTCAAACGGAGATGTTTTTCTTATGCAATCGATATAAACAGCTTGAAGATATCGAAAAGCATTACCTGTCACAGGAGAAATCCGTTGTGGCCGATTACCATATCCTGAAGAATATTGTGTTTGCGAAGCGGACATTGAAGGACGCGCAGCAATTTGATAAATACTTGAAGATCTATGACATCCTGACGGCGGATATGCCGAGACCGAATGTGATCATTTACTTGAATGCCGGTCTCGATACGCTCCTCAGCAGGATCGAAAAACGCGGACGGGACTTCGAGAAGAAGATCAGCCCGCTCTATTTGAAACAGCTGTCACTGGATTATGATGAATATATGGAAGCATTCGAGGAAAAGCATCCCGATATCCCTGTCCTTCGCTTTAACGGCGATGAGATCGATTTCGTTCAGCGGCAGGATGACTTGGAGCTAATCCTGAAGCAGCTTGAGACTACACTTAAAGAAGGAGTCCACCACCATGAATCTTCGAACTAAATATGGCATACCGAATAATGCCGTCATCACCATTGCAGGAACCGTCGGGGTCGGAAAATCCACGATGACCAACGGACTTGCAGAAGCATTGGGATTCAGGACGTCATTTGAAAAAGTCGATACGAATCCTTATCTGGACAAGTTCTATAAAGATTTCAAGAGCTGGAGCTTCCACCTTCAAGTGTACTTCCTCGCCGAACGCTTCAAAGAGCAAAAGAGGATTTTCGAATACGGGGGCGGCTTCATCCAAGACCGTTCCATTTACGAAGACACGGGCATCTTCGCGAAAATGCATCATGAAAAGGGTACGATGAGCGATACCGACTATGAAACGTACACTAGTCTCTTCGACGCCATGGTCATGACGCCTTACTTCCCGCATCCTGATCTTCTCATCTATCTGGAAGGATCCCTCGATCATATCATCGACCGGATCCGCGAGCGCGGTCGTCCGATGGAGCAGGAAACACCAGTCGAGTATTGGGAAGAAATGCACGAACGCTATGAAAACTGGATCAACAACTTCAATGCCTGTCCGGTCCTGCGCCTTGACATCAGAGAATATGATCTTGTGAAGGATGCCGGTTCCATTGAACCGATCATCGAGCGCATCGCCTATTTCATCGAACAGACACGGATGTTGAAGAACTAAGATGGCATACGAAAACCGCCTGGAGCTTTCCAGGCGGTTTTGTTGTTCAAAGCGTATCACTTACTGATTAAAAGGATTTTCTGATACAGTAGACACGGTAGACGAAAGGAGAAATCATCATGAATCAATCACTATACGGTCAGTTCCAGCTGACCAGAGCCCAGCTCCTCAATGAAATCAAAGACCTGAAGGCAGACGTCATCGACGTGCAGCCGGAAGGATTGAACAATACGATCCACTGGCATATCGGACATGTTCTTACTGTCACTGAACAATTCTTGTTCGGTTTTGACAGTCTTGGAAACGTACTTCCTGCACGCTATGCAGAACTATTTGGCTACGGTTCGAAGCCGGCAGACTGGAGCGGCGATGTCCCTTCTGTCGAGGAGCTTTCTTCTCAGCTGCAAGACCAGCTCCTACGCATCAATGAGCTATCGGACGAGCATCTCGCCCAGCCCCTTGAACAGCCGTTCCACGGTCTTAAGACATTCGGCGAACTTGCCCACCTCTCCCTCAGCCATGAAAGTCAGCATCTCGGACAGATGCACGCCATCAAGCTGTTGGCAGAACGCACCATCGTCAACGGATAATCTGGAGCCGGTCATATGACCGGCTTTTTTATGTGATTTTCCTCCGCTTCAGTATGGCTTCCACAATCGGAGCTATCATACCAATCAATACGACGGGGAGGAACCATTCGAACATCCCCTTTACCCAGCCCATGGCGATCGCTACCGTCTCAAATGCCCCCAGTGCAAATACCAGCACAAAGCTATTCTTCATCACATTCAACATCTGCCGGCTGTTCAGATAAAATGCCCTTGCATTGGATTCATTCAGCCTTTCCGGGTAATTATGAACCTCCGGGAACTTCTCCAACAGATGCATGGACAGTCCCAGCACGAATCCGATCGCCGGGAGAATGAAAAGCTCATACTTCGATCCCCACCGTGTGATTTCCGTCAGACTATAATGGGCCGGTACCTGATCAGGAAGCGACTTCCAGGTCATGACGATCAAACCGATCATCCCCGCAAAACTGCCTGCACCCACCAGGTCCCACAGCTTCTCCCTGGTTGTCTTCGGTATCGAGAGTCTCGGTCGATTTCCACCCATGCACACCACGCCTTTCTTACTAATCCATACGATTTTACACCCTGGAGGTTTCAAATAATGGAAAAGAAATCGTTTACGTTCATCCGTACGGAGGTATACATGACTAAAGGATACACATCAGAGGAGGATGAAGATGGAGGAAAAAATGACGTATTATGTAGACATCAATAGCGGGGACGTGACCCCTGAAACTGTGCAGAATCACAGCCCGAGCTTCCGGATCCTTGCCACTCAAGGGGAAGTGGAAGAACTGAAACTTATGTTTGAGCAAAATGAGGCGGATGCAAGGTCCACCATGAAACAGGCACAGTTCCCACTCCGAAAGGATTATAATTCACCTGAGAATGAGCTCTATGACGAATCCATGAGACAGATCTTCGGGAAGATCTTCGAGCTTGGGGATGAGGAAGCAAAGCGGCATATCGCAGAGAATGGGTTACTTGAAAGCAAGTACAATCCAGAGCTGAGAGAAGACATCGAAAACCTCAAATAACTAATAAAAAAAGACTGCTACTTCATAAGAAGCAGCAGTCTCTATCTCCAATGTTTATGCGCATCGGTTAATATTAAAATCAATGGAGGAGGAAGGGGGATTCGAACCCCCGCGGGCTTTGACACCCCTGTCGGTTTTCAAGACCGATCCCTTCAGCCGGACTTGGGTATTCCTCCGTATCGACAAGAATTATAATACCACGCTTAAAATTCGGAGTCAAGAACATCTTTCATTTTTTTTAAAAAGGTGCTACAGCTGTCTAGTCCGCAGCCGTAGCACCTTTTTGCTCTTATCCTTTGATGACTTCCAGTCCACCCATATATGGACGAAGAACTTCAGGAACGATGACCGTACCGTCTTCCTGCTGATAGTTCTCAAGGATTGCCGCCACGGTACGTCCGATGGCAAGTCCAGAACCGTTCAGCGTGTGAAGATGTTCAGGTTTCGCATTCGTTTCCCTTCTGAAGCGGATGTTTGCACGACGTGCCTGGAATCCTTCAAAGTTACTGCAAGAAGAGATTTCACGGTACGTGCCGTAGCTTGGAATCCATACTTCAAGATCGTATTTCTTCGCTGCCGTGAAGCCCAGGTCCGCTGTACACATAGAGAGAACGCGGTATGGAAGACCAAGGAGCTGAAGCACTTTCTCTGCATGACCTGTCAGTTTCTCGAGTTCATCATAAGAATCCTCCGGCTTGACGAAACGAACCAGCTCGACTTTGTTGAACTGATGCTGACGAATGAGACCGCGCGTGTCGCGTCCGGCAGAACCTGCTTCAGAACGGAAGTTGGCGCTGTATGCCACATAGCTCAGTGGAAGTTCGTCCCCTTTGATGATTTCATCACGGTGATAGTTCGTCACTGGAACCTCAGCCGTCGGTACGAGGAAGTAATCTTCGCTTTCGATGCGAAATGCATCCTCTTCGAATTTCGGAAGCTGACCGGTACCCGTCATGCTCGCACGGTTCACGAGGTATGGCGGAAGCATTTCCGTGTAGCCATGCTCATCCATGTGAAGGTCCATCATGAAGTTGATCAACGCACGTTCGAGACGCGCGCCCATGCCTTTGTAGAAAACAAAGCGGCTTCCGGTTACTTTTGCAGCCCGTTCAAAGTCAAGGATATCAAGCCCTGTCGCGACATCCCAATGAGGCTTCGCTTCAAAATCGAACGCTCTGATCTCGCCCCATGTTCGTGCTTCTACGTTGTCATCTTCCGTTTCACCCACTGGCACAGACTCATGAGGAATATTCGGGATCGCCATAAGGATGCGATCAAGTTCTTCCTCCACTCCTCTTAATTCATCGTCGAGGGTCTTGACCTGTGCACCGACTTCACGCATTTCCACGATGAGGTCCTGTGCATCCTGCTTTTCTTTTTTCAATTTCGCAATTTGTTGGGAAACGTCGTTCCGCTTGCTCTTCAGGTCTTCCGTTTCAACAAGGAGTTCCCTTCTGCGCTTATCAAGCTCTTCGAATTTACCGAAGTCTTCAAGGTCTTCTCCCCTGTGTTGAAGACGCGCTTTCACATCTTCCAGATTGTTTCTCAAATACTTAATGTCCAACATAGCTCTTCCTCCTTTAAAATGACACGCCCAAAAACGATAAAAAACCCCCATCCCTGGTAAAAGGGACGGAGGTTTCCGCGTTGCCACCCTAATTGAAGACAGATGACTGCCTTCCTCTTAGAGATGGTAACGGAATCACCGAAAATACTTACTTCATTCAGTACTTCACTCGAGGATGGATTCATAAAGGCCTTGTATCGGTTCGCACCAGCCACCGACTCTCTTGATCAAGCTTCCCTTACTACTAGCTCCTGTCATCGATTTAAATGTGTATTGGTTATAACATAATCTACTACAATGATTTCCGATTTGCAAGTGGATTATGCCAATGACTTTTCAAGACTCTCTTCTACCATCTTCACGAAATACTGCGTGAGGCGATGGTCATCGGTCAGTTCCGGATGGAATGAACATCCCAGGAACTGACCGTGGCGGGCTAGGACGATCCGTCCATCATGCTCTGCCAGGATCTCCACTTCTTCCCCGGCCTCAACGATATGGGGAGCCCTGATGAAGACCGCATTGAATGCTTCCCCCACATGGCTGATCGTCAGGTCGGCTTCGAAGCTTTCCTTCTGACGCCCGAAGGAATTACGCTCTACCGTGACGTCCATGACGCCAAGATGAGGCGCATCGTATCCGACAAGCTTCTTCGCCAGCAGGATCAGTCCTGCACACGTTCCGAACATCGGCTTACCGGCAGAAGCAAATTCCCTCAACGGCTCCATAAAGCCGTAGCGGTCGATGAGTCTCCTCATCGTCGTACTTTCTCCTCCAGGCATGATGAGCCCGTCCACTTCCTCAAGCTGCTCTACTCTTTTGATGACCAGGGCCTCAGCACCCGATGCTTCAATCGACCGGATGTGTTCCCTCACTGCCCCCTGAAGGCCGAGTACACCTATCTTCGTCATGGCTGATTACCACCCGCGGTCCTGCATGCGGTTTTCTGGAAGGATCGATGCAATTTCGACGCCTTTCATGGCCACTCCAAGCTCTTTGGAAAGATCGGCAATCAGCTTGTAGTCCTGGTAGTGAGTCGTCGCTTCCACGATGGCTTTAGCGAATTTCTCAGGGTTCTCGGACTTGAAGATCCCCGACCCAACGAATACTCCGTCTGCTCCTAGTTCCATCATAAGGGCAGCATCGGCTGGAGTCGCTACACCGCCTGCTGCGAAGTTCACGACTGGAAGACGCCCGTTTTCTTTGATTTCAAGCAGTAGTTCGAACGGTGCACCAAGGAGTTTGGCTTCCGTCATGATTTCATCTTCATTCATGGAGACAAGCTTGCGTACCTGTGCGTTCACTTTACGGATATGGCGGACGGCTTCGACGATGTTGCCTGTTCCCGGCTCACCCTTTGTGCGAAGCATGGATGCCCCTTCGCCGATGCGTCGTGCGGCTTCCCCAAGATCACGGCAACCACATACGAAAGGAACCGTGTAGTCACGCTTATTCAAATGGTATTCTTCATCAGCTGGAGTCAGTACTTCACTCTCATCGATGTAGTCAACACCCATTGATTCCAGTACTTTCGCTTCTACGATGTGACCGATACGCGCTTTTGCCATGACCGGGATCGAAACAGCCCCCATGACTTCTTCCACGATGCGCGGATCAGCCATACGGGCAACTCCGCCGGCTGCACGGATATCTGCAGGCACTCGCTCCAATGCCATGACGGCAACGGCTCCAGCCTCTTCTGCAATCTTCGCTTGTTCTGCATTGACAACGTCCATGATGACGCCGCCTTTTTGCATTTCTGCCATTCCTCGTTTAACTCGATCTGTACCAGTTCTCATGTATGTAGCCCCCTTGTGTTTTCCAGGGATGTCCCGCATGAAATGAAGAAATCGGACTATACCCATCGGATTGAATATTGTTGCTCTACTGCTTAATAAACAATAAATTCACACTTCTGTCAAGGTAGCTAGCCGGCATATCGGCCCAAGATCACCCTGCCAATTTTTATAAAAAAACATCAGGCTTCCGTAAAAACCTGATGTTTAGCATAGCAAGAATCAGAACCAGCCCTTGACCGTAGAAGTCACAGAGCCCCAGATGTCGCTGAAGAAGCCGCCAACCGCTCTCATGGAGAGGATGAACCAGTTTGCTTTTTCTACGCCATCTGCCGTTACAACAGCTGCTTTTGAACTGCCGCCCTTATCCGTGAGATACCCGAGACCGTCATCAGATTTTACTGTGACATAGCCGATGGTTTCTCCTTTTTTAACAGGGGCTTGCAGTTCACCGTCTTCATTCAATTTTTTCTTATCCACCTCGAATTGAGGCTTGAATTTCTTATCCGCATCGCTCTTCAATACCATTTGAAGCGGGTCTTTCGTGTGGATCTTAACGTTCTTTTCTTTTCCTTTTACAACAGCCATCGTCTTGTGCCCTTTAATTTCATAATTGGCAGGGAAGACTTCTTCCAATGTGTAATTGTTGAAGGCGTAATCAAGAAGTTTACGTGTTTCGTTGAAGCGTGCATCATAGGAATTTTCACCGGAAGGAACATTCACGTCCATTACAACCGAGATGAATCGGATGCCGTCGCGCTCAGCCGTTCCTGTGAAGTTGGCACCGGCGAAATCCGTTGTACCGGTTTTCAACCCGTCCATTCCTTCGTATTCACGAATAAGTCCTGGAAGCATCCAGTTCCAGTTTGACATATTGGTGGGGTCTCCACCTTTATCGAACACTTTCTTGGGAATACTTGATGTTTCCAATATTTCAGGGTGATCCTTAAGGAGACGATAGGCAAGAGTGGCCATATCTTTTGCTGACATGACATTTTCTTCGTCCGGGTCGCCTACGACTGAATCAAAATATTGAGATAGGTCTGCATTATTGAGACCTGTAGAGTTTACAAATTTATAATGTTCTAAGCCCAGTTCTTTGGCTTTTGCATTCATCATTTCGACGAATTTCGCTTCTGATCCTGCAATGGTTTCCGCAATCCCCATGGTCGCCGCATTGGCTGAATAGATCGCCATGGCTTCATAGAGTTCTTTCACCGTGTAGCTTCTGCCCACTTCGAGGGAAACATTGCTGAGCCCTGTATTATGGGACATTTTTGAAATATTCATTGGTACTTCGTATGTTTGATCCCATTTCACTTTTCCGTCTTGAATAGCTTCTAGCAACAGATATTCTGTCATCATTTTTGTCATACTTGCAATGCCTTGTGCATTGTCTGCGTTCTTTTCATAGAGAATTTTGCCCGTACTCGCTTCTACCAGAATTGCTGCCTTCGCTTTAACATCCAGATCGCCTTGGGCTGCACTGGCAGGCTTTTGGACAAGGCCCATCGCCAACATTAATACCATCATACAAACAACAGATTTTTGAATCCAACTTCTTTTCACTATTAGCCCTCCAAGATTTTATGTACACCTTCGTTATTTTAACATAGTTGAAATGGTTCGAATAGATAGAGAATATTACTAGTTTTCAGTTAGGTCGGGGGATGCAAGCCCTTGGATACATATTATTTCCAATAATAAAAAAAAGCTGGCTAAGATAGCCAGCTTTTCATTATGATGCGGATCCCGCCGGTGCGGCCGGCAGGAAAAAATTATATTAAGATAATGAATAGTTAGGTGCTTCTTTCGTGATTTGAACATCATGTGGATGGCTCTCGCGGAGGCCAGCGCCGGTCATGCGTGTGAACTGTGCATGCTCCCGGAGATCATGAAGATCCTTTGTGCCGCAGTAGCCCATTCCTGAACGAAGCCCACCGATCAATTGATACAATGTATCGGCAAGAGGCCCTTTGTAAGGAAGACGGCCTTCGATGCCTTCTGGAACGAATTTCTTCGCTTCTTCTTGGAAGTAACGATCTTTAGACCCTTTTTCCATGGAGCTAACAGAACCCATACCTCTGTATACTTTGAAGCGACGGCCTTGGAAGATTTCAGTTTCCCCAGGGCTTTCTGTTGTACCTGCAAGGAGGCTTCCGAGCATAACAGCATGTCCACCGGATGCCAATGCTTTGACAACGTCTCCCGAGTACTTGATTCCACCATCGGCGATGATGGCTTTACCGTGCTTGCGTGCTTCCGTCGCACAGTCATAAATGGCTGTGATCTGTGGTACACCGACACCAGCTACGACACGGGTCGTACAGATGGAGCCCGGTCCGATTCCCACCTTCACCACATCGGCTCCGGCTTCGATCAGATCTCTTGTTCCTTCAGCTGTAGCTACGTTACCGGCAACGATATTCAATGTCGGATAGGCATTGCGGATATCGCTTACGATGGAAAGGACGCCAGCAGAGTGACCGTGAGCTGTATCGATGACGATGATATCGACTGCGGCTTTCACAAGGTGCTCGACGCGTACCATGGTATCTTTTGAAATCCCTACTGCTGCCCCAACGAGAAGGCGTCCTTGTTGGTCTTTGGCTGAGTTCGGGAATTCAATGACTTTCTCGATATCTTTGATGGTGATAAGGCCTTTCAACGTACCTTCTCCATCGATGAGTGGGAGCTTTTCAATTTTGTGCTGCTGAAGGATTTTTTCGGCTTCTTCCAGCGTCGTACCGACAGGAGCTGTCACGAGATCTTCTTTCGTCATGACATCAGAGATGAGAATCGAATAATCCTGAATGAAACGGAGGTCGCGGTTGGTCAGGATCCCAACCAGTTTTTGTTCCTCTGCGTTGTTGACGATCGGAACACCGGAAATTCTATATTTGCCCATCAAGTGTTCGGCTGCGAAGACTTGATTGTCTGGAGTCAGGAAGAACGGATCGGTGATGACTCCACTTTCAGAACGTTTTACCTTATCGACTTGCTCAGCCTGTTGTTCGATGCTCATGTTCTTGTGGATGACACCAAGGCCGCCTTGACGCGCCATGGCGATGGCCATCTCTGCTTCTGTGACCGTATCCATACCGGCACTGATGATCGGGACATTCAGTTTCACTGTATCCGTAAGTGCGACGGAAATATTCACATCTTTCGGCAACACCTCTGAACGAGCCGGTGTCAATAGCACATCATCAAACGTTAAACCTTCTTTAGCAAATTTAGATTCCCACATAATTTTGGCCTCCCTATCCGAAAATATTATTAGTAGGTTATCAATTGGGCAAAATACTGTCAAGAACTATAGGATTAGTTTAACTATTCAGATTAATCGGAGGTTGTACATTTGCATGATATCAGGCACTGGAGGGACTCCCTCCACTATTTCCAATCGGCTTCCTACACCCAGAAATTTCTAAGACGATGCTATCGTTCCATGCCCGGATCCGATGTCAAAAGCTATGATAATTGCTACCCCTTCATGTATTATCTCGAACAAGGGGAAATCTATTACAAACAGGCAGAAGATTCGCCGCTGTCGATCAGGCCCATCCTTCTTTTCTACGGCTTCATCCATTTCATCAAGGCGGTCGTGCTCACAACAGACCCGAACTACCCCGAGACCACCACCGTCCTCGCCCACGGCATCACGTCGCGGAAACGGAAGAAACAGCAGTATCGATTCCTTCACGATGAGGTGAAGATCCAGAAGAACGGTCTCTTTAACCATTTCTCCTCCCTCCACTTCGACCTTAAGCATCTGGAAGGGGAAAAATACAAGATGGAAGACCTCTTAGACCAGATTCCGGAGATGGCTGATTCCTTTTCGGTCCTCATGAAGAAGACCACCATGTTTCCTTTTACCGAGGGAAGGCTGGCCATTGAAGATAATCTGCTGAGCCATTTCCACTGGACCTCCGATTCCTTCCGCCAGCATCACTCATCCTTACCTGAAGGAATCCACTGGGAAGGGCAGGACACCCTTTCCACTACCTTGAGGAACGAAGCCCTTCCGTTCAGGTGGAACCGTCAGGAACGGAAGCTCACGCTGCCTGCGATCAGAAATGAAGCCAGCTCACTGCCGGAGGTTCTCATTCACTATGCCATTCTTTACAATCTCAGCATGATCGCCCGCTACGAAACCGAGTGGTGGATGGAACTATTGAAAAACCGGACAACCGAAGACTACCCATTCATCCTCGCCTTTATCACCCTCACAACTGAAAAAGGCCCTTCCCTATTAGGGGAGCTCCTTGAAAACAAAATGAAGCAGGAGGGGGAATGAGCCTCTCCTGCTTGCACCTATTGCTGAAGCAATTTCACAATATCATCTTCGATTTTCCGCGGATTGGTCTGAGGGGAATAACGATCGTACACTTCTCCGTCTTTTGAAATAAGGAACTTCGTGAAATTCCACTTGATATCAGATAGAAGAAGCCCCTTCTTCTCCTTCGTCAAATACTTAAATAGTGGGTGAGCATCCTTCCCCTTCACATCCACCTTCGCGAACATCGGGAATGACACCCCATAGTTCACCTGACAGAACTCCAGAATTTCATCCTGATCATCAAACTCCTGATTCATGAACTGATCGCACGGGAACCCAAGAACAACCAGACCCTGCTCTTTATACTCCTCATACAGACCCTGCAGCTCCTTGAACTGAGGTGTGAATCCGCACTTACTTGCCGTATTGACGATCAGCATCACCTTGCCTTCATAGTCCTCTAGCGCTACATCGGAGCCATCGGATTTTTTTACCGTCAAATCATATAGTGAAGAAATCATACTATCTCTCCTTTTTCACATTTACGTAATTTAATCATACTCATTGAGGGGACGGAAGGCAATTTTGAAGATGGTGTGAGGTGGAGTTGTGAGAGTTTTGAAGGGGTCGGCTCTTTTAACAGATCCCGTTGTGTTTGTACACAGACAAAGCGTCAAGTTTTGGTGGTTTTTGGGATTTACGGATGTTAAATGTTGAACGGGTTGATACCATTTTTCTTATGGCTTGTACACAGACAGAACGTCAAGTTTTGGGGTTATTTGGATATTAGCGCGTTTTTTTATGGTCGGTAGTGGAAGGGCGGTTATATTAAAGCGGGATGATGAATGGGGGCGGTTTATCTATCAGATCCCGTACTATTTGTACAGAGACAGACCGTCAAGTTATGGAATTATTTGGGTTGTGGCGGGCGGAATTTTTATTCGAGGTAGAATCGCATGTATGATTCGGGTTCCGCAAGTATACACGACCGTTTGCACGTACAGAGAGTGGATCGCAAATAGGAAATCGGCCCATGATCAGTTTCGCAAATGAAAAGTGGATTTTCGCAAATAGAATGAAAAATATCGCTTATAAAAGCCCCCTGTTCGCACGTATTGCCCCCTTCACTTGAAACGAAAAAAAGTCGCAAATAAGCGCGACTCCCCACTAGCCTCATCTTTAGAAATCACCTCTGTCCCTTCCACTTCACTGATCACAAACTCCCCCAGATTATTATAGCTCTTTCGCCCTTCGTCTTCATGAGCTCTACAGCCTGCCATGTCCCCATTCTCAGTGAAACGCCACTCTCCAATCCTCCTCATGCTCTCAACTAAAAAAACACAACAAAAAAAGCAACCCATCAAATGAGCTGCTTTCTCTATATTGCCTGGCGACGTCCTACTCTCACAGGGGGAGATCCCCCAACTACCATCGGCGCTGAAGAGCTTAACTTCCGTGTTCGGCATGGGAACGGGTGTGACCTCTTCGCCAATGTCACCAGACAGGTATTCCATTGAAAGAATTGTTCTTTCAAAACTAGATAAAGGGTTGATAGTCAATCATTACCGGTGTATCGTCCAGTCCGGGAGGCGCGAGGCGCCTCCTTCGTCTTACTTTGGTTAAGTCCTCGATCGATTAGTATCAGTCAGCTCCATGTGTCGCCACACTTCCACCTCTGACCTATCTACCTGATCATCTTTCAGGGATCTTACTCACATAAAGTGATGGGAAATCTCATCTCGAGGGGGGCTTCATGCTTAGATGCTTTCAGCACTTATCCCTTCCGCACATAGCTACCCAGCGATGCCTTTGGCAAGACAACTGGTACACCAGCGGTGCGTCCATCCCGGTCCTCTCGTACTAAGGACAGCTCCTCTCAAATTTCCTGCGCCCACGACGGATAGGGACCGAACTGTCTCACGACGTTCTGAACCCAGCTCGCGTACCGCTTTAATGGGCGAACAGCCCAACCCTTGGGACCGACTACAGCCCCAGGATGCGATGAGCCGACATCGAGGTGCCAAACCTCCCCGTCGATGTGGACTCTTGGGGGAGATAAGCCTGTTATCCCCGGGGTAGCTTTTATCCGTTGAGCGATGGCCCTTCCATGCGGAACCACCGGATCACTAAGCCCGACTTTCGTCCCTGCTCGACTTGTAGGTCTCGCAGTCAAGCTCCCTTGTGCCTTTACACTCTGCGAATGATTTCCAACCATTCTGAGGGAACCTTTGGGCGCCTCCGTTACTCTTTAGGAGGCGACCGCCCCAGTCAAACTGCCCACCTGACACTGTCTCCCACCCCGATAAGGGGCGCGGGTTAGAATGTCAACACAGCCAGGGTAGTATCCCACCGACGCCTCCACCGAAGCTAGCGCTCCGGCTTCCAAGGCTCCTACCTATCCTGTACAAGCTGTGCCAAAATTCAATATCAGGCTACAGTAAAGCTCCACGGGGTCTTTCCGTCCTGTCGCGGGTAACCTGCATCTTCACAGGTACTATAATTTCACCGAGTCTCTCGTTGAGACAGTGCCCAGATCGTTACGCCTTTCGTGCGGGTCGGAACTTACCCGACAAGGAATTTCGCTACCTTAGGACCGTTATAGTTACGGCCGCCGTTTACTGGGGCTTCGATTCGCACCTTCGCTTGCGCTAAGCACTCCTCTTAACCTTCCAGCACCGGGCAGGCGTCAGCCCCTATACTTCGCCTTACGGCTTCGCAGAGACCTGTGTTTTTGCTAAACAGTCGCCTGGGCCTATTCACTGCGGCTCTCTCGGGCTTGCACCCTACCAGAGCACCCCTTCTCCCGAAGTTACGGGGTCATTTTGCCGAGTTCCTTAACGAGAGTTCTCTCGCTCACCTTAGGATTCTCTCCTCGCCTACCTGTGTCGGTTTGCGGTACGGGCACCATCTTCCTCGCTAGAGGCTTTTCTTGGCAGTGTGGAATCAGGAACTTCGCTACTATAATTCGCTCGCTATCACAGCTCAGCCTTCACGATGATGGGATTTGCCTCATCATCAGCCTAACTGCTTAGACGCACATATCCAGCAGTGCGCTTACCCTATCCTCCTGCGTCCCCCCATTGCTCAAATGGAAGAAAGGTGGTACAGGAATATCAACCTGTTGTCCATCGTCTACGCCTATCGGCCTCGACTTAGGTCCCGACTAACCCTGAGCGGACGAGCCTTCCTCAGGA
>CAVXKK010000003.1:1052500-1634278 GCA_963762295.1 uncultured Bacillaceae bacterium
GTTACGGCCGGTTGTAGAGATATCGTTGACGTCCATACGGATCATGACACCTTGAGCCGTGATGAGCATGAGGTCTTCTTCACCCGTTACGGCTTTCACAGCAACGAGTTCACCGTTCCGCTCTGTCACGTTCAATGTTTTCAATCCTTTACCGCCACGCGTCTGGATGCGGTACTCGCTTGCAGGTGTACGTTTACCGTACCCATTAACGGTGACAACCAGCACATCATTGGTTTCTTCAAGGATTTCCATTCCGACGACGTGATCATCGTCGCTCAAGTTGATCCCTTTGACACCTGTGGCCGTTCTTCCCATGGACCGGACATCGGTCTCTGGGAACCGGATAAGCAGACCATTCTTCGTACCGATGATCATATCCTTGTCCCCATCGGTCAATCTGACAGAAATCAGTTCATCCTGTTCCCTCAGATTGATGGCGATTAGACCGTTCGTGCGGATATTGGCGAAGTCCGAAACCGGCGTACGCTTGGAAATCCCCTGCTTCGTTGTGAAGAACAGATACCAATCATCGACAAACTCTTCGATACGGATCATGGCATTGATCCACTCATCCTTCTCGACGCCGAGAAGATTGATGATCGGCAGGCCTTTAGCCGTTCGGCTGAACTCAGGAATCTCATATCCCTTCGCCTTATAGGCCTTCCCTTTATTCGTGAAGAAGAGGATCGTATCGTGGGTGGAAGTGGTCAAGAGATTCTCAACGAAATCCTCTCCGTTGGTTCCCATTCCCTGAATACCGCGTCCTCCACGCTTCTGGCTGCGGTATGTTGAAACCGGAAGGCGTTTGATGTATCCATTATGAGTAAGGGATACCACGATATTTTCACGAGGGATCAAATCTTCATCTTCGATATTTTCGATTCCACCAGCGACGATTTCAGAACGTCGACTGTCGTTGAATCGTTCTTTGATCTCGAGCAGCTCTTCACGGATGATCTCAAGTACCTTTTCATCATCAGCAAGGATTTCTTTCAACTCATTGATGAGTTTTACAAGCTCTTGGTATTCATCTTCGATCTTCTCTCTTTCCAGACCAGTCAAACGCTGTAGACGCATGTCCAGGATCGCTTGAGCTTGTTTATCGGATAGGGAGAAGTTCTCCATGAGTCCTTCTTTGGCGATATCAGTGGTTTGTGACCGACGAATCAACGCAATAATTTCATCAATGTGATCCAGGGCGATACGCAAACCTTCGAGGATGTGGGCACGGGCTTCTGCTTTCCGAAGCTCGAATTCCGTCCTGCGTCGGATCACGATACGCTGGTGATCAAGATAATGCACCAGGCACTGCTTAAGGTTCAAGACTTTAGGCTGTCCACCTACAAGAGCAAGGAGGTTGATTCCGAAGCTCGTTTGCAGGGACGTTTGTTTATATAGGTTGTTAAGAAGCACGTTGGCATTGGCATCCTTACGAACCTCTATGACGATCCTCATCCCGTTACGGTCGGATTCATCGCGAAGATCGGTGATTCCTTCAATCCGCTTATCGCGCACAAGCTCGGCAATCTTTTCGATCAGACGCGCCTTGTTGACCTGATAAGGAATTTCGTGGACGATGATCGTCTCTTTTCCATTGCTCTTTTCTTCAATTTCCACACGGGCCCTCATGGTAACGGATCCTTTACCCGTTTCGTACGCACGGCGGATTCCGCTTCGGCCGACAATCAGTCCGGCGGTAGGGAAGTCAGGTCCGTGAACATATTCCATGAGCTCAGGGATTGTGATATCCCCATCCCGGCTGACAGCAAGGATCGCATCGATCACTTCTCCGAGATTATGAGGAGGGATATTGGTGGCCATCCCGACGGCAATCCCCGAAGAACCATTCACAAGAAGGTTCGGGAAGCGAGCAGGAAGAACTTCAGGCTCACGCTCTGTACCATCATAGTTGTCTTTATAATCAATCGTGTCTTTATTGATGTCGCGGATCAGCTCCATCGAGATCTTGGACATACGGGCTTCTGTGTAACGCATGGCCGCCGCAGCGTCCCCATCCACCGAACCGAAGTTCCCGTGTCCATCTACGAGCATGTAGCGATAGTTGAAATCCTGCGCCATACGCACCATCGTATCGTAAACGGCCGAGTCACCATGCGGGTGATACTTACCGATGACTTCCCCGACGATACGGGCTGATTTCTTATAGGCTTTATCCGCGGTCATACCGAGGTCGTTCATCGCATAGAGGATCCTGCGGTGAACAGGCTTCAAGCCGTCACGGACATCAGGTAGGGCACGGGAGACGATAACGCTCATGGCATAATCCAGGAACGATGAGCGCATCTCATTACTAATATTAATCTCTTGAACATTAGACTGTGGTGTTTCTGCCATAGTTAAAGGGACCTCCTTTTGAAGAAAGATGGATTCTTTCTCATTTTTCCTTGTCCACTATGTAAAAGACAGGATAGAGTTTCAGTCTATCCTGATCATTTAAGGGAATTTTCGTTTAGGTTAACGGGCTTTGGGACTCGAGGTCGTAAGCCGTGCCGGCCATAAAGGCACAGAACGCCTTTCTGTCCGACCCGTCTTATGCTTGTCGCCCCAGGGCGAAGCCCGTCCGCTTTTCTTTAGATATCCAGGTTTTTGACGTAGGCGGCGTTTTCTTCGATGAAGTTCCGACGTGGTTCTACTTTGTCACCCATGAGGATCTCGAACGTTTCGTCTGCCTCGATGGCGTCCTGAAGGCTGACTTGGAGAAGCGTACGTGATTCCGGATCCATGGTTGTTTCCCAAAGCTGCTCCGGATTCATCTCACCAAGACCTTTGTAACGCTGGATGCCCGGTTTCGGTGTCGGGGAGATTTCCCCGAGGATCCTGTCGAGTTCTTTGTCATTATAAGCGTACTGGATCCTCTTGCCCTGCTGGACCTTATACAACGGCGGCTGTGCGATGTAGATGTAACCCGCTTCGATGATCTTCCTCATATAACGGTAGAAGAACGTTAGAAGCAGCGTCCGGATATGGGCGCCATCGACATCGGCATCCGTCATGATGACGACTTTGTGATAGCGTGCCTTCGATAGATCGAAATCTTCACCGATTCCTGTTCCAAGCGCTGTGATAATGGCGCGGATCTCATTGTTGGACAGGATCTTATCAAGGCGTGCTTTTTCGACGTTGATGATCTTACCACGCAGTGGAAGAATGGCCTGGAAGTGACGGTCACGGCCCTGTTTCGCAGATCCACCGGCAGAGTCACCCTCAACCACGTAGATCTCACTGATACTAGGGTCCTTGGACGAACAGTCTGCCAGTTTACCAGGCAGGCTTGAAACTTCCAGTGCACTCTTACGACGAGTGAGCTCACGGGCTTTTTTGGCAGCCATACGTGCACGTGCCGCCATGAGTCCTTTTTCCACAACCTTACGCGCGACGACCGGGTTCTCTAGAAGGAAGGTTTCAAGATGCTCGGAGAATAGCGTATCCGTGATTTGACGGGCTTCCGAGTTTCCGAGCTTCGTCTTGGTCTGACCTTCGAACTGTGGATCCGGGTGCTTGATGGAGATGATCGCAGTGAGTCCTTCACGAACGTCTTCCCCTGAAAGGTTGGCATCACTGTCTTTGAAGACGCTGTTTTTTCTTGCGTAATCATTGATGACCCGTGTCAGTGCCGTTTTGAAGCCTGATTCGTGGGTACCACCTTCATGGGTATGGATGTTATTCGCAAACGAGTAAATATTGCTGGCAAATCCATCATTGTATTGAATAGCGATTTCAACGGTGATGTCATCCCGCTCACCTTCAATGAAGATCGGCTCTTCGTGGATGACTTCCTTCGTGCGGTTCAAATGCTCCACGTAGGATTTGATCCCACCTTCGTAGTGGAAATCCTTGCGACGAGGCTCCTCTCCGCGCTTATCTTCAATGCTGATCTGGATCCCCTTGTTCAGGAAGGCAAGCTCCCTGATCCGGTTTGCGAGGGTATCATAGTCATACTCCGTCGTTTCCGTGAAAATCTCGGTATCCGGTGTGAAGTGGATGATCGTACCGGTCTTATCCGTATCACCGATCACTTTCAAATCGAAGCTTGGGACACCCTTCTCGAATTTCTGATAGTGGATGTGTCCTTCCCGGTGCACATAGATTTCAAGCTCAGTGGACAGGGCGTTCACGACGGATGCCCCTACACCGTGAAGTCCGCCGGACACTTTGTATCCGCCGCCGCCGAATTTACCTCCGGCGTGAAGGACCGTCATGATGACTTCGACTGCGGGACGTCCCATTTTTTCGTGGATTCCCACCGGGATACCGCGCCCGTTATCTTTGACGGTAATGCTGTTGTCTTTCTCGATGATGACCTCGATGTGATCACAGTATCCTGCGAGTGCTTCATCAATACTGTTATCGACGATTTCCCACACGAGATGGTGCAAGCCTCGACCGCTTGTAGAACCGATATACATACCCGGTCTTTTTCTGACGGCCTCTAACCCTTCTAAAACCTGTATCTGATTTTCATCATAGGATTGACCTTGCTGCTGGTCCATAGCCATACTGATTCACCTACACTTTCTAACCTTCAGGGCTTTTGAATTCTATAGTAAGTTCTCATAACTTGAGTACTTCTTGGAGCGCTTCTTCAAGGTGCTTGAAGCAAGCGGGGATAAATAAAGCTGATTGAACGTGATGACGAGAGATTTATATGAACCCTTTGCGAGATTGCAAAGGTCTTTATCTTTTTGTTTAAGCAGACGCTGTATTTCCTCTGAAAATTGAACGGTGTCACGATCGATAATGGCAATGATTTCATCCGTACGCACCATGACATCTTCTCCTACATGAATGTACAAGGTAACACCTCATTTCAATCTTTTCATCGTACCGGCTTCCACGTGGAACGTGGTTGCTTCATTCAGGGTCTGATGGTCGATCCCATCGACGTTCGTCGTGGTGACGAAGGTCTGAACCTTCCCTTGTATGGTATTGAGCAAGTGGGACTGTCGGTAATCATCAAGTTCGGACAAAACGTCATCGAGAAGCAGGATCGGGTACTCCTTGATCTCCGAGTGGATCAATTCAATTTCCGCAAGCTTCACCGACAGTGCCGTTGTCCTTTGTTGTCCCTGAGAACCGAACGTCTGGACATCGCGATCATTCACGATAAATTGAAGATCATCGCGGTGAGGTCCCACCAGGGTCACCCCGCGGTCGATTTCACGTTCCCGGATCTGATCGAATTTCCGTTCATATATCTCTACCATTTTCGACCATTCTTGATCATCTGATACCTCTAAAGACGGTTTATATAGGATTTCGAGGGTTTCAAGATTCCTTGAGATGCCTGAATGAATCGGTTTGGCCCAACTTTCGAGCATACGAACAAACTCAAACCGCTTCTTCGTGATCTTCGCAGCCATTCCGATGAACTGCTCCGTCAACACATCAAGCATCGTCTGATCCTTCTGCTTCCTTGTCTGCAATTGTTTCAGATAATGATTCCGCTGCTGTAAAATCTTCTGGTAAAGACTGATATCATGCAAATAAACAGGCGAAACCTGGCCTATTTCCATATCGATGAAACGGCGTCTCACCTGAGGACTCCCTTTTACGAGGTGGAGATCTTCAGGGGCAAACATAACCACATTCATATTTCCCACGTACTGGCTCAGCTTCTGCTGCTCCAGATGGTTACATTTTGCCTTTTTGCCTTTTTTCGATAGCACAAGCTCTAAAGGTATCGGCCCATTATGTTTTTGTATCCTACCTTTTATTTTAGCATATTCCTCATCCCAACGGATTAAATCTTTGTCATTTGATGTCCGGTGGGACTTGGCCATGGCCAAAACGTAGATGGACTCCATGATATTCGTTTTTCCCTGGGCGTTTTCCCCGAGAATGACGTTCACTTTATTCTCGAACGTCACATCGATGGACTCGTAATTCCGGTAATTTTTCAGCTCTAATTGTTCAATGTACATGGACACGACATCCTTTATTATTCTCCGGTAACAACAAACGTCCCCACTTCTGGGATTTCAACGGTGTCTCCCACCGCCAGTTTCCTGCCCCTGCGTTGATCCTGTTCACCATTCACATATACTTCATACTCACTCAGGAACCATTTCGCCATACCGCCCGATTGGATGACTTCGGCAAGCTTGAGAAATTGTCCGAGTGTGATGATTTCCGTCTCGATCTTGATTGATTGTGCCACTTTGAATCACTACTTTCCGTGTAAAGTCTCTAATAGTTTATTTTACTCTAAACCGGGACAAGTCACAACCAGCTGAAACAATGGAGGCTGGAGGGTGCGGACTAAAAAGGCGGGAACCGTTTTAAAAAAGGAAAAAGCCAACGCCTTTAATGGGCATTGGCTTTTCGATCAGTACGTACGGACCGGCAAGATCAGTTGAAGGATGGAGTCGTCATGGAGCGGGCGAAGGACGAACGGTCTCATGGCTCCTGTGAAATTCACATGGATTTCCGTTCCTTCGATGGCTTTCAGGGCGTCCATCATGTATTTGGCACTGAAGGAAATCTTAAGCTCTTCTCCCTCGATCGATTGACTTTGAACCTGCTCGATGACCTTTCCGATCTCAGGTGTGTTGGAAGAAATCTCGATCACGCCGCCTTCAAGAGTCGAAAGCTTGACCACATTATTCCTTCCTTCCCTTGCAAGTAGGGAAGCACGGTCGATGGCCTGCAAAAATTCTTTCGTATTGAGGGTGATTCCGGTTTTCGTATCCGTCGGGATCAGGCGCGTCGTATCCGGATAGTTGCCCTCAAGCAGCCTTGAGAAGAACAACAGATGCTTCGCCTTGAACAAAACCTGATTTTCGGTGATGACGATTTCGACGGGCTCATCCGTGTCATCAAGGATCTTATTCAATTCGTTGAGGCTCTTACCAGGGATGACGATATTGTACGATGCATCATGATTCGTTTCGATCGGCGCTTTCCTCATGGCGAGCCTGTGGCTATCTGTTGCAATACAGCTTAACGAACCATCAGCAACCTGACAGTTTACACCTGTCAAGATCGGGCGTGTTTCTGAGGTGGACACTGCAAACACGGTCTGGCGGATCATCGTCTTCAGAAGGTCTGTCGACACTTTGATCCCGTTTCCTTCTTCGATCTGCGGAAGATGAGGATATTCTTCCGGGTCAAGACCATTCAGGTTGAACTCAGCTTGACCGGAACGGATCACCGTTTGGAAATGATTTAATACTTCCATCTCCACTGTATCTCTTGGAAGCTTCTTGACGATTTCACTGAAGAACTTCGCTTGAAGGACAATTCCCCCAGGCTGCATGATTTCGACAATCTCTTTTCCTTCTTCTTCATTCGGGATGAACGATTCGATTGAAATATCAGAGTCGCTTCCAGTCAACGTAACACCATCTTCTGTCGCAATGATCTTGATTCCTGTCAAAATCGGAATGGTTGTTCTCGAAGTCACGGCTTTCATAACATCTTGGACGCTTTGCACGAGTTTATCCCTCTGGATAACAAATTTCATGATCAATTTCCTCCCACTTGCACATAATTTTTTAGGACGCACATATAATAATATTTTATTTAAAAAAGTAGTAATAATAGTAATAGGGCCTGTTGATATGTGGATAAGTATGTGAATCGAACGGAAACACAGCCTATCCACATGTGGACAGACTGTGTGCTATCTGGTTCAAGTTATTCACATGGCCCACTTAATCTGTGGGTGAAAAAATTAGCTTTTCAGCGTTTCACGGATATCTTTCAGCTGCTGTTGAAGCAGAGCATCGGCCCCGAGGAGCGTACTGATCTTCTCATGGGCATGGATGACGGTCGTATGATCCCGTCCGCCAAATTCTTCCCCGATCTTCGGTAAGGAAGAGTCGGTCATTTCACGGGAAAGGTACATGGCGATCTGCCGTGGGAATGCGATGGACTTCGTACGCTTCTTCGCTTTGAAGTCCTCCAGCTTCACATTGAAATGCTCCCCGACGACGCGCTGGATCTCCTGGATGGTGATCACGCGAGGCTTGGAGCTCGGGATGATGTCTTTCAACGCCTCAGCGGCAAGATCCGCATTGATATCTTTATTGATGAGAGATGAATACGCCACGACACGAATCAAGGCGCCTTCAAGCTCACGAATATTGGAATCGATCTGATTGGCAATGTACAGCATCGCTTCATTCGGGATATCGAGGCCTTCCGCTTTCGCTTTTTTACGAAGGATCGCAATCCTGGTCTCAAGGTCAGGAGGTGTGATATCCGTGATCAGACCCCATTCGAATCGGGATCGGAGCCTGTCTTCAAGCGTCGGGATCTCTTTTGGAGGCCGATCGCTGGAGATGACGATCTGTTTGCTTTCTTCATGGAGCGTGTTGAATGTATGGAAGAACTCTTCCTGCGTTTGTTCTTTTCCTGCCAGGAACTGAATATCATCAATGAGAAGCACGTCGACATTTCGATATTTATTGCGGAAATCGACGGCTTTATTATCCCTGATGGAATTGATGAACTCGTTCGTGAATTTCTCGGAAGATAAATAAACAACCTTCGCAGAAGGGTTATGTTCGAGTACATAGTGACCGATGGCGTGCATCAAGTGGGTTTTTCCCAGTCCTACGCCCCCATAGATAAAGAGTGGATTATATGCTTTTGCCGGGGCTTCTGCTACTGCGAGTGAAGCGGCATGGGCAAAGCGATTGCCTGATCCGATGACAAAAGTGTCGAATGTATATTTCGCATTGAGCATGTTCTGGTTGAGATCTTGATGCTCATCATCCTTCGATGCCTTCTTTGGCGGAAGCGGTATATCGAATTCTTCGGGTTCTTGATTCTGAGGAATGATGAACTTGATCAGCAGCTCTTCGCCGGTAATGTCATATAGAACGCCTGAAATGAGCTGCGAGTAGCGTCCTTCAAGCCAATCGCGGGCAAATTCATTCGGTGCAGTGATAACAAGTGTATCGCCCTGGATCGAATGAGCTTTGGTCGATTTGAGCCATGTATCAAAACTTGGCTTGCTGATCTTCTTTTCGATGTTTTCTAAGGCTTTTGCCCATAAATCGCCGATATTCTCCAACCCTGATCCCTCCTTTTCTCTCTTTGTATAACCTCTGTACAACATGTATAAGTGCTAAATCGCTAGTGTTAATAAAAATACAACGCTTTGAATGTGGAGAAAATATATTATAAGGAAGAAACTCGGTTTTTCGACATTATCCACCACTTGTGGACAACGTTTTACAAACCCTCTGAATAAGTTACCCACAAACTATCCACAAATTGTGGATAAACATATTTGGCCATTCACGTTATCAAGAGTGAAAACACAATAATCATATCAAAATATCCTAAGCGGTGCAATGCTTTAATAATTTTATCCACAACCCCTTTCCCTTGTGGAATAAATTTGTCCACAGGCAAAGAATATGTGAAAAAGTTGTCAATATGTGTTGTGGATAATTTTAAAGGCTGTCGAAATCTATCCACAGAGACGTTTTCAGGGATCGTGGAAAGTGTTTGTAGAAGGAAAAAAGATCTTCCTTTCTGGATGGAGAAGGCAGAAGCTTTTTACATGTAGATCGCAGAAAATGAATGGTAAGGCAGGAAGATCTCATCGAGACTCGCCAAAAGTTTTTTCGCGAAAAATCGATGCCACATTCTCCCTCTATAAAATAATATGAGAACGGTGTTGACTTTTGATGGGGGGCATCTTTATAATGGTGAAGAATGTCTTTAACTTATAAAGATATCCTTCAGGGAGGTGTCATAGATGAAAAGAACGTTTCAACCAAATAAGCGTAAAAGAAGTAAAGTACACGGTTTCCGCGCACGTATGAGTTCTAAAAACGGCCGTAATGTTTTAGCTCGTCGTCGTAGCAAAGGAAGAAAAGTATTATCTGCTTAGACCACTGAACTGACTCAGTGGTCTTTTTTTCTCTATCCATGTGATTGAAAGGCCATGCAGTTGGGCAAGATTGAGCAGGGAAAACCATTTAGAAAATTAGGTGTGATTCATGCGCAAAGAACAACGAGTGAAAAAGAATGAAGAGTTTCAGGACATCTTCAAAAAAGGAACGTCATTTGCCAATCGGCAGTTCGTTTTGTATTTTTTGAAAAAAGATGAGCCTCAGCCATTCCGGATCGGGATCTCGGTGAGCAAGAAAATCGGCAATGCCGTATGCCGGAATCGGATCAAACGGTATGTGCGCCAGTCGTTCCTTGAATTAAGGGAAGAAGTGAAAGATCAGTACGATTATTTAATCATCGCCAGGAAACCGGCGGCCGACATGAACTTCCATGAGGTGAAAAGCAGCCTCACACACGTTCTTAATAGAGGGAAAGTATTGAAGCGGGGTTCTTATGGCAAAAATGTTCGTAAAAAGTCATAAACTATTTGCGGGTTGCACAGGATTGCTCAGCACAAACCTGTGAAAAGATGTTACAATACGAAAGATTCTATCTTTTGTCATAATAGGATGTAACCGCATCCTTTATCACACTTGATTACTTATTAGTTGGGAGGAAATAGAGGGTGAAAAAGAGAATAATAGCCCTGATGTCAATTGTTGGGCTAATGGCTATTCTATCTGGTTGTACAGAATATAATAAGCCAATCAACTCAGATAGTACCGGTTTTTGGAACGAGTACATTGTTTATCCTTTGTCACAATTAATTACATTCTTCGGAGAGAAATTGGACGGGTTCGGATCCTATGGTCTGGCCATTATCATCGTCACATTGATCATCCGTTTAGCGATTCTACCATTAATGATCAAGCAAACTAAAAATTCTAAAGCGATGCAGGCACTGCAGCCGGAAATGAAAAAGCTGCGTGAGAAATACAGCTCCAAAGATGCACAAACACAGCAAAAACTTCAACAGGAAACGATGGCGTTGTTCCAGTCACACGGCGTCAATCCACTTGCAGGATGTTTCCCGCTGATCGTCCAGATGCCGATCCTCATCGGTTTCTATCACGCAATCAGCCGTACAGCAGCCATCAAGGAACACAATTTCCTATGGTTCGACCTTGGAAGCCCGGATCCGATCTATGCGCTTCCGTTGATTGCCGGTTTGACGACCTTCATCCAGCAGAAGCTGATGATGGCAGGAACAGCCGATCAAAATCCGCAAATGGCCATGATGCTTTATATCATGCCGGTCATGATCATCATTTTCGCCATCAACTTCCCTGCGGCCCTTTCCCTATACTGGGTGGTAGGTAACCTGTTCATGATTGCTCAAACGTATTTCATCAAAGGTCCTGATATTAGAGAAGTCAAAGCGGCCAAGGCCACTGCCCAATCAGGGGGCAAGAAGAAGTGAGAGAAGTGAATGTGACAGGTCCAACGGTGGATGAAGCCATTGAATCAGCCTTGTCTCAACTGAACATCACAAAGGACCGTGCCGAAATCACGGTCATCGATCCAGGGAAGAAAGCCTTTTTCGGCCTTTTCGGAGGGAAACCTGCCGTCGTGGCAGTGAAGGAAACAATCGATCCCGTGGAAGAAGCGAAGAACTTCCTGTTGGCCGTCGCCAAGGAAATGGGCGTGGAAGCGTCAATTGAAGAGAAGCGCAGCGGAAGAGAAGTGGAATTCAATATCTCTGGTGAGAAAATGGCTCTCCTGATCGGAAAACGGGGACAAACCTTGAACGCCCTTCAGCATCTTGCCCAGCTTGTGGCGAATCGTTCGTCTGATCAATTCGTCACGATCCTCCTCGATGCCGAGAATTACCGGGCCCGCCGCAGGGAAACCTTATCGAATCTTGCGAAGCGCCTTGCCGACAAGGCCTTACGCATCAATCGTCCCGTTTCCCTCGAGGCCATGCCATCCTACGAGCGCAAGGTGATCCACGCGGCCCTCGTAAACCAGACCGATGTGGAAACCCACTCGGAAGGCCGTGAACCGAATCGATATATTGTGATTTCACCGAAATAAAGAAAAAACGACCCAGTTGGGACGCACTCGTTGGAGTGGGTGTCCCGGCGGGGTCGTTTTTTGATTGGATGGCGCGGTCATGTTGTGGGGAGTCGATTGTGGACGTGGGGGCTGATCATAAAAAGGGGAAGTTGGAAACAAACGGGGAAAGTTGATTGGAAAGGCTGAAAGTTGGAAATAAATCCGTAAAGTTGGCAGTAGAAACGGGCGAAAAAGTGAGAGTTGGTAGAAAAAAGCCGAAAGTTGATAGAAAAACTCGAAAAGTCGATAGTAAATTTGAAAAAGTCGGTAATAAAACCTCGGCTCTTCCGAAAAAAGTAGCAGAAATGGACGAAATCTCCCTTTTTTCGACCTGTTCAAAGGTGCTAACCCCTAAAAATCGTCTCCACCACATCCCATTTTAACCCCTTCGACAAATTTCGCCACCCCTTTCCATCCAAAACGCCCAAATCAGCCAAAAAAACCGCCCGGGTCAACAACCCGAGCGGCCTTCCTGTCTCATCATTCACTCTTTTCTTTCCATTCATCTGCAAGAATTCCGTACACTACGTGATCGACGTATTTGTCATAAAGCCTTTCTGCCTGACGGATGGTCCCTTCTTTAATATAGCCGAGTCGTTCCGGGATTCCCCGGCTTTTTTGATTCCCGACGGCCGCACGGATTTCGACTTTGTCCAGTGCATAATGTTCAAAAGCGTAGGTCGTCAGCGTACTGACCACCCGGGTCATGATCCCTTTCCCCTGGTTGCCTTCGCCGAGCCAATATCCGATATAGGCGGTTTTATTGGACCAGTTGATGTGATTGAATCCGGCCGTGCCGACGACTTCACCATGATAGAGGATGACAGCGGATAGACTGCTGCGGTTGGCATAGCCTTTCATCGTTCCGGCAATGAATTCTTCAGTGTCGCTCACCTTGTTGGTGAAGTCCAACCATGGTAGCCACTCTTTTAAGTGGGATCGGGATTTGTCGGTCAGCTCAAAAAGCGCCTGGGCATCCTGGGGTTCAAGTAGTTTCAATGATAGATCGTCGATCGATTTTGTAGGTGAACATGATGTGTTGCTCCTTTCCTGGTTGGCTATAATATCGGTTCGGCCGTAGGGATATTTAGTGGTCTGAAAAAAATGCGATCTTTCTCGGCAACATCCGTGGGGTTCCCTATGCCTATATTTTACCAAACCACAATAGAATGGGCTCAATCTTTTTGCGCCGACCCTCTGGATAAGTGACAATCCAGCCAATTTCACTTGCCGTTTATTGTTATTCACATGTGGATAAGTTAAAATGAGAGGGATGAAAGAATGAGGCTGTGGATAATTTGACGTATCTGCCAGTTTTCCGTTCTTTAGGTTTAAATCGGTTTGTGCTATTCTAATAATTTGGGGAAACACTGCTTAATGATAGAGGCTGCTAGAACGAGACAGCCATTTTTTTATAGATGTAAGAAGAGAAGAAAGAGAGGTGACTCGCATGGAATTCGATACGATTGCGGCGATTTCCACTCCTATGGGGGAAGGGGCGATTGCCATTGTCCGCCTGAGCGGAGATGACGCCTTTGCGATCGGGGACCAGGTGTTCCGTGGCAAGAAAGGCAAGCCACTGACGGAACTGGACTCCCATACGATCCATTACGGTCATATCGTGGATCCCGCGACAGAGCAGGTGGTGGAAGAGGTCATGGTGTCCGTGCTGAAGGGACCGAAAACCTTCACGCGTGAAAACGTCCTTGAAATCAACTGTCACGGAGGTCTTGTATCGGTGAACAAGGTGCTTCAGCTTGTGTTGAAGCACGGTGCGAGATTGGCTGAGCCGGGAGAGTTCACCAAACGTGCCTTCCTGAACGGACGGATTGATCTGTCCCAGGCGGAGGCTGTCATGGATTTGATCAGGGCGAAGACGGACCGTGCCATGAATGTGGCGTTGAATCAGATGGAAGGACGCCTATCCAAACTGATCCAGAAGCTTCGCCAGGAAATCCTGGAGACGCTCGCCCATGTGGA
The DNA here is from genome assembly GCA_963762295.1 of uncultured Bacillaceae bacterium. GTDB lineage: Bacteria > Bacillota > Bacilli > Bacillales > Bacillaceae_B > Rossellomorea. The sequence continues at coordinate 1,066,406 of CAVXKK010000003.1, forward strand.
AGTGAATATCGACTATCCGGAGTATGATGACGTGGAGGAAATGACCCACAGCGTGCTCCTGGAGAAATCGAGCTATGTGCGGGATGAGATCGAGAAGCTCATCAAGACGTCCGAGCAAGGGAAAATCCTCCGTGAAGGGCTGTCCACGGTCATCATCGGTCGCCCGAACGTCGGCAAGAGTTCTTTATTGAACAGCCTCGTCCACGAGAACAAGGCGATCGTGACGGATATTCCCGGAACGACCCGTGATGTGATCGAGGAGTATGTGAACGTCAGGGGTGTACCGCTCCGCTTAGTTGATACGGCGGGGATCCGGGAGACGGAGGATATCGTCGAACGGATCGGTGTCGAGCGTTCACGACAGGTATTGAAGGAAGCAGATCTCATTCTCCTCGTCCTCAATCATGCGGACGACCTCACATTCGAAGACGAGCAATTGTTTGAAGCCGTCAAAGGAATGGATGTCATTGTCATCGTGAACAAGACGGATCTTCCGAGGAAGATCGACCTGGAGAAAGTAGAAGCACTTGCTACCAATCACAAGCTTGTGACAACGGCCCTGATCGAGGAAGAAGGTGTGGATGAGCTCGAGGAAGCCATTTCATCCCTCTTCTTTGATGGGTCCATCGAGGCGGGGGATATGACGTATGTCTCCAACAGCCGTCATATCGCCCTGCTTCATCAGGCGTCGACAAGCATCAACGAAGCGATTCAAAACGTAGAAATGGGCATACCAATCGACATTGCCCAGATCGATCTGACAAGAACATGGGAGCTTCTCGGTGAAATCATCGGGGAAAGTGTCCATGACAGTTTGATCGATCAGTTGTTCTCACAATTCTGCCTAGGGAAATAAATTTGTATATAGGATCATGTGATCCTTTAAGGAGGATAAATCACCATGCAATATGACGCAGGACAGTATGATGTCATTGTCATTGGTGCTGGACACGCCGGAGTGGAAGCTGGACTTGCTTCCGCCCGCATGGGGGCGAAAACGCTGATGGTCACCATCAACCTTGATATGATCGCCTTCATGCCATGTAACCCATCTGTCGGCGGACCGGCAAAAGGGATCGTCGTTAGGGAAATTGATGCCCTCGGCGGTGAAATGGGGCGCAACATCGATAAGACCCACATCCAAATGAGGATGCTGAACACAGGTAAAGGCCCGGCCGTACGCGCGCTGCGTGCCCAAGCCGATAAATTCACGTACCAAAATGAAATGAAGAAAACAATCGAGAATGAACCGAACATCACCCTTATGCAAGGCATGGTGGAAGAGCTCATCGTGGAAGATGGCGAGTGTAAAGGTGTCGTCACCATGACTGGTGCCGCCTATCGCGCGAAGACGGTCGTCATCACGACTGGGACCTTCCTACGCGGGGAGATCATCCTCGGCGAGTTGAAATATTCAAGCGGTCCGAACAATCAGCAGCCATCGATCCGTCTGGCAGATCATCTGCGCGAGCTCGGGTTCGACACCGTGCGATTCAAGACCGGTACGCCTCCACGGGTGAACGGTTCGACCATCGATTACTCCAAGACGGAAATCCAGCCAGGCGATGATGTACCGAGGGCGTTCAGCTACGAAACGACGAAGTACATCACCGATCAGCTTCCGTGCTGGCTTACCTACACGAATGAAACGACGCATCAGCTCATCGATGATAACCTTCATCGCTCGCCGATGTATTCCGGCATGATCAAAGGCACAGGACCTCGCTACTGCCCGTCCATCGAGGATAAGGTCGTCCGTTTCAACGATAAGCCGCGCCATCAGATCTTCCTTGAGCCAGAAGGCCGCAATACGCAGGAAGTATACGTTCAAGGACTTTCAACAAGCCTGCCGGAAGATGTGCAGCAGAAGATCCTTTCCACGATCCCTGGTCTTGAGAACGTCCAAATGATGCGTCCGGGCTATGCCATCGAGTATGATTCCATCGTACCGACTCAGCTATGGCCGACCCTTGAGACGAAGAAAATCAGGAATCTGTATACAGCGGGTCAAATCAATGGAACATCCGGTTATGAAGAAGCAGCAGGACAAGGGCTGATGGCAGGAATCAATGCCGCATGCCGCTCCCTCGATATAGAGGAAGTCATCCTTGGCCGTTCCGATGCTTATATCGGTGTGCTGATCGATGACCTTGTCACCAAGGGTACGAACGAACCGTATCGTCTATTGACCTCAAGGGCAGAATACCGACTTCTTCTCCGTCATGACAACGCCGACCTTCGTCTGACAGATATCGGTCACAGAATCGGACTCATTTCAGACGAGCGCTACGGACGTTTCACAGCGAAAAAAGAGCTGATCGAAGCAGAAAAAGAACGTCTGAAGTCAACCCGTATCAAACCAACGGAAGAAACACAGTCCGTGATCCGTGAAGCAGGCGGAAGCGAACTGAAGGACGGAATCCTGGCAGTGGATCTTCTGAAACGTCCGGAGATGAACTATTCACACATGAAATCCCTTGTTCCGAATGAATTGGAGCTTGATCCAGAAGTGGAAGAACAGGTGGAGATCCAGGTGAAATACGAAGGATATATCGAAAAATCCCTTCAGCAGGTCGACAAGATGAAGAAAATGGAGAACAAGCGGATCCCTGAAAACATCGATTACTCGAAAATCAGCGGTCTGGCATCCGAAGCAAGACAGAAGCTGATTGAAGTACAGCCGTTGTCCCTTGCTCAGGCTTCCCGTATTTCCGGAGTCAATCCTGCGGACGTTTCCATCCTTCTCGTCTACATCGAACAGGGGAAAATTGCAAAAGTATCAGGTGATCAATAAAGGATGGGTTGCGCATGAATATCAATGAATTTCAAGCCGGTCTCGAGGAGAAGGGGATTTCCCTTTCCTCTGAACAGCTGGCACAATTCGAGAAATACCACGAGCTATTGGTCGAGTGGAATGAAAAGATGAATTTGACGGCCATCACGGATAAAGAAGAGGTGTACCTCAAACACTTCTACGATTCCATCTCTGCTGCCTTTTACGTTGATTTCAATTCCATCACTTCCCTCTGCGATGTCGGTGCAGGGGCCGGGTTCCCAAGCATCCCGATCAAAATCTGTTTCCCGCATCTGCATGTATCCATCGTGGATTCGCTGAACAAACGCATCACGTTCCTGAATCATCTATCGGATCAGCTGGGACTTGAGAACACACACTTCCATCACGACCGTGCAGAAACATTCGGGAAGAATAAGGATCACCGCGAATCATACGACATGGTCACGGCGCGTGCCGTTGCCAGAATGTCGGTCCTCAGCGAGCTCTGCCTGCCCCTTGTCAAAAAGGGCGGATATTTCGTCGCCATGAAGGCCGCCAGTGTGAACGATGAGATGGATAAAGCCAAGAAAGCCATCACGACCCTCGGCGGGAAGACGGAGCAGGTCGATTCTTTCCTCCTTCCTGAAGAAAACAGTGAGCGTACGATCGTTCAGATCAAGAAAGTGAAAGATACACCGAATAAGTATCCCAGGAAGCCTGGTACACCGAATAAATTACCATTAGAATAGAAAACTGACGTAGTACTACGGAAAATGTCATGGGAATAAGGCAGGAACTTGTCATTTCTTAGAGAATAGTATTAAAGGGAGTTTCTTAAAGGTGGTGTAGGAAGATGAAGCATCCTTTCTCTCGTTTTTTTGGTCTGGGTGAAAAGGAGCAAGAGCCGGAAGAATCAACAGAATCAGCAGTAGTGGAAGATCGGGATGAAGTGAAGAAGATTCCAGTCTCTCAGATCGTTCCCAACCGCTTCCAGCCTAGGACGATTTTTAATGATGATAAAATAGAAGAGTTATCGAGGACGATCCATATACACGGCATCATCCAGCCTATCGTGGTGAGGGAATCCGGCGAAGATCAGTTCGAGATCATTGCTGGGGAGCGGCGATTCAGGGCAGTGTCAAAACTCGGCTGGGAAACGGTCCCTGCCATCGTGAAGAATATGAATGACACGGAAACGGCCTCGGTCGCGCTGATCGAGAACCTTCAACGCGAAGAGCTGTCACCGATCGAGGAAGCCATCGCGTACGGCAAGCTTCTCGAACTTCACGAATTGACCCAGGAAGCCCTTGCACAGCGTTTGGGGAAAGGACAGTCGACGGTGGCCAACAAGCTCCGTCTCCTCAAGCTCCCCGAAGAGGTGCAGGGGGCCCTTCTTGATAAGAAGATCACCGAGCGTCATGCCCGTGCACTCATTCCTTTGAAGAATGCGGAGAAACAGGTCCAGCTTCTTCAAGAGGTTGTCGAGAAGAACCTTAATGTGAAGCAGACTGAGGATCGTGTGAACAAAATGCAGGAAGCCTCGGACAAAAAGCCGAAGCCAAAGCGCAAGGCCTTCTCGAAAGACATGAGGATCGCCGTCAACACGATCCGTCAGTCGCTGAATATGGTGTCCGACAGCGGGATCAACCTGGATGCCGAGGAAGAAGAACATGAGGAATTCTATCAGTTCACCATCCGCATCCCAAAAAAGAAATAGAATCATAGAGTGAGAGACTGTAATCAGGCAGTTCTCACTTTTTTTGTGGATTTTGACGATTAAAGTCGATATGAACTTGCGACAGAATAAAAATTGCCAGACAATTTTCCGAGAATTTTGTTAGAATAGAAGAATACTGTGAAAAAAACTAGGTAGGTGACAACCTTGGGCAGAATCATAGCCGTTACAAACCAGAAAGGCGGAGTCGGGAAGACCACGACCAGCGTCAATCTGGGGGCTTGTTTAGCTTATATTGGAAAGAAAGTCCTGCTTGTCGACATAGATCCACAAGGAAACGCCACGAGCGGTGCCGGTGTGGAAAAAGGAGACGTGCAGCAATGCATATATGATGTTCTCGTGGACGATGTGGACGTAAAGGAAACGATCAAGCAATCGAAGGTCGAAAATCTGGATATCGTACCCGCCACCATTTCTCTTGCAGGTGCAGAAATCGAGCTGGTTCCGACCATTTCGAGAGAAGTCCGCTTGAAAAAGGCATTGGAAAAAGTGAAGGATGATTATGATTATATTGTCATCGATTGCCCGCCATCGTTGGGGCTTTTGACCATCAATGCCTTGACGTCTTCGGATGCGGTAATCATCCCGGTCCAATGTGAATACTACGCACTGGAAGGTCTTAGTCAGCTTCTCAGCACCGTGCGTCTTGTGCAGAAGCACTTGAATCACGATCTGATGATCGACGGTGTCCTCTTGACGATGCTCGATGCCCGTACGAATCTTGGCATCCAAGTCATCGAGGAAGTGAAGAAATATTTCCAGGATAAAGTGTACCGTACCATTATCCCGCGCAACGTCCGACTGAGCGAAGCACCGAGCCATGGGGAACCCATCATCATTTATGATGCCAAGTCCAGGGGAGCGGAAGTGTACTTAGAACTTGCGAAGGAGGTGGCGATGAGTGGCTAAAGGTTTGGGAAAGGGACTTGATGCCCTGTTCACGGCAAATAAAGAAGAGGAAACGGTCCAGGAAGTGAAACTTAAGGATCTCCGTCCGAATCCTTATCAGCCCCGTAAGATTTTCCAGCCCCAGGCGATCGAGGAGCTGAAGGCCTCCATCCAGGAGCATGGGATCCTCCAGCCGATCATCGTTCGGAAATCCATCAAAGGCTATGAGATTGTGGTGGGTGAGCGCCGCTACCGTGCGGCGAAAGCGGCGGATCTGAAGACGGTCCCTGTTGTCGTACGAGACCTTGATGAGAAGCAGATGATGGAACTGGCCGTACTGGAAAACCTTCAGCGTGAGGATTTGACGCCGATTGAAGAAGCTGCCGCCTATCAGATGCTGATGGAGAAGCTCGGAATCACGCAGGAGGAACTGGCAAAGCGGTTGGGGAAAAGCCGTCCCCATATCGCCAACCACATCCGTCTTCTTGGGCTCTCTCAGCCCGTGCAGGAACTGATATCAGACGGAAAGCTCACGATGGGGCACGGCCGGGCCCTTCTTGGTCTGAAAAACAAGAAGGGGTTGACACAACTTGTCAATCGGGTCATGAAAGAGTCCCTCAATGTCCGTCAGCTTGAGAAGCTCGTACAGGAACTGAACGACGATGTTTCACGTGAAACGAAGAAAAAAGAACGCAAGGATGTGTTCATCGAGGAGCAGGAGACGCGCCTCAGGGAACGGTTCGGCACGACGGTTACGATCAAGCAATCAAAGAAAAAAGGAAAGATTGAGCTTGAGTTCTTCTCAAAAGAAGATCTTGAACGGATCCTCGATCTTCTTCAACAACACGACTGATGGAGTCCGGCTCTGAAGGGAATCCCTTCAAGCCGGTTCTTTTTTTGTCGAGAGCGATGGGAGAAAGAAAAATGGTGTTATTCGGTACGATCATCAACGGAATATGTATCATCCTGGGAACGCTTCTCGGTAAACTTCTTCACCGCATTCCGGAGAATGTGAAGGATACGGTATTGAAGGCAATCGGCCTTGCCGTGACAGTTCTTGGACTGCAGATGGGATTAAAAAGTGAAAACTTCCTTATCGTCATCATCTCTCTTGCAGTCGGTGCGGCCCTTGGAGAGTGGATGAATCTTGATTCCAAGCTCAATGCTCTTGGGGATTGGCTTGAAAGGAAAATCGGTACGAAGGGGGATACCTCCATCTCTCAAGGTTTCATCACAGCGACCCTGATCTTCGTGATCGGGGCCATGGCGGTCATCGGTGCCCTTGATAGCGGGATCAGGGGAGACCATAACGTCCTGCTCACCAAAGCGATCATTGATGGATTCACTTCTATCATCCTTGCCACGACTCTTGGAATCGGCGTCATGTTCTCAGCTGTGCCGGTCATCCTCTATCAAGGTACGATCGCGTTGTTCGCCACTCAGATCCACCGCTTTGTCCCACAGGAGCTCATGGATGCCTTCATCACTGAAATGACTGCGACAGGCGGTATCATGATCTTTGCCATCGGACTCAATCTGGTCGGAATCACGAAGATCAGGGTGGCTAATCTTCTTCCGGGAATAGTAGTCGTCGGAGTGATCGTTTCGTTCCTTCATCTGTATCAAGCGTAATGAAGAGCTTAGGACAAAACAAACAAGAGTCCATTTAATAACGAAGAATATTCGTATAAGTTCTTTATACCGCTTATGATTTCCGTGCAAGACTACGCTTTCCGCGGGTAGCCCGTGAGCCTCCTCGGCAAGCCTGCGGGGTCTCACATCAGCTACTCTTCCCGCTGGAGTCTTCGTCTTGCACTCCAATCAACCGCTGGAAATCATTCAAATGTTCAAGAAGCAAATTATAAACCCGAACTATTTTGCCTTATTTTACGCAAAGAAGCTCGGGTTTTACTATGACTAAAACACTTTGCCCCAGCTTCTTTTTATTCAGACCGTTAAGAACAATCCGTAGGCCGGTGTGGCGATTGCTTCCAATGCCAATAGGAATAGGAGCCAGTTGGCATTCATGTCTTTTTCCCTTGAATAAGCCGTTTTGATCGTGTGGCCAATGAAGCCTGCTAACAGGATCCCTAGCGTCACTTTAACTAGCAAGAGTATGGTCTTTTCAGTCTCAACCTTTCTGCCTTGTGTATACGAAAGAACGGAAAGTTGGTTTCGAAAAATACCCATAAAAAAACAGTCCGCATCCGGACCGTCCTCCTATTGTAGTTCTTCCCTCCACTTTTCAATGCTCACAGCGTTCCTGCGCTCGATGGTTTCGGCAGCCAGGGCGATCGACTCGGCCATGATCTTGGCCATTCGCATCACGAGGCTGAGGCGGGTATTTTGAAGTACGAAGAATTCCATGAATCCGCTCACGTTGACGATCCCTGTCAGGTGGATATTGCCGACTTCAGGAAGTTCCTTATTCACTCCAGCACCAGGTTTAAGCGGCCCGTGACTGAGCTGGATTGCCCCGACACTCTTAAGGCGGCCTAAACAGGCGTCGATTCCGATGATGAATGGATTCTTATGAATGGATTGAATATACGCCATCTTCTCTTCCAGATTGACGGCGTGGATGGGGTCATCCAGGGTCCCGTATACGTGGAAGGTCTCTAAACCCCGATCTTCCAGGAGTGTACCGATCAATGGACCGAGGGAATCACCCGTGGAACGATCTGTACCGATGCATATGAAGACGATCGGACGCGTCCGGTAGAGGATGGGCAGCATGGCTGAAAGGTGGACGGAAAGATCCAGTGCCGCATTTTCATCTTCATAAGAGACCCTGTATGGTTCGGTCTTGCGGTCGAAAAGTCCTCGTTTCAGATTCATCACTACCACTCCCTTGCTCCTCGTTATCGTCCAGGCATGTTTACCGCTTTTTAACAGTATACGGACAATCGCCGTCGTTCATACATAATCGGGGCAGTTTTTTCATATGATAAAAATTTTTAAACTTCTTTTCAGATCGAGGTTATATCTATTCATGTAGAGGGAAAGTTGATAAAATAAAGGGTACTTCTAGTAAAGGAGGGCTGCTGAGATCATGGCAACAGAGAAAAAAATTGAGGAAGCCGTTAACAAAACCGTATCAACATTAACAGATAATCAGCTGTGGACTTCACTCGGTCTCGGTGCTCTCAAAATCGTGGCCATCATGGTTATTACGTATATTGCCCTTCGTGTCGGACGGTCTGCGATTCGCAACGTCTTCAAGGCAAGGTCGCGTTCGCCGATCAAATTCTCCGAACGTCGAGAAGCCACGTTATTAAAACTATTGGAAAACGTGTTGACTTATGTGATCTACTTCATCTCACTCATGACGATCCTGTCGACGCTCGAAATAGATGTGAAAGGCTTGATCGCTGGTGCGGGAATCGTCGGTCTTGCCGTCGGGTTCGGTGCACAGAATCTCGTGCGCGATATCATCACCGGTTTCTTTATCATCTTCGAGGATCAGTTCTCTGTGGGGGACTATGTGAAAATTGGTTCTGCCGAAGGAACGGTGGAGGAAATCGGGCTCCGTACGACGAAAATAAAAAGTTGGACCGGTGAATTACATATATTCCCGAATGGCAACGTAGCAGAGGTCACCAACTTCTCCGTTCATAATAGCGTGGCGGTGGTGGACGTCAACATTGCGTATGAAGAGAATATCGATAAGGCCGAGCGGGTCCTGCAGGAGCTTCTTCTTACACTTCCTCAAAAATATGAGGAGCTGGTGAATCCTCCGGAGCTTCTCGGTATCCAGACCCTCGGGGCACCCGATGTGATGATGAGGATCGTCGCAGAGACGACACCGATGAATCACTGGTACATCGCCAGGGTCCTCCGTAAGGAAGTCAAACAGTGCTTCGAACGGAACGGGATCGAAATCCCTCTTCCACGCATGGTCATGTACTCACGCAACGATGAGGACGATGTGCAGGAAGAACTTCAGAAAAAACAAAAGCAGGTTGAACGAGACTAAGGAGGTATGCGTCCATGGAGGCGAAGACGTTCGCACTAAATGATGTGGTGGAAATGAAAAAGCCCCATCCATGCGGCACCAATGAGTGGAAAATCATTCGCATGGGGATGGATATCAGGATCAAATGCGAAGGCTGCGGCCACAGCGTGATGATCCCACGGAAAGATTTTTCCAAAAAGATGAAAAAAGTCCTTAGCTCATCTGAAAGCTGATACTGATAAGTACCCAGCTGGCACGATCCATAATCCAAACCAGTGTGTCTTTACACACAAAAACAGCTTACCGTTTACCGGCAGGCTGTTTTTTTATTTCCCGGGGAGCGTGACAGGGATTTTACGCCGCTACATCAGTGGAGCATCACTTGTCTTTTTCCCCCATTATCTCTATAATTGTGAAAGGTTCGACCGTTTGTACGGTCGTCATTCAGGTATGAAGCTGTCATGATGACAGAGATATGAATAGATAGGTAATCAATCAGGAGGAGTGACCGATATGGCTTTAACAGCTGGTATTGTAGGTCTGCCGAACGTCGGTAAATCTACGTTGTTCAATGCAATTACAAAAGCGGGTGCGGAATCTGCCAACTACCCGTTCTGTACCATCGATCCGAACGTGGGGATTGTAGAGGTACCTGACCATCGTCTGGATAAACTGACGGAGCTTGTGAATCCGAAGAAGACGGTTCCGACCGCATTTGAATTCACCGATATTGCAGGAATCGTGAAAGGTGCGAGCAAAGGGGAAGGTCTTGGGAATAAATTCCTTTCTCATATCCGCCAGGTTGACGCCATTTGTCAGGTTGTTCGTTGCTTCGCTGATGATAACATCACTCACGTAGCGGGGAAAGTGGATCCGATCGCAGATATCGAGGTCATCAACCTTGAGTTGATCCTTGCCGACCTTGAAACCGTGGACAAGCGTCTCGTGAAGGTACAAAAAATGGCGAAACAAAAGGACAAGGAAGCGGTCTTTGAATTCGAGATCCTTTCCAAACTGAAAGAAGTCCTCGAAAATGAGCAGCCTGCCCGTACGGCTGAATTCAACGAAGAACAGGCAAAATACGTGAAACAACTTCACTTGTTGACGTCCAAACCTGTCCTTTATGTGGCAAACGTCAGCGAAGATGAGATTGCCGACACAGAGGACAATGAATACGTACAAAAGGTACGCGAATTCGCGAGTGAAGACAATGCAGAGGTCATCGTCGTTTGTGCGAAGATCGAATCGGAAATTGCCGAGCTTGATGATGAAGAGAAAGCTATGTTCCTTCAAGAGCTTGGTATTGAAGAATCAGGACTCGATCAGCTGATCCGCGCGACTTACTCCCTTCTTGGACTTGCCACATACTTTACGGCAGGTGTACAGGAAGTACGCGCATGGACCTTCCGTGAAGGCATGAAGGCTCCTCAGTGTGCCGGTGTCATCCACACCGACTTTGAGCGTGGGTTCATCCGTGCCGAAACGGTTTCCTATGACGACCTCGTTACTGCTGGTACAATGAATGCAGCCAAGGAAGCAGGAAAAGTCCGCCTTGAAGGAAAAGAGTATTTGGTGAAAGATGGAGACATCATCCACTTCCGCTTCAACGTATAAGAACACTCAGCCCCGAATGCAGATTCGGGGCTTTTTTCTATATGAATAAAGGCTTCAGTCATGTTCCGGGGCAATCTGTCTTTTTCCTCCAGCTTATTGCATTTGGACAATCCCTATGATATAATTTTAATTCGTGAGTAATGAACGCATTGCTCCTTGTTCTTTCGTAAAGAAAGGACCGCATAGACCACGAGGAGGTGACATTCAGATGAGAAAGTACGAAGTTATGTACATCGTCCGTCCAACCGTTGACGAAGAGTCAAAGAAAGCAGTTGTTGAGCGTTTTGATAACGTATTGACTACGAACGGCGCGGAGATCATCGAGTCAAAAGATTGGGGTAAACGTCGTTTAGCGTATGAAATCAACGATTTCCGTGATGGTTTCTACCAATTGGTGAAAATCAACGCTGGCTCTGAAGCTGTAAACGAGTTCGATCGTTTGGCTAAGATCAGTGACGACATTATCCGTCATATCGTTGTAAAAGACGAACAATAATTCGAACGTTTCATAGATATACACTTCTAGCAATAGAAGGAAGGGGTTGATTCTGATGATGAACCGAGTTGTATTAGTGGGCCGATTAACCAAAGACCCTGAACTAAAATATACTCCAAGTGGAGTGGCTGTTGCCTCATTCACCCTGGCAGTGAATCGTTCTTTTACGAATCAATCAGGTGAACGGGAAGCAGATTTTATTAACTGTGTTGTTTGGCGCCGACCTGCCGAAAACGTAGCGAACTTCCTTAAGAAAGGAAGCCTGGCCGGCGTTGACGGTCGAATCCAGACTCGTAACTTCGAAGGACAGGATGGACGACGCGTGTTCATGACGGAAGTCGTGGCCGAAAGCGTTCAATTCCTTGAGCCTCGCAGTGCGAACCAAGGTGGAGATCGCGGCGGAAGCCCAAGCTATTCTGGCGGCGGTGGTGGTTACCAACAGGGTAACCAAGGTGGTAACTCATTCGGCCAGAATCAGAATCAACAACAGCGCAACACCAATAACAACAATAACTACACTCGCGTAGATGAAGATCCATTCGCAAATGACGGTCAGCCGATCGACATTTCCGATGACGATCTGCCATTCTAAGAGCGAACGATACTGACTTTTAACAGGATAGGAGGCGAAAAACATGGCAGGAGGACGTAGAGGTGGACGTAGACGCCGTAAGGTATGCTACTTCACAGCAAACGGAATTACTCACATCGATTTCAAAGATGTGGAACTTCTTAAAAAATTCATCTCTGAACGTGGAAAAATTCTTCCACGTCGCGTAACTGGAACAAACGCTAAGTACCAACGTAAATTGACTCGTGCAATCAAACGTGCGCGTACAATGGCATTGCTTCCATACGTAAGCGGGGAATAAATAAGAGAGACATCCTTCTTTTGGAGGATGTCTTTTTTTGTACCAAGATCATTTCCTATAGGCTCATTTCAGTTCATACGCTGGAAATGTACTCATAAACCTTGCGCAGATTGCCTGCAATTCCATGACTACCAAGCCATTCCATATATTGAGGAGGGAGAACAAAGTCTTTCATGAATATCTCCATTGAGATTCCCTCATCGTAGGCCCTCTGTGCTCTCTCCAGGAGCATGGTCAGATAAGCTTCCATAGAATCAAGCAGTTCTCTCCCTCCTGAATCCCCGTGTCCCGGTACATAGGTCTTCACCTCCAAATCTCCAATCTCTTTAATCAAGGCAAGATACGAAACGGGATCAAAGATGGGTACGTGTAGCTTTCGAGTTATCAGGTCTCCTGCAAATAAGACAGAATCTTGTGGGAGGTATAGATAGGAATCACTAGGTGAGTGACCACCTCCGTGGCAACAGAGAATCGCTTCTTTGTGAGAACCAATGAATACATGCGTAGTATCGAAAACCCTATCAGGCAAGACGAGTTTTAGGCGCGAGAGGTCATGAAGGATATGCGTCATTTCCTCCATTTGTAGCGTGAGGCTCTCGATCATTACCGGATCAGACTCCTGCGCTACGCGTTGTTCTATGCTTAATAGATAGGCCTTCATTTCTTCCCGTTCCAATTCAAGATCCTTCACATCGTTCTTTTCTTTGATCCAATGCTTCGTGTTGGCAGTAGAATAGATAGGACAATCTTCAAACGCTTGATTTCCGAACACATGGTCACCGTGGAAATGGCTATTCACAACCTCTATATTTGTATTCCCTGTCAGCCGTTCGGCCTGTTTTCGAAGTTCGTATCCTGCCGATGGTGTGGACATGGTGTCGAAGATAAGGGTTTTTCCTCCCAAATCAATGATTCCTGCGTTACTCCATGCACCCTGCCCCGGTTTAGCGATCACTTCGTATACACCTTCGCATAGCAAGTGAATAGTGAAAAATGCCGTTTCAATTGGATTCATGCTCACGCCCCCCCTTTTTCTCTATCATACCAATACCGTTTAAAAATATTAGAAAATTCCATATTTTTAGTAAAAAAGACTCAACCTCTCCACTATTCTGCCGATACAACCAATACTAAGCAGCGTCTGGAGTGGATTTTGGTGAAGAAGATAAAGAAGGGCCTTTCGATTCGAACAAAGTTAACAGGGGTATTTTCGACATTATTCATAGTATCGTTAGCAGTCATTTTTGCCATTACATCGTGGCAAACCCGGTCGAAGACGGAGGATGAGGTGATCCGGCAGTCGACCACCGTGGCAGGTGAAATGGGTGATTCTGTCGAACTCTTCCTCGGGCAGTTCGAGAAAAGCCTCATTCAGTACTCAAAGTCGAAAGGGCTGCTAGAATATGAAGCCTTTAAGATGACGGGAAATAAGAATGGAAAGTCTGAAAAAGAGCTCACCCAAGGGGTGCAGGAGGACTTTGATAATTATATTGATCTTTATGATGAAGCGACTTCTATCTATATTGCTTCCCCGAACAAGAATCTCTTCATCGTTCCCGAGGCTGAATTGCCGGAAGGATTCGATCCCACCGGACGAGATTGGTTCAAGGCCGCTGCCGCTTCACAGAACGACGTAAACTGGAGCGAACCGTATGTCGATACGGCGACCAATCAGGACATCATCACGGCTTCCAAGGCCATTCTGGTGGATAACAAGCTTGTCGGTGTCATCGGTGTCGATATCAATCTATCGAAGCTGACGGAGCGTATCTCTTCCATGGAGTTGGGATACGGCGGCGATGCTGTGCTAATCGGGGAGAATGGAACCGCCATCGTGCATCCTACAAGGCGTGGAGAAAATTTATCATCCTTTACGTTCATCAAAAAGATGCTTGATTCCAAGGAAGAGAGCGGGATTATCCACTACGCACTTGAAGGGGAACAAAAAGTCATTATTTATGATACGATCCCCGGTACAGGCTGGAAGACAGGCGCAGTCTACTCCATGGAGAACATCATAGGCAATGCGAAAGAGATTGAACGTCAGCTCCTTGTGACGGGCCTCATCACTCTGGCTGTCCTCCTTGTGGTAATTGCCATCGTTTCGAGAAAGATGACCCGGCCGCTAAAATCACTTCAGGCAACGGTGAAACATGTAGCAACTGGGCGATCTGACAAAGCGTTCCGATGTGAAAGCGACGGATGAAACAGGGCGTCTTGCTCATGATTTCAACCAAATGATCGATTCGATCTCCATGACGCTTCAGACTGTACAGGATGCCTTCCTCCATGTGAGACAGTCTGCAGAAGGCCTCAGTGCCGTCTCTGAGGAGACCCATGCGTCAAGTGAAGAGATGGCCTCGGCCATTTCGAGTATCGCCAGGACCGCCTCTGAAACGGCTTCTGATTCGGAGCGTGCCCAAAGTGGTGCCGAAAGCCTCGGTGAAAGCATCGACCACATCTACGCACAGTCCCATAAAATGTCGGAGCTTGCCGATGAAGTAGGCGAGCGCAATGAACAGGGAATGAATCAAATCTCCAAGCTTCGGGGGGCGTATGATACGTCCCAGCAGTATATGGACTCGATGCAACAGGTGATTCTCGGGTTCGGGGAGCATGTGAAGAATATTGAAAACGTGATGGCGACCATCACGGATATTTCCTCCCAGACCAATCTCCTTGCTCTTAACGCAAGCATTGAGGCTGCTCGTGCAGGAGAGCACGGGAAAGGGTTCGCCGTCGTGGCAGAAGAAGTGCGGAAGCTTGCGGATCAATCCGTCCAGGCGACGGAGAGCGTAAAACGTACGATCAAGGAGATCCAGGAGGGTTCCGACCAGGCAGTGGAAGAAATGAAGCTGACCAAAGACACATTCGACGCCCAGCTCGGCGTGTTAAATGAAACCCATCATGTGTTTGACCGGAATGCGGTAGTCATGAGGACCATCAATGAAGAAATAGGTCATATGCATGAGGGGATCGAAGGAATCAATGGCGATAAAGAAGAGGTATTTACCGTCATCAAGGCCATGGCAGAGGCTGCAGAAGAAACGGCTGCGTCATGTGAAGAGATGAATGCGTCAACCGATGAGCAGCTGAAGGCCGTCCAGTCCATCACAGCGGCAGCTGAACAGCTCACCGACCTGAGCCAGGAACTTCAGGCGGCCATCGACCGTTTCAAGATCGCCCAATCAGAATAAACAATGTCGGCCGGACATGGGGATGCTCCCAGTCCGGCCGTTTTGTTTATGATCTAATGAGGTTTCAAAGCCCGGATTTATACGCATCCTATTTAGAGGGGAAATGACTGAAGAGTCCATAAGATGAAATTCCCTTCCAAAATTGATATGATGATACTATTGTATGTATTTCGCGAGGAGAGTAATGAAGTGAAAAATGCCCGCATCATCACAGAAGGCGCCATATCGGTGGCCATCTTTACTGTGTTTTTATTGTTTACGCTATATACACCTGTTCTATCCGTAGTAGGCTTGCTCTTCCTACCGCTGCCGTTCATGCTCTACAGTCAAAAATTCGCCCATCGTGATGCGGTCGTGATGTTGCTTGTAGGCATTGGGATCTCGTTCCTTTTCGGCGGTTTACCCGGATTGGGCTTCGGTGTCTTGGGAGGTTCCCTTGGGACGGCCATCGGCTGGGCATTAAAATCGGATATACAGAAAACTCACATCCTTTTACTGGGAACCTTGGTCACCACCATCAATGCGGTGTTCGCTTATGTGATCTCCATTCAACTGCTTGGGATGGATGTGATCAAGGAGAGCCTGGATACGGCGAAGACTGTGGCGCATCAGAATTATACAGCGATGACCGACCTTGGTTTCATTCAGCCGGATGAGAAAAAGCTAGAGCAGATGGATAATGTGCTCAAACTGATGAACGTGACCACGCCAGCCACATTTGCAATCGGATCTGCGCTATATACGTTCCTCATCCTGGCCATCAGCTTTCCTCTCATGAAGCGCCTCGGAAGGAATGTCCCATCTTTCCTTCGGTTCCGGGAATGGAAGTTCCCAAAAAGCATCCTGTGGTACTACATCATAATGTTTGTGCTATCATTGGTCATTCAGCCTGAGAGCGGATCGTTTACATTCAGCGCTATCCTCAATGTACAGATCATCCTTGGGATGCTGTTTACCATTCAAGGGCTTTCGTTCCTATATTTCTTCGGCCACCTGAAAAATTGGTCGAAAGGTTTAATGGTGGTTGTGACCATTATTTCAATCCCACTCCTTTCTCTCGTCCGGATTTTAGGTATAATTGACTTAGGATTCGATCTCAGAGAACGCTTAAAGAATAAGTCATAGAAAAAATTTGTTGCAGGAGCTGACAGTATGCCTTCTTATTTCAATAAGCGAATGATCCGCTACCCACTGTACGGTCTTGCTGCATTAACGCTTCTTTTTCTGGTAGCAATCGTATTTTATAATTGGATCCTTGCGCTTGCGGGACTCCTCGTGTACGGACTTGTCTTCTTCCTTGCCTTCTATTTCGAAGGAAGGTCACACGATGAGACGGAAGAGTACATCTCCACCCTCTCCTACAGGGTCAAACGCGTCGGTGAAGAAGCGCTCATGGAGATGCCCATCGGAATCATGCTGATCAATGACGAGTACTACATAGAATGGACCAATCCATTCCTCGCTTCTTGTTTCAACGAGGATACCGTCGTCGGAAGATCCCTTTATGATGTGGCGGACTCACTTGTCCCCTTGATCAAGCAAGAGGTAGACTCGGAAATCGTGACGATCAATGAACGGAAATATCATGTTGTGTTAAAACTAAAAGAACGACTGCTGTATTTCTTCGATGTCACAGAACAGAAAGAGATCGAGAAGCAGTATCATGAAGAACGAACGAATATCGCCATCATCTATCTTGATAACTATGATGAGCTCACCCAGGGGATGGATGACCAGACCCGGAGCAGCCTCAACAGCTTGGTGACGTCCAATCTCAACAAGTGGGCGCAGGAATACGGTGTCTTCCTTAAGAGAACATCATCCGAGCGGTTCATCGCCGTCATCAACGATAAAGTCCTTCAGATTCTTGAAAAAGAAAAATTCGGGATCCTTGATGATGTCCGCGATTCCACATCCAAGCATAACGTCCCTCTCACCTTGAGCATCGGGGTTGGGACCGGCGTTTCATCCCTGCCGGAACTCGGCACTCTCGCTCAGTCGAGCCTTGATCTTGCCCTCGGGCGCGGAGGAGACCAGGTCGCCATCAAGCAGACGAACGGGAAGGTCAAGTTCTACGGCGGGAAAACGAACCCGATGGAAAAACGGACCCGTGTCCGTGCCCGCGTCATCTCCCATGCCCTGAAGGAAATCATGGTGGAAAGCGACAAAGTCATCATCATGGGGCATAAGCATCCCGACATGGATGCGATCGGAGCAGCCATCGGGATCCGCAAAGTGGCCCAGATGAACCAGCGCGATGGATATGTGGTGCTGAACTTCAACGAAATCGACAACAGCGTCAAGCGCCTCATGAAAGAAATCAAAGGCAACACCGATCTTCACAGCCGCTTCATCACGCCGGAAGAAGCCCTTGAGATGGCGACGGATGATACGCTGCTCGTCGTCGTCGATACGCATAAGCCTTCCCTTGTCATCGAGGAGCGCCTCCTGAACAAGGTGGACAAGGTTGTCGTCATCGACCATCACAGACGGGGCGAGGATTTCATTCAGAACCCTCTCCTTGTGTATATGGAGCCATATGCCTCATCAACGGCAGAGCTTGTCACAGAGCTCCTGGAGTATCAGCCGAAGCACGAGAAGATTTCCATGCTGGAAGCGACTTCGCTTCTCGCAGGGATCATAGTCGATACGAAAAGCTTCACCCTCCGGACAGGATCCCGGACGTTCGATGCCGCATCGTATTTGCGGGCGCAGGGAGCCGATACGGTCCTTGTCCAGAAGTTCCTCAAGGAGGACGTGGCCACGTACATCAAACGGGCCCGCCTCATTGAAACCGTGGAGTTCTACCGGGACGGCGTTGCCATAGCCCATGCGCCGGACGAGGTCGTTTCCGATCCCGTCCTCATCGCCCAGGCAGCCGACACGCTCCTGACCATGGACGGGGTCATCGCCTCCTTCGTCATCTCGAAACGGGATGAGGATACGGTGGGCATCAGTGCCAGATCCCTTGGTGATGTAAACGTCCAGATCATCATGGAGAATCTTGAAGGCGGAGGTCACTTGAGCAATGCCGCCACCCAGCTGAAACATAAAACGGTCCAAGAAGCCGAAAAACTTCTGAAAGAAGCACTAGATGATTATTTCGAAGGGAGAAGAGAACTATGAAAGTCATTTTCTTAAAAGATGTAAAAGGTAAGGGTAAAAAAGGCGAAGTGAAAAACGTGGCAGATGGCTACGCACATAACTTCCTTCTCAAAAAAGGCCTGGCGGTAGAAGCAAGTAACGCCAACATCAGCCAGCTTGAAGGTCAAAAGAACAAAGAAAAGCAAATCGCACAGGAAGAACTCGATGAAGCGAAAAAGCTGAAAGCGTCCATGGAAGAGCTTCAGGTCGAACTAAAAGCGAAATCTGGTGAAGGCGGCCGTCTGTTCGGTTCCATCACGAGCAAGCAGATCGCTGATGCCCTTAAAAAGCAGCATGATATTAAAGTCGATAAGCGTAAAATCGAGATGAACGACGCGATCCGCGCCCTCGGCTTCACGAACGTACCGGTCAAGCTCCATACCGATGTGTCAGCTACCCTCAAGGTACACGTCACAGAAGAGTAAGAGATTGACATCTTCATTTCCAACGAAAACATGTTAAAATAGTACTAGAATGAAAAAAGGTGATTTGGATTCGGTCCAGGTCACTTTTTTTCCGTAAACGATGCATGCCTCAATTATCAGCCTATAGTGGAAACCAAGAATTCCTCGTGCAGGAGGTCATATACAATGAACGAAATGTTTCAGGACCGGATCCCGCCTCAGAACATCGAAGCCGAGCAGGCCGTACTGGGTGCGGTATTCCTGGAGCCAAGTGCTCTGACGACCACATCGGAGATCCTCATACCGGAGGACTTCTATCGTCATTCCCATCAAAAGATCTATAATGTGATGCTGAAGCTCGGTGACGGAGGGAAAGCCGTCGACCTGATCACGGTCACGGAAGAACTCGCTGCCGCCAAGGAACTCGAAGATGTGGGCGGCGTCGCCTACCTGAGTGAACTGGCCGGCTCCGTCCCGACGGCAGCCAACATCGAATATTATGCTAAGATCGTCGAAGAGAAGTCGCTTCTCCGCAGACTGATCCGCACCGCCACCGACATCGCTTCAGACGGCTATGCCCGCGAAGATGAAGTCGACGCCCTTTTGGGAGAAGCCGAGAAAAACATCATGGAAGTCGCCCAGCGGAAAAATGCCGGAGCCTTCCATAACATCAAAGACGTCCTTGTCCGAACATACGATAACATCGAGATCCTGACCAACCGTAAAGGGGACGTCACGGGAATCCCGACAGGCTTCGCCGATCTTGATCACATGACCGCCGGATTCCAGCGGAACGATCTCATCATCGTCGGTGCCCGTCCTTCCATGGGTAAGACCGCCTTCGCCCTGAATATCGCCCAGAACGTCGCCGTCAAGGCACGTGAAAACGTCGCGATCTTCAGTCTTGAGATGGGGGCCGAACAGCTCGTCATGCGTATGCTCTGTGCAGAGGGGAACATCAACGCCCAGAACCTCCGTACAGGTGACCTGAGCGATGAAGACTGGCGGAAGCTCACCATGGCCATGGGAAGCCTCTCCAACGCCGGGATCTTCATCGATGACACCCCAGGTATCAAAGTCGGGGAAATCCGCTCCAAATGCCGCCGCCTCGCTCAGGACCAGGGACTCGGCATGATCATGATCGACTACCTTCAGCTCATCCAGGGGAGCGGCCGCGCCGGCGAAAACCGTCAGCAGGAAGTATCGGAAATCTCCCGTGCCCTCAAAGGACTCGCACGTGAGCTCCAGGTACCGGTCATCGCCCTCTCCCAGCTCTCCCGTGGAGTCGAGCAGCGTCAGGACAAACGTCCAATGATGTCCGACATCCGTGAATCCGGAAGCATCGAGCAGGATGCCGACATCGTCGCCTTCCTGTACCGCGAAGACTACTACGACAAAGAATCAGAGAACAAAAACATCATCGAAATCATCATCGCCAAACAGCGTAACGGTCCCGTTGGCGCCGTCTCACTGGCGTTCGTAAAAGAATACAATAAATTCGTGAATCTGGAGCGTCGATTTGATGATGCTCCTGCGTAGAGGGAGAGATCCGGTTGAGGCCGGGTCTCTTTTTTTTGGGTGGCGGGGTGATTGGGTGACGTTGACTTGAATGGGAGCACGGGATTCGCAAATAAGGAAGGCCATTCGTATGTACCGTACCTTACTCGCAAATGGATATTCGAGCAGAATCCCCGTTCGCAAATAAATTGTTTGGGTTCACAAATAAAATCCAAAAAGTCACAACTATTTTTTTGAAAGTCGCAAGTAAATTCACTGCCCTTGGTCCGGTGCGGCCTCAATAGGGTCAAAATCCTCTAAAATAGCCTGCGAAATAAGTCGAAATTTGTCAGTGGAGGTACAACTGGAAAATCACATCCAGAATTCCGCTGATCAATCACCCTGTTTTCCAAGTATCCCGTACCTTTCGCTTGTAACAGGAAAAAGTCGCAAATAGACACCAAACAACCCATCCGTAATCGTGCCGACTCAATCTCGCTACCAACCATCTATCAAACGGCAAAAAGGAGGAAGCCACACATGGCTTCCTCCTTTCTATTTTCATTATGAACCGATCGTCGCATTCTGATGGGAATGGAGCCTCGTAAAGATTCCTCCTGCGTCCGAGAGGAGCTCTTCGTGGGTCCCGTCTTCAGCAATGCCGTCTTCTGTGACGACGAGGATCCGGTCGGCTTTCCGGATCGTGGCGAGCCTGTGGGCGATGACCAGGGTCGTGCGGTCCTTCGCCAGGTCGTTCAACGCATCC
This sequence comes from uncultured Bacillaceae bacterium, assembly GCA_963762295.1. Lineage (GTDB taxonomy): Bacteria > Bacillota > Bacilli > Bacillales > Bacillaceae_B > Rossellomorea. The sequence continues at coordinate 1,087,750 of CAVXKK010000003.1, forward strand.
TGGATGATTGCTTCCGTCTCCGTATCAAGGGCCGACGTCGCTTCATCAAGGATGAGGATGCGAGGATTCTTGAGGAACATCCTCGCAATGGACAGGCGCTGCTTCTGCCCACCAGAGAGTTTCAGTCCACGCTCCCCGATCTCGGTGTCATATCCGTCAGGCAGGGAGGCGATGAGATCCGTCAGATGGGCGCGTCTTGCCGCCTCCTCGATCTCTTCCTGTGTCGCTCCGAGACGTCCGTAGGCGATGTTTTCACGCAGCGTACCGGCAAACAGGAACACATCCTGCTGTACAATCCCGATCTGGGACCGGAGTGATGATTTCGTCATGTTGCGGACATCGATGCTATCGATGGTGATCGCCCCGTCCTGCACATCATAGAAGCGTGGGATGAGAGAGCAGATCGTCGTTTTTCCTGCGCCGGATGGTCCGACGAATGCGACCGTCTGCCCCGGTTGGATCGTGAAGGAGAGGTCGTTCAGAATCGGACGTTCCGCTTCATATCCGAACGTCACATCACGGAAGGTGATGCGTCCTTCGAGACTTTCCACTTCCACCGCATTCGGACGGTCTTCGATATCCGGCTCTTGATCCATGAGCTCCGTGAAGCGCTTGAAGCCTGCCATCCCCTTCGGATAGAGTTCCAGAAGGGCAGAAATTTTATCAATCGGTTTGAACAGCACGTTGATGTATAGAATAAAGGCGACAAGCTCCCCGTAAGAAAGGACGCCGCTGAATGTGAGCCATGCTCCGTACACGAGGATGACCAGCGTCATGAGCCTTGTGGTGATGTAGATTCCAGACAGGTTTACGCTCATCACTTTGTACGCTTTCAGTTTCGACTTGCGGAAGAACAGGTTGTTCTTGTTGAAACGCTCCATTTCGTAAGACTCGTTCGTGAATGACTGAACGACACGGGAGCCCGACACGCTGTCTTCCACGCGACTGTTGACGTCTGCGATGTTTCCATACATCTTCGTCCACGCCTTGTTCATCTTGATGTTGGAATACGAAATCAGCCAGATGAGGAACGGCACGATGATGATGGCCACAAGTGCAAGCTTCACATTGATCGTCATCATGATCCAGAACGCCCCGACGAACGTCATGACGGCAATGAACAAGTCCTCGGGTCCATGATGGGCCAGCTCCCCAATATCCATGAGGTCATTGGTTACGCGGCTCATGATATGCCCGGTCTTCGTATTATCGAAGAATCGGAATGACTGCCGCTGCACATGATGGAACAGCTCTCGCCTCATATCCGTCTCGATGTTGATCCCGAGCTTATGCCCCCAGTAGTTCACGACGAACTGCATGGACGAGCTGATCAGATAGAGAAGCAGGAGGCCGATGCTGACCGATACGATCGTGCTCCAATTTCCTTCAGGAAGAAGGGAATCGATAAACCACGATACGGCCATGGGAAATCCGAGTTCCAGCACTCCGACGAGCACAGCACAGAAAAAATCAATATAAAAAAGCCGTCGATGGGGACGGTAATACGAGAAAAATCGTTTGATCATAGGACCACTCCACCTTTATGTATTAGACAAAACATAAGATAATTTTACCATAGCGCCGGTGTGGTGAGGAAAAAAGATTCAACATTTTTCACGAACGTATTTGATGTGTTCAATAATAAATGTTCGTGTTTTCGTTGACTTTCTTCCAATGAGTTGATAAAATAAGCTTGTTTGAAAAAAGGGGAATCACGATTCCCGTCGGAGGTGCTCACATGTCTTCAGTAGTAGTAGTTGGAACACAATGGGGAGACGAAGGAAAAGGAAAGATTACTGATTTCCTTTCTGAACATGCAGAAGTAATCGCACGATACCAAGGCGGAAATAACGCCGGACACACCATCAAATTTGATGGCGAAACTTACAAATTACACTTGATCCCATCTGGAATCTTCTATAATGAAAAAATCTCTGTCATCGGAAACGGTATGGTCGTGGATCCGAAGGCACTTGTACAAGAATTGAAATACCTTCACGACCGTGACGTGAAAACAGACAGCCTGCGCATCAGCAACCGCGCCCACGTCATTCTTCCATATCACCTGAAGCTTGATGAAGTGGAAGAAGAACGTAAAGGTGCCAACAAGATCGGTACAACGAAAAAAGGAATCGGCCCTGCCTATATGGATAAAGCAGCACGTATCGGAATCCGTATCGCCGACCTTCTTGACCGCAAGTCATTCGAAGAAAAGCTGGCACGCAACCTTGAAGAAAAGAACCGTCTCCTTGAGCGCTTCTACGAAACAGAAGGCTTCAAGATCGAAGACATCCTTGATGAGTACTATGAGTACGGTCAACAAATCAAGCATTACGTCGTCGATACATCCGTCGTTCTGAACGACGCCATCGATAACGGACGCCGCGTCCTATTCGAAGGAGCACAAGGTGTCATGCTCGATATCGACCAGGGTACATACCCGTTCGTTACCTCATCCAACCCGGTAGCTGGTGGTGTTACCATCGGTTCAGGTGTCGGCCCGACGAAGATCAACCACGTTGTCGGTGTATCCAAAGCGTACACGACTCGCGTAGGAGATGGCCCGTTCCCGACTGAACTGACAGACGAAATCGGTAACCAAATCCGTGAAGTCGGCCGCGAATACGGCACAACCACAGGCCGCGCCCGCCGCGTCGGCTGGTTCGACAGCGTTGTCGTCCGTCACGCACGTCGTGTCAGCGGATTGACTGATCTGTCACTGAACTCCATCGACGTCCTAACCGGCATCGAAACATTGAAAATTTGTGTCGCCTACAAATACAAAGGCGAAATCATGGAAGAGTTCCCGGCAAACCTCAACATCCTTGCCGAGTGCGAACCTGTCTACGAAGAGCTTCCAGGCTGGACCGAAGACATCACGAGCTGCAAAACGCTCACAGAGCTTCCAGACAACGCACGTCACTACCTCGAGCGCGTATCACAGCTCACAGGTATCCCGCTATCCATCTTCTCTGTCGGACCAGACCGTTCACAGACGAACGTGGTTCGCAGCGTGTGGAGTGTACGATAAGAATTGGTTGATTGATGGACCTGGCCCCTTTGGGGTTGGGTCTTTTTTTTGTTGGGTTGGTTGGGGCGGGGTGGTCGTTATGGGGTGAAGTTGATACAAAAAGCAGCGTAGTTGGTAATAAAGTATGGAAGTTGGGAGATAGTGTACTCTGCTAGTAATAGTCTTTATGAATCGGTAATTATATATTAGATAATTAGAAGAGTTGGTAATGAAATTTGAATTGTCGGTAGAAAAAAATCAAATGTCGGTAGAAAAAATTTAAAAGTCGGTAATAAAATCAGATCACCAACTTGAAAAAGTAAAAATTTCCGGCCCATATAGAGGATTTTGGTACAATTCAGCGAAAAAGGTATGAATATCGTTTAAGGAGAGTGATGCTATGAAGATAAAAGAGTTAGAAATCCCCGCAATCGTCCACAAGTTACAAACCCTGTCCGAAAGGATGAAAGATACCTCGAGTAAACTTCCTCATGTGAAATCAGACCTAAGCAAATTCCTATCCGGATACAACGGAGAAAAATCCCTTGAGTTTCATCTTACTTTTTTACAAGAAGACCTCTATCATATCCTTCATGATGTCCGATTGTATGATGGAGAGCGGTTTTTTCAAATCGATGTCTTAATCATTTCACCGTTTTTTGCTGTCATCGCAGAGGTGAAAAATCTCTCAGGTCATATCACGTTTGATGGGAAATTCAATCAATTGATTCAAAGTAAGAATGGCCAAGAGAGGGCATTTCCGGATCCATTGCTACAAGTACAACGGCAGATTACCCAATTTAGAGCTTGGTTAAAGAAAAGCTCACTTCCACAAGTTCCTCTCCACGGTATGATTGTTATGAGTAATCCTTATTCGGTTTTAACGTCTACAGATTATGAGGCAGATAATCTAATAGTAAAACCTCCTTCACTCGTATCCAGCATCGATACCATTAAGAAGCAATACGACAAGCCTTTTATCTCTCAGAAGGAACTGAAGAAGCTAACGAAACAGATTCTCATCCAGCATGAGCTAGATGAGCGTCCCATATTAGACCGTTACGGGCTTGAAAGAACCGATATCATCAACGGTGTCTTTTGTCCAGAGTGCAAGAGCTTTCCAATGCGACGTATTTATAAATACTGGACATGTCCCAGGTGCTCTTGCCGATCGACCAGTGCCCATTTATCTGCTTTAAAAGACTATTACCTTCTCTTCGGAAAGACCATAACTAGTAAACAACTCAGAGAATTTCTGATGATTGACTCTTATCAACTTGCGACACGCCTCCTCCAATCCACCCCCCACCTAACAAAATCCGGCCACTACAAAAGCACGATCTACACCATTTCTGAGCAAATAAACCTCTAAATTATTCCCCGAGAAATAATTTTCGACGAAAAAAGACAAAAAACTATTGCAGTAGTGTTTTGCTCTGTGATAATATTAATTTCGTTGTCACGAAAGAGGCCTGATAGATGTAAGATATAAACGGCCGAATCGTGTTTATATATATCCTTTTTTAGAGCCATTAGCTCAGTTGGTAGAGCATCTGACTTTTAATCAGAGGGTCGAAGGTTCGAATCCTTCATGGCTCACCATTATTTTTGTGGCCCGTTGGTCAAGCGGTTAAGACACCGCCCTTTCACGGCGGTAACACGGGTTCGAATCCCGTACGGGTCATTTTTTCATTCCTTCATAGGAATTTAAAAATAGACGATCCACCTAGTGGGTCGCAAATTTTTATTCGTGATTTGTCGAAATTTTCCGGATTTAAAAGGTTTCGGCGTATGATGTGGACTGCTTGGCAGGCACCTATGTCGAGTATGGTTCACGAATGTGTTGCAGATTTATTCTCGCTAACGCGAAAGGGCAATGACAGCTCTTTTGCTGAAGCAAAGCTAATGTCCTTTATTTTCGCTAAGGCGAATACTAATGATAGCTATTTTGCTATCGCAATGCATTGATCTTTATTTTCGCTAATCGCGAAAAAAAGTTGGTCCGGTAGTTCAGTTGGTTAGAATGCCTGCCTGTCACGCAGGAGGTCGCGGGTTCGAGTCCCGTCCGGACCGCCATTTTCATATTGTGGCTCAGTAGCTCAGTTGGTAGAGCAATGGACTGAAAATCCATGTGTCGGCAGTTCGATTCTGTCCTGAGCCATTTATAAAAAGTACTGCGACGACGTTGCCTCTCGTAGTACTTTTTTATTATGGTTTTTTGTCATCCCTCTGTAATATTCCTCGTTGTTTTTACCCATGTTTCCCCATGTTTATTGCAATGTCCTTACATTCCCAATTCCCTCTATGACAGGCTTAAACGCCCTTCTATCAATCTATTGTCCTAGTCGTTGCTACAGTTTTTTTACAATCATGATACATCAGCCCGGAATTCGTTGAAATATGGTAAATTGGGTTGGTATGAGTGATTGAAAGACTACTACGATAGACATGCATGTCTTGTAATAGGAGGAAAATCAATGAAATTTGGGTTACCATCATCACCGTTTCCCTCGCTGAAAAGAGCAGGTGCGATTGCCCTTGTGTTGGGAGCTTTTACGACGGCGTCGAGTGCTTCTGCCGCTGAGGATTTTAAGACGGTGTATCATGTATATATGGGTTCTGAGTATGTCGGGGCCGTAACGGATAAGGCGGAAGTGGATGCTGTGCTGGAGAAGAAGCTATCCAACGCCATGGATGAACATAAGGATGTTGATCTTGATTTTAATAAGGAAGTAACATACATACCTGAAGATGTATTTACGATTGAATCACAGGATCAGGACGTGTTGAATACGATCCAGAAGTCGGTTTCTGTCGAGGCGAATGCCTATGCCGTGGAGGTGGACGGTGAGCCGGTTGCGTATGTGAAGGATGAGAAGGACGCCGAGGATGTGCTCAAGGCGTTCAAGCTCAAGCACGTGTCGAAAAAAGAACTGGAAGAATACGAGAATCGTAAAGACGACGAGTCCCTGCCGGAGCTCGGGGAGAATGAGTCCAGGATCCTGGATCTTTCGTTCAAGGAGCAGGTAGAGACGAAGGAAGCGAAGGTCGATCCGGATGATGTGGTTTCGGTGAAAGAGGCTGCGAAGGATCTTGAGTCTGGTAAAGTCGAAGAGAAGGATTACAAAGTGGAGCGCGGCGACAGCCTCGGGGAAATTGCCAAGGAGCATGACCTTTCCATGGATGACATCCTCGACTTGAACAAGGACGTGAAGGCTGACGAAGCGTTGAAGGTCGGCACGAAGCTTGTGATCAAGGATTCTGAACCATTCCTTCATATGGTAGTGAAGAAGGAAGTCAACAAGCTTGAATCGATTGATTACAAGAAGAAAGTGAAAGACGATGCGTCCATGACGAAGGGCGATACGAAGGTCGAGCAGGCCGGTAAAGAAGGCGAGAAATCCGTGACCTATGAGGTGACCGAGGAGAACGGCGCGGTTGAATCGAAGGACGTGAAGGATGAGGAAACGCTGAAGAAGCCGGAGGACTACATCGTCCTTAAAGGAACGAAGGAGATTCCGGGCCGCGGGAACGGAAACTTCATCTGGCCGACAAACGGAGGATATATTTCTTCCAAGCAGGGTGAGCGTTGGGGTAAATTCCATAAGGGAATCGATATCGCACGTCCGACCGATCGCACGATCAAAACCGTGGATAACGGCGTTGTCGAGTCGGCCGGCTGGAATGATGGCGGATATGGCAACAAGATCGTCATTGATCACCAGAACGGATATAAGACGATTTATGGACATTTGGCATCCATCTCTGTGAAGGCGGGTCAGAAGGTCGAGCAGGGCCAGAAGATCGGCGTGATGGGGGATACGGGGCAATCAACCGGTGTCCATCTGCACATCGAAGTGTATAAGGACGGAAAGATGCTGAATCCATTGGACGTACTTCATCAATAGATTTCAACATGAGGGGACTGACATTCATTTTGCAATGTCAGTCCCCTTTGTTATATTGGGAAAAAGGGTTTTCCGAGTAAAAGATGATTTAATATGAAGAAAGTGATAAATTTAAAGAGAGAATCCTGAATCAAATTCGTTTAAATAAGGAGATCAATTCATATGGATAAGAAAATTCTAGTCGTAGACGATGAAAAACCCATTGCTGATATACTGCAGTTCAATTTGAAAAAGGAAGGATACGAGGTCCACTGTGCGTATGACGGGGATGAAGCCGTGCGTATGGCAGAGGAAATCAAGCCGGATCTTGTGCTTCTTGATATTATGCTTCCGAACCGTGACGGCATGGAAGTGTGCCGTGAAATCCGGAAAAAATATGAGATGCCGATCATCATGCTGACGGCGAAGGACTCAGAGATCGACAAGGTCCTCGGTCTTGAGCTTGGTGCGGATGATTATGTGACCAAACCATTCAGTACACGCGAGCTGATCGCCCGTGTGAAGGCGAATCTTCGCCGCCATCAGCAGGGTGCGGCCCAGGTGGAAGAGGATGAGAATAATGAAATCACGATCGGTTCACTTACGATCCACCCTGATGCGTATGTTGTGTCGAAACGTGGAGACACGATTGAGCTGACCCACCGTGAGTTCGAGCTGCTTCATTATCTTGCGAAGCATATCGGACAAGTCATGACCCGTGAGCATCTCTTGCAGACGGTATGGGGCTATGACTACTACGGAGATGTCCGTACGGTCGACGTAACGGTGCGTAGGCTCCGTGAGAAGATCGAGGATAATCCGAGCCATCCGACGTGGATCGTGACGCGACGGGGTGTCGGGTACTACTTGAGAAACCCAGAACAGGATTAATCGGATGAAGAAAGTCGGATTGACCCGTTCCATCCATCTTAAGTTCGTGATGATCTATGTACTCCTGATCCTGCTCGCCATGCAGATCATCGGGGTGTACTTTGTCCGCTCCCTTGAGGAACGGTTTGTGAATAACTTTAAGACCTCCATCCAGAACAGGGTGGAGATCCTTCAGTATACGGTGAAAGAAGAAATGCTCAAAACCCGGACCGACACCGATCCGAAGCTTGAGGACGATCTGAACCGGATCCTCCGGGACAGCAAGACGAACGATATATCGGAGATCCGGGTGATCAACTCGAAGAGCCGGGTCATCGGGACGTCTGGACAAAATGAGCAGAACCTCATCGGCCAGGCAGCCGGGGAGAAGGAAGTCAAGCGGGCCCTAGCCCTTGGCATCAACCATAATGACATTTATTTTGATAAAAAATCAGGCGATCGGATCTGGGTGTTCACGGAACCGATCGAGAGCAATAATGAAGTGATCGGAGCGATGTTCGTCGTCGGACAGATCGAGACGGTCTATGATCAGATGAATGAGATCAATGCCATCTTCACAAGGGGGACGATCATCGCCCTTGTTATCACGGCGATCCTTGGGGTGCTTCTTGCCCAGACGATCACGCGGCCGATTTCCGATATGCGAAAACAGGCACTGGCCATGTCAAAGGGGAATTTCTCCCGGAAGGTCAAGGTGTACGGGTATGATGAAATCGGTCAGCTCGCCATCACCTTCAACAACCTGACGAAACGGCTACAGGACTCCCAGGCGTCGACGGAAGGGGAGCGAAGGAAGCTGTCCTCCGTCCTTTCCTATATGACGGATGGGGTCATCGCCACCGACCGGAAAGGCCGGGTCATCCTCATCAACGATCCCGCAGCGAACATGCTGAATGTTTCACGTGAAACGGTGGTGTCGCAGCCGATCGTTTCCCTTCTTGGGATCGAAGAAGAGTATAGTTTCGAGGACCTTTCCAATACCCAGGATTCGATCATCCTGGACTACAGTACAAATGAAAAGCCGTATATCCTGCGCGCGAATTTCTCCATCATCCAGAAGGAGACGGGCTTTGTGAACGGTCTGATCACAGTGCTTCATGATATTACGGAGCAGGAGAAAATCGATCTGGAACGCCGTGAATTCGTGGCGAACGTGTCCCATGAGCTGCGGACGCCGCTCACGACGATGCGAAGCTACCTGGAGGCCCTTGCAGAAGGAGCCTGGCAGGATGAGAACATCGCACCGCGTTTCCTCGATGTCACCCAGAATGAAACCGAGCGGATGATCCGACTCGTCAATGATCTGCTGCAGCTGTCGAAGATGGACAGCAAAGACTACCGGTTCAACAGGGACTGGATGGACTTCATCGGGTTCTTCCATAAGATCATCGATCGCTTCGAGATGTCGAAGAATCAGGATGTGCGCTTTGTGCGGATCCTTCCAGATCAGGCGATGTTCGTCGAAATCGATCAGGATAAGATCACGCAGGTTCTCGATAATATTATTTCCAATGCTCTCAAGTACTCTCCGGAAGGCGGAACAATCACGTTCATCGTCGAGGAGAAGGACGGGTTCATTGAAATCAGCATTTCCGACCAGGGGCTCGGGATTCCGAAAGACAATCTCGGTAAAATCTTCGAGCGGTTCTACCGCGTCGATAAAGCGCGTACCCGCCAAATGGGCGGAACCGGCCTTGGTCTTGCCATCGCGAAGGAAATGATCAGTGCCCATGGCGGCGATATCTGGGCGGACAGTGTAGAAGGAAAAGGGACGACCATCACCTTTACCCTGCCTTATGACGCTCTTCAAGAGGATGATTGGTCATGAACTACGAAAAATTTAAATCCATACTGCTAACCGTCCTGGTAGCGATCAGCATCTTCCTGACCTATAGTCTTTGGACGTATCAACCGCGTTACGAAACAATCGAGGATCAAGATCGTCCCGTGAAAGTGACCGTCGGGGAAAAGCGGTCGGAAGATGAGCTTGCGTCTTCTTTGATCAAACCGTTCAAGCTTCTTTACCATCAGGCCAATAAGACCCTGGGTACGTCGAATCAAAAAGAAATCGATAAGGTCATGGAGGACATCGGGACGTGGAACGTCTATGATTTCTCCCAGGTGCAGTTGAGCGAACAAGATCTGAAGGAAGTGTCCAAGGGAGAGAATCGCATTGAGATCATCTTCCCTGACAATGTCCCTTTATCGGTCTACAGCCAGATCCTGAATCTGGACAGCTCGTCGGTTCCGAGAGCCGATTTTGAACGCATCATTATCGATTTGAATGATAAAGGCCTTGATTCCAGTGCTGTTTTCTTCCTTCCGAAGGAAGCGGATAAAGGGACGACCAGCGCCTATACAGCCCGTGTCGACCAGAACAGCGTCAATACGTTCGCCAGTCGATACTTGAAAAAGCTCTCCCTTCAATATACAGAGTATATGGAATATGCGCTGACGGACGACCGGACGATCTATCTGCCGCTTGCCAAGGATGAGTACATCAGCTATCAATATTTCACCGATCTTGATTCCATAGAGGACTATAAGAACGCCCTGTTTATCGATGGGAAGAGCATCAATCTCTCATCAAACGGGAACGTCGACACGTATATTTCGGTGTACAGTCTGATGACCGTGAATAAAGATTACAACACGCTCTCCTTCGTGTATCCCACAGAAGAGAGGATCGAGCCATGGCCGTCTTATCATCTGCTTACGGAGACCATGAGATTCGTCAATGATCACGGCGGCTGGACGGACAAGAACTTCCAATTCTTCTCGATCAATCCGGATCAGAATAAAGTCACCTATCGACTCTTCGTCCAGAATCTTCCGGTATTCAATGATCAGGGAATGGCAGAAATCACGGAGACAGTGGGGACCAACTCGGTCAATAAATACAGTCGCCCTTATTTCACCCTGGACTTCTCATCCAGCGACTTCTCTTCGAGCGCTGTATCGAAAGAAAGCTGCCAAGTGGTGCCTCTGTCATAACGATGCTCCAGGACGCGAAGAGCATCAACCTGGATTCCGTGCAGGATATCGTGGTCGGCTATAAGATGACCCGAAACCCGGAGGATAGCCGGAAGCTGAACTTTGAGCCATCCTGGTATTATAAGTACGACGGTAATTGGATCAGACTGGATACGGAGCAAAAGGAGGATGTCTTGAATGGATTGGAGTAAGACGAAAACGATCTTCATCGTCGTATTTCTCATCTTGAACGTCTTCCTGGTCTCCACGTTCATCAGCAAGGTATCTGAAAGCAATCTCGATACCCTCGGTCAGTGGACAATTGATGAACAGCTGAAGTCTGAGAATATCAAGTATCCGAAAGACCTCTCCAATGAAGTCGTGAGGGAACCGTATATCGAAGCGGTGGCGAAGAAGTTCAAATCAGAGGATCTGAAGGACTTGAAAAATCAGGATGCTCGAATTATGAACGAGAATACGATAAACTCAGTATTGAAGGATCCTTTACCGATCAGTGAGAAATTCAAGCCCGAAGAACTCAATGAGTTCATGAAGGTGAACATGATCGATGGGGACAAGTACAGCTACTGGGATTTCGATAAAGAAAAAGGAACGATCACCTATTTCCAGACGTACAAGGATAGGAAGATCTACAATAATACGAACGGAATGATCGTGTTCCAGCTCAATCAGAAAAATGAAATCGTCTCGTACACCCAGACGATGTTCGACAGCATCAAGGAATTGAGCGACGAGCAAAAACCGATCATTACCCCGTTTTCGGCTTTCAGCAACCTCTATAACACCCAGCGAATTCCTGCTGGCAGTACAGTGGAACGGCCGGTCCTCGGTTACTCCACCTTTGTCCCTTGGGAGGAGTCCCAGGTGCTGGCCCCTACATGGCATTTTGTCGTGAAGAACGGGGATGTGGAAGAGGATTACTATCAGAATGCCTTCGAAGGTCAATTTTTGGAGACGAGCACGACAGATAAAGACAAACCATTGGAGTGAGAGAAACATGAGCATGCATTTTAGTGTACTTGCTTCCGGCAGTACAGGAAATGCCATATTCGTTGAGAACGAAGAGCACTCCTTCCTCGTCGATGCCGGCTTCAGCGGCAAGCAGATGGAAGGATTGTTCAGCCAGATCGGACGGAAGATCGAAGACCTGTCCGGCATCCTTGTCACTCATGAGCATAGCGATCATATCAAGGGCCTTGGCGTTCTTGCGCGGAAGTACAAGCTTCCCATCTATGCGAATCAGAAGACGTGGAACGCCATGGACGGTCTCGTGGGGAATATCGACACCGAGCAGAAATTCACTTTTGACATGGAAACGGCCAAGCATTTCGGCGGCATAAGCATCGAATCATTCGGTGTGTCCCATGATGCAGCGGAGCCGATGTTCTATGTGTTCCATCAAGGGGAGAAGAAACTCGTCCTCATGACGGATACAGGCTACGTGAGCGACCGTATGAAGGGCATCATCGCGAATGCCGATACGTATGTGTTCGAGAGCAATCATGATGTGGGGATGCTTCGTATGGGACGTTACCCGTGGAACATCAAGCGCCGCATCCTGAGCGATGTGGGGCATGTGTCGAATGAAGATGCGGCGGTTGCCATGGCCGAGGTGGCTGGCGACCGGACGAAGAATTTTTATTTGGCGCATTTGAGCTTGGATAATAATATGAAGGATCTGGCAAGGATGAGCGTTTCGCAGACGTTGGAGACGAAGGGCATTCTTGTTGGGGAGCAGTTTGATTTGCTGGATACGGATCCGAAGGTTCCTACGCCGCTTGTGGCTGTGTGATGGAAGGTTTATCCTTTGTTTGGCAAGGGGTAGAGTAAGGGTGGAGGCTTTCGGGTCTTCATCCTTTTTTGTATTTTAATCAGGTATAGCTGATAGGAGAGAGCGTTTTGAGATGGGATGTTTCGTTCCGCTTCGGCCGACACGCTTTCCTGCGGAGAGGAAGTCGAGCCTCCTCGTGCCTGCGGGGTCTCGATCTTTCCTCTGTTTCCGCGGGAGTCGGTCGGCCTACGCTGCACTGCACTACTGCGTTGATATGGGGAGTTAGTGAATAGATGGGAACGTCTCATTACCCCCTTCCTTTCTGTTTTATTAGTGAGGAAAAGAGATGGGGCGTTTCGTTCCGCTTCGGCCGACCGCTTTCCTGCGGAGAGGAAGTCGAGCCTCCTCGTGCCTGCGGGGTCTCGATCTTTCCTCTGGTTTCCGCGGGAGTCGGTCGGCCTTCGCTGCACTGCACTTTTGGTTGATATGAGGTGTTAGTGCATAGATGAGGCAAGCATCAACCCTCCTTCCCCTCATTTTAGTTGTGTGGGGATTTGAAAAGATGGGTTTTTGCACCTTGAATGTTCACAAAATTGCCTCTATATCATCATGGTTTTCTTACTTTTTTTTCATCAGTTTCTAATTTAATCTGACTATAATGAGGGTAGTAAAGAAAAACTAACGAATGGACTAATAATGGAGAAAGGATGAAGAATAGATGGGATATTATGATCAGGGCCCCTCTTCGGAGAATAGGGAAAGAAGGAGACGAGGAGGCGGTGGGATTTTCTTCTCGGGTTTGATTGGTGTGATTGTCGGTGCGCTTTTGGTGCTGGTGGCGGTGCCTCAGTTGACCGGGACCGATTTGTTCGGTTCGAATAATAATGCGAACGGCGTGACGACGGAGAATAAGGTGGATAGTGCGAAAACGGAGAATGTGGCCGTTGATGTATCGTCGGATGTCACGAAAGCCGTTGAAAAAGCCGGTGATTCCGTTGTAGGGATCAGCAACATCCAGTCTCAGAGCTTCTGGGGTCAATCCGGTAATGACGGATCTCAAACCCAGGAAGCGGGATCGGGTTCCGGTGTCATCTACAAGCGTGAAGGGGACAAGGTCCTCATCGTCACGAACAACCACGTTATTGAAGGGGCCGATCAGCTTGAAGTCACCCTTTCAGATGGATCCAAAGTAAAAGCGAACGCACGCGGTGCCGACCAATGGACGGATCTTGCGGTCATTGAAATCGACGGTAGCAACGTTAAAGACAGCGCCATTGCGAAATTCGGTGACTCTGATAAATTGAAACAGGGCGAGCCGGTCATCGCCATCGGTAACCCTCTTGGCCTTCAGTTCTCAGGATCTGTGACACAAGGGATCGTGTCCGGTGTGAACCGTACGATTCCGGTTGATATCAACCAGGACGGCGTGGAAGACTGGAACACGGAAGTCATCCAGACGGATGCGGCCATCAACCCAGGTAATAGCGGTGGAGCCCTCGTCAATATTTCCGGTCAGCTTGTGGGAATCAACTCCATGAAGATTGCTCAGGACGCCGTTGAAGGAATCGGCCTTGCCATCCCGATCAACTCGGCCCAACCGATCATAGAAGATCTTGAAGAGCATGGAGAAGTAAAACGTCCTTCAATGGGAATCACACTTCAAGATGTGAGCGAAGTATCATCGTATCACCAACAAGAAACGTTGAAGCTTCCTAAAGATGTGAAATCAGGCGTGTTGGTTCGCCAGGTTATGCCGAACTCACCGGCAGCACAAGCGAAGCTGCAAGAGCTTGATGTCATCGTTGAGCTTGATGGTGAAAAAGTCGAAAGCACAGTCGACTTGCGGAAACATCTGTACACCAAGAAAAAAGTCGGTGATTCCATGAAGGTGAAATTCTACCGCGATGGAAAACTCCAGGAAGTCACAATGAAATTAACGGATGAATCACAATTGTAATTTGTGGATAACGTAAAAGCAGGAAAAGGGCTTCCCTTTCCTGCTTTTTCTTTACGTGGTATGATAACCTGTGGATAAGTATAAAACCATAGTAAAAGGAGTCGATTCAGCATGATTAACTGCTGCCTGGAACACGTGGAACTCGCACTCGACATTGCCGTCGATGAGCATGAGGTCGCGCCTAAACTGGAAGAGCTTTCAAAGGAAAAACAGTTATCCACAACCTGTGAATATTGTGGGAATAACGCAATATATGTAGTGGCGAACTAATATTCCCCCACGACATATGGATGGGTTTTGTGGATATGTGGATAATTTCTGTGGATAATATGTTTGTAATCTGTTTGTAAAGAGAGTGTGGATAAACCATGAACATCACCATCATCACCGTCGGTAAACTGAAAGAAAAATACCTGAAGCAAGGAATCGCCGAATACACGAAACGACTCGGGGCCTACGCCAAAATCGACATCGTCGAGCTCGCCGATGAAAAAGCCCCCGAAGTCCTTAGCGACTCCGAAATGCAGCAGGTCAAAAACAAAGAAGGCGAGCGCATCCTCTCCAAGATCTCCCCGGACCACCACGTCATCGCCCTCGCCATCCAGGGCAAAATGAAATCCTCCGAGGAACTCGCCGACACCCTCGATAAACTCGCCACCTACGGCAAAAGCAAAGTCGCCTTCATCATCGGTGGATCACTCGGACTCAGTGATGATGTATTGAAGCGTGCCGATGAGAAACTGTCGTTTTCAAAGATGACGTTTCCTCATCAGCTGATGCGATTGGTGCTGGTGGAGCAGGTTTATCGGGCTTTTCGGATTAATCGGGGGGAACCGTATCATAAGTAAACAATACAAGAAAAGAGCAACGTTCCAAGATAAATGGAACGTTGCTCTTCTTTTTCAAGAGTAAGGAATTAGTAACCCAATCACCACTCCCGAGCCTCATAATCCAACTCCCTAAACAACTGAGTCTTCTCTTTCTTAGACAAATCCCTCCACTGTCCTGGAGGCAGTTTCCCCAACTGGATATTCATGATCCGCGTCCGCTGCAAGCGATATACGTTATACCCCAATACCTCACACATTCGGCGGATCTGGCGGTTCAATCCCTGTGTCAGTGTAATTTGGAAGTCGAATTTTGATAGTTGCTCGACTTTACATGGGAGCGTTGTGGTCCCTAGGATTTTGACGCCTTCTGACATCTTATTGACGAATTCAGGTGTAATGGGCTTGTCGACTGAGACGATGTATTCTTTTTCGTGTTGATTTTCTGAGCGCAGGATTTCGTTTACGATGTCACCGTCGTTGGTCATGAGGATGAGGCCCTCGGATTCTTTGTCCAGACGTCCAATGTTGAAGATCCTCAAGGGATGGTTGACGAGGTCGACGATGTTTCCTTTTACGCCTTTTTCTGTTGTGCTTGTGATGCCTACAGGTTTGTTCAAGGCGATGTAGACGTTGTTTCGTGCGACCCAGATTGGGTTTCCGTCTACGACGACGTTATCTCCGGGGTTCACCTGGTCGCCGATCGTGGCGCGTTTTCCGTTGATGGTGACCCTTCCGTCTTCGATGAGTTTGTCCGCACCCCGCCGGGACGCTTTTCCGGCTTCACTTATATATTTGTTAATACGCATGGTAGCACCTCTTTTAATCCGATTGTTATCTTCCATACTAATATATTTTTAAGGAATCACAAAATGTTTTTAGGTAACGGGAATATATTGTAATTCTAAGGAAAGCCAATCAGACGAAATCTGATTAGCTTGTTTGCAATCTGAGGATTATAACCACTTTAGCTCGGAGCTTTTGTTTGAAGGAGTTTGATCCCCATTCCGATAAAGATCACTCCGGTTACTTTATTCAAGACCTGTCCAACCTTTTGGTTTCCCCTGAGCGTTTTGGTGACGTAGGAGGAGAAGTAGGCTACGAACAGGCACCAGAGCAACCCCGTTATGGTGAAGGTGAGTCCTAGTATCAAGAATGGAACGGGACTTGTAACATTCGGGTCTATGAACTGAGGCATGAATGCGATAAAGAATAGCGATACTTTGGGATTGGTGAGACTGGTCAGTAAGCCCTGGATGTAGATTTTTCGTTTGTTCATTGTGGTGCCTGTCGCTTGTTGGAAGGCAAGATTCGATTTATCTAGAATCATGCGAATACCCAGGTATACGAGGTACACGACTCCGATGACCTTGATGACATTGAATAAGAGAACGGATTTTACCAAGATCAAGGATAGACCAAACGCCACGAATAACGTATGGACTAGGGAACCGCTAATGATCCCCAGCACCGAGTAAATACCTGCTGTCCGACCTTGTGATATACTTCGACCGACAATATACATCGTGTCTGCTCCGGGAATCAGGTTCAGTAGGATTCCCGTTAGAAGAAATACTTCAAAATGAATGACGCCAAACATACTTGTGCACCTCTTTCTTATTTCACATGTCCTTTTCACTATATTACAAGAAGATCACCTAAAATTGTTAAAACATTTTAAATATACGATTATTCCTGTTTTAAGGTGGTATGGTAAATGGTAAGGTCTCTACAAACTAGATACATTTGATATTCTGATAGAATTATAGTAAAAATGGTAAAGAAATCATTTGTGGTGTGGACGGATCATCATACATATGAAATACGTGTTGAAACAGGTGGGATAATGTGAAAAAACTAGTGATGGCAGGAGCTTTCTTTGGTGTGGTCCCGGGTTTGCTGTTAGCGGGCTGCTCTGAGGAAGCAAGTACGGAGAAGAAAGAGCCGAAGACTGAGCAGACCTCAAAGAAAGAGAATGAGAAGAAGAAAGAGGAAGCTGCGAAGAAGGAACCTGAGGCGAGCTATGAAGCGATCAAGCCATCTGAGGGTGCCGAGCCGATTGAGAGCCATTATACGAGTGAGCAACAGTCGGATATGCCGACTTCCGAGGCGCATGGTGATGACACGAAGAGAAGTGTGCCACTTGGCCAGACATTGGCTAAGGATAAGGAAGATCAGACGGATGGTCCACTTAAAGGGAACAGGATCGTTTCCTACTATGGAACTCCCCGTTCCGAAAACATGGGGATCCTCGGTGAGTACAGTCCGGATGAGTTAATGACCAAATTGAAGGAACAGACGAAGGCCTATTCTGAGCTGGATCCGGATCGTCCGGCCATCCCTGCGATTGAATTGATCGCAACCGTGGCGCAACGGAGTCCCGGGGATGATGGTCTGTATATGGTTCCGACATCGGAAGAAGATATCGAGACGTATGCGAAGCTCGCAGAGGAGAATGATGCGTTGTTGATCCTGGATATTCAATTGGGAAAAGACACGATCATGCATCAGGTGAAACTGGTAGAGAAGTATTTGAAGCGTCCGAATGTTCACTTGGCCATTGATACCGAATTCCATGTGACAGACGGACAGGTTCCCGGTGAAGATCTGGGGCATGTAGATGGAAGGGAAGTGCAAGAGGCGATTGAGTATATTTCCAAGCT
The DNA here is from genome assembly GCA_963762295.1 of uncultured Bacillaceae bacterium. GTDB lineage: Bacteria > Bacillota > Bacilli > Bacillales > Bacillaceae_B > Rossellomorea. Next base: position 1,105,750 of record CAVXKK010000003.1, read on the forward strand.
GACTGCCGAGAATGACCTTCCAGACAAGATGGTGGTTGTGCACCAATTTGCCGATATCATCCTGAACAATAAAGACGCGATCCAGCCCACAGAGAATGTGGAAGTGGTGCTGAACAATGACGGCCACGGAATCGCTGGATTGAAGCGGGCAGGATACCATCAGCTCGTCCATAATCAGCCGATCCAGTACGGCGGGTTCAAAGTATTCTACAAGAAGGACGAACCGGTCATGACGCCTGAAGACGTCCTGGAACTGGACCCTGCACCGGCTTTTGTAAACTATCAATAAGAAGTAAGGTGAACTAGCATGTTGAAGGAAGTCTGTGTTGAGAATTTCACGAAGGTCCCTGAAGCGATCGAAAAAGGTGCGCAACGGGTGGAACTATGCGATAACCTTGCCGTTGGCGGAACGACGGTCAGTCCCGGTGTGGCACGGGTCACGATGGACTACTGTCGCAGTCGGAATGTGAAGGTCATGAGCATGATCCGCCCTAGAGGCGGCGATTTCGTCTACAATGTCGATGAAATCGAGATCATGAAGCAGGATATCATCCATCTGAAAGAAATCGGAACCGACGGCGTCGTCTTCGGCTGCCTGACTCAAGAGGGTTGGATAGATGAGGAAGCCATGAGCACACTGCTTGAAGCAGCCAGTGGTCTTGAAGTTGTCTTTCACATGGCATTTGATGCGATTACGGCTGATTCTCAGCTGAAGGCCATCGATTGGCTCGTGGAGCATGGTGTCCATCGCATTCTGACCCATGGCGGTCCGTCTGATACGAAGATTGAAGACAATGTGGACCGGTTGAAAACGTATATTGACCATGCAAATGGTAGGATTGCGATCCTTCCTGGTGGAGGGGTGACCTCACGAAATCTGGAGGAAATCACATCTTCGTTAGGCGTCAAGGAAGCTCACGGTACCAGAATCGTTGATTGATGGGATGAAATAATGGAAATACCCCTTCTCGCTATGAGGAGGGGTATTTCTTATGGTGCTCTATTCATTTTACAGGGTACTTCAACCCGTTCTTCACAATCTTTTCTTCCACGATCTCCTTCACATCGAATCCGAGCTCTGAGCACAGGGTAAGGGAATAAATCAGGATATCGGCAATCTCTTCGCGGATATTTTCAGTGTTTTCTTCCAGCGCTTCTTCACTTGTGACCCACTGGAAGTCCTCGAGCAGCTCGGCGGCTTCGATGGAAATGGAGATGGCGAGATCTTTCGGGTTGTGGTTCGGTCTCCAGTTTCGGTCGTCCCGGAACTGGTCGATCTTGTTCATTAATTGTTGGATATCACTCATGGTTGTTGTCTCCTTTTACTGGTTGTTTTTCTGCGGGGCACATCGTTCTCGATCACTCTTCCTCCTCCAAAAATACAAACCCGCCATCAATCAATCCCTGCACATACTCATCAAAACTGTCGGCAATCACCTTAAACTCATCCGGATCATGCAAAAAGCGGACAATCTGTCCGGAAACGCCTTGGTCGGTCGGGTTGAAATCGATGTATAGGCTCGAGGTTCCCCCGTTATTCATACAGTCGGAGAAGTGGATATACATGCCGGGATACAGGCCGTCTTGATTGATCCTGGGGTCGACGTCTTCTTCTTCGTACTCGGAGAGATAAGAGGTGTCTACTTCTTCTTTTGAGCTGTCGATCATCTGCTGGGCGGACAGGAGGTAATAGGGGTATCTGCCGTCTTCGACATCGGAACCGAGGATGCAGACGGCGATCTTTTCTTCGCCGTATTGTCTCCAGAACGTCCCGTCGATGTTTTCAAGCAGGGACAGCAGGGATTCGGGGCAGTCTGGGTAGAGTCGTCTAAGCTCCTCAAGGTCTTGTGGGCTGGCACCGTGTGATTTTTGGAGTTCTTCCAATTCTTCTGGCAGTAGATGCTCTTGTAATCCTTTGATGAAGTGGTTAATCAGTTCCATCGTTCCGCCTCCTTCACTGGTTGGATGCATTCAACCAAATCTATGTAACTATTTGGAATAGTAGTGAAAAAAGGGGATAAAGTCAATGAAAAAAAGAAGAGCCCGTGGGCTCTTCTTCATCGAATCAGGTAACCGAGAATCCCTTCTCTTCCTGAATCCCGATTTTCTCTGCATATTCATCCAATAACGCACGTACTTCATCTGTCGACTCGGTTTCCATGAGGCGGTTGCGGAGTTCGCTTGCGCCTTTGAAGCCGCGGACGTAGATTTTGAAGAAGCGGCGGAGCGGTTTGAATGGGCGTGGTTCGAGTTCGTCGTTGTATTTGTCGTGAAGGTCGAGCTGGAGGCGGAGGAGTTCAAGGAGCTCCTGGCTGCTGTGCTCTTTCTTCTCGGTTTCGAAGGCGAACGGGTTTTGGAAGATTCCGCGTCCGATCATGATGCCGTCGACTCCGTATTTTTCGGCGAGCTCAAGCCCTTGTTGACGGTCGGCAATGTCTCCGTTGATTGTCAGAAGCGTGTTCGGTGCGATTTCGTCGCGCAGCTTCTTGATCTCGGGGATCAGTTCCCAGTGGGCGTCCACGTTGCTCATTTCTTTTTTCGTCCTGAGGTGGATGGATAGGTTGACGATATCCTGCTCAAGGAGATGCTTGAGCCAGTCATGCCATTCGTCCACTTCAGTGTAGCCGAGGCGGGTCTTCACGCTGACGGGAAGTCCGCCGGCTTTGGCAGCCTGGATCAGTTCGGCAGCCGTATCAGGACGGCGGATGAGGCCGGATCCTTTCCCATTGGCGGCCACATTCTGCACGGGGCAACCCATATTGATGTCGATGCCACTGAAGCCCATTTCCGCCATTCCGATGCTCATCTGACGGAAGTATTCAGGCTTGTCTCCCCAGATATGGGCGACAAGCGGCTGCTCGTCATCGGTGAACGTGAGACGGCCGCGTACGCTGTCCTTGCCTTTCGGGTGACAGTAGCTTTCTGTATTCGTAAACTCTGTGAAAAATACATCAGGTCGTGCCGCTTCACTTACGACGTGGCGGAATACCACATCGGTCACGGCTTCCATTGGTGCCAGTATAAAAAACGGCCGAGGTAACTCATGCCAAAAATTATCTTTCATTGTATCGTTAAACCCTTTCCTTGAGGGAAATCGCGTTTCCCAAAATTAAAAAGTAACATGCTAATGGTCAAAATCCAACCAGTATATACTTTAATGGTTCTACAGGAAAAGTGCAAGGGAACCGGGCGCTCTGGCCCTTTCTTTGACCCCATTTGGATCCAGTTAGTGTGCATTTTAACAGGTTTGCAGGTAAAACGTAATGGGTTAAAAGTTACCATTTTAATTGACAGCGTTTTCTTTCGGGTATAGAATTAATTTCAAGTTGATACGCCGTGAGGAGACCGTGAGACACATTCATGACCTTGAATTCCGTATTCAAGGGGCTTGGTGTGTCTTTTTTTCGCTGGGTATGGGCTAATATTTCGTATATCGGAATAAATATAGAAATAAAAACGTCACAGGGGGATAAGATGGGAAAATCAAAGAAAACCGTCGTTCTGTTGCTCGTGTCACTGGTATTGATTCTCGTTGGAAGCGTGGGAGCCTCCCGCTTCAATAATTCAAATGGCAAGGTGGATGTGTCTCGCATCTACTTTGACACTCCAAGGGGGGAACTGTCGGGGTTGCTGTATAAACCTGACGGGGCGGATGAAAATCCAAGGCCCGCCATCGTCGCGACCCATGGGTACCTGAACTCTGCCGAGATGCAGGATGCCCAGGCCATTGAAATGTCGAAGCGGGGCTATGTGGTCCTTGCCCTCGATCAGTATGATCACGGGCATTCGACGGGTACGATGGAAAAGCCGGTTCCGTTCTTCTCGTTCTGGCCGTTTTCCATGTATGATGCCGTGCAATATATGTATGATCAGGACTTCGTGCTGAAGGACGGTGAAGGCAATGGGATCATCGCCGTGTCCGGGCACTCCATGGGTGGATTCTCCTCTACGCATGCCGTGATGCTCGATGAAGCCGACTTCCAGAAGACAGGGGTCAGGAAGATCTTCAGCTCCCTTACCATGGGGTCTGATTATCAGTGGCTGAAGACGATGGAGTACAGCCTTGAGGCCATCAATCAGTCATATGGCCCAAGGTTCTCAGGGAAGATTGCAGGAAAGTATGATGAGTTCTTCTTTGATGCCAATGCGACTGCTGCCGGGGCATCCGTCGTGAAGAAGGATTATATCAACACAGAGGAAGGAAAAAGCTTCGTCGGTGATCCAAGCGCTCCAAAGGCAGGGAAGATCTACGATGTGAACGGTGGCAAAAGGGTCATCTATGAACCGAATGAGACCCATCCGTGGAATCACTTCTCCAAGACCTCAACGGGATATGCCATTGATTTCTACAGCCAGGCATTCGCAGACTATAGTGATACGTTGAACGACACGTCAGGGCAAAGCTGGATGTACAAAGAGTGGTTCTCTTTCGTCGCCCTGGTTGGATTCTTCCTATTGTTCCTGCCGCTCATTTCGCTTCTTTCACGACTTCCGTTCCTGAAGAATGTGAGGACGAAATTCCCGGAACCGCTGCCTGGTCCAACGTCGAACGGGGCAAAGGTCGCCGGATTGATCCTAGTGGTGATCGGCGGTCTATTCCCGGCCCTCTTCTTCTCGGCGCTCTATAGCGGTGATGTAGCCGGTATGAGGCTGTTAAGGCAGATCAGCATGGTCCTCATTGCCCTGTCTGCCATCGGGGTCATTGCCTCCGTGATGAAAAAGACCGACCGCAACATGGGCGTGCTGGCACCGATCATGCTGGTGTTGAGCATCATCCAATACGTCTTCCTTCGCTATCAAGGTAAGTTAACGGAAACGACGCAGTTCTTCGGTGCACCGACTGTGAATCCGATCCTCTACTGGGCCATCAATGTAGCATTGATCACCCTTATGATGATGATCGGGTATCACTATATTTCGAAAAAACCCGAGGGCGCTACCATCGCAAGCTATGGCGTGAAGGCTAGTGTGAAATCGGTCGTGGCTTCCCTTGTGACCGTCCTTATTGCAGTCGGGATCGGCTACGGGATCCTTTACCTTATCGATGGGATCTTCAAGGTCGACTTCCGTATCTGGACGGTGGCCGTGAAGACGTTTGAAGGGCATCATCTCTTCGCCCTGCTCAAGTATGCGCCGCTCTTCTTCATTTACTACTTCATCGTCGGTTTGTCGGTGAATATGAATACGGCAACCACCAAGTACGATGGATTCAAAGGGTATGTGATTTCTGCGCTCCACTTCATCGGGGGCTTGATCCTGTATCTTGTATACCAATATGGATTGTTGTTCACCACAGGAACAGCCGGATACCCGTCTGAATCACTGTCTTCCATCATCGTGATCGGACTCGTACCCGTCCTGCTTGTGGCATCGATCTTCAATCGCTACTTCTACCGCAAGACCGGTAACGTCTATGTCGGGGCGTTCCTCAATACCGTGCTGATCACCTTGATCACGGTGGCCAATACGACGCTGTATACCATTTTATAAGGTCCACACAAAAGTCCCCCTGAATCCCATTACGGAATCAGGGGGACTTTTGAATCAAGTAAAGGTTTACCAATTGCTAAAATAAGGTACTAGAACAAGGAAGCAAGAGAATATCCTAAATAAGGGCACATCAAAAGTCACGAATTGTCCCCTGTTTAAACAATTTATGTAAAATACTTGCTATAATATGTTCTGGAATACGCATTTATCATGCTTTTATAAAAGGAGAGAAACGAATGGCAGACTTGAATGATAACCCGTTTGTACAGAACGAGGAGAAGAAGCCGAAGCCAAAGGTGGAACGCAAGGAAGGGGAACCTACTGCTGCGTTTAAAGGCGCGAGCTGGGCAGCCCTCATCATCGGACTGGGCGCTTACCTGATCGGCCTTTTCAACGCCGGTATGGAGCTCAATGAGAAAGGTTACTACTTCGCTGTCCTCATCTTCGGCCTGTACTCTGCAGTATCCCTGCAAAAAGCGGTACGCGATAAAGAAGAAGACATTCCCGTATCGGGCATCTACTACGGCCTCAGCTGGGTGGCGATGATTATCGCCATCGCCCTCGTCGGAATCGGACTTTACAACGCGGGAAGCATCATCCTCAGCGAAAAAGGCTTCTATGCCATGGCATTCGTGCTGAGCCTGTTCTCAGCCATCACGATTCAGAAGAATATCCGGGACACCCAGCAGGCAAGGGACCGGGATTGATGGGAAGCTGGTACTCATTGGAGTGCCGGCTTTTTTCATAAAAAAAGACCAGCGATAAACGCTGGTCTTTCTTCTATTGATCCTGGTTATTCGTGAAGCGGATGAGGTGGATGAGGAGATAAAAGACTTCTTCATCCGTGCTCGGTTTTCCGGTCATCTTTTCTCCGTACGTTGATATGGACTGGGCACATTGATATTCGTCGGGATATTCGCTTCGATATCGATCGAATAATAGAACATCCTTTGAATTGAGCTGTTGGTCTTCCATCAAACGCCGGATGTAGTACTGTAAGTGGGTGATGAACCGGTTATATCGTGTGGAGGTTGGATCCAGCGTGATATTCAGCTGATAGCGGACAATGTTTTGAATGTCCTTGAGCATGGAGACCGCTAAAATCGTATGCTCGAAATGTGCCTCTTCATTCCTCGCATTGACGAGGTGAAAGGCAATATTACCCGCTTCTTCTTCAGGAAGCTCGATAGGAAGCAGCTTATTTAAATCGGAGAGGAGCACCATGGCGGCGGTGAACTCTTCCGGGTAGTGCAAACGAATCTCGTTCAGTAATTTATTTTGTAAGATGATTCCCTTTTCGGTACGCTCAATGGCAAAGGCGAGATGGTCGAAAAGCATGAGTGTGGCATGTTGATCGAGTTCATACGTCCAGTATGCCTTCATGCGTTCTAGTGAGTCATTGATAGCCTCCAGATGTTCTTTCGGTATGCTTTGGAGTAAGTGGATATATTCCTGTCTCGAATGGCGATCGTTGGGGACGAAGACCTTTTCGATGGACGCCTCCGGAATCGTATCGCCTTCTTTGCTCTTAAACCCGAGTCCCTTGCCCATCACAATGATTTCCTGTCCGTTGTCATCTTTTGAAAGAACGAGGCTGTTATTCAAGATTTTCACTACTTTCACTGTCATCACCATCTTCTATCGCAGTCTTAGATGTCTCTCCCATTCGTGGAAATGAGTCGTTGATACCAATAATAGCTGTCTTTTTTGATGCGGTCCATTCCTTTTAAATCAAACTCGCCCCGGTCCACATAAATGAAACCATATCTCTTCCCATATCCCTGGTGGGTGCTGACGACATCCATGGCAGCCCACGGACAGTATCCGAAGACATCGACACCGTCGGTTATGGCCAATTGGATCTGCTCGATATGAGAGCGTAGGAATTGAATACGGTAGTCATCATGGACGTTTCCTTCTTCGGTCAATTCATCTGGAGCACCGATTCCATTTTCCGTGATCACGATGGGAAGGGCGTAACGTTCATAGATCTTTCGTAAGGTCAGTCGTAAGCCGACGGGATCAATCACCCATCCGTACTGTGTTTTATCGACATACGGGTTTTCTTCTGAACGGTATACCCCTATTTCTCCCAGCATGATCTGCTGATCACCTGCACGGGGGCTGACATCTTCCGCTGATCCTGTACTCTCAGCAATGGTGGCAGTAGAGTAATAATTCATGGCGATGAAATCGGGCCTTCCCATTTGCATTATCTCGAAGTCATCTGCCTCGATGCGAGGAAGCCAATCCCGCTCTTCGAGGTAACTCCATAACAATGGGTTATAGCGTCCGTGTACGGCCAGGTCAAGGAAGCTGTACCCTCGCAGGGTTTCCCAGTTGTGGGCGGCGATGGCATCCTCAGGTTTACTAGTGGCCTGGTACATGGACGTCATATTCAGGGCAGGTCCGATCTTGGCATGAGGGCAGAGTTCCTTGCATAGACCCATGACCTTGCCTTGTGCGACCATCATGTTGTGGTTTTGCTGGTAAAGTTCTTTCTTGGTAGGCAGTGTTCCGCCTTTGGGAATACCAACGGCTCCAGGGTGGAGGATCAACGTGTTCTGCTCGTTGATCGTGATCCAGTAGTTTACTTTGTGCCCGTAACGTTGGAACAGGGTTTTAGCATAATGGGTAAAGGCATCGACGGTTTGACGGTTCAGCCATCCTCCTTGTTCCTCAAGGGCATAAGGGAGATCAAAGTGGTACATGGTCACCAAAGGTTCGATGCCGTTTGCTATCAGTTCGTCAATGAGCCGGTCATAGAAGGCAAGTCCTTCTTCGTTTGCTTCTCCCGTCCCAGTGGGGAAAATTCTTGTCCATGCAATGGAGAAGCGGTACGATTTGAGGCCGAGCTCGCTGAAGAGACGGATATCCTCTTGATAGCGGTGGTAATGATCACTGGCAACGGTGAATCCCGCTGTTCCTTCGGGATGATCCATCGCGTCAATGACGGACATTCCTTTACCGCCCTCATTCCAAGCCCCTTCTATTTGATAGGCAGATGTAGAAGCTCCCCACAGGAAGTTCTCTGGAAAGTCTTTTGGTGTTTTATAATGCATTATTCTTCCTCCTTCTTTGAAAGCTCCATAAGTGTGTCCCCTATGGATACGGCTGTCGTTTCATCGGTCATGAGTGGACCGAAGTCGGCATGATTGGTAATGATGACCGGTGTCACCGTTTCATACCCTTTTGCCTGAATGGCTTCGATATCAAATGTGATAAGCAGGTCCCCTTCTTGAACGCGGTCGCCTTGTTGAATATGAGTGTCGTAGAATTTCCCTTGAAGATTCACTGTGTCGATCCCTACATGGATCAACACTTCAATACCTGATGTGCTCCGTAGTCCGACGGCATGCTTGGAAGCCATGAGTGTGACGATTTCTCCAGTGAAGGGTGCACGGACTTCTCCTTTGGAAGGCAGGATGGCAATCCCTTTGCCGATGAGTTCGTTAGAAAATACATGATCATTGACTTCGTTCAGGGGTAGCGCTTGTCCCTCCAGTGGGCTCTTGATTACATGGTCCTGAGTGCTGACCGTCTCTTCTTTTTGAGGGGATCCATCAACAGGATCTTCAAAGCCGAGGATCCACGTAGCTGCAAACGCAACGACGAAGGCAATCACGATCGTAATGAATGCATGGACGATATTCATTGGATTTTCCCCGATGAAAGCGGGAATGGCTGCAAGTCCCGGTGATACAAATGCGTAACGAACTAGTCCAGATAATCCTGCGTAAATCCCACCGCAGGCGCCTCCAATCATGGCGGCAATGAGCGGTTTCTTCAGTTTAAGTGTGACTCCATATAGAGATGGTTCTGTAATTCCCACAAGGGCTGTAAACCCTGCGGAACCTGCGAGCTGTTTCAATTCCTTATTCTTCGACTTGACTGCAACGGCAAGGGTGGCGGCACCCTGCGCGATATTGGATGCGAGCATCCCAGGACCGTTGATCATCTCCGATCCGTTATTGGACAACTGGGTCGTGGCAATTGGTGTCATGGCCCAAGCCGTCCCGGTGATCAGGAGGAATGGCTGCAATCCACCCATTAGCATCGGGATCAGCCAGCTTGCATGGTTGTTGATGCCGTCTGCTCCTGCAGCTACCAGGTCGTTCAAATACGTACCGATTGGCCCGATGATGACCACCGCAAGTGGAGCCGTGATGATCAGGATAAGCAGTGGCTTTAAAAAGAATTTAATGACCGATGGGGAGACCCATTCAGCGAATCGCTCAATATAAGACATGATCCAGACCGTGATGATGATCGGCAGAACAGAACCAGCGTAATCAGTCAGACGCACCGGAATGCCCATGAAGAATAAATCATCCCCTGAAGTCAGGAAGGTGCCCCAATTCGGATGAAGAAGCACACCGGCGATGGTCATGGACAGCACCGGGTTGGTCTTGAACTTGATGGATGCCCCGTATGCGAGGAGCATTGGCATGAAGAAGAAGGCAGCATCTGCAACCGTATTCAATATAAAGTACGTTTGACTTTCTTCGGTCAATACCCCGGTCAAGACGAGTACAGCCAAAACGGCCTTGATCATACCAGCCCCGATGATGGCAGGGATAAAAGGAGTGAAAGTAGTCGAGATGACACTGATGAGACGGGTGATGTATCCTTTTTTCTCTTCTTTATCCCCTTCGAGAGGCTCTTTTGAAGAGGTTACGCCCTCACCGAGCTCTTCCTTGATCGCACGGTAGGCTTGCTGTACTTCATTGCCGATAATCACCTGGTACTGTCCACCTTTATTAACGACGGAGATCACGCCCGGAAGGCCTTCGATTTCTTTTCCTTTCACCTTTGAAGAATCATAGAATTCGAACCTCAATCTGGTGGCACAGTGTGTGACCATGGATACATTATCCTTTCCTCCGGATAATGCCAGGATCTCTTTCCCCAATTTAGAATAATTCATGCTTTCATCCCCTTGAAGCGGTCTGGTACGACAATAAAAAAAGACCAAAACAATGTGCACCGATTCCACGGATGGAATGGAGCAAATTATTTTGGTCTTGCCTGCTTTACCAGTAACACGCCAATTAATAGTATTTGTTTAAAACGCTTACAGGTAATATAGCACAGGGTTCCCGTCTTGACAAGAAGGTAATTTTCACCTCACAGTACCGGACTTCCCCGCACCTTTCTACCAGCCATGAATACGATACTAATAGATATAAGTATTCATAGAGGTGAAAGGTATGAAGTTAGAATCATGGTTTTTTGAAGGACTGACGGGTGAAATCGTGACCCCGAAATCGCCAGAATATGAAGAATCGCGCCAAGAGTGGAACCGGGCAATCAATAAATTCCCCATCGTGATTGTTTACTGCGGGGACAAGCAGGATGTAGCGAACGCGGTACGCTGGGCGAGGAAGCGGTGTGTACCGATCCGCATCCGATCGGGTGGGCATCATTATGAGGGATATTCCACGGGCAACTGTGTCCTCGTCATCGATATCAGCCGTCTAAACAGGCTCGAGCTGGATCGTGAAAAAAATCTTCTCAGGATGGAGGCCGGTGCAAAAAACACAGCGGTGTATGATTTTGTCGGGTCCAACGGCTATGCGTTTCCCGGTGGGACATGCCCTACGGTCGGGGTGTCCGGCTTTACCCTTGGGGGAGGCTGGGGATACTCGAGCAGGCTTCTCGGACTCGGGTGCGATAGCTTAGTTGAATTGGAACTGGTTAACGATCAGGGGAAGCTGATCAAGGCGAATAAGGACACGAATGCCGACTTGTTCTGGGCATGCCGTGGTGCAGGGAGCGGGAACTTCGGCGTCGTGGTGGGAATGACGTTTCAGTTGCCGGAACCAACCGATCCAACCGTTACATTGGTTCAGTTTTTCTATGTTGGTACCACGAAGGACAAACAGGCAAACGTCATGGATATCTGGCAGAAGTGGCTTCCGGACCTCGATCCCCGTATGACCGTCGTAGCAAGCTTCTACAATGCCGAAGGGGAAGGACTCGGCATATTCGCGCGGGGGTTCTTCTACGGAACACCGGCAGAAGCGAGTGCACTCCTCCAACCGTTCCGGGCGGTGGAAGGGTACCGTGAGGACTTGAAGGAATCGTCCTTCCTCGAAGCGGTGAAAAAGGTGGAAGCAACCTATCCTCCATCGGAGAAGTTCAAGTCCACAGGACGATTCGTACAACGAGACTACACAGGGAAGGAACTGTCAAATATCGCTGACCTCGTCCAACATCCCGCAGAAGGGTCCGTCTACGCCGCCGTTTCGTTCTATGCCATGGGCGGTGCCATTGAAAGCGTCGGAAAACGGGATACCGCCTTTTTCTTCCGTGAGGCCCGTTATATCCTCGGCATTCAATCCGTCTGGACGGACGACTGTGTCGCCAAGGTCAACCGCGAATGGGTCCAGGAACGTTTCCAATCCATCAAACCCATTACGAGGGGATCGTTTGTTAATTTTCCCATTAGCAATCTACCGAACTACGAAAGGGAGTATTTTGGAGGGAACGCCCCGGCGCTCAACCGGATCAATCGAAAATATGACCCGTTCAATGTGTTTACGTTTCCGCAGGGGTTGAAGTGAGGAGCATAGGATTCTATGCTTCTTTTTTATGAGTAGATTATGAGGTTTGGAAGAGGAATAACGTTTGGTAAAAAGAAACCAAAAACGATACAATCATGATAAAGATGTTAAAAAATTGGAAATCCGCATTTATTTCATACAACATTATCAAAATAAGAGGTGACCCTGGAGTGAATAAACCGAAAAAACAAGAGAAAGATTTACCCGACTTTTACCTGACTCATATGCAATTCCCTAAGGAAAATCGGCAGAATGTAGTTGTATTCTTACTACTATTCATGGACTTTCTCGGGGTGCTCCCTCTCCTTAGTGACCCTTTTCATAGAGGATTCTTCTGGGCGGGCATGATCCCAGTCATACTCATGAATATATGGGGGATCGTCTACCTCGTGGCACCATTTAAGTTTGAAAGATCCTATTTCTTATACATGGGTGTGTTAGGTGTCGCCGTAGCTTACTTATATTTCATCGTTTCCCAAAAATTAATGTATGTGCATGTAGGAGTGGAGGGGCCACTTTATGGTGTGATCAGTGCCGTCCTTCTGGTTGCTGCCCTCGTATTTTTTCAAATCTTTAATTACCGGATGTTGTATTCCGGGACCTATGACAGGTTGGATGAGAATCCTTCAGGCCTCAATCTGTCCCCGATCATTACTGCGTCAAGTATGGGATACATCGCGGCTCAATTCCTGCTCTCTTTAACCGTGTCGAAATCCTTTAAGATGATGGTATTGGTTGGCGCGTACTCTGTACTGATCCTGATCATGGCGTACATAGCTACATACCTGCATCGATACATGTATATCCTCCAAAATCCGGAACAATTGAAGAGTATGTATTCAGGTTTTGGCCGGCCGAAAAAAGAACGAATGAGATAAAAAAAGAGCGGGAGCACATAAGCATCCCGCTTTTTTCGTTTAACAAATCTTACAAAATACCCACCATCACCCGCACACTCTCTACTAAATCCCCTACAGACCAAGATGGAAGCTTTCTATTATCCAAAGCAAGTCCGTGATGCGCCGGAATATGGACGAATCCTGACCGGATTTTCAGCTGATGTGTTTCAATATGATGCCTGGCGGCGTACATAATCTGGTTGCACAGATAGGTCCCGGCCGTATTGGAGATACCGGCGGGCAGTGATTGCCTGCGAAGCTCCATTTCAAACTCCTTGATGGGCAGGGTCGAGAAATACGCATCGGGAGCATCTTCGATGATTTTTTGCCCGTCATAGCGGTTTCCTGCGTTGTCGGGTTCTCCGTCCATGCAGTTGATGGCGATTCTCTCTGGGGTGATGCGGTTCCTTCCTGCAGCAAGTCCGAGGGACAGGACGACGTCAGGTTCATGCTCCTTGATGGCGGCGAGGAGGATGCCCGCCGACTGGGTGAAGTCGACGGGAAGTACTTTTCCGATGATGGTGTTCCCGGCCACGGTCGATCCGTCCAGCTGACGGACGATGATCTCAGTCGGGTTGGACTCCATGCCGAGGAAGGCTTCGAATCCAGTGAGTAAGACGTTCATCTCGCATCTCTCCTTTATTTCAAATACTGATCGAACCAGTCGGTGATTTCATCGAGGCGGATGAGTCTCAGACTCGGTTTGCCGCTTCGTGACAGCTCGTGATTGGATTCCGGGAACCGGACGAAACGGGTTTCCTTCTTCAGATGCTTCAGTGCGATATACAGCTGTTCCGCCTGCTCGATTGGACAGCGAAGGTCGTTCTCGCTGTGGAGGATCAGAAGCGGTGTGTCTACGTTCTTCACATAGCGCAAAGGGGAGATACGCCACAGCTCATCGGGATCCTCGAGGATGGTCGTCTTATGCTCCCATTCCGTGAAGTAATAGCCGATATCGCTGACCCCGAAGAAGGAGATCCAGTTGCTGATCGAGCGCTGGGTGGCGGCTGCCTTGAAGCGGTCGGTCTGCCCTACGATCCAGTTTGTCATGAACCCGCCGTAGCTTCCGCCGGTGACACCGAGGCGATCTCGATCGATCCAGTCGAACGTCTCGAGCGCCTGGTCCAGTGTCGTCATGACGTCTTCATAGTCGATCCCCCCGTACTGGCCCCGTACGGCATCGACGAAGGTCTGACCGTATCCGTGGCTGCCCCTAGGATTTGTATAAAGGACGCCGTATCCCTTGGATGCAAGCACCTGAAACTCGTGCATGAATCCGTAGCTGTACATGGCATGGGGACCACCGTGGATTTCTACGACAAGGGGGTGGGACGATTCATTGCTGCCAACAGGCTTCATGATCCATCCTTGAAGAACCGTTCCGTCCTCTGCCTGAATCGGGAATTCTTGAGGGATGGAGAGCTCGATATCCTTCAAAGCATCCTCGTTTTCCCACGAAAGTCTCTTCTCTCCAGTAGAATCCAGGATGAATAGATCTCCAGGGATATCGTGTTGGCTGACGGCAAACAGGATGTTGTCCTGAGCGGAGTCCATGCTGAACCCGTACACCTGCCGCTTCCCATCGATGATCGTGGTGATTTCCCGCTCCAATGTGATGCGGTAAAGGTTGGTGGCACCGCGGTCGCTCGCAGCGGAGATACAGCGCTTGGCCGTCCTTTGACCACACGGCGCCTGCGCTTGCCGTCCCCGTTCCCATATCATTGATGGCCACGTCGCTGCATTCCACGTCCCATTCCTCAGTAAGACAGGTCAATTCTCTTGTCTTTCGGTCAAGCGTCCATACCCGTGTGAGCGTTGAACCCGCAAATGCCATGTCATCTCCGAGGACGGACAGGGTTTGGCCGTCCGGGGAATAGTTCGGGGAGCGGAAACGAAGATCGCCACTCGTGAGGACTTCCGACTTCAGGGTTTCCAAGTCGAGCTCATAGACGTCAGAGAAGAAAGTCCTCTCGTGATCGGCAGAGCGGTTGGCACAATAGGCTAACGTGGATCCATCGGGTGAGAAGGCAGGTATTCCATGGTCATACGGTCCGCCTCGTCAGCACGGTTTCTTTTCCTGATTCAAGGTCTATAAGGACAAGCTGGCGATAGGTGCCATCGGAAAATCCTTCGGCATCGGACTTATATTGCATGTTCGTGGTGATAAAGGGCTTGAGCGTTGATTCTTCCTTGTTTTCTCCCGTTTTCTCCAATCCTTCTCCCTCTCGTAAGGGTGCCGTGACGATGATCTTCTTTCCATCAGGCGACCAGACTGGCTGGGAAGCACCATGTTTGAACGAGGTAACCTCTCTTGCTTCTCCTCCGTCCGCGGCGATGCGCCAAAGCTGGCGTTTACCTGACCGGTCTGACACGAATACGATGTTCTTTCCGTCGGGAGACCACCTCGGCTGCGTATCGGAAGCATCCCCGTGGGTGAAGGGAGAAATCTCTCCGGTCACGAGACTGATATGATACAGATTGGACCGATAACGTTCGTCATTGAGCACGGTTCTTTTGACAAATAGGGCACGTTTCCCATCGGGTGAAATCTGTGGGTCGGAAATGAATGAAAAGTCGAGTAGATCCCTGGATAAAAGTCCTTTGGTCATCTTGATGTCCTCCTTATAATGACGGGTACGGTCACTCACCGAAAACCCGTACTCCGTTGATATAGGTGTGTTCCACTTGGTTCCTGAGGTCGAATGGCGTCCCGTTCCAGAGGACAAAATCCGCATCCTTGCCGGATTCCACCGTCCCTACCCGGTCATCTACGCCGAGATGCTTAGCGGCATCGGATGTAATGGCCTTCATGGCCTGTGCTTCTGTCAGTCCGTATTTCACCGCGAGAATCACGCTCGTCATCAGGTGCTCGATGGCAATGACAGGGTGATCGGTCGTAATCGAGAACGGGACGTCCGCTTCGGCAAGGGCGAGGAGTGTGTTCCATCCCTTATCGGAGAGCTCCACTTTGGAACGAGGCGTCATGGTCGGTCCGACCGATACGCGAACATCGTGTTTCGCGATGAACGGGGCGATCTGGTGACCTTCCGTACAGTGCTCGATCGTCACATCGAATCCGAACTCCCTTTTCAGGCGCAGCACCGTCACGATATCATCGGCGCGATGTGCGTGGACCCGCAGTGGGATCTCTTTATCCAGCACTTTGACGATGGGTTCGAGTTCGGCATCGCGGCCGGTTTCCCCTGATGATAATTTCTTCTTATAGTTCTGCGCCTCGATGAACTTCTTCCGCAGGAGGCCGGCCACGCCCATACGCGTCGTAGGCATCCGGCCCTTTTCCCCGTGGAATCGCTTCGGATTTTCTCCCGTGGCTGCTTTCAGACCCGATGGATTCCGGATGACCATCTCATCGACGATGTCCCCCACCGTTTTCAGTACGCACATTTCCCCGCCGATCACATTGGCGCTTCCCGGCATGACCTGAACCGTGGTTACCCCTGCCCGTCTTGCGTCTTCAAATCCTCGGTCCTTTGGATTGATCCCATCAATCGCCCTGACTCCCGGGGTGGTGGCGGAGCTCGTTTCGTTGAAATCCTGTCCTTCCTTTCCGAGTCCCTCTTCATGGACCCCGAGATGGGTGTGCACGTCAATCAACCCCGGTGTGAAATACTTGCCCGCGGCATCAATCACTTCATATCCTTCCGGTACGGAATCCGCATCCACCGATACGAACTTCCCCTCTTTAATAAGAATGATCGAATCCGTCAGTTCCCTTCCTGTTCCATCTACACCTGTCACGTTCGTTAAAGCTATCATGAAATAAATTCCCTCCTATTATCCAGAATTATCATTGCTTTCTGAAAATTAATTTTATATAATACCCTCTATACTCAAAATTTCCTTATAACGATAGTAATTGAAAAATTTAGTATTGTAAATGTTCGTTAATTTCAGATTGTGTACTGATATGGGTAATAAGTTTGAGAAATACGTTCGGGGAGTAGGGAAGCAAGTGGACTATCAGATCGATGAATTAGATCGTGGAATTATCAAAATGCTATCGAGGGATGGGAGAATTCCTTTTTCTGAAATAGCAAATGAACTGGAAGTAACAGAAAAGACCATCCGGCTCAGGTATAAAAATCTTGTCCAGAACGAAATCATTGAAGTCGTTGGCGTCGTCAATCCGATCGCCTTGGGGTTAAAGGCAGGCGCGATTATACAGCTGAAGGTGGGACAAGGGATGATCGAGAAGGTGAAAAACTCCCTCAGCCAGATCCGGGAGGTACGCTATATTACAATCACTTCCGGGGAGTATCCCCTCCTGATCCAGATCAACGTCCAGAATCAGGAAGACATCAGGGACTTCATCTTCAAGCTGGATAAGATCGAAGGGGTTATTTCCTACAACACCATCATCCAGCTCGAAAACTATAAGAATACGTTTGAATACTTATAAAAAATGAAATGAGGGCTTCCTATGAAAATCTTTATCTCTGCAGACATGGAAGGAATATCAGGGGTGGCAACCAATCAGCAGCTGAAGACGCCTTCTGAATATCAGCGCTTCCGGCACCTGATGACCGCCGATGTGAATGCGGCCATTGAAGGAGCATATAACGGCGGGGCAACGGCTGTTGTCGTAGCCGACGGGCATGGGAATATGTCGAATCTATTAATTGAAGAACTGGATCCCCGTGCCACTCTCGTATCCGGCAACAACCGGGTCATGTGTCAGCTGGAGGGACTGGATGAAAGCTTCGACGGCATCATGTTCGTCGGCCATCACGGCCGTGAAGCGGGATCGGAACGAGCGGTCATCAGCCACACCCTTGCCGGCATTTGTGTAAATGAAATGAAAATCAATGGACAGGTTGTCGGGGAAACAGAGATGAATTCTCTCGTGGCAGGAAGCTTCGGAGTACCGGCCATCTTCATATCGGGTGACGATGCGTACGTCGCAGAAGTGAAGGAAACGTTGCCTTCGGTGAAAGCAGCCGTCACAAAACGTGCCGTGGACCGGTTCGCAGCCGAGCTTCTCCACCCTGAAGTGGCACGGAAGGAAATCCGGGAAAAAGCGGAAGAAGCCGTAAAAGAAGCCAAACAGGGCGTACCACTGCAAACCGAGGGGCCCGTCACCTTCGACCTTGTACTGAAGGGATCACAGCAGGCGATGATGACTACGACGCTTCCGACGGTGGAACTGACGGGGCCGAGGAGCATCCGTTTCACCTGTGATGACATGGTCACGGCCTACAAGCATATGTGGGGCTGCGTGATCATCGCCATGTCGGCCACCAATGGTGTGCTCGGCAGTGTGAACGCCTGAAACAGAACAAAAAAACTTTGGAGGTGAGTGGATGTACATAGTTAAACGATTATTCACCATGCTGATGACCATCTGGGTCATTGCCAGCTTGACGTTCCTGATCATGAAGATGATCCCGGGGGATCCGTTTGCTTCGGATGCCGATGTCCTGCCGCCTGAAGTGCTGCAGAATATGCGAGCGAAATACAATCTCGATGAGCCGATTGCCGTTCAGTATCTTCTATATATGAAGGACTTGGCTACCTTTGACCTCGGCATTTCCATCCAGTCGGAGACGCGTTCGGTCAATACGATCATTGCAGAAGGAGCACCGGCATCGGCCCTCTTAGGACTGCAGGCGCTTGTCATCGCCTTGGCGTTCGGTCTGCTGCTAGGCATTGTGGCTGCGCTCCATCATAATCGGGCACTGGATTATCTGTCCATGTTCGTCGCCATCATCGGGATATCGGTTCCGAGCTTCATCCTGGCGCCGCTCCTGATTAAGTATTTCGCAGTAGAATGGGGCATGTTCCCCGTCGCTTCCTGGGGAACATGGCAGCACTCCATCCTCCCGTCACTGGCCCTGGCTGCGACACCACTCGCCGTCATCGCACGCTTCATGCGCTCAAGCATGCTCGAGGTACTCAACCAGAACTACATCCGGACCGCCGATGCCAAAGGATTATCGACAACCAAGCTTGTCATCAGGCACGGGATCCGCAATGCCATCCTTCCCGTAATTTCCTTCATTGGACCGCTGTTTGTCGCCTTGATCACCGGTACCTTCGTCATCGAGAAAATCTTTGCCATACCGGGTATCGGCCGCTACTTCGTTGACAGCATCTTCAACAGGGATTATCCCGTCATCATGGGGACGACGATCTTCTTCAGCAGTCTTTTGGTGGTTACCCTGTTCTTGATCGACATTTCCTACCGATTCATCGACCCGAGAATAAAACTAACGAGTGGAGGGGAGTAACATGGAAGCCAAACGAGTCGACGACTCCCTATTCCGTCCATTAGCCAACAAAACCGTACAGGAAATTTCTGAACGCCCAAGCATGAGCGTATGGAAGGAAATGCTCCTGAATGTAATCAAGAACAAGATGTCTATACTGGGTCTCTCGCTGCTCTTCGTCATTATCCTTTTAGGCATATTCGGTCCTCATCTTGTTCCATATGACGCAGCAGGGCAGGACCTTGAAAAAACGAATATCGCGCCTAATGGGGATCACTGGTTCGGTACGGATGACCTCGGCCGGGACGTCTGGTCACGAACCTGGTACGGGGCGCGTGTCTCCCTTACGATCGGTCTCATTGCCGCTGCCATTGATATCATCCTCGGCGTGACCATCGGCGGGATTTCCGGTTACATGGCAGGCCGCGGCAAGGTCGGTGACCGCGTCGACAGCATCCTGATGCGGATCGTGGAGATCTTATACGGAATCCCTTATCTGCTCATTGTCATCCTCCTCATGGTCATCATGGAGCCGGGCATCACGTCCATCATCATTGCCCTTTCCGTCACGGGCTGGGTGGGGATGGCGAGGATCATCCGAGGACAGATCCTTCAGCTGAAGTCACAGGAATATGTACTCGCAGCAGAAAAACTCGGGACATCTCATTCGAAGATCATCTGGCGGCATCTCATCCCGAACACAGCCGGGATCATTATCGTCAACTTGACGTTCACGATTCCACAGGCCATCTTTGCCGAGTCATTCCTAAGCTTCCTTGGACTCGGTGTCCAGGCTCCTTTTGCCAGCTGGGGGACAATGGCAAACGATTCACTTGGTGTCATCCTCAGCGGCCAGTGGTGGCGTCTATTCTTCCCAGGCTTGATGATTTCCCTCACCATGTTCGCATTCAATGCGTTTGGCGATGGTCTTCAAGATGCACTGGATCCTAAATCGAATAAATAAGGAGGTGAACAGGATGGAACGTCTACTTGAAGTCAATCATCTGGAAGTCGGTTTTAAAACATACGGAGGCGAGGTCCAGGCAGTACGGGACGTATCCTTCCATGTGAACAAAGGCGAGATCCTCGCCATCGTCGGGGAGAGCGGAAGCGGGAAGAGTGTGACGGTGCAGGCCGTCATGGGGCTCATCCCAACCCCTCCGGGACGGGTCAAGCAAGGAGAAGTGTTGTTTGACGGGAGGGACCTTCTGAAGCTTTCCAAACGGGAGATGCAGAAGGTCAAAGGATCCCGGATCAGCATGGTTTTCCAGGATCCCATGACGTCCCTGAATCCGACGATGAAGGTCGGGAAGCAGATCGAAGAAAGCATCATCACCCATCAGAGCGTCAAACGGGATGAAGCGAAGAAGCGTGCTGTCGAGATGATCAGGAAGGTCGGGATTCCGAACCCTGCAGAACGCTACGAACAGTATCCCCACGAATTCAGCGGCGGGATGAGGCAGCGGATCATGATTGCCATCGCCCTTGCCTGTCATCCTGAAATCCTGATTGCCGATGAACCGACTACAGCCCTTGATGTGACCATCCAGGCCCAGGTCCTTGATCTCATGAAGGGACTGAAGGATGAGATGGGTACGTCGATCATCCTCATCACCCATGATCTCGGCGTCGTGGCCGAAACGGCTGAGCGAGTAGCCGTCATGTACGGTGGACTGATCGTGGAGACGGCCACCGTCGAAGAGCTGTTCCATCGTCCGAAGCATCCATACACCTGGGGGCTGCTGGAGTCGATCCCGGATATTGAGGCGGCAGAAAAGGAGCGGCTTGTCCCGATTGAAGGCACACCGCCTGACCTATTTCTCTCCGCCGAAGGGATGTCCGTTTGCTCCCCGCTGCAAGTACGCCATGGAAGTATGTGTCGAGGAGATGCCCCCGGCTTTTGCCATCGGTGAAGGCCATGAAGCGAAGTGCTGGCTGAACGACCCAAGGACCCCGGCACTCACGGAACTTGTCAGCGCAGGGAGGGAAGAGTGATGACCCACATCATAGAAGTAGACAAGCTGAAGAAGCATTATCCGATCGGAAAGGGAGCCGTCGTCAAATCGGTCGATGATATCTCCATCCAGATCAAGAAAGGTGAAACGTTTGGACTCGTCGGGGAAAGTGGAAGCGGGAAGTCCACCCTCGGGAAGACGATCGTAGGTTTAGAGGGGCCGACGTCAGGAACGATTCATTATAACGGTCGTGATATGACCAAGCTCGATAAGAAAGAGAAGAAGCGGGCCAACCGGGAGATCCAGGTGATCTTTCAGGATCCCCACGCCTCCCTTAATCCCCGCATGAGGGTAGGGGATATCATTGCCGAGGGGATTGATGCCCATCGGTTGGCAAGGGGAAAAGCCCGTCAGGAAAGGGTGTATGAGCTCCTTGAAAAGGTCGGCTTGAAGCCAGAGCACGCCAAGCGATACCCTCATGAATTCAGTGGTGGACAGCGTCAGCGGATCGGCATTGCCCGCGCCCTGGCCGTGGAACCAAAATTCATCGTCGCCGATGAACCGATTTCCGCCCTCGATGTTTCCATCCAGGCCCAGGTGATCAACCTCTTGGAGGATCTGAAGCAGGAAGAGGAGCTAACCTATCTCTTCATTGCCCATGATCTGGGAATGGTGAAGCATATCAGCGACCGTATCGGGGTCATGTATCTCGGTCGGATGATGGAGCTTGCAGACAGTGCTGAACTGTTTCGCAACCCTCTTCACCCTTATACGAAGGCTCTGCTTTCAGCCATTCCTGTCGCGAATCCCATCTGCTGCCAAAAGAGAGAAGATTGTCATTGAAGGGGATCCGCCGAGCCCGGTGAACCCGCCGAGCGGCTGCCGGTTCAGGACCCGTTGCCCCCATGCGACGGAGATTTGCGCGCAGCAGGTACCGGAATGGAAAGAAGTAGAAAAGAACCACTGGACAGCGTGTCATCTATATTAAATGATTGAAGGAGGAACCCCGATGAAAAAATGGACACAGAGTTTGCTTTTGGTCACATCCCTCGCCCTTGTAGCCGCGGGATGCAGCAGTAAGGAGTCAGGAAGCGGAGCCGATGGAAAGGTGGCACAGGAAATTACGGTCAATGCCATGAGTGAGCCGCCTGATCTCGACCCGGCTCTTGCCACCGATACCACATCCGGATGGGTGATGGACCATGTATTCGAAGGACTGTATACGAAGGACAAAGAAGGAAAACCGGTCCTTGGAACGGCAAGTAAAGCCGATGTTTCGGAAGATGGGAAAACCTATACCTTCACGATCCGTGACGATGCCAAATGGTCCGACGGCAGCAATGTCACGGCAGAAGATTTCGAATATGCATGGAAACGCGTGCTGAACCCTGATACGGGAAGTTCGTTCGCATTCTACCTTTATTACCTGAAAGGCGCCGAGGATTATAACAAAGGCAAAGGGAAAGTGGAAGATGTAGGCGTAACGGCGAAAGATGAAAAAACGCTTGTTGTGGACCTCGAAGCTCCCCTCAGCTACTTCGATGAACTATTGACCATGTGGACGTTCTATCCTGTGAAGAAGGATACCGTCGAAGAAAATAAAAACTGGGCGGCAGGCGCAGACACGTATGTGAGCAACGGACCGTTCAAGCTCACGAACTGGAAGCATGATAGTGAAGTCGTCATTGAGAAAAACAAGGAATACTGGGATAACAAAGTCGTCAATCTTGATAAAGTCACCTACAAGATGGTCAATGATGCTACCACCTACTATCAGATGTTCAAAACAAAGGAATTGGATTTGATCCAGACCCTTCCGTCTGATGTGGTAGCCCAGGAGAAGGACTCCAAGGAATATAGTGAAGTGCCATACTTCGGAACATATATGTACATGTTCAATGTGGACAAGGAACCGTTCACCAATGAAAAAGTCCGTCGTGCGTTCACTTTAGCCGTTGACCGCGAGTCCCTCACGAAAAACGTCACGAAAGCCGGTGAAACACCTGCTTATGCCTTTGTGCCAGGCGGGGTGGATACAGGCGATGGCGACTTCCGTGAACAGGGCGGAGCCTATTTCGAATCGAATGTCGAAGAAGCGAAAAAGCTCTTGGAAGAAGGCATGAAAGAGGAAGGCTGGAGCGAGCTGCCGGCTGTGACCCTCACGTATAACACATCCGAGAACCACAAGAAGATCGCAGAAGCCGTCCAGTCCATGTACAAGAAGAACCTTGGCGTCGATATCAAGCTTTCCAATCAGGAATGGAAGACCTATCTTGATACGACCCAGCAAAAGAACTTCCAGATGGCACGTATGGGATGGATCGGGGTTCTGGTGGATCCGGTCGTCATCCTTGACTACTACCTCGGGGACAGCCCGAACAACCGTACAAACTGGGTCAATGACAAGTACGACAAGCTGATGGCAGACGCCAAAGTGGAGCAGGATACAGCGAAACGCTACGACCTCCTTCATCAGGCAGAAGAAGTACTTATGGAAGACCTGCCGTTCAACCCGATCTATCACTATACCAATAACTATATGACCGCACAGAACTTCAAGGACATCGTGTATCCGGTCAACCGCTATCCGTACTTGAAGTGGGCGGAGAAAGTATCGGAATAACAAGGCCTGTTCTCTTTTCATTAGGTGGATGGAGAGCGTAAGGATAAAAAGGGGGGATTCTTGATGAAATGGAAGATGGGGCTTGCGATGGTCACCGTTTCAGGATGGGTGGCTGCTATCGGATTGAAGCTAGGATCAAGGGCTGATTTAGCCGACTCTGCATTTCTGATCGGTCTCTGCCTTTTGATCCTGGGTGTCAGTGCGATGATCAGTAAGACAGGATTCCTTGCACCTGTGGTGGAGGGATTTAAGATCATTGGCGAGCGGATGATCCGGAGGTCGCGATCCATGGAGCGAACGGATGACCTGATCAAGAAAGATCATGATTTCCAGGCATTCAAATCCACTCTTTCCACGCGGATCACCCAGAGTACATTCATTATGGGGGCTTGCTCCATTCTGATTTCGGTTGGAATACTGATCACCTGACCCCCTCATTGCGTCTGGAAATAAAAGGGTGTGGTGAAGCAGCAAATGGTATTGTGTAATAACATACCGCTCATGATTTCCGTGCAAGACTTCGCTTTCCGCGGGTAGCCCGTGAGCCTCCTCGGCAAGCCTGCGGGGTCTCACATCAGCTACACTTCCCGCAGGAGTCTTCGTCTTGCACTCCAATCAACCGCTAGAAACGATTAAATAGTTATGTTCATGAAACAAAGTAAAAACCCGAATTCTTTGCCTTATCGTAGGCAATTGAATTCGGGTTTTATAATGACTGAAACACGTTTGTCCCAGCCTTTTTGATTATGCCGCTCGTCTGAATCTCGCTACATCATCCTTCAGGAGGATAAACAATGCCGGCACGATGAAGACGGCCAGGAATAGGATTTCCATCGCTTCAGAGTGCGTTTCCAGAAGCTCTACGATTCCTTCGGCAAACATTTCTCCGCCAAGGAAGACGAGGATGAGCCCCAGTGCTTTGAAGATCAGGGAGAGATTGAGCTTGATCGTTGTTTTAAAGATCACGTACGCAACGAGTGCAGCTGCTACGATTCCGATGATGCTTCCAAGGGCAACGGTGCTGGCGCTTTCTGAGATCTTGGTCATGTTGAATACCATAAGCTCCATGCCTTCGCGGATGACGGATAGGAAGGCCAATAAGAATAAGCCGATTTTGGATGTAGAAGATTTTTCCGTTTGCCCTTTGATTTTGCCTGCGACCTGCTGATTGCGGTGAAGCCAAAGGATGAAGTAGGCAATCAAGCCTGCGGCCACGATCCTCATGACGGCCTCCATGATTTCTTCTGCTTCATGGGAAATGCTTTGTGCAAAAGTGAATAGAGTCCAGCCCAGGATCAAACTCCCGATGACACCTGCAATGGTACCGAATCCGACAACCTTGGCAAGATGCTTCCGGTTCAACTGTGAGAGCGTTGCCAAAATAATGCCGATGATCAAGGCCGCTTCCAGGCCTTCACGAAATGAAAGAAAAAGCGAATCCAACATATGTATTCCTCCGTAGGGTATGAGTGCGTTTCTAAGCTTTATAATAATGAGAATGATTATCACTGTCAATACTAAAAATAAAAAAAGATTTGGTCGATTTGGAGAGCTCAACCAAGTAACTGACATCATCTGGAGGAATCAAGTTTGCGTGGCTTTTGCACAAGGAGGATCTTCCTTTGACAAATCCATTCAACGGGTCTACAATATATAACTATTCAAACATAATACTATCAAGCTACGATCGCTGTGGGTCACACTACAGCAGGAGCAGCTTCTGGAGAGACCGCTATTCAAGCGGCGCCGAAGGGTTCACAATCTCAGGCAAAAGGACAGAAGGGTACCGGGTATGGATTTTCCGAACGAGGGGAAATCTATATTTGATATTCTTTTCGACTCAGAGATTGGATGCTTCCAATCTCTTTTTTTTATTTTCGTTTCACGTGGAACATGTTGAGGAGGAGTTTGTTTTGGCACAACAAGAGTTAAAGAGGGATCTTTCCAATCGCCATGTACAGCTGATCGC
Organism: uncultured Bacillaceae bacterium; assembly: GCA_963762295.1. Classification (GTDB taxonomy): domain Bacteria; phylum Bacillota; class Bacilli; order Bacillales; family Bacillaceae_B; genus Rossellomorea. The sequence continues at coordinate 1,131,479 of CAVXKK010000003.1, forward strand.
GATCGGGGGTACGATCGGGACCGGACTGTTCCTTGGGTCCGGTAAGGCGATACAATCGGCGGGTCCTTCCATCATCTTTGCGTATTTACTCGTTGGGATCGCCCTGTTTTTCGTCATGAGGGCACTCGGCGAGCTATTGCTTTCGAAAGCAGGGTATCAATCCATCACCGATATAGCGGAGGACTATCTCGGGTCATGGGCTTCGTTTGTCACGGGCTGGACGTATTGGTTCTGCTGGATCATGACGGCAATGGCCGATGTGATCGCCGTGGGGGTGTATGTGAATTATTGGTTTGACATTCCCCAGTGGATTCCGGCCCTGATCTGTCTGGTCATTCTTCTTGGGTTCAATCTTCTGACGGTCAAGCTGTTTGGTGAACTGGAATTTTGGTTCGCTCTGATCAAGGTCATTACGATCCTTGCCCTCATTGCAGTAGGCGTGGTCCTGCTTGTCATCGGGTTCAATACGGATGCGGGACCGGTTACCGTGACGAACCTGTGGGAGAATGGCGGCTTCTTCCCCAATGGGATGAGTGGTTTCCTTCTCTCCCTTCAAATGGTGATCTTCGCCTACGTCGGTGTGGAACTTATCGGGGTGTCGGCTGCGGAAACGTCCAACCCACAGAAGAATATTCCGTCTGCCATCAATAAGATACCGTTGCGTATCCTCTTCTTTTACGTAGGAGCCATCATCGTCCTGCTGTGCATCAATCCCTGGATGGAGCTGACGGCAGCAGAGAGCCCTTTTGTGAAGACATTTGGTCTGATCGGGGTCCCTGTCGCCGCCGGGATCATCAATTTCGTGGTTCTGACATCGGCGGCTTCCGCGTGCAACAGCGGGATGTTCTCCACGAGCCGTATCCTTTTCAATCTCAGCAAAGGGAATCAGGCGCCGGCCCGATTGGGGAGATTAAACCGGAACCATGTTCCCAGTTCTGCTCTGTTGGTCTCGACGGTGGTCGTATCGGTCGGTGCCCTGCTCAGCAAGCTTATCCCGGATCAGGCGTTTGGGATTGTGACGACGATCAGTGCCATCTGCTTCATCTGGGTGTGGGGCATCATCCTCGTTTGCCATATTTTGTACCGCAGGAAGCGTCCTGACCTCCATGAGAAGTCGACCTTCAAAGCACCTTTCACCCCGCTGGTGAATTATTTTGTGTTGACTCTATTCGCTGCGATACTCGTCATCATGTTGTTTGCTGATGAGACAAGGCCGGCACTTTTATTGACACCAATATGGTTCATCATGCTGTTTGCAGTCTATCGGATCAGGCAAAAAGCTTCACTTTCAGCATAAAAACAGCCCCGCACACGTTCGTGCGGGGCTGTTTTGTGAATGGTAAAACCTGAACCTATGCCATAGGTAATACGAGGGGAATTGGGTCAGCTAAACACATTTACAAAATAATTACATATACACTTGTTCCTTTTTACAAAAGCCTTCTAGTATGGAGATGAAGATGGATGATAGAGGAGGAGATTGGAATGGGACGAATGAGTACGAAAAAGGTGACCGGCCTATCATTGGCCGCCGCTCTGGCTTTTTCATCACTGGGCTTTGCAGGATCAGTGAAGACTGAGGTGGAAGCTAAGGACAAGAAAAAGGAACCGACCAACGTGATCATGATGGTCATGGATGGGACAAGTGCCGGGGCAACATCACTCGCTCGTTGGTACAAGGGGGAGGACTTGGCTATGGATGAGATCGCCATCGGCGGCGTCCGTACATATTCAGCAGAGTCGGCGATCACGGATTCAGCACCCGCAGCTACCGCTCTTGCAACAGGGAATAAAAGCAATGATAAGGTCGTTGGCCTTCTGCCTAAAGTGGTCAGTTCTCCGGGAGTGGAACCGATCAAAGAGGAAGACCAATTACGTCCTGTGGCCAACGTACTCGAAGCAGCCAAACTTAAAGGGAAATCCACGGGGATCATCTCTACCTCAGAGATTCAGCATGCGACTCCGGCCGGTTTCTCCTCTCACGCCCCACATCGCAGCAACTACAATGACATTGCCGAACAGCAGGTGTATCAAGGGATCGATGTCGTTCTTGGCGGCGGGAAGGAATCCCTTACTCCAGCAGGTAGAAAGGATGGGGAAAATCTCCTCGATGTGATCGATTCCAAAGGCTATGACGTGGTGGAAACACGCAAAGACCTCATGAAGTCCAATTCCAAGAAGCTTTGGGGAGCGTTTGCCCCTTCTGCCATGGCGTATGATATCGACCGTGAGAAGACGCGCAAAAACGAACCGACGCTTGCCGAGATGACGAAGAAAGGGATCGATACCCTTTCCAAGAATAAAGAAGGGTTCTTCCTATTCGTAGAGGGAAGCAAGGTCGACTGGGCGGCCCATGCCAACGATCCAATCGGCATGATCGGGGATGTGCTTGCATTCGATGATGCGGTCAATGAAGCGCTGGAATTTGCCAAAAAAGATGGCAACACCATGGTCATTGCCGTATCCGATCACGGGAACAGCGGGATCACCATGGGGAATGTCAACACCAACGCAAGTTACCCAAGCACACCGGTTTCAGCTTATATCGATCCGTTGAAAAAGGCGAGCATGACCCTTGAAGGAGCGACAGGTAAGCTCAAAGCCGATCGCTCGAATATGAAGCAGGTCGCCGCTCTCTATGGGCTGGATAACCTCACGAAGGAAGAGATTGAAGCCCTGAAGGCATCGAAGAACCTGAACGGAGACCTTTCCAAAATGCTTGCAAGCCGTGCGAACCTTGGCTTCACCACAGGCGGGCACACGGGTGAGGATGTATTCCTGTACGCCTATGGACCGTCCAGACCATACGGAATGGTAGAGAACACCGACCTGCCGAAGAAGATGGCTGATTTCATGGGTGTGAACCTGGAGAAGACAACGGACAAATTATTCGTCAATGCAAGGGAATCCTTTGAGAAAAAAGGCTATAAAACCCGTATTGATGTAACGGATGAGAACAATCCGGTATTTGTAGCCGAGAAGAATAAGAAGAAAATTGAAGTGCCTGCGAACAAGAACATCATCACGGTGACGGATAAGAAAAAGTCCAAAACGAAGACCCTCGATGGGGTAACGGTGTATAACGGAAAAGACTTCTATGTGTCGGAGAAAGCGTTGAAGGAAGCGAAATAAGATTCCTTTCAACACGCACAAAAAAGGTCACTTGCTCTTAGGCAAGTGACCTTTTTATTGTTAGTTCCGGATCATGTAATCAAACGCACCAAGTGATGCGGTTGCACCTGATCCCATGGAGATGATGATCTGCTTGTAGGCACTGTCTGTGCAGTCTCCGGCAGCGAAGACACCAGGCATACTGGTTGCACCGTGCTTATCGACAACGAGCTCACCCATGCGTGTTTTCTCAAGGGAGTCACCGAGCCATTCCGTGTTCGGCACAAGACCGATCTGAACGAATACGCCGGCAAGTTCCACGTGATGCTCTTCCTCTGTCGCACGATCGATGTACGTGATTCCGTTCACCTTGTCGGTTCCCGTGATCTCTTTCGTCTGGGCGTTTTTCACGACCGTAACGTTCGGAAGGCTGTTGAGGCGTTCCTGAAGTACAGCATCGGCTTTCAGCTCAGGCATGAATTCAAGGACGGTCACATGCTTGACGATCCCCGCAAGGTCAATGGCTGCTTCGACGCCGGAGTTTCCTCCGCCGATGACCGCTACATCTTTCCCTTCGAACAATGGTCCGTCACAGTGAGGGCAGTAAGCTACCCCTTTGTTCTTGAATTCTGCTTCGCCAGGGACGCCGACGTTGCGCCAGCGGGCACCTGTTGAAAGGATGACGGTCTTACTCTTCAGGACCGCACCGTTTTCAAGTTCCAATTCGACGAGGTCTTTCTTCTCGAGGCTCTTCGCACGCTGAAGGTTCATGACATCGATGTTGTAATCCTTCACGTGTTCTTCGAGGCTTGCGACAAGTTTTGGACCTTCCGTCTTGGTCATGCTGATGAAGTTCTCGATGCCGAGGGTGTCCATGACCTGTCCACCAAAGCGCTCGGCTACAAGTCCGGTGCGAATACCTTTACGCGCAGCGTAGATCGCAGCACTTGCACCAGCGGGACCGCCACCGACTACGAGGACATCATATGGATCTTTATCGGCAAATTCAGCTGCATCAGGGCCGCTGCCCATTTTGTTCAGCATTTCTTCAAGGGTCATACGACCGCTTCCGAACTCTTCACCGTTCAGGAATACAGTCGGGACCGCCATGATTTCTTTGCTTTCGACTTCGTCTTTGAACGCAGCGCCATCGATCATCGTATGAGAGATTCCGTCATTGAGGAGACTCATGATGTTCAGGGCTTGTACGACATCAGGGCAGTTGTGGCATGTGAGGCTGATATACGACTCGAAGTGGTATTCACCCTTCACATTTTTGATCTGGTCGATCACGGTTTGATCGACTTTCGGTGCCCTGCCGCTTACTTGCAGCAACGCAAGGACCAATGAAGTGAACTCGTGCCCCAGCGGGACGCCGGCAAACGTGATGCCGGTATCTTCGCCGATGCGATTGACGCTGAAGCTTGGTGTGCGTTCCAGTTCAGTGTTCTCCACTTTGATGCGGGGAGACATGGTCGCAAGCTGGTCCACCAATGAGAGCATGTCATGCGATACTTTGTCGTCTCCAGCGCTTACCTTGAGCAAAATATCGCTCTCTAACATTTGAAGATACTGTTCTAGCTGTGCTTTGATATTTGCATCCAACATGTAATCGAACTCCTTAGATTTTACCTACTAGGTCAAGTCCTGGTGTAAGGGTTTCGCTTCCTTCTTCCCATTTAGCCGGGCAAACTTCACCTGGGTTTTTGCGCACATATTGTGCTGCTTTGATTTTGTTAACGAGTGAGCTTGCGTCACGTCCGATACCGCCGGCATTGATTTCAACTGTTTGGATCACGCCGTCTGGATCGATGATGAATGTACCACGGTCAGCAAGTCCTTCTTCTTCGTCCAATACGTCGAAGTTGCGTGAGATTTTTTGTGAAGGGTCACCGATCATCACGTACTCGATTTTGTTGATTGTATCTGAATGGTCATGCCATGCTTTATGAGTGAAATGTGTATCTGTAGAAACGGAGTATACTTCAACGCCTAAATCTTTAAGCGTAGCATATTGATCTTGAAGGTCACCAAGTTCAGTTGGGCATACAAATGTGAAATCTGCTGGGTAGAAGCAGACTACGCTCCATTTACCTTTGAAGTTTTCTTCAGTGACCTCTACGAAATCACCTTTGTGGTAAGCTTGTGCAGTAAATGGTAGAACTTCAGTTCCGATTAATGACATATCGAAATTCCTCCTTGGTTAATTGTAATAATTCTAATTCAATACTCATTATTATATACATTGGGTTATTTGTCAAAGGAAAAGTGGCACTTCCGGTGAAAAAATCTCCCCATCTTCTGATTTTGCCTAAATCGAAGGGATTTATACGGGATGACCCTTTATATTTTAGCACTACATGTCACCGGATTTCTAATGATACGATTGTATAAACTGGGAATCCGCTTATTCCTAAAACAAATACATTTTGAAAATCAGCATGGGATGATTGAGAATGCTTCCTTGCATCAGAACCCGGGAATCATTACCGATAACGGTAACGGGAGAGAACTTGGCTGCTCGGTATCGTAGGGAAAAGGGACGGAAATAGAAAATCCGAACGATCATTCGACATTCTTCAATGAATCGAATTCGTTCGGATTTTTTTGTTTACTTATTTATCGTGTCTTTAGAGAAGTAGGACGCAGTTTAGTGCTTCTTATGCTGCGGTCCTTCATTGGAAGGAAGGCCGGATACATAGCCGACACCGCCTGTTTCCTGGATTCCGATGCTGTCGCGCATGGCTTTTTCCAGTGCGTCTTTATCGACAGCTGTGATCTCTTTCTTACCGAGTTTTTCCCCAGGGTGCTGGTAGTTGCTCAGCAGGTAGCGGGAGTTCTCGATGTTTTCGACGGCACGAAGGCCTGTGGCTTCAGCTCCCACCGGAACGGATAGGATGCGGGAGAGTTTCTTCGTCTTCACGTTGTACGCCCAGACGAAGTTATTCGTATGCATGTCACTATCTTCACCGATGAAGAGGGTATTCATATCTTCTGAGTACGTCAGGTTGTCCGGATTGGCGATTTTATCAGGGTTAGCCGTATTTCCATAGGCATCCGCCTGTTCAAGGTCTTCACCGATGACGAGACCTTCCATGCTGGCAGGCACATAGCGACTGTCGATCTTCCCTTTGGACTGGTCTTTTTGGCCGGCAGCCATATTGAGCTGGTAGGTGACTCCGGACTCGAGGTGAGGCAGCTGGATGTCATCCTGGACGGCATCCGGTTGTTTCAGCATGGCACTGTTTTGGTATGAGATGGCCATATAGGCTTTCTTGTCCTTCTTGTTCACGCTTAAGCCTTCCATCTTGTTGAACTCGCTTGTGGCACCTAGGATGGCTCCGTAACGGCGGGACTCGAGGAATGCCGCTGCTTTTTCCATGCCTGATTTCACTTTCAGGTATTCGACTTTCTTGCTTGCTGCCGTCTTCACGGCTGTGAATCCTTCTTTAGGCTCTTCAGATGTTTCAAAGATGTCGCTGAACGTTACGCCCTTGTCGATGATGGATTTGACCTCATCATCCGTGGAGTGTCCGAGCTTGATCCATTGAAGATCACCTTTGCCGCCGTTTTCACCGCTTTTTTGCTTGAACTTGGCTGCATACAGCGTTCCGGCAGAGAAATCCTTCTCTTTGTCTGCGACATACATGAACATCATCGTGTTGTTTCCGTCATCGCCGAAGAGGGCAGTCTTGTTGTCAGGAAGGACCTGCATCATTTCATGAGAGAAGCGGCCCGTGCTGTAGTGCTTCACGACTGAAGCGTCACCGTTATCGTCCACGGAAATTTCCGGGATCCATCCGTAGAAATAAGGATTGGCTTTGGACGCGTCGCCGAAGTAGCGCTCAGCGAAGCTGTTGACGTCTTTGTAGGCGTCTGATGAAGGATCTTCTTCATATGCCCTGGCGTCAGGCTCGTACTCTTCGGAACCAAGGTGGGTTCCCCATTCGGTTGTGGAACCATTACATGGTGTCCATAGGCCGTTCACGTTGGCAAAGTCGATTTTTTTCGCATGATTGACGGTCAGTTCACCGGTTTCGTCATTGCGGTCCACTTGCGTGAGGGTCATAGATGCAGGGAGTCCGCCAAGCTCTTCTCCTGCGTTATCGATGGACTCATATTCATAATGGGAGATGATATAAGACTTCCCGTTGATGGTAATGAAGCTATTGGAATCTGGTGCGTCTGAGACGTAAGGGGTCGGTTGGTCCGGTACGCTCCGGTCGATGATCGGGTCGCCGTTTACATCAATGGGTGTACCGGCAGCGATCATTTCCCCTTTGTTATCAACGATTTTGTCTTTTGAGAGGAATAGCTGATTGTATTTAAGCGGCGTTTCTTTCACGCTGCCATCTTTATACGTCACTTTAACAGAAGCATTTGTATAGGTTTTAATCATATCTTCGATGGTGGTCGGTGCGTTCATAGATTGGAACTCGACGTTCTTGATCTGTTTCGGGTGTGGATGATGTTCGGAAGCAAAAGCAGATGTTGTTCCTGAAGCAAGAAGTGTGATGGTTAGGCCAATGGACACGCGTTTTTTCATGGTTGACTACCTCCCAATGTAAGCTTAGCTTCATTTAACCACCGAAATGTTGAGGGGGTTTTAAGGGTTTTTGTGCAATTGTAAAGGAATATGGACAGTTCTGTGACGAGTGATCCTCTTATTGGAAGTATTGGATGATCGAAGGTGGTTGAGGGCTTATATAGAAAAAGGACCCGCCGTTTTGATCAGCGGGTCCTGCTTGTCTATGGGAATGCGATTATGGATTATTCGACCACAGGCCGGCATGCTTCAGTACCACGCGAGGGTGGAGTTTGAGCTGGGCCACCATGAGGTCCGCCATGTCTTCTGCCTGCATGACCTTATCCGGGTTTCCGTCAGTCAGCTTCAAGTCCACGGCCATATCAGTTGCCACGGTGCTTGGCGTAAGTGTTGTCACGCGGATATTCTTTTTGCGTACTTCCATCATGAGGGATTCGCTCAATCCGATGACGGCCGCTTTGGAAGCAGAGTAGGCGCTTGTGACGGGTGCCCCTTTTTGGCCTGCTGTAGAGGAGATATTAATGATATCGCCGGTGTTGCGCTCGATCATTTCCGGTAGTACGGCACGGGTCGTATAGTATACGCCTTTGACGTTGACATCGATGATGTTCGTCCATTCCTCCGGTGTGAGCTCCATGAAGCCGCCGAATTTCGAGATTCCCGCATTGTTTACGAGGATGTCGATGGGGCCGAGTTCACCGCGGATCGATTCCACTGCTTTTGTGATGGCGTCGAGATCCGCCACGTCAGCAGCCGCAATGGCAACATTGACATCATACTGCTTCAATTCGTCTGCTGCTTTCTCAAGGTTCTCAATAGTACGTCCCACAAGTCCTACATGGACACCTTCTTTGGCGAAGGCTTCCGCCGTCGCGCGTCCGATGCCGCGACCAGCCCCTGTGATCAACGCTACTTTTCCTTTGATTGATTGCATGGTACCACTCCTTTAGAGTTCAGATTTTTTTATTGTATCGAACTTCAGGTGATGAAGCGAATAAACTGTCTGCTCTGTAAATAAAATGGACCTCGAGAATATCGAGGTCCACCACTACTGTTTATTTAGGTGCAAGTTCAATGGCCTGACGTAGGGCTTCCAGCATGCTGCCTTCGTCGGCGATACCTTTGCCGGCAATATCAAACGCCGTTCCGTGATCAACGCTTGTCCGGATGATCGGAAGTCCAACGGTAATGTTGACACCTGATTCGAGTCCGAGAACTTTAATCGGTCCGTGGCCTTGGTCATGATACATGGCGACGACAATATCGAAGTCGCCCCTTTGGGCACGGAAGAAAAGTGTGTCCGCTGGGAGAGGGCCTTCTACGTTAATCCCGTCTCCTTGGGCACGTTCAATTGCGGGAATGATTTTCTCTTCCTCTTCTCCATAACCGAATAATCCATTTTCGCCAGCATGGGGGTTGATTCCGCACACACCGATCTTCGGAGCTGCCACGCCTGATTTAGATAGGGTGTCATGCGCCAGTTTAATAACCCTCAGTACCCGTTCTGGTTCAATCATATTGATTGCATCCAATAGGCCTACATGAGTGGTCACATGGATCACTTTCAGTTTAGGTGACGATAGCATCATGGAGAAATCGGCTGTACCTGTCAACTCAGCCAGAATCTCTGTATGGCCAGGATACTGATGCCCTCCTTTATGGAGAGCTTCTTTATTCAATGGTGCCGTGCAGATCGCACTGATTTTCTGCTGGTTGGCAAGTTCGATTGCTTTTTTTAGGTAATGGAAAGCTGCGTTTCCGGCTTCAGCCGACACTTTCCCAAATGGAAGATCCTCAGGCAGCAGGTGCAGATCCAGGCAATGAACGGTTCCGTATTCCGTTGCATCGAACGCGTCTGTATCTTTCAAGCGCACGATTTTGACTTTATTGCCGAGGATGTCATTCGCTTTATCCAGTCTTGAAGCATCCCCGATGACGATGGGATGGGCCTGCTCATATAGATGTTGGTGCTGGAGGCTCTTCATGATAATTTCCGGCCCTACACCAGCTCCATCTCCCATTGTGATGCCGACGATTGGTTTCTTATTCATATACGATATCTCCCTTCAATTCACAGGCAGCTCGGTAGATTGAATCATCATCTCCGAATGCCCCTGCTTTTGTTACGACAGTCAAGGGCCTGGACGCCCCGATTAACTGACCCACCGGGATTCCGGGTTCAAGCTGCTTGATCAGCCTTATTCCATTGCCCCCTAATTGTTTAGCCGTTTCTTTCGCCGTATCTCCTCCAGTTAAGACAAAGCTGTTTAGGTGGTGATAGGTGCTTGCAAGGGTACGGACGATTTCGGCCAGTGCGGTGGAGATTTCTTCTCCTATTTGATAGGAGGAAAATCCGAGGGACTCCCCAGCCTGTTTGACCTTCTCCCGGATTTCAACGTTTGAAGGCACATAGATTGCAACGTGCTTCCCTTTTTCAATGGCGGATTTGCACTGATTGATATAGCCTTGTTGAGCCCCCACCCAAAGAGGTGAGAAAATTTTCAGTGTATCTACTTCAACGCCGATTACATCATCTTTTGCAGCAGCTGTCCGCACCTGTTTTTGTGTAGTGAGCGATAGGCTTCCGCATACGATGACCACTTGCTCAGAAGGAGTAATCGTCCGTTCTGCAGGTATAGAATGTAATTGGAGTACGTCTGGTAATACCTCTGCCAGTCCTGCTGAACCTGCCCAAATCACCTTTGATGATAGCTGCAGCATCCATTTGGAGAAGAGTTTGAGGTCTTCTTCCGTTTCCGCATCACAAACCAAGTAACAAATCTCTTGAGATTGAAAGGACCTGACCATTTGTTCAAACGCTTCTCTATTTTTTAGCACTGATTTCTTTAGTAGGCCGACCTTTTCTCCAATCTCATTTTCAATTAATGTCGGAATGGAAGATTCTTTCACGGGATGCTTAGGGTCCCGTGAGATTTCAGTGTCGGATACTCGCTGATTTTTGATGTAATGGATCCCATCCTTTGTTGTGCGGTGAAGGGCTGGGAAAGCTGGGGATATGAATACGAATTCCGGTTGAAAGACGTCCTTCATGGCCTTTAATTCGGTGCCGATATGTCCGCGTAAAGTAGAATCCATTTTTTTATAGATCGTCCGATATCCTGCTTCTTTAATAAATTGCGCTGCCTCTTTTGTTTTTTTATAGGCTTCTTCTCTAAGAAGTGCGCGTCCGTTCGTGTCAATGACAATACCTTGGTCAAGCGTTTGAGAATGATCTGGAAGGTCAAACAGGACGGAGGTAGGTACCCCTTTTTCCGTCAACTGAACCCCGCTGTCGTTTGCCCCCGTCAGATCATCTGCTACGATTGCAATCCATTTTTCCATAGTGTAATCCCTCATTTGAATCTCATTTTCTACGATGCTACTTTTTCATCTGTTGAGTAGTCCTCTGGTAACCGAACTCCTTTTTTCTCCAGTCGTTTCACTAGGAACGCTATATAAAGTGGCAGGAGGACAGCTGTCGTCACGACGGATGCTGCTACTTGCACGGTCGCGATTTCCACATTGGCTGCAAATCCTGCACTGGCAGCGGCTATGGCTGCCGGCGTTGCAACAGCGTTACCCGCAGTAGAACCTTCAGCAGCTCCTGCGATCGGATTCCACTTCAATGCTTTGAACACGAAGTATCCGGCAGTCCCTGTTACGAATACCGTCATGAGCCCGAGTGCAACACCTGATAATCCGCCTTCCACAATAGCCTTGAAGTTGATTCCCATCCCTAATGCAAAAGCGAAGAACGGAATAAGCATAGAGCTACCGGTGTTAAGGAAATCTCTCATTTCTCCATCGAGATTACCCAAGATCATTCCGATGATGATGGGTAGCAGGACTGAAATGAATGCAGTGACTGAAAATAAGCCGTCTACAAACCCCATGGCGCCAAAGATAGAGAGTGCTACCATTGTAAGGAAAGGTCCGTCATTCAACGCAAGCAATGAGTATGCTGCCCTGTCCGTTTTATCTCCATATTGGCCAACCAGCGCCATATAAAGCCCACCGTTACTATTCGTCATGGAGGCTATGACGGCAATAGGTGCCAACCCCAGCCATAGTCCATTCTCACCAGCAAACATATAGGCTAACAACCCAACTGCCGCCCCTACTAACCATTTAACGGATAAAAGCACTGCTCCTTTGCCAAGACTGACCCCTACATTCCTGACGTTGATCTGTGCGCCGGTACATAGTAGAAATAAAGCGATAAGCGTACCGGCACCGTCTACGAACAATGCCTGTGTGAAGTTCCCGATTCTCAGCAGATCTGGAGCAATGGTGTTAATTGTTGCAGAAAGCAACAAAGGCACAACCATCATCCCACCAGGAATCCGGTTTAAGGTTGATTTGATCTTCATTTTAACATCCCCTTATGTGTATGTCGTGAATAATCTATTGATAAACCGCTTACAATTTACATAATAGAACTTTGTATCTAATTTTGCAACACTAATAATGCATTTATTTTTATTTAACTATTGTTGTTGCAAAATGAAACAAAAAAGAAGAGCCCATGATGGCTCTTCAGTTCTCTTCATTCAGTTTTCTCCACAATGTAGATCGATTGATACCCAGACGCTTTGAAGCACGGGATTGATTCCCGTTTTCCTCAGCCAAAACCGTTTCAATGATTCTTTTTTCGATCTGTCTGAGTGTCCCATCGACTGATGTGGAAGGAATCGATGCTTTTTTACATGAGAGCAACATCTCAGTTTGCTCTTTTTCTATATAATAACCGTCTGCCTTCTGCGCCAATTCATGGATTGCTTGCTTTAGCTCATGTAGATTCCCTGGCCAATCATATTCGGTCAACAAGGTCATGGCTTCTGGCTTTATCCCTACGGTTTCACTTCCGTTTAGAGCATGTAAGGTCGTTAAGAAATAATGGGCGAAGACCGGGATGTCCTCTTTTCGCATTGATAATGGGGCTAAGTGGATACTTTGGGTTTCGATCGGTACTGCCTGCCCGGCATCTTCCTGTATAAATAGGACCTGTAAACGCCCAGAATTAGACTCCAACAATCGAGTGAATTCTTCCACATGCTGGTTTTTATCCTGGTTTAGAACCACAATGCTTCCTGCCTGGATGGGCAAAAGGATTTGTTTCAATTCGCTCAAGGCATGGTCATCAAGCAAAGCGGCGTCGATGGTGACTAGAGGAGCCGCGTGCCCGAATCGTTGGTGGTGAATGTTTTCTGCCACCGTCGATTTGCCGGTTCCTTTATCCCCGATGATGGAGAGTGGCATTGGGCTCAGTCGCTTCATTTGTCTAGTCAAATCCTGTGAATAGAGGCTTTCTCCTATCATTGGAGAGGCATTCGGCCCAATATCGATCGATATCGCCTCCCTGCCGGATGGGTTTCCTCTGACAAAGCACATCATCCCGACTTTCGTATCCGTGAGTTTGAACAGTTGAATCACTAAAAACTGGTTCCCTTGTTCAAGTTTCAACCACTGGTTCTTTCCTGAACTCAACACATCTGCCAGTGGAGATTTAATGGTTGATTGAATGAACGCATTGTCATCAAGATACGCGTTGTAAGCCGCATTCCGTTCATGAATCAGGAGGTCTTTTCCGATTATGGCAGTTGGGTAAGGAAACTCATTGAACAGCTGATGGAAGATATCGTAATTATGCTTTACCTTTTTTGAAAGCTGAAAAGCACGCCTTCCTTCCTCGATTGCTTGGATCAATGCTTCCTTTCCTGACGTGATAAGCACTCCGTGTAGGCCCATGGACTCGGCCGCTTGCACGGTTACCACATCCCCTATGATGGCTTCATATCCAGCTTCCTTGAGGGTTTCGAGGAGGGGCTTCACTTCCTGTCTGGTGGCGATGGTCTTTACTTCAATGTCGTATTCAAGGATATTGCAAAGGGTTGCAGCCCCTTGTGTAACAGATGCAAATCCAACTAGCGCGACTTTCTTTCCAATGTTTTTAATCAGTGTAAAGACGCGTAGCATATCGTAGCCTGATATTTCAATATGGATCACCGGGAGGGAAGCAACCTGTTCGATTGCCAGTGCCGTGCCTCCGCGGCTGATGATGATATCGTACTCCTCCAGCATCGTTTGACGTGCAAAGTCAGCCCCCTCCTCGAGGTTGGCGACAGTGACATCCATCTCCACGTCTGGAGGGAGGTCCAGCTGCTTGCTGACTTCAGCCATCCCGCTATAAGGTGCTATTAAGAGAACTTTCATGTCGGACATACTCCTAATCTGTTGCATATTTAAACACTATTATGTCATACCTGGGGACTGATGTCACGAAGAGGTACCCGCCAGTCAACATCTCTTGAATTGATTACGGCCCGCTTTTTTTGCTTCATACAAGGCTTCATCACAACAGGCATAAAGCTCTTCCAAGGTTGAGGTCTCGAAGGTGGTGATGCCAATACTAACTTGATACGGGACGTTGCTCCTCGTTGCAAGGAGAGAAGAAATCAATTCTTCACTAAAGCGATTTGACTCCTTTATCCCTTTATCAACAAGTAAGATGGCGAACTCATCCCCACCATATCGTCCAAAAAGGTCCTTATCCGTTAATAAGCTCTCTATAGTGGCAGTCATATCTTGAAGGACTTGATCTCCTGCTAAGTGACCATGGGTATCGTTGATCCTTTTAAAGTGATCGACATCAAATAAAAGGAACGAGTGTTGCATTCCTTTTTTGTTGTGACGTACAAGTTCTTCTGCGCTTCGGGTGAATGCCCGTCTATTCAGTACTCCAGTCAAATCATCATGGTTTGCCAAGATGACGAGCTCCCGGTCGACCTTTTCCTTCATCAGAAGAAGGAAGGCAAGATTCATCAAATTCGATAATACATAAAAAGAAAGCAGGACGATCAATTGAAGGACTCCGGGATTATAAAGGGTAATGGATTGGATGGGGATGAAGAATGAACTGAAGCCCCGGACGATGGAGAAGATGACGCCAACCCCATAAAGCAGGCTCACAACCTTCATCAGGAGAGACGAACTCCTGAAACCAACCAGACAAACAGGAGAAAGAAGGATGGCCGTCAAAAACGAATAGTAGGCGATACGGGCAGGCTCCGTGTTGTAAAAGATAAATAAGATGGAAAAGCCCATAATCCCGACGATCGTCACATATATATAGATGAGCCTCATCTTAGGACGTAAATAGCCCTGAAGATTCACTAGCGCTGCAACTTCCAAAGAGGTCCCGGCATATAAGGCGATGTTTGCCAGCCAAATCGACAGCACATCGGGAATATACCCACGGAACACCATCAGGGAAACGGCCATGATCTGGAGGCACTTGGCCAAAAAGAATTGATTCAAGGTCGAATCCCTTTTATGGGTGAATCCGTATGCTCCAACCATGATCAAGGTGAACAAGAAGCCGATAAACAGGACGGCTGTGATGATGGTGGAACTCACGTAGATTTCCATGCCAGCACTCTCCTAACTCGTAAAGGTTCAGATGATTCATTATATCAGACCTAGGACTTTCTATGTGTTTGTCGGTTGTCAGGGACCATAATCTTTCAAAAACCAGGAAAAATGACTAGTTCATTAGATTGACAGTTTCCTGGTTTAGTTGTAGACTGTTAGAGAAAATTTAATAAGACCTCGCTATGAATAGTGAGGTAGAGGTGCGATAGTTAACAGTCCTTGGCGGAGCTTGAGAAGCGTCGATGTCAGGGAGAAGGAACTGTCGCCGAAGTGGAATCATATTTCTCGGTATGACCTGCTGGGTCTGCAGTTAAGAACTGCAGGACTGTCTCAATAAACGTCCCGGTTTATTGAGTTGTGCTATCTCATTGGGGAATAGAGAGGACTTATGGGTGACTTCGTATACTACGGCCTGAGTTGATCTCAGGCCGTTTTTTGTTTGTCCAAAAGCATTTACAAAAAATAGGGGGACGAAAAGAATGAAAAAAAGAGCAACGATCTTCGCATTATTGTTGGTTTCGGCACTGGTTATGTTGGCAGGCTGTGGGAAAAGCGGCGTATCGGGTTCAGAGGATAAAGATACCTTCACTGTCGGGCTCGAAGCAGGATACGCACCGTTCAACTGGTCTCAAAAAGATGACGCAAACGGAGCTGTGAAAATCAAGGGAAGCAAGGAATATGCCGGCGGGTATGACGTGGAAATGGCGAAAAAGCTTGCAGATAAAATGGGCAAAGAACTCGTTGTTGTGAAAACAGAGTGGGACGGACTCGTTCCTGCCCTGAACTCAGGTAAAATCGACGCCATTGTCGCAGGGATGTCTCCAACGGCTGAGCGAAAAAAAGCCATTGACTTCTCTGATAACTACTACAAATCCGATCTTGTGATGGTCGTGAAAAAGGGCGGTAAATATGAAGGCGCCAAGTCGATACAGGATTTCAAAGGAGCCAAGGTGACAGCGCAATTGAACACGTTCCACTACTCTGTGATCGATCAGATCAAAGGGGTTTCCAAAGAAACGGCTATGGATAACTTCCCTGCCATGAGGGTTGCCCTTCAATCAGGAATCATTGATGGATATGTATCGGAACGTCCAGAAGCAGTGAGTGCTTCAACAGCAAATGACGACTTTGCCATGGTTGAATTCAATGACGGGTTCAAAACGTCAGAAGATGATACGGCCATAGCAGTAGGAGTGGAAAAAGGAAGCGATCTGACAGAAGACATCAATAAAGCATTGAAGGATATTTCAGAAGACGAACGTACAGAAATCATGGATCAGGCCATCAAGAATCAGCCTGCAGAGCAGTAATCATGTTGCCGATCAGGCAATATGAAGAAGGAGGAGAACAATGAGCTTAGAGTGGGTCATCAGAATTATTACAGACAACTGGGCCATGTTCTTGCGAGGAGCGGGTGTGACCCTGTTGATCGCCTTTGTCGGTACCGTGATCGGTGCCGCCATCGGCCTGTTGGCAGGTGTCATCCGGACCATCCCAGTCCCTGAAAGCGGACCGAAGAAGGTCATCCTCAAAGTCGTGAACATCGTATTATCCATCTACATCGAATTCTTCCGGGGCACGCCGATGATTGTACAGGCAATGGTCATCTATTACGGTTCGGCCATGGCCTTCGGATTTGATATGAACGTCATGGTGGCGGCTTTCATCGTCGTCTCCATCAATACGGGTGCCTATATGGCAGAGATTGTCCGCGGTGGGATCATCTCCATCGACAAAGGACAATTCGAGGCTGCCCAGGCCATCGGTATGAACCATGTGCAGACGATGTGGAACGTCGTCATGCCCCAGGTCATCCGTAATATCCTGCCTGCAACAGGGAATCATTTTATCATTAACATCAAAGATACATCCGTCCTGAATGTCATCTCTGTATCGGAGCTGTACTTCCTGACCAAATCTGTGGCAGGGAACAACTTCCGTTACTTCGAGTCATTCTTCGTCGCGTGTATGATCTACTTCGTCATGACATTCGCCGTGACCAAGATCCTCCGTCACTTCGAGAAGAAGCTCGACGGACCGGACAGCTATACCATGGTAGATGCGAAAGCCAAATAAGGAGAAGGAGGAAGCCCTGTGGAAAACGTCATAGACATCCAGCATTTGAACAAATCCTTCGGCACCCATGAAGTGCTCAAGGACATCGACTTTTCAGTGGAAAAAGGGGAAGTGGTGAGCATCATCGGTTCCTCCGGTTCCGGTAAATCCACCCTTCTCCGCTGCATAAATCTGTTGGAAAAACCGAGCGGCGGCCAGATCATCTACAACGGGGAGAACATCCTCGACAGCAAGCATGATATCTTCGCATACCGCCAAAATCTTGGCATGGTGTTCCAGCAGTTCAACCTGTTCAACAACCACAACGTCTTGAAGAACTGTGTCGTCGGCCAGGTCAAGGTACTGAAGCGCTCCAAAGAGGAAGCGGAGAAAGTTGCTTTGAAATATTTGGACGTCGTAGGCATGAGTCAATATGTCAACGCCAGCCCGAAACAGCTCTCAGGGGGCCAGAAGCAGCGTGTCGCCATCGCGCGCGCCCTTTCCATGGAGCCCGATGTTATGCTCTTTGATGAGCCGACATCCGCACTCGATCCTGAGATGGTCGGCGAAGTATTAAGGGTCATGAAGGAGCTAGCCGGATCCGGCCTCACCATGCTCATCGTGACGCACGAAATGGAATTCGCCAAGGAAGTATCCGACCGCGTCGTCTTCATGGACAAAGGCGTCATCGCCGAAGAAGGTCCACCGGAACAGATCTTCAACCATCCGAAGCAGGAGCGGACGAGGGAGTTCTTGAAGCGAACATTGAAGAATGGGTGAATACGAAAACCGCCTTTCCGTTAATGGGAAGGCGGTTTTTTTCGTTTGCCAAGTTGAGGAGCCTTTCATTAGCTAAGGGCGGTGAGATTTGAGGAGGATGAGTTAGGATCATTTATACTTTATGGACAGCCGCTTGAAATGAACGTCAAAGAATGATATTAGTTCCTCGATTGATTCAATGTCCTTAGCAAGAGAAAATTTTTTATAATGGTTTGTTCCGAGCGCATAATAAAAATAATATTCGTCTTCAGTTGAGACAATATGCATTCGATTACGCGGGTCCAATACCACTTGGCCATCTCCGAGAAATATTCTGTCGTGTTTTAAATCTAATTCAACACGGTACGTTGTGAAGCCTTTCTTTTTCAAAGCTCTTAATTTAGCGAATCCATCTATCTTGGGTATTATTGGTATAAAGAGGATGAATATGCCCTCCATAATAAGGAAGGCTCTTAATTTCTCGGTGAAATCGTCATTTAGAAAAAACACTACACTACATACTGGAATAACGAGAAGGACAACAATAAAAACGATTACTTTGTAAATAGGATCATAATTTTGTAGATTGGATAATCTCTTTTTTGTTATGGGATTTTCAAAGGTTTTTCTCAAATCTTAGTTCCTCCAATTAGTAGAATGTGATCCCTGAACTATTTTTCCTCTTTGGTATCTATTTTTATGTGGGGATATGTACTAGATAAGTGGTTCATGATTTCTTCTACTTTAACAACTTCCGTTTGTGACATGGGAGCTATACAAAAAGAAGGGGAGTATAACCCTGTTTATGTTTCCTCCTTATGTATGTAATGGCAATTATTATATATAAGGTTAACATAAATAGTAATGAGTTAAACCCTGATTATAGGGGTCTTAATACTTCTAAATGGACGACTTATAGGACATCAAAAGATCATATAGTGGTTACTCACGTTGACCTCCTCCATTAAGCTATTGGGATGAATGTCACAAAGACAAATGAGAAAAAACCCTGAATGTCCCATGGGGGATTTTCAGAGTTCCTACAATCATCAGTTATGAATAATCTTAAAATCCTTAAACGGATAGTAGATCAAGTTCGTTTTTCCCACGATCTGATCCATCGGGATGGCTCCGATCATGCGGCTGTCTTCGCTGTTCTGGCGGTTGTCCCCCATGACGAATACGGTGCCTTCCGGGACGGTCTTTTGGCCGACTGCCGTATCTTCCAGCTTGAACGGTTCGGTCAGGTCGCCTGCTCTGGCTACTTTTTGGTCGTCGAGGTAGGGTTCATCATAGGCCTTGCCGTTGACGTATAGCGTGTCATTTTTAAATTCGATCGTATCACCGGGCAGCCCGATGACGCGCTTGATGTAATCCTGCTGCTCATTGGCGTGGAACACAACGATATCGAATCGCTTCGGATCCCCGATTTTCGTTACGATCATCCGGTCTTTATCCTGAAGGGTCGTATTCATGGATGCCCCTTCAACCACGATCGGGGTGATAAGGAAGGAACGTGCGATGACCACCAGGATGATGGCGATGGCCAGTGCCTTGATCCATTCCAGGGATTCACTTTTTTTCTTCGTCACAGGTTCAGTCTCTCCTCTCCATGTCCACACTCTGCTTTCAAGTGCGGGATGGTCTCTCTCCATTCATTCTACCACTTCTTCCATGATTCCTTCTAATCCTATCAGGCCATTTTGCTCATTTTCCATTATTAACCTGAGTTGGAGGGAGAGGAATTACTGAATCAATCCTTCATAGTGCCTGATCTTTTCTTCGCTTGCCCTGATGATCTTCTCGATTTCCTGCTTTTGCAGTTCCATGACGTGGATGTGTTTATGAAGGATCGCAATTTTCTTCTTTACGGAGTTCCGGTATTCCTCGTTCTTTTTCTCTCGGTTGGGAAGGGCAATTTTTCTCGCCTTCACGATATCGGTCATCTCTTCGATGGATAGACCCGTGGACTTCAGGCTTGATAGAAGAAGAAGCGTTTCGATGTCATCATCGGTATAGACCCTTCTCCCGTTTTCGAGCCTTGACGGAGGTGGGATGAGCCCGACTTTTTCGTAATAGCGCAGCGTATCCCGGGAGAATCCCGTTTTCTCAGAGGTTTGACCGATTGTATACATACCTATCATCCTTTCAAAGGTTTCTTTTTGGGCAGGGAGGTGAACAGGATGCCGAGGCAGACGAAGATCGCCCCGATGATGACATTCCGTGTGATCGCTTCATGAAGCTGAATGGCTCCGAATATCAGTCCAAGGATCGGTACCGACATCAGGGAGATGGAGGCAATGGAAGCCTCGATGTTCCCAAGCACCCAGTTCCAACCGACGAATGCGACGGCCGTACCAAGTATGCTGCTATATAAAAGGGCGAGCATCGAAGGCATATGGATATTCAGATGGGCAATCTCATGATGTTCTTTCAGCAGGGAGATCACAAGGAGGATGATTCCCCCGTCAATCAGCTGCCATAGGGTCATCTTGATCTTATCGTGATCACGTCCGATTTTCTTCGTATACACATTGGCTGAAGACCAGAAGAAGGCCGATACGACGATGACGATTTCGCCAAAGAGGGCAAGATTCCAAGACAGGTGAAGAAGCTTTGGCCCGATGATGGTGGCAAGACCTGCCGCACCGACGATCAGCCCGAAGCCCTTGAGCCAGTTCAGGCGCTCATTCAAGAAGAAATGAGCGAGGATGCTGACAATGATCGGCATCGTATAGACGAGGACAGAAGAAATGCCCGAGTCGACAAATTGGATGCCGTAGGTGCACAGGGCGTAATAGCCTACGCACATAAGCATGCCGAGGGCGAAGAATCGGCGCCACTCATTTCCTTGTGGAAGGATCGGTTTTCTTCTTATGATTAACACAGTGATGAGAACCAATGCACCGATGAACAGCCGCAGGGTCGTAAAGAAGAACGGAGGGATGTCTTGAAGCCCCACCTTCATGCTTACCCATAAATACCCCCAAATGATGCTGATCAGTCCGATCATGCTGATGACTTTTATGTTTTTCATCTAGAAACAACTCCTTTACAATGTCAGCCACCTCAGTGGCACGGGAACCATCCTATAATCTGGAGTTGACTCCAAGTCAAGCATTTGCGAGGGTGGTATATAATGGATGGTTTAGTGCTGGTTCAAAACTATTGACATCGTTTTCACAAAGCAGTATAGTATGAGTACAAAGTCATATCAGGATTGTTACTGACTCGATCAGGCATTACCTATGTTAAAAGCACAAAGGTTCACTGTGTGTTTTTAAGATAGGATTTTGTTGTTTTAGGGGATATGGAGGACGTTCCATGAAATTTTCAAAGGCATTCAATAACAACGTAGCATTGGTAGAAGATTCATCAGGGACTGAATGGATTGTGATGGGGACGGGCGTAGGGTTCCAAAGGAAAAAGGGAGATCCCATTCCCGAAGAGAATATCCGGCGCAAATTCGTTGCAGAACAGTCATCGACCCGCAGACCATTGATGCAGGTGTTGGATGAAATTGATTCCGAGGTCCTCGATGTTTCAGTGGAAATCATCAAGAATGCAGAGGCGGAGCTTGGGGTCACATTCAATAATAATAGTTACCTCACCCTCGCCGATCACCTGAATTTCGCCGTCAAACGGGCGAATGAACGGGTGGACTATCCCGATACGAACCGGTGGGAAGTGAAGAATCTTTATCCGAAGGAATACACAGCGGCGAAAAACGCCATCCGTCAGGTGTTCGACAGGCTGGACGTGCTGCTTCCGAAGAGTGAAGAAACCTTTATCACCTATCATTTTGTCAACGGACAGCAGGAACGCAAAACCGATATTGAAGAAACACTCAAGATGACAGAAGTGATCAACCGGATCATCGAGATCGTCCAGTATCACTTCCAAGTGAAGCTTGATGAGGATTCCCTCAATTACACCCGCTTCATCACGCATCTGCGCTACTTCTTCATCCGGCAGTTCAAACAGGAACAAAGCGACCCCGAGGAAGTCGATGTCACCTTACTTGAGGTCGTGAAGAACAAATATGAGAAAGCCTACCGGGCAGTGGAGAAAATCTCCCACCTGCTCCTCAAGCAATACGGCTGGACGCTGTCATCGAATGAGACCCTGTATCTCACGCTTCACGTGTGGCGCGTCACCAACCAATCAGCTAAATAGCTTCATGGTGGATTGTTACTGATTCGATCAGGCATTACCCAAATGGACTTGGCCAAAGAGCCGATTCCGTTTGGGTATTTTTTTTGGACAAAAAGGGGGAACGAATGATGGCAAAGAAGTATAAAGAATTAGCCGAACAGGTAGTTGAAAACATCGGAGGCGGAGGGAACGTCGATCAGGCGTGGCACTGTGTCACCCGGCTCCGCTTCAATCTTCATGACAAAGAGAAGGTTAATATTGATACGATCAAATCAATCGACGGGGTGCTTGGCGCCCAGTTCTCAGGTGATCAGTTCCAGGTGATCATCGGGAACACGGTATCGGATGTATTCGAGGAAGTCGAACCGCTTGTGGGCGGCTCCGGGAGTGCTCCGGAAGGCAAAGGACAAAAGCAAGGCGCGTTGTCTGCAGTCATGGACTTCATTTCAGGTATCTTCACTCCGATCCTGCCGGCTCTTGCCGGTGCGGGGTTACTGAAAGGGTTCTTGGCCCTGTTTGTTACTGTCGGATGGTTGAAGGATACCGGAGACACGTATGCCGTACTTAATGCCATAGGAGACAGCGTTTTCTACTTCATGCCGTTCTTCCTGGCCGTATCTGCTGCCCGTAAGCTAAAGACGAATGAATACCTTGCCCTTGCCGTCGCCGGTACGCTTATGTATCCGACGTTTATGAATGCAGCCAACGGTTTTACCGACGCGAAAAGCTTCACCTTGTTTGGTGCAGATTTCATCTCGATTCCTGTATTGAGCTATGCATCAAGCGTCGTACCGATCATCCTCGGCGTCATTCTGCTAAAGTACGTGTACAACTTAGTGAAAAAAGTGATTCCATCAGTCATTTCACTTATGTTCTCATCGATGATCACTTTGTTGATTGTTATGCCTCTTACCCTCTGGGTAATCGGCCCGCTTGGAACCAACCTAGGAAACGGGTTATCTGATATCTTCCTGTGGCTCTTCACACATGCAGGTCCTGTCGCCGGAGCGTTAATGGCCGGATTGATGCCATTGATCATCATGACGGGTATGCACTATGCATTCGTTCCAATTGCCATCCAAAATTTGAACCTATACGGCAATGACGCTGTCCTACAGCCGATGATGTTCATCAGCAACCTGGGACAGGCCGGATCCGCATTCGGTGTGGCTGTACGTACTAAGAATAAAGCACTTCGTCAAATGGCAATCTCGGCAGGGATCTCCGCAACCATCGGAATCACCGAGCCAGCCATGTACGGGGTCAATATGAAACTGAAAAAGCCATTTGTATACGCGCTGGGTTCCAGTGCCGTCCTTGGGGCGTTTGCCGGCTGGTACGGATTCAAAGCCTTCGCACTCGGCGGACTTGTGGGGGTATTCTCCCTCCCGGTCTTCGCAGATCCGAGCGGTGCATCGGCTGCGATCATCATTGCCATCATCCTGTTCGTCCTTTCGCTTCTCCTTCCGTTCATCCTTGTCCTGATCCTTGGGTTTGAGGATATCCCGGAAGACGGTGCGACTGTAAAAGCAGATAGTGAGCCGAAACAACCGATTGCTACTGGTAAACAAGGAAGCATCCAGTCTCCTCTTGAAGGAACCATTGTTCCACTGAAAGACGTATCCGACGCGACCTTTGCCGAAGAGATCATGGGGAAAGGGATTGCGATTGAACCATCTGCCAACCGTATTGTGGCGCCGATCAGCGGCACAATCATGGTCCTTGCCGATTCCAAGCATGCCATTGGGATCAAGGGGGACAACGGTGAAGAAATCCTTATCCACATCGGGATTGATACGGTTTCCTTGAAGGGTGAGCACTTCAAGGCCCATGTCGCAACGAATGACCGGATCGAAGCAGGTCAGGTGCTTGTCGAGTTTGACCGCGGCGCCATTAAGGAAGCGGGCTTGGAGGCGGTCACCATGGTGATTATCACCAATACGGCCGATTATCTCGATGTGCTGCCGATGAACGAATCCGGCCCGATCTTTGAAGGAGAACAACTGCTGACATTAGTGAAATAAATACAGCTTGGAGGCTGCAGAGCAGCAGTCTCCAAAGCATTCCATTATAGAAAGGGACGATGAAACATGACGAAAACAATAACAGGATTCAAACCAGACTTCCTATGGGGCGGAGCGACAGCTGCAAATCAGGTGGAAGGAGCATACAATCTTGATGGAAAAGGTCTTTCGACAGCTGATATGGTCCCTCATATCCCGAAGGAAAAGCGCGGACTCAACGTGAAAATGGACGTAACTTCCCAATACATCGAGGATGTGCTTGCGGGCAAAATCGACGATCGCTTCCCGAAACGTGACGGAATCGACTTTTATCACCGCTATAAAGAAGATATTGCGTTGTTTGCCGAGCTTGGCTTCAAAGTGTTCCGCCTCTCCATCAACTGGGCGAGGATCTTCCCGAACGGCAACGATGCCGAGCCGAATGAAGCAGGCCTTCAATTCTATGAGAACGTCTTTAAGGAACTGAAGAAATATGATATCGAGCCGCTCGTGACCCTGTCCCACTATGAGACACCACTAGAACTGACGCGCACATATAACGGTTGGTACAGCCGTGAAGTCATCGACTTCTACGTCCGCTACGCCGAAACGGTGTTCACCCGCTATAAGGACTACGTGAAATACTGGCTGACGTTCAATGAAATCAACGTGATCACGCACAGCCCGTACACCGGTGGAGGAGTCCTCATCGATCGCCTCCCTGAGAAAACAAGCGATCAGATTGCCTACCAGGCAGCCCACCACCAATTCGTGGCGAGTGCATTGGTGACGAAGCTGGCCCATGAGATCATCCCGGATGCACAGGTAGGCTGTATGCTTGCCCGCATGCAGACATATCCTGTGACGAACCATCCGGATGATGTCCTGAAAGGCACAGCGCATGAACGACCTCAACCTGTTCTTCACCGACGTCCATGCCAAAGGGGAGTACCCGTCCTTCATGAACCGATACTTCGCTGAAAACGGCATTGAAGTCATCAAGGAAAGAGGAGACGACGAGATCCTGAAGCAGTACCCGGTAGATTTCATCTCGTTCAGTTATTACATGTCCATTTCCGTGACAACCCACGGTGAATTCGAAGCAACGGCTGGAAACCTAGTAGAGGGTGCAGTGAAGAACCAATACCTCGAGTCATCCGACTGGGGCTGGCAGATCGATCCGAAAGGCCTCCGCGTGGCTCTTCAGGATTTCCAAACCCGCTACGGAAAACCGCTATTCGTCGTGGAAAATGGTCTTGGAGCATACGACACGGTTGAAGAGGATGGTTCCATCCACGATCCGTACCGCATCGACTATCTTCGTCAGCATATCGAGCAGATGAAGGAAGCCGTGAAGGACGGTGTCGACCTCATGGGCTACACCGCTTGGGGACCAATCGACCTTGTGAGCATGTCCACTTCGGAAATGTCCAAACGCTACGGGTTCATCTATGTGGATCAAGATGACGATGGAAACGGTACCCTGAACCGTTCCAAGAAAGATTCTTTCGCCTGGTATCAAAAGGTTATTGAGACGAATGGTGAAGAACTATAATCCTTTCCGGACGGCAGATGACTCTGCCGTCTTCTTTTTGGGCATTTTATGAATACAAATACCTACTAGTAAATACCTAAATAGATTGAATAATATTCCTTTTTATCGTATTCTAGTCAATGGTATACAAATAGAGAAGAGAATGGGAGATTCAACATGAAAAAACTACTGTGTGTATTAATGGCAGGTCTTGTCTTGCTGACAAGTGCCTGTTCAATTGGAAGCTCACCTGATAAGGCAGTCGAAGCACTTTATAAGGCCGCACTTAAGAACGATGAAGAAACCTATAACAACATTGTTGGGGGTAACAGCGATCTTGTTGGTTCAATCGATATGGTTGCAGAATTGGTCCGTGAGATGGGCGGGGTAGAGAAGTTGAACTTCGAAACCATCAAAAAAAAGAACCTGCTTAAAGAGATTGAGGAAGACCTTGATGAACAATACGAGAACCCTTGGGAAGTCGTCATGGTAAGTCCAAAGAAATCTGAAGATGAGGACGAAGAAGTCGTGTTTTGGATCATGGAGAAAGTCGACGGGGATTACCTCGTAGGGGAAGTCGACACCGACTATAAGGATGACGTATTAAAATAATTGATTGTTTGTGAACCACCGGACTGCTTCTGATCAGGAGCAGTCCGGTGGTTTTTCATTTAGAAGCTTCTCTGATTAGGTGAAATGAATTATATGTAAACCTTACATAAAATTAAGTTGACACAAATCACTCCAGTGTCTATGATAAAACTATCAAATGACATAAAACAGGTGATTATCATATGAAAATCAGAGAAATGACATTAGTGGCGGTCTTCGCGGCCGTTATGGGCTCATTCGGGTTGATCCCGTCCATCGCCCTTAGCTTCACTCCGGTTCCCCTTACCCTTCAGACGATGGGTGTGCTCCTGTCGGGAGGTATCCTGGGGGCAAGACTGGGTTTCATGAGTCAGGCGGTCTTCCTTCTACTTGTCGCCGCAGGAGTACCCCTTCTATCTGGTGGACGAGGTGGACTCGGCGTTTTCGTCGGTCCAAGCGGGGGCTACATCATTTCATGGGCTGTCACGGCGTTAGTCATCGGCTATGTGCTGTCCCTTTTCAAACAAGTGAAGTTCCACCATGTGCTTCTCGTCAATCTTACCGTCGGTATCTTCCTTATCTACCTGATCGGGATCCCGGTGCAGGCAATGGTCATGGGTATTTCGGTAATGGATACGGTGAAGGTCAGCCTTGCCTACATTCCGGGTGATATCATCAAGGCAGTGGTCGGGTCGATCCTTGTCTACAAGCTCCGTACCCA
Source organism: uncultured Bacillaceae bacterium (assembly GCA_963762295.1). Lineage (GTDB taxonomy): Bacteria > Bacillota > Bacilli > Bacillales > Bacillaceae_B > Rossellomorea. The sequence continues at coordinate 1,158,385 of CAVXKK010000003.1, forward strand.
TCCTGTCATCATGCGCTCACTGAGCTCCTTGAAACGGTCGGGCAATCTATCAAAAACGGCTTAACCGAAAGGACACACTCGTGTCCTTTTTTGCTTTATAAAGAAGGAATCCGCCATCTATTCCACGAAAGGATCAAAACAGACCATACAAAAGGAGAGAAACGATGACGACCATCACCAAGGCTTATTCACAGCACGCAAAAATCAGAGCTGAAAAGACGGCCATCCATACAGAAGATAAAGACGTAACCTATCGGGAGTGGGCAGAAGCAGTCGAGCGAACGGCAGCGTGGCTCCAGTCCCGACATGCAGGCAATCGGACGATCGGCATCCTCCTGCCAAATGGGATCGACTTCCTGCAGTTTTTCGCAGGAGCGGCCATGGCAGGGTGGAATGCCGTCCCTTATGATATGAAATGGAAGACGCCGGAGCTGGAGAAGCGGGTGGCCCTCTCGAAACCTAGCATTATTGTCACGACTGAAAAATCCTTCAATCAGTTGAACGGAGTCTTTCCGGAGGCGAGAAAGGTTGAAGATTGTCTTCAAGAAATAGAGGATGCGCATGTCACAACCCTCTCACCCCCTGTAGACAATCCTCCTTTCTATACAGGCTTCACCTCCGGGACGACGGGCAGCCCGAAGGCCTTCGTCCGTTCCCATGATTCATGGGTAAAGAGCTTCGAGTGCAGCGTACATGATTTCGGACTCGATGAAACGGTGCATGCTCTCATACCGGGCTCCCTTTTCCACTCCCATTTCCTCTACGGGGCCATCAGCACGCTTCATCTTGGGGGGACGATTTACCTATTGGATAAATTCTCTCCAAGCCAGACGATGGAGTGGCTTGCATCATGGCCGATTACGGCTCTGTATGTAGTCCCAACGATGGTGGAAGCCTTCCTGAAAGACGGGCGGGGTGTGGATAGGGCATTCAAGCTCCTTTCCTCAGGCGCCAAATGGACGGAGGAATCAAAGGCAAAGATCCGGACGATGTTCCCCTCCATGGAAATAATCGAATTTTATGGAGCGGGTGAGCTGAGCTTTGTCTCCTTCCTCATCGATCACGACAGTCTCCCAAAGGCCTCAACTGTCGGAAAGCCGTGCCGTCATGTGGAGATTGAGATCCGTGACCGCAGTGGAGGAATCATCACCTCTCCTGATGAGGTTGGGAAGATTCATGTCCGGAGTCCATTCCTGATTGATGGCTACTATGAAGAGGAAGATGGGACGATCGAAGGCATCCGGGATAAAGACGGTTGGGCGACGGTCCATGATATGGGGAAGGTCGACAAGGACGGATTCCTCATCATCGAAGGACGGGAGAAGAACATGATCATGTATGGGGGGATCAACCTGTTCCCGGAAGAAATCGAAACGGTCCTTGCCCGCCATCCGGGGGTGGAAGAAGTGGCCGTCATCGGGATGCCCGACGCCTACTGGGGTCAGATCGCCGTCGCCGTGGTAGCCGGTGAGGCTGAAAAGCTTCAATTGAAGCGTTTTTGTAAGAATCATCTTGCAGGGTATAAAGTGCCCCGCCGGTGGATGTTCGTCCCCTCCCTTCCGCATACGACAAGCGGGAAAGTAGCGCGTGCGGAGCTACGAAAACAGTTGGAGTCCTTGGTATGAGACGGGCGGTCGTCGTCAGGGCGAAGCGAACTCCGATCGGGAAAGCCGGCGGGGTCTTGAAAGGGATGGAGGTACACGAACTGGCAGTTCCCCTGATCCAACACCTTGCTGAAGATGTCGGAGCCCCTATTCGTGATGTCATCCTTGGTAACGTGGTTGGTCCCGGAGGCAATGTGGCGCGCCTGGCCAGTCTTCAAGGGGGGCTTCCAATCGACGTACCGGGAATGACCATCGATCGGCAGTGCAGTGCGGGGTTGGAGGCGATCCGCCTGGCCTGTCACCTCATCCAGGGCGGGGCTGGGGATACGTATGTGGCGGGCGGAGCCGAAAGCGTCAGCACCTCACCGTTCCCAAGACGTGCCCGGTTTTCACCGGATGAACGTGGGGACCCGGAGATGCCGGAAGCAGCCGAGCTGGTGGCCGAGCGATTCTTCATTACGAAGGAAGCCCAGGATGAGTATGCCCTCCTCAGTTTTGATCGGAGCTGGCGTGCCCATGAGGATGGAATGGTTCATCCGGAAATCCTCCCCCTTCCCGATGTAGATACTGACGAAGAGCTGATGACAAAGAGGAATCTTCCTGCATTGTTGAAGAGGGCCAGACCCCTCGTCAAACCGGGCGGCACCGTCACGGCCGCGAATAGCTGCGGAATCCATGACGGGGCTGCGGCTGTCCTGGTGATGGAAGAGTCCCTAGCGGTGAAGGATGGCTTACAACCCGTGCTTCGTTTTGTGGACAGTGAAGTGGTCGGGGTTCACCCCCACTTTCCAGGCGCAGGGCCGATCCCAGCAATCAAAGCGATCCTCGATCGGAATCAGCTCACAATGAAAGACATCGGTTTGGTCGAAATCAATGAAGCATTCGCCTCCAAGATTGTCGCATGCGCCACGGAGCTCTCCATCCCTTATGAAAAATTGAATGTATCGGGCGGTGCTTTGACGATCGGTCATCCATATGGTGCCTCTGGAAGCATCATGGTGACGAGGCTTTTTTACGAGGTGCAGAGACGGAACGGTGTCCGCTTCGTGTTAGCGGCCATTGGAAGCGGCGGAGGAATAGGGTTGGCGGTATTGTTCGAGGTTGTTTAATGGGTGTTCCCGCCCATTATCTTAAAGGGCGGGAATCACAAGGGATCAAGCAGCAGGTGTAAGGCGTGGTTTCACTACTTTTGTGAACAATCCCCGTACAAGTGGCCCCATGATGAGTAGCTGTAGCGGCAAGGCCATGATGACATTCTTCCCGGCAATCATCAGGTAGGCTGTGAACAGATTTTCTACCTCCAACCCGTGAGCGAAGACGGCTGTCACAAGTCCGAAGACCGACATGAAGAGAACCATTCCGATAACCATGCAGGATGACATGGCGAGGATCATGTTGATTTTTTTCGAACGGTCGATCGGTAGGCTGAACGCAATCTTCCTAGCGAGGGGTCCGACAACGACGATATCCAGTACTAGGGCAATGACGAGTCCTATGACGATTTCGAACACGGAAAACATGGAGAAGTCATGGATGGATCCGTTAATGGCAGCATTATAGAGCGACATGACGATGACCATTCCAAAGCACATCATCACCCCGAATATGAGACCTTCTTTTTTAGAGTTTGGCATATTGATCATTCCTTCATTTGTAATGAAGCTAAGGATACCAAGGAAGGTTCTTCTTTCGTAAGTGACAGATTTGTGAACGATTTAAAATCGATAAAAAAGAGCATCCCCAATGGAATGCTCTTTTTTGTGGTCAAAGGAATGTATCGATGATCAAGTACCCGTTCAGAAGGATGACGATTCCGCAGATGATCCAGGCGATGGTGGTGGTCACCTTGTGATTCCGAAGTTCGCCCATGAGCTCCTTGTTGCTGGTGAACATGATGAGCGGGACGAGGGCGAAGGCGATACCGAATGACAGGATCACCTGACTGACGACGAGCGCCTTGGTTGCGTTGACACCGGATATGATGATGATCAGCGGTGGAAGCATCGTGATTGCCCGGCGAAGATACAGATTGATGTGTCTGCGGATGAAGCCTTGCATGACGACATCACCTGTCATCGTTCCCACGGAGGAGCTTGAGAGACCGGCAATCAGGAGACCGAGGCCGAACAGGATGGCGGTGAATGAACCAAGGTTCGATCCGAGTTCGTTGAACATGACGGTCAGATCCTCGATCCGCATGCCCTTCTCGAAGAAGAGGGCTGCTGCGATGATGAGCATGCTCATATTGATGGCTCCGGCTACGATCATGGCGATGACAATATCAATGAATTCAAAGCGGAAAATCTGTTTCTTTTCTTTTTCCGAACGTCCGACGATCCGCTTGTTCGTCAGAGCGGAATGAAGGTAGATCGCGTGGGGCATGACGGTGGCCCCGAGGATTCCTGCCGAGAGGATGATGCTCTCTGTCCCCTCAAAGGATGGCGTCACGATCCCCATACCGACGGCTGCCCAGTCCGGCTGGGCGAAAAATGTCTGCAGGGCGAATGCCAGGACGACCATGATGACCATGGCGGAGATCGTCGTCTCGAATGCCCGGTATCCCCTGCGCTGCATTTCGAGAATCGCAAAGGAGGCGACGGCCGTAATGATGGCCGACGGCACCATGCCGATCCCAAAGATGAGATGGAGACCCAGGGCGGCACCGATGAATTCGGCAAGGTCGGTGGCGATGATGACGAGTTCGCTCTGGAACCAGAGGAAGATCGATGTTTTCTTGGAGAATCGGTCCCTCGCAACTTCAGGAAGATTCCGTCCTGTAGCGATGCCGAGTTTTGCTGATAAAGATTGAATGAGTACGGCCATTAAATTGGAAAAGGCGATAACCCACAGCAGCTGATAGCCGTAAGTGGATCCTGCGGCGATGTTGGTCGCAAAGTTACCTGGATCGATATAGGCGACGGCTGCGATGAAGGCGGGTCCGAGGAAGGGAAGGATCCTCTTCCACCCTTTTATATCCCCTCTAAGGACGGCTTCTGCCGCAGACGTGGTTTTTGTTGACTGCTTCATTTATGTTCACCTGCTTCATGATAGTTAGTTATAGGTTAAAAAGTTTCCTTAGGTCAAACTTAACGTCATTATATTCCTGTCACATGAAATTGTAAACCATGAAACCCTGCCTTTTAACAAAAGAAAGATGACTTTATTTTTCCACAACCTTGCCCATAAGAAACGTGTTCCTGCCCACTTAATGAAAAACAGCCCAAGTCGCTTTAAGACTTGGGCTGTTTTGGTCGTTCATCCGTGGATGGGATGCTTTGCAGATACAGGGGATGCGGAGAGTGTCTTCCTCCTGACGAAGAAGAAGAGCAAGGCCGTCATCGTCAGTTCTGCAAATGGCAAGGCGAGCCATACTCCGGTTGATCCCATCAGGGCAGGCAGGAGCAGTAGGAATGTGACAAGGAAAATGAATCCCCTCAAGAGGATGATCAGGGAAGACGCCCCGATCTGGCCCGTCGCCTGGAAGTAGGTCATATAGACAAAGTTGAATCCGAGGAAGAAGTATCCCAGGAAGAAGAGACGAAGGCCTTGTATGGCCATGGTTCGGACTTCCTCCGATTCGATCCCGAATAAGGATACAAGGAGGGGCGCTGCCACCAATCCGATACCAGTCAATCCGATTCCAAGAATCAGTGCGGCTTTTTCCCCGATTCTTACGCTGTCCTTGATGCGCCCTGTTTCCCGTGCTCCGTGATAGAAGCTGATCATCGGCTGCAGGGCGGCTTCGATCCCGAAGAAGGTGATGAACATGAAGCTATGAAGATAATTGATGACGGAGAATGCGGCCACCCCATCTGTCCCCAGGAGATGGACGATCGTCACATTGTAGCCTGCCACGAAAACGAACATCCCCATCTCAGCCAGCAGGCTCGGAAACCCGATGGAGAAGATACGAAGAAGTCGCTGGAGGCTCCATGCAAATGCCGGCTTCCGCAGGGAGCTTTCTTTTTTTATAAAATGGGTCAGGAGGATGAGTACGCCGACTGCTCCCCCTGTGACTGTGGAGACGGCAGCACCCGTCACCCCAAGTCCCCAGACGAAGATCGTCAGATAGTTCATGCCGATGTTGACCAGCGCCATGACGACCAGTGAGATCATGGAAAGAACGGGGCTTCCATCATTCCGTACAAAGATGCTCAGCACCTGTTCGAGGGCAATGATCCAACCGAAAAGGAACATGACGCTCAAGTATTCATGAGCGAAAGGGGCTGTATCCGTATTCGCTCCGAGCAAGCTCCCCACAGCCTCCATATTCACGTATCCCATGAACCCGAGAAGAGCGAGCAGGGTAATGACGGCGGTGACGGAGAGACTGAAGAAACTTCTTGCTGCATGATGGTCAGAGCGCCCCAGGTGCATGGAGTAAAGCGTCCCGCCCCCCATCCCGATCCAGAGTGCAATGGCGAAGATGAGGGAGAATACAGGAAGGGCCACATTGACGCCCGCAAGCGCGATCTCACCGACGCCGTGGCCGATGAAGATGCCGTCGATCAGGATATTGACGGCCATGACCATAAGGCCGAACATGGACGGGAAGAAGTAACGCAGGAATACCTTCTTCACCGGTTGCTTTAGAAATAGACTGTCTGTCGTTTCCATGATGAATGGACCTCCATTGATGGTGATAGAAGTCATTGTAAACGTTCAAGCAGCTTGAAGGTCAATCATCTTTTTTTCACGGGAACCTGGATCATGGTCAGGTAGTCGTTCTCATCCTTTACAACCGATTCATCGAGGATATAGAGTTCGATTGCCTCCCCGTCGATAAGGTAGCCGTGAGTATGGATATGGTCGAGTACGTGCAGATGGGCTTCTTTTATGTCTTCATAAGGCCCCTTATAGGGGTAGCAGGCGTACAGACCTCCTCTCAAGAAGTGGGGCGAGGCATGGTCTTCATTCAAGTCGAAGATGCGGCTGTATTTCACCGGCCCTTCTTCATGCAAGCTCGGATAATCGACGACAAAGCCGAGGTCCCCAGTGAAAAATCCATCGTAGACGTGGGACATCTGGGAGATCCTCTCCATATCGCTTAAATGGATCTCATCCATCTTCTCAATCATATCTACGGGCCCTTCATTATAGTAATACGTGATGGAACGGGCGCTGAATTCCTTGATGGTGACAGTCGTTTCCGTCAGCAGGGACAGTCCTTCTTCGATGGTGGTGATCTTGTTCTGGATCTTGCGGGAAATGATCTCCAGGTCCCGGATCTCCCGGCTCGTCTCCTCCAGTTTCCGTTGAAGAAGGTCAAGGGTCCCCTCGGGCGACCGCTTCTCCAGCTGTTCCTTAATATCCTTGATGGCAAACCCGTTCTTCCTAAGGAAGATGATGGCATCCAGCGTGGCAAACTGCTCGATGCCATAGTAGCGGTATTGATTCTGTTCGTCTGTATATTTAGGGCTGAATAAACCAATCTCGTCATAATAGCGAAGCGTCGGTTTTGATAATTTGAAGAGTTTGGATATTTCTCCGATCTTCAATCGTTTTCTCATAGTCCCACACCTTTACATAGAAATCGTTTTTACCATTCTACCCCAAAAGCAAGCAATGGGAGGAATATGGAGGATGAAACGAGAATACAGCTCTTAAGAATGGCAGTTTTGGAATGCAACCACAGGTTGCGGATGTTCAACCAATGGCTTCTTCCGGGGGCGTGAACGTGGGATTATACTGAATCCATACTAATGAACAGGTGGTTGATAGGAATGGAACTGGCCGGGAATTTAAAAAGAAAGCGTGAAGAGTGCAGGCTGTCCCAGGATGACGTGGCTTCAAAGCTGAATATCTCAAGGCAGTCGATATCGAAGTGGGAAACGGGAAAATGCTACCCCGATCTGGATAATCTGATCCTTTTGAGCGATCTGTATAAGATATCACTTGATGAATTGATCAAAGGGGATAAAAGCTTTCAGGAGCGGATCATCATCAGGGAGACGGGAAGTGTAAGGAGCATGTGGCCCTGGTGGGTGATCTTCCCTGCATTCGGCATGCTGTATGGACTGGTGTCGATGATTCATGAATCGTCTTTGATGCCTCCATGTGATGATTCGAGTGCATGCCAAGTGGATGGGGGGATCATCCCCAATCCGTTATACTGGATAAAACGGAAGGATAGGGCGGAGGTGAAATCATGGAACAGTTTGTCAGTCCCCACAAGGTAGTGGCTTCAGTCGGGGCCTTCATCTTCGGGGGAATTGCGTTGAATCTGCTCCTTCATCCATTAGGTTCACACGAGATGATGGGATTCCTACTCTTCCTGGTTGCAGGAGCCGTCCTCTATTATGGCCTGCTCGCGTTGCATCGCATTAACAGGATGATAACAATGGCTCTGTTAGGATTGATCGGAATCGGGAGCATGGTGACGGCCGTGTACCTGCTTCTGCATCCGGTGGCCCATTAGCCATGTTTATCACTACACACAAAAAGGAATCCCGCCTGCTCCGGCACGGGATTCCTTTTTGTGATATTCGCTTCTAACTTGCCAGGGACGAATGGGCACTCCGCTCGTTTTGCTGTATCTTCCGATAAACGAGTGCGACGATGAACGACGGGATCGTGCAGACGATCATCCCCAAAAACGCGTAGCGCGGGTCGATCTCGTACAGGAATCCCCCAAACAGGGTGAAGATGGCGGTGCTCCAGCTGAGGGCGAGTGCGGAATAGATGCCCTGCGCCTTCGGGACGTCCTTCGGTGCGATGTTCTTGATCAGATACTGCATGAACGCATAGTGACCCATGGCAAATGAGCAGGCGTGCAGAAGCTGCGAAACCGAGAACACGGCGACGCTCGGGAAGGCGAATACAAGGAGCCAGCGGATGGTCGAACCGAGTGCGGCCGTTGCAAGCATCGTCCCGACAGACACGTTCCGGAATAAGCGGTCTGCCACGAGGAAGAACAGGATCTCAGCGATGACTCCGATGTTCATGATGGCCCCGATCCAGGACTTCGGTGCATCGATTTCCTGAAGGAAGATGTAGCCGTAGTTGTAGTAAGACGCATGGGCCGCTTGCAGCAGGATGACGATGACAAGGACAAGGCCGAAGTGTTTTACCTTGAACAGCTTGAGCATGGCCCCACGTGCGGCCGGCAAAGGCTTCGGCTTATTAGACAGGACGTCTGGAGCCTTCAGCATCCCGAGTCCGATCAAGAGGAACAGCCCGATCAATAAGGCCCAGATGATGACCCCATCGCCAAGCTTACTTGTGAATAGCGTAAGGATCAGTCCACCGATGACGAAGCCGAGGGACCCCCACGAGCGGCTTTTCCCGTAATGCTTCAGCTGTTTGTTCTGCACAAGGACACCGGCCGCTGTGTCGAGTGCAGGCATGAGCGTAGGATAGAAAAAGTGCAGCAGCAGGACAACCGCCATGAGAGTCCAGTAGGAACTGGCCGGGAATGCAGAGAAGGATGGCCAGGAAGGTTCCGATCCCCATGCCGTTCAAGAGCATCTTGCTGCTGAATTTAGAAGAAAGATAGGGGAAGGCGAACAGGGTGGAGAGTCCGCGAATGACGAGTCCGAGACTCATGATCAAGCTTGCCTCTGCCACCGTTACCCCCTTCGAGTTGATCATCCAACCTGTCCAGTACGGCAGGAAGATTCCCCATGTAAGATAAAAAGTGAAAAATTGTCTACTCATCCAGCGTTGTGTGTTCATGTCGATTCCTCCATTTGATTGCATCATACCAAGGTAAGCGGCAAAAAAATATGAGAAATCTCACATTTTGAGAAAAACACGTCTTTCCACCCCCTTACGACTATGGTAGATTTTAGATATTATAACTGGAGGTGAGAAGAATCGAATTCATCCTTGATACGTTAGTGGGAGTTGGACTCGTATTTTTGATCCTGATCACCTTCCTTCTTTATACATCGTGGAAAAAAGGAAGGTAAGTGCCATGAACAAAATCACAGGTGCGCAAAGACAAGCTATCATGAAACGTCATTCCATAGCTTCCTTCTTCTCCTTTCCCATGGACCGGCATCTGGAGGTCCATGTGTTCGAGCGGGATGAATGGGTGATCAGGGAAGGGACAAGGCCGGACTATTTTTATTATGTAATCGAAGGAAAGGCGAAAATCTATGTGACGTATTCAAACGGAAAAGTCTCCTTGATCAACTTTGTGAATGCCCATGACTTCATCGGTGAAATGGAGCTTGTGAACGAAGTATATTATTCTAAAGGGATCCAGGCGCTTACAAGAACGGTATGCTATGCCATTCCACTGGAATCATTCCGTGATCAGCTATTAGAGGACGCCACATTCTTGAGGGAGTTGACCAAGTTCCTTACGCTGAAGGCAACGGCCATGTCGGCCAAGTATTCTCAAACCTTGTCTTTTCCACTGGAGAATCGACTGGCCGATTTCATCCTCCAGACGGCGGACGGTACGGTCTATAAAGAGAAGCATGTGACGGTATGCGATTTCCTGGGCGTATCGTACAGGCATCTCCTCCATGTACTCTCCTCCTTTTTGCAAAAGGGATATATCAGGAAAGAAGGGACCCGGTACATCATCACCGATGCCAGGGCACTTGAGGTCCTGGCCGGACTTCTGAGAAACGAAAGCTGAAAGTAGGGAAAACGTTGATTCAATTACTATTTTATTTTGTCATGGTCATGGTAGTGGCTTTGTTCCGCTATCTTGTGTTCGATGCCGTTGATCCTGAGCTGTTGGGAGCGGCCTTTCTCTTTCCTGTCGGAGCCCTTGCTCTATACGTGTTGACCAAGCATATTGAAAAGAAAGAGCAGGCATATGTTCCGAAGGATGTGAAGGGGTGGAGCTTTTATCACCTTCAACGGTCCTTCGCCGTCTCGAAGCCTTTATTCGAAGGCGATCAAAAAAGGGGCTACATCAAGAGATATTACGAAAGCAAACGCCGTTTTATCATCGGAGAGATGGTCAGTTCCAACTGGTACGTATCCATGGAGATCAAGATTGATGGGGATCTGTATCAGGCGAAATGGTATCGGGAACGCCGATTTTCCATGCAGGAACACTGGGAAATCGTGCGGAACGGTGAGTTGATCGGTAATGCAGAGACACTGGTGAATTCAAAGCGTGTAGGGAAACGGAAGGAAGTCATCGAGCTCCGTATCGGAGAGCGGACGCTTCAAACGATCACCAACCCGGTCACCTCTACAATCTCAGTGACCTCGGGTGACGAGACGATCGGCACATTGAAGCGGAATCATATCGTGAGTAACGTTTCAGTCATGGAAGTAGGAACCGGGGATCACGAGCTACTGGTGGCCCTCATCCTTCATCATTTTTATTTTAAATAAGGCAAGGAAGCGATGGTCGGGTCTGGTGCTGGGCCGAGGTCGTTCCCTTGCTTTTTTATATATATCGAATATAATTACCGATATATATCGACATAAATACCGATAGGGAGGCGGATGACACGATGAGACCAAAGAGGGGATTTGTACAGGCTGCGATTCTCCATCTGCTCCATGAGGAACCGATGCATGGGTATCAGATGATGAAGAAGCTTGAGGAACGATCTGAAGGAGCGTATTCGGCGAGCGCGGGAACGATTTATCCTGCCCTGCAGGAGTTGGTGGAGAGGCAATTCATTCTTCTGGATGAAACGGAAGATAAGAAGGTTTATAGGCTAAGTGAAGCGGGAGCCTTGAAGATAGAAGAGTTTGAAAAGGATGGTCACGGGGATTTCTGGATGGAATGGAAAGAACGGATGATCTGGCGCAGTTCGCCTGAGTCCGTGCGCCTCCAAGAAGCCATGGGTGAGTGGAAGAAGGAAATCCACCATGCCATTAAGGAGTCAAGGGGACACCCGGAAAAGGCTATCGAGCTTTCCCGGTTCCTTGAAGACATAACAAAAAAGCTGCAGGACAACAACGAAAAAAGGTGATGGACCGATGGATGTACTGAAAAAACTTTCTCCTTATGTAAAACCATATAGGGTCATTGCCCTACTGGGACCGCTTCTCATGTGCGTAGAGGTGGCAATGGATCTCCTACAGCCGCACCTCATGCAGAAGATGATCGATACAGGTATCGCAAACGGTGACAACGGCTACGTGATCAAGCTTGGGATCTTCATGCTTGTCAGTGCCTTCATCGGACTGTTCGGTGGGGTTGGCTGTTCGATTTTCGCGGCGAGGGCATCCGTGAATACCGTGACCGATCTTCGAAGGGATGTATTCCGGAAGACAGAGCGATTCTCGAGCGGGAACACCGATGCATTCGGTGCAGGGAAATTGATTACGATCGTGACGAATGATATCGCTGCGATCCAGCAGTCGATCCTGCTTGGGCTAAAGGTGTTTGTACGCGGTCCTTTATTGTTCATCGGTGCCATCGTGATCGTTTGGTTCACGGCCAGGGAGCTTTTCCCTGTGCTGCTGATTGCCATTCCGATCCTGGTGGCGTTCATCTGGTTTTTCTCTACCAGATCCGGGCGCTTGTTCCTGAAGGTCCAGAAGGCCCTCGACCAGGTGAATACAAAGCTTCAAGAAATGCTATCGGGAATCCGTGTGATTAAAGCCTTTGACCGCGGAGAGTATGAAAAGGAAACCTTCGCAGAGGCAAACGGGGAGCTCATGAAGAGGAATCGTGCGGCGGAGCAGCTCATCCTCACCCTGATGCCGATCCTCATGTTCCTTGTGAATCTCGGGGTCGTGGCAGGTCTATGGATGGGTGCCATCAAAGTGTCTGCCGGTACGCTTCAAGTAGGGGTGATCCTTGCCTTCATCAACTATCTGAACATCATGCTGAACGGGCTCATGGGCAGCAGTCATGTCCTGATGCAGATTGCCAGGTCATTCCCATCAGCGGGACGCGTGCTGGAGGTGTTGGAGACGGATATCGATATCACGGAACCGAATGCCCCTGCCGTGTTACCAGGTCGATCAGGTCGACTGAAGTTCGATGATGTCACCTTCCGATACCAGGAAGGTGGCGAACCTGTGCTGGAACATGTTTCGTTCGAAGCAAAACCGGGAGAGGTGATCGGGGTCATCGGAGCGACGGGAAGCGGGAAATCTTCCCTCACCAAGCTCATCCCCAGGCTATACGATCCGGAATCGGGTTCAATTTCCATCGATGGGGTGGACGTGAGGGACGTCCCCCTTGAGGATCTAAGGAGCCGGATCGGGTACGTTCCGCAGAAGGCGGTTCTTTTCTCCGGGTCAATCGGGGATAATCTCCGGTTCGGGAAGGAGGATGCCGATGAAGGAACCATGGTTGGTGCATCCGATTCCGCAGCCGCCATGGAATTCATCGATCGGTTGGAAGGCCGGTTCGATCATGTGCTGACTCAAGGGGCGACGAATCTATCAGGAGGGCAGAAGCAACGTTTATCCATGGCCCGCGCGTTCATCAAGGATGCTGATATCCTTGTCCTTGACGATACGACGTCTGCCCTTGATGCACTGTCTGAAGCATCAGTTCAGCAAGGGATCCGTGAGATGGGACATGATCCGACCGTCTTCATCGTTTCGTCGAAGATTTCGTCGATCAAGGAAGCCAATCAGATTTTGTTGCTGGATCACGGCAGGATCGTCGCAAAGGGTACTCATGAAGAGTTAGTAGCAACTAGTGAAGAATACAGGGCGATTTATGATGCCCAAAGAGGAAAGGTGATGACAAGCCATGAGTAAGGCATCCGCACAGCCTAATGTAATGAGGCGTGGACCGAGGGGGATCGGTGGACCCGTGGCAAAGGCGGAAGATCAAAAAGGAGTCGTGAAGCGGATCTGGAGGTATCTACGGGCTGACCGGACGGCTATCATCCTTTCGAGCGTTTTCGTCGTCCTTTCCACCCTCTTCAGTTTAGCGGGACCCTATTTGATCGGCGTCATCATCGACGACCATATCATCCCTAAGGATGTTCCCGGCACGATACGGTATCTGATTGTGTTGGCAGCCGTCTATCTGGGGGCGGCCTTGTTCACCTGGCTGCAAACGTTCATGATGGTCCGCGTATCCCTTCGGACGATCATGAAGCTGAGACAGGATATCGTTGACAAGTGGCAGACGCTTTCCCTCCGGTTCTTCGATAAACGGACCCACGGTGACAACATGAGCCGGGTCACCAATGATATCGATACCCTCAATAATGCCTTGAGCCAAGGGGTGATCCAGATCGTTTCCTCTGTCCTCATGGTTGGGGGTGTGACCATTGCCATGGTGTCATTGAACTGGGTACTCGCCCTTGTCGCCCTTTGTGTGATTCCGTTGATGGTGTGGGCGACCAAGCGGCTCGTTTCGTATAGCCGCTCCTATTTCACCAAAAGGCAGCGAGACCTTGGCCGGGTAAACGGATATGTGGAAGAGTCGATTTCCGGGAATGAAGTCATCACCCTCTTCAGTCAGGAGGATAAGGTGGACAGGGAATTTTCGGAGCTCAATGAGCAACTCAGGCAGTCAGCTCGGGCTGCAGATACGGTATCCGGCTTTGTGGGTCCCATCAATAACTTCATCAACAGCTTGGGCTTAGCGTTGATCATTGCCGTCGGAGCGGTGATGGCCGTGCGGGGGATGACGACGGTCGGTGTCATCGCAGCGTTCGTCACCTATTCCCGGCAGTTCTTCAGACCGATCAATCAGCTCTCGAGTTTGTTGAACGTTCTCCAATCAGCCATCGCAGGAGCGGAGAGGGTGTTCGAGGTACTTGATGAGGAACCGGATGTCGTGAATAGGAGCGAAGCGATAATGCCCCAATCGTTCAAAGGAGACGTAGTATTCTCCCAGGTGGATTTCCGTTATGAGGATGAAGCAATCATGAAGAATGTCTCCTTCCATGTCCATCCGGGTGAGAAGGTAGCCCTTGTCGGCCCGACCGGATCCGGGAAGACGACGATCATCAACCTTCTCATGAGGCTATACGATGTGACTGGTGGTTCCATCGAGGTTGATGGGAAGGACATCAGAGACTACGAAGTGGATTCATTGCGTAGGAGATTCGGTGTCGTCCTCCAAGATACGTATCTATTCTCGGGAAGCATCATGGACAATATCCGCTATGGACGATTAGAAGCGACGGATGAAGAGGTGATCCAGGCAGCCAAGATGGCTTCTGCCCACCCATTCATCTCGAGACTTTCCGGCGGTTACGGTACAAAGCTGTCTTCCGGTGGAACGAACCTGAGTCAAGGGGAGAGACAACTATTGGCCATTGCCCGGGCGATCCTTGCCGATTCTGATCTGCTCATCCTTGATGAAGCCACTTCAAGTATTGATACGAAGACCGAAGCTGTCATCCAGGAAGGAATCAATCGATTAACTGCAGGACGGACATCCTTCATCATCGCCCACAGGTTGAAGACAATCGAGAATGCCGATCGCATCCTCGTCATTCATCAAGGGGAAATCCTTGAGACGGGCACCCATGAAGAGCTTTTAAGCAAAAAAGGCTTTTATGCAGATATGTATGAAAGTCAATTCACGATGTAAAGAGCAGGGGATTTTCCCGCTCTTTTTTTATCATGAAAAGTGAGTGATTGTTCATTCATGTGTTAAAGTGAAAGAAAGAAGACGGGGAGGCTTTTATGTGATTTTTAAGCAAACATCCACTAAAACTGAAAGATCTGGTGTTCAATTATTTGAGAGTACACGAGCGGCATTTGGGGTCAAATTGAATTGCTATGCGTTTTACTCAGATGACGTGCTGATCGATACGGGCTCGTATTCCTTGCGTCAACCGTTCAGGACTTTCATAGATGATGTCAAACCCAGCATGGTACTGATCACACATCACCATGAGGATCATACAGGCAACGCATCTTACTGCCATGCTAATGGAATTCCGGTCTTGATGAGCCCCCTCTATGCGGGGAAGTGTAGTGGGAAAGCTGATTATCCCATGTATCGGAAGCTGTTTTGGGGGAAGCGTCCTCCCTTTCGATCGGAACAACTGCCTGACGTGGTGCAATCCGGGCAGGGAAGCATGAAGGTCATCTCCACCCCGGGACATGCCGCCGACCATCACTCCTTCTTGAATGAAGCAACGGGACAATTGTTTTCAGGGGACCTGTATGTCTCTCCCAAAACTAAAGTCGTGCTTCGAGAAGAAAGCATCCCTGAAATCATCCGTTCGATCGAGCGGGTTCTTACCTATGATTTCGGTGAGATGTTCTGCTGTCACGCAGGCTATGTAAAAGACGGGAAGAAGGCTTTAAAGATAAAGCTTGAGTATCTTTTGAAAGTGAAAGATAAGGTGATGGCCCTGCACCATGAGGGGCTTCAGATCAAGGAAATTCAGCAGGCCCTCTTCCCGAAAACATACCCAATCATGGCGTTTTCCAGAGGGGAATGGGATTCGAAGCACATTGTCTCCTCAATCGTAAATGAACGGTAGCAAGAAGAGCATGGCTCCTTGGACCATGCTTTTCTAATCAGATCACCATAAAGGTTCTTTCTCCCCGCTCAGTTTGACGATGAACGGAAACAAAAGAATCGCAATGAGACTTAAAAATCCAAGGGTCATGATTCCCTGTGTCTCGGCGGATATGTATTGTCTTGTACCACACCCAGGACAGTCCTTTCCTTCCTTCGAGAAACCGACCTTCCAAATATCCCGTTTCGTCCATCTGTGTTGACAGTTTGTACATGTTGTCATTGAGATCAAATCCTTTCTTTTTCATCTACGGACAAGAGTGGAAAAGGTTTCAACCATCCTATGAAATGTGGAATCAAACAAGGCGGGGACGCTCCGCATGCCGTTGTTGAGCATGAAAGGCTTCCCCGCGATGGTTATGCCACAATCATCATGATGATGACAACGGCCAGAATGGCAAGATAGGCTTTTGAAAAAATTCCGTCAGGCAGCTTTTGGGCCCATTTTCTCCCGAATGGGACCCCGATGAACCCACCTACCGTGAACCCGACAAGTGCAGGGAGGTAAATGAACCCGATCGTGGATGCCGGCATATGGTCCACCTGCAAACCTGAAACCAGGTAGCTGATCGCCCCTACGATGGCAATGGGGAGGCCTAGTGGGGTCGCTAGTGCAACAGCATTCAGCATCCGCATCCCGTGTTTTCGGAGGAACGGGATGGTCATGACGCTACCGCCGATGCCGAGGAGGGTCGAGATGAACCCGATCCCTGTACCGAAGAAACCAGAAGCCTTTTTCCCCGGAAGCTGGAAGTCATCCTCCTCCCGGTCCGAGGTGAACGTCTTCTTCACGAGATTGCTGATCAGGATATAGGCGAGCAGGGCGATGAAGAGGATCGCTTAGAACCTCGCTATCAATAAAGATGGCGACGATTCCGCCGATGAGTGATCCTGCGGCAATGAACCCGGCAAGCTTCTTGAAGACAGCCCACTTGATGTTTCCTTTTCGGGAGTGATTATAGGTCGAGTTGAATGAGTTGATGATCATGACGGCAAGGGATGACCCGATGGCTGTGTGCATGAGGTATTCATGGGGGATCGTATCGGGCAGGAATGCATACAGCACCGGTACCACGACGAAGCCTCCACCGAAACCGAACATGCTTGAGAGGACCCCGATCAGGATCCCAATCAAGCCGAACATGATAAGAGAAACGGTCATGTTGACACCTTCCTTGTTGGATTGAGGCAGCTTTATCTTTTTAGGATACGCTACTTTTGGGCATTCAACAAGGCGACATCCCCATCACTCACTGCTTGTCGCGGATCTGTTTTTTTACCTTTTCCACGAAATCAATTACGGAGTATTCCTCAAGCTGATCGCTTCCATAGCTCCGAACGGTCACGGAGCCGCTCTCTTTCTCTTTATCTCCGAGCACAAGAAGAAATGGAATTTTCCTCATTTGGCCATCGCGGATCTTCTTCCCCAGCTTTTCACTCCTGCCGTCCAAAGAGGCACGTATACCAGACTGGCGAAGCTTCAGCACAACGCTATCGGCATATGGAGTATGTGCATCGGAAACACTGATGACCTCCACCTGCTTCGGTGCAAGCCAAAGGGGAAATGCGCCTCCATAGTGCTCGATCAGAATACCGAGGAAGCGATCAATGGAACCGAAAACGGCGCGATGGATGACGACCGGGCGTAATTTTTCATTCTCCTCATTGATATAGGTAAGATCGAACTTCTCGGGAAGTTGGAAGTCAAGCTGGACCGTCGCGCACTGATGACTGCGCTTGATGGCGTCCCTGATGTGGATATCGATCTTCGGTCCGTAGAAAGCACCGTCACCCTCATTGATCTTGTACGGAAACCCGAGCTTTTTCAATACGTTCTCGAGCCCTGACTCTGCTTGGTCCCATAGATCGGGGTGTCCCATGAAGTCGTCGGGACGTGTGGAAAGTTCAATTTCGTAGCTGAACCCGAATACCTGATACACATGGTCGATGATCTTCAAGGCTAGGGACACTTCTGCTTCGATCTGCTCCGGCGTGACGAAGATATGGGCATCATCCTGACAGAAGCTGCGGACGCGCAACAAGCCATTGAGGGCCCCGCTGAACTCGTGCCGGTGTACTTGTCCGAACTCTGCCATGCGGATCGGCAGGTCCCGGTAAGAGCGTAGACCATTCTTGAAGATCAGCATATGTCCCGGACAATTCATAGGCTTAAGGGCAAACGATTGATCGTCGACCTGAGTGAAGTACATATTCTCTTTATAATGATCCCAGTGGCCGGACTGCTCCCAAAGGCGCTGATTCATCATAAGGGGAGTGCGTACTTCCTGATAATCGTACGATGTCTGGAGGTCTCTTAAGAAGGATTCCAGCTCATTCCGGATCAGCTGTCCGTTCGCCAAGTAAAAGGGCATCCCCGGAGCTTCTTCCGAGAACATGAACAGGTCGAGCTCCTTCCCGAGCTTACGGTGATTCCGTTTTTCCGCCTCTTTTAGAAAAAGGAAGTGCTCCTCCATTTCCTTATTCGACGCAAAGGCAACCCCGTAAATCCGTTGGAGCATACGGTTGTCGCTGTTCCCGCGCCAGTATGCCCCTGAGACACTCATAAGCTTGAAGTGCTTCACCTTGCCAGTGGATGACGCATGGGGGCCGCGGCATAGATCATAGAAATCCCCTTGTTCGTATACCGTTATGGCTTCACCGGCAGGAATATCTTCAAGCAGCTCAAGTTTCAATGGATCATGAGAGAAGAGGTGCTCCGCCTCATCCTTCGTCACTTCTTTTCGGAGTACACGAAAATCCTCTTGAACAATCTGTCCCATAATGTCCTCAATCTCCACCAGATCCTCCGGGACTAAAGCTTTTTCTATATCGATATCATAATAGAATCCGTTCTCGATCACCGGCCCTACTCCGAAAGAGGCGTCCGGATACAGTCGTCTGATCGCCTGGGCAAGGATATGGGCGGCCGAATGGCGTAAGACACCGATTCCCTCCTGAGAACCTGCATCGTAAATGGCAATGTCAGCGTCCTCAAGAATCGGCCGTGTCAAATCAACCGTCGTTCCATTCACACTCCCTGCCACGGCTTTTTTGCGTAAGCCCGGGCTGATTGACTGAGCGATATCGGTCAGTGTGACACCTTGTGGGAATTTTTGTTGTTGACCATCTGGAAATTGAATCCTAACGTGTTGATTTGACATCTTCTTTGTCTCCTTTTCTATAAAAATAAAAAAACACATGACGTCCCAAGAAGGGACGAGCATGTGTTGATTACCCGTGGTTCCACCCAAATTCCCACCGAAAGCGGTGGCTCATTGAATATGCTGTAACATCGCATAAAACGGCGCAAGTTTCCAAGCGCGGCTCAAAGGGAGTAAAACCGGATGCTGCATTGGGGAGCTTTCAGCCTTGTCTCCCTTCTCTGTAAACCGTTCATCCAGCCTCGTATCCTCGTCATGGCCTAGTCGATTGATTAAATTGTTACCAACTATACCAGAGGAAGAAAATAATGTAAATACTTTATTTTCCTGAAAAATATACATGATTTTATGAACCTGGGCACGAATATCTGCCGCTGAGCAGCCATTTTTCATTCAGGTATTTCAACTGGATGGACGTGCATAAAGCCTTTTGATGATGATGAATAGGGAGATTCCTGCAATGCCGGAAAGGATCCATTTCCCCGTTCCTGTCCACTCAATCACCTGATAAACCGAGAATCCCTCTATTAAAATGGCAGGTATTTTGCCAAGGGAGCTTGCCGCAGCGAAGATCGTCCACGGCGTTTTGCCAATCGCCGCTATGAACGTTACCAACCCCGATGGAACAAAGGGCATGATCCTTAGGGAAAGGATAAGGAGAAACGAATCCTTTCCCGAGGCCACTAGCAGTCTCTGAACTTTGGGGTGGGAGAACCCCTTCCGATCCTTCAACTGCCTGAAGCCTTTACGATAAAGGAAAAAGGCGATGATGGCCCCGATTACCTCCCCAATAAAAGACACAACGATTCCACCCCATAGGCCGAATACGGCGAGGTTAGCTGCCGTCAAGAAGACGCTTGGAACGACGCCCAGCACGCTGATGACGATGTTCAATGTGATGCTGATGAGGACGGCTATGGAGCCAAATTCCATGAAGAGATCAATCGTCTGCTGCTGCCAGCTCACTCGTCGTCCCCTTGACGATCCATGACGATTCCCTGTAGCTTACGCGCAATGTCTCGCATCTGTTTTGTTTCTTCGATGCTTAATTGTGCGTAATAGTGATCAATGATGTATTGATCGACACGTTCATATTCTTTGAAGTAGTCCTCGCCCTTCTCCCCCAGGGTCAGAAATGTTTCCCTTCGATTGTCTGGATTGATGGAGCGGGTCACATAATCGTCTGATTCGAGTTTTTTTACGAGCTGGCTGACGGAGCTCATGGAAAGGTCGAATTGTTCCGCCACGTCCTGAATCTTAGTTTTCCTGACTTCATACACGTATTTCATGATCATGAACTGCTTAGGAGGGATTTCGTGGTTCAATGTCGCGAAATGATGTTTCAGCAGATGGTTGTTAATGGAGTTGAAGATGGATACGGCTTCTTTGATATAGGCAGCTTGATTCAAGTTTATTCACCTCTAATATTTTATGTTGTTAAACTATTTAACATAATAAACTATTTGGGGGTTCCGGTCAATCACACTCTTTTTGGAAATGTCTATTGTATATATTGTGTATATTGTATATATTGATACATATAAAGTAAAAATTGAGAGGTTAAGGTATGAAAATCCTAATTTCAAATCGCTCCAAGCAGCCGATTTATGAACAGATCAACGAACAGGTAAAGGAGCAGATCGTGTCGGGGCATCTTCCAGCCGGAAAGAGCCTCCCGTCCATGAGACAGCTGGCAAAGGAACTCAGTGTCAGTCTGATTACGACAAAGCGGGCATACGAAGAGCTCGAGAAAAATGGGTACATCTATTCTGTAGTAGGGAAAGGCTCGTTCGTAGCGGATCAAAACAGCGAGCTGATCAAGGAAGAGAAGATGAAGGGGATCGAAGAGCAGCTCTCTTCAGCCATCCGTAGCGGGAAGGAAATGGGGATCTCTCTTTCCGAACTCCGGGAGTTGCTCGATATGCTATATAGGGAGGAAGATTAATGGAGTATGCAATCGAACTGAGAAATGTGGGGAAACGATTTAACGGGTATGAAATGAATGATTTTTCCATGAAGGTACAGAAGGGGTTCATAACGGGGTTGATTGGCGGCAACGGTGCAGGCAAGTCCACGACTCTGAAGATGATCCTGAACCTGTTGAAGCCTGACCGTGGAGAGGTCAAGGTATTCGGCATGGACTATAAAAATCATGAAAAGGAAATAAAGGAGCGGATCGGCTTCGTCTTTGATGAAAACGTCTTTTACGAACAGCTGACGCTTCACGAAATGAAGAAAGTCGCGAAGTGGTCCTACACGGCATGGGATGATGACCTATTCGACCGATATGTCACGATGTTCCAGCTCCCTTTGAAGAAAAAGCTTAAGACCTTTTCGAAAGGGATGCTCATGAAGGCCTCACTGGCTATCGCATTTTCCCATCACGCAGAACTCATCCTGATGGATGAACCGACGGCAGGTCTTGATCCCATCTTCCGCAGGGAGCTCCTCGATATCCTGCACAGCGTGATGGAGGAGGGAGAGAAGACGATCCTTTATTCCACTCACATTACGACGGATCTTGAAAGCGCGGCCGATTATATCACATTCATCCATGATGGTCGGCATATTTTCACAAAACCTTATTACAAGATTGAAGAAGACTATGCATTGGTCAAAGGTGGGCTTGAACTGCTGGATGCAGACACGGAGAAGGAGTTTGTCAGCTTGAAGAAGACGAAATTCGGATTCGAAGCCCTGACAGCAGACCGAGTGAAGGCCGAGGACCTCTTCGGCGGCCACGCTCTCATCGAGGCACCGACGCTGGAGGATATCATGTATTACACGAAGAAAGGGGACCAGTTCCATGCTTCAGTTAATTCGTAAGGACTTCTTGCTCCACCGGAATATCCTCGTGATCCTATTGGGCGTCTTGATTCTCTATCTCGTCCTGGGGGCTCCGCCGATCTGGGTGGGGCTGGTCTTCATCCTGGTTCTGTCGATGTCGACGTTCGGGAACGATGAGAAAACGACGATCAATCTCCTCTTGAATTCCCTTCCGTTCACCCGCAAGGAAATCGTCAGTTCCAAGTATCTCAGCGTTCTGATCTATACGGTTGTCATCACCATGCTGCTATTTTTAGGGAGCCTGTTTATTCACGGCAGGGTCATGGAATGGCAAGGGATCGTCTTCATGACGATGCTGTCCCTCCTGTCCCTTTCCTTCATGCTCCCATTTTCCTACCGGTTTGCATCCAAGTATCTGATGATTGCCTCACTTGTCCTGTTCGTTGCTTACTTTGCCGTCGTGAATATGTTCATTCCCAATTTGAATGACATGATCAGGGAATCCGTGGGGACGCTGGTCTCCCTGCAAAGTACCCTTCCCTATCTGATTGTCTGTGTGTCGGTCCTGCTGATTTTTGCCCTCTCATGGGTCCTGTCCATCCGTATTTATGAGAAAAAAGTATTTTAGTCTCAGCTACTCATATTATTCCTGATTCCTGGAGACAATACGCTTGAAGATTCAATGAGGAGGGCGTATTGATGACGAAGCATCCAAGGCTCTTGTTATGGTTGATATTAGTGGTACCGTGGCTGTCGGCTCCTTTCCTGGGGAAGGAAAACATTAAACGATACGGACTGGCGAGTCTGTTCATCTGCCTGTTCATCCGGGTGGAATCGATCGTCGCTGAGAAGAGAAAATGGTGGTGGTTCTATGAGAGGATGTTCCCGAAAGCGAACGGGGAGACACCGCTCATTTGGGGGCAGTTTCTCATTGGGACGATTTGGGTCCTGAAGTTTTCTTACGGGAATTTTAGTAAGTATCTCGTTACGAACTTTGTGATGGATCTCTTCTTCATTTATCCATTCTCGAATTTCTTGAAGAAACACGGGATATTCTCATATGTCAGGTTAAATCGTTTTCAAGTGTATTCGGTCTTCTTTCTGAAATCCCTTTTGATTTATGGATTTCAGCTCGCCCAGGAAACCATCACGAAGAAAACGCCCATAGGGTGATGAACGGTACGGTCCAGTGGCTTTCGCTAGCTTCTGGACTTTTTTGTGTAAAATTTGCAGGAAACGTTCACTGGTTGTAAAATTACAACAATAATGGATAGATTATCTTGAATGAGGTGGCTCATGAGTCAGTCAGTATTGGAAATCAGCAATTTACGAAAGAAGTACCAAGGTGCGGGTCACGAGGTGAACGCGCTGAGGGGAGTATCATTTTCCCTGGAGCAGGGGGAGATGCTGACCATCATGGGCACAAGCGGATCCGGAAAGAGCACGCTCTTGAACATCCTCGGGGCGTTGGATGAACCGAGTGGAGGCTCCATCTTGCTGAACGGAGAAGAGAAAACCCGATTTTTCAAAGAACCGGATGCGACCATCTATCGTCGCGATCACATCGGATTCATCTTCCAATCCTTCAATCTCCTGAAGGACCTCACTGTCGAAGAAAATATCGGTCTGCCCCTGGTGTTGAAAGGAGTGGAGAAGAACATAGTGAAGCAAAGGGTGGATGAGATGCTGGGTCTTGTACAGCTTTCGGATTGGCGAAAGCACAGGCCGGTCGAGCTATCTGGTGGGCAACAGCAGCGCGTGGCCATCGGACGTGCCCTGATCACTTCGCCTCCGATCATCCTTGCAGACGAACTAACGGGCAACCTGGACTTCAATACGAGCCGGGACATCTTACATATGCTAGTCGAACTGAAAGAAACATTCCAGAAAAGTGTCATCGTGGTCACCCATGATCCGAATGTGGCGACCTATGGGGACCGGGTCCTCTTCTTTCATGACGGACAAATCGTGGATGAACACCGGTGTAAAGGGAGTGGCGACCTTTCAGCCATCCTGAAGAAATTCCAGGCGATCATGGAGCTGCGTAATCAATGAGGGGCATGAAGACGATCTTCGCCACCTCCATGCGATTCCTGAAGGCAAATCCATTCATCACCCTGTCATCGATTCTGAGCGTCTGCCTCTCCATATTCCTCGTTCTCACCATGATGCTGTTCGCCATGAATGCGAAGCAGACGGTGAAAGATGAAGTCACGGAAATGTTCGGGACAATGGATCTGTCTGTCGGATATGATACCGCTGATAAAGGGGCCATCGATCGGAATTTCCTTGACCGGCTGACCGCGATGGAAGGCGTAGAGGAGACCTCCAATGTCCTCATCACCCAACTCGCTCTTTCGTCATTCGGAGGAGAAGCTTCCACCTACAGCTTAGGGGTCGAGAGTGATGAGCTGGTCAAGAGCCGCTATCATTTTAAGAGGGAAGTCGGAGCAGGTGAGATCATCATCAATGAGTCCCTTGCCAAGGCTATTGGAGCCGGAGTAGGGGATGATTTGACAGTGGAAGGGGAGGTCTTTTCCCTGATCGAGACGTTCAAGGATAATACGGGTACGGGCGTCGTGCCGGATATCCTGATTCTCTCTCACGAAGATGTGAAGCGGTTCATGGGAGGGGACATCGAGGCCACTTATGTGCTGGTGAAGACGGCAACAGGCACGGAAAATATCGAGCTTGCGACGCAACTGAAGGGGTTTGATGAGGGCCTCCGTGTCGAACTGGCAGAAGAGAACCCTTATCTCACAGCCAATCTATCATCTCTTTCCATCTTTATTTACGTCCTTAGCTTCTTCGTCCTGATCGTGACCTCACTCCTGATCATCTCGAACTTTGAAACGTTCTTATACAAATATAAACAGCAGTTTGCCATCATGAGATCGATTGGGGCAACAGCGAAGCAGCTCTTCGGAATCATCTTCATCCAAAGCAGTGTGATCACTGCAACAGGTGCTTTCCTTGGAGTGGGGCTCGCTTACATCGGTCAGCGCTATGTCCAGGGATTCCTCCAGGATTGGATGGGCATCGTTGTGGCACGTGGAGACTTCCATGCCGGCACCGCACTGTGGGTGACTGTGGCAAGTGCCTTCCTGATCCAGCTGTTCCTCCTGATCCCGGCTATTAAAAGCGGGAAGACCCTTCCGTTGAAGGTCATGCAGGAGAATGAGGAGCTCTCATTCTCCACCAGGGGCAGGAGATTCATGGGAAGGGCTCTGCTCATTATAAGCATCCTCGTGTTGGTATTTGGGAAACTGGTGGCGGTGGACGAGGGGAATCAGGTGTTGAGCGTGCTTGCTTCCGCTACCATCTTCACCCTTTCTATTTTCGTCCTGTTCCCTCTCTACCTCTCACCGATCCTGAAGAAGGGTGCGCCCTTCATACGGAAAGTGGCCGGAAATGCTTCCTACGTCGCCATCCGGAATGTCATTCCACAGGTGAAGAAAAATACATTCGTGATCCTGACGGTCAGTATGATGATGATCATCGCCGTATTCGGATCCGTCATGTTGAAGACGATTCAGAACAATGAAGCCCTGTATCTGAAGAGCCAGTTTCCGACGGAAGTTGTATTGCAGTCAAGACTGGAGTCGACATCCCTTGATCCATTCAAACTGAAGGAATCAGTGGAAGAGAAAATGCCTGGTTCTGAAGCAAGCTTCATCAGCACCTATACAGGGGCCGCCCTTATGGAAGGGGACTCCCGCTTGGACGTGACGGTCCTGAGGGGTGATCTGGATGGGATGGTGAAGCAAGGATTCATCGATGAATCATCCAGTGATGAGGACGGTGTGATGGTCTCTGAACCTTTTGCCAGGAAGCATAATTTGAAAGCGGGGGACCGCCTTCAATTGGAAACATTCTCGAATGATTTGGAGGACTATGTTCCGTTGAAGCCTTTAAAGGTAGCCGCCATCGAAGGTGAGTTATTTGATACGGATATCCTGGTGGATTGGAAGGACGATACTTTCAGTGACGCAGGATTTGCGAGGATGTTCGTCAGTGAAGGGGACCCCGAGCAACTGGAATCATTGAAGGGAGAGTTTCCGGAACTGCAGGTCCACTCGTACGGGCAGTCTGTGAAAGAATCGAATGAAATGTTCCAACAGCGCTGGTCCATCTTCATCATCTTCCTTGGTGTCATGCTACTGAGTGTCACAATCGGCGTCTTTAACACCCTTCTGAACAATATTCATTCGAAGCGGAAGGAGTTTGCCGTATTGAGGACCCTGTCACTTACCAGGAAAGGAATCATCAGCGTGATCCTCACCCAGGTGCTTCTCTACATCTTTATCGGATTGAGCCTTGGGATCGTGATCGGTGTCGCTGTATCCTTCATCATCAATATCATTGATCCAGGACCTCTGGCCATTGACTACAGAATCATCGGTGGAATTGTCTTTGCCATGTTGCTGATGACCCTATCCATCTTCACCCCTCTTGCCTATCGCATCGGAGGACGCAAGCTGACGGAAGAATTGAATGAGTAAGCCCTGATTCTGTCACATTTGAACGCATCAGGAGAGGGTTGTTTTAGAGCCTGTTGTGTTACAATGGGCGTATCAATATCCATGAAGGGTTGGTTATACATGAAGAAATTCTGGATCATTTTGGGTATGATCTTATTGTTCTTTATTTTCGGCGGTCTGATCACGATGTATATCACGGGGAACGTGCTGAATTGATAAATTGCCTGGGAACGCTTGAATACAAGGGTTCCCAGGCTTTATTGTTTCACGTGAAACGCTTTCATTTACGCATGACAATCCTGGCGTCATTCCTTGAAAAAAGAGTGCCGTTCATAAAAAGCTTCCGCAGGAGATCCCGGGGAAGTGAGAAGATAGATCGACTCCATTCCCTCACGGTTCAGTTCCTTTTCCAAGTGAGAGAGGAGCGTGGATCCAATTCCTTTTCCCTGTATGGATGGGTCGACGCAAAGCTCTGCGATATAGAAGGTCATCCCTTTTGATGTCCTTTTTGCATTTCCTGCAATGAAACCGGCGGGCTTTCCATCAATGTGCAGGGTATAACCGCGGAATTTTGGTGTGCTCAGGAGGTCCGAAAGCCGTTCCTCTGCTGACTCCACGGTCCATGTTTCGTTCCAGGGAGGGGCATTGAATACGTTTATGTACAGGTGGAGGCAATCAGTAAGTTCCTCTTGGGTAAAGATCGATAGTGAGGGCATTGTGCCGACGTCCTTTCTAGGAAATATGATTGTTTCTCGTTTAAATAGTAGACTATTTTCAAAAAAAGAAAAAGAGTAAGAAGGTTGAGTTGACTTTATCAACTATTGGCATTATCATGTAAACAAGGAAGTGATTCTATGAATAAAGAAAAGCAGAGTGAGATGCGCGAAATGCTTCAGCAGCTTGTCAGGGACTTCGGATTATTGCAGCGCGACGGATCCGACTGCTGCGGGATCACGGTCACGCAAAGTCATATTGTGTATGAGCTTCAGAAAAGCCCCGATATCTCTCTGCAGACGCTTGCTCAAAAGCTCGTAATGGATACGGGTATGTTGAGCAAACAAGTGAACAAGCTTGTGGAAATGGAGCTTGTCTACCGGACAGCCGATCCAAAAGACCGGCGGTATGTTCTCCTTGGTCTGACGGATTCGGGTGAAGAGAAAGCAAATGAAATTGCAGGACAGATGCTCCAATACATCGGGAATATTTTTCAGTTCATAGATGTGGAGAAACATGATCAGGTCATGGAAAGTATGACCCTGCTCCTTTCAGCTATGCGTCAAAACGGAGGAAATGGAAGCTGCGCTACTTGATGGAAGTAGCGTTGCTTTAAAAGTAATAGTTGATTAAGTCAATAAATGATTATTTCAAATGGAGGTGATTAGAGTGATTCGTCATGCTACAGAAAAGGACCTCCCATCGATCCTGTCTATATACAACGAGGGGATTGAAGACCGGATGGCCACGCTGGAAACGGATCAAAAAGATGCAGTCTACATAAACCAATGGTTTCAAAGTCATAAGGGTAGATATGTCGTACTGGTTTCTGAAGGAATGGGTGGAATCAACGGATATGCAAGTATTCAACCGTACAGCCCGCGGGCCGCCTATGCCGGGGTGGGCGAGTTGTCGGTTTATGTCAGGCGAGGAGCAAGAGGGCAAGGGATCGGCGGGCAGCTTCTGAAAAACCTGGAGGAGGCAGCGGCCAACAAACAGTTTCACAAACTCGTCCTCTTCACCTTCCCGTTTAATACCCTTGGGCAAGGGCTCTACAGGAAACGGGGATACCGGGAAGTGGGAATCTTTAAGGAGCAAGGAATATTGGATGGAACATATGTCGACGTCATGATCATGGAAAAAATTCTAACAACCAACCAAAAGGAGAGAGAATCATGAACCAATCACCTCAATTACCAGTTGCCATCATCGGAGCAGGGCCAGTCGGATTGGCAGCTGCCGCTCATCTTATCAGTTACGGTCAACCGTTTGTCCTACTTGAAGCAGGAGAAGCGGTCGGAGCGAATATCAAGACATGGGAACATATCCGCCTCTTCTCACCTTGGAGGTATAACATGGATAAAAAATCCGTGGAGTTGTTGAAACGCCAAGGGTGGCAAGAGCCTGATCTAGAAGCTCTGCCGACAGGCCGGGAGCTGGTCGATGACTACCTCATCCCCCTTTCTGAGACCGTTGAAATAAAGCCTCATCTCAAGCTGAACACAAAGGTATTGTCCATCAGCAAGAAGGAACGAGATAAGATGAAGACGGCAGGCCGTGACGACGTCCCGTTTGTCCTCTACGTCGAGCAGGCTGGGGAAGTCTCCAAGCTTGAAGCCCAAGCCGTAATCGATGCAACAGGCACTTGGGGGAATCCGAACCCCGCCAATTCCGACGGTGTCTGGCTTCCCGGGGAACGACATGTCAGGGACCGATCATTCTATGGCATGCCGGATGTGACGGGGAAACACCGCGGGCGCTACTCAGGGAAGACTGTAGCAGTCGTCGGGAGCGGGCACTCCGCGATCAATGCCATCTTAGAACTGTCGGCTTTGAAAGATGCGTCCCCTGAAACGGGCATCATCTGGATCATCAGGAAAGATCGGGTCAGTGATGCCTACGGTGGTGAGGAGAAAGATGCTCTTGCTGCCAGGGGAGAGCTGGGGAGCCGTATCCATCGTCTTGTCGATGCCGGTATCGTCCACGTATATGAAGGGTTCAAGATTGAGCAAGTCAGGTCGGCTGACGACGGAACGTTGGTCATCAAGGATGCCACAACGGAAATCAACGGAGTGGATGAAATGATCGTCAACACGGGCAATCGCCCGGACCGGTCCATTTTCAGCGAACTCCGGACGGCCATCGATGAAGCGACTGAAAGTGTGAAGGCCCTCGCCCCTCTCATTGATCCGAATGTCCACAGCTGCGGGACGGTAAGACCGCACGGTGAGAAGGAGCTCAGGCAGCCGGAAAAAAACTTCTACATCGTCGGAGCCAAGAGCTATGGCAGGGCCCCTACATTCCTTATGGCAACCGGTTATGAGCAAGTACGCTCTGTCGTGGCACACTTGAACCGAGACGAAGCCGCCGCCTCAAAAGTGGAGCTGGAACTGCCCGAAACCGGCGTCTGCAGCGTGACTTACGCCAAACCTGCGAGTACATGTGGAACGGCCTCATCCTGTAGCTGAATAATGGGGACGGTTCCCGTGCGTCAAAAAGTGGCGCATAGGAACCGTCCCTTTGCGTCTTTGCGATATTTTTATATAAGTCATTGATTATATAAGTAATTCGTTATATAATCCGTACATACAAATCAATTAGCGGGGAGGGATGCATGTTGGCAACGGTAGCAACTATGGATGCAAAGAGAGTTTCGTCCTGTCTGAAGACATTGGGGGACCCGACGCGCATGCTCATGATGAAATTGCTGAGCTCGGATGATTATTGTGTCTGTCAGTTCGTGGATATGTTTGACATGAGTCAGCCATCCATCAGCCAGCATTTGAAAAAGCTGAAGATCGCGGACTATGTGAATGAAGAACGAAGGGGTCAGTGGCGCTACTTTTCCCTGAATACTGAATGTCCGGAGCATGAATTGATCCAGCTGATTCTTCAACAAATTCCCGACAGCGACGAGGTACTTCAACAATTGAGATGCAGGGGGAAGAACGCAACCTGCTAGAGGAGGAATTATGTTGACAGAAGTTATATTGGCATCGGTGATCTTCCTGATCACGCTCGTGCTGGTCATCTGGCAGCCGAAGGGTCTGTCGATCGGCTGGTCTGCCTGCGGCGGTGCGATCTTGGCTCTGCTCGTCGGAGTGGTCACATTCAGTGACGTCATCGATGTTACATCGATCGTATGGAATGCAACCTTGACCTTCATTGCCATCATCCTGATCTCACTCATCCTTGATGAAATCGGGTTCTTTGAGTGGGCGGCCCTTCATATGGCCAAAGCCGCCAAGGGTAGCGGGGTCCGCATGTTCGTATATGTTTCATTGCTGGGTGCTGTAGTGGCGGCCCTGTTTGCAAATGACGGGGCTGCTTTGATCCTCACGCCGATCGTCTTGGCGATGGTGAGGAATCTCAACTTCAATGAGAAGCTCGTCTTTCCTTTCATCATGGCAAGTGGGTTCATTGCGGATACCACCTCGCTTCCCCTCGTGGTAAGCAATCTGGTCAATATCGTATCGGCCGATTACTTCAACATCGGTTTTGTGGAGTATGCTTCGCGCATGATCATTCCGAACTTCTTTTCCCTTGGGGCGAGCATCCTGGTGCTCTATCTCTTCTTCCGGAAGAGCATCCCGGGGAAATATGACGTGTCCCAGCTAAAAAAACCGGTGGACGCCATTAAAGATAGGAAGATGTTCACTCTTTCGTGGGTGGTCCTTGGTGTGTTGCTTGCAGGCTATTTCGTCAGTGAATTCATCGGGATCCCGGTCTCCGTCGTGGCAGGTATCGTCGCCATTTTCTTCTTGATCATGGCGAAGCGGAGTCCCGCAGTCAATACAAAGACCGTCATCAAGGGTGCTCCTTGGGCCATCGTCTTCTTCTCGATCGGCATGTACGTCGTCGTATACGGACTCCGGAACGCAGGTCTTACTGATATTCTGTCGGATGCCATTCAGGCGACGGCGGATCAGGGATTGTTTGCCGCTACGGTTGGAATGGGCTTCATTGCAGCCATCCTTTCCTCGGTCATGAATAACATGCCGACGGTAATGATCGACGCCATTGCCATATCCGATACGAATACAACGGGAATTATCCGGGAAGCCTTGATTTATGCGAATGTCATCGGATCAGACCTGGGG
The DNA here is from genome assembly GCA_963762295.1 of uncultured Bacillaceae bacterium. GTDB lineage: Bacteria > Bacillota > Bacilli > Bacillales > Bacillaceae_B > Rossellomorea. Next base: position 1,189,612 of record CAVXKK010000003.1, read on the forward strand.
CCTAAGATCACCCCGATCGGTTCCCTAGCCACGTTGCTCTGGCTTCATGTGCTTTCCCTTAAGGGAGTGAAGATCTCGTGGGGCACGTATTTCAAGACGGGTATCATCCTGACGATCCCGACCCTGTTCATCACACTGGTCGGACTCTATCTATGGTTATTGATCCTCTAATCCTATCGTACTACATCAAAAGGAGAGTCAGAATATGTCAAAGAAAACCATCTATTTCTTATGTACAGGAAATTCATGCCGCAGCCAGATGGCTGAAGGCTGGGCGAAAAAACATCTTGGAGACGAGTGGAACGTCTACAGTGCCGGAATCGAAGCTCATGGCTTGAACCCCAATGCCGTGAAGGCGATGAAAGAAGCGGATATCGATATCTCGGATCAGACATCCGATATCATCGATCCGACCATCTTGAATTCAGCTGATCTTGTCGTGACCCTATGCGGGGATGCAGCGGATAAATGCCCTGTGACACCTCCAACGGTTAAACGTGAACACTGGGGGTTTGACGATCCGGCCAAGGCAACAGGATCTGATGAAGAAAAGTGGGCGTTCTTCCAACGCGTGCGTGATGAAATCGGCGAACGCATCGAGCACTTCGCCCGTACAGGAGAATAACGAAAAAGAAGCGCAGGACCGGTTTTTCAGCCGGACCTGCGCTTCTTTTTATGTTATACTCATCCAATGAACCAATCATCCTACCTTTAAAAGGGGTCAGATCATTATGGAAAAGGTGCAATCAAAAACATTGACGGAGCAGGCCCTGAATCAGCTTGAACAACTTCTTGAGAGGGGGGAGTGGCAAATCGGTGAAAAGATCCCGCCGGAACCGGTCCTGATGGAAACCCTGGGAATCAGCCGCAATACACTCAGGGAAGCGATCCGATCCCTGGTCCACGCGGGATATCTGGAAACGAGACAGGGAATCGGAACCACCGTAAAGAGCCACAGCGGACTCGACCGTGCCCTTCGTAAACGGATGAGAGCAGGCGATTTGGTGGAGGTCCTTGAGCTGCGGCTGGCCCTCGAGCGGGAGGCAGCTGAAAAGGCAGCCCTAAGAAGAACGGACGTACAGCTTCAGGAAATGCGCAGCCTGCTTGCTTCGTGGAAGGAAGCTGCCGAACAGGGAGAATCCGGATCATTCGTCAGGCAGGATATTGCGTTCCATCAATCGGTCATCCGTGCGTCGGGAAATGCCATGTTCATGGAGATGTACGACTCGATCATCGATTCTGTCCATCAATCAATCTATAACCTTATTGACCTGAACGAAGTGAATCAGGAAGATATCAGGATGCACACAGAGCTTCTATCAGCCATAGAGGCACAGAACCCTCTCAAAGCGTCCGAATGCGTCAAAAAGTACCTTGGGGCGCTGATTGATCAAATCAACGCCAGTGAACATAACAGAAAGAAGTGAATCACATGCAAGAAGCAAAGCAACAACAGGCGGGCTGGATAGCCGTCATCGGAGTGATCTTCATCGCCATGAATCTGAGGGCTCCGATCACCTCTGTCGGACCGCTTATCCCACTGATCCAGGGGGACTTCCATTTTTCAAACGCTGTGGCGGGGAGCATCATGACCATCCCGCTTATCGCCTTCGCCCTCTTCTCACCGTTTGCACCAAGGCTTTCCCTGAAGTTTGGGCTGGAACCGGTCATCTATACCGCGCTTCTCGTCTTACTGGCCGGCATGGTCCTGCGCGTCTTCCCCCATGGCAGTTGGCTTTTCGTCGGGACCGGTCTTGTCGGGATTGCCATTGCCATCTGCAACGTGCTCATGCCGGCCTTGGTGAAAAAGTCGTTCCCCTTGAAAGTCGGATTGATCACAGGAGTCTACGGGATTTCCATGAACGTCTTCGGGAGCCTGGCATCAGGCGTCAGTGTCCCACTTGCCCAGTCAAGCTCCCTTAGCTGGCGCGCTTCACTTGGGATATGGGCCTTCCTGGCCGTCCTCTCGGTCATCCTATGGAGCTTCTTACTGAAGTCTGTCAAAAAAGAAAAGGTGATCGAGCCCCCGGCGGTGAAGGTGAGGATGTGGAATTCCTTGAAAGCTTGGCATGTCACGATCTTCATGGGCATCCAGTCTTTCATGTTCTACACCCTCCTTACCTGGCTTCCGGCCATCCTTCATGACCAGGGATATACCCTCAACCAGGCAGGATGGGTCGTGTCGACGCTTCAGATGGCGATCATCCCCATGACGTTCATCATCCCCGTCGTCGCAGAAAAAATGAGCGATCAAAGATGGTTGACGATCGGGTCCGTCATCCTTCTGTTTCTCGGATTGGCTGGTTTGATCACCGGCTTCCTGACCGTGTTATCTCGTCCTTCTGATCGGGGTGGGCATCGGCACGATGTTCGGCCTCGCTATGATGTTCTTCGTCCTGAGGACGACAGACAGCGCACAGGCAGCCGGATTGTCGGGGATGGCCCAATCCATGGGTTATCTATTGGCGGCAGTGGGTCCCGTGTTCTTCGGTTACCTACATGATCTATTCGCCAATTGGACGATTCCATTCATCCTGCTCATGATCCTGACAGCCATCCAGCTCTTCGCTGGGATCGGGGCAAGCAAAGGGAAGCTGGAATAACTAGCAAGAGACATGGACAAACGTGTTTTCGTCACTGTAAAACCCGTATTCATTTGCCTACAATCACGCAAATGAATACGGGTTTTTAATTTGTTTCATGACCATGACGATTTCATTGTTCTAGCGGTTGCACGGAAATCATGAGCGGTATCAAGAGCCTATACTGATAGAGTTCGTTCCAACTTCTTCTTTTTTTACAAGCTATTCAGCGGCGAAAGTACGTCGGCCACGTCGTTCTTCGGTGAGTTGACAAGCTCGCTGACGGCATAGAGCTCCATTTCTTGGGCCGGATAAGGAACGAGAAGCGATTTCAGCTCGTCTACCCCTTGATTTGAAGGGTCTAGCCACCTATCGTAATCCCTACGTTTCAAAATGACCGGCATGCGGTCATGAACGTCTTCTGTCACGGCATTCGGTGTCGTCGTGATGATGGTGCACGTATGAAGGGGGGCATCTCCTTTTTTCCACGTTTCCCATAAACCCGCGAATGCAAAGGGCTTTCGGTCCTTCATGACGAAGCGGTATGGTTGCTTGCGGTCATCGACTTTTTTCCATTCGTAGAAGCCATCAGCGATGATCAGGCAGCGCTTCTTTCTGAACGGCTCCCTGAAGCTTGGCTTCTCTTCAATCCCTTCAGCACGTGCGTTGATCATCTTATAGCCGATCTTCGCTTCCTTTGCCCAGTGGGGAACAAGCCCCCATCTCAACGTGCCACCCCTGCGCTTCTTCCCGTCTGAAATGATGGAAAACACCTCTTGGCTCGGGGCGATATTGAACCGTGGTTGAAGGTTGGCGGATAATCGAATTCAAACTGCTGTTGAAGTTCATGCACACTCTCAATCAATGAAAAACGGCCGCACATGCTCCCATCCCCCTGTCATTTTTTAACCAGTATACCAACAATACGCCGGATTCAATCAGAAAAACCATTTCATCATGATGAAGGAAAGATAATAATATGATAAAGTATGGAAATGTTAGGTTTGCGATGGTAATTCTACATATACGTAACTAAAGAGAAATATAGGGGGAAATGTACATGTCGACTCACTTTAATGAGGGGGCCCTTCCGTGGCTGATGACCGCAATCGCATGGGGCATCCTAATCATTGGAGCGGTTTTTTTTATAAGACGACAGAAGAACCCGGCTCCTTTCTGGAAGGCATTCTTTGTTATCATAGTCGGAGTATTCACCATTTCATACACATTTGAGCCGAAGGGGATCATGGTAAGGATCCCGATCCTACCGCTTGGCGTTTGGATCCTTTACTTCATCTTGAGGCGGGAAAATGGAAGATGGGAAAGGTATCGCCGGTTTGCCTGGTTCGGGTTTGCAGGGAATATCCTTCTGGCGATCATGTCACTGGCGGCCATCCCGCTCAGTTCCATTGTTTATCCACCGGACTCTCCCACTACGTATCTATCAAATCCGCAGGAGGTCTCCATTCTCAAGAGTCACCCGGCAGGATCGGAAGTGAGCCTTGATCACAAGAAGCTGGTTGAGCAGTTGGAGGGAATGAAGCAGGCACAGCCTGACGGGGAGTCGTGGTACACGTGAATCAACGGTGGAAGATGAAGATCAGTCCAAAGCACCGGAGCGCTTCCCATATCTCCTCAATGGCGTCGAGCCGAAGTGGGGAAGCGGTCTTTCACCGCTGATCTATGTTGAAGGGAACGGGAAGGGCTTGCTGATTTTATCAGGCGATACCCAATATTACTATCAACTCTCTGAATCAATCTTAAAAGGGGGCGGGGCGGAATGAAGAATGTGAAACGGCTGATCGTCATCGTACTTGCCGTCTCCTTGATTGCCTTTGGCTTTGTCTATTGGTTCAAGCTGGCTCCGGCAGGTCCGCTACCTGGTGATAAGGGAGCGATAAAAGAGATCAACGGGCTGCTGAACAAAGCAGGTACGATTGAAAGGGTGCAGGTGGAGGCCATTCTGGATAAGGTGCAAGCCGATGACCGCCATGCCTTCATCCCCTTCGAAACAGATGACGGAGGTCGCGGCTTCAGCCTCTGGGTATGGAAGGATCATCAGTGGAAGGCGTCGTCTGCCACAACAGACGGAGACCCAGTAATCTGGAAGGCACGTCCTGGAGATCCATCGAGCTACCGCATGGTCTGGAGTCTTGATCCAGCTGAGAAAGTCGATCGTCTGGTATTCTACCTGATCCAGAAACGTTCTTTCCAAAACGAAGCGTATCAACCCCGGATTCAGATGGAAAAGGTCCTCCCCTTTGCCGAGCATCCATATGGAGCCATCAAGGTCCCGGCGGAGTGGCGAACCATACTCCGCGGGGAAGTGGCTGAGTTCGAGGTGCCCGGTGTGGAATTCGGATGGAGGTCTCTCGATTCTTCCGGAGAAGATGTTTTCATAGAAGGACAGGGGCAGTCTTCTTATCTCCGGTATCAGGATCACCAGGATCTAATGATACCGCTGGAGAAAGATGAGTTGGAATGAAGGAAGAGACTGGGACAACCGTGTTTTAGTTATAGTAAAACCCGAACTTATTTGCCTACGATAAGGTAAAATAATTCGGGTTTTTATTTTTTTTCATGATTTGATTGTTTCCAGCGGTCTATTGGGATGCAAGTCGTAGACTCCAGCGGCAAAAGTAGCTGTTGTGAGACCTCGCAGGCTTGCCGAGGAGTTACCCACGGAAAGGGAAGTATTGTACGGAGATCATGAGCGGTATAAAGATCCAATTCTGATCGCGTTCGTCAAGAAATGGAGCTTTTCTTGTTTTGTCCAACCTCTTCTTTTTGTCTGTTATTCTCTCACACGATTCGGTCAGGGCCGGCACTGCTGATTGTGATGCTGTGGGTGGATATGTCTGCAGAGGCATAAGCTTTGGTGATCCCCTCTTGGAGAATAGAGGCTTTACTCACTTCTTTATAGTGCAGTTCCACAGTGAATGGCTGCTTGAACGGGGCCCCGGATATCCCGATGGCATGAGGACCGGTCCACTTTCCTTCCAACGGATCTTCCGTGTGGTTGAACCGTTCCGTATGCTTGAATCCATTTCTGAACCAAAGGTGCTCTTCTTCCTTGGCGACACCGGGGCGATTCAGGCACATGAACAGAGAGAAATCGTCGGAGAATTGGAGAAGGGTGAAATGCTCTTGAAGGAGATCTTCATCTAGAGCGGGCAGCTGTTTCCTCAATGCTTTTTGGCGTAGATTCTCCTCTTCCAGGAATCGTAAACAGTCGGGATCTGAGGTGTTGGAAAAGAAGGAACAGAAGTGCAGACTGCATAAAAGTCCTGCGTAAGGATGCGCATCTGATACTTCATCCAGGCCGCGTTCGTAGAAAACCAGTTTAGGAACGAGCGGGTAGTCGGAAAAAGTGAAAGGGCGATGTACGGCATCGTTCCAGACCGGTGCTTTGTCCAATCCGATCCAGCTCCTGTCATGTTGATAAGAAGCATACAGAAGTTCATCCCTAAAGGCGTTCGATCTTAGTAAGGAAGCGTCGAAGTGCTTCACGATCTCTCCTGACAGGAAGGCATGGTCATGCTGTTTGATCATGATGAAGGAATCATTCGTTTCACGGATGATCATAGCGGAATCCCCCTCGCAATAGATAATGCCATTTTATCGCATGCCTCGATTCCCTGTAAAACGCATCATGCATTCAATCGCTGGGAGGCCCTGTCCTTATTCTTGGTGATCGGGACATGTTTCAGTGCTTTACCCAGTCCATATAAAGGCATGTTCCCGTAAACCGTCTCGTATTCCCCGGGGGTAAGCCTGTACGTTTCGTGATAGATTCCTACCACGCCGCTGGCACCGATTTTCTGATTGAATGCCTTCCAAGCCTTTAGATGCCTTTCATTCCGTGCATAGGCAAAGAGGTCATCTGTTGATCGCCAATATTGAATCATCACCGTAGTCCGGAGGCCGAAGTAGCTTTCCATAGACAGGAAGCCGAGCTCCTCTTTATGCGTGTACAACTCTTTGATCATACCCGGCATCGCCTTGAACACCGGGAACCATTTGTGCACAGCCAGGCGTTTATTGATCCTCATGCCGATGATGAAGACAACGACCTCTTCCGAATTCTCCGTCGTATATCTGCCGTTAAACACTTGATTGCCCATCATGCTCCTCCTTAGAGTTCAATTTTTCGAGTGTCGCATCGCACCAATCGATTGAAGCCAGTGCCCCCCTCTTCCCATAATCCAATGTGAACAGCCAGTAGTCGACATCTTCAGAGCGTTCCTCCTGGTTCAAAATGCCTTCTTCAATGGTCATATAGGTTGTAAGTCGTTCCTGAAGTTTTCCTTTGTAGTCGGTTAAAAGCTTGATGGAGTGGTCGGTGGATTGATGTCGACCAAAGAACAGCTTCAAAAGGATTTCATTTTTCTCAAGGGGAGGCTGATCCACAGGCTCTGAAAGCCACTTCCCGAGGGCTTCCATGCCTTTGGAGGTGATGGTGTACTCCTGCTTATCCCTTTTTCTATCCCCTGAGGAGTCCCTGACTTCTGCCAGTCCGTCATCCACCATACGCTTCAATGTCGGGTATATCTGTCCGTAGCTGATTTTCCAGAAGTGATTCAGGCTTCGGTCGATGAGCTGTTTGATTGCATAGCCCGACCGGCAGTTCGTTGTCAGGATGCCTAGAATGGCGTAGGTTGTATGATTGTACGTCTTCATTTTGTTTCACACCTATCTTTTTGATATATCTAATTGATATATTATATCGATCGATGGGAAAGTTCAAGAAGGAGAAATCAATCGGTCCCAGGTCTTAGCAGAAATCGACCTGAAGCTCGTTCCCGATCACCAGGTGGTACTGATATGCTGGTGTCAAACAGATGAAACGGGTGGATGATAGATGAGACGATTGATGATATGCATCGTGTTGCTGGCTGTAGGGAGTGCATTGATTTTGAGCGGATGCTCTTCAGGGAAAAGCGAAAAGGAAGGACTGGACGGTCTCAAGGATATCCAAAAAATCGATCAGACGGAGAATGGGGAAATCATTCAGACCGTAAGCGATGCAGATGAGATCAACTCTTTCAGCAAAGGGCTTGAAGTGGAAGAGTGGAAGCCTGCAGGAAAGCAGAAAGATAATCAGGATGCGGGAAGTACCTACATTTTTTACCGGACCGACACGGTGAAGTTCGGGGAGAACCAAGCAGCAGAAAAGGATATGAAGGAAGTGGCGCGCGTCACCCTATACGCGAAAGAACCTTTCGTTCTGTTGACGTACGCTGGTATAGAGATGGCATTTGAAGTGCCAATGAAAGTCTACAAACGTTTGAATCAATGAAAAAGGCCCCTGAATCGGTTTCAGGGGTCTTTTCATTCAGCGGATATCGAGACCAAGAAGCGCAGCGAAGGAAAGAGCCTGCTTTTCGGAGACGATGCAACCTTTCAGATCTTCCATTGAAACGAGGATGGACTCGAAATACGAGGTGCTGAGGTCGATCCCTTTCAGTTTCGTTCCGTCGAAGCTCACGTCATCGAGGTCGCACAGATCGTAGATGACCTTCGACAGCTTGCAGTTGAAGAAGTCGGATCGCTTCATATTGGATTCTTTGAAAATCACTTTTTCGAATTTGGAATCACTGAAATTGCACATGGTCATGAGACAGTTTTCAAAGACGACATTCCCGAAGCGGCTTTCAGGAAGTTGGACACCCATCAGCTTGCATTCCTGGAACGTGACGCGGTGAATGCTCGCTCCTGTCATATCTACGTTGGAAAAGTCACAGTTGATGAACTCGACATCGGTGAGATCGATATTTCGGAATGAAGTCCCCTGGAAGGAGGAATTCCTGATCACCATGCCAGAAAGATGGACGCGATCGATTTCCTCTTCGTCAAAGATGGATCCATCGATCTCGAGATTGCTTAAATACGGATCTTCTTCCATGAAAATCATTTGGAAGTTTCCTTGCGTGAGCTGACGGGGTAGTTTTGGTTTGTCGATTTTAATGGGAAACACCTGCTTTATTTGAAGTCGGTTGGGGACAAACCCCTCATACCTAGTGTAGCATCTTCTTTCTTGACATTAAATAGTTGACCCCCTAAACTAATGAAGTGATCATATTAGTTTAGGGGGTCAACTACTTGGATAAGCGTCTGATCGAGGCAGTGGAGCTGTTCGAGGATGTGATGGTGTTCGGAACCGAGCGCGTGCTCAGGGATGTCGAAGCCGAAGTGTGGCAGGAATATTCCCGGGAACAAATCCAGGTCTTGAAGCTATTGAATAAGAACGGCCCGCTGCCGGCCGGTGCCATTGCTGAACTTCAATGTGTGCATCGAAGTGCGATTTCCAACCGGCTGAAAAAACTTGAAGAAAAAGGATTGATCGAAATCGTCAAAGCCGAGGGCGATCATCGCTCGAAGCTTGTCAGCCTGACGCAGCATGGGCGTGCTGTCGTAAAGGAATCGGACCAGGCGGTTTACGACTATATTGAAGCATTGTTTGCCGATCAGGTGGAGGATGAAGAGTTGGATCAATTCCTCCAGATGTTCAAAAAGATTAAACATATACTGAAATTGGAGGGTGAGCGTAAGTGAAGAATATTATTAAATTCAAATGGCCGATCACGATCGGCATGATCATTTTGACCGTTCTGCTTTTTGTCCTTGCACCGAATCTTTCCAAGCAGGCAGAGGATGCCGGGACATTCCAGCTTCCGAAAGATGCAGGATCCCAGCGTGCTGCTGAAATTCTGGAAGACGCCGGAGCGGGGGACGAAACGATTTCCCTCGTGTATGCACTCGACGGCAAATTGGATGATGCCACGAGGAAAGATATTCAGGCAGATGTTGATAAACTGAAGGATCTTGGGGATCCCGTGAAATCGATCCTCGATCCGTTTGAAAACAAAGACACGGAATCTCAGCTTGTATCGGAAGATGGGAAGACCGTCCTCGTTCCGATTACTGTAGACGGCACACAGGAAGAAGTCGTCGAGCTGGCCGATTCCATTCAATCGGATATCATCGATGGGAAGAAAGATGTCTACCTGACTGGGGAAGCATTAATCAATAATGATGTGAACCTGAGCGCCCAGGAAGGGTTGAAGAAAACGGAAATCATCACCGTCGTCTTGATCTTCGCCCTTCTACTCGCCGTTTTCCGTTCCATCGTCACACCGTTCATTCCGCTGATTTCCGTGGGGATCACCTATCTTCTCAGTCAGTCGATCGTGGCATTCTTCATCGACTGGTTCGGATTCCCCGTATCAAACTATACGCAGATCTTCTTAGTGGCGATCCTGTTCGGGATCGGGACGGATTATTGCATCCTGCTTCTCAGCCGCTTCAAGGAAGAACTCGGTGCAGGGAAGCCTGTCAAGGATGCCATCATCCGTACGTATAAGACGGCCGGCCGTACCCTTTATATTAGCGGACTCGCCGTCTTCATCGGATTCTTCGCCATCGGGTTTGCCGACTTCCCGATCTTCAAATCGGCCGTGGCCGTTGCGGTCGGAATTGCGGTTCTGCTTCTCGTCCTAAGCACGGTTATGCCGTTCTTCATGGCGACATTGAAAGAAAAATTGTTCTGGCCATCGAAAAAATCCGTTTCCCATAACGATAGTAAGCTGTGGGGATGGATGAGCAAGCTGTCGGTCAATCGTCCGATTCTTTCCATGCTAGTCGTGGCCGTCATCACGGTTCCGCTTCTGTTGACCTATGACGATGCCCTTTCATTCAACACAGTTGATGAAATCGGGGATAACTATGATTCTGTCAAAGGTCTTGCATGCTATTGAAGATGGCTTCGGCCAAGGGGATTCCCTGCCGGTGCAAGTGCTCCTTTCAAGCGATAAGGAACTGGTCACGGAAGACATCGTCCCTTATGTAGAGAAGCTGAGCAGTGAACTCGAAAAAGTCGATGGGGTGAAGAGCGTCCGCTCCGTGACACGTCCGACGGGAGAAGTCATCAATGAGTTCTATGCAGATTACCAGCTTGGTAAGATTGCAGAAGGAGTCGATCAGGCATCTGATGGAGTCGGTCAGACTGCAGACGGCATCAAGCAGTCCATGTCCCTCCCGCCTGAAGTCCAGGCGTCAGGCTGCCCAGTCCGGTCAACAGCCGAATCCGGTCGAAGGACTGGATCAAATCAAAGATGGTCTCGACCAGGCAAGCAATCAGCTGAAGGATATGGCTGACAGCAAGGCGATCCGCGATACAGGCACCTTCGTCCCTGAAGGAACCCTGGATCAGGATGAGTTCAAACAAGTGCTCGACCGCTATGCCTTCGATGACAAAAAGGGTACGCAGCTTGAAGTCATCCTGGAAGACAATCCGTATTCTCCGGAAGCGATCGATACCGTTGAAAAAATCGATGAGGCAACGCAGCGCGTCATCAAAGATACACCCCTTGAAAAGGCAGAAGTCGCCTTCGGCGGGGTGTCCAGCATCAATCGCGATCTGAATGATATCTCGACGAGCGACTTCACCCAGACGGTGACAATCATGCTCATCAGTTTGTTCGTCGTACTGGCGATCCTGTTCCGCTCATTCATCATGCCGCTCTATATGATCGGTTCCCTGCTACTGACGTACTTCACGTCTGTTGCCGTGGCCGAACTGATCTTCATGAACGGATTCGGATATGACGGCATCAGCTGGGCGGTTCCATTCTTCGGATTCGTCATGCTCGTAGCCCTCGGGGTCGATTATTCCATCTTCCTCCTCGACCGCTTCCGCGAAGAAGCAGCCGGAGGAATGACCGTGACAGATGCCATCAAGATCTCCATGTCCAAGATGGGAACCGTCATCATCACTGCCGCCATCATCCTGGCTGGAACATTCGCTGCCATGATGCCATCTGGCGTCCTCAGCCTTGTGCAGATTGCGACCATCGTCATTACCGGTCTCCTCCTGTACGGACTGATCGTCCTGCCGCTTCTCATCCCAGCCATGACCGTGTCATTCGGCAAGGGCGTGTGGTGGCCGTTCAAACCTCAGAAAGAAAAAGATAAAGCACGCTCATAACATGATAAACAGAAAGCCCCTTGCGGATCCGCAAGGGGCTTTCTTCATTGCCTGTTGATGAGGCGGTTGATATGGAGGGTAAGGTAGATAGATGAGTTCGTTGTACATCATGATAATACCAAACTCCCTATCACATACTATCTATGACAGTATGTGAAGTCCTGCTACTTCTGATGCATTGACCCTATACGGTTCTCTGTTATAGTTTAGGTTTGTTGAAAATTTGGTATGGTTGAGGGAAAGGGAGGTGACGTGATGCGGAGTGTACGGTCCAGGTTATTCGGGATGCTGGTCATTTTTATTATTCTGCCCTATTTCCTATCTGTTTTTATTATTTATGACAATACGAGATCATCGGTTGAGGAGCATGAGATCGAGAAGAGCCGGGAAGAGCTTGAAGAAGGCAGCCTTGCTCTTCAGAGGTACTTTGACGAGATGATCGAGCTTTCCTATTCCCTCTATAATGACCCTGATGTGCTGAGCGTGTTCGAAAACGGACTTGAATGACGAGCAGAGAACACCGTTTGAGCGGAGCATGAAGATCTTCTCAATCAGCCGTCCTGAAATCAGGCAGATGAGGATCTACTTTGATCGGGATTCTACCGCTTTGAGCGTGTATCAGTCGAAATTCAGTGCGCCGAAAAAACAGGAGGACTATGTGAACCAGGCTCCTTTTCGAACTCTGTATGAGTCCGATGACAATTTCTTCATCGAAAGGCCGCATGTGATCGAAAATGCGAACAATGCGGCGATCCTGCCTGATTCCGACCGCACCCGGGTGTTGACGATCCATCATAAAGTCACCAATGTGTTGTCAGGTGAATTCCTTGGCTTCATTTCCATGGATATCGATGTCACCGCCTATTCCTCCCTGATCCTCAACCTCTCTGACGGCGGTGAGAGCCGCTTGACTCTTCTCGATGGGGAGGATCGCATCATGTATTCGAGTCATCGTCTCAACGGGAGCGAATCAGGGGATGAAGGGGACAAGTTGGTCCTCGAAGAGAAGCTGAAAGGCAATCTCGAAGGCTGGAGGCTCGTCAAGGTGATCGACCGTGATGTTCTCTTCAGAGACGTAAATCAAGCGGCCACGACGAATATCTTATTGGGAATCGGTGTCGTCCTCCTGGGCATCATCATGGTAGTGGTCATCTCCCATATCATCACCAAGCCCATCGAGAACTTAAGTGAAAAGGTCCGGAGCATCGGCGGGGAGAATATGGATGTGGACTTCACCACTTCCCGGAAGGACGAGCTCGGCCATCTTGAGGATCATATGGATGAGATGATGGACCGCATCAATCAGCATATCGACCGCGAGTACAAACTTGAGATCGAGAGCAGGAAAAATCAATTCCGCGCCCTCAGATCCCAAGTGAACCCGCACTTCCTGTTCAATGCCCTGCAAACGATCGGTGCTGTGGCTTTGAGGTCGGGGGCGAAGGATGTATACAAACTCATCACGTCCCTATCGAAGATGATGAGGTACTCCCTTCGCGCCGATCAATGGGTGACCGTACAGGAGGAGCTCGACTACATCGAGACATATCTCTCCATGCAACGGGAGCGGTTTGGCGAGGGCGTTCATGCCGATATTGAGGTGGACGAGGAGGTTCGTACCGCTTCCATTCCGAGCATGCTGCTGCAGCCCCTGGTCGAGAATTATTTCAAGCACAGCTATGAAGAAGGCTATGACGAAGCGCCCCTTTTCATTACGGGTGAAAGGGTTGGAGGATCCATCCTCTTTACCGTGCAGAATACCGGGGCATCCATATCGGACGAGAACCTTGGACAGATCCGGTCTGCCGTCTACGGAGGACCGTCGGGTCAGGACGGTGGAATCGGCTTGAAGAATATTTACGACCGCCTGCGATTGAATTTTAAAGAAAACGCATCTTTTCAGCTGGATACATTGGAAGGAAGGGGCTTCAGGATCGTCATGAAGCTACCTTTCATGGAAGATAAGCAAGAAGGGGGAGACAGCGATGAAAGCACTGATCGTCGATGATGAACGCAATGTACGGAACGTCATCCGCCAGCTTGGGGACTGGGATGTGTCCGGTATCACCATGCTGCTGGAAGCGTCCAATGGCTACGAGGCCCTCGACATCGTCCGCACGGAAAACCCCGATATCATTTTTACAGACATCAAAATGCCTAGGATGACAGGATTGGAGCTTATTGAAGAGCTTAATACACTCGGGTACACGGGAAAGATCATCCTGGTCACGGGCTACGACGATTATACATTCATGAGAAAAGCGATCCAGCTCAACAGCTTTGACTATCTACTGAAGCCCATCGATGCCGATGCATTTGATTCGGTTTTGAACAGGGTCGTGACGGCAATCGGAGAGGAAGCTTTGGAAGACGGGGAGATTGTTGAAGAAGCGAGGCGTCTCCGCAGCAATCAGATCTTTACCTCTGCGTGCACCGGCGGAGGAACGGAAGAGCTGGCAGCTTTCCTTCCAGCGGATGAGGAGCTGGAGATGTCCCTTCTTTCCTTCTACCACACCCATCTGCCCGAACCACATATGGATGCCCTGAGGGGTGAGCTTCAGGAGAAGGGTATGGGAAATGTGTTTGCCTTTCTCGAAGAAGAAAATCTGTACGGAGTTCTGACTGTGAAGGGTCAGTGGGTCTACGTAGAAGAATGGGTGAGCGGTCATATCGATCTGCCCATCCGCCTTGTCCAAGGGGAGCTGCCTGATCTGGATGAGCTGTCATCTGCCTTTAGCAAACTGCAGAGTGAGCTGCAACAGAACCACTACCGGAGCATCCGGAGCCTTGACGAACTCGAGTCTGCGCGGCGGATTCAGGAAATCGTATCATACGTGGAAACCTACTATATGGAGGATATCTCCCTTGACCGCCTCTCAAAGATGTTTTTCCTCACAAGGGAACATATCTCCAGGACGTTCAAGAAAGAAACGGGCCTTCCCCTTTCCAAATTCGTGGCGAAACTTCGCATCGAACAGGCAAAAGTATGGTTGATCGACTCAGATGAGACGATCTATTCCATTGCGACCATGCTCGGCTACCAGGATGAGAAGTACTTCTCGAAGCTGTTTAAAAAAGTGACGGGTTATACTCCGTATGAGTTCCGCTCCGGGAATAGCGGGGTGACAGAATGAAAAAACCGCTATCGGTTCTGCTATCGACCCTGATCGTTAGCTCCATCGCCCTGTCCGCATGCGGGGGACGAGATGGTCAACAAGAAAAACATAAGGATGAGAAACCCGTCACCCTCAACGTGAGGAATCCGAAAGTGGAAATCGCAAATGAATTTGAAGAGATGACCAAAAAATATGAAGAAACCCATCCCGGGGTCAGGATCAAGGTCGAGACCGTGGGTGGTGCTTCAGATGATTACTCGGATATTACCGCTAAACTCACTGCGGGAAAGGGCCCCGATATTTTCACGAATATAGGGGATGAAGCGATGAAGGAATGGATCCGTTATCTCGAAGACTTATCGGATGAACCGTGGGTGGACGAAGCCTCGCCTCATACGCTTGATGGAATCACCCTTGACGGGAAAGTATACGGGGAGCCCATGAGCATTGAAGGGTTCGGTGTTGTCTATAACCAAGATCTCTTCAAGGAAGCGGGCATCACCGAACCTCCGAAAACGTTCTCGGAACTCGAAGCGGCTGCCCGCAAGCTGTCATCTAAAGGGATCACGCCTTTTGCCAACGGATATTATGAGGATTGGAAGCTCGGTCATCACTTGACGAGCGTGGCCTTCGCCGAAGAAGGTCCCGGGTTCGTGAAGGCACTGAATGAAAAGGGCACTCATTTTTCCGACAGTGAACAATTCAACCGTCTATTCTCACTCATCGATTTGACGGTCCGGTATGGCAATACGGCTCCAGCGACAACGGATTACTACACGGAGGTCGACCTTTTTAAGGAAGGAAAAGCTGCCATGATCCTTCAGGGGAACTGGGTGGAGCCGTTGATGGGTGATGCGCCCACGGGAATCTTCCCCCTTCCCCTCAATGACCGGGGAGACGCCAAGATGATTGCCGGTGTCCCGAGCTACTGGGTGATTAATAAGCAATCGTCGGAAACCAAAAAGAAAGAAGCCAAACGCTTCCTTCGGTGGATGGTGTCTTCTGAAAAAGGGCAGGAGTATATGACGGAGCGATTCCGGTTCATTCCGGCGTTTAAGAACGTGCCTGTGAACGATCTCGGTCCTCTGGGTAAAGAGACACATTCGTTGATCAGTGAGAACAGGACGTTTAATTGGTCGTCTTTCTCTCCTTGTATCAAGAAAGAATTTGGAGAGGTCATGAAAGCATATATCAATAAAGAGAGTACGAGGGAGCAGGCACTCAAAGGGTTTGACGAGGCTTGGAATGAAGGGGCTTGTGCGGCTCCTTCCCCTTGATCGCACGGCATATCAGCCGTGCTTTTTTTATTGGGTTTGAGGATGTTCGTTCTATTTCCATGCAATCGAGGTGTGGGAGAGGGATGTGCTGATTTGAAACAGATATTGCCCTCTTGTTTTTGTGATGAGTATGTGGTGAAGACGAGATCATTCCGTTTCGCTGCGGATGGCCGCTTTCCGGCGGGGAGGGAGTTGAGCCGCTTCGGCTGCGCCTCCAGGGTCTCAACCTTCCCTCTTTTCCCGCAGGAGTCGGCCACCCTCCGCTACACTGCACTGTGTACGTAGGAGGGGGATGTGCTGATTTGAAGCAGGGAATCGCCATTCTGTTTTTTGGAATGAGTACGTGCTGAGGGCGAGCCCTTTCCGTTCGCCGTACTTTGTGCGCAGGGAGGGGAATCGGCTAATTCGAAACAGGACATTACAATCCTGGTTTCTTTTTTAGAATGACTTTCTATCCTTATACATAAACGATTACCTCACAAAGTCCAATAGCACTGAGTGGATTGGAGCGGAAGGGATTTGACTCCTGCGGAAAAGGGGGATGATCGAGACCCCGCAGGCACGAGGAGGCTCGACATGCCCCCCGCGGAAAGCAAATCCCTGCAGCGCAAAGGAACGGGCTTATGTTACAACTGGCACTGTATTTAGCCGTCTACTATTACCATAACGAAGAGGATCATGCCTTGGAAAAAGCAAATCCTCATCTTTCAGGCGACTATAGACCCACATATCAATTTAAGACGAAATCTATATCAATCCATGCCATATCCACCAGCGTCCCGTCCTCCTATAATTCAATTGTAAGGCATCGGAGCATTCGCCCCAGCCCTTACCGAATTCATATCATAACCACACATAGGAGGAGTACTTAATGAACGTTCGTCAATTTGCAGCAGTTTCTTTAAGTGCAGCCATCTTGTTCGGAGGCAGCTTCACATCTGCATCTGCCAAGGGCGGGGCTGACGAAAAAGGATACAAGGAAACATACGGCACGTCACAGATCACACGTCAAGACATGAAGGATATGATCAACCAGCACGGTGATGACAAGTTCACTGTCCCATCCTTTGATGCCTCAACAATCAAAAACGTAGAATCCGCAACAAAAACCGATGAGAACGGCAATAAAATCAAAATGGACGTATGGGATACGTGGCCACTGCAAAACGCTGATGGCACTGTAGCTGAATACAAAGGCTACCAGATCGTCTTCGGTCTTGCCGGTGACCCGAAAAACCCTAACGACACATTCATCTATATGTTCTATAAAAAAGCAGGCGATGACTCCATCGACGCATGGAAAAACGCTGGACGCGTCTTCGATGACGAAGACAAAAACAAAGCAAACGACAAATATCTTCCGGGTCAAGTGGAAGAATGGTCAGGTTCTGCACTGTTCACGGATGACGGCGAAATCCGTTTGTTCTACACAAATCGTGGAGACTTCGATGAGAGCAAGGAGCTCTTCGGACGCCAAACATTGACGACTGCCCAAGTCAACGTTTCTGAAAAAGGAGACAAAGATTTGCAGGTTGATGGAATTGAAGATCACAAGTCCATCTTCAATGGCGGAGACGGTAAAACCTACGAAAACGTAGAGAAAGCCTTCGAAGATCGCAACTTCAACAATAACCACACCTTCCGTGACCCGCACTACATCGAAGACAAAGGTCATAAATACCTTGTATTCGAGGCTAACACCGGTACGGAGTACGGTTACTCAGGTGAAGACAATCTTTACAACCGTGCATACTACGGCAAGAGCATGAAGTTCTTCCGCGACGAGCTCAAGAACCTTCAGAACAGCCCTAAGAAAGAAACAGCTGAGCTTGCGAACGGTGCAATGGGCATCATTGAAATCAATGATGATTACACATTCAAAAAAGAGAAGAAGCCACTTCTTGTTTCCAACACGGTGACAGATGAGATCGAACGTCCGAACATCTTCAAGAAAGACGGTAAATTCTATCTGTTCACAAGCGCTCGCGGTTCCAAGATGACGATCGATGGCATTGACGATGAAGACATCTATATGCTTGGGTATGTGTCAAATTCACTGGATGGTCCATTCAAACCGATGAACAAAACGGGAATCGTCCTTCACCAGGATCTTGATCCGAATGATATCACTTGGAATTACGCGCACTATGTAATCCCTCAGGAAAAGTCCGACAAATTTGTGGTAACCAGCTACATGACAAATCGCGGATACTTTGCTGATCACAAATCAACCTTTGCTCCATCCTTCTTGCTTGATATCAAGAACAAGAAATCTTCTGTCGTGAAAGATGGAACGCTTGAGCAAGGTCAAATCACGTACGACGGGAAATAACCTTTGAAAAAGGAAAAAGAAATGTCAGCTAGTGGCATTTCTTTTTTCTATTAGTACGCAGCGCTTCCCCGCTGCGCTGGGGTGCCTCCCGGTCACGCACAGGTTACATTCCTTCAATCAACAACAGTGAGTTACTACACAGCACCTAGTTGACTGTCTTACACCCGTATCTCCTAACAGGTGTAGGCTTCCCCTCTCCTTATGTACACGAAGGAGCCTGTGCAGTGAGTGAGGCCCCGCAGCGAGGCGGGGATGTACGCCCGTAATTTAGTTCATAATGACAGAACAACTATCAACAGGTGGTGAAGAATAAGATGAAATCTATAGGAAAGAAGGGAATATGGGTGTTGGTTGCCATCCTGATCCTTGTCATCGGTGGCGTCGTCCTCTGGGTCAATGCGAAAGAAGACGGTGAAAAGAAAGAGACGGGAAAAGACGGAAATGAGGTCTCATACCGTTCTTCCTATCATTTCACCACCCCTGATAAATGGAAAAACGATCCTCAAAAACCGATCTATTATAAAGGTGAATATCACTATTACTATCTCTATAACAAAGATTACCCTGATGGTAACGGTACTGAATGGCGTCATGCCGTCTCGAAAGACCTGGTCCACTGGAAGGATGAAGGTGTGGCCATTCCGAAGTATACCAATGATAACGGTGATCCCTGGTCCGGCTCGGTGGTCATAGACCGTGAGAATAAAGCTGGTTTTGGGAAAGATGCCTTCATTGCCATCGTGACCCAGCCGTCCAAAGAAACCGGAGCGCAGGAGCAGTATCTCTGGTATAGCACGGACGGAGGGAAAACGTTCAAGAATCACAGTGAAGAACCTGTCCTCGAAAACCCGGGCGTAGAGGATTTCCGCGATCCGAAGGTCGTATGGGATGATGAACGAAATAAATGGGTGATGCTCATGGCGGAAGGATCAAAGGTAGGATTCTATGAATCCGAAAACTTGAAAGACTGGTCCTTCACCGGGGATTTTCAAACGGAGGACCTCGGCGTCCTTGAGTGCCCCGATCTCTTCCGGATGCGTACGGAAGATGGGACGGAGAAATGGGTCCTCGGAGTCAGTGCCAACGGGGAATCCGTCGGTAAACCGAATACGTACGCTTACTGGTCCGGTGAATTCAATGGTGATACCTTCGAAGCTGACGAAGAAGAACCGAAGTGGCTTGATTACGGATTCGACTGGTACGGTGCCGTAACGTTCGAAGACGGCGAGGCGGAAGACAAGATGGAGAAGCGCTACGCACTTGCGTGGATGAACAAATGGTCATACGCGAACAATACTCCTACCATTGAGCATGATGATTTCAACGGGACGGACTCCATCGTCAGAGAAATCCGCCTTGAAGGGGATGATGAAGAGGGTTACACCCTGGTGTCCAAGCCCGTGCCGTCTCTGGATGATCTGGTCACATCTACAGACGAAATTGGGAATGTGACAGTAGAGGACGGAAAAGAATCGCTTGACGTACTCGGCGAAACGTACCGTCTTGAAGCGGATATTTCCTGGGAAGAAGCGGAGCGTATTGGAATGCGCCTCAGAGAGTCGGAAGACGATGAACGCCACGTTGATGTCGGATTTTCTCCACAGGACGGCTATTCATTTGTCAACCGCTCCAAGACCGATCATCCCGATGAAGAAGGAGATTTCCTTGAGAGCAAAGCGCCATTTAAACCCTTTGACCAAAACGTTCATATGACAATCCTTGTCGATAAGACAAGCGTCGAACTCTTCATGGATGATGGCAGGACCGTGCATACGAATCTAGTATTCCCGCATCCCGATGATCAAGGTATTTCCTTGTTTGCCGAAGGGGGAAGCGCCACATTTGAAAACGTGAAGATTGATCACATGGGTAAAACCCCCGAGTAAGTGAAGAGGCTGGGGCAAACGTGTTTTAGTCATGGTAAAACCCGCATTCATTTGTCTGCAAGAAGGCAAATGAATGCGGGTTTTTACTTTGTTTCATGACCAGTCATTGTTCTACCGGTTGATTGGAGTGCAAGACGAAGACTCCTGCGGGAAGAGTAGCTGATGTGAGAAGGCCTGCCAATGAAGCTCACGGGCTACCCGCGGAAAGCGTAGTCTTGCACGGAAATCATGAGCGGTATAAAGAACCTATACGGATCGTGTTCGTCAGGGAATGTTCATTTTTTGTTTTGTAATTTATAGCTGGAGGCCCATCAATACGTTATCCACGTAACGGCCATCGTCGAATTTATACTGCCGGATTTCCCGGCCTTCTTCGACAAATCCGGCTTTTCTGTAGGAGGCGATGGCCCGTTCATTGATCGCAAAGACGCCAAGACAGATCTTTTCGATATCGCCCTGTTCCCGTGCCCAACCGATAAGGTGATGGAGCATTTGGGTACCAAGTCCCCGGTTTCGGTAGTCTGGCAAGATCCCGATTCCGAACGACCCGTTGTGCCTCATCCGCTTCATCCGGCTGCGGTTGAAGAACAGGAAGGCCACGACTTCCCCTTCGACCTCCGCTACGAAGGTCATTCCGCCGGCTTTCGCCCGGTCGTTCATCTCCTGTACCTGTCCTTCATCATCGAGGCTGAACTCCTCGTCTGTGGTCAGAAAGTATTCCTGCTCTGAAATCGTGTTGCGGCGGATGGCGATGATTGCCTCTGCGTCTGATTCTGTTGCGTTTCTGATAATCATGATCGTCCTCCTGTGGGTATGTACTGTTCCGGGATTCTTGGTGTTGAACATCAGGGGTGCCGGTGTTGGAAATATCTACTTCTTTTATTTTGCCATGAAGCAGTGCATCAGGAAACAATCATTTTTACTACTTTCAGTAGCAGTGTTATGATCTTCCACCTTGTTTTTCCCACAAAGGTAGGATAGCATTTTCCCAATAGCATAATTTTCAGAGGTGTAGCATGAATAGAGTCAATCACGGGAAAGAATCATTGCCTGAGAAGGTGTATCATCATCTGCTTCAACAAATTCTGAATGGAGCCATTAAAGCAGGTGAGAAAATCATAGAAGAGGATATAGCAAGGGATCTCGGTACGAGCCGGGCTCCTGTCAGGGAGGCGCTTTACCTTTTGAAGGTTGACGGCATCGCCGAGCGCATTCCGAGGATCGGGACGATTGTAAAGGATTTCAGTGATAAGGAAATCATCGAATACAACGACGCCGTGATCGGCCTGCTTCAATCGGCCATTGAACAGTCACAGCCCAAATGGAATGACTCCAACCTCCGCAGGCTTCAATCATTCGCCGGAGAGACTGACGAGGCTTGCGGGCAGGATGACGTGCAGTTGTATCAATCGAAGGTGGAACAGCTGATTACACACGTATTCACTGTTTCAGATAATAAAGCATTGATGCGGTTTTACAAAGAAGCCAACCATATCCTGATGGTGTTCGCCCAGGTCAAATGGACCCGGGAGACGATGAAGAACTTCAACAGGGAGCTTAAGGTGTTCACCTCTTCTCTGCTTCAAGGGAATTTCGAAGAGGCGAAGAATGCAGTAAAAGTGACCCTCGATCAGGGAGTGATCTGAGGGCTGATCGGAATCAAAATGGTAGGAAGCAGGTCGGGGGCCTGCTTCCTTTTTTTATGGAGATCAAGAACCTACCTGTTAAAATATAGTACATTTGGCTGAGCTAAATTGTCGACAATGAGAACAATCAGGCGTACAATAAAAGAGTATTACAAATTGTCGACAATACAGGAGGGGTTTTTATGTCAGAGTTAAAAGGTCAAGTTGTCGTAATCACAGGGGGAGCAAGTGGAATCGGGAAGGAAGCGGCCCTTCAGTTATCTGGAAAAGGAGCATCCGTTGTTGTCGCCGACTTCAATGAAAGCGGTGCGAAGGAAGTAGCTGAGCAGATCAATCAAGCGGGTGGAAGTGCCGCTCATTATAAAGTAGATGTTTCAAAAGGTGAAGAAATCAAAGCACTGATCGACTGGACGGCCGAGAAATTCGGTACATTCAACGGAATCTTCAATAACGCCGGCATCGGGTTGGTGAAACCATTCCTAGAAATGGATCCGGAATCGTATCACCGCGTCATCGATGTGGATCAACACAGCGTGTACTATGGCATGTACTATGGCGCCAAGAAAATGGTTGAGCTTGGTGCGACTGGAACGATCGTAAACACGGCGTCCATTTATGGTACAGCTGCTGCGGTCGGAAGTTTTAACTACAATGCAGCCAAAGCGGCTGTCGTCATGATGTCCAAATCAGGAGCCCTCGAGCTTGCTGAACACGGCATCCGCGTCGTCGGTGTAGCACCTGGATTCATCGATACTCCTATCTTAGGTGATGATCAGGAAGCAAAAGATTATCTGGCCGGACAGCATATGCGCGGAGAGTTGATTAAGCCGGAGAAAGTGGCGAGCGTCGTCACCTTCTTATTCACGGATGCGGCAAGTGCCATCAATGGACAAACCATCCCGGTGGAAGATGGGTTCCTTAGCTACAAAATACGATAAGACAAAGAAAGACCGGATGAGGGCACTCCCTTCTTCCGGTCTTTTTTCTATTAATGATGATGTCCGCCGCCTCCGCTTTGCTGCGGGACGTTCCCGTTCAGGGCGTCAATATCTTCTTTTGACAGTTCACCGACGGCAAGAGGCTTGGTCGGCATAATCGTGGAGCCGTTACTACCGGCATGGACTTTTACATAATACAGTCCTTCATCCTTCAGATCTGTCTTGAATGTATAGAGTCCCTTTCCTTCGTTTTCGGCTTCTTCCATCCCCTGCCGGAAACTGCCGTCAGCCTTCCACATTTCCACATGGACGAAGTTGGCGTTTTCCACTTTTTCGCCGTCCTGGGTGAGGGAGATTTTAATCGGTTCGTCACTCGTATAAGGATCCGGCAGGGACACATCCGCCTCAAGAGGGGATTCCTGCTTGTACAGGTCGGCTGCATCCTCTTTAGGTGCACATGCCCCCAATAGGATGAGGATCAGGGTAAAAGGCAGTAGTTTCAACAGGTGTCTCATAGGTCATCTCCTTTCTTATGCCGCTCCAAGGAATTCTTTTACTTTCGGGAGCCGTCTGATGATAAGCCAGTCCAGGAGCCAGACGACGATGAGACTAAAGCCTACCAGCGGGAAGATGATTCCCAGTGCAATCATAACGGCCAAGAAGGCTCTGAATCTCCAGATGCTTGGTCCTTTCGGTGCGCCCATCTCATGCTTCGGTTTCCGCTTCAGCCACAGATAGAATCCGCTCACGACCACAAGGATGATTCCAAGGCAGATGAGAAGGCTGAGAATTTGATTGAAGATCCCGAACTGTGTTCCTTTGTGCAGGGTGATGCCGAGTGCCACGGCTTTTCCGACAGGACCGTAATGGTCATAACGGTAATCGGCGAGGACGGCACCGGTGTACTGATCGATATGGATCGTCAGTTCATCCTGCGCCCTGTCAGGAAACGCCGAGAGGGTGTACACGCCTGTGGGGTCCTGAGGGATATACACCGTATAGCTTGGATCAATATCCTGATTGTTGGCGATGTCGACTACATCGTTGATGGACAGGGGGGTGTATCCTTCAAGAGCTGATTTGGGAACCTCCAGGTTTTCTGCTCCCCATGGCACTTCAGCGATTTCCTTCGTTTTCACTTCTGATTGTGGTGCACTTCCCGTCCAGACTGATGGAGGGTAGCCCGCTCCCGAATTGGTGACGGCGTTCTGGAAGTTCGTCCCCCAGAAGCCTGACCACGGGAGTCCCGTCAGGATCAGGAACAGCATCCCTGCTGTGATCCAGAAGGCAGGGACGGCATGAAGGTCACGACGGAAAATCTTCTTCCCTTTATTGAATCTCGGGAAGAGGACTCCTGACAGCTTATCCTTTTTCCGTGGGAACCAGAGGAAGAGTCCCGTTACGATGAGGACGACCGCCCAGCAGGCGGCAAGCTCCACGATCCGGTCGCCCAGTGTACCAGCCATCAATTCTCCGTGGATCTCTTCAATTTTGTTCATGATCCGGTCGTCAGCCTTCAGTTCACCGAGGGATTTGCCTGTATAGGGATCGATGAACACGGTGGATGAGCCTTCTTCTGTACTGATGCCCACTTCGCTGGAGCGATCGGCGCTTTCTCCCGGTCTATATGAAGTGACAGTTGCATCGGGATGAAGCTTTTTCACTTCTTCGATCTGATCGGCAGGTGCGATTTTCTCTTCTTGAGGCTGGACATCGTAGTATTGGTTATAAAGCACACCCTCGATCTGCGGTTTGAAAAGGTAAATGGAACCGGTCACCGCCAGGATGAACAGGAAGGGGGCAAAGATGAGCCCCGCGTAAAAATGCCACCTCCAGATCGTTTGATAGGGAGATTTTTTAGGTTGGTTTTTCATAAATAGACTCCTTCTTAAGGGTGACAGCAGTCATTTCCTTGCATCGTATCCGATATGGCGTGGATGGCCTCTTCAAATGTGTGCAGGGTACCGCCGAATCCAGTTTGGAATTTTTCTGCGTGCAGGGATGAACCGAAGGCGATGACCTGAGGCTGGCAGCAATTCAGGTTCAATTCGGCTCCGATGAGGAACGTGGCGGTCTTGGCGCTGATTGTGGCATCAGTCAGGAAATCACGGCACAGAATCTGAACGACCTCATCACGGATGTCGCTGAAGCGGAGAAGACCACAGTGTGGACAGCAGGTTTGTTCGATACGGTGACTTGTCTTCACGATCTGGACGGAATGCCTCGTTCCGATTGACTTCATGCAAAGGCTGCATCCGTTTGCCGGCATCTCATGACTGGAGGCAATACCGTTGGACGTCTTTTGGACTCTGCCTTCATCCACAAGGGGTTTGATGTCCCTGTAGACCGTCATCTCGGAGACACCGAGGCGTTCGCTGATCTCCGATACCTTTAAGGTTTCTTCCTCTTCTAGCCAAATCAGGATCTGTTGGCGGCGTTCAATGGGAAGCATGGGACCACTCCTTTTTTTATTCATAGTGTAAGAGTATGGGAGAAAGGGGCGGGGAACAAGGGGAAGCTTGATGAAAAATGTGAAAATATGTTGTCGTGTAACAAAGAAGACAAACAAACTTCTTTTTTTCCACACAAAGAAGAGCGGTGCACGCTCATGCACCGCTCTTCTTCCATTGAATCATCGCTTGTGTGATGTACTTGTCCGGCCATGAGGAAAGCATGGCGAAGATCGATATATCATTCAGCCCCATGCGCCTGATCTTGCTGGTGGCATCGCCCTTTAAGATTTGTACAAGCAGATGGACGGGAATATCCGACCAACCGGGGGTTCCCTCAATGTCTTCAATCATAGCACGGGTGAGCTCGTACCCTTTGACTTCTATCATCACATCATCTGGTGATGGGCGGTATTCCTGCTCTTTTTCATGGAGATAGGAAAGGTGGTCTTCCAGTGACTCCTGAAAGTCCTCTCCCTCCAGGTTCGTCTTTAGCAGTGAAATATCTGGAATATGGACGCGGGACAGACTTATCAAATCTGGTTCCACATAGCTATCCGGCAAGTCACATCTCTTTAAGGACTGATAGATGGAAAGGATGGGGTGGGAGGCTGCCCGCCCCCGAAGTTTTTCTTCAAGATCCTGTGCCCGTTCGATCATGCCCTCAAAAGGTGTTAAGGCTGCCTTAAGGTCTTGAATGCGGCGGATTGCGCTCACGACTTCCATGGTTTTTTCAGCCATGGCATTAAACTGCCTTTCGATGGTGGCGATTCGTTTACGCGCCTGCTCCATATTGACCTCGCTCGGCAGGGTCACACGGTCTTCTTCAGGAGAATAGTCAATTGTATAGTTGCACGCATGACAGGTACAGGAGAGGATGCCTTCCTCCGCTTTCAGGATAAGCTCTTTCTCATGACCGCACATATCCCATCGCCAATGAGGAGGAATGCTCCTATAGGGGCGAAGGACGATCTCCACTCGATGCCTCCAGAAGGCCACATCCTCCGGTGAATGCAACAGGCCGAGAAGGGAAGACGTATTAAGGACTTCCACTGCCTGTACGACGTCCTGTTTAGTACGTGCCAACTCCATAAAAGGATGCCGGGAATAAGCCGACCGGATCGACTCCAGCCACTCGTTCCTTTCCCGCTGCTGAAGGATGGCGGCGAACGAGTAGTCAGTCATCACATGCTGGACATGGTCCCCCAACTCCTGTGAAGAAAGGGTTTCATATTCCACGGTATAAAAGGATTCCTTGTCTATGGGCAGTCCCCGCTGATCGGAGTGCTTCTTCCACAGGAAGGATTCAGGTCTGATGAGATGGGGATAGAGCTCTTCTTTCCGATAAATCGGGACGGGAAGGCTCGTACCGCTGATGTCCGGGAAGAAAGCCTGGATGGCATTTCCCTCCTCGATGATCCCATCCACCGCGTGTTGAAGTCGGCTCAGGATAGCCCGTTGCTTCTTATGTCCGATGGACCTGACTTCGGGGAACTTCCTGCCAACGGGAATGATGAGGAGGGAGGGATAGTCATTCAATTCAACATATCTCATAATGGATCACCTCGTCTTAGTCTGTATTCCACATTATAATTTCCTGCCTTGCCGGAAGCGAATGTGCATGTGCAAAAAAAGAGCAGTCCCTTCTCCAGGACTGCTCTCCTCTTATGCTTCTTCTGCAAATAGACGTGCGATTTCCACGATGACGTTCACCGATTTCTCCATATTATCCACAGAGATGAATTCGAACTTCCCGTGGAAGTTCTCTCCACCTGTGAAGATATTCGGGGTAGGGAGTCCCATGTAGGAAAGCTGGGAACCGTCTGTCCCGCCGCGGATAGGCTCGACGATCGGAACGATGCCGTGGTTGGTCATGGCTTTATACGCCGTATCGACAATGAATTTCACCGGCTCGATTTTCTCACGCATGTTGTAATACTGATCTTTCATGGAAAGGGAAACGCGCTCTTCTCCGTACGTCTCCTGAAGTTCTTTCACGATGGAGGTCATAAGCTCCTTCCGCGCAGTGAACTGCTCGCGGTCGAAATCACGGATGATATACGTAAGGGTCGTTTTTTCCACATCGCCTTCGAAGGAGAGGAGGTGGAAGAAACCTTCATACCCTTCCGTATACTCAGGTGCTTCCTCTCGAGGCAGTCTGCTCTGGAGCTCCATGGCGATCTTCATGGAGTTAACCATCTTGCCCTTGGCCGTTCCCGGATGGATGTTCGTCCCGTTGATGGTGATGACGGCACCTGCCGCGCTGAAGCTTTCGTATTGGAGCTCTCCGAGTGGGCCTCCGTCGACGGTATAGGCATAGCGTGCATCGAATCGCTCCACGTCGAATTGATGAGGGCCGCGTCCGATTTCTTCATCCGGTGTGAAGGCAACACGGATCTGTCCGTGCTCGATGTCAGGATGTTTCACGAGGTAGTCCATGGCGGTCATGATCTCAGCGATACCGGCTTTATTATCGGCGCCAAGAAGCGTCGTTCCATCCGTTGTGATCAAGGTATGGCCGTGATAGTTACCGAGGTTCGGAAATTCATGGGGTGATAGCACGATGCCGCGGTCTTCATTCAGGACAATTTCGCCACCGTCATATTCTTCGTGAATCTGAGGATTGACGTTCTTCCCGGTGAAATCCGTCGCCGTATCCACATGCGCCAGGAATCCGATCGTCGGAACATCCTTTTCCGTATTGGCTGGCAGGGTGGCCATCACGTATCCGAATTCGTCCATGGAGGCGTCGCTCAACCCGATTGATTTCAACTCTTCTACAAGCTTTTTCCCGAGTTCAAGCTGTCCGGGAGTGGAGGGGCAAGATTCGTTTTGTTCGTTGGACTGGGTATCCATTTTCACATAGGACGTAAAGCGTTCAATGATTTCCTGCTTCATTGTTCATTTCCCCTTTCAAATATGTACTTCTACTATTATATCAAACTGCTGCCGTTGAGGCGGGGAGGGAGTCTCCCGCTAAATGTCTCCTTTTCTATTATTCCATAAAGTGTTAGAATTTTCTGCATCGGGGTGATGCGGGAGGGATGCAGATATGGAAAACAGATGGCCCCTCGAGCGGAAGATCATGGTGCTGGTCTGTACGCTGATCACCATCATCATGCTGATGGTGACGGTAGTGTATATGTACTTTGAGCGCAAGCAGGCACAGGACATCGTCGGCCAGCAGGCCCTTACAACAGCCTTGACCGTCTCGGAGATCCCGGTCGTGAAACAGGTGCTGGCTGAGAATGCAAGCGCTTCAGATATGCAGCGCGTGGTTGAAACTATACGCGAGAAATCAGGTGCCGAGTTCATCGTCATAGGCGATGTGGATGGAATTCGCTATACCCATCCCACAAAGGAAAAGATCGGCAAGGCAATGGTCGGCGGGGACAACGAAGAGGCACTGATCAATGGGAAAAGCTATGTTTCCATGGCTGAAGGATCCATCGGTGAATCGGTCCGTGGAAAAACGCCGATCGTCAATGAATCCGGTGAGATCATCGGTGTCGTATCGGTCGGATTCCTTCTCACGGAAATTGACTCCACCTATCAGGAAGGACTCATCGGTATCCTTTTATGGCTTCTTTTCATCTTTATCATAGGGGTCGGGGGGAGCCTGATGCTGACCCGCAATATACGGAAAGACACATTCGGGCTCGAGCCTTATCAGATAGCCAGGATCTATAAGGAAAGAGGAGCCGTGCTTGAAGCGATCAGTGAAGGGGTCATGGCGACGGATCAGGATGGCCGGGTCACCCTCGTCAACCAGTCGGCGAAAGAGATTCTGGGTATCGAGGAAAATGCGATCGGTCACCCTATTCAAAACATCCTCCCCGGCTCTACGATCGCCAGTGTCATGGAACGCGAAGCAGCGGAAGGACAATATGAAACGGTGTATGGAGGTCAGCAGCTTGTGGTCCGTTATAAGAGGGTGGACGACGAGGGTCGCTACGGGGGAAAGGTTGCGAGCTTCCAGCGCCGTTCGGAAATACAGGAGCTCATCAGTACGTTGTCGGAGGTACAGCAGTACTCTCATGACCTCCGTGCCCAGACACATGAATATACCAATAAGCTGTATGCCATATCAGGCTGGCTGCAGCTCGGTAAAATCAAAAAAGCCATGGCGTTCATCCATGAAGAAACAGGTCAGCAAAAGGCATATGAACGTGTGTTGTTCGAGCAGATTCATGATCCGACGATTCAAGCGGTCCTGATCGGGAAACTGTCCAAAGCATCCGAGAAAAAAATAACCTTCGCTCTGGATGAGACCAGTGCCATTCAATATGAATGGCCTCAGGAGGCTGCCTCTCCCCTTGTGACAATCATAGGGAATATCATCGACAATGCCTTTGAAGCCGTAGCAGGACAAACGAATCCAAGGGTTCAAGTGTATACGACAGATATCGCCGATGATCTCATCCTCGAGGTATCCGATAATGGAAAAGGCATCCCGCCTGAGATGATGGAACGGATCCATGAGCAAGGATTTACGACAAAAGAAGGCTCAGACAGAGGGTTTGGCATGTCCCTCGTCCACGCGTCACTGCGTGAGCTCGGAGGGAGTTTGGAAATCGCATCCGATGAACAGGAAGGGACGGTCGTAACCGTCTATATTCCGAAAGGAGGAAGTACTCAGTGAAGGTCCTTATTGCAGAAGATGATTACCGTGTAGCCGACATCCATCATCAGTTCCTTGAAAGGATCGGGGGGATCCAGGTGCTTGCCTCGGCTTCCACTGCCGCAGAAACCCTAAGGCTTGTTGGTGAATTAAAGCCCGATCTGCTCCTTCTGGATGTCTATTTGCCAGATAGCCTTGGCATCAGCATCATCGGGTCGCTCAGGGAAGTCTGTCCCAGCCTTCAGATCATCCTCATTACAGCGGCAACAGATCGAATGATTCTGTCGAAGGCGCTGAATCAAGGGGTCGCAGATTACCTTATCAAGCCCATTGAGCTCGAGCGATTGTCAGAAGCTGTTTCGCGTGCTTCGAACACGCAGCATGTCCTAAAGGGAAGTGAGGATGTGAATCAAGCCCTCATTGACCGGCTTTTCCGGTCCGAGACGTCTTCTGCCCGGGAGGCTCTTCCGAAAGGAATCGATCAGCTGACGCTTGAAAAGGTCAAGGAGCTTCTGGGGCAGCAGGAAGAAGGGATCACGGCGGAAGCCCTCGGGAAGCTGTTCGGGGCTTCCCGGACGACTTCCCGGAGGTATCTGGAATACCTTATATCAATCAAAGAAGCGGAAGCAGAGCTCGTGTATGGGATCGTGGGTCGACCGGAAAGGAAATACAAACGAAAATAATCAAAGCGGTTTTGAAAAGGAGGAATCTTTTTCAAAACCGCTTTTTTATGAACTTTATGAACATAAAAGGCAAAAAGGACTCTAAGAACTTTAAATTGGAAACGGTTACAAAATTGTGAACACCCCGTAAAATGGTTGAAAAATGGCAAGGAGGCGCTAGTGTTGCGAAAACGATTGATTGTACTTATCATATTCGGCCTCATTTTGATGACAGGCTGTTCCCTTCCCGTCCAAAAAGGGTCGGTCAATGCAGATGGAGAATGGGAACCGGACCGCTCCATTGAAGTCATCGCCCCGGCAGGAGCAGGAGGCGGATGGGACACAACCGCCAGGATGATTGCGAAAAGCATTGAAGATGAAAATCTATCAGATCGCAGCTTCGGTGTTGTCAATAAGCCGGGCGGCGGCGGAGCAGTAGCTTGGTCGTATATCCACAAGCGGAATGATCCCCATAACATCTTCATCAGCTCGCCTCCGTTACACTTTGTAGCACTGAACGGGCAATCCCCTTACGGCTACGAAGATTTCACTCCCATTGCCAATCTGATTGCAGATTACGGAGCATTTGCCGTAAGAGCCGATGCCAAATGGGACACACTTGATGAGCTGTTTGACGATATGAGGAAGGATCCGGAGAGCGTGACAGTCGTCGGAATCTCATCTCCCGGAAGTATGGACCATATTCAATTCATCATGTTCGCCCAAGCGGCAGGTGTGGACATAAGTAAGATCCGATATGTATCAGATCAGGATGGAGGCTCCATGACAGCTGTTCTTAATGGCAGTGTCGATGTCGTCTCGACAGGGGTATCCGATGCCATGGATCAGGCAAGAGCCAAGAAATTAAAGATTCTCGCAGTCACCTCTCCTGAACGACTTTCAGGGGACGAATTCCTCGAAACCCTTCCGACTGCGAAGGAGCAGGGGATCGATGCAGAATTCATCGTATGGCGAGGCTTACTTGGACCGCCCGACATGACCGAAGAACAGATTGCCTATTATGAGGAAATTGCAAAAGGTGTGTCCGAATCAGAATCCTTTGACAAGGTCCGGAAGACATACGGCTGGGATGAGCAGTATATGGGAAGTGAAGAATTCAAGTCCTTCCTCGATGATCAAGCGGAAGATCTGGCCAAGGTTCTCGATGAACTTGGATTCAAGAGAGATTAGGAGGAGAAGGAGAAATGAAAGTAACAGTGAATAAAGGTATTTCCATTGTATTGATGCTTGTATCGGTCACGTATTTGATCATGTCCTTCCTTCTTCCCGAATATCCCTTTGTTCCGGTAGATGCCGATCTTATTCCCAAGATCCTGGGCTTTTGTCTTCTGATCTTATCCGTCTGCTTTTTCTTCAGTAAGGATATAGACACGGAAGACCAAAAGGCCAAACGGGTAATCCCGAGGAAGGAAGTCCTCATGCTTCTGGCCGTTATGGTCCTGGTCCTGGTTTATATCACGTTCCTTGAGGTAGCAGGTTTTGTCCTTATGACTACAGCCTTCATCATCGTCTGTTCCAGATTGCTGGGATATAAGAAGTGGGTACCGAATATCTTGACGGCCATCGTCTTCTCCGGCAGTGCCTACAGTCTTTTTAATTATGCTTTATCGATCCGTCTGCCGGCAGGGATCTTGCCATTTTAACCAAGGATAGAAAGGAGTGAACGTATGGGTTCGTTTGATGGATTGCTGCAAGGCTTTCAATTAGCCTTCAGTTTACAAGGAATTATGTTCGTATTTATCGGCGTCTTGATCGGGACGATTATTGGAATGATCCCTGGTCTCGGTCCAATCAGTGCCATCGCAATCATGATCCCCGTCACCTACGGGATGGACCCCACCATTGCCCTCGTCATGATGGCTGGTGTATATTACGGATCCATGTATGGAGGGTCTACGTCTTCAATCCTTCTGAATGCTCCCGGTGTGGCCGGGACGGTGGCAACGGCTTTTGACGGTTATCCCATGGCCCAGCAGGGCAAGGCAGGGAAAGCCCTTGCCATTTCCGCCATCGCTTCCTTTGTCGGAGGGACGGTCAGCGTCATCCTTTTGATGCTATTTGCCCCGGTATTGGCAAGCGTGGCCATCATTTTCGGTCCGCCTGAATACTTTGCCCTCATGCTGCTTGGCTTGACGGCCATCTCAAGTCTTTCGGACGGTTCCACCCTCAAGGCGCTTACGTCTGCGGTTCTGGGCTTCATGGTCGTGACCATCGGGATCGATTCCCAAACAGGTACGAGCCGTTTTACGATGGGAAATGTGAACCTTCTTGACGGAATTGACTTCCTTGTCATAGCCCTTGGCGTCTTTGCCCTGGCTGAAGTCTGCTTCCTCATCTTGAACCGGAAAGCAAAGATGAGCGACTTCAAGAATATCGGCAGTTTGAAGCTGTCAAAAGAGGATTTCAAAGAGATGAAAGGTCCGATGACGAGACAATCCTTCATCGGCTTCCTCTTGGGGGTACTGCCAGGAGCAGGAGCCACCATCTCTTCCTTTGTTGCCTATATTTCCGAGAAAAAGCTTGCGAAGAAACCGGAAGAATTCGGGAAAGGATCGGTCAAGGGTCTTGCGGCACCTGAGACGGCGAATAACGCTGCAACGAGCGGTGCGTTCGTACCGTTGCTCAGCCTCGGGATCCCGGGTTCCGGGACGACCGCCGTCATGCTCGGTGCCTTCCTTGTCCTCGGCGTCCAGCCGGGTCCGCTTCTCATGACGGAGAATCCGACGATCTTCTGGGGAGTCATTGCGAGTATGTATGTTGGGAATGTATTCTTGTTGATTTTGAATCTCCCGCTTATCCCATACTTTGTGAAGATCCTGTCGGTACCGCGTCCGTTACTGATTGCTCTCGTAATCATTTCCAGCTTGGTAGGGGTATATGCCGTCAGCTTCAGTACATTTGATCTTTATTTACTGGTGATCTTCGGGATCATCGGATATCTGATGCGGATCTTTGCCTTCCCGGCTGCCCCTTTCATCCTTGCCTTCATCCTCGGAGGTATGATGGAGCAGGCGCTAAGGCAATCCTTGACCATATCCGGCGGGAACTGGAGCATTTTCTACACAAGTCCCCTGTCTGTATCCCTCTTTGTCATTGCCATCCTGGCCCTTGTCGTTCCGGCTTGGCGTCAGCGGGTAAGACGGCAAAAGGAAGATACGACTGTGAATATGTAACGAAAAAGAGCCCTTTCCTACTGGGGCTCTTTTCTTTGTTTGATTCACTCTTCGGATAGCG
Organism: uncultured Bacillaceae bacterium; assembly: GCA_963762295.1. Lineage (GTDB taxonomy): Bacteria > Bacillota > Bacilli > Bacillales > Bacillaceae_B > Rossellomorea. The sequence goes on from CAVXKK010000003.1 coordinate 1,223,363, forward strand.
TATAGTTCACCCGTGCGAACAGGTTATTCACTTCCTGCCTTGTTTGATCGTAGAGGAGCTTGAATTCTTCTTTATCCTGCTCGGGCTTTTGATAGAGTCCCAATTTCCCCCATAGGGCGTGAACCGTGCGTATACTTTCGTACAATTCGTAATCCAGGGGCGTCTGTGGAGATGGGAAAAGTACCATCGGATCACCGATTCGCTTGAACTCTGCCTGAGCCGTCTTGAATTGTTCCGTATCGTACTCATCCTGTTCGATGGCATACTGGAGATAGTTCATGGGAACCGACAGCAGGATGGTCATCTGAATGATGCCCCGCTCCATATTGGTTGCTTCCTCCCATGATCTGTATTCAATCCCTTCCTTTCCTTGAAGCTGAACGGGAGGATGATCGATGAAAAGCTGATAGGCGATTTCAATCTCTTCTGGATCCTGAATTTTATAAGACAGATTTTCGGAAAGATCGATAAAGGTATCGCTGTAGTTCATCACATTATCCACATTACCCGTGCGCATGATGCGTATGGGATCCTCATCCAAGTCGAAACGGATCATATTGTTCTCATCTGTGAAGTCCCGGGCAAGCTCCTTATCGGTGTGCACATATTTAAAATTGCCATCTTCACCATAAGGGGACTCCATAGGGACTGTCGGGATCTTCAACTCTTCCGGTGTCAGCTCGTCGAAGGTTTTCAATGGCTGCTCTTGCTCATCCGTCTCAGCTTTTGAAGCGCTTGCCTTCTTTTCATTTGTAGCCTTCTCATCTTCTGACGCGTTTACCTTTTTTTCATCTGATGCAGCTTCTGTTTCTGAAGCCGTTTCGTTCTTTTCACTCAATCCGCATGCGGTCAGCAACCCGCATGCCACCAGGATCAACATCCATTTCTTCACCATCTAATTCCCTCCTGTTTTCTCGATCCTCCAAGACCTTGTTAATATGGAATATAGTGTAAAAAATAACATCCTTCCTTTTATACCCAGATTACAAAAAAGAAAACGCTCTGTGACAGAGCGGCAAAATGAAGAAGCGATACGGCTATATTCATGTAGATAAGGATAACGCGGGGAACGCTGAGCTCACCCGTTCTAAAAAGTTGAGCAGTTAATTCCCCACTTCCCATTGACATCAGGAGATAAATCCTGAATAATTGTTATATTAAGAAAATTAAATAGCGATATTCCTTATTAAGAGTGGTGGAGGGACTGGCCCTGTGAAACCCGGCAACCGCTGTTCATTGTGAACAGAATGGTGCTAAATCCTTGAACGAGATTCGTTCGGAGATGAGGAAGAGACGAGAATCATCAGGCTCTTCCTTTTACCGGGAAGGGCCTTTTTATATGAAAAAAGGGAGAGGATTCAGATGACACATGTACAGACAAAAGGAAAGAAAGCAATAAAAGCCCCGTTCCGGGCAGATCAAGTTGGGAGCCTGTTGAGATCGGAGCGGATCAAGGAAGCACGCGAACGGAGATGGAATGGAGAGCTATCCGCAGCTGAACTCCGACGAATCGAGGATGAAGAAATCATCCGCATCGTCGACAAGCAAAAGGAAATCGGCCTCCAAGTCGTGACCGATGGTGAATTCAGGAGGGCGTGGTGGCACTTCGACTTCCTTGAAGGTCTGGATGGCGTCGAAGGATATGAATCGGACCAGGGCATCAAGTTCCATAACACGACGACCAAGGCACGTGGCATCAAAGTGACGGGGAAAGTGGACTTCACGGATCATCCGATGCTGAAAGACTACGAATTCCTTCATGGCATTGCAGGTGATCACACAGCCAAGATGACGATTCCGAGTCCGAATATGCTTTTCTTCAGAGGGAAAATTGAAACGGACGTATACGGAGATGAATTGGAGGCGTTCCATAGAGATGTAGCCGAAGCCTACAAAAAGGCAATCCGTTCTTTCTACGACGCAGGCTGCCGCTATCTGCAGCTCGACGATACGGCATGGTCGGTATTCTTCTCCGAACAGGGACTTGAGCAGATCAAGGCATTTGGCCGCGAACCCGACGAACTCAGGGAATCCTTCGCCCGGACCATCAATGAGGCTGTGAAGGATCGCCCAGAGGACCTTGTCGTGACCATGCATATTTGTAGAGGGAATTTCAAATCGACATGGGTGGCGGAAGGCGGATATGAAGCGGCTGCCGAAACCATTTTCGGAGGTCTTGACCTCGACGGGCTATTCCTGGAGTTCGATGATGAGCGTTCCGGAGGCTTCGAACCGCTGCGCTATGTGAAGAATCCGAATCTCCAGATCGTTCTCGGTCTTGTGACGTCGAAACATGGGGAGCTCGAGGCGACGGAAGACGTCGAGGCACGGATACAGGAAGCTGCGCGCTATGTGGACATCAACCAGCTCTGTCTCAGTCCCCAATGTGGATTCGCTTCAACGGAAGAAGGAAATCTGCTGACCGAAGCAGAACAATGGAAGAAGCTGAAACACGTGATCGCCATTGCCGATCGGGTGTGGGAATGAGGTTTCCATTCAGCCAGTAATCAATTAGGAGAGGGTTTCATTGCGGATTCAGTATGCTCTCTTTATCCTCCTTGCTGCCATGCTGTGGGGGACGACAGGGACGGTACAGGCATTGGCACCGGAAGGCGTACATCCGATTGCGATTGGAGCGGTGCGCCTGGCCATAGGTGGTTTATTCCTCCTTCTATTATCCTTGGGGAAAATACATTGGAGAGGGTGGCCAGTCAAAGGAACCGTGACGGCCGCTCTTTGTATGGCACTTTACCAGCCTTTCTTTTTCTCGGCAGTCAGTATGACAGGGATTGCGATCGGGACCGTGATAGCCATCGGAAGCGCCCCGGTGATAGCAGGACTCCTTGAATGGGGGATAAAAAGGGAGCTCCCCCAAGTATCCTGGTGGGCCTCAACCGCCCTTGCCATCGCCGGTTGCCTCCTTCTGTTCACGAATAGAGGGTCGGTCGTTGCCGATCCACGTGGCATCCTCCTTGCATTGGGGGCGGGGGCTTCATTTGCCGGGTACACCATGATCAGCGGAACCCTTGTCAATAGAAGGGAGACGCTTCCCGTGGTCGCTGTCGTGTTCATGCTGGGTGCATTCTTCCTCACGCCCTTCCTCTTCCTCTATGATCTATCGTGGCTTATGGAGGTAAGGGGAGCCGGGGTTGCCCTGCATCTCGGAGTCGTGGCAACAGGACTTGCCTATCTTCTCTTTGCACGTGGACTGGTGAAGGTGCCTGCCTCAACCGCCGTAACGCTCTCCCTCGCCGAACCACTCACCGCCACCATGCTTGGGGTCTTCCTGATCGGCGAATCCCTTGACGCCCTGTCATGGTTGGGCGTCGGTCTCCTCCTTCTAGGAATCATGTTATTAGTGGGGAAACAGGGAGGGAAATCAAATAAAGATAATGGACAAGTGAGATCAGCTTAGGCTGGTCTTTTTTCTATTAGAAACACTAATCAACAGCAATTCACATCGGGGCCGTTTATAATTCCTTCGATAAAGATGCAAAGATGACAAAGCGTGATCCAGCGAAATATGGCCCAAGTCTGGTTCTTGCAATGGTTGAGAATACAGATACCGGTGAGAACCTCAAGATTATATCTTCTGTGAGATGCCCTAAAAATAAAACATGCGAAAAGGTTCGTTTGGAAGAAGAACGAAAATTCGTCATCAGGCTGGCTGAGAGTGTTCAATTTAATTGAGATAAGAGGAATCCAAGATTCCTGTATTAGTAGAGAGGTGAAGACATGAGGAGAAAACGCTTCATTGTGGGTTTTGCGCTCCTTCTCTTGATGGCCACGGGGAGATGGGTGTTTATGAAACTCGCTGACCGTCCCGCGGCAGTAAAAGATTCGTTGACGGCGAGTCATCTAGACAAGGAATTCAGGACGGATGACGGTTTTTATCACTATACATCGAAGAAGAACGGATATTCCATGTTGTTTCCTGAAGACTATGCAATTGAAAGGGGGATGTTTCAAGAAAAAAAGGGATTCGAATCGTGGAATATGTTACCCGAAGAAAATAAGGAAAAGGCACTGCAGCGCTCTATAAAAATGTTATACTCCGACAGCGATAGTAGTGTTGAAGCATTTTTTGAACGTTACAGCTATGAAGGAAAGTATGAAACACTTAGTCCGAATGAATCCAATGGTTATGAAATCTTTATTGGTTATGTACACAATGATTTCGACGAAAAGGCGAAATTGATCAAACGTGATCCCGCGGAGTATGGACCAAGTCTGGTCGTGTGCCTGATTAGAAACCCAGATACAGGTGAGACACTAAAAATTCATTCCCTGACGGTTTGTCCTGAAAACTCTTCATGTAAGAAAGTAAGTCTTCAATCTGAAAAGGAATTTGTATTAAGGATGGCAAAGAGTGTGAAATTCCAGAAATGAATCCTAGACTCGGAGTCTCACGAAACTACATCAGACGTAAGCGGATAGCTACAGTCAAGAAGCTGGCTCTTCTATTGAGCTTTTTAATCCCCACCTACAACCCTAAATAAAAATATTAAAAGTTTTTTTAAAAAAAGTGATCCAAATACAAAACCCTCTCGTTATCTTAGTGTAAATATAAAAAACCAGGATAAAAGGAGAGGAATACATTGAAAAAATCAAAGCTAATGAAAAAAATCGCAGCACCTGTACTGGGGCTATCCCTACTGGCAGCACCGACAGCAAGTTTCGCAGCAGAGCAACCGACAGCCGTTACTCCAGCATCCGACTTGCGCTCCACTCTTGATCAACTTCTATCAGAGCACTTTGTGCTAGCGGTTGACGCAATGGTAAAAGATTATAACGACGCACCGGACGAAAAACAAGCCATGAAGGCACTGGATGACAACGCCAAGGATATGACGCCGGCGATCGAATCCATCTACGGTGAAGAAGGAGCGAAGGAATTCGAACGAATCTTCCGCGGACATAATGCTTACTCAGAAGACTTCGTAAAAGCCGCTCAATCTGGTGACGAAGATGCGAGAATGGCCGCTGAAAAAGAAGTGGATGAATTCGTAGAAGAGTTCTCGACTTTCCTTAGCACAGCAACGGAAGACAATCTTCCGAAAGATGCAGCCGCTGAAGTACTGAAGGCACATGAAGAAGATGTTCTTCACGCTTTCGATGCATACGTTGAAGAAGACTACAAAGGTTACTTCTCTTCCTTCCGCGAAGGGTATGACCGTATGTTCGACATCAGTAAAGCTCTTTCTACAGCAATCGTGACGCAAATGCCAGACAAATTTGAAGGGTCAAAAGCCGATTCTGCAGCAGCTGATCTTCGTTCTACATTGAACAACCTGGCAGCAGAGCACTTTGCACTTGCAACAATGGGAATGCAAAAAGGCGTTGACGGAGCTGCAGATTATGACTTCGCTAACTGGGCTGAAGATGAGCACACAAAAGATTTCAAAGCAGCCATCGCTTCTATCTACGGAGATGAAGGTGCAGCACAATTCGAAAAGATCTGGACTGGCGAGCACATCAATGCCCAATCTGATCTAGTAGCAGCTGTATTGGCTGATGATAAAGAAAAAGAAGAAGCAGCACGCGAAAGCTTGAGCATGTTCTCTGAAGACTTCGGTAACTTCCTTGGAACAGCAACAGAAGGAAATCTACCTGCTGAAGATGCCATTGCAGCAGTAAAAGGCCACGAAGAGCAAGTATTGAAAACATTCGATGACTACTTGGCTGAAGATTACGATGCAAGCACTGCAGACTTCCGTGAAGGGTATGCGTACATGTTCGGAGTAGGTAAAGCACTTGGAGATGCCATCGTGAAACAAAACCCTGATATGTTCGCAGGTTCCGATATGCCATCTGCTATGCCTAACACAGGTATGGGTGGAGCTGCACAAGACTCTAATGCACCAATCATGGCTTGGACAGCAGGAATCACTGCTCTACTAGCAGCTGGAGTATTCCTTATCCGCAAAAAAGTATCAAACCAACAATAATTAAATGAAGAGAGAAGGGCTTTACCGCTCTTCTCTTTTTCCTACTAGAGGTGAGAAGATGAAAAAGAGACTATTGATCGTATTGACTGTCATGCTCCTCAGCATCATAAGCTTCCAGGTGTTCGCCCAAGAAAATACCACACCTCAGCAGAATTCAGAGAAAAAGCAGGTGAAAGCTGAGAAAGAGACAAAGCAAAAGACGAGACCGATTGGCCACAAAGGGGAAGAATTTGTTCTTCTTGACTCTTTACAGAAGAAGAAAGCCGAGCTGGAAGAACAATTAAAGGTTCAAGAAGAGGGAATTACCCCCGTAAGGATCCAAATCCCGAGCATGGATATCGATACCAAGGTGATCCCTGTCGGACTGAAGGAATCCGGTGAAATGGATGTTCCGGAGTCTACAGAAGTGACCGGGTGGTATGACCGCGGTCCAAAGCCGGGCGGGAAAGGAAGTTCCGTCGTGGCAGGGCATGTCGACAGTAAAAAAGGTCCCGCTATCTTCTTTTACCTGAAGAACATCGAGGTCGGGGAAACGATCACCCTTACCGACGAAAACGGTAATGAGCGCACATTCAAAGTAAAATCAAAAGAGAGCTATCCTTATAATGATGCACCAATCGAAAAGATCTTCGGTTCATCGGATAAACGGAAGCTCAATGTCATCACCTGTACCGGTACGTTCGATCACGATAAGCATGAGTATCCAGATCGGTTGGTTGTGTACACCGAGCTGATCAGTGAAAAGCAGAAGCAGGAGGAGAAAACGCCTGAGCCGCCAACCGACGTTACCCAGGAATCCAATGTGATCAACTGGCACGCCGTCCGTGCAGACGACGTCATCGGCTACCGCGTCTATAAAAAATCTGCTTCCGAAGAAGAGTACACTCATGTAGCCAGCATTTCTGCCCATGAACGGAAAAGCTTCTTCGATGAAAACCATGAAAAGGGTGACTCTTATTATGTCACCACCGTAAACATCCAGGAAAACGAATCCAAGCCATCTGAGAAGATACCTGGGGAGTAATAGAAAACAATAAGAAAAAGCGGCCGATTACTAGAGTGAATCTCAAGTAATCGGCCGTTTTATTGTTTTTTAGAAAGGAGGTTATGTCCACGTAAAAGTACTCAAATTTTTAATAAGGAGTATTTATCTGTATTTCTTTGAGGTAATTCGCTGCAAAGATAAGAATCACGGAGTGGATTGGAGTGGAAGGCGCTCGACTTCCTCCCCGCGGAAAGCAAGCGCCTGCAGCGAAAAGGAACGGACTTTATATTCATTCATCCTTCATTTAAAAAATGCAAAAACCCCTTATATAGAAAGGTTGAGTGTGTTGCACATAACCATCTATATAGGGGTGGTAACAAATCTCTTCTTCTTTTTGAAATAAGCTCAATTTCAGTGCTTCACACTAGCCGGGGGTCATCCCATCAGCTTCGTCAGCCTCAGATCTGGAACAGCCATACTACAAGCGGTCCGATGACGGAGCCGAGGAGAGCGCTCAGGGTCATGGAGACAGAGCTCATGGACACGGAAAGTTCGCCGTATTCCATGGCCTTTGAGGTACCAAGGGCATGAGATGCACTTCCGAGGGCGATGCCCTGTCCCATTTTGCTTCGAATCCGTACCCATTTGAGGATCATCGGTCCGAGGATGACACCGGAGAATCCGGCCACCATGACGAAGACGACAGTCATGGCCGGTACGCCGCCGATTCCTGAAGCGATTTGAATGGCTACAGGAGTCGTAATCGATTTAGGGATGATGGAGAGGATCAAGTCATGATCCATCCCAAGGATCCGTGCGAACAGGAATCCACTCATCATGCCTGTGAGAAGGCCTGCCAAGACTCCTCCGATGATGGTCAGGCTGTACTTCAGGATGACGTCCCTCTGCTTATAGAGTGGATAGGCGAGGGCTACGACACCCGGGCCGAGCAGGGAATGAATCCACTGTCCACCTACCATGTAGTCTTCGTAAGGAATATGGAAGCCGACAAGGAGACCGACCACCATGATAGTGGAGGTCAAAACAGGGATCAGGACGGGAAGGGAGAAGCGTTTATAGATTCCCGCCATGACGATGTAGATCCCCACGGTTGCGGCAATACTTACGATTGTGAGTAGGAATTGCTGCATCGTTTCTCCTCCTTCCGTTTTGATCTTTTCTCAAGGAGCTGGCTCGCGTGTCCGGCTACAGCGATGGTCACGACGGTACTGACGATGACAATCAAGAATAAGGCGGCCCCGGTGGGTGATACAAGCCCCGGGTAGTTCATGACGCCCGCCATGGCGGGGATGAATAATAGTGGAAGGATGGACAGGAGGAAGCTCGCTCCGTCTTCCACGACCACAACCGGGACGACTTTGATTGCAAGGCACAGAAGGAGAAGGAGCAGACCGATGATGCTACCTGCAATCGGAAGATCCAATGCCTGTTGAATCCATCCTCCTGCAAAGGAAAACACATATAAAATTCCGACTTGTAAAATGATGCGGAGTACTTTCATAATGTCGCTGTTAAAACAGCTTTGAACCCTTCTTTCACGTAAGTTTTCGGTAAGAAAACGCTTTACAAATCAGCGAATTGCTTGTACGATACAATTAATATATTTGTATTATACAAGCATTTCATCATTTGTCAACGAATCTGTCAGGTTTCATACCGAAAAGGAGCGAAAATATATGGATGAATTAAACCCTCTTGAGCGTGTTGAATATGAACTGACGACCTTTATTAGAAGAGCCGTCTACCTTGATCAGTCTGAACGGAAGATCGGATTCCTCGAGCGTGCTTCCTATCTTCTCCTTCGGCAGCTCGATGAATTTGGGCCTTCACGGGTCAAAGATCTCGCTGATTCCTTCAAACTTGATATCTCGACATTATCCCGACAGGCGGGTGGGTTGGAGGCGAAAGGACTCATCGAGCGCTTCGCCGATCCAGGTGACGGCCGCGTCAGGATGTTCATGATTACAAAGCTCGGCAAAGAGAAGCTTGAAGCCGATAAGCGATTGAGGCTTGAGCGCTACAATGAATGGATGGACGGCTGGAGCGAAGACGAACGGGCGCTTTTCGGTGAATTCCTGACCAGGTTGAACAGGGGATTTGTTGATTGAGGCCGAAACGTGAGAAAATGGGGGTACAAAATATAGGTCTGCCATCACAGAAAGGTACGAGTGAACATGAAAAAAACAGAGAAATTGTTTTTGGATTATGCAAGTGATCACGATCTGAACCCCTCAGAAGAAGAAATCCTCTCCTTTCTGATCGGAGCACATGATAAAGGGGAACAACTCAGCATCCGCAGGGCGGCGGATCAGCTGTTCGTCTCCACCACCTCCATCATCCGCCTGTGTAAGAAGCTCGGATTCAGCGGTTATAGCGAATTCATCTTTAATCTGGGCTTGAAGGTGAAAAATATGCAGGACCCCGGTCCTGCCACCAGTCTTCACGATCCCCTCGTCAGAAAAAAGGACGAGTTTCTTTCCAATGCCCGTTGGACCCTTGATTCCATCGGGGAAGACAGCATCGAACAATTCCTCGATGAACTGAAGCAACACAACCTCATCTACTTCTATGGAGCCGGATTCTCCACCCTGTTCTCCAATTACCTGGCAAAGAAGCTCGAGCTTTATGGTTACTACGTGTCCAACACGTCCACGAGTGACAGCCGGGCGATCTTCTTCAATAATATCCAGCGCTACAAGCTCTTGATCATCTTTTCACGATCCGGGGAGACGGCCAAGGTCATTGAAAAGGTGCAGATCGCCAGGGACAAAGGTCTTAAGACCGTCCTCTTCACGGGGAATCGTCAAAGCACGACGGCTGCCCTTGCCGATATCGTCTTCCCCGTCTTCGATCCCACAATCGAGTCGCAGCAGGAATTCCAGGTGACTTCCTATGAGTCCAATATGTTCATGCTGATCGACATCCTCCTGAGCCTCGCCATTGAGCAGGGAATCATTGAAGAATATTAGATGTAACATGTTACATCTTTTGTTCACACAGTACAGATTCCCTGTAATCCCTTACATGAGCCGGTTATCCGCGCTATACTTTGGATGTAAATGATAGCGTTTACTTATAAGGAAAGGAAGGCTGCACATGAAAAGAGTCGTCAATGGTCTTCAAACATTCGGAAAATCATTATTTGCACCGATCTTGATCCTCCCGATCATCGGTTTGTTCATTGCTTTCGGAAATGTGTTCGGGAATGGGAATCTTGCGGAATACGTCCCGTTCCTCGCGCATCCCTACATACAAAACTTCGGGACATTCATCTCGTCCTCAGCCGTATCGATCCTTCAGAATCTGGCGCTGATCTTCGCCGTCGGGATTCCCATCGGTCTTGCCCGGAAGGATAAGGGGTATGCCGCTCTTACAGGGCTTGTCACCTTCGTAATCTTCATCAACGCCATGCACCAGGTGTTGAAGATCTCAGGCAATCTTGTACCTGCAGAAGAGATGCAACTTGCGGGACAAGCCATGGTCCTGAACGTACAAGTGCTTGAAATGGGCGTGTTCGCCGGTATCCTGATCGGGGCCCTTGTAGGAATCCTTCACAACAAATACTGTGACACGGAATTCAAGGGTGTCCTTTCCATCTACTCTGGACATCGCTTCGTCGCCATCCTGGCGATACCGAGCGCCATGGTCCTCGGCTTCCTGGCCGCTGAATTTTGGCCGTATGTCCAAAACGGTATCACGGCCATGGCCGGAGGAATCAAGAGCCTTGGGGATGTTGGTTTCCTGATTTATGGCTTCCTTGAGAGGATCCTCATCCCAACGGGTCTCCACCACTTGGTCTATACGCCATTCCTTTACACGGAGCTAGGCGGAACGTCGACAGTGGCGGGGGAAGTCGTCTACGGGGCACGGAACATCTACTTTGCGGAAATGGCCGATGCCGGCACGAAGGTGCTGAGCAGCACGGTGAACTGGGATGCCAGGGGACTTGCGAAAATGTTCGGTCTCATGGGTGCAGCCCTTGCCATGTATGTGACAGCGAACAAGGACAAAAAGAAAATGGCCAAGGCCATCCTGCTTCCGGCAGCCGTCACATCCTTCCTTCTCGGGGTGACAGAGCCGCTTGAGTTCGCCTTCTTATTCACAGCGCCGATTCTGTTCGTCGTCCATGCCGTCCTCACAGGAGCGGGCATGATGCTCCTGAATGTATTTGGGGTCCATGCCATCGGGGCAAATGGAATCATCGACTTCCTGCTCTACAATCTGCCTCTCGGTACGACCAAGTCGAACTGGCCGATGTTCATCCTCGTTGGACTGCTCATGTTTGCCGTGTACTTCGTTGTCTTCCGCTTCTTGATTCTGAAGCTTAATTTGAAGACACCGGGTCGCGAGGAAGAGACAGAGACTCCGGTAGAGGAGAAGAGCGTGGCACTGCTTCCCCTGGAACCGCAGCACCCCTTGGGGAAACGATCGTCGCTGCTCTTGGTGGCAGCCAAAACATCGAAGCCGTCGACAACTGCTATACCCGTCTCCGCCTTGTCGTGAAGGATCCGGGAGCGGTCGATGAGCAGAAGCTAAAAGAAACGGGCTCTAAAGGAGTCATCAAGTCAGGTAACAACGTACAGGTAGTCTATGGTCTGAACGTGAAATCCGTACGGGATCAAGTCGATCAAAATCTAGGAGGAATGCAGCTATGAAAACATATAAACTAGCAATAGCAGGTGGAGGAAGCACATATACACCAGGGATTGTAAGAAGTCTGATGGATCGCCTCGAGGATTTGCCACTCGAGGAAATCAGGTTCTACGATATTGATGGCGAGCGACAATCGAAGGTCGTCGTGGCAGCAACAGCCGTTATCCGTGAATACTCCGATTCCATCAAAGTCCTTGATACGACTGATCCAGAGACGGCCTTCACAGACGTGGACTTCGTTTTCGCCCAAATGCGGGTAGGGAAATATGCCATGAGGGAACTAGATGAAAAAATCCCCCTCTCCCATGACGTGGTCGGACAAGAAACATGCGGACCGGGTGGACTGGCGTACGGTCTGCGGACGATCTTCCCGATGGTGGAGCTGATCGATTTTGTTGAGCAGTATGCGAAGAAGGACTGTTGGATCGTGAACTACTCGAATCCGGCTTCGATTGTCGCTGAAGGGGTAAGGAAGCTGCGTCCTGATGCACGCGTCCTCAATATCTGTGATATGCCGGTCGCCACCATGAGGAATATGAGTGCGATCCTCGGGGTTGAGCGTGATGAGCTGAAAGTGGACTACTTCGGGTTGAATCACTTCGGCTGGTTCACCAGGGTGGAAGTGGACGGCGTCGACCGCCTTCCTGAGCTTCGGAAGCATGTGAGTGAGCATGGCCTCCTGACAGAGGACGTATCAAAGATCGACTATCGACATGCGGATGCGTCATGGATCAAGACGTTCAAGAACATCAAGCCGATCATGGACTTCTTCCCGGATTATCTGCCGAATCCATATCTTCAATATTATCTACTGCCGGAATACATCGTGGAGAATTCCAATAAGGAGTATACCCGTGCCAATGAAGTCATGGATGGACGCGAGAAATCCCTGTTTGAAACCGTCAGGAAGTATGAAGAGACGGGAGTCCTTGAAGATGCGTTCCACGTGGGCGTTCACGGCATCTTCATCGTGGATGTGACAGTCTCCCTTGCACAAAACCTGGGAGAACGCCATCTCGTCATGGTGGAGAACAACGGTACGATCCCGAATCTGCCGGCTGATGCCATGATCGAAGTGCCTGCCTCCATCACGAGTGATGGTCCTGTACCGGAATATGTAGGAGAGATCCCTTATTTCCATAAGGCCATGATCGACCAACAGCTTGCCTCTGAAAAGCTGCTGGTGGAAGCCATCACAGAAGGGTCCTATGAAAAAGCACTGCAGGCCTTCACCCTTAATAAAACGATTCCTTCAGCCATCGTGGCGAAAGAAATCCTCGATGATCTCATCGAAGCGAATAAAGGATACTGGCCGACCCTGAACAAGTCGTTCTCTGAAGGGGTATTGGTTTAATTCAATAGAAAAAGCGCATGCTGCGGCATGCGCTTTATTTTGGTTACAAGGCTAGATTCGTATTCCAGCTCACCTTTCTTAAAGGACTGTTGGGAGCTGTCAGAACCCTGGTCAGCGTGAACTGCTGACTTTTCATAAAGGTTACTGTGGTTTCTTCGGTTTCTTTATTGAATTCTGCTCCTGCCGAGTGGGAGATCAAGTAATCGCTCCAGTTAGGGAAGTCGTTCTGAGCCTTTCTACCGGCTTGAAGGGCGTACTTATCCGAATCGTCGAGTGAGATGAACCCCATGCGAAACGCATTTTGAGCAAACATAACACTGAATCCATAATCTGCACCTGCAATGCTACTGCTGTTCAACTTGTGCAGGTACCGGTTTACGACCTTGAACTGGTTCCGGGTCTTTTCGTCTTCGAGGGAAGAGACCCAATGCTCCCTGTCAGCGTCTGACATAAATAAAAGGATGTTCCTTATACGATTGAAATCCTTGCGCAATCCTTCCTCAAGAAACCAGGTCAGTGTGGCATGGGCAGACTCAGTATCCACGATCCCCCAATACTCGAGGATTTTTTTGGCCTGGGAGTATGGAAGGTTACGGGGTTTGTAATGGAGCATGCCATAGTAAGATTGATCTCCAGTATAGTTCAAGGAAGCCATTGTATCGATAAACCGCTGTTGGTCTTTATTCATGGAAATCTCTCCTTTCTAAGCCACCAATGACCGTCTGATGCGATTCCACTGCTTGAAGATCTGTATCAGAGCCAAGAGAAGGGTCGCTGTCCAGATCAGGGTCCAGATAATGGTTGACGTAGGCTGTCTGTATTCAGAGCCCATGCTGAAAATGGTCACCAATGTAAACGCAACACGATTCATATGGATCTCTTCAGCCAAATTGCCGAGCTGATGCCAGCTTACAAACAAGAAGATATAGGAAAAGATCAGCTTCCATCTGAACTGGTTCCATAAGAACACTTTGAATTTCTTGCCGGGGGAATACATATATAATTCCGCTTTGATATCTTTCATGGAAGCATTGAACTTCCCAGGATCCTCGCGCATGATCCGGTGGATGTTGGCCAAGTACACAAGGACTTCAGAATCTCCAACAGGATCGATGTGCTTGACCTTTTTAAATACCCTGCGGGCTTCCACAAGTTTTTTCTGCTTGAATAAGACCTTCCCGTAAAGGTTCAGGAAGTCCGTGTTTTCCGGTTCCAACTCTGTCAGATAAGCAAGGACCGCGGCGGATTCCTCATAGGCCCCATCGTCGTAGAGGGCACGCGCCGTGGAAAGCTGGGCATCCAGGTCATCGGGATCGAGCTTCGTTACTTCCACAAGGTGAGGAAGAGCGTGCTTCACCCGTCCTTGGTGGAGATGAAGCTGCCCGAGGAGCTTATGGACATCGGGATGATGGTCAAAGAGTGAAAGCGCCGTTTGCGCGTATGCTTCAGATGCTTCGAAGTCTCCTTTGAACCATTCATCGTAAGCAGACTCAAGGGCATGGAAGAAGGCCTCATGATCCATTTCCTCACCGATGGTCCAGTCATAGCGCAGAGCCGGAAAATAGCCGATGCGCCGCTCATAGAAGCGGTAGAAATGTTCGGCGTCCTCCTCATCAAGTGAGTGGTTTCCTTCCTTCAGCATCTGCTGCCAGCCGAACTGGTTTTCAAGGAGGATCCAGATCCTCTTCGGAAGGAGACAGTGATGCCAGATGAAAAGGAGCATTTCTTCGCTCACCCGCTGTTGAAGCTCCATATTCCATAGTACATCTTGATCAAGAAGATCCATCCAGCGCCCCTCATCGAGCCTTGCTTCAAAGTCGACGTACAGGGCCTCGGCCTGATCAAGGAGCAAAGCAACGTCACTCAAAGGCTCATGAAGGGAGCCGATGTGATCGGGGAAGAGACTGGTGACAGGGACATACTCCCCGTCTTCTGTGATTGTTTCTTCCGGGATGTCCACGTCCATTTCCGCTTCGTCCGTTGTCGCGAAGGCTGCTTCCTTTTCCGCGCGTTTTTGCTGTTTCACCATCTTGGTGATGCTGTCATAGGCTTCCCTCAGGTTCTGATACCCTTCAGGATCGTCTTCGGGATGATGATTCTTTAACTGCCTGGAGTAGGCTTTCTTAATGACGGAGAGGTCATCCGTCGGTTCGATGCCGAGTATTTCCCACTGTGTCATAGATTATTCCAGCTTTCGAATTGGTCTAGTGCTTCTTTGAATTCAGACGATGCGCGCTTGATGAGTTGATCATCTTGGGTTCCTAGGGCCATTTCGAACTGTTCGATGGCTCTTGCGATCACACCCCGTTTGTCCCCGAGTGCCTCCTCATAGAGGCGTTCTCCACGCGCGACCAGGAGTCTGTTCTCCGTCCGCTCACGGGGATGGATCTTGATGGTGGCAAGCTGCTCCATCCGTTCCTGCATTTCCTTATGGGATAGGCCGCTGTCGCTTTGTTCGATAATCATATTCTTCTTCTCCCCGGTACTGAGGATGGTTACCTCCACCTCGAGAAGACCGTTCACATCATACGTATAGCGAACGTCCACTTCTTCCTTTCCGGCAGGACCGGGTGGGATATCGACTTTCAGTGAGCCTAGCTTCAAGTTGTTCTCTACCATGCGGCTTTCCCCTTGATAGACTTCAAGGGTGATCGTCTTTTGTTGATCCGCGATCGGGGCCAACCGTTCCACACGGCTGACCGGAATCGGGGTGTTCCTCTCGATGATGGGGAAGAAATGACCGTCGGTGTACTGCTCGTAGCCCACCTGTTTGGAAATCGCAGTTCCTAGGGAAAACGGACATACATCTGTCAGGATCAGCTCCTGGACGGCTTCGTTCCGCTCTTTCAGTGCTACTTGCACGGCCGTACCGAGAGCGACAGCTTCATCGGGATGGATGGTCAGGAACGGGAGCTTGCCAAACATCTTGCTCACGGTCGATTTGATGATCGGCATCCTGGTGGCTCCACCGATGAGGATGATGGCGTCAATCTCATCCACCATGAGGTCCGCATCGCGAAGCGCCCGTTCGATCGGTTTTCGGAGCTTCAGCATGAGGGGCTGGCAAAGCTTCTCGAATCGTTTCCGATCCACTTCCATTTCCCGCACACGTCCGTTCGCCTTGAGGGTCATGGTACATGACTGCCCATTCCCTGATAGTGCTTTTTTGCATTCCTCCGCCTGTTTAAAGAGGAGGGAGAGCTTCTGGGAATCGAGTTCTTCCGCCTTGAGACCTTCCGATTGCAGAAAGGCATTCATGAGGATGGACGTGAAGTCCTCTCCGCCTAGGAAGTTATCGCCGGCCACCGACTTCACTTCCATGACCCCTTCGAACAGCTCGAGGATTGAAACGTCAAAGGTCCCTCCCCCAAGGTCGAAGACGAGGAATTTCGTATCTTCATCCTCCTGGTGGAACCCGTAGGCGATGGCTGCGGCCGTCGGTTCACTGATCAGGCGTTCCACTTTCAGCCCAGCCATTTCCGCCGCCTGTTTGGTTGCTTTTCTTTGTTTATCATTAAAATATGCCGGTACGCTGATGACAGCTTTGGAAATATCCTCACCGAGATGACTCTCCGCGTCCCGCTTCAGCGATTGAAGAACGAAGGAAGACAATTCAACAGGGGAAAGGGTGTATGACCCGAGCCTATAAGCCTTTTGCGTACCCATATGGCGTTTGAATGCGGCCACGGTCGCTTGAGGGTGTGTGATCAGTCGCTCCTTCGCCACCTGGCCAACAAGGATTTCCCCTGTTTCATCCACACTGATGATGGAAGGGGTCAGATGGCTCCCCAGTACATTTGGAATAAGTGCCGGACCGTCCTCGGTCCAGTAGGATACCAGACTATTGGACGTGCCCAAGTCAATGCCGATCGTCGTCATAGTTCTCTCTCCTTTTTGAGTCAGGTCAGTGCAGGTCACTGATCATTTTTTTATCGTCGGAATTGGCATACCCCTTAAATGGAAAAGATGGGACGTGTATACCACTAAATAGTTTACTAGAATAACAATTGATATGGATGAATCATATGACCTTTGTTGGATTAGGACAAAAGAATTATTTTACAATTAATAACAGAAATTTATACCCTTAATGACCCAGGTGTAAACCAATGTTTTGGGAATTTTATGATAATTAGGATGTCTGATGGTGTTTAAAGGTAATTGAGTTCATAAGTAAGATTTGATTCCATTGTAGACTCTCAAATCCGACCACTGACTTGTGTAGAGTCGGGATATATTTTTTTTTCAACTTTTTTTCACTACGAACTAGTACAATCTACCTTTCTTTTACATTCGAGAATCTCCCTCATCCTTTTAAAATGAGATCATTCAAGGTATAGAAAAACCTATTAAGGTGCTGAAAATACTGGTTCTTTATCCGTTTGTAGTTCAAAGAATCATAGATGGGAGGAAAGATTCAGAGGATTCAATACGATGAGAACCGTTATCAATTACTTATTGACAATGATAATCATTATCAACTAATATGACGTTGTAAGCAGTTACTCAGCCATTATTGAAAGGGAGATGACTATGACAGTTCAACAATTGTTGTCCAATCAAGCGTTACTCAATCAGCAGGAGAGAAGAGAATCCAATGCCCGCTCCTATCCGCGCAGGATCCCCCTCGCCATAAAGGAGGCAGAGGGTGTCCATGTGACAGACATGGAAGGGAAAACGTATATTGACTGTCTGGCAGGAGCTGGAACGCTGGCGCTCGGACACAATCATCCCGTCATCATCGAAGCTATGGAGCGAGTGATTCGCGATAAGCGGCCTTTACATACATTAGATCTGACCACTCCGGTCAAAGAAGAATTTATCACTGAGCTATTTTCATTCCTTCCTGAAGGATTCAGGGAGAGAGCGAAGATACAATTTTGCGGTCCCACAGGTGGAGATGCCATCGAAGCGGCCATGAAGCTTGTCAAAACGGCAACGGGAAGGCAAAGCATCCTGACTTTTCAAGGCGGATACCACGGTGCGACGCATGGAACAATGGCGATTTCGGGGAATCTCGGTCCGAAGAAAGGGGTTCATGGACTCATGCCGGATACCCACTTCCTTCCGTATCCATACACCTACCGTTGCCCGTTCGGATTAGGGGGTGAAGCGACCCATGAAATCAGTGCAAGGTACATCGAAAACCTTCTTGATGATCCGGAAAGCGGCATCCTTCCACCCGCTGCCATGATCCTTGAGACCGTACAGGGAGAAGGGGGTTCCATACCTGCCCCGATTGAATGGTTAAGGGAAATGAGAAGGATCACCAGAGAAAGAAATATCCCCCTCATCATCGATGAAGTACAGACCGGCATCGGGCGTACGGGAAAGGTATTCTCGTTCGAGCATGCTGGGATCGTTCCGGATGTGATCGTTCTCTCAAAAGCAATCGGTGGAAGCCTGCCCCTATCCGTGGTTGTGTATGACAAAGACTTGGACGTATGGGGACCTGGAGCACATATCGGTACGTTCAGGGGCAATCAGATGGCCATGGCGACGGGTACGGCAACCCTCCGCTATTTAAAGGAGAACCAGCTTGAGAAACATGCAGCACTACTCGGTGAATCCCTTTTGACCACGCTCTCAGAGCTTCAGGAGGACGTTCCCGAAATCGGTGAGGTGCGGGGAAGGGGGCTGATGGTCGGGGTTGAGATCATTGATCCGAATCGCCCTGCCTCATCTTCCGGCAGTCATCCCGCCAATGCTGAGCTTGCAAGCCGTATCCAGCGCGAATGTTTCGAGCGCGGCTTGATCCTTGAAGTTGGAGGAAGGCACGGAGCGGTCGTCCGGTTCCTTCCACCCTTGATCATCACACAAGAGCAGCTACGGGAAGTGATGAGCATTTTCCGCGATTCCGTATTGGCAGCCGTTGAGAGGTAGAGAGATGAACAGAACCGAATTCGATCCTTACTTCCTTCATCAAGGGGAAAAAGGGCTGCACGCATATAAAGCCGGTATGACGCTTCTTACGGAGGAGCTCACAGCGCTATACAAAAAGATTGACCGTCCGTTTCGCGGGGGAACACCTGACGCTCTTCAAAGACAGGTTGAAGGTGTCTTGTCGTTCACCCAGGATGGTCAGGCATTCGAAAATGTTTTGAGCGAGATCATGGGTCCGGTCCTTCAGAACAGTCTTCATGTCTCTCATGAAAGGAGCATGGCCCACCTCCACTGTCCTCCACTCTTACCGGGGATCATGGCAGAGAACATCATCGCTGTTCTGAACCAATCCATGGATTCATGGGATCAAAGCCCTTCTGCAACCTACCTGGAAGAAGGGATGGTGGAATGGTTGAAGAGATTGATAGGGTATCCTGAAGGTTCTGATGGAGTGTTCACAAGTGGAGGGACCCAATCCAATTACATGGGGCTACTATTGGCGAGGGATTCCTATTGCTTCAAGATGTGGAAGCATGATGTGAAGAAGGACGGGCTGCCTGAAGGAGCACATCGGCTCCGGATCCTATGTTCGGAGGACGCCCATTTCACTGTGAAAAAATCAGCTTCACAGCTTGGTCTTGGGGAAAAAGCAGTGGTCACTGTGCCCAGTGATCGAGAACAGCGGATGAGCATGACCGATCTGCAGCGGATTCTCAAGGAGTTGAAGGGAGAGGGCCTACTTCCCTTCGCCCTTGTGGCCACATGTGGCACTACGGATTTCGGTAGCATCGATGCCCTTCAAGCATCTGCAACGATTGCAAAAGAGCATGGACTATGGCTTCATGTCGATGCGGCATTCGGGGGAGCGCTTCTGCTCAGCGATAGGAATCGAACCAAAGTGGATGGGCTGCAATACGCCGACTCCATCACCATTGACTTCCACAAGCTATGGTATCAGCCCATCAGCTGTGGGGCGTTCATGGTAAAGGCTCGTGAGTCCTTCCGCTTCATCGCCCATCACGCCGCCTATCTTAATCCGTTGGAAGATGAGCATGAAGGAATCGAAAATCTGGTGAATAAATCCCTACAGACGACGCGGCGATTTGATGCATTGAAGATTTATTTGTCCTTGAAGGTAATTGGATTGAAGCGTTTTGGTGAAATGATTGATCATACGCTGGAACTTGCCGCCTACACTGCTGAGCTGATAAGGAATATGAATGATTTTGAACTAAAAACACCACATCCAGAAATCAATACGGTGGTGTTCCGGGTACGCCCCCTTTCTTTGAAAGAAGAAGAGTTGAACGGTCTGAACAGGTTGATCCAGCAACAGCTATTCCAAGAAGGTGGTGTCATAGCAAAAACATCGGTGAAATGGGAAACGTGCTTGAAACTGACCCTATTGAATCCGAGGACATCCAAAGACGATATACACCGCCTGTTGTCAGACATAGAACAGAAGGTACGACAATTCACAAATGGAGGTAAAACCCTTGTATGATTCGAAACGTATAGCAGAAAATGCCACGATGCAAAGCTTCCTTAATTGTTATTTAAGGGAGACAGGAAATTATGAACATGTCGATGCGTTCGATTCCTTTTCCCAACAGGTTTTCATCACGAAGCTCTCCATCCAGAAAATCGATCTGGTATTGCCTCTTGAATACTGGTCTTTGACGGATCGACATCTGTTCTCCTTTCCGATTTACTACAGAGCTCAAGGAGAAGGCGATCTGCAGCCTCTGGATTATGTCACTCTAGCCACTTTGATTGTGAAAGAATTTCTCCTTGATCAGAAATGCAAAGGGGCAGAGGATGAATTGATCCATCGTGTCATCCTTAGCTGCAGGAGTATCAGAAGCTACGTGGAGGAACGACTTGAAGACGGTGAATCCCTCTCTCGTTCTGATGTGGACTTCATCGAGGCCGAACAATCCTTATTGTTTGGTCACCTCCTTCATCCAACGCCTAAGAGTAAGCAGGGGTTGACAGCGGAAGAAGACAGATTGTACTCACCTGAAAGGAAGGGAGAGTTCCAACTTCATTACTTCGCAGCCGATCATGATCTTGTTGTCCATGATTCAAGCCGCCCTGAAACGGCGGTTTCCATCATCATCAATGAGCTGAAGGACGGTGGTGTGGATGAAGAATGGATCGATCACCTCGTCAATGAAAAAGGCAAGATCCTGATTCCGGTTCATCCCCTTCAGACAAAGGAGCTGCTGTCTAGGACCGAGGTACAGGAACGGATCATGGGGGAGCATCTGGAATACATCGGCCCACTTGGGCGTGTCTATACGGCTACATCATCCTTCAGGAGCGTGTACGCCAAGCAGTCCCCCTATATGTTCAAATTCTCGGTACCTGTTAAGATCACCAACTCTTTACGGATCAATCAGGCAAAGGAACTTGTTAGGGGGATGGAGGTCTCCAAGCTCCTTCAGACAGAGATCGGAAAAGCACTGAAAGGACGATTTCCTGCCTTCAACATCATCGAGGATCCCGCCTATATCAATCTTGAATCCTGTGAGGACATTTCCGGTTTTGAAGTCGTGATCAGGGATAATCCCTTCATGGAGGCTGAGGGAAGTACCAGCTTGATTGCAGGCCTGTGCCAGGACCATCCATACGGAGGTAAGCCCCGCATCCACTCCATCATCACGGAGATTGCCGTCAGGGAGGGTAGGACAGTGGAACAAGTGAGTGAGGATTGGTTCTCTCGTTATCTGTCCATCTCATTGGATCCGATGATGTGGTTATTCGCTCACTATGGAATCGCCTTGGAAGCACACCAGCAAAATTCCCTTGTCACCCTGAAGGAAGGATATCCGCATCGTTTCCACTATCGTGATAATCAGGGGTATTACTATAGCCGTTCGAAAGCAGGGAAGCTAGCCATTCTTCACCCTGGGATCAGTACCATCAGCGATACAACCTGCGACGATGATGTGGCGGAAGAAAGATTCAGATATTACTTCTTCTTCAATCACCTCTTTGGCCTCATCAATGGTTTCGGGGTAAGTGGGTTGATTGAAGAAGAGAAATTAGTCAGGATTCTGAGAACAGCCTTGAAAAAACATGAAGGAAGCATGTCGGGGGACTTGGTGGAAAGCCTGCTCTATCAGCCGGTCCTGCCTTGTAAGGCCAATCTCCTTACCCGGTTCTATGACATGGACGAACTGATCGGTCCGATGGAATCTCAGTCGGTCTATACCATGGTGCACAATCCCATTGCAGATGAAGTGGAGGTCCGGCATGGTGTATGACGTAGATGAACCGAAGTTACACAAAAAGATATCGTTCAGAAAAGCAGGACTCCATGATGTTGATTTGGTCCATGCCTGGATGAAGGAGGATCACGTCCATCCCTTCTGGCATCTGAACGTCCCTTTCCCTGAGTTTCGGACGCATTTTGAGAAGGCTCTGACCGATGGGCACCAATCCCTATATCTTGGGATGATCGACGGGATCCCCATGAGCTACTGGGAGGCCTATTGGGTGGAAGGTGACGTATTGCAAGGAACGTATCCGAACCATCCTTACGACCAGGGGATCCATCTCTTGATCGGGGACAAGCGCTTCTTGGGGAAGGGGCTTGCACTTCCCTTGCTAAGGGAGATGGTACGTTTTCTGTTCGAAGAATCGAAGACGTTGAAAGTGATGGCAGAGCCGGATATCCGGAATGAAAAGATGATCCACGTGTTCAAAACATGTGGGTTCATCCCGCTTAAACCGGTGCAACTACCTGATAAAACCGGTCTGCTCATGTCATGTGAGCGCAAAGAGTTTGAAAGGAGATGGTCTTGATGAGGGAGATTGTGGATGTCGTCGGAATCGGAATTGG
The DNA here is from genome assembly GCA_963762295.1 of uncultured Bacillaceae bacterium. Taxonomy (GTDB): domain Bacteria; phylum Bacillota; class Bacilli; order Bacillales; family Bacillaceae_B; genus Rossellomorea. The sequence continues at coordinate 1,246,054 of CAVXKK010000003.1, forward strand.
TCCATTCAATCTCGGACTTGCCGCCCTCTTGGATGGAAATGAAGAGGTGGAAGCTGTTTTTCTTGAGCGAAAGGGGTCATTTGATTGGCATCCCGGAATGTTGATTGACGGGACGACCCTCCAGGTTCCTTTTCTTGCTGATCTTGTCAGTATGGTCGATGTAACCAACCGGCACAGTTTCCTGAACTATCTTCAAGAGCATGAGCGTCTCTATCATTATTACTTTCTTGAGAAGTTCCATATCCCCCGTAAAGAATATAATCACTATTGCCGTTGGGTAGCAGAGCGATTGCCTTCCTGTCGATTCTCCATGGAAGTGGAGCGGGTCATCCCGGTTGATCTACCTGACGGCGAGAAGGGGTATGAAGTGTCTGCGTGGGATCACGGAGCCGGACAAGAGAAACATTTTATGACTCGCCATGTGGTCATGGGGATCGGATCCGTTCCGTCTGTACCAGACTCTTACAAGGAATGGCTTAATGATCGGATCTTTCACTCATCTGAATATGTCTTTTCTAAATCCTGCTTGAAGGAGAAACGTTCCGTGACGGTGATCGGATCCGGGCAGAGTGCAGCCGAGGTTTTCCTTGACGCAGCCCGGCTTCAGGAAGAGGAAGGATTCTCGCTGAATTGGTTTACAAGGTCGGACGGATTCTTTCCAATGGAGTATTCCAAGCTAGGACTGGAATATTTCTCACCGGACTATACGAACTTCTTTTATCATCTGCCCCAAGAGAGGAAGGACGAACTCTTGAAAGGGCAAGGCTTACTATACAAAGGAATCAGTGCAGGAACAATCGCTGATATTTATGATCTGCTTTATGAGCGATCCATTGGAGGAGTAAGACCCCCCATCCACCTTCAAGCGATGACAGAGGTTACGGGAATAGGGCAGGCCGGTAGTCGGTACGTTGTGGAAGGCTTTCATCATGTGAAAAAGGAGGCATTCTCCATCGAGAGCGATGTCATCATCCTTGGCACAGGGTACAAACAGGCGGAACCTGCTTTCCTATCTGCAATGGATCAAGGCATCTGGCGAGATAGCCACGGTAGGTATGGAATTACGGAAGATTATCGGTTACGCTCCGCTTCAGGTGAGGCTACCGGCATTTTCGTACAAAACGGTGAGTTGCATACCCACGGTGTGGGGGCACCGGACCTTGGCCTTGGAGCCCATCGGAATGCCATCATCATCAATCAGATCGTCGGCCGGGAGGTTTATCCAATCCGGCAGAAAAATGTGTTCCAGTCGTTCGGCATAGGGGACCCATCAGGGCAGGAAGATGGCATTCGGGATACGATCAACTCATTCGAAAGGAAGGGTCAAAGATGGACAATCAAATGAAATCACCATCCGCTTTAACAAGGAGGAATTGGGAACGGGTCAATCGCAGGCTGGTTGCCAAGATGCTTTCGGAATATATGTATGAGGATATGATCCACCCTGACATCATGACGGACGGCTCTTTGATTCAGTGTGAGCTGAAAGTCTCTGAAACGAAATACTACCGTTATCAAGCGGAGAAACGATTGTTTGATAGCTATGACGTCAAAGAGGCGACAATCGAAATCATAGAATCAGAAGAGGTGAGAGAAGCCACCCACGCGGTAGGGTTGCTCATCGATCTTCATGGGATCATTCCCATGTCACCTGAAACTGTCGGCCATCTGATCAAAGAGCTGAATGCAACCCTTATCGCCGATGCCCACATACTTGAACGTCAGGAGGTATCGTCGGATGATCTTATTCATGAGGATTACGCTCTCCTGGAAGGCTACATGACAGGGCACCCTTGGATCACGTATAACAAAGGCAGGATCGGCTTTGGGTACGATGATTATGTGAACTATGCACCCGAACAGCAGAAGGAGATCCGTTTATCCTGGATTGCCGTTAAGAAGGAAATGGCGTCATTTCAAGCTGTCCAAGGGGTGAGCTACGAACAGCTGATTTCTGACGAGCTAACGAACGAAGAAAGGGAACGGTTCAATGAGAAAGTGAAAGTAGCCGGAGAGCAGCCAGGCGACTACTACTACATGCCTGTACATGAGTGGCAGTGGAAGGAAGTGTTGGTCCAGCAATTCCCGCAAGCACTTTCCTACAACGGAATCATCCCACTGGGAAAAGGGGATGACCATTATCTCCCGCAGCAGTCGGTGAGGACATTCGTCAACATGACGAATAAAGAAAAACACCATGTCAAACTGCCCATGAGTATCCTTAATACCCTTGTGTACAGAGGCTTACCGTCGGAACGGACCTTGGTCGCTCCCCAGGTAACGGAATGGATCAAAGGAATCGCTGATCAGGATCCTTTCCTCAGAGATGAGTGCAGGGTCATCCTTCCCGGTGAAAATGCCAGTTTGAACGTCGATCATCCCGATTATGCACATGTCGATAAAGTTCCGTATCACTATCTCGAGATGCTTGGCACCATTTGGAGGGAGAGCATCTATACATACTTGGATGAAGGCGAACAAGCCATTACTTTGGCAGCTCTTCACTACGAAGATCGGGATGGAAAACCTTATGTGAAAAGTCTGATCGAGGCTTCTGGTCTAAGCGCAGAGAAATGGATGAAGACATTTTATCGGGTCGTCATGGATCCCCTCCTGCATTACCTGTATCAATACGGTACTGTCTTCTCTCCTCATGGACAGAATACGATCCTAGTCCTGAAGGATTCCATCCCTCATAGACTGGCCATCAAAGATTTCGTGGATGATGTCAATATGACGGATCAGCCATTCCCCGAACTCGATGGATTATCGGAAGAGCTGAAGCTCGTATTGAGAAGCGAGCCGCCAGAAGGATTGACACAATTCATCTTCACGGGATTATTCATTTGTCATCTGCGCTACATGAGCAATATCTTCGTCAATCACGATTTGATGAGGGAAGAAACCTTCTGGGCCTTTCTTGCAGAAGCCATCGTTCATTATCAACGTCGATTCCCTTCTTTGAAAGAGCGTTTCGAGCTGTTTGACTTCTTTAAGCCTGAATTGACAAAGCTGTGTCTGAACCGGAACCGAATGGTTGACTATGGATATGCTTCAGGAGATGACCGGCCGCATGCTTCTGAGTTCGGATATGTAAAGAATGCCCTGGCGTTATTCACTGAACGGGTGTAATCAGATGCAATGGAAAGTAGGGTGAAGAGTGTGATCGTACAGAAATTCGGAGGCACTTCCGTAGGGTCGGTATCAAATATAAAAGGAATTGCTCGGAAGGTGGCGCTTGAGAAAGCCGGTGGACAGGACCTGGTTCTCGTCGTTTCCGCTATGGGAGATACAACCGATGAACTGATGATGCTTGCTGACCACATCACCAGCAGACATCATAAGCGGGACCAGGATATGCTTCTTTCGACGGGAGAGCAGGTGACGGTTGCTCTACTATGTATGGCCCTCAGGGAAGAAGGCGTGGCTGCCACCGGCTTGACCGGCTGGCAGGCAGGGATTTCCACCACGACCGATCACGGCGGGGCATCGATCCTGTCGATCGACCCCGAGAGGATACAGAGGGAGTTGAAGATGGGGAATGTCGTAGTCGTTGCAGGATTTCAGGGGATAACGGGAGATGGTGATATCTCTACCCTTGGAAGAGGTGGCTCCGACACGACTGCTGCAGCGCTTGCGACCAAGCTAGGTGCCGAAAGATGTGAGATCTATACAGATGTTGAAGGGGTTTATACCTCAGATCCCCGTTATATAAAGAATGCCGTCAGGATCAGCTCCTTGACGTATGAAGAGATGTTAACGATGGCACGTAGGGGAGCCGGGGTCCTGCATCCGAAAGCGATTGAACACGCAATGCTTCATAACGTCCCTTTGGTGGTCCGATCCAGTATGAGCAGGGTGGGAGGTACATGGATCCATGGCTCATCAGGGAAGGGAGTCAGTCATCCTGTTTGTGGGGTCGTCTTTCATAAGGGCAGATTCTGTTACACCCTCTCACCCATTCAAAATAGGATGGAAATCAAACGGCTCATCTCCTCACGCTTGACCTTATGGGGGATTGAATACGATACCCTGATAGAAGAGGGTGGAGATACTCTTGCCTTTTTGGTAGCGGAGGAGGATCTAGAGCGTGCAGATTCAATCTTTGACAGGGAAGGGGCAATCGTTAGGCTGGACAGAAAAGCGACGGTGACGGTGGTTGCAAAGGATAAAAAGACCTGTCCTGTGATTCTGGATAAGGTCAGACAGATACTCCAAGAGAATGGGCTCGCGTTCCATATCATAGAAGACTGTACCAATCACGTGACGACCGTGGTGGAAGAGTCTCATGCGGTTGCTCTGGCTTCTCTTCTTCACTCGGCATTTGGGTTGGATGAAGTCCAAGCTTTTGAGGCGGCAGGTATTTACTGAATGAAAAGCTGGTCAGCAGGATTACCTGCTGACCAGCTTTTTATCTTGTTACTGGTGTCGATTTCAAACAAGACAGCTTTTGCTCATTATGAAAAACTGCATAATGAGCAGATGCCACTTTTTCTTCAATATAATCGAGGGACAAATTCCCAGAAGGGTCTGCAAGACTCCCGATTGCCCTGGATAAGAGATCGACGACTACCTTTAAGTTTGTTCCTTCCTTCAGTGCATGCTCATCGTTCATTCGATCCATGATTTCCAAAGCTAAGTTTTGGACGTGATATAAACGTCTGTCGTTCATATAAACCCCCTCCATCATCATTGATGAACTTAATATATGGGAGGAGCCCGAAGGATATGACTTCTTAAAACCGCTTGTGGAATGCTATGGCTCAAGGTATGAACCGCAGAGAAAATGAGAACGCTAAAGGGTAGCTGAGGAGGTGAATAACCATGGCACAAGATGTACTATGCGAAGTCAGTAACTGCCGCTACAACAAAGAAGGCAAACGCTGCTCGGCTGATCAGATCTTTGTGGTGAGTCACAGAGGAAATGAAGCCCATGACAGCAAGGAAACCGACTGTAAGACGTTTGAACCGGGTATGTAATGACCGAAAGCAAGGCAACCACGGGGTTGTCTTGTTTTTTAGTATTGATAATAATTCTCAATCTTATTCGTCTTCAAAAAATAAATCCGCTCGTCTGCTTAAGACGAAGCGGATTTTTGCTTGTACCAATCATAGAATTCACCGGCTTCTTCCCTGGATAACCCGTAAAGCTCGCTGACGTGGGTGGGGTCGGCCCTATTGGTGAAGGAAAGAGTGGCAATCCCGAATCGGCGCTGGAGCCACGAGTGGGTGACGGTGGCCTGTTGGATCCTTCGTTTATGGGTCACAAAGGTTTCTGTCGTGAGGGCGCCGCTCCGGATCTGGATCAGGTCACCGTGACGGATGTAGCTGGTAAAGGCGTAGTCGAGTACCCTCAGAACGACTGCCAATATAAAGAGAATGGCCGAAACCCAAAGGAAAGCCGGTTTGAAAATGAGGAAGCCTGCAATGGAAAGGACGGTCAAATAATAGGGCCTGAGAAGCTTAGCCCAAAGGACCTGTCGTGGAAAGCGCCCCATTTCTTCTTGGATCTCATAGTGAGGAAGCATGTCCTGGATGATCCGATAGGCTTCATGCTTCGGGAGGAATGGATAGAGTGAACTTGTTTCCTCGCTTTCAAGCTCTGATGATCCGGCGCTGATCAGCTTCACCGATGCCAGCCCAAGAAGACGCTTCAGGAGCGATTGTTCTACCACGACGGCCTGTACTTTCCGCTTCGGGATAGAGAAGTGGGTTACGTTTGCCACTCCTTTTTCGATGTAGATCTTGTCATGATCGTCGCTGATCGTGAACTTCCCGTATTTCAAATAGACCCTGACATAGCCGATGACCGATGAAATGAGAAGGGCAATGACAAAAAGAATGATCAGCATCCACCAGTGGAGGACCAGATAATCCCAAGCTCCTTCCGCCCCGTCTTCAAGATTGAAGAACACGGCAAGATTGGAGTAGGCGGCACTGAGAAGCGGGAAGATCGCAAGAAAGCTCAAGGATGTAAAGGAGGCCCGTATCAGGTCCTTTTTCTTTGACTGAAAGCGCACTGTGCGCACGGCTTCAGCCTCAAAGATCTCATCCTCTTCCTCGCGTCCGGTCTCGCGCTGCTGCAATCCGATCAGGGAAAGGATTCGTTCTTTTTCTTCTTGGGTGATCACGGGAAACTCTACTTCCCCGTGATCACCGGAAGTCCCGGTCTCAAGTTTCAACGATGTGAGACCGAACCATTTGTGGACGAATGTCGTGTTGGAGGTCTGGTTATGAACGCGGTCCAGTCCCGCCGTCCTCTTTGTTTTCACCCATACGCCTTCATGGAGAACAATTGTCCTTTCGGTCACTTCATAGCCGTGAAATCTCCATTTCAAGAAGATATTCACTATGGACCAGACGGACCAGGCGATGAGGATGTATCTTCCCCACACTACCCATCCAGAAGTGGATTGGGCTTTCAGGACGAATAAGAAGAAGTAGATGAAGAACACGCCCTTTGCAAAAGACACAAGTTCCACGGCAAGAAAGGCAGGGTGGAACCGCTGGATGCCGCTCATATGGCTTCCTCCTCCTCATCCCGGACTTTCGCGTAGGTGGCGATGACGGCCTTCAGACGCTCCGCTTCAGCCTGAGGGATGGCAGGAATCTTATGGTTAGATGTGGTCGTCCCCACCTCTAAATCGTACAGGCCGTATTTTCGTAAAAATGGTCCCTGCTCGGTGCGTACATATTCGACCTTCTCCATGGGAATCACAGCATGATGGGTGTTCCACTTCCCGTGCTTGAGCTGGATAAACTCTTCATCGATTCGGTACCGCCAATGGCGCTGGACGAAAACCGGTTCAAGGAGAATGGAATACAGGGCGGATAGGATCAGGAGTCCGCCTACAGAGTACAGGACAGGACTCACCCACCCATACCAGTGGAAATGATCCGTGCAGTAAAGGAGGACTGCAATGATCATCAGTGTAATAAAATGTCCGATGGTATTGGTCACCCGCCACATCTGGACGGCATTTTTTGATATTTTTTCGGTTGGTTCTTCAATTTGTATGTACATTCTGTCTTTCACCTCTCCTGTTATACGGATATATGGAATGAATGGTTTCAGGTTCTGTCCAAAATAATATTTCACATAAAAGGTTTAACTTTCCTTTAAAAGTGATATTTAACATGTAGTTCAAATTGTTGAAGACTATATGCTTAAGAATTGATCGACCGGTGAAAAAGTATGGGTTTCCTTACGAGATAAAGTAAACTCAAAAATGTAGTCCAAAAGACCTTTAGTCCTATTCAGAAAGCCCACTATATGTATTATTGAAAGGTATTCTTCTTCCAGTCACCGGAATTTTTGAGACTAATAACCTACTTAAGCTTCATCCAAAAATAAACAAATGCTATCATAACAGTATTTTACCAATCATGCTATAGTTGAAAAGATTGGAATTTTTAGTGGGTGTGTCCCTGATGATCCAGGGATAAGCCATGATGGCGCCAAAGGACCCGTACCGATGGGGAAATTGGCAGAAGCGATATTTTAATGAATTGATTGCTACGTCGCATTCATGGATGAAGCGGAAGAAGCCATTGATTTCTTAAATAACCAAAACAATCTTGAGAGGATGGATCAGCGTGAAAAAATTAATCATCATGCTCGTAGCTTTATCATTTATCGTAATGGGCTGCAGTCAGAGCACGTCTTCTGACGAAAAGTCGGAGAAAAAAGAGAGCGCTCAAACAGAGAAGAAGGACGATAGCAAAAAAGAGGAAGCAACTAAAGACGAAAGCAAGGAAGAAGCCGAGAAAGAAGAAACGGCCAAGAAAGAAGAGCCTAAAAAAGATCTATCCGATTCTGAGAAACAGGAAGCCCTCATTACGTATATCAACGATGACGTACGCAAAATTGCGGACTATGAAACCGAGGCTGTTGTTGCCCTTCAAGGTGTATCAGGAGAGAACTATACAAATGATGAAGATATGTACGAAGTCTTGACCAAAGAGGTTATCCCGACCTATGAAAAAGCGGTGGACACGGCTGAAAACGTCGAAGCTCCGTTTGATGAACTTGAGCCTATGACAGCTAAATTGAAGGATATTGTAGCGACTTACCATGAAGCCCTCATGCTTCAGAAAGAAGGGATCGAAAAACAGGATGTTTCCTTGATTGAAGATTCCAATGCGAAGGCGCAGGAATACCTTCTTGCGGCACAGGAATATCATATGGCCATGACCGATCTTGCTAAAAAATACAATGTGGATTACCAACCTGATAATCAACAGTTCTCTAACTGATTGTGACTCTAAAGCCCCTTCCCCAGGCGGAAGGGGCTTTTTTACTCTTTGGATGACGAGGTGACAATGATGAAGCGAGCGATCGCGATGGTGGTGGCTGTTTGTCTCATTTCCTTTTTTCCTTACCAGACAGGGCTGCCTTTTCCAAGCTCTTATCTTCCGGTCTTCTTTTTCATTAACGGGTTATGTGCTCTGTGGTCCGTTTTTAATCAACTCGTGGTGATCGCTTTCTACGAATATCGGATTCATGATCATAAAGATACCTTCTTTCAAACAGTCCTGAAATATATCCTATGGCCGGGCATGATCCTTAATCACCATGTCCAGCTCGTGCTCTGCCGGCTTCCGTTTATCGTCAATAAGGCATTGGGCATCTTATATGTATTGGTGTTGTTCATACTCAGTATGTTGGTATCATTCGTATTTGAAGTGTGAAGGAGGGGATGAGATGAAAAAGTTGACGCTCGGTGCATCGGACTTTGCATCGTTATTGAAAGAAGGAGGATACGGGGGACTTTCGAAAAATGTAAAAAAGCAACACGGATTGAACGAGATCCCTCCGGCGGTAGGAAGTGATTTCTCTGATCAGGTCATTTCCTGTATCGGGAAAAGCAGCATGTGTATCTTTTATCATGCGGAAGAACGGCGGGTCATGGCTCTTCATGCTTCATCGGGGAAAGAGGCACTTGTGGAATGGGTTGAAGGTGATCAATACACTTTCTGGTTCCAGCCTTACCATAAGGGTATGGAGGAGCTGATCAAGGATTTCTTTGCCCTGCAGGAGGAACGGGAAGCTGTGCAGGTGGAGGAAGTGAAAATCCAGAAGTGGCTGATCTATGAGGATTCATTCGAAGAGGATGAATGGAATGAGCTTTTGGAAGAAGAAGGGGTTTCTGAAGAAGAACGAAAAACCGTGAGAGAGTTCAAGGAAAAAGGATACGGGGCCCCGAACGTGGTGACAACCATTTTTCCGGATAGGCTGACTTCTTACCGGGAGGAAGCATTTATTGCAGGAGAAGGGTACGTATGGCTTCTTGACCCCGAGACGGTAGAGGACTCTTTCTTCCTGGGATTGAAGAAGATCGGGGTTGCAGAGTATGTGGAGCGGCTGGTCCTCCAGGCAAAAGAAGTTCTATCACCGCATACAGCGGAAGTGAAAAAGTTCTCATTTAAACGCGGGATCATGTTCCAATTGAAGGGGCAGATACCGCTGCTTATAGTGGTGGCCTTCCTATGTGTGAATATGCTGGCATGGGAAGCGGATGGCTGGCTGGATATCGCTGTCATGGTGATTTTTTATGAGTTTTCCCTGGGTATCCTCTCCTTATTTGCATGTCTTAAACCGCGGAGGTTGTTCCATATATAAACGAGGAAAAGGCAGGGAAAGCTTGTTACACGGTAAAACCCGAATTCATTTGCCCTGCGATACGGCAAAATAGTTCGGGTTTTTACTTTGTTTCATGACTATTTGTATTTCATTGTTTCCAGCGGTTGATTGGAGTGCAAGACGAAGACTCCAGCGGGAAGAGTAGCCGATGTGATACCCCGCAGGCTTGCCGAGGAGGCTCACAGGCTACCCGCGGAAAGCGTAGTCTTGCACGGAAATCATGAGCGGTATCAAGAACCTATACTGCTCGTGTTCGTTATTAAATGGTTCATTTTGCCCCAACCTCTTCACTTCATGACAGGGAGTCCCTGATGACTTTCTGATAATAGAGAACAGACAGGATGCCGAAGATGGAATAAAGAACGGCATAGACGCCCATGACGATCAAGGTCGGAGTCCAAAAGTCGTTTCCGAAGAAGAACCAGCCCGACTTGACGGCAAAGTAGCTGTGGAGGAGCCCGATCACGAGGGGAATCCCGAAATTGAACAGCTGTTTGAATTGTATCCCCCTGAGAAGATCTCCGCGGGTATAGCCAAGCTTGCGCAGGATCGTGTAATTCGGTTTCTCGTCTTCGCTTTCATCCATCTGCTTAAAGTAGAGGATGCAGCCTGATGTGACAAGGAAGGCAAGTCCAAGGAACGCAACACAGAACATGGCGATCCCCATGTTGGACCGTTGTTGTTCTTTGCTGTTGAGTTGAGAGATGGACTGGGTGGTTTCCTGATTGAACGTTTGATTGAACAGTTTGTTGGCATCTTTCAACTGGGACGTTTCTTTCACATCCAACCCTAGATATAGACTGGTTTCCATTTGAATGGAAGGATCCAGATCGCTCTTGAGCTTGTTGAATAAGGCATCATCAACAATCCCGATGGGGAAACCGCCTCCTGTGAACTTCCACGAAACATAGAAATCATCCTCCATGCTCAGGTAGTTCTGTTTTTCCTTATGCTCTTTCCCTTTGTAGACTACACGACCGGAATCCTTCATGGGAATAAAGCGGCTGAGCATATCACTGTAGCCCGTCAGGATCGTTTCGCCAGGAGAGAGATTCACTCCCTTCACGTCCTTATCGCTGATCACAGCCATCTGGGTATTACGGGTATCCATCTGGAACCCTTCGTTTTCTTTCTGCTTCATGATGGCAGACAAATCAGCGTTTACCTGGATGACCTCGATCTTTGTGACATCGTACGGGATTTCTTTCTGCTTCAGCGTCTCCTCAAAGATCTTCAGTTCATTTTCATCCTCAAGGGCAAAGTGGTTCGGCGTCTGGCTGATCGCGGTTTTATCGGCTGAATAATACGAGATATACGTCAGCGATAAGAGACCGATGGCAAGGGCCGATACCGTTGTGATGACGGTAAGGAGCAGGGAGTTGGACTTCATACGGAACATGATCGATGAGAGGGACAGCACCTGATTGATGCTGAGGTAGCCTCCTTGCTGTTTCCTGATCACGTTAAAGATGAAGCTTACAGACCCTTTGTAAAAGAAATAGGTTCCAATGATGACAGACCCAAGGATGAACGCCATGGCCATGAATAATTCGGTCATGGAGGTGAAGTCGCCTCCGAAGAGCCTGGTAGATACATAGTAACCCGCCGCTATCAGTCCAATTCCACAAAGTCCCATGATGACTTCCCAAATCGACATGCCTTTCATTGAATTCTCCGTTGATGACTTCACGTTGAATAAGGCAAGGATCGATTGTTTTTTGATAAAGAAGGCATTCATCATCATGATGAGAAGATAGATGCCGATGAATACAATGATCGTCTGGAGAAGTGCGTCTCCAGAGAAGCGGAGCTCTGCGGTTGAAGACACTCCTGTCACCTTGAAAAGGACCATCAGGATCAACTTCGAGAAGGAGAACCCGGCAAAGATCCCGATCACCATCGAACCGAAGTAAAGGATGGCGTTTTCTACGGTCAACAGGTTGAAGATCCGGTTCTTAGTCATCCCGATGAGCTGGAACAGCCCGATTTCCTTGCTCCTTCTCTTGATGAAGATGGTATTCGCATAAAGCAGGAAGACTGCCACGATGATCACCAGAAGATAGGATGAAACCTTGATGGCTGCTGCGCCCTTCACGTCCCCCTTTGTTTGATCGAGTGCCGGGTCGAACTGCAGCGTCACGAAGGCGAAATACAGGGCGACACCGAAAACAAGGGCGAATACGTAGAGATAGTAGTTCTTGATGTTCTTCTTCAGATTTTTCAAGATCAGAGAATTAACGTTCATGCTGTACTCCGCTCAGAAGGCCCTGGGTCTTCATGATGTCCTGGAAGAAGGACTGACGCTCCTGTTGGCCTTTATTCAACTGGGTATAGATCTGCCCGTCTTTGATGAAGATCACCCGGGTGCAGTAGCTTGCCGCCACTGGATCATGGGTGACCATGACAATGGTCGACTTCAGCTTTTCGTTCAGGTCGCTCAGCTTGTTTAAGAGATCAGATGCCGATTTGGAATCCAGGGCACCTGTCGGTTCATCGGCGAAGATGATGCTCGGGTCATGGATGAAGGCGCGTGCTGCCGAAGTCCGCTGTTTCTGCCCGCCGGAAATCTGATTCGGATACTTATTCTTCAGTTCATTGATCCCAAGCTGGGAGGCGAGAGCAGAGAATTTTTGATCGGCTACCTTTCTCGGTGTCTTGGTGATGGAGAGGGGAAGCATGATGTTTTCCTTCACGGTCAAGGTATCGAGAAGATTATAGTCCTGGAAGATGAAGCCCAAGTGATTCTTGCGGAACTCGGCCAGCTGCTTTTCCTTCATGCGGGTCATTTCGTTTCCTTCGATCGTGATGGAGCCTTCGGTTACATTATCGATGGAAGAAAGTACGTTCAACAGGGTCGTTTTACCTGACCCGGATGCCCCCATGATGCTGACGAATTCCCCTTTTTCAATTGAAAGATCGATCCCCTTCAAAACCTCTTGTTTATTGAATTTGTTTCCATAGCTTTTATGCAATTTGACGGCTTCCAGTATGCTCATTGATTAAAACTCCTTTGCGTTGGTTGATAGTTTCATTATAGGAAGCATGGAGTCCCGTTTCCTTTCATTCAGCGAACAAAATAGAAAAGCATGTGACAATGTTGTCACATGCCCATCACATGGTGAAAGTCATTGCGGTCCGGGAAGGTCAGGGTAAAGGTCGATCCTTCACCTGGAGTGGAGTCGACTTCGATTTTGATCAGGAGGGAATCGGTGATGGCCTTCGTCAAGTAAAGCCCCATGCCGGTAGAGGCAGAGTGGTTATGATGGACCGTCGAGGTGAATCCTTTATCGAAAATGCGCGGAAGGTCCTGGGGGTCGATCCCCCTTCCTCTGTCCCTGATGGCCAAGGTCACATGATCACCGGTACTGCCTGTGATCTCTATGTCCGATTCTTCACTGTACTTGACCGCATTGGTGAGAATCTGCCGGAATACAAACGAAAGCCATTTGGAGTCGCTCAGCACCTCGGTGGAGGCAAGGTCGATATCGAATCCAATTCCTTTCTGGATGCACCAAGACTGCAGCGTCTTAATTTCCTGATGGAGAAGCTCTTCCACATCAATCTTCTCAATATAAAGGTCATTCTCCATGATATCCATACGCTTTTGATGGAGCTGCTGATCAAGTAGCAGATGAATCCTCAGCCACTCATACTTTAAAGGTGCTTTGAGAGCATCATTCTCCATGCGTTCCATGATGAGATGCATCGCCGTCAGGGGCGTCTTGACCTCATGGATCCAGGCGAGGAGGTCATCCTTCTCCTGATCGAGAAGCCTTCGGTTTTTCGAAGCTGCCTCTTTCAGGCTTTGACCCTGCTCGGTGAGGATGTCGTAGAGGATGTTCTCAAAAGGAGAATCCGGTTCCGGGATCCCGCTGATCGTGAAGTTTCGGCTCCATTCCTCCAAGCCCTTGTAAAAACGGATTTCCCTCTGATAGCGGAAGAGAAGGAATCCCAAGAAGAAAAGGGAGGACAGGAAGGAAATATAAACAACGGAAGCTACCGGTACGGCTGCATCGAGAAAGGCAATCCCGAGATAGAAAAGCTGAAGGAAGATGAACATGAGGATCCAGCTTTTCCTCTCCCACAGGAATGCCCTGATCATGAAGGATCTCCTTCCACAGCCATATATCCTTGACCCACCTTGGTAAGGATATGTTGTCCCAGGCCAATCTCATCCAGCCGTTTCCGCAGCCGGTTCACATTCACCGTGAGGGTATTGTCACTGATGAACCGCTTATCGTCCCACAGCTTGTTGATCAGCTCATCCCGGGTGACGATCCGGTTTTTATGCTCGATCAGGAGCTTCAGGATGAACATTTCATTCTTCGTCAGCTCGATTTCCCCGTCATCGTTGTCCACGGTATTCCGCTCATAATCAACCTTTGCTCCGCACCATGTCTTCAGATTGACGACCTCGGCATTATAGTTGTATACCCGGCGTAGGGTCGCCTGCACTTTGGCCACCAGTACGTCGAAATGGAAAGGTTTCTGGATGAAGTCATCCGCTCCCAGCTGCATCGACATCACCATATCCATCGGATGGTCCCGTGAAGAGAGGAAGAGGATCGGCACATTGGAGTGGGAACGGATCATCCGGCACCAGTGAAAACCGTCGAACTTCGGCAGCTGGATATCAATGATCACCAAGTCGGGCTGAACCGCAGCAAATTCCTCCATTACCAAACTGAAATCCTCGATTCCGTGGACCTCATACGACCATTGAGTCAATCGGTCGCGTATTTCATTGAATAAACTCGTATCATCTTCGATCAATAGGAATTTGAACACATGTACCACCACATTACTGTTTTTCTAAAATTCTACCTAATAATGAAAGGTTTTACCATATATATCAGTCATTCCTTACAGGTTCCATTTCAGCCTGAACAGGGTGAGTAAGAGTTTAGGGAGGCAGTTTATATTCCATGAAGAATATGGTCCCCCACCCTTCGAACCAAAAAGTTTAACAATTACTGAAAATTTTGGTTTATAAAAGTAAATATCAGGATATATAGTAAGTACTTGTAACCGTATAGAGATGGATGAGGGATCGTATCCCGAAGTTTGATCATAGGTATGTCGATATCTGTCGCTTCGACAGGTCAGAAAGACCTAATCGACAAAGCGTGACATTACATTATTCCTAAGGAAGCTGAGATTTTAGTAGTTATAAAGTTTCCTTTTGGGAGTAAAATCTGTGTTTTTATGTAAGATTGTAATAGTATGTTAGATGAAGTTGTCAGTAAAAGGAATCTATTCTTTGTTATGGGTATTCAGACTTTATATAGATGATTACCAACTAAAAACGTTATAAGGGAGAGGAAATTACATGTCAGGAAGAATTCGCGTAACCCCAGCAGAATTGGATGGTATGTCAGGCCGTTATTCAAACGAAAAAGGTAAACTCGAAAGCCAAATCGGCGATCTTGATGGAATGATCCGTGAACTTGAATCAATGTGGGAAGGTGAATCAAGCCGTGCCTTCAGCGATCAATATGAGAGCCTCCGCCCATCCTTCGTTGAAATGCAGGAGTTGCTAGGAGATATTTCACTCCAACTTAGAAACACTGCAAGAGCCATCGAGGATGCAGATAATCAAATCGCCAGCCAAATTCGTGGATAATCATTTCCTACGACATTTCAATCAAGGAGCGCTTACCGTGATGAGGCGCTCCTTCTTTATGAGGTGAATGAAAAATGTACATAGAAATCACCGTCGATCTCAATCGTTATCAGAAGGGGAAGGTCATCGACCTTCGTCTATCCAATTACCATACGGTCAAGAAACTCATCGACCTCGTATGGCAGTCCCAAAAGCTCACCTCTGAACCGAGGGAAGGGTACTGGATCAGGATTGCCAATAAGGACCGGGTCATTTCAGGGAACGCCCGTCTGAATGAGGCCGAGATTCTATCGGGTGACCGGGTTGAAATTTTATAAAGGAGCAAGATGACCATGGCCGAAACTAAACGGACGTACGTAGAAGAAAAACTTGATATTGTCGTGAACCGGACTGAGAACGTCATCACGTTCGTCTTTCAAAATGAAAAAATCAAACTGGACCATATCAGAGAAATCATGTTTCTTAAAGACCTGGATCCCACCATTCAAAAGGAAATCAGGATGGAAAATGATGAACTTAGCATTTCCCACACCATCCCCGCCTCATATATTGCCTCTGAAAAGCTGAATATCGGTGAGAAGGAAAGGCTGATAACGGCACTCCAACTTGTCCATAGGGTGCAGCAGCACCGACTCTCAAGGATCCATTTAGTCGTAAGCCCCGGGAATATTGTATTCGACCAAGGGTTAAGTCCCCACTTCCTGCACTACGGAGTGAAAGAAAGTCTCCCTCCATACGAAAAGGACGGAGACACTCTGTTCAAGGAAACCAAGGCAATGGCTGCTTTCATCGCGGATCCGAAACGATCATTCGATGACTATATCAAATTCAGTGAAACAATCAAACTTTCAGACGTGACGCGGGCCATCATGGAAACGGGCACCTTCGAAGAACTTGAAGAAGTGCTGAATAAAAGCATTCTGGACGCCAAGGAAGTGGCTGCTTCCTATATGTCTATCAGTAAAAAGAAGTGGAAGACCAACCGCTATATCCTGCTGGGTGTATCCATCTTATTGGTTCCAGCCATCATCTATTCAATCTATTCATTCTTCTTCATCAACCCAAAGCAGGAGAGCATCGTTTCCGCTCAGGAAAACTTCTTATTGAACAAATACAGTGATGTCGTGACTGAATTGGAGCCTTATGAGATCGATGATATTCCAAAGGTTGCCCAGTATCAGCTCGCTCTCTCCTATATTGTCAATGAATCCCTGTCAGAGGATCAGAAGGAGAACGTCAGGAATACCATTTCCCTGCAGTCCGACCCCATGTACTACGAGTACTGGATCAACATCGGGAGGGGAAAGGCGAAAGAAGCTCTGGATACAGCCCGTTTCCTTGAAGACCGGGATTTGATTCTGTTTGGTCTGCTCAAATATCGTGAACAGGTGAAGTCCGATAGCGAGCTGGATAGTGAAGAAAGGCAGCAAAAGCTGAACGATATTGAAGGGGAGATCAATGAGTACGAAGAAGAAATGAAGAAGCTTGAGGAAGAAAAAGCGGCAGAGGAAGAGCAGGCGAAGGAAGCAGACGCTGCTCCTCAGGAAGAACAAGATGCCGGCCAACAGGAAAAAGAGGCACCTAAAGCGGACGATCAGAAAAAAGAAGACCAAAAAAAGGAACAGCAGAAGAAAGATGATAAAAAAACAGACTGAGTGGGTGAGTGAATGTATGCCCTGTGGATTTTATATAAGGAGCAGTATCAGTATTACAGAATCAATACGGAGAAGGAAACGGTAACGATCGGTCGCAATCTCACAGATTCGGTGACCCTGCCTTCCCTCCCGACCGATTGGGAAACATTGTCTATTGAAAAGCTCGGCTCATCGTTCCGGATCAAAGGAGATCTGGAAGAAGACATCGAGACAGGAAAGGAATGGACGTGCCAGGCAGGCAGTGAGAAACTTTCCATTCTCATAGCCCCGTTTTCGGAAGAAAACAATGTCTATTTCATCGGACATTTGGAAGAGTTGTTCATAGGTTCTCGGAAGGGTGCACATATCTCTATCCCCCATCATGAGGGAGTATCGGGAGAATGGTACAGGGGAGAGAACGGACAGTGGGTGCTGCATCCAGACTCCGGAACGTTCTATGTGAACGGGGAGCGGATCGGGAAGAAGACGGAAATCCGCACGGGAGATATGATCTTTACCCCGTACGTGACCATCACCCTGCTGGAAGATGATCTCATCTCCCTGAACGGGGTAGGGAACATGAAGATTGATCTGCCCGAGTCCCGTCGTCCATTGTCCGAGATGAAGAAGAAGTACCCGAATTATCGTCGGACACCCCGGATGGTCTATGACCTACCTGAGGAAAAAGTGCAGCTTTCGTTCCCAAGCCAGGAATCCGATGATTCGGGCCGCAGCTTGTGGATCATCATCCTGCCGCCCCTTGTCATGCTTGTTGTCATGGGGTTCATAGCCCTCGTAATTCCAAGGGGGATCTTCATCATCATCTCGCTTGTGATGTTCACTACGACATTGATTACGTCCACCGTTCAATTCTTCAAGGATAAATCAACAAGGAAAAAGGCGAAAGAAAAGCGGGAGCGCGTATACACGAGCTATCTGAAAAATAAACGGCAGGAGCTTCAGGACCTCGCCGAGAAGCAGACCGACGTGCTCCAATTCCATTATCCGTCATATGAACGGATCAAGTATCTGACGGAAGAGCTCTCGGACCGTTTGTGGGAAAGGACCCTGGACAGTCCAGATTTCCTTGAGTTCCGCCTTGGGACAGGGAAGGTTCCTGCAAGCTATACCATTTCATTGAGTTCAAGCGATATGGCCAATCGGGAAATGGATGATCTGTTGGAGCAATCTCAAAAAATGAAAGATGTCTACAGTGAAATCGACCATCTGCCGGTGAAGGCGGAACTGAGCCTCGGGGCAATCGGTTTGATCGGAAAGGAAGCCGTCTACAAGAACGAAATTCATCAGATGGTCGGACAGCTGGCGTTTTTCCATAGCTATCATGATCTTCGCTTCGTATTCATATTTGACGAAGAAGAGTATAACGAGTGGGAATGGATGAAGTATCTGCCCCATTTCCAACTACCGCAATCCTATGCAAAAGGCTTTATTTATAACGAAAAGACCCGCGATCAGATCCTGTCTTCCATCTATGAAGTGTTGAGAGAGAGGGATATAGACGATGATCCAAAGGAAAAGGTGCTTTATTCACCCCACTATGTGTTCATCGTCACGAACCATCAGCTGATCTCCGACCACGTGATCCTTCAGTATCTTGAAGGGGAATACGCCCACCTTGGAATGTCTGTCATTTTCGCGGCGGAGGCAAAGGAGAGCCTGTCGGAAAATATCCATACTCTTGTCCGTTACATCAATGATCAGCAGGGGGATATCTTGATTCAAAAGAAGAAGGCGGTCAAGATCCCGTTCAAATTGGATGCTTACAACCGGGAAGGCAACGAGCGCTATGCCCGCATGCTCCGGACGTTGAACCATCAGATCGGCATGACCAATTCCATCCCGACAAGTGTTTCTTTCCTTGGGATGCTTGGAACGAACGACGTTCAGCAGCTTCCGATCAAGGAAAACTGGTTGACCAGGGAATCAGCCAAGTCCCTCGCCGTACCAGTGGGATTGAAAGGAAAGGAAGATCTCGTGGAGTTGAATCTTCACGAAAAAGCCCATGGCCCCCATGGACTTCTTGCCGGGACCACAGGATCGGGGAAAAGTGAGTTTCTTCAAACCTACATCCTTTCACTGGCGGTCCATTTCCACCCCCACGAAGTAGCCTTCCTGCTCATCGACTATAAGGGTGGAGGAATGGCGCAGCCGTTCAAGGATATTCCGCATCTGTTGGGGACGATCACGAATATCGAGGGGAGCAAGAACTTCAGTAACCGGGCCCTTGCTTCCATCAAAAGTGAGCTGAAGCGGCGCCAGCGCCTGTTCGACCGCTATGAAGTCAATCATATCAATGATTACACCAGACTATATAAGCAGGGGAAAACAGAGGTCCCGCTTCCGCATCTCTTCCTCATTTCAGATGAGTTTGCAGAGTTGAAGAGCGAAGAACCAGACTTCATCAAAGAGCTTGTGTCGGCTGCCCGTATCGGGCGAAGCCTCGGTGTCCACCTGATTCTGGCGACTCAAAAGCCAGGTGGCGTCATCGATAACCAAATCTGGAGTAATGCACGGTTCAGGGTGGCATTGAAAGTACAGAATTCGGAAGATAGTCGAGAAATCCTTAAAAATTCCGATGCGGCCGCCATTACCGTCACGGGCCGTGGTTATCTCCAAGTCGGTAATAATGAAGTGTACGATTTATTCCAATCGGCCTGGAGCGGCGCCCCGTACCAGGAGGATTCCTTTGAAGCGGAAGATGAAGTCGCTATTGTGACCGACCTTGGTCTGATTCCTCTCTCCGAGGTATCATCAAGCCCGGGCGGTCAAAAAGATGTCCAGACAGAGATTGACGCCGTCGTGGATCGCATCGAAGAAATGCAGTCAGCGATGAATATCGAGAAACTCCAGAGTCCTTGGCTGCCTCCGTTGGCTGACCGATTATACCTGCCGAGGGAGACACCGCCCAAAGAAAACCAGGTCTTCCTGGCAACAATCGATGAACCGGAGAAACAAAGTCAATCGCCTTACTGGTATACAGTCGTCGAAGATGGAAATGTCGGTGTCTTCGGTTCATCCGGCTACGGGAAGACGCAAACAGTCATCACGCTCCTTATGGGTATGGCGCGGAGCTTAACACCGGAAGAGGTTCACTATTATCTCCTCGACTTCGGCAATGGGGGCCTTCTGCCTTTGAAGCAGCTACCTCATACGGCCGATTACTTCCTCATCGATCAGGAAAGGAAGATTGAGAAATTCGTAGCGATCCTGGATGAAGAAATGGCCCGTCGGAAACGGTTGTTCCAGCAAAAAGAGGTAAGCTCCATCAAGATGTACAACACGGTCAGCGAAGAAAAGCTGCCCCTTCTCTTCGTTACGATCGATAATTATGACATTGTCAAAGATGAAATGATGGACTTTGAAATACAGATGAATCAGCTGGCCAGGGACGGCCAATCCCTCGGGGTTTATATGCTTCTTACAGCGACCCGGGTGAACTCTGTCCGCCAATCCCTGATGAATAACCTGAAGACGAAGATCGCTCACTATTTGATGGACCAATCAGAGACCCAGACCCTGGTGGGGCGCGTCGACTTCGAACCGGAAGCCGTTCCGGGACGTGCCATCGTCAAAAAGGATTCAGCCTTCTTCTCCCAGATCTTCCTTCCGTCAGAAGGGAAGGACGACTACGAGCAACTGAGCCGATTAAAAGAAGATGTCCAGTTCCTCCGGGAGAAATATTCCGGTATGACCCTTCCGGATCCGGTTCCGATGCTGCCAACAGAATTGACCATGGTCAATTTCACACAGTATACAGACCAAACCCAGCGACAGGGGCTGCTGCCTGTCGGCTTGAACGAAGAGACGGTCAAGCCGGTTTATGTCAATTTCCAGAAGACCAAGCACTGCCTCGTTCTTGGGCAAGCCCAAAAAGGGAAGACGAACGTCTTGAAGGTGATGGCCAATACGATCCTTCAACAGGATACGGAGCATCTGGCCATTTTCGATTCCATCGACAGGGGTCTTATCCACATGATGAAAGAGGACAAAGTGGTGTATATGGAAAATCGCGAGCATATCGATATTTGGCTGACAAAGGCCGAAGAGATCTTTGTGGCAAGGGAAGAACAGTACAACCAGTCCATCACCGACGGAAACTCCCTGCCTCAATTCCCGCCGGTCTATCTTATGGCGGATGGGTATGGAAGATTCCTTCAGAATGTGGATACCAAGCTGCAGGATCGCATCGTCAAATGCATGAAGAATTACTCCCACCTGGGCTTTTATATCATCATGAGCGGCAGCAATAACGAGCTGTCTAAAGGGTATGACGCACTCACAACCGAGTTGAAGCAGATCAGACAGGCCATCGTGTTGATGAAAAAGTCCGAGCAGACCCTATATACGCTCAGCTATGACCGCAAGGAACCCGATATTCAACCGGGCTTCGGCTACTATGTAGAAAACAGCAAGGAAATTAAATTACAAATACCACTCATGGTAACAGAAAGGAAAGTACTCGCATGACACAGAAAGTAAGCATGGTCAAACTTTTGGTAGCCATCTTAATGATCCTGGCCACACCGTTACTCTTCTTTCGTTCTGTCGGTGATAACCCTCTGAAGGTAGAGAAGAATGCCACCCAATCGATTGCCATCGTCAATGAAGATGCGGGTACGGAAGTGGAGGGGGAATCCCTGCAGTTCGGGGGTGATGTCACATCATTACTCGGTGATGACTCTTCCTACGAATGGACGGTCGTCGGAAGGAGTGCGGGGGAGAACGGCCTTGAAACATCGAAGTATGATGCAGTGGTCTACATCCCCTCCGACTTTTCGGATAAGATCATGACCTATGATGAAGAGCGCCCGGTCAAAACAAACCTGAACTTCAAAGTGCAAACCCAATTGAACTCAGTGAATAAAGAAAAAGTTCTCCGTGAAATTGAAACGGCCAGTAAAAAGGTGAACAACAAAATGTCGACCCTATACTGGAACTACGTGTCTGCGGATATGGAGAATGTCAGGGATGAATTCGATCAAATCCTTGAAAAGGAGCAAACATTCCAACAAACGATGCTCGCTTTCTACAAGCCGTCGTCTAAGGATCTTGCCGGCCAGATCGAACAGCAGCAAAACATGCTTCTCGGCCTCCAGGAGTCCATCAAGCAGGCAGACAGCCGTGTGCCTGAACAGGAAAATACCCTTGAATCATTCCAGAATAGGCTGACTCAATTCGTTGAGTATGTCGACCAGTACCGGGAATACCAGGATAATCAAAAGCAGCTCCTTGCCGAGGTGCAATCCCAGTCGGTACAAATGATCGACAAGTCCACTCAAAACGCCCAGCCGATGTACATGAAGCAAAAAGAGCTGTTCGGACAGCAGGGCAGTCAAATCGATAACGGCATGGCGCAGCTGGATGCAAAAATGAAGGATAATCAGAATGCGTTTGCTGCACTAAAAGAGAATCGAATGGCTGAGGTCGACCGCCAAGTACAGGACTTCTACAGCTTCCAGAACCGAGTATTGGACTATTACCAACAACTGCAGGATACAAGGAAACTGGATAACCTGCAGGGTACGATCCAGGAATGGAACAATAAAATTTCCGAAGGGGACGGAGTGATCTTTGATCCACCAGTAAAGCCAGAAATGCCAGAGGAATCCGAGGGTGAGAACGAGAATGAGAACCCGGGCAACCCAGGAAACCCTGATGCCCCTGGTGAAGACAACGGTGAAAATCCAGGGGAAGGGAATGGACCGGGTAAACCGGGAGATTCTGCACCTTTACCTCCTGACTTGAATCCGGAGATTGCAGAGCTTAATGAGATTTCCGCAGGTATGGAAGCCATTCAAGGAATACTTTCCGGGGAGGAATTACCTACTCCTGAACAGTTGACCGAAACGGTTAAAAATCTGACGTCACTCAGTGAGCGCCTGGCCGGCGTGAAGTCAAGCCTCGACCAAAAGAACACGAACACAGAAAATCCCCTTCAGAAAGAAGTGGATAAACTTCTTAAAGAAGTAGAGGCTCTAACAAATCAGAACAGCGGTCTCGGTGAGCGTATCAAAGAGCTCGAAGCAAGGGTGACCGGACTGCTAGCCGATAAAGAAGCGTTGAAAAAGCATATCGAAGAACTGAACGAGAACAATGACATTCTGACGAAGCAGCTGGAAATGTTCTCAGACAACATCATGAATATCGTCGGAGAGATTGATGCCAAGGAAGCATCCATCCTTCAGTCACCGGCACTTTCCTCTAAGCGAAAAGAAGACCTTGGCGGCTATTTCGCAAGGGACATCAATAATTATAAGCTCATGGACTTGATCAAATACTATGCGTACTTGGATCAGTATGAAGCTGTATTGAATGGGATGCTCCAGGAAAATGGAGTGAAGAAAACGGTACTGGATGATGAAGATGTGCGAAATGAAGTCATGGGGATCCTTTCTGTGACCGACGGGGAAAAAGCCATGTGGGAAGACATGAACACGAACAGGCTTCTAACCACCCAGGATGGACTCAACACCCTCCAGGATTCTTTCGCTGTTTTCATGGCAGAATACAATGAAACGCTTAATAATAACCAAAAACAACTTACAGAAAACCTAAACGCCATCAGCCAGGATGCCGGGAAAGTGCTTCAGCGCATCCAACAGCCTGACCAAACCGCTCCGGCTCCGAATAATGGGGCATCAGGCACCGAAGTTGTTGGGAATCAGCAGCAGGTTGTGAGTGAAGTCAAAACGATCCACTCGTTCCTGTCGAACGTTCAGGATAACCAAAGTACGATTGTATCCTATACGACCGATCTGCAATCCAACGTCTCCAACGTGCAAAATGATGCCGATACGCTGAACAATAAGTGGGCGACGAATGTCGCATCGACGCAAATGGTGCGTGATGATGTATTCAGCATCCTTGGAAATGCATTTGTTGATGGACAATCCAATGGATACGTATATGATTTCCTCACCAATCCATTGAAGGTGAGCGGAGATGTTCCTCAGGAGAAGAAGGATAGCGTGATCCCTCCGGTAGTCATCCTGTTCATCATCCTGATCTCGAGCCTTATGATCGGCTATACAAGCTATTACTTCCAGCGTGTACCACTTTGGCTCCAAGGAGTACTGTTCCTCCTGCTGAATTTGATTGTAGGATTCCTGATCAGTCTTTACGGACTCGATATCTATTCCCTCGGAGAATCGCGCGAAGTGGAGTGGACCGTATACACGATTTTACTCCTGCTAACAGGTTCAGGACTGGTCCGGATGGGCTTTGTCACTCATCGCCTCTTGGGCTGGTTCATCTCAGTCGCGATCGTCGCACTGTTTGTCACGCCGCTGCTCGCCCTTTCAACGCCGAACTTCAGCTTCAAAGATCCGATGTCGACGGTGTATCTGTCGATTCAATACGGAACGGATTCCCAGTTTGGACAGGCCGCTCTCATCATGGGCCTCATCCTTGCAGCGCTTGTCGTTCTACAAGTGCTCCTGGGACGCAATAAGGGCCATGGAGGGGATGGCAAGGGTGATGAAGCCTATGAAGGCTAAAATCCTTCTGGTGGCCATTCTCGCGAGCCTCTTCATTATGGGGGCTCCGGTACAGGCCAATACGGATATCGAAGACCTCGTCCCGAATGATTATCAGGACAATAAGTTCCGGAAGAATACAGACCTGATCCATGAAAGGAATCTGTATAACAACGAACGGAGGAATATTCCTGAAGAGCAAAAGGGATTGACCTTTGATGGCACCGGGAGTGATACATCCGAAGAACGATTGGAAGCCCTCTTTCAGGGAACGGAAAAAGATACGAATACCATCAAGGCAAAAGCCGATAATCTCAAGCTCTTCAGTGAAACTGAAACGGCCAAATTGGGCTCGTTGGAAGAGCAGGGTGAGAATTCATCCTCTCTGTCTCTTCTCATCATCATTTTTGCAGGGATTTGTATCGTGCTCCTTATTGTGGTGATGGTGGCTTGGGCACGCGCAGGCCAGAACATAAAAAAAGCGTAACTGAACAGGCAAAAGCCGGGAATCGATTCACGATTCCCGGCTTTTTTGCCTATCCAGATACCTTGTTTTTACCCCATAAAAAAGTGGAATCCGCCGATTGGCTGATCCCACGCCTTATGCTATTCTGCTTTTTCTTCACTCATGAATGCATGCGTATTGCCTTCAGAATCCTTGAAAAAACACATCCACGTCTCAACATCTCCCATCTTGGACACTACATGTGGTTCCCCGTAGACGTCCACCCCTTTATTCCTCAACTCCAAATATGCAGCACGCGTACTTTCCACATTGAAATACACAACGGAGCTAGGATGGTCGAATTCCGGCTTTTCCGGCATGGTGAGAAGGATCCTTACATCCCCTGATTGCAGGAAGGCCATTGTCTCCGTATGGAAGAGAAGCGGGAGCCCCAGGGTTCCCTGATAAAAAGCTGTCGCCCTCTCGATATTTTTGACGGGAATCCCGACTTGTCCGACTGAGTTGATCATCATATGTCCACCTTTCATGTGTTTTCACCATCGTAATCGATTTTCGCCGCCGATTCTTATCAAAAATCACCTTTTTTGAAATATTGCCTGGGTGATAATCCCGTATGTAGCCTAAAAGATCGGCTGAAGGAAGCAGAACTTGAAAAACCGAGGTCAAAAGCCATGTCTGTGTAGGATTTAGAAGATTCTTTCAGGAGGCGTTTGGCTTTGTCCATTCGGTACATCAATAGGTGCTGTTTTGGCGTGACCCCGAACAATTGCCTGTAGCTTCTGAGCAGGTGATTGGCAGATAGGCAGGCAACCCTTGCGATGTCCTCGAGGGTAATGGCTGTTTGACAGTAGGCGCGTATGTATTCGTTGGCCCGGATTAGCCTTTTGAATAGTTCCTCACGGGTCGACCGCTTTAAAGAAGATAATTGTTCCAGCTCTTGAGGAACAGTGGTTTGATCGGCCAGGATGGCTTCCATGACGGAATAAAAGGACTCTTCAAGTTCTCTCTTAAGGTTGGCTTGCTTTGTTAGCCGAAGCATCTCTTCAAGATGAGGACCGATATGATAGGTTTTCTCCAAAAACCCATCCTCTCCAACGGGTTTGAAAGGATCTGTGAGCAGTTGGTCCTGGGAGGCTTCCAGCGTCCGGGACACTTCTGAAGAAAAGCCTGATCGAAAGAAAAGGCAGAAAGATTCTACGGGCTCCTCTTCCTCGATACTGAGGGAATAGTCTCCCTCATTCACGAGCAGATATCGGTTCTCATCCACGCTGTAGAAGCCACCATTCGCTTCATAGAGAGCCCGTCCTCGTCGGAAGGTTTTAATGGACATCTGGCCCGTTCCTTCCCATTGAAAATCCTTCCCCCACGCATGAAGCACATAATTTTGTTTCATGATCCTCACCCCTTCCATCATTATACAATAACGGTTGCCTCAAAGAATGAGAAAAGCGCCCGTCGTTGGGCGCTCTGCGGTATTATTCTTCTTTTCGCATGGTAAAGACCTTCTTGGCCACTTCCAGGGCGTTCAGGACGCGGGGGAAGCCTGTATACGGGATCAAATGAATGATAGCTTCTACAATTTCCTTTTCTGTCAGTCCGGCTGTCAGGCCCGTATTGATATGAAGCTCCAATTGAGGCTCCGTGCCCTGGGTCACAAGGGAAGAGACCGTGATCAATGCGCGCTGCTGATTTGTCAAACCGGAGCGTGAGTAGATGTCTCCATATGCGAATTCAATAATGTATTTCCCCACATCCGGTGCGATGCTTTCCAGGTCCTCTGAGATCTTAAGGTGGCTGGGAACGTCTTTATTGCCTGAAAGGGTGTATTCCATCAGTTTTTCAAGTCCAGCTTCGTATTTACTCATGTTGAATCCCTCCTGTTGTGATCTGCATCTACTACGATAACGCGGGATGAACTATGAGTAAAATACATATATTTTATAAGATATATGAAGTTTATGAATGTGAAAAATGTTTATTCAAGTGCCCTATGAACTTTTTGGACGCAAAGGATACATACCTTCCCTTCTTCGTTACAATCCCCAATTTATAAGGAAGGACAGGAGATTTGATTGGGACAGACGTGACGGAAGAGGTCTTCAGTTTCTTCGAGAGGGACTGGGGAAGGATGGACACCCCAAGATTCTCCCCGATCATCTCGTTGATAAAATCCCACTGTGAGCTCTCGTAGGCAATCTTCGGGCTAAATCCAGCGTCCTCGCAGTATTCGATTACGCGATCATGAAGCGTGAATCCCTCGC
The DNA here is from genome assembly GCA_963762295.1 of uncultured Bacillaceae bacterium. Lineage (GTDB taxonomy): Bacteria > Bacillota > Bacilli > Bacillales > Bacillaceae_B > Rossellomorea. The sequence continues at coordinate 1,273,177 of CAVXKK010000003.1, forward strand.
TGAATAAGATGAACTCTTCTCCCTCAAGCTCTTTCATCGTAATGGATTCACGGGCAGCAAACGGGTGATCCGAATGGACAAACAGATGCAACCGCTCTTCAATGATGGATATGATATCGAGTGAATCCTCATCAAGGGGCAGGACGATCACACCAAGATCGAGAAGCCCGTCTTTTACCTCTTGCGTCACCTGATTGGCCCCATGCTCGATAAGCTGGATCTCGATGTCAGGATATTGGTCCTTAAATGACTTGATCAGCTTGGGGAAATACAGGAACCCGATCAATGGAGGGATTCCAATTTTGATTTTTCCTTTCTTCAAGTGCATCAAATCGTACAGATGGGTGGACAGATGGTCGAGTGATTCAAGGATGACGCTGGACTGTTCATAGACGATCTGTCCGGCCTCTGTCAGCTGGATTTGCCGGGATGAGCGGTCGATAAGCTCCATTTCCAGCTCATCCTCAAGGCCCTTCACCATCTTGCTGAGGGTTGGCTGGGACAGGTGGAGAACCCTTGAGGCTTTGGTGAAGCTTTTATGTTTGGCTACTTCGTTGAAGTAGGTGAGTTGTCGGATATCCATGGGCACTCGCCTCCATTTTATATAGATATTTTGCATACTAATTATAGTATTAATTCATTTTACTTATCAAAAGGGGAGGAGTAAAATTTCTAATGCATTCATTTTGTGTCTATTTTATGAACAGGACTCAGGTCCTTGAAAGAAAGGTGAAATTCATTGTTAAGTATCATCATCGGCCTGGCACTGCTGATGTTTTTCGCATATTTAGGCTGGTCCATCATCTGGGTGGCCCCGATTGTTGCGGGAATCGTCGCATTGTTAAGCGGCCTTGATTTGATGGACGCATACACCGATACGTATATGTCGGGTTTTGTTGACTTCGCGAAGAAGTGGTTCCCGATCTTCCTTCTTGGAGCCGTATTCGGAAAACTGATGGAAGATACGGGAGCGGCAAAGTCAGTAGCTTTCCAAATCACCAGAATCATTGGTGAAAAGAGGGCCATCCTCGGCGTGCTCGTCGCTTCCGCAGTCCTTACGTACGGAGGCGTCAGTCTATTCGTGGTCGTATTCGCCATCTATCCGATTGCATTGGCTCTATTCAAAAAAGCGGATATCACCCGCAACCTGATTGCCCCGACCATCGTACTTGGTGCCTTTACGTTCACCATGACGTCAGTGCCGGGAACACCGCAGATCCAGAATCTGATTCCCATGAAAACGTTCGGAACGACGCCTATGGCAGGAATGCTCATGGGCATCGGGGCAACCATCGTCATGGCGGTGGGGGGATATTTCTGGCTCACTTGGAGGCAGAAACGCCTCGCCTCCTCTGGGTTGCACTTTATCGCACCGAAGGATTCAACAGAAGAGGAAAATGACGGCCCTCTGCCGCATTGGATCCTCTCCCTTTTACCTTTGGTAGTGGTCGTCATCCTGTTGAATGGAGTGAAGTGGGATCCCATACCGTCCTTGCTGTCAGGGATCCTGTTGATTCTCATTCTGAATGCCAAACAGTACAAGGCGTTCATTCCTTCTGTAAATGAAGGGGCGAAGGGGTCGGTCATGGCCATCATCAACACAAGTGCCGCTGTCGGATTCGGGGCGGTTGTGACAAGCGTTCCGGATTTCGACAGGATCACGGATGTTTTGCTTGGCTTCTCAGATAATCCCTTGATCTCAGAGTCCCTGATCGTACAGGTACTTGCCATGATCACCGGTTCAGCATCGGGCGGGATGGGAATCGCCATGCAGGCACTGGGCGATACCTACTCAGGACTCGCCCAGTCATCGGGCATCGGTCCCGATGCCTTCCACCGCATGGCTTCCATTGCCTCCGGAGCATCCATCCTGCCTCACAATGGCGCCCTCCTGACCCTTCTGGCAGTCACTGGCGTCACGCACAAAGAAACCTATAAAGACGTATTCATCGTAGGATTGATTATCCCGACAATCGCCGTCATCGTTGCCATCATCATGGCATCTCTCGGCATCATCTAGAGCAGACTGTAAGTATTGGCCAAAGATAAAAGTGGGTAAAAGAAAACAGATATCTAACCAACAAGGAGTGTTTGAATCATGGTAAACGACAAAGTAGTAGTCATCACAGGATCAGCAAGTGGAATTGGATACGAAATCGGTAAAACCTTCGCAGAAAATGGAAGTAAAGTCGTATTGACCGACCTTAACGAAGAGGGTGTCAAAGCTTCAGCGCAGGAATTAAACGATCTTGGTTATGAAGCAATCGGTTTGAAGGCAGATGTGACAAGCGAGGAAGATATCAAGAATATGATCCAGGCAGCCCATAAAGAATATGGCCGCATCGACGTGCTCATCAACAATGCCGGTCTTCAGCACGTTTCGCCTATAGAAGAATTCCCGACAGAAAAGTTCGAGTTGATGATCAAAATCATGCTGACAGCGCCATTTGTCGCTATCAAACATGTCCTTCCCATTATGAAAGAGCAGAAGTTCGGACGAATCCTCAACATCTCCTCCATCAATGGATTGATCGGCTTTGCAGGAAAAGCAGCCTATAATAGTGCCAAGCACGGTGTCATCGGACTTACAAAAGTAGCGGCTCTTGAATCCGCTGCCGATGGTGTAACCGTCAACTCCATTTGTCCAGGGTATGTGGACACACCCCTCGTTCGTGGACAAATGAAAGATATTGCAAGCTCGAGAAATGTACCAGTAGAAAAAGTCCTTGAAGAAGTAATCTATCCTCTTGTTCCACAAAAACGTCTGTTGGATGTAAAAGAAATCGCTGACTACGCTATGTTCCTATCAAGTGATCAAGCAAAAAGCGTTACCGGACAAGCCGTTGTCATTGATGGTGGGTATACAGCTCAATAATACAGATGAATGCCGTCGTAAAAGGGTCAGATCCCTTTGCGACGGTTTTTTTTATCGATTTGATATAGATGATTATCTGTGGCGACTATTCACCTTACTAAATCTTTACTACACTAGTGGGAGATTGAAAAAAATGGGGGGATTAAATTGAGAATTGTATATTCAGGGACGTTAAAAACATCAAACATCCCCTTTCTAGTAAAGGTAGTCCCAGGGGAGGGGAGTGGGGAACTGCTCGCTTTACAGGAATCTGTCCGATCTGCACTGCAGGAACCGGGCAGCCTTCAGCCTCTCTCTGAAGAGGAGTTCGACCACATTTTGGCGGGAAACGGGTTGATTTTGGGGGTCTATGTCGAAGGTAGGCTCGTTGGAGCAAGAGCGGTCTTATTTCCTGCTATCGATGAACATCATCTGGGGTACGATGTGGGCATTCCCCGTTCGGAGTGGTCAAAAGTAGTGTATCAGGAGATCTCTCTTGTATCTGAGAATGTACGCGGCAATGGATTGCAGAAACTCCTAGGCCAACTCATCATGGAAGAATTAAAGAGCCGAAGGGATGAATTTGATTATGTCTGCTGTACCGTAGCCCCATATAATATTCCAAGTTTAAAAGATAAATTTAATCAGGGACTGGCAATTGGTTCCCTTAAACAAAAATATGGAGGAAACTGGCGATACATCTTCATCAAGAATCTCAAGGAGGAGGTTGAGATACTTCCTCCTTTTAAGGAAGTAGCCATGAAGGAATTTAAGGAACAACAGGATCTGCTAGAAGCAGGTTGGATGGGAGTCTCTTTAACCAAAGATCATAGAGAATGGAAACTAACTTTCGGTAAAAAGAAGAACGTATAGCCCTTTCTTTTTAATGGAAAAACAGCCTCTGACCGCATGTAAACAAAAAAGTTTACATGTTTACATAAATGTACACAATTGTATTCAAAAATGTATACAAGTATACAAAGTAGTACACAAGTTGGTTTGAAAGCATGTGTACAAAATACGTAAACAACGAGACAAAATTGTAAACAAGTACAGGATGCTTCTTCCAAAATTAAAGATAGAAAGTAGGATTGACCGCGCTCCTTCTATCCTTTACTCTGAGAGTAAGAGTGCTAATTTTACAAATTCTTACTCGAGAAAGGATGGCTAGTATGACAACGACTCGTATTGCAGCAATAGATGTAGGTAACGACTCTCTTAAAGGTGTATTTGGAAAATTAGAATCAGAAGTAAACATCCCTAATGTCATTGCAAGGGATATTGAAGATCGTCCCATCATCGGAATTGAAGAGCTGGACGCTCAAAGCCCACTAGACGGTATACATATTCGTGTCCACTCCCCTACTCTCAAAGATAATAACGCAATCTATCGTGTTGGAAATCTGGCAACGAAAAGCACGAACTCTACTGAGCTCGATCCAGGAAGCAGCAAATCGGAAGAAGATCAAACGCTCGTCATGCTCTTCGCTTCCCTTGCACTGGATGCAGCTGGACACGATGGATTCAAAAAGAATAATAAAGTAATCGAAGCAAATTACACGCTTGGTACCGGACTTCCGCTACGTGAAGTGAAGGAAGGGAAAGATGTCGGATACCGGTCAAAACTTCTCGGATCTGTCCATCAGGTAGAATTCCTTGTCACACCCCAATATCAAGGTGTGAAGGTCAATATTCGCTTTGATGAAGTGAAGGTCTACCCGGAAGGTTTCGCGGCGTTCATCAATCTCGTAATGGATAACAACGGGAACATTATTAATAAAGAACTTATCGATAAGCGCATCCTGATTCAGGATATCGGAGGACTCTCTACGGATATCGCTGTCATTAAAGATCGAAAAGTCGATGATGACAAAGCACAAGGATTCAATCTCGGGGTATCTGAGTCGCTCGAACTGATCAGGGAAGAAATCCGCTCACGTCACGGTGTGGAGCTTGACAGCAGGCGAGATGTTGTAGAAATCATCACGAAGAAAAGCGACCGCAATCACATCATGGTGAAGGGAAGCCGGACAAGTGTCCACGATATAGTGGATCGAATCATGCTTGAATTGGCCAAGAAGCAATACCGTCACCTCAGAAACATGTGGCAAAAGAATTCTCAAACCGAAATTTGCTATTTCATCGGAGGCGGTTCAAGCGTCCTGAAAGAGTATATCAAGACGTTGAACAACAATCTTGATGGTTATAATATCGACTTCTTCGAGGATGAAAAAGAGAGTATCTGGATGATGGTCCACGCATACTACAAGCTCATCTCTGACTATGTAAGAAAAAGTGAAAAAGCCGATAAAGTGAAAGAAGAACAAAAACTGGCGAAATCAAAATAGGGTGATGATATGAACGAAAAAGGGATGTCGAGAGGGCAACCGATTACCTTCAGGATTCCTTCGGATACTCCGGATCACATATTGAAACATCTTAAGAAGCTGAAAGAAACGGAAAGGCGCAATTTCTCCAGCCGCATCGCTGAGCTTGTCGTCAACGGAGTGAATGAGAATCTCTCCAAACAGCGGGAAGCCATTACGATTCCCCTGCCGAAGGGGCTTGATAAGTCTCAACGGGACTGGTTGAAACATGAGCATTCGGAGGCGCTGCTAGGCAGCATTGTGTACCAGCTGCTGTCGAATCCTGTAAGGACGGCTTCATTACTCGCATCCTTGAACAGTAGCTCCCTTAATATAGACGAGGCGCTCTATCTTCAGGAAGAGGCGGCAGGAACCACCTTCGAACCAGTGGAGGAAGCGGCCCCTGCTGAAGAATTCAATCCTCCCTCATCGGATGAGGATCTTGATCAATTCGACTGGGAAAGTGCGATGAAACCAGAGGAACCGGAAGCGGATGACTCTGAAGAAGAGAGTCTCGACGATCTTCTGGGCGATTTCTTATCACAAATGAATAAATGAGAGAAGGCTGCATCCTAATGGGTGCAGCCTTCTTTTTTTAGGTCAAACTATCTACTGATAGAGGTCTTCTATGAAATAAACCCATTCCGTGAGCAGGAAATTTGATTATTGATATTTGTAACACATTTGTAATATTACGAGTTAAATTTTTGAAAGAGTGTGTATTGATAGGGATTTGAATGCCTTGGAATATTACATGTCGACTGGATTCGTCAAAAGATGCATCTGAAATAGTCTTTACCCATTATTTTCTGGTTTAGGGGTGGATGATATAGAGGTAAACATCGACTAAATTGAATAGATACCTGAGCATGACGAATTGGAGGGTCAGTTTGAATGAGCATTCAAAAGAGCACAGACAGTTCGAGCCTGGCAGAGGTGATCGACCGGATATTGGATAAGGGCATTGTGATTGATGCATTCGCAAGAGTATCCCTGGTCGGTATAGAAATCCTTACCGTGGAAGCCAGGGTGGTCATCGCTAGTGTGGATACGTGGCTTCGATATGCAGAAGCAGTAGGCCTTCTGCGGGATGAAGTCGAAAAAGAAGGGATCGGGAACCGAACCTCATCGAATGAATCATTCAGCGTGTAAAGAAGTATTTGAAATACACCAAAATACGAACAGAAAAGAGGATGGGCATGACAAGTAACAAACAATCAGAAGAAAAGAATAAGCAGACAGAATCTACAGAAGAAAACGCGAACGGCTCGATGCAATATGCCATCATCGGCGGAGTGGTCGGAGCCGGACTTGGATTGCTGTCGAATCCGGGTACGACAAAGAAGATGGCAGCAAGCCTTGGGAAATCTGAACTGATGAAGGCCGCTACAAAGGAACTGAGAAGGACGGCTCAGGAGTTCGTCACAGAACAGGCAATGATCTCCCTTAGACAAACGGCTTCAGGTTACTTTAGCAAAATGGACAGTGGGGTTCTGTCCCCACTGAAGAATAAGCTGACCGAAAAGAAGGACTCGGGTGAAAACGACTCCCAAAATGACGAAATCAAGCAGATCAAAGAAGATAATCAGGACTTGAATGAACGTCTTGAACGAATTGAAGAAATGTTGAATAAACTTGTCGACTCCAAAAAATAGTAGGTGATCCCGTGGGGAATCCCATTAAAGAAGCAGCGACAAAGACAGCGAAAAAAGCCTATGAACATGCTCCGGAATCCGTAAAGGACAAGCTCAAGGACAAAGCCAAGGAGAAAGCGGTCGAAAAGGTGGAAGAAACCGTCCAATCCAAAGCAAAGAAAGCATCCGGAAAGCTCGAGGACGCCAAGGAAAAGAACGCTGATAAAGTCCATGGCAAAGCAGATAATGCAGAAGACAAGGTGCAGGATGTCCTGTTATCTGTACGTGAAAAATTAAAAAAGGCCAAGGAAGCGGGCGAAGCATTTCAGGAAAAGATGTCTTCTTCGGATGACCGGGGTGGAAAGGGCGCCAAGAACTTAAAAGGCGTCAGCAACATCAAAAGCTCCCAGTCTATCAAGAGCTCTACGGATATCAAAAGCTCGGAAAACATCAAATCGTCCAAGGATATTAAAACCATTACTTCATAAGGAGGAATTTAGGTATGGCAATTCAAAAAAGTACGGATAGTTCCAGTTTGGCAGAGGTCATTGACCGCATTTTGGATAAGGGGATCGTAATTGATGCATTTGCAAGGGTTTCGGTTGTTGGGATAGAGATCTTGACCATCGAGGCGAGGGTAGTGATCGCGAGTGTGGATACGTGGTTGCGCTATGCAGAAGCCGTCGGGCTACTCCGAGATGAAGTGCAGGAAGAAGGATTGGCATCGCAGTCCAATGAACGGAACTCACAGTTCAGCATCTAACCTATTTCACCTGATATAGTCAGGCGTTCAAGCTAGGAGGACATTATGGAAATCACTGAGATCATGAAAAGTGTAAAAGGATTTTTCGAAGAGCATGTAGCTCCGGTCCATAAGGTCACATCTGTTGAAATGACGGAAGATGAGGGCTGGAGGCTCACGGTGGAAGTAGTCGAAGAGAAAGAATATATGAAACGATACGCAAAGGATGAAATGCTCGGAACGTATGATGTCCTCCTCAATCAGGATAAGGAAGTCATCTCCTTCAAACGGAAGGACGTCAGGTACAGGAGTGCCATCGGGCAGGAAATGTAGATTCGGGAGGAATGGGTAGTGACGGTTTTAACCCAGAAGATCCATAAAGGCAGCAAATCGTATGTCCAAGATGAAGGGACCAGCGACTTGATCAGCCGCTCAATGAATTATTTGAAGCTTGGTTATCCCGTCCACTTCACGGGGCCATCCGGGACAGGGAAGACATCCCTCGCCCTCACGCTGGCAAAGAAAAGAAGGCGTCCGGTCATGCTGATGCATGGAAACCACGAACTAAACAATAGCGATCTTATCGGGGATTTCATTGGTTATTCAAGCAAACAGACGGTGGATAACTATGTCAGATCCGTTTACAAGAAGGACGAGCAGGTCACGGAGAACTGGAGGGACGGACGTCTCCTTGAAGCCGTGAAAAATGGATATACGCTTGTATACGATGAATTCACCCGTTCCGAACCGACAACAAATAACCTTTTCCTCTCCATATTGGAAGAGGGGATCATTCCCCTTTACGGTTCGAAACGGACGGAGCCGTTTATCAGGGTTCATCCTGAGTTCAGGATGATCTTCACAAGCAACCCTTCTGAGTATGCAGGCGTATATAAAACACAGGATGCTCTTCTGGACCGCTTGATCACGATTCCAATCGGTTTCAAGACCAGTGAGGAAGAAGCCCATATCGTTTCTGAGAAAGTGGATCTGGTGCTTACAGAGGCTCGTGAGATTACGGAATTGATTGCAGAGCTTCGCAGTCATTGCCGCGATGGACTGGGCGGACCAAGCCTGCGTGCCTCCCTGATGATTGCGCGTATCGCACTGGAACAGGACATTCCCATCCAAGGGGATGATCAGGATTTTCAGCGCCTTTGTTTGGATATTACGACCCATTCCCTGAGCCGCAGTATTGAATCCGATCATCCTAAAGAAGAGGCGAAGAAAATCGTGTTGGAAGCTTGTAAGAACATGACGTCAAAGGAGAATTCAGATGAGTGAAGAAACAGGGATTTATATCTTTTGTGCCATCGGGCATGAAGGGGAAATAGATTTAGGGAAAGTGGAACTGGAAGGAGAAGAGCGGGATATTTTCCTGATTACCTATCAAGATGCATCCATGGTGGCGGCTGAAGTCCCACAAAAGATCTATCATCCCAAACGGGAGAACCTTATGATGCATCAACAAGTCATCTCCAGGGTGATGGAACAAAGTGATACGGTCGTTCCCATCAGCTTCGGGAATGTATTCCGCTCAAAGGAAGACGTGGAAGCGCTCCTTGAAAACCTATATCCGCAGTTTGAAACCTTGTTCCCTGCCATTAAAGGGAAGATCGAGATCGGATTAAAAGTAATCGGGAAATCCGAGTGGCTGGAATCAGTCGTAAAAGAATCTCCCGGTGTCGAAAAAATGTCGACATCACTGAAAGGGAAATCTGAATCGGCGGGGTATTACGAGAGGATCCAGCTGGGGGGGATGGCGCAGAAAGTCTTCCAAAACCTTCAGGCAGAGGTGAAGACAGAGATTTTTGCTCCCCTTCAGGAAGCAGCCGAGTCGGCAAAAGCCAATGATCCATCAAGTGAGCGGATGCTACTGAACGCAGCCTTCCTGATTGATCGTGACAAAGAAAAGGAATTCGATGAATTGGTCAACAAGGCACACGAAGCCTGGAAGGATAAAGCGGATTTCAATTACAGCGGTCCTTGGCCAGCCTATAACTTCGTCAATATCAGATTGAAGGTGGAGGAAGCCTAATGCTTCACAAACTTGTATCGGCACCCTTGAATCTCGTCATCAAGGTCGGTGAGAAAATCAAGGAAGAAGCAGATAAAGAGCTCTACGACCTGCCGACCATCCAGCAAAAGCTGATTCAGTTACAAATGATGTTCGAACTCGGAGAGATTTCTGAAGAAGCCTTTCAAGTCAAAGAAGATGAACTTCTTATGCGATATGAAATAGCGAAAACAAAGGAAATGGAACAATGGGAAGATTTAACCAAGAAGAAAGGAGGTTAGCTCGCATGCTCTACTTGTACGCATTGGTCCCTTCAAGTGAAGTGGAGGTTGAGCCCGTCCCGACCATGAAGGGATTCGACGGGGAACATGATATTTATGCGTTGGATATAAAGGGGATTACAGCCATCGTATGTGGCCTGCCCGATGAAGAGTACTCAGAATCGGTCCTCCAGGACAAGATTGAAAATGACATGGAGTGGCTGCAGGATAAGGCGTTCCATCATCACGAAACGGTTTTGATGATGTCGAAGCGTTATACCATCATTCCCCTGAAGTTCTGCACGATCTACAAGCATGAAGACAGTTTGAAAGAAAAAGTAGGGAAGCATCTTTCCTCTCTGATGGACGCATTCACGGATTTAGAAGGCAAGGAAGAATGGAATGTAAAAATCTATTGTGACGATAAACGCCTTAAGGAAACAATCAGTCATCCCTCCATCACGGAGAAGTGGGAGGAAATCAAACAGCTCCCTAAAGGAAGACAGTTTTTCGAAAAAAAGAAAATGGAACAGCTTGAAAATAAAGTGATTGAAAATGAAAAGAACCGCATGTGCGAGGAGTTTCATGAACGGCTGAAATCATACGCAACCGAGGGAACCGTGAAGAAAAACTGGGGGAAGGATGTTACTGGACGAGCTGAGCAGATGGCTTGGAACAGCGTCTACTTCCTTCCAAAAGAGGGAGTCGATCGGTTCGTTGACGAAATCAAACAGTCTGAAAGCAAGTGGAAGGAAGCGGGCTGGACATTCGAAGCAACGGGTCCATGGCCACCCTATCATTTTTCAAGTTTCTCATAGAATGGGGATGAGCATATGACCGTCAGGGAATCAATCGAGAATAAGGATGTCGCTCTGATCGACATTTTGGATATCATTTTGGACAAAGGTGTTGCCATCAAAGGGGATTTGGTCATCTCGATCGCAGGAGTGGACCTTGTATACCTTGATCTCCGCGTGCTGATCTCTTCAGTGGAAACACTGGTTCAACATAAAAATGGAACGCGTAAAACCATATCTTCAGAACAATTGGAACACGAAAGGAAGGGATTGATCCATGCAACCGGCCAGCCAGACAAGTGGACGGATTAACTTCGACCCCGATAAGGCAGAGCAAGGCTTGGCACAGCTAGTGTTGACGGTTGTGGAGCTTCTCAGGCAAATCGTTGAAAGGCATGCCATGCGCAGGGTGGAAGGCGGCACACTGACCGATCAGCAAATTGAAGACCTCGGAGTCGCGTTGATGAACCTGGAAGAAAAAATGGAAGAACTGAAGGAAGTATTCGGCCTTGATGCAGAGGATCTGAACATCGATCTTGGACCATTAGGAAGCCTGATGTAAGAGAGGAGGAGACATGATGGAACATTCCATGCAATCAAGCACCATCGTGGATGTGTTAGAGAAAGTCCTTGATAAAGGTGTGGTCATCGCTGGTGATATCACCGTCGGAATCGCAGATGTGGAGCTATTGACCATCAAGATCCGTCTCATCGTGGCATCGGTTGATAAAGCCAAAGAAATCGGGATGGATTGGTGGGAAAACGATCCTTACCTAAGTTCCAAAGCCGAAAATCAGCAGGCAAAAGCCCTTGAAGAAGAGAACCGTAAGTTAAACGAACGATTGGAATCCCTGGAGAAGCAGCTTAGCAGTTCGAACCGTCTCAACCAAGTGTAATAAGGTGAGTCAGCTGGAATCATGATCTAACTATATTATCTTATTTGAAAGAACCGATTTGATTATCGGATAAAACATAAAATGATTAATATTTTGGAGGGAACTATAATGGCAGAAAAAAACACTGAATTAGAAAACACGACTCAATCAAAGAAAGAAGAAGAGAAAAAGACGCGTAAGAGCGGCCCTATTACACGCACAGTGGCCGGAAGCCTTCTTGGAGCCACAGTCGGATACTTGGCAACACCTGAAAATGGTAAAAAGCTCCTTAGTAAGATCGATCAGGAGAAGCTGAAAAGCAAAGGGTTGGAAATTGGTAACTCAGCAAAAGAAACATCAAGAAAAGCTGTCGTATCATTGAAGCAATCAACCGCCAATCTGTTCAAGCGCGATCAAACAGATGAAGACCAGGAAGATCAGGAAGAAGTGAATGAAAGCGGAGAAGGGTCAGATTATGAGGCTCTGAAAGAAGAAAATGATACTCTTCAAAATCGACTTCAACAGCTTGAGGAAAAATTGAATCAACTGACTCAATCAAGCGAAGAGGATGATGAAGAGGAAGAAGACGAGGAAGACGAGGACGAAAAGGAAGAAGCAACCTCCACTAAGAAAAGTAAAGCGGCTAAAGATGCGGATGAGGACGAAGAGGATGAAGACGAAGAAGATGATGAAGACGACGAGGATGAGGATGATGAACCATCCAGCAAGAAAAAATCAACTAAATCCAAGTCATCTAAAGCAAAGAAAGGTTCAACAAAGAAATCTTCTTCAAAGTCTAAAAAGAAATCTTCCAAAAAAGATGATGACGATGATACAACTCTATCCAGCGATGACGACACACTATCATAATCGGTTGCAACTGACCGATTATGAGGGAATGAAAGGAGCGGTGACCGGATGAGTGGGCATACGGATAAGGACAGCATACTGGAGTTTTTCGCAATAGCTGCCAATAAGCATGATTTCTCCCTCGATATCACACTGAACCTAAAAGGGGCAGTGGTAACGGGTACAATGATCTCTGCAACCGAGTATTTCTCGACGTTAAGCGAAGCATTCGAGGAAGGAAGTGAAGTAGCCCAGAAAGTGAGTGAAGAACTTTCTGGTGCCGGCGAAGCGGTTGAAGAAAATCAGCCGTCAGAAGCGAATTTCATCCACCTTAAAAACGCCAAGATCTACTGTGGTGACAGCAAACCCACCCCTTCCAAAGGGAAAATCCTCTGGCGGGGGAAGTTATCCGAAATCGATGGATTCTTCCTCGGGAAGATCTCAGAGTCAAAAAGTAAGTAACCCTCAGGGTATGGAAGGTTTTTCATGCAGGTTTCCTCCACACCCAACGCGGGTAAATGGTAAGTATAAAGGAGGTTACATGAATGAAACGACTCGTTAAAAACGTGATTAAATGGGCACCAGTCGTGTATCCTGTAGTAAGAAAGATCATGAATGAACGAAAAGCCAAGAAAACCAAAGCAGCCTGATCCGGGCTGCTTTTTATTATGTTCTAATGTCCTAAAACCTTATGAAAGAGCCATAAGCGATTCATTAGTTAGTAAGTAAACAGTAAAGTAGTAGGGTCGAGTTATTGGCTTGCAAAGACTTGGAACATGTTGATCAAGCAGATGAGCCACCCCTATTCCCACTTGACCCCGGCTAGAAATAAAGAGCGGATTGAAGCGGAAGGAACTTGACTCCTGCGGGAAAGGAGTCAAGCTCGAGACCCCGGAAGCGCAGCTGAGGAGGCTCGACTGTCTCCCCGCGGAAAGCAAGTCCCTGCAGCGGAAAGGAGCGGTCATCCTCTCCTCTTCTCACCCCCATATAGAAATGAGATGGTTTGTTATTCCATGCAAATTTAATAAAGAAACGAGTTTGATTCAAACAACTATCCACGATCGTTAATGAAAGAGTTCGAATTGCGAGCGGAAGGGACTTGACTCCTGCGGAAAAGGAGGGAAGCTCGAGACCCCGGAAGTGGAGCTGAGGAGGCTCGACTACCTCCCCGCGGAAAGCAAGTCCCTGCAGCGGAAAGGAGCGGTCTGCATCTATCATACCCTCTCATGGAAATCGGGAAGCACATACTCACCATGATATATACTCAACACAAAAAACGCGATCAGATTGTTCTCTGACCGCGTTTTGTTCAGGGATTTAAAACCCTTTATTAGTGTGCTGCTCTTCTAGTGGAGCGCAAGATGATGCTTAGAATAAATACGAAGATGATGGCTCCCAATAATGCCGGGATGATGGCCATTCCACCTACAACAGGACCAAGGCTTCCAAGTAGCTTTCCACCGATCCATGCTCCGATGATTCCTGCGATGATGTTCCCGATGATACCGCCTGGTACATTTTTACCTAAAATAAGTCCTGCCAGCCAACCGATGATGCCTCCGACAATCAAGAAAATAATAAGTCCCATGTTTGTCTCTCCTTTATGATGTATTATTGGTATTACTTTAGATATTCCCCATTTAGAAGGGGTTAAACCCTAATATGTGGTGACTTGGAATACTTTTTGAAGGACGTACATGATGTATTTAAAGATCGGTAATTTATCTTGATACTTCTTGTATTCGACGGTATAGGTTCCGTTTTCGTTATTCCAGATACGCTGGAAATAATCATCTACATCCGTCATGAGGCGGCTATCCGGAGCTCCTGTGAAAAGAATGTTTTCTTCGAGATTATAGTCATCGAGGTTCCTGGATGTATAGTTGCTTGAGCCTCCTATGACGGTGGAGGTTTCTTTTCCTTTTACATAAATGAACTTGGTGTGATACTGCTCTTTGTTCGTGTTATACCAGCGGATGGTGATATGCTCGTTTTCCAACTTGTTCAGCTCTGATGCGATGGGGAGGTTAGGCAATCCGATTTTCTCCTGTCCGAACGCATTCTGATTCGGATCAAGGACGATGCGCACGTCCACCTTTCGATCTGCTGCATTTTCGATGGCATCAATGATGTCGCGGTCCGCTAGATAAAACATCCCGATCCACACCTCATCCCCTTTCTTCGCTTTATCCAGTGCCTTCACGACATTGGTCTGGACCTTTCTTTCTGTGAGGATCTGTGCCTTTACTTCTTTTCCTCTGGATGATTGTGTAGGGGTGATAAGGTCGTCCACTTCCTTATCAGAAGGGAACGCGTTCATATCTCCTCCAGAGAAAGCGGCTACGGCTTTCTCTGCCTTGATCATATCTTTGAGAATGTCCCCCTTCACCCTGAAGGCGATATTGGAATGGAATCCGCTGGCGTCGTGAGGATTGGCGCTAAGGACCATTCCTTCTTTCTCGCTGATCACCACTTTCCGATGATTCGCTTTAACGTTCAGCAGTTTCAGGTACGATCGGGCCGTTACTTCAGGGGCTGATGGGGCCATTGGATTCGGGAGCCACCCTTTTCCTTTTTGCCCGAACCACTGAATCCCGGCTCTCCAAACACTTGAATACAGGAGATTCGGGTCCCGAAGACGATCCAGATCGGTGAAGATCACTTCGGCACCGAGTTCTTTCAAGGGTTCGAGTTGATCGGCCGTATGGGAACCATATGTTGTATTAACATCATCACTGATGAAGACGACTTTGAGATCGGGTTTTTCTTTCATGCGTTCCTGAATAGTCTTTGATAGATCTTCGCTTATCTTAGGATAATCCCGGTCGTTTTTCGTGTAGCCGTTGAAGAGGAATAGATCGAGTATGAGGAAGTTTTCTGCTTCACTTACAGTTTTGTTGACCTCATCAAAGATGGAATGATCGTATTTCTCCTTTCCATCCTTTTGATAGGTGAGATCATAAATGAACTCTACATCATCTTCCGGAATGGAATGGATGTCGCCTGCGTATGAAACGCCGTCAGGCAGAGGTTTGGTGCGCTGATAGAACATGATGGATGATAAAAGGATGACGATCGCAAGACCAATCAACCATCGTTTCTTTTTGTACCACGGGCGTTTTTTCAAATGGACTCCCCTATTCTATATATAATGTCCTTCCTACTATACCCACAAAGGTAAGAAGGAAATCCAAGGTTTGTCATATAATTCAGTACGGTCCCGACAGATAGAAAAAAGCCCTGCGCTTGTGGGCGCAGGGCTTGGAAAATCAAGCTGCTTTCTTTAACTGACGATGATAGAACATGAGGATCAGGAAGGATAGGATCATGGCGATAATGAGGACAAGGAACGTATTCCTGAACGCATCGACACCATAATTCACTCCGCCCATTTCGACGATCAAACCTCCAATGACCGAACCGGAAGCACTGCCGACATAGTGAAGGAGCTGTTTCATACCCATTCCGGATCCGACAAGATCCCTGTTCACCACGCGGGAGACTTCGTTCGTGGTACTCGATGAGAGACTGGAGAACCCGAAACTCGTGAACATATAGGCGAGCATGATCATGTATTCGTTGATCGGTGACAAGAAGAAGAACAGGATGGTCGAGATCAGGAGAAGGCAGTGGGCCATGACCATCACCCGCATATTCCCGTATTTGTCGATCAGTCTTCCCACATAGATGGCAGCAACTGCCGATAGCATTGCTCCAGGGAAGATAATCAGTCCCATGGTGGTTGGATTCTTATCAAAAATACTTTTAAGCATCAGGGGCATGACGAGCAGGATGGCAAAATGCGTCACGAACCCCATATAGCTCATGTATAAGATCTTCCTGTACCCCTTATCCCGGATCAGTTTTGGCTGAATGAAAGGAAGTTCGACTTTGTGGATCCTGATCCACAGGGCCGCAAAGAATATAAGAGCGACGGCGAGATGGATCCAGTTGAAGCCGGAAATGAAGAGGAGGAAGAATGTGACACCCACTCCGGTCATGATGGCTCCCCATATGTCGAATGCACCTTTCCGGATTGTTTCAGCTGGCAACATCTTATAAAGGACCGGAATCATGGCGATCACGAGGAGTGTAACCAGGAAAAGATAATTCCAGTTAAGATAATCGGTGATAACCCCTCCTACTACAGGCCCCAGTCCGAAGCCGAGGGACGATGCTGAAGCAATCATGGCCAGGGCACGTCCACGCACCGCCATAGGAATAAACCTGCTGGCGAACACCATGGATAAGCCAGGGATGGCCGCGGCTCCGGCTGCTTGGAACAAACGGGACAGCAGCAACCATAAGAACGAAGTGGCAAAGAATCCTGATAGGGAACCCAAGCCGAACACAATGATCCCGATGATGATCAAACGTCTGATCGGAAGATAGTCAGACAGGCGTGTATACGTAATCGTCCCAATCGCCAAAACGATGGAATAGCCTGATACGATCCACGCACCCTCTGAAGGCTTCAGGGAAAACTCATGCAGGATATTGGGAAGGGCGACATTGAACATGGTTGTGTTCATGACGACCAGCCATATGGTCAGGCTGAGGAATGCAACCGTCTTTGTGTAAGAAGGAGCGGTCTTGGTCGGTTGTTTAGTCTTGATAAGACCACCTCCGTAGTTGATTTTGTTTAGACACTCGAAGTAATATACCACAAAACCAACCTGTCTGAAAACCTTTTGCTTTCACGGAGGGGAATATACGTAGTGGAAGGGGGTAAGGAGGGAAGGACTTCCGGGATTAACCCGGAAAATCCTTCAATAGGAGAGGCCGATTGATGCGTCGGCATATGCATCGTGGTGGAGGCTTTCCAGCAGGAAATGGGCCACATCCGCCCTGGATATTTTCCTCCCGCCCTCTGGTATGGAGACGGGGTGGGTCCGATATTCTCCAGTGAAAGGTCCGTTGATCAGCTGCATGGGCCGGGCAACGGTATAGCGGAAACCGCTGTCCTTGATTAGGGAAACGGCTTCCCGGTGGTCCTTCAGCACGTTGCGCAGAATGAACTGGGCCAACTTACCTTGGAATCCTTTTATTTCATGGTCGATGCCGGCAGAGGCGACATAATGGATCGATCCCGCTCCGTGGAGCTGCATGCCGGAGAGGATATGATCGGTCATGGTGCTGAGCTGCGTTGTCTTTCCGAGACCAGACGCACCCAGGCATGAAATGACCGCATCTTGTCCCTGTAGTGCTGCATGGACAGCCTGTCTGTCCGTGGCATCTCCCTGGATGAAGGTCGAATGATCAGGAAGTTTGGCGGGATCCCGTACAAACGCCGTCACATCCAATCCCCGTTCCTTTGCCTGCTTCATCACTTCTGTTCCAGTGGCACCCGTTGCGCCGAAGACGATGATTTTCATTTTGTTTCCCTCCTTCTTTAAGAATATTGTATAGTATGGGGGAAGAGAATGACGAATCTGAACGGGGGATGAATATGTCCAAGCGTGCAGTTAAAGGCATAAACGTCGATAAAGAAACAAGATGCGGTCATTACCATACAGAAAAGGATATTATCGCCATCAAATTCAAATGCTGTGATACCTACTATCCATGTCACAAATGCCATGATGAAGTAGCCGACCATGAACCAGTATTATGGGGGCGCGAAGAGTGGAACGAGAAGGCGGTACTTTGTGGAAAGTGCCGATCGGAATGGAGCATCCTGCAGTATATGAACTGTCAGTCCTCTTGTCCCCATTGTCATGCTTCATTTAATCCGGGTTGCAGCAATCATTATCATCTATATTTTGAAGGGTAGGGATTCCGGTGGAAAAAGCAACTTTTGCGGGTGGATGCTTCTGGTGCATGGTTGAGCCCTTTGATCAATTAGAGGGAATTGTCTCCGTCACTTCGGGCTATACCGGAGGAGAAGGAGCTTCCCCGTCCTATAAAGAAGTCGTGAAGGGTGAAAGCGGACATGTGGAGGCAGTGGAAATCCTTTTCGATCCTTCGCTTTTCCCATATGAACGGCTTCTGGATGTGTTTTGGAAACAGATCGATCCCACGGATGCTGAAGGACAATTCAATGATCGGGGCACACCTTATCGAACGGTTATCTTCTATCACTCCGAGGAACAGCGCTGCGCAGCCGTAAGATCTCGTGATGAGCTTCAACGCAGCGGGAAGTTTGCGAATCCGATCGTAACAGAAATCCTCCCTGCTCCTGTGTTCTACAAAGCGGAGGAGTACCACCAGGATTTCTATAAGAAGAATATGTTTCGCTATGCCCTCTATAAAAGGGGGTCTGGAAGGGACGCGTTTATAAAAGAACATTGGCCAGAAGACCGTTCTTATCTGAAAGAGATGCTCACTTCCATGCAATACCGTGTCACTCAGGAAAATGGGACGGAACCCCCATATGAGAATGAGTACTGGGATAACAAGAAAGAAGGCATCTATGTCGATATCGTCTCAGGGGAGCCTTTGTTCACCTCGAAAGATCAGTATGATAGTGGCTGTGGATGGCCGAGCTTTACAAAACCCGTCATGAAGGCAAGTGTCACGGAACGATATGATCTCAGTCATCGTTCGACACGGATGGAAGTTCGCAGCAGGGAGGCAGATTCCCACCTGGGCCACGTGTTCACCGACGGACCTGGTCCTGACGGGTTGAGGTATTGCATCAATTCAGCGGCTCTCCGCTTCATCCCGAAAGATCGGCTTGAGGAGGAAGGGTACGGGGATTTCAACATCTTATTCAAGTGAAAAAGACCGGAACAAACGTTGCAAAAAAACATCCGAACGATCATTCGACATCTTTTAGTGAAATCGAATGCGTTCGGATGTTTTTCTATTATATAGGTGCAGTGTAAAGAGTACTTTCCCCATTCTTCTTTAACGAGTTTGGTTTAAGGTGGGCGTCTTTTCATTTTTCTTGTCAAATCCTGCGATAAATATTTCCCGGGTCATAGATTATTCATCAATTGATGGAAGCGGCTTTTTTGCAGGCCCTTCGATGACTGTACCTGCCGGAGAAAATCGCGATCCGTGACAAGGACAATCCCATGTTAAATCACCTTGGTTCCATGCGGTTTCACAGCCTAAATGGGTACAAGCGGTATCCACGAGGTGGAGCCTGCCTTCCTCGTCACGATACCCTCCGCATTTCTTCCCTCCATGCCAGACGACCGCTCCTTCTCCGTTCTTGAGATCCTGTGAAGACTTGAATGGAATCTGGAGTTTTCCTTTTATGAGATGCTTGGCCACATCAGCATTCTGGGAGATGAAGTGTTTGATGCTTGGGTCGGCTACAAATCGTGAAGGCGCGTAGAGGTCTGCGTAAATAGTATGATTACCGAGAATCAAATCGGATAGAATCATTCCCGACAATGGGCCGGTTGTCATCCCCCATTTTTTGAAGCCTGTGGCTACGAAGATGGTGGGGTGCTTCGGTGTGAGTGTGCCGATATAAGGAACTTTATCCACTGAAATCAAGTCCTGAGCAGACCACCGG
Source organism: uncultured Bacillaceae bacterium (assembly GCA_963762295.1). Lineage (GTDB taxonomy): Bacteria > Bacillota > Bacilli > Bacillales > Bacillaceae_B > Rossellomorea. The sequence goes on from CAVXKK010000003.1 coordinate 1,293,039, forward strand.
TGAAGGGTTTCGGATTCCCCGAACACCGCTTTTCCGCATTTCTCCAACGATTCATAGTGCTCTTGGGTATCCTTGCCCTGCCCGGCTTTATGATTCTCTCCTCCGATGAGGATCAGCTCCCCGCCTTCATGTGCGACCGAGCGGAAGGAGCGGGAAGGGTCTTCTGCATTGATATACATGCCACCCGGGAAATTTTTCTTCGATTTGATTCCGATGATATAGGAGCGCTCTGCATACATCTTGGTAAAGTATAGCCCCATTCCATCAAAGAAGGGGAAGTGCGTGCAAATCGCTACTTTTTCACATTCAAGATGATATCCGTTCGCCGTGATGACCTTTGTTGCCGTGTCATCTTCGATGGTATCGGCAGGGGTTTGTTCGAACACTTGACCGCCAAGGCCAATAAACGCTTCTATCAGGTGCTTGAAGAATTTCAACGGGTGAAACTGAGCCTGCCCTTTCATGACGACGGCCTGTTTGATGGGGATATCGAGGGGGATGGTTTCCACCAGTTCCCCTTCAATTCCAAGTTCAAGATACGCTTCATACTCTTTTTGCACCTTCTGCAGATATTCATTCGTTTCCGCATACACATAGGCATCCTGTTCGCTGAAGCCACAGTCGACTTCTTTTGCCAGATTCCTGATCCAGTCCAGAGCCTTCATGTTGGATTCGTAATAGTGTCTGGCGTATTCTGTGCCGAAATGTTGCATCAGTTCATCGTATATCAATCCATGCTGCGCGGTGATCTTGGCCGTCGTGTGCCCGGTTGTCCCATTTAAAAGCCGGTCTGCTTCGATCAAGGCGACCTTCTTTCCGCCTTTGGCAAGGAAATAAGCAGTGGTGATTCCGGCGATGCCACCACCGACCACGACCGCATCCACTTTGAGGTTCTGGTCAAGCTTCGGATACGAGTGAAGGTGGATGTCCTTCCTCCAGTAAGGTTCCGGATGCTGAAGATTCATGAATTCACGCTCCTTTTCATTACGTCCCTATCATGATGGCCGAATTTGTTGGGAAACATAAGTCGTTTGGAGAGAGAAATAAAAAAACCGCCTTTAAGGGCGGTCGGGTACATCATGAATTGGTTTTGCCGTATTTTTCAGCTGCGTCCACCGTCTGTTTCAACAACATGGAGATTGTCACGGGGCCGACACCACCAGGGACGGGTGTGATGGCAGATGCTTTTGCATAGCAACTTTCATAATCAATGTCGCCTACATTTCCGGGGTTGTATCCGGCGTCGAGGACAATGGCTCCCTCTTTCAACCAATCTCCTTGGATAAAGTTTGGTTTGCCTACGGCTGCTACGACGATGTCCGCATCAGCAACGAGGGCAGGGAGGTTTTCTGTATAGGAGTGACACGTGGTCACCGTGGCGTTCCGGTTCAATAGCATCATGGAGACAGGTTTACCCAGGATCGGACTTCTTCCTACCACTACGGCGTGCTTTCCTTGAGGTTCTACATTGTAGTAATCGATGATTTCCATGATCGCTGCCGGGGTGCAGGACGGGAATTCACCAAAGCCCAATGCGTTTTGACCGAAGCCGTGGCTGGTTACACCGTCCACATCCTTTTCAATGGAAATGCGTTCAAAAGCGGCGCGCTCATCGATTTGGGACGGGACAGGGTGCTGAAGAAGGATGCCGTGGACCGTAGCATCGTCATTGAGTCCATCAAGGACGTCCAATAACTCCTCTGTCGTCGTTTCGGACGGTAGATGGATCTTTCTTGATTCCATACCGATTTTCGCGCAGGCATTCCCCTTCATCTTCACATATGTGGCGGAGGACGGGTCGTCTCCTACCAGTACCGTGGCGAGGCATGGGGTAACCCCTTCTTCTTTCAGTGCTTCGACACGTAGTTTCAATTGTTCCTTTACGTCTGTTGCGACTTTACTTCCGTTTAAGATCAATGGTTCCATTGCGATCCCTCCTGAAATGGTTTGAGGCTGTTATCATGTAGCTCATGGATATGGCCCAATCATTATGCCCAGGCGAACGGCAAATGGGTATATGAACGCAGCTCCCTTGTGGTCATTTCCACATTTTCGCCAGTCACTGCTTAATAGATGCAAAATGATTATAACACGAATATAAAATCATAATCCAGTGGTATCGTTCGGTTTTTGGAAGATTCCTGTTTGGGAAATCGAGGGGTAGTGGAGAAAACGTGTTCAACCCATCTTCACCGAATTTCAATTCCCCTCGTCTATAAAAAATGTATATCCAACAAACCCAATCGGCATGGTGAAATTTCTTTGAAGGTGAATATGTGGTAAAGTGGGTGCATTATGAAAGAGAGAAAGAGTGATAGAAAATGAAAAGGGAACGGCTGACCCGTTGGGGATTTTTCTTTGTCGGGTTGATCATCATGGCATTCGGCATTACCTTAACCATTAAAGGGAAGGATCTGGGCATCGGTCCATGGGACGTCCTTCATTATGGGTTATTCCTGAATGCCGGTTTGAGCATCGGAGCCTGGTCGATCATTGCGGGTATCGTGATTCTCTCCTTCACCGGAATTATGACAAAGTCCATACCGAAGCTTGGCGCATTTATCAATATGCTCCTTGTGGGGGTTTTTATAGACATCTTCAACTACCTTCTTCCTGACCCTTCGTCCTTATGGGTGCAGGCGGGGGTCCTGTTCATCGGGATCATCATCATGGGAATCGGAATCGGTATTTATGTAGCTGCAGGACTGGGGGCAGGTCCCAGGGACAGCCTCATGCTCCTTATCGTGGATAAAACCGGCTGGCGCGTCCAGTGGGTGAGAAACGGCATGGAACTGGTCGTATTGATCGCAGGCTGGCTGCTTGGCGGCCCAGTCGGAATCGGTACGATCGTCATTGCTCTCGGGGTCGGGCAAGTGGTCGGAATGTCCTTGCCCATGAGCAGGAATTGGGTCGAGTCAACGATTGCACGTCAACGAGAGGACGCCTCTCTTGCAGGGTAGCTTGAGCAGAATGAGGAGGAACCGGGATGAGAGAGCTTGTGACAAATTGTGCAGTATGCGGGTGTGACATTTATTGTGAAGACGGTTTTTATAAGGGGGACGAGGAGCTTGGTGCGTGTCTCGGATGTTCAAATAGCGTGAGGACATATACTGCAGCCCTCCTTCAGCGCTTCAAAGAGATGGGCTCGGAAGAAAATCGGGGGCCGATGGAAGCGTATATGCGGAATCAGTTTTCGTTTTATGGCATCAGGACGCCCGAGCGCAATGCCTCCCTCAAAGACTTCGTCAAGCAGCACGGGGATCCAACCTTGGAACAGCTGCCTTCCGTCATAACAATACTCTGGAGGGAACCGGAGCGTGAATGTCAGTATGCAGCTCTCTATCTCCTTTCAAGGCAGATAAAAAAGCTGAACCTTGACCATCTCCCGCTCCTTGAAAAGCTCATCGTCAAAAAGTCATGGTGGGATACCATCGATGGCATCGCCCCGAACCTTGCAGGATCCATTTTCCTGAAATATGGAGATGGAGGATATCCTGAACGGTGGATCACATCAGATCATATCTGGCTGAATCGGTCGGCGATCCTTTATCAGCTTAAATATAAGGATAAGACCGATGAGGACCGATTATTCGGCTATATCAGGGAAAAACAAGATTCAAAAGAATTCTTCATCCAAAAAGCGATCGGCTGGGCTCTCCGGGAGTACTCCAAGACAAAACCGGAAACGGTGGAGGATTTTATCGCAAACGAGGATCTTGCACCGCTCAGTGAGCGCGAGGGAATGAAGCATATCAACAGAAACAGGGGGTAAGGGAATATGAACTGGAATGATTGCATCGAGAGAACGAATACCCACTCGGTTAAATGGTCGTATCCTCAGGAGGATGTCATACCGATGTGCATAGCTGATATGGACTTTCAGGTTTCCCCTGCCATCGTCGAGGCGCTGCAAAGAAAAGCCACTCATGGAATTTATGGATATACCACCTTCAGTGACCGGTACTTCGATTCAATCATCAGTTGGTGGGACAAGCAGTATGGCATCACAATCCAGAAGGATTGGATTTCATTCAGTCCAGGAATCATCCCGGGCATCAATGTCCTTTTGTCGGTCATGACACAGCCCGGGGATGCCGTCATCCTGCAGGATCCCGTGTACTATCCATTCTACAGCACGATCGAGGCCCATGGATGCACAGTTCTGAAGAATACGCTTCTCTATGAAAATGGGCGCTATGAGATGGACTTTGATGACTTGGAAGAAAAGGCGCGTTCTTCAAGAGCAAAGGTCCTGATCCTCTGCAGTCCCCATAATCCTGTCGGCAGGGTGTGGACGAATGAGGAGCTGGCGCGGGTGGCGGCGATTGCGAAAGAACATGATCTTTGGGTTATTTCGGATGAAATGCATGGCGACCTCGTGTTCGAGGGACATCGGCATCTCCCTTTCATCCAGGCAGATCCTTCCGTGAGGAATCGCACCATCGTCTGCTCGGCCCCGAGCAAAACGTTTAACATTGCCGGGCTTCAGACGTCCATTCTCATGATTCCGAATAAGGAGTTACAGCAGCGTTATCAAGAGAAGCTCACATCCTTCGGGCTGATGCGTCCCAATGTATTCGGGATAGAAGGGACGATCGCTGCTTATGAGGAAGGGACTCCATGGCTTGAAGAACTCCGGATGGTATTGGAGGACAACAAGCAGTACGTATTGAATTATATCAGGGAATACATGCCCGAACTTCAGGCGATTCAGCCGGAAGCCACCCACCTGATCTGGATCGACTGTCAGAAACTCGGCATGAGCGGTGAAGAGCTTTGTACCTTTTTCCTGACGAAAGCCAGAGTGAAATTCGATGAAGGGTTCAAATTCGGGGAGACCGGCAGTACGTTCATCCGGATGAACATAGCCTGTCCCAAGGAGCGCATCGACATAGCGTTGCGTCGGATGAATGAAGCTTTGCTTGACCACCGAATAGGGAAGCAGCCTTAGAAATAGGGCTGTTTTTTTATGCTCTACCCCGTACCCGGTGTCATCGATCGACGGGGTATCCATACTTTCAATTAACCTCTGCAGTTGAGAATGGAATTTCGTCGACGGTATGGGGGAAAAGGCCTGGGTTTAAGTGTGTCAACTTATGAGGACCATCGAACTATGTCGAAAGTATAGGGCGTATGGTTCGATATTAGGTGGGATAGTCGAAAATGTCATAAATAACAAAGGAAGAGAAGAAACTTTCGGCTTATATATTCTGAAAATTTAGTGTGTTATGATTATTTCGCTTATATTATAACTATTCTCATAGAGAGGGGATTATGTATTTGAAAACTAAATTGTTTTCCATTATTTCCACAGGTGCTTTGGCGCTAGGGCTGTTGGCACCATTCTCACAGGAGGTCTCGGCTGAGTCCACTCCGACAAAGGCCAACTGGAACACCGAGCGATACGGTGATCGCATCGATATTGATGGTCATCTTGAGTCACTGTCTGAAAATGAAAACTTCCTGAATAAGGCTGAAGGAAAGCTGAAAAAACAGGTGAAAGAGTTCAAGTTTGATCAAAAAGGAGAAGTGAAGGCCCAAAGCAATAAACAGACGAATGAATTTACATACGACGGAGGGACAAAAGTGTTCCTTGATCGGGATCTGGAATTTAAACAATTCACCCTGAGAAGTGTGGGAGACAACGTGGAGATCTGGGTGGCGAATGACCTTGCCTTCCCAGAAGGAGATCCCCGTCCCCCTCATGTGGTCACTCAGGAGCAGGTAGATAAGATGAGGGATGAGTTCGATTCAAATATCTATCCGACTGCAACGGATTTCTTCGGCATGCCGGATAAACTGGATGGATCAAATGCGACCGTTCCAGAAATGGTCGGACTGCCTGATAACTATTACGAGGGCAGTGACAAGGTGATCATGCTGGTCGACAACATCAAGGATGACGGCTACTACGATCCCAGCTATCCGTTCTTCGTGGCAGGATTCTTCTGGCAGACCCTTGAAAACTATACGGACCGGAACATCATCACGATTGATACGAACAGCTGGGAAACCAGGCTTGAGAATACGTTCTTCGGTACGACCATCCATGAGCTTCAGCATTTGATCCATGCCGATAATGACCCGGCTGAAGAGACATGGCTGAATGAAGGGATGTCAACCTTCTCCGAATTCCTTGGAGGGTACGGATCCAACGAGGGTTCTGTGAACTTCTATCTTGATCACCCGGAAAACTCCTTGGTGAACTGGGATGAACATCGTAGTGCGGCAACAGGACCGGAGACGATTGCAGACTATGGTCAGGTCTATCTCTTCACTCTCTATATGTACGATAAGTATGGGCAGGAATTCATCAGGGATCTTGCCACTGACGAAACGCATGGCATCGAAAGTGTCGATCACATGCTGAAGGAGTATGGAGCGAAGGAGGACTTCACCACCCTCTATCAACACTTCATTACGGCCCTCGCCATCGATGATGGATCTGGAAGCAAGTATGATTTCGACAGCATCGATTTGAGGGATCTTCCTGTCGACAGTAAAGGCACGAAGCGAGGCAAGACTGTCGATTATGAGAAAGCACTCGAGTATGAAAAAGAAGGGGTCCCTGCATGGGGAGGGGACTTCAAAGAGCTTGATTTCAAAGGGAAGGTCGACACGATCAATTTTGATGGAGTGGACTTCCTTCCAGTCAAATGGGAAAGCGTTGATGATCCCAAAGGGTCGGGCAACAAAGTCCTATGGGCTAATGAAGGAGACGAACTGGACAGTGCTATCGTGTTAGAAGCAGATCTGTCAAAAGTGGATAAAGCCACTCTCACCTTCGATAATTTCATCGATATTGAAGAAGCGTGGGATTACGCCATGGTCCAAGTTTCTGAAGATAATGGGAAGACCTGGACATCCCTTGAAAATGAAAATACCCGTTCGGATGTCGACGGACAGGGATATCCTAAGATTAAAGATAATGTCCCGGGCTTCACTGGTCACTATGAAGACTGGCAAAAAGAAACATTTGATTTGAGCCAATACGCCGGTAAGGATATCCTGGTCTCCTTCCGCTATCTGACGGACTGGGGCTATAATGACTCCGGCTGGTTCATTGATAATATCGAGATCCCAGAAATCGGCTTCAGGCAGGACGGATCCAATCTGGACGTATTCAAATCGAAAGCGGAAATCCTTGGAGAGTACGTGGAATATACGGTCACGTTCATCAATGAGAAACAGGTAGGCAACAAAAAGAACCCGAAAACCAAGTATAAAGTCATTCAGGTCGACCCGTTCAATGTGACGGAAACCAATGCCTTGAAGCTTCGACAGCTCTTCAAGGATGGAAGTAACTATATGATTACTTCCTATGCAGCTCCGCCTCACGATAAAAACCCGGTCGATTTCACGTATGAAGTCAAATTGAAAGATAAGAAAAAACCAAAGAAAAAGCATTGATCATCAAGAAGCGGGCCTTAGGGCCAGCTTCTTTTTTTATAGGAATCAATTTGATTGGCCAACCGCATACTAGAGACATCATCAGAGACAGAGAATCAACCATTTTCGCAAGAATTATTTTGTCCATCATGGAGAAACATGTTAAACTAATCTGTGTGAAACAGTACGAAAAATGCTAACATTATACCAACCACTGTCTTTCTGGAGTGTACAATTGTCTATAAAACGCTTACATAAACAAGGAGGTCACAAAGATGACAAGTAAAACCCTGGACCATTTTCTACAGGACAATCTGCAGGATCTAAAATCAAAAGGTCTTTATAATGAGATCGATCCGTTGGAAGGGGCAAACGGACCCGTCATTACGATTAAAGGCAAGAAGCTTGTGAATCTCTCTTCCAATAATTATCTAGGACTTGCAACAGATGAGCGCTTGAAAAAGGTGGCCATTGAAGCGGTGAAAGAATATGGTGTCGGAGCAGGTGCTGTCCGGACAATCAATGGAACGCTTGACCTTCACGTGAAACTGGAAGAAAAGCTTGCTGAATTCAAGGGAACCGAAGCGGCCATCGCTTATCAATCGGGCTTCAATTGCAATATGGCAGCCATTTCTGCGGTCATGGATAAACATGATGCCATTCTTTCCGATGAATTAAACCATGCTTCCATTATCGACGGATGCCGTCTGTCCCGTGCCAAGATCATCCGATTCAACCACTCGGATATGGAAGATTTGCGTGCCAAGGCGAAGGAAGCCAAAGAATCCGGTCTTTACGCCAAAATCATGATCATCACGGATGGGGTCTTCTCCATGGACGGGGATGTGTGCAAGCTACCTGAAATCGTCGAGATTGCAGAGGAATTCGATATCATGACTTATGTGGACGATGCCCATGGTTCCGGCGTTCTTGGTAAAGGTGCTGGTACGGTGAAGCATTTCGGTCTTTCTCATAAAGTCGATTTCCAAATGGGGACACTGTCGAAAGCCATCGGGGTAGTCGGTGGCTATGTGGCTGGTACGCAAAACCTGATCGACTGGTTGAAAGTGCGATCCCGCCCGTTCCTATTCTCCACTTCCCTGACACCTGCGGATGTGACTGCGTGTACGGAAGCGCTGGACTTGTTGATGACTAGCACGGAACTGCAGGATAAAATGTGGGAAAACAGTGCCTATCTCAAGGAAAAACTTTCAGGGCTTGGCTTTGATATCGGGAAATCTGAAACTCCGATCACTCCTGTCATCATCGGTGATGAGCAGGATACTCAGAATTTCAGTAAACGCCTGTATGAAGAAGGGGTTTATGCGAAATCCATCGTATTCCCTACCGTGCCCCGCGGAACGGGCCGGGTACGGAATATGCCATCGGCAGCCCATACGAAAGAGATGCTTGATCAAGCGGTAGAAGCGTATGAAAAAGTAGGAAAAGAGCTGGGGATCCTTTAATTCCCTCATCATCAATGATATACAGGAGGAACTAAGATGAAAAAGATTCTTGTCACCGGTGCGTTGGGACAGATTGGATCGGAACTGACGACGCGTCTCCGCGAGGTCTACGGCGCGGATAACGTATTGGCAACAGACATCAGGGAAACCGACAGTCCCGTCGTGACCGGAGGACCCTTCGCCCAGCTGGATGTAACCGATGAAAAGCGCATGTTCGAGCTAGCCAAGACGAACAAGGTTGATACCATCATCCATCTTGCCGCTCTATTGTCGGCTACAGCTGAAGCTAAGCCGCTTCTTGCATGGAACTTGAATATGGGAGGACTCGTCAATGCCCTCGAAACGGCTAGGGAATTGGATTGTCAATTCTTCACCCCAAGTTCGATCGGAGCATTCGGTCCAAGTACCCCTAAAAAGGCGACACCGCAGGATACCATCATGCGACCGACGACGATGTACGGGGTGAATAAAGTGTCCGGTGAATTATTGTCGGATTATTATTTCACGAAATTCGGTGTGGACACCAGGGGGCTGCGCTTCCCCGGATTGATCTCATACGAAACGCTTCCGGGTGGAGGAACGACGGATTATGCAGTAGAAATCTACTATGAAGCCATCAAGCACAATCGGTACACTTCTTATATCGGTGAGGGCACCTTCATGGATATGATGTATATGCCGGACGCCCTTGATGCCATTATCAATTTGATGGAAGCGGATGGATCGAAGCTCATCCACCGCAATTCTTTCAATGTGAGTGCCATGAGTGCTGCGCCTGAGCATTTTGAGAAGGCCATCCAGGTTCATCAGCCTGACTTCAAGATTAACTATCAGGTCGATCCCGTCAGGCAGGCCATCGCTGAAAGCTGGCCGGATGCTATCGATTCTTCTGCGGCTGTGAAAGAATGGGGATTCAGCTGCAAATACGATCTGCCAAAGATGACAGCCGATATGCTTCATAAGCTGAAAGACGAAAAAAGAATATAAGAAAAGGAAATCCGCTCCGATATGAATAGGGAGCGGATTTTTTTCGACATAGTATAGGAGATGTGGTATATGTAATATAGCCCTTACTCTCTATTTTATACCTTAATATGGAAAAATAAGTGAATATAGGCACTAATTGTGCTAAAATTCAGAAGTGTATAGAGAGAACATGCTTGTAAAGCGGGGGAATGAATAATGAAAGAAAAGCTGAAGGTATGGGGGATTCCGATGGCATTGGTTCTCCTCTTGATCGGAGGGATGTTCCTCCATCAGTTATTGAAGGTGAAAGAGCCTCCTCAGAAGGATTGGAGCCGTTCGGTATCCCTTGATCAATCATTTAAGGACAGGCCGCAATTATTCAGAGGAAGCGACGATTTCTTCATCTCGAGTGGAGGAGAGATCCAGGGGCTTACCGTCAAGGAAGGACTGCGGGTCGAGGAGAAGCAGACGCTGGACGTCGATGTTTCCGGCAGCTACCCTTATTGGACCGATGGCAAGAACGTTATCTACTATGAAGATAATAAATTATTGTCCCATGAAGGCGGGGAGAATTCCGTCTTATCAGAAGGGGTCACAGGCCTTCAAACGAATGAAACCAGCGTTTATTATTGGACGGGTGGCACGCTCTATGAACTGGACCCTCTCACAAAGGATGCAACGAAACTTCATTCATTTCAACAGGAAATCGATCAGGTGACCATCGGAAAAGATGGGGATGCCATTGTTCAGACCAAAGCAGATGATACGCATGTGCAATTCCACTATATTGATAGAGAGCATCGGGTAAGCGCCCCTTTTCTGCTTTTAGAGAAAAACTCGAGCAAGCAGGTTGAAAATGCGACGTATGAGATAGCAGATGATCAACTGACGTTGTTCTACAGTGAAACAGCACGCTCACAAGGGCAATTGACCATGGCAACATACAAGGTGAACCTGCCTGTGGATAAGGTGGGCGACGAGCTTCTAAAGCCGGAAAAGGTCCGATTCGTCAACGCAGACAATGGGCTTGACCTGGAGTCTCCGGGCGATATTCAACTGGCAGAGATCGATGGCAAAGCCACATTGTTACTCACTGCAGAGGGGCAGGACATCGGAGATTTCAATGCGATCGCCCTGTATAAGGCAATTCCGAATGAAGGTGGTTCTTATCAGGCTTTCCGCTTGAACACCACGAGACATTTGACACAATCACCTCTTCCATTATCAGACAATGAAGTGGTTTGGTTCAATTACAATGGTGGTACATATGAACTATATGGTACCTCGCAGAATGATGAGGTGATCAAATCGAGTCTGCACTGGACAAAAGCATCCGTCAAAGAGGCTTTACTCAATGGGACGCTTATGCTATTTTCAAGTTTGGTGACAGGACTCACCTCATTCTACTGGGTGCTTCCCTCCCTCTTTATCCTGATTCTCTTGAATATCTTCAAACCGAATGTATTTGAAAGGGAAGGCATCAGCATAGCGGAGTATGTGACAATCTTGATCTTTTTGATCATGCCGTTCACCTATACAGGGAAAGCGATGGGGGATTATTATTACCAGGTCGCTCCCGATTTCTTGAGCTTCAGCGGAAGTGGCTTTGCAGTAATGATTGTAATCAGCTTACTGACGGCCCTTGTCTGGAAATTTGGTAGAAATGAGGAGTGGGGTCCGTTTGCCGGAGTATTTTACTTCATGGGAACCTATATCCTTCTATATATATCACTTATCGGACCGTATATGTTCAATCTATTTTAATGTGAAAGGAGAGGAAGGTACGTGCGCTCACATGACATTTCTTATATCATTACGCGACTGGTCCTGTCAGCGGTGCTGTTCCTCTCCGCTATGATCATGGTGTTTGTTCTTGAGGGGGTGGCCCTTATGGTGGCTATTCCCGTAGTCGCGTGCATCAGTATGGGTTTACTCTCTCAATCTATTAAGAAAGCCCTTACGTTTTCTTCTGCCCACGAAACCCTCCTGGAGGAAGAGAATCAGCTCTCCACCCTCCTCCACTCCCTGCCGGATTTTATATCCTTCAAGGATGGAGAAGGAAGGTGGATGAAAGTCAACCAGTTTGGGAGGGAGCTTTATAACCTGGAAGGCATCGATTATATCGGAAAGACCGACGGGGAGCTGGGAGAGCTGGTTCCTTTCTTCAAGGACGCATTCGATTTCTGTATTGAATCAGATGAAAAGGCCTGGGATGAAGAAGGGACCCGCTGCGAAGAGAGCTTTCTCCTGCCTTCCGGTGAGCATAAGACCTTCGATGTCATAAAGGTTCCACTGTTTCATTCAACTGGAGAAAGAAAGGGTCTGGTCATCATCGGCAGGGATATTACCCAGCAAAAGGTAGCTGAAGAGATGCTTCTTCGAAATGAAAAGCTGTCCGTCGTAGGTGAGCTTGCTGCCGGCATCGCCCATGAAATCCGCAACCCCCTGACCAGCATCAAAGGATTCATCCAGCTGTTGGAGGAAAACGAACATGTTTCAGACCGGTATTTAACCATCATGAGCGACGAGATGGACCGCATCAATCAGATTGTCGGGGAGCTCCTCATTTTGTCGAAACCGCATCTGAAGGAATCACGTCCGTTCGATATAAGGGAAGTGCTGGACTACGTCGGCAAAGTGATGGGACATGAGGCACTGATGAAAGGGATCAATCTGAAAGTGGACCTGCCCCAAGAGCCGATTGAGATCATCGGGGACCGGAATCAGTGCATACAAGTCGTGATCAACATCACGAAGAATGCGATCGAGGCCATGGATGAGGGGCTTATCACCATCAAGGCCCACTGCTTGGAGGAAGAGATACTGATCACCGTACAGGATCAGGGAGCAGGCATTCCTGCAGACAGGCTTGAACGGCTCGGAGAACCTTTCTTCACCCTCAAGGAAAAAGGCATGGGCCTTGGTCTCACCATCAGTCAAAAAATTATCGAAGGTCATAAAGGAAGTTTGAAAATTGAATCAGAAGTGGGGGAAGGGACCCGTGTCACAATCGGATTCCCCATCCATGCACGCCTGCCGTCAGCACCATGATGGCAGGCTTTTCAATTCTTTTACAGGAGGTTGAGGTTGACGATGAAAACGATCGAAGCAGTCATTTTCGATATGGATGGTGTCCTGACGGATACGATGCCCCTTTATTACGAAGCGACCAGGGATATCCTGCTTCCATTCGGAATCCACTATACATGGGAACAGAATAATAGGCTGAAGGGAATCAGCAGGAGGGAGACCATCCGTACCGTCTGGCAGGAAGCGGGTATGAAGATTGATGAAGATCTGGAAATCCGGCTGGCCGAGGAGCGGAATCAACGCTACCTGCAGCTGATGGCTAACCTGACGCCTGATCATGTCCTCCCGGGTATGGAATCTTTCCTGAAGGAACTAAAGGAGCATGGAATCCGGATGGCTGTTGCCTCATCCAGCCGGAACGCACCGGAGGTACTGAAGAAAACCGGACTTTCTTGGGCATTTGAATCCACTATCGACCCACTTTCCCTTACCAGGGGGAAGCCCGATCCCGAGATCTTCCTGAAGGCGGTGGACCTGCTAGGAGTCGAAGAAGCAAGGTGTGTCGGGATCGAAGACGGGGAAGCTGGATTAAGAGGCCTTCTCGAGACAGGGATGTTCACGGTAGGGGTCGGCAGCGATCCCTTCATGAATAGCGCAGACTGGCCGATTGCTTCTACAAGAGAATTGACTCTTCCAGCACTTCAGGAGCAGTTCGACAGATGGTGCTTGAAGTAAGGAAGGGGAGTAACCTTCCAGCATAAAAAAAGGAGTACCCGGTCCGTTCCGGGTACTCCTTTCGTATAGGTCAGAATAAGAGATGGGCAATTCCGACGATGATGAGTAGAGTCAAAATCGTCCGTTGAAGGAAGATGACCACCAGATTCCAGAAGGAGACAGGGATTTTCGATCCTAGAAGGAGTCCGCCGACTTCTGACAGGTAAATCAGCTGTGTGACGGACAGGCATGCGATGATGAACCGGGTCATCTCGCTTTCGATGCCGGCACCGAAAATGGTAGGGAGGAACATATCCGCAAATCCGACCAGGATCGTCTTCGAAGCCTCTGCTGCTTCAGGTATTTGAAGGAGGTCGAGTACCGGGATGAAGGGGATGCCGATCCATTCAAAGAACTTTGTGTTCTCCGCTACGATGAGTGCCGTCGTTCCGATGGCCATGACGATCGGGGCTACGCCCATCCACATATCCAGTACATTCTTCATGCCATCAGTAATGAATTTTGACACACTGTTGTTCTTCTTTGCCTGAAGGACAGCCTGTTCATATCCATAGCCTGCACGGGTATATCCCTCAGGAATGGTTTCCGCTGTGTCCTTCCCTTCCTGATCGTTGAAATACGTATCAGGCTTGCGGGACAAAGGCGGGATCCGCGGCAAGATGATAGCTGCAACGAGGCCTGAGAACGTAACCGTTAGATAGAACGGGAAGAAGAATTCACTTAGGTTGACCGTCGAAATGACAACCAGGCAGAAGGTGATGGAAACAACAGAAAATGTCGTCCCGATCACCGCTGCTTCCCGCTTCGTATAGAAGCCCTCCTCGTACTGCTTGCTTGTCAGCAAGACCCCAATGGTTCCGTCGCCGAGCCATGAAGCCAGACAGTCGATGGAGGAGCGGCCGGGCAGATTGAAGATCGGCCTCATGACCTTTGTAAGGATCGAGCCGAAAAACTCAAGAAGACCAAAGTTCAACAGTAAGGGTAGAAGGAGTCCGGCAAATAAAAAGACGCAGAACAGGATGGAAATCAGCCCATCCGAGCTCAGGAGCAGTCCACCGGTGTCTTCTGACCATATCCACTTTGGCCCTAACTGGAAAAGGGTCATGACAGCATAGATGCCGCCGACGATCCTGATCACGAACCAGACGGGCGTAACATTGAACAGCGTTTTGAAAAACGGTGAGTCCATGATGAGCGCCGGTTTAAAAGCCTTGGTGATGAACGTCCCGATGATTGTCAAGGCGATGAGGATGGTCATGATGTAAGGGATCACGGGACCGATTACATCAAGAAGTCCATTCGATAGGACGGCAATCGGGATCGTCACTTCACCATCGACGGGTAAAGGAACTATAAATAATAAAATTCCCAACAGAGAGGGAATGATAAAACGTAGCTGTTGTCCGAGTGTAAATCGTTGTTGCGGATTCATAGGTTCACCTCAAAAAAGTAATAACGAAAAATGAAACATTATTCATTCTAATGCATACATATTTAATTGTCCATACTCTACTGCAAACTGGTTAACAATAGATGCCTTTGATTATCTTCCCAAAAAGATTCTACAATAAACAACCTATAAAGAAATTGTATTGCGTTGGTTAAACTTGGCTTAAGATAGCGCTTACAATACTATTCTAACCCATGTTTCTTTCATTTCAACTCTTTTTAAAGACAGATTCAAATTCCATCTCAGCCGGTAAAAGAAGTAGTAAAAGGAAATATTTTATATTTTTTTGAGAAATAGGTTTAATAGAATAAAAAAAGGGTAAAAGGAATCAATAACTAGGTTAGTCAGGAGTGTAGTAGATGCAATCACTAACATTACTTACTGAAGAGCAATTAACCAACGTCCATAGAATGGCACAAAAAGAAGGACTGGAAGAAGAATTCATCGAGATGTTGGAAGTGGAGCTATTGAGAAGAAGAGAGAGTGAAATGTAATTTTCACCGAATCTCGTAAATAATAGGTAAAAGGCTGCTCATCAGATGAGAACAGCCTTTTTTGTGTGTATTTATAAAATCAGTAGTCCGACGGAAATGACGACGCCGCTCACAATCAAGATCAGAACACAAAAGCCCATGATATCCTTCGCCTTAAGCCCGGCGATGGCAAGAGCCGGCAGGGCCCAGAACGGCTGGATGAGGTTCGTCCAGGCATCACCCCACGCCACAGCCATGGCCGTCTTGGGAATCGAAGCATTGAGGGCCTGTGCCGCATCAAGCATGATGGGTGCCTGTACGGCCCACTGACCGCCTCCAGATGGGACGAAGAAATTGACAATCCCTGCTGAAAGGAAAGCGAAGAAATAAAAAGTTGTATCATTTGCAATGGAAACGAAGACTTCGGAAACGAGGACGGCCAATCCCGAAGCCCCCATCATGCCCATGATCCCCGCATAGAACGGGAATTGGATGACGATGCCGCTTGCCCCTTTGATGGCTTCCTGCACGGAGTCAAGGTAGCTTTTAGGGGTCCCGTGGAAGAGGATGCCAAGGAACAAGAAGAGGAAATTGACGATATCCAAGTTCAGCGCGAAGCCATTATTGATGAAATAGTAGACGATGAACCCTATTCCAAGAAGAGATATGATGACCGAAAGGATCGAGCTGTTCTCCAGGCGTTCGGCGGGAGTACGATCGACCACTTCCACGGTGGCTGCAGATTCATTGAACAAGGATGGATCAACAGTAACGGTATCTTCCTTTGATGGCATAAGGAGCCGGTTAGCGATGGGAAGAATGATGAAGAGGGCGACAACAATAAAGATATTGAAGGCCGCAAACATCGTTTCACTTGTCGGGATCACGCCCATCTTGTCTTCAAATGGATGGCCCGCTGTCGCAATCGATAAAGGGATGGAACCGGAAAATCCACCATGCCATACCACAAATCCGGAGTATGCGCTTGCGATGAGGAGCCGGTAATCAACTCCTTTGACCCGTTTGGCCAATTCTTTTGCAAACAGTGCGCCGATGACCAGGCCGAATCCCCAGTTGATCCAGCTCGCTGCGAGGGAGACGAGGGTCACGATGATGATGGCCGACCCGGGTGATTTTGCAAGAGAAGCAAGATAGCCTAGCAGTCGTTTGAACAAGGGGCTGCTTGCCAGTACATACCCTGTCACGAGTACAAGGACCATTTGCATGGAAAAGGCTAGAAGCCCCCAAAAGCCTTCACCCCAGTATTGAATCATGTCGACGGGTGAGCTCTTTGTAAAAATGATTCCAGCAGCAAAAACAAACAGGGTAAGAATGATGACGAATAAGAACGGATCTGGAAGGTAGCGTTGCATGATTCGGTTTGAGAGGGCGGTGAGTTTCTTCAATGAATGTCACTCCTTTTGGCTAGGTAAATAGTTGATATCCTTACTTAGTTCTATAAAAGAGAATGAAAACCCTTTCATTCAAAGGGTTTTCTTCAAGTGGAGTGGTGCAAACTAATAAATGATAGCGGTTCATGATACAATGACCTAATTAAGAATATTTTCCTGAAAGAAAGGTGTCTGACCAATGATTACAAGCATAGCAAGCGATATGGATGGAACATTATTGAATGAAAAACAAGAAATCAGCGAAGGGAATAAAGAGGCGATCCTGAAAGCCCAACAAGCTGGAATCGAAGTGATTGTGGCAACGGGCCGCTCTTACGAAGAAGCCTCCTATGTTGTGAAAGAGGCAGGGATCGACTGCGATATCATCTGTGCCAATGGAGCCGAGGTCCGGGATGCTGATGGGGAAATCGTCTATCAGGCGGGCATCGAGGATGATCGTTCGAGGCAAATCGCGGCAGAACTGAACGAGCTCGGTATCTATTTTGAGGTGTATACGAATCAGGGTACATACACAGAAGATTATGAGAAGGGGATCGATCTCATCATCGACATCTTCAAGACATCGAATCCCGACGTATCAGAAGCACAGGTGAGGCAGGCTGCGAAGGAAAGGTACGACGAAGGTCGCATCAACGTCGTGGAGGATTATGAAGTCCTTTTCGAAGATTCGGAGCATCTTGTCTTCAAATTCCTCGTATTCTCCAAAGATCGGGAAAAGCTTCAGCAGGCCCAATCTGTGCTGGCAGAACTGAAGGATCTTGCCGTCAGCTCTTCAGGTAAGAACAACCTTGAGATCAATAGCGTCCACGCACAAAAAGGGGTAGCCCTTGAAAAAGTATTATCATCAAAAGGGTTGAATGTGAAAGACGCCATGGCCATAGGGGATAATTTGAACGACCTGTCCATGATGAAGGTTGTGGGTCGTCCGGTCGCCATGGGGAATGGCCTCCCTGAAGTGAAGGAATTCTGTTCCCATGTGACGGCTACTAACCGTGAAGATGGTGTGGCAAAAGCAATCCTGGACGCAATGGAGCAGTCGGAACAGGACTGAAATGAAGAAAAACAGGCTATACTGGTGAAAAATCATAAAGGGAGCTGAATGCATGAAACATCCATTCATATGGATCATCTTCAGCTTGGTCCTGATAGCGGGATGTGCCGATCAGGAGGAAAAACAGCAGGAAGAACATGCATCAGTCGAAAAACCAAGCGTTGAATATGAAGTCGTAGCCGATGCCGCTCTCCATCCCCTGGTCCATCGACCAAGACGGAGAGACGCTTTATGTAACCGAGAGGACGGGTTCCATCGTAGAAGTACAGGACGGGAAGAAAGATGAAGATGGACGTTTCCTTGGAAAAACCGTTATCGGACAACCCTGAAGCAGGTCTGTTAGGCTTTGTCCTTCATCCGGACTTTGCTCAAAATCAGCAAGCGTATGCCTATTACACCTATGATGACGGCGACTCTCCCTATAACAGGGTTGTCCTTCTTGAAAGGAAGGATCAATCCTGGAACGAGAAGAACGTCCTTTTAGACCGTATTCCGAGCGGCCAGTTCCATCATGGGGGGCGCCTCGAAATCGGACCGGATGAAAAGCTTTATATCACCACGGGGGATGCCACTAATGACGAGAAGGCTCAGGACCCTGGATACCTTGGCGGGAAGATCCTGAGGATGAATCTCGACGGAAGCACCCCGGACGACAATCCTTCCGATAGCTATCTGTATAGTTACGGACATCGTAATCCCCAGGGCCTTGCATGGGATGGGGAAACGCTCTATGCAACAGAACATGGCCCAAAAGGCTATGATGAGGTCAATCGGATTGAAAAAGGCGCCAACTACGGCTGGCCGGATGTAACGGGTGACGAAGAAAAGAAAGGCACCATTCCCCCTCTTGCTCATTCAGGGGAGCCATCTTGGGCCCCGTCGGGAGCCGACTTCAGTGAAGGGAAGCTACTGTTTGCAAGCCTTGCAGGGCAGAGCATCAAGCAGTTCGACCCGGACACCAAAGAGGTCACCGATCTGCTGGATGGCTTCGGCCGGATCCGTGATGTCCATATAGACGGGGAAACCCTCTACTTCACAACGAATAATACGGACGGAAGGGGCATCCCGCGAGAGCAGGATGACAAACTGTATAAAGTGGACCTTTCCACCATTGAAGGGAAGCAATAGATAAAGAGGCCGTTCAGGTCTCTTTTTTTTGCAACAAAAAAAGGGCAGAGCCCCGGGGCTCAACCCTTCTTATCCATTCTTAACATCAGTACGCTTCCGATCAGAAGCAGCACAGCCATCCATGCATGGAACTGACTCAACCAAAGTCCGATCCCCACCATGCCGATCCCGATGGCGACCAAATTGGATACATATGATATCACATTCATGAACCTCCTTACTGCCTGTCTTCTTTGGAGAAAGTCTGGGACAGGGCCTGAATGGCCTGCTCCAACTGCTCAAGCTTCTTCTCCAATTTAACGAGCAGGAAAAGGGTGACGGCGATCGGGAATCCGAAGTTACCGAGCAATTGGACGAACACAGAATAATCCATGATCATTCCTCCTTATAAGAAAGCGGGCGGGAAGCCCGCCCTGGATTTACAGATTAAGTGCTTTGGCAATGCCAAGGCCGATGGCATTCGATAATCCCTGGATGAACGATGCACTTTTTAATAGATTCGTGTCATTCACGCTGTCCATGAACAGATTCTCGAGAAGGATGGCCGGCATGGACGTTCCACGAAGTACGGCGAAGTTAGCTACCTTCTTGCCGCGGTCACGAAGACCATACTGGGAATAGAACTTCATGATCTCAGAATGAACGACATCCTGCCTGCGACCGGTTTCAGTTTCTCTCGTGCCGGTATAGACGAAGCTTTCAAACCCGGTTCCGCCGCCTGCATTATGGTGAAGAGAGACAAAGTAAGAAGCACCGAGTCCATTGGCAAAAGCGGACCGCTGAGATAATTCGATAAAGACATCCGTGGAGCGGGTCATGCGGACATCCGCGCCATAATTGGATTCGAGATAGGCTTTCACTTTAAGTCCGATCGTTAAAGCAAGATTCTTTTCCTGAAGACCGTTCCCGACAGCTCCTGGATCAGAGCCGCCGTGTCCCGGGTCTAGTACGATGATTGGCATAATGGTATTCCTCCTGTTTTTTAGATTGATTTAAGCCCAGTAGTAGGTTTGGGCGCCGTATGAGTATTCCGCGCGGCTGTCGACGTGCAGGAACGTATTGTATTTGATGATTCCGCTGAATCCGCATGTTTTGGCCACTTCCGCCACCTGGGAAGGGGTCTTTCCGGAAGGGTTGATATCCGCTGCGATTCCGTAGGTGTGCTGTGAATTGGAGGCTCCTCCCACACTGCGGTTATGACTGATGCTTCGGAATCCTGAGTTGATGGTGACAGGAGGGTTGCCGAGCTTTTTGCGAAGTGCTTCGAGCTTGTACATGAGGCGGCGGATATTCTCCCTGACCTGTGTGGATCCGACGTTCCCTCCATTGAAGGTGCTTCCGTCCTTGGAATAAAATTCAGAGAAGTTGAAGTGAGCAGTCGATCCGTCACTTGCTTCCAGTGCGTTCAATTGAGTATGACTCTGAGGACCGGCAACGCCGTCTGCTGTCAGACCATAAGCGCTTTGGAATCGCTTGACGGCAGCTGCAGTCCCTGCACCGAATACGCCATCAACGGCCACATGAGTCTTTGCCGGCGAGGCGGCCGCCCAGCCTGCCACTCGGATTTGCAATTCTCGAACATCGTTACCAGAGTCACCTTGCTTCATTGTCCTTGTCCAGTTCATGTAACATCTCTCCCTATGATATGAATGGTAAGAGACAAACCAAAGGGATGCGGCACGGCGATTGAAGTCATCCCAACCTCATCGCGACCGTTTCGTTTGCCTTACACTTACTAAAGAAAGGGAAGGGAATAAAACTACAACCCCCCTGGAAAAATCCACGAAAACAAGGCATAAAAAAACCGGCTGGATTCAGCCGGTTAAACGTTATCTTTACTTCAAATCAAATAGTCCTGGAATGCGGTCCATCGAATATTCCCTCACATAGTGAATAATCTTGATTTTAAGCTCCTGCTCGAGATCATCACGGTTCTCAGCACGGGTCATGTAGAGGGATTTCTTGATTTTCGGTTCGAATGTCGTAATCACCTGTGTTTCATATTCACCGGTAGCCTGTGCTTCTTTTACCATTTCATAAAGTGCGCCCATTGCATCTACTCCTTCTTCTGTAATAGGATTCGTAATGCATTCAATGCCTTTTTATGGCTCTTGGATATGGCCTGCTGGGATACCCCCATCCTCTTTGCGATTTCCGTATCGCTCCATTCCTGGACGTAAGCGAGGTCAAGAATCCTTTGCTGCCTCTCTGTAAGTGTTCTGTAGCCTGCGAGAAGATCGGCGTCCTCCAGGCATTCTGCCAGTGTCGAGTAATTCATGAATGGTGACAGGCTGTCCGATTGATCGGGAACCAGATCGATGAACGCCTGCCCGTCCCCCTGATCGGTTTTCTTATCGAGAGAGAGAGGATGACGCTCGGAATACGTCCGATGCTTCTTATCAAAATTCACACTATGGAAATACAGGGAGGAACTCACATAGGCCGTAAAACGGATATCAAAATAATGGGACTTGAATGCTTCGTTCAATTCGTATTCCCTTTCGGCGTTCGGCTCCTGGAGGAACTGTTCGATCAATATTCTGTTTTCCTGCTTGCTGATAAACGAATCAACTGCTTTGTTATGCTTCAGATGAGGATAATGCTTGAAAAACCGGGTCATCAATGTGTCCATTTTTTTCACCACCATTAGAACGTATGTTCGGTTTTGTAGTAAAAAAAAAGAGAGAGAAATCTCGCCTTTTACTATTTAAAGAATAAAATCGTTATAAAAAAACAACCTGGCATTCGCGATTCATACCAATGTACTACTAATTAAACCATATTCAGGCATCACCTGAAAGTGAGGATGGCACTAATTTTATTTCTTTTCCCAGGAAGAAGGCTTTTTCACTTGGAAAGTAGAAGAGTACTAGACAGTCCTTTGAAAGGGAGTGGTTGCATGAAAACACGCTTAATCCTGTCAGGTGTCATGGTTCTGGCCGTCATCTTGGGCGGATGTGGTACAGATGGGTCATCTAAAGAAAAGCCGAAGGACGATGCAGAAGAAACCGTCGTTCCCGAGGCAGAAAAGGGTGTTGAACATTTGGATATAATAGCCAACGATGAACAGATCATCAAAACGCTGAAAGAATCAGGCAAGATCCCTGAGAATGCCACGAAAGAAGACATTGAGAAAGCACTGCAGGACTATATAAAAGATAAAAACGCCGACACGCTGAAAAATGAAAAAGAAAAACAGAAATACATCGAGGAGCTTAAAGAAAAGATCAAAAACGAACAATGATAGAAGCCGCCGAAGCAATCGGCGGCTTCCTTTTTTATCATCTCATGACGCTTCCGCCTGAGATCTTCATAGATTCGCCTATCACATTGAAGGCGGCATCGCTTAGAAGGAAAAGGATGACGTTTGCTACTTCGCGTGGAGAAGTCAGGCGGTTGGATGGAATTCCAGACTTAGCGACTTCCAGTTGCTCTTCATATGTGCGGTTTTCCCGTTTACCTTTTGAGGCGATGGCTTCCCGCCCCATCTCGGTATCAACATAGCCTGGACACACCGCATTGACTCTCACGCCGTGCTCGATGGCTTCATGGGCAAATGCCTGGGTGAAGCCAGTGACAGCGAACTTGGATGCACTGTAGGCGCTGTTGCCGTGTGTTCCCCGTAAGCCGGAAAGGGATGATAGATTGACGATGGACCCTTCCCCATGTTCCTTCATACCGTGATACACGTCCTGGGTGAGGGCGACGAGGGAAAAGTAGTTAAGCTCCATGATGTTGCGCATATCTTCATCGGAGAGTTTCTCAACAAGATCGCCGCCCCCGACTCCTGCAGAATTGACCAGCCCGGTAATCGGACCGAATGCTTCGATTGCATGGGAGATGAGTTGTTGACGATCTTCCTCCTTGGTCAGGTCTGCAGGGAAGACGTGGATAGAATTGGGGGACTGGACGGATTCTTTAAGTTTGGCAAGTTTGTCTTCGTTCCGCCCGGTAACGGTGACGTTCGCTCCTGCCTCAATGGCTGCGATGGCCGTCTCGTAACCGATGCCTCCTGTGGCACCTGTGATGAGGATGTGCTGGTTTTGCAGTGCTTGGTTGTGAAAGATGGTCATGTTTTTTCCTCCTTGTGTTTTAGGGTTACCCTGTCGGGGAGGGGTGAAAACCATTTTGGGCAGTCTGGTGGGTGGAAGGGTTCGTTCCGTTCCGCTGCGGTCGTTCGCTTTCCTGCGCCTGCAGGGTCTCACCTGCCCACTATTCCCGCGGGAGTCGGCCTTCCTACGCTGCACTGCACTGAGCGGTTTTGGAGGGGGATTGCTTCAAAGATCAGAGGTTGAAGAACCCACCCTTTTTTTACATTTGGTAGGTGAATGGAAGAAAGGTTCGTTCCGTTTCGCTGCGGCCACCCGCTTTCCATGGGGCGTGCGGTGAGCCGCTTCGGCTGCGCCTGCAGGGTCTCACCCTGCCCGCTATTCCCATAGGAGTCGGGTGGCCTCCGCTGCACTGCACTGTGTGCTTTTTATAGGTGTGTAGCTATTGTTCATGTGAAAGATAAGATCATTTCATTGTGATGGTAAGTAGAGGAGCATGCGATACGGTTCATCAGACTTAAACTCAAATGAATAACTATAAATTTGTACACAATAACATATTTTAAGTGATATGCATCACTCTTATAATAGTCAAATGGAATCTCACCTTGTTTAAAACCACAGAGTGGATTGTAGCGGAAGGTGCTTGACTCCAGCGGAAAAGGAGGAGTGGCGAGACCCCGCAGGCACGAGGAGGCTCGACGCCCTCCCCGCAGGAAAGCAAGCACCTGCAGCGGAAAGGAACGTCCCTGTGCCTTATACACACGTTTAAACACCCCGTTTTTACTGGAAACTAAAAAACCTATACCATCTCTTATGCAAACGAAAAAAAAAGCCCACCACGCGTATAGAAATATTTGGATCCTCATGAAAACTTAAAAGTGGATTGAAGGGGAGGGTACTTAACTTCAGTGGAAAAGGACCGGACTCCATCTCAAGGAATCTCTCCTCAAAAAGAACGCAAACAACCCCCAAGACCGCTGAAATCCCGGACTTGGGGGTTGTGTATTATTCGTAATACCGTTATTCCACTGAATCGTTTTCCCACTGATAGCTCCAGAATCGCTCGTTGGTTACCCAGCGAAGGGCCTCAGGATCATTTTGCTCGATGCCTTTGTCCAAATCTTTCAGCATCCAAGCGGTTTGGGAGATATGGGCTCTCATTGTGTTGAGCTTTTGCTCCTTCACAGCAGAAATATCGACCGTGATATCCGGTTGGCCGAGTTCCTTTTCGCATCCGTTCGAGAAAGCCAGGCAGTGAAGCTTCGGACGCGAAGCCTTCGGCAGGCGGCGTACGGCCCTGATGACGGCGCGGGCAGTTGCTTCATGGTCTGGATGGACGGAATAGCCAGGGTAGAATGTGATGATCAGGGAAGGATCGAGCTCTTCAATCAGTTCTGTCACCATATTTGCGAGCTTTTCATCATTTTCGAATTCGACCGTCTTATCGCGGTAGCCCATCATGCGAAGGTCTTGAATTCCCATGACCTCTGCCGCTTTTTGAAGTTCCTTCTTCCGGATGAGAGGAAGGGATTCGCGTGTGGCAAAGGGTGGGTTACCCAAATTACGGCCCATTTCACCAAGGGTCAGGCATGCATAAGTCACAGGGGTTCCGTTATTGACATGAGATGAAATAGTTCCGGATACACCGAACGCTTCATCGTCGGGATGGGGAAAGATTACGAGTAATTGTCTTTCTTTTTCCATTTTTGAAATCTCCTTTATCACAAAATCATTCTATTTGAATGGGGTAGGGCTGATCTCGAGGGCAACAGCCAGTTTTCCATCGGCGCCGTGTCCGGCCATCAACAGCCTGCCTGCGTCATCTTGTTCATAATGGGTCAAGCCTTCAGCATAAATCCAACCGATCTCTAGCTTCAAGCCGACACGGAAAGGACCGTCTCCGACGATTTTCCCATGTTCGTAATTGACCTTGGCGTTACGGATGTAGGCACCTGCCGAGAAAAAATTCTCATTGAAGTGGGATGCATAGGCACCGTTCGTCGTCTCTAAATGTATATAAATATCTTGACGTGCAAACTG
This sequence comes from uncultured Bacillaceae bacterium, assembly GCA_963762295.1. Taxonomy (GTDB): domain Bacteria; phylum Bacillota; class Bacilli; order Bacillales; family Bacillaceae_B; genus Rossellomorea. The sequence continues at coordinate 1,318,231 of CAVXKK010000003.1, forward strand.
ATTGATCAATCCTTGCACATCCGCTAATTGAATAGGCTTCATATCATATCCTCCTCATAATGAAAAAACCATTATGTACTATCTTACTAAATTTAGTGGCCGAAAGCGAAAACTCTGTTTGATAATCCGCATATGCGGAGTCTAGTATTCCCATCCAGCATCGTCTGCATCCGTATGAGGGGCCAATGGAACAAAAAAGAGACCGTCCTGATGCTGCTCACAGCATCAAAACGGTCTCTTGGGTGATTCTTATTTTTCAAATCGATTGTAAGCGCCATGCATGACAGGCCCTACATACTCGTTCAACTTAAATCCGTGCTTAATGGCAGCTGTTACGAATGATTTTGCATTTGTCACAGCTTCTTTTACATCCTGGCCATTGGCAAGATTCGCCGTGATGGCAGCCGCGAATGTGCAGCCTGCTCCGTGGTTGTATGTGGTATCCACTTTATCTTCTTCTAGGATGGTGAAGTCCGTTCCATCATAGAAGAGATCCAGGGCTTTTGTGTGCTCGAGCTGCTTTCCGCCTTTGATGACTACGTTCTTCGCTCCGAGGTCATGGATTTTCTTTGCGGCTTCCTTCATGCCTTCGATGGTTTTGATTGGACCGGTCTGGGCAAGCTGTCCAGCTTCGAAAAGGTTGGGAGTCACCACCGTGGCGCGCTGAAGGAGATGCTCTCTCATAGCGTCGGTTGTTTCAGGGTGAAGAACTTCATCTTCGCCTTTACAGACCATCACCGGATCAATGACAACTTTATTCAAGCCGTACTGATCAATTTTTTTTGCCGCAAGCTCGATGACTTCCACCGTACCCAGCATCCCGGTTTTCATCGCATCGATGCCGACAGAAAGGACGGTCTCAAGCTGAGCTTCCAGAGTGCTTACCGGAAGGGGGTGTACGTTGTGGTGCCAGTGATCGGCAGGATCCATCGTGACGACAGTAGTAAGGGCGGTCATGCCGTAAACGCCGTGCTCCTGGAAGGTCTTCAGGTCCGCCTGGATGCCTGCGCCCCCACTTGTATCAGAACCAGCAATGGTTAGTGTTTTTTTCAATGTCATCGTAGTATTCCTCCTAATTAGTGCGGGTGTAAATGTAAAAGTCTGACTAAAGAATATACTATCACATAGGGAATATCAAATTGTATATTTTCATTACATACAAAAGAAGACACCGGCAGCCGTGGCCGGTGTCTTCTTCGTCTCCTGGTTTAAAGGACGCCTTGGTTGTGATCGATTCCGTGTTTGGAAGCGACAATGACTAATTTCCCCTTATCAAGTTCTTCCTCATACGTATCAGCTTCTGCCTGATTGAGTCCGACTGCTTTCATCTTGGAGCGCAGCTCGTCTCCGCGTTTTTGGAACAGGTTCCCGATGGCGTCGAATACGCCTTGTTCTTTAAGTCCTACCGATTCAGTATCCGTCCCATCGGTGATATGCTGGGAACGATTCTTATCATGTGCAAATATGAAGATATCGTCCTTTGTATACCCTTGGCCGGTCAGCATTTCGATTTCTCTCTTCGCTTCGACTACGTTCTCTACTGTGTGTACTTTATACATGAATGAATACCTCCAATAAATGATTGTGATTTCTTATGAGTACTGTTCCCGCTGTACATAGAGTTAAACGTCAGGGGTGCCGTCCGTGGAAATGAACTCCGCTGGCAGGCGATCGTAGAATCCTGATTCCAGGAGGGGAGGGAGTAGTGGATTTACAGGTGTTCTGCGATAAAGCTATAGTAGAAGAGCAGATAACCAAATAGAGAGAGTAGAAAGGAGTCTGGCATGATTTTTCAAAATGACTGGGCCGATTTGTTAGATGGTGAGTTGAATAAGGACTATTACCAATCCCTCAGGGAGTGGCTGAAGAAAGAATATGACGAGCATACGGTCTACCCGCCCATGTTCGATATCTTCAATGCCTTCCACTACACCTCATATGACGACGTCAAGGTGGTCCTGCTCGGACAGGATCCCTATCACGGGCCGAATCAAGCAGAGGGGTTGAGCTTCTCTGTGAAGAAAGGGGTAAAGATTCCCCCGTCCCTCCGGAATATGTACAAGGAACTTGAAAGCGATATCGGCTGCCCTGTGCCGGCGCATGGTTCCTTGGTGAAATGGGCAAAAGAGGGCGTCCTCCTCTTGAATACAGTATTGACGGTGAGAGACGGGGAAGCGCACTCTCACCGGAACCAAGGATGGGAACGTCTGACGGATCATGTGATCAAAACGTTGAATGATCGAAAAAAGCCGGTCGTGTTCATCTTGTGGGGGAAACCTGCTCAAGCAAAAGAAAAGCTGATCGACGAATCCGTCCATTTCATCCTTACATCTCCGCATCCGAGTCCGCTGTCAGCACATCGCGGATTTTTTGGGAGTAAACCTTATTCCAGGACCAATCAGTTTTTGAAGGAGCATCATATCCCTGAGATCGATTGGTGTATCGAATAGCTTGTTTCACGTGGAACATCCGGTGAGGAGTAGGTTCCTTACAATTCTGTGAACGTTGAGAAAAGGAGTGGAGGAATGAAATCGAAGGCGACTCAAGTGAACTGTTTTCAATGCGCCTATTTTTATACAACCTGGGAACCGGCTCATCCGCGCGGGTGCAGGGGTTACGGCTTCAAAACGAAGTTGATGCCTTCTGTGGTTGTCCAGCAATCTTCGGGACATCCCTGCATGAAATACGTTGAGAAAAGGAAGGGTCCGACCAGTTGCTAATTTCATCACGAACAATTAGGATTATGGAGTAGGTAAACGAATTCATGAGGATGTTGAAAGGAGTACGACAACATGAATATCCCTCATCAGTCTTTAATCAAGAAAATGGAGATGGAGATCGGGAAGGCAAAGAATGCAGAAAAAGCCAGCCAGATCCGGGAACACATCTATTCCATCAAGGCGATGTGCGAATTGCTCCTCGAAGAGCAGGCGGGGGAAGCATCTGCGGTTTTCCAACAGTCAGCCGTTCAATATGTCCCACAGCCGGAGCCGATATCCAAGCCGGTTACCATCCAGAAGGAAGAGCCGCTGGAAACGGATGATGGTGCAAATGGTTCATCCCTTTTTGATTTCTAATAAAAGCTTCAATTGAAGAAAGGACGAAGAGCAATGAAGACATTCATCATCATCGGAGCGATTAATGCTTTCTTATCGGTGGCACTTGGCGCGTTCGGTGCCCATGCCCTTGAAGGAAAGATTTCCGCCAAATATATTGAAACCTGGAATACAGGTGTTCAATATCAGATGTTCCATGCCATCGGGATCCTGATCATCGGGGTCATGCTTGGAAACCTTGCACCAAGCTCACTCCTGTCATGGTCGGGCTGGTTGATGCTGGTCGGAACGATTCTTTTCTCAGGAAGCCTGTATGTATTGAGTCTGTCAGGAATCAAGGTGCTCGGAGCCATCACTCCACTTGGAGGAGTCAGCTTCCTTGCAGCGTGGGTGCTCCTGATCATTTTTGCCGCGAAAAATCTGTAAAACGGAAAGCCGTCATCCCGCGTAGGATGACGGCTTTTTCATTATCTTCGAGGAGTATACCCTTGAGCATATGGATATTCATACTCGATTTCTTCATCAAACGTGATGTAATCCAAATAGATCATCGGGATAAGATAGCGCATGCCGGTCTGGGGATCGGTGAGGATGAGATGATCCCTCCCCGCAGCCTCAATGATTCCTTTGAAGACTTTCGCATTCCATTCTTTATTATTCTCAAATGTGGTATAGACCGTGGCGACTTTTCCTTTGTTCAACCGGAGGATGTTCTCGATGTACGATTCTTCCATCGGAAGCATGCCCGGAACATTCTGTGACGATGGTGCCGGGGCATTTGTCGGGGAAGGGATGTAATTTCCCCCTGCTTGTGGCATATTGAAGTTCTGTCCTTGACTCTGCTGGCCTCCATACTGACTATACGGATTATACTGGTTGAATCCTTGTCCTTGCCCATAGTTAGGATAATTAGACAACGCGTTGACCTCCCTTTATTCTCCAGATGCCCATCAATCAGCATCTTGATTCCTATACTCTGCGGACCGTTTTGGAGCTTACGGTACCTGACTGTCTCACTAATTCACTCTATGAGGGGAGAAAGGAGATTATTCATGAAAATCCTTTTTTATCGGAGGAGGGAGCTTCTTACATATGAAAAAACGCGTCCTGGGTTCCAGGACGCGTTTGATTTAGTTTACATGCAGGAACGTTTCGATTTTTTCTTCAGGCAGGAGGTTCCCTACATAGAAAGCACCGAATTCCCCGTAACGTGCGCTGACTTCGTCAAAGCGCATTTCGTACACAAGCTTTTTGAATTGAAGGACATCATCTGCAAACAGCGTGACGCCCCATTCGTAGTCATCGAAACCGACAGAGCCCGTGATGATCTGTTTCACTTTGCCGGCATATTGACGGCCGATCATCCCGTGGCTTCTCATCATATCGCGACGGTCTTCCATAGGAAGCATATACCAGTTATCGTTTCCTTGGCGACGCTTGTCCATCGGATAGAAGCAGACGTGATTCGCCTTCGGAAGGATTGGGTAAAGTCGCTCTTTCACATATGGGTTTTCATATGGATCACCTTCTGAAGGCATATAGTTACCCAATTCGACTACTGAGACATATGAGAAGGTCGGAACGGTAAACTCAGCGATCTTCAGCTTGTTGAACTCGTTCTCAAGCTCATTCAGTTCTTCCATGGTAGGACGCAGGATCATCAGCATGAAATCAGCTTTCTGTCCAACGATCGAGTAGAGGGCATGGCTGCCTTCCTTCGCATCTTGTGTGCTGTTCAACTTATCTAAAAAGCGGTGGAATTCCGCAGTGGCTTCCGCACGATCTTCGCTGGACAGCATCTTCCATGTCGTCCAATCAATCGCCCGGAAATCATGAAGGGAATACCAACCATCCAATGTTTGTGCCGGTTCTGCCAACTTGATCACTCCTTTAATCAATATCCACCCATTACTATATCATAGTTTCACCAATGAAAGCGCATACCCATACTTGAATGTCGTAAAAATGGCACAATCAGGGATAAAGGGAAACAGGCGGGAACAGACTATACGAGTATTCATAGAGATTCCCGGGTAAAGAAATAGCGTGCTGTTTTTTGAAAACAAAGAATTTTATAGTGGAAGCGATACCAAATCGAGTTTCCCTTGAATTCCTCTATGAGAAGAGTATTCTAAGATTGGATATGTATAAATCAAGGAGGTTCCTCTATTGAGTAATTTATTTGCGACATTGACAGATAAAGTAAAAGGTAAAGAGTTGAAGATCGTTTTCCCTGAAGGTACTGACGAGCGCATCCTTACTGCCGCTTCCCGCCTTGCTGCAGACGGCATCCTGACGCCGATCGTGATCGGAAACAAAGAGCAGGTCGAAGCGAAAGCACATGAACAGAACGTGAAGCTTGAAGGCTGCGAAATCATCGACCCTGCAACATTTGCAGGAATGGACGACTTAGTGAAATCTTTCGTGGAACGCCGTAAAGGCAAAGCGACGGAAGAGGACGCGAAAAAAATCCTTCTTGATGGAAACTACTTCGGAACCATGCTTGTATATACTGGACAAGCACACGGTCTTGTAAGCGGAGCGGCTCATTCAACAGCAGACACTGTGCGCCCTGCCCTTCAGATCATTAAAACAAAAGAAGGCGTGCGCAAAACGTCCGGCGTCTTCATCATGGTACGTGAAGAAGAGAAATATGTATTTGCAGATTGCGCAATCAATATTTCCCCTGACAGCCAAGACCTTGCTGAAATTGCCATCGAAAGTGCAAAAACAGCGGAAATGTTCGATATCGATCCTCGTGTTGCTATGTTGAGCTTCTCAACAAAAGGATCTGCTAAATCACCTGAAACAGAAAAAGTGGTTGAAGCCGTAACCATCGCAAAAGAAAAAGCACCTTCCATTACAGTGGACGGAGAATTCCAATTCGATGCAGCATTCGTTCCTTCTGTTGCAGAGAAAAAGGCTCCAGGTGCAGACATCCAAGGAAACGCCAACGTCTTCGTATTCCCAAGCCTTGAAGCTGGGAATATCGGATACAAAATTGCTCAACGCCTTGGTAATTTCGAAGCAGTTGGACCGATCCTTCAAGGATTGAACGCGCCGGTGAACGACCTTTCACGCGGTTGCAACGAAGAAGACGTGTACAAGCTTGCCCTCATCACGGCAGCCCAAGCACTGTAAGAACGATAGACCGGTTCCCACCGTGGGAACCGGTCTTTTTTGCTTTATGGGCGCTATGCTATAATGGACAAATCGAAGATACACGAAGGAGAAACATGATGGAGAAAGATAAAGTATATGAGCTCCTCCGCCAGGATCGGTGGAGGGTGATCGATCAATCGAGCCTCGGACCGGTCTTCGGTGCCCTGCAGTCGTTCGCCATGGATGATACGTTATGCACCGTCACGGGATCAGGAAACTCAGACCCCACTGCCCGTTCGTGGGTCCACCACCAGACCGTGGTCCTCGGCATCCAGGACACGAAGCTTCCATTTCTGGATGAAGCCCTTGAAGTGCTAAAAGAAGCCGGGTACCACTACATCGTCCGGAACTCAGGAGGGCTGGCCGTCGTCCTGGATGAGGGGGTCCTCAACCTGTCCCTCGTCTTCCCCGATTCGGAGAAAGGAATCGACATCAACAGAGGATATGATGCCATGTGGCTTCTCATCAAGGAGATGTTCCCGGAAGTTAGCGAGCAGATCGAAGCGAAGGAGATCACCCGCTCCTACTGCCCCGGCGGCTATGACTTGAGTATCAACGACCGGAAGTTCGCCGGCATCTCCCAGCGCAGGATCCGTGGGGGAGTGGCGGTCCAGATCTACCTATGCGTCAACGGAAGCGGCTCGGGACGGGCAGAGCTCATCCGCCGCTTCTACGAGGTCGGTCTGCAGGGGGAACCATCGAAATTCACCTTCCCTGATATCGATCCAAGCGTCATGGCGAGTCTTGCGGAACTGTTGGGGATCGAGCTAACGGTCCAGGATGTGATGATGAGGTTCCTGACGTCCCTCCACTCATTCAGCGGCGAGCTTTACAACTCATCCCTCCAAGGGGAAGAATACGCCATGTATGAAGCGTATTATGAGCGCGTCGTAGACAGGAATGCAAAGGTATTGGGAATGAAATAAAAGGGTGGTCCCGATTGACGGGGCCACCCTCTTTTATCATCCTTCTGCCACTTTTTCCAGATTACCGTTGCGATCCATTTTAAAGCGCGGTGATTTTGCAGCCTCATCCTCATCGAACAGGACCAGCTTTCGTGCCCGGTTCATAATCTGCATGAGGGTTTCATAATCTTCCTGCATGGTCACCGTGTTGTTCTCCAGTTCATTCACCTTTTTAGCCAACGTCTCATTTTCTTTCCTGAGTTCATGGATTTCACCCTTCAAACGCTGATTCTCGATCTTATATACATCGGAATTGGAAAGGGCGTACTGCTGCAGAAACGCAATGACCTTCTCGATACTCATCTCACCTTTAGAGGCAACGGGCACTGCTTCCTGTACCGGTGGTTCCTGCTGTCCTGCTTCTTCTGTCTGTGGCTTGTGGGTGAACTCATCAAGGGAGAAGGGAATATCATCCTCCGGCATTGATAGAGACATAGCATCCAGATCATCGAAGGAAGGTGCAGGCGGCTGATACAACAGCTTCTTCTTCCCACCCTGATCTTTCCCCAGGATACGGTGGCGCTGCTTTCTTTGTTTTTTTGCTAGTTGAAGAGCTTTCTCATATTGATGGCGGACCACTGCGTTCCAACGGAACCCACATGCTGCCGACGTACGATTCAACTGATCTCCCACTTCTTCGAATGCATTAAGCTGAGTGCTTCCCTCCCGCACATGACGAAGGACGGTTTCTGCCAGCAAAAGATCATTTTCTTCAGTCCAGGCATCTTGTCTTGATTTAACTGTCATTTCTCTCAACCCCCATATAATAATATGTCGTTGATATCATCATTGACAGCTCCCGCCATTTTTATACGAATATGCTAAAAAAATTCTGGTCTGCTAGTTTCGTTGCTTGGGTGAACCTCCCTTGCAAAACAAAGATGAAAAAGGTAGCGTATGGAACGTTGTTGTGTCAAGATAGAAAAACCGTCTGAATGAATGCCGATTCCAGACGGCTAGGCTATAAGAATTATTTCAGATATGGAGAAGCCCGTGTACCGTGAATTCCCTCACCAAGACGGAAGTTTTATTGTTTATAAAGAAGAGCTTATTGGGCTACGATACTGGTAAGATGACATCCGAAGAGACAATGACCCAAACTGCTAGTGTAAGGAAAAGAATCTTATAACCCAGCGTGACATGTTCATATTAAAATATAGCAAACTGAAGAGGATCTTAAACCAAAAGTGTAGAAAGATATCCAGTATCCTCACCAAGAGTGAAATGAAGCGAAGGGATCCGGACTCCTTCGGAAAAGAGGGATGACCGAGACCCCGCAGGCACGAGGAGGCTCGGGCACCCTCCCGAGGAAAGCCGGCCCCGCAGCGGAATGGAACGTCCCATCCAGAATGACAATGAAGCAAAATTAAAAACCGAGACAGGCAGAATCATGAATTGAAAAAAGGGTTCGAAATTTCACCAAAGAGTGAAATGAAGCGAAGGGATCCGGACTCCTTCGGAAAAGAGGGATGACCGAGACCCCGCAGGCACGAGGAGGCTCGGGCGCCCTCCCGAGGAAAGCCGGTCCCGCAGCGAAATGAAACGTCCCATCTAGAATATCCATGACCCTCCTCCGCAAAACCCATAAATCCAACAAACAGGTTTGCCCCAAACAGAAAAAGGAAATATAGGAACAATGCAGAACCATTAAAAAACCAGCGGCTCTCCACACCTGTCAAGAGGGGACAGAATCACAAAAAAAATTCATTCCCCAAAACATCAGGAATGAAAAGCCTCGAAGACAATTACCTATTTTTTTCGACACAATTCGAGATGAATCGTGGGTAAAAAGCCGCTATAATAGAAAGATGCTAGTTAGGAAGAGGGTAAAAGATGGAGTATGCCAAGCAGAAATTACATGAAGAAAAAGTATTTAAAGACCCTGTTCATCGATACGTTCATGTAAAGGACCGGGTGATCTGGGATTTGATTGGAACAAAAGAGTTTCAACGCCTTCGCAGGATCCGTCAGCTGGGAACTACCTACTTGACCTTCCACGGTGCGGAACACAGCCGTTTCAACCATTCCCTTGGAGTCTATGAAATCATCCGCAGGATCATCGATGATGTATTCGCCGGAAGACCTGAATGGAGCGATGATGAGCGCCTCTTATCCCTTTGTGCCGCCCTGCTGCACGACCTAGGGCATGGACCGTTCTCCCATTCATTCGAAAAAGTCTTCCATATGGATCACGAGCATTTCACCCAGGCGATCATCCTTGGAGACACCGAGGTCAATCAAGTACTGAGAAAAGTGGCAAAGAACTTCCCGAAACATGTAGCGGAAGTCATTGCCAAAACCTATAAGAATAAGCTCGTCGTCAGCCTCATATCCAGCCAGATCGATGCTGATCGCATGGATTATCTGCAGAGGGACGCCTATTTCACCGGAGTCAGCTACGGTCACTTTGATATGGAGCGGATCCTCCGTGTCATGAGACCGCGTGAAGATCAGGTGGTCATCAAGCAGAGCGGGATGCACGCTGTCGAGGACTACATCATGAGTCGCTATCAAATGTATTGGCAGGTATATTTCCACCCGGTCACACGGAGTGCGGAAGTGATCCTGACGAAGATCTTACATAGGGCGAAGGAGCTTTACGAGGATTCCTACTCCTTCAAACAGGAACCGGTACACTTTTATTCACTGTTCCAAGGGGATGTTTCCCTTGAAGATTACCTGAAGCTTGATGAAGGGGTCATCACGTACTATTTTCAGATTTGGCAGGAAGAAGAAGATCCGATCCTCCGCGACCTGTGCGAGCGGTTCATGAATCGCAACCTGTTCAAATACGTCGAATTCGACCCGGCTAAGGAATATAAGAAGCATAGTGAACTCGAAGCCCTCTTCAAAAAAGCAGGCATCGATCCCGACTACTATCTTGTTGTGGATTCTTCCTCCGATCTGCCGTACGATTTTTATCGTCCTGGAGAAGAGGAGGAACGTCTCCCGATCCATCTTCTGATGAAGAACGATGAGCTGAGAGAGCTTTCAAGGCAGTCGGATATCGTCGATTCCATCTCCGGGAAGCGCCGGACAGACCATAAACTCTACTATCCAGTGGATCTTCTCTATGACGAGTCCACGAAGAAGAATATAAAAAGACAGATTCGCAGCATCTTAGAACTCACATGACGACACGGTGGCTAGACATGCAATACTAGGAGTAGGAGATGACGTACATTGTTGAAAGAACATGCAAAATTGATGAGCGCCTTCATGGCATCGGGCGAAGTGATCGGAAGGAAGAAGCTTCAGAAGATGATCTTCATCGCGAAGAAGCTTGCCTTCCCGTTTCAGGAGCGCTTTGAATTTCATTTCTATGGTCCCTATTCAGAGGAACTGACTCTCAGGGTGGAGGAATTATGCAATATGGGGTTCATCTCGGAAGTGAAGGAGAAAAAGGGCGGCTACTATCAATACCGCTACTCCGTCACAGAAGAAGGAGAAGACTTTTTGAAAATCTATGAAAAGGACATGCCGTTCCTCGAGGATTGCTTAACGGATATGAACGGTCAATCGGCCCGTTTCCTTGAGCTTGTATCGACGGTCCTTTACTTTGATACCCTGCCGAAAGAAGAAGTGGCGGAAAAGGTCTTCACTTTGAAGAGCAAACAAAAGTACACGAATGAAGAAGTGGATGAGGCCTATGCCTACATCGAAAGCTTGAAAAAGGTGATTCACTAGGATGGAGGGGACTGCGCTTGAAGCGGTCCTTTTTGTTTTGGAGAAAGAAAAAACGGCCGCATAATAGGGCCGTCATGAATCATTGGTCGCTTAAGCGTTTGCCGCCTGACGCGTAGTGGTTCGGGGTCATTTCCTCGATGAAGACGACGATTTTCTCTTCAGGTGCGCCTGTCGTTTCACTGACGGCTTCCGTCACTTTTTCAACGAGTGCGCGCTTCTGATCATCAGTGCGCCCTTCCAGCATCTTCACGGTAACATAAGGCATTTACATTCGCTCCCTGCTTTTGAATTTGATACAATCTGTGATAGGCTTTTGCCTATACCTTAACTGTATCGGGTAACGCTTGGACAGGCAAGACATATTCAGCCTACGGATGCAGGACTTTTCCTGTATACTGGGGAATAAGAAAATATATGAAACAGATAAAGGAGTACATACCTTGGAAACATTCCGTCAGCTTTTTGAAGCCATTTCCATTTTTCGGCTGAACGAGATGCCGTTTGTCATCATTTCCCTCGTCGTGGGGTTCACGGTCCATGAGTTTGCCCACGCGTATGTGGCGTACCGCTTCGGCGACAACACGGCGAAGGATCAGGGACGCCTGACGCTGAATCCGGCTCAGCATCTTGATCCGATCGGGACTCTTCTGCTCCTGATCGCAGGTTTCGGTTGGGCAAGACCGGTACCGGTCCAGCGCTCGCGTTTTAAAAATCCGAAGCTTGCCGGGATCCTGGTGTCCCTTGCCGGCCCGCTCAGCAACTTTTTAGTCGCCTTCATTGCGTATGCCCTGTTCTTTTTCTTCATTGGGGTCAGCGGATTCACGGTCCCGTCGTTCATCGTGAATCTTCTTCAGATGATGGTGTACCTGAATGTCCTGCTGTTCGTCTTCAATCTGATACCGGTTCCGCCGTTGGACGGATACCGGGTGATCGAGGATCTGGTACCGCCCCATGTGCGTTCAAAGATGAGCCAGTATGAGCAGTACGGTGCACTGATCTTCATCGTACTCGTCATCACCCCATTGGGGAACTATACGATCAGACCGTTGCTTTTCAACGGCATCGCAGCAGTGAATCAGACGTTTAACAGCATTTTTACGGCAATCTATTCACTATTTTCGTAGTCAAAATCAATTGAAATATAGAGGAGTGAGACAGGATGGAGAAGAAGAAAAATATCGGATTCAACATCATCAAAAATGACCCGACGGATGGGCATGGAGGATATGGTGTCGGCGCCCTCAGTCTGGATAATGTATCACCCGTCATGATCGACGTGGAAGCAGGCGAAGCCACCATTGAAGTCGGTGCCATGCACGCGCGGAGCCCCATTGAAAAAGGTATCAAGTTCACGAATAACAGGGAAGATTCGGCAGGCGGGAAAAATTACTGGCTGATCTGGGTGACGATTGACCGGATGGAAGAGGGTCCCTACTATGCAGGTGTGACTGCCTGTGAACTTGTGGTGAACAGGGAAAAGAGAAGGGGCTATAAGTCCATGCCGGAGCACGTGAACCATATGGATAAGTCGATCAAACGCTATATCATCGTCGAACAGATGGATGAAAAGTCCAAGGGGACCCTCGCAACGTTCCTGAAGAATCATGATCAAGGGATGTGGGATCGTTCGAAAGATGAGCTGAAAAGCGCATTGTTAAGCGAATGAAAGCGTTTGTGAACAAACTGTGAACATTTGCTTTGTGTGACTTTCCTATCTTGTGCTTTGTTGAGAATAAAAGTAAAATGAAAGCACAGTTTGCACATAAACTAGGACACGGAAAGACCCGGATCACGCACAGATCCGGGTCTTTCTTTTTTGTCGTGTTTAAAAGATCCAGTCCTTGAACCGGTCCAGCCATCGCTTCCGCTTCTTGGATGGGGAGTGGTGGTCCTTGTCATGATTCCCATCACGGAGATGGGTCTGGCAGTAGTCGGTCGGCTCTGTCCCTTTTACAAAATAAGTGAAGCGCTGGACGGGACAGTCCTTGGTGGCAAGTTTTCCGCTCTGTGGATCCACTGCCACTCCGATCACATTCTTCGTGGGTTTGAAGCTTTTGATCGGTTCATCCTTCAGAGCTTGTTCCATGAAGTTCACCCAGATCTTCTTGGCATAATACTTATCGTTGGCGAGGTTGACTTCCTCACCTTTATCGAACCCCGTCCATACTCCTGCCGTCATCTGAGGGGTGAATCCAATCATCCAGTTATCCGTGTCCGTCGTTCCTGATTTTCCAGCATAGGGACGGGTGGCATCGCCAATGATTTGGGTGCCGGTCACATTGGCGTAGCCGTTCAGCTTCGGATCAAAAATCCCAGTCAGCATATGGGTCATGACGAAAGCGAGGTCATGGTCGAGGACAGGTTCCTTTTTGGACGCATGCTCGTAAATCGTTTTCCCCGAGTAGTCCACCACCTTGGTGATGAAGACGGGCTTCACTTTGTAGCCACCGTTGGCAAACATGTTGTAGGCATTCACCATATCGATGACCCTGGCGCCGGATGTTCCCAGGGCAGAGGACGGGTACTTTTTAATATCCGTCGTGATTCCGAACTGTTCCTTGGCCGTTTTCGGCAGTGTGTCCTGGCCGATGAACAGGTGGGTCTTGACCGCGTAGATGTTATCGGAAAGGGCGATGGCTTGCGCTAGCGTAATGTCCCCATTTGGGTACTGATTGTTATAATTATGGGGTTCATACGTCGACTCCCCGTCATTGAAGGTGAAGGATGTGGGCTCGCTCTTCATCCTGGTCGACGGCGTGTAGCCTTCTTTCAGCGCTGCATAGTAAAGGAGCGGCTTGATCGTAGATCCGGGCTGTCTGATGGCCTGGACGGCACGGTTGAAAGGGCTCTGTTCATAATCCCTGCCCCCGACCATGGCCGATACGTACCCGGTAGACGGGTCCATGGAGACGAATGCGAGCTGAAGGTCGGAATCCTGCGGAATCTGTTCAGCCACGACTCTTTCGGCAATCTTCTGGTGGTTGGGGTTTAAGGTTGTATAGACTTTCAGCCCACCCATTTCAATGGTGCGTTCATCGATCCCGAGTTCTGAATGGAGCACACTTTTGACGACATCCTGGAAATAGGGTGCGACATTCGCCGTCTGATTGGGATGAGTACCCGTAATGGCGAGTTTTTGTTTTTTTGCCGTATCGGCTTCTTCTTTCGTGATGAGGCGGTCCTTCATCATAGAATCCAGGATAAGGTCCTGTCTTTTACCGGCGTTGTCAGGATGGCTGATCGGTGAGTAGTAGACAGGGGCTTTCGGGACCCCTGCAAGTACCGCCGCTTCTTCAAGTGTGAGCCCCTTTGCGTCTTTTCCAAAGTAGAACTGGCTCGCTGCCTGGATCCCGTAGGCGCCGTGACCGTAATAAATCGTATTCAGATAGCCTTCAAGGATGTCTTTCTTGGAATAATTCATCTCGATGCGTAGAGTATACAACGCTTCGGATATTTTCCGTTTCCAAGTCTTATCATGAGAGAGGAAGAGGTTCCGGGCGTACTGCTGGGAGATGGTGCTTGCCCCCTGCACCTTGCTCATCGCTTTCAGATCGGCGATGGCCGCGCCCCCCATCCGTTTGAAATCGAAGCCATAGTGCTCATAGAACCGTTTATCTTCCACGGAAATCGTCGCTTCGATCAAATAGGGTGAAATGTCATCAAGGTCCACCCAGTATCGCTTCTCACCCGTATTCGTTTCACCGATCACCGACCCGTCTTCTCCGTAAAGGAGACTTGCCTGTGGGACGGCGAGCGGGGGTGGACCTTTTACTTTGGCGTAAATGAGTACGGCAAGGAGCATCAATAGGAGGAGTACTACTATGGCAAGGCACACGGCTGCTGCCAGCCTGATATATTTTTTGGATTTACCGAATTGTTTGACCATCGTCTCCATTCCTTCCCCCTCTTTCTGTCGGGCTCAGGCAGAATCTATCAGAACCTGCCTTTCATATTTAGTAGTATGAGATAATTTGAGGGGTTTTAAACATGATCTATCCAATATTCACTTCCTATTTGGGGATAGCGCAATGTTCCTGAAAATTTCACTTGAATTTTTGTGAGTTTCCACTATACTTTTTCTCATGTTTGTATTTATCCTGAAAGGGAAGGATAATGTTGGACAATGGAGACAACCGGTCGTTGGACTGAACAATAGAGCCGGCTACAGTACTCTTTTACTGCAGCCATACCATACATGGAAAGGAAGTAGAACAAATGAGTGAACTTTGGTATACAGAGAAGCAAACGGATAATTTCGGGATTACGATGAAGATCAAGAAGACATTACATACGGAGCAAACGGATTTCCAATACCTTGAAATGGTCGAGACGGAAGAATGGGGAAATATGCTTTTCCTTGACGGAATGGTCATGACAAGTCAAAAAGACGAATTCGTTTATCATGAAATGGTGGCACATGTACCCCTTTTCACCCATCCCAATCCCGAGAACGTCCTAGTCGTCGGTGGAGGCGATGGTGGTGTCATCCGTGAAGTGTTGAAACACCCAAGCGTGAAGAAGGCCGTATTGGTTGATATCGACGGAAAAGTCATCGAGTATTCCAAGAAGTATCTTCCTGAGATTGCAGGGGAACTTGAAAACGAACGTGTCGATGTTCAAGTCGGTGACGGGTTCATGCATATCGCCAAAAGCGAAAATGAATACGACGTCATCATGGTCGATTCAACAGAACCTGTAGGGCCTGCCGTGAACCTCTTCACTAAAGGATTCTATGCGGGAATTTCCAAAGCACTGAAAGAAGATGGGATCTTCGTCGCTCAGTGTGATAACCCATGGTTCAAGGCAGACTTGATCCGCCAAGTACAAAAGGACGTGAAAGAGATCTTCCCGATCACGCGTCTTTACACGGCGAACATCCCGACCTATCCAAGCGGCATGTGGGCCTTCACGATCGGTTCCAAGAAATACGATCCGACTGATGTACCGGCAGAGCGATTCCACGAAATTGAAACGAAGTACTACACGAAAGAGCTTCACAACGCAGCGTTCGTCCTGCCTAAATTCGTGAAAGACCTTACAGAATAATCCAAATGAAAAGGACGGACCTTTGAATCAGGGTCCGTCCTTCTTAAAGAGAGGAAGAATACCATGCGCTTTGATGAAGCCTATTCAGGCAATGTATTTATTAAGAGTCATCCTTCTTATGAAGAAAGTTCAGTCGTCCTGTACGGCATGCCGATGGACTGGACCGTCAGCTATCGTCCGGGTTCACGCTTCGGTCCAACCCGAATCCGCGAGGTGTCCATCGGGCTAGAAGAGTACAGTGCCTACCTTGATCGTGAGCTGGAAGAAGTAAAATACTACGACGCAGGTGATATCCCCCTTCCATTCGGGAACGCCCAGCGCAGTCTGGATATGATCGAAGACTACATCGACGGTCTACTGGCAGACGGGAAGACACCATTCGGCATGGGCGGGGAGCATCTTGTATCGTGGCCGGTCATGAAAGCCGTAGCGAAGAAGCATCCCAATCTTGCCATCATCCATATGGATGCACATACCGATCTTCGTGAAGAGTATGAAGGTGAACCTCTTTCTCACTCGACTCCGATCCGTAAGATCGCTGAGCATATCGGACCTAAAAATGTGTACTCTTTCGGAATTCGTTCCGGAATGAGAGAAGAATTCCAATGGGCGAAGGAAAATGGGATGCATATTTCGAAATTCGAAGTCCTAGAGCCCCTTAAGGAAATCCTGCCGACACTCGCTGGACGTCCGGTTTATGTTACCATCGACATCGATGTCCTTGATCCGGCCCATGCTCCCGGCACGGGTACAGTAGATGCTGGAGGCATCACGTCCAAAGAACTTCTAGCGTCCATCCACGAAATCGCCCGTTCTGAAGTGAACGTCGTCGGTGCGGATCTGGTGGAAGTCGCACCAATCTATGACCCTTCTGAACAAACGGCCAACACCGCGAGCAAGCTGATCCGTGAAATGCTTCTCGGTTGGATGTAATCAATGATTTCTCTAAGCCCCTTGAGACTCTGCTCCAAGGGGCTTTTCCTCATATCCTCACCGAAATACCGGCCCTTCCATTGCATTTTATCAGGATAGTTCTTATAATTAATAAGTTAGAGGACGGGCTCCTATAGGAAGCCGTGTCCAATGAAGAGACGATTCAATGGTTCAGGTCACCGATCTGATTCATTACCCATAGCAGCAATACAGCATACTAAAAAGGATGTGAGTGGTTTGACAGCTACACCGATCGATTCCACCCCTGTCAAAATTCACTTGAAAACGAAGATCACCATTGGGGAAGAGAGCGATTCATATGAATTGATCTCATTCGGCCGATATTATGAGAAAGCAGGAGCCGTTTTCCTGAAGTACGATGAGGTACAGGAGGAAGGCACGACCAATACGATCGTCAAGCTGACCGAACGTCAGGCCCTGATCCTTCGCAGCGGAGCCGTCAAGATGAGGATGGCCTTCAACGAAGACGAAGAACAGAATGGCTCGTATGAAAGTCAGTTGGGGACACTGTTATTGACCACCAAGACTCATTCCCTATCCCACACCCAGATGGATACATCCCTTGAAGGGGATTTCAATCTCACTTATCAACTGAAGATGCAAGGCAATCCGGTTGGAGAATATATCATGTCCATTCATTACAAGGAGGAAGCGTAGACCCATGAATATTGTTGAAAACGTGCAAGAAAAACTGAAAGCTGAAATCAAGGACGCTGTCATTAAAGCGGGACTTGCCACTGAAGACCAGATCCCTGATGTGATCCTGGAGACTCCGAAGGATAAAACCCACGGGGATTATTCCACAAATATGGCGATGCAGCTCGCCCGCGTGGCAAAAAAAGCTCCGCGCATGATTGCAGAAGAGCTGATCAACCACTTTGATCAATCCAAAGCGTCCATCGAGAAGCTGGACATCGCAGGACCGGGCTTCATCAACTTTTTCATGGACAATGCCTACCTTAACGACTTGATTCCTGTCATTCTTGATGAAGGCCATGACTATGGACAGTCCAATTCAGGAAACGGAGAGCGTGTGAACGTGGAATTCGTTTCCGCCAATCCTACCGGTGACCTTCACCTTGGTCATGCCCGTGGAGCCGCTGTAGGTGATTCCCTGTGCAACGTCCTCGAGAAGGCAGGCTATGAGGTAACACGTGAGTATTACATCAATGATGCCGGAAACCAGATCCATAACCTTGCTGTGTCAGTAGAAGCCCGTTACTTCCAGGCCCTTGGCGAAGAAAAAGCCATGCCTGAGGATGGATACCACGGTGCCGATATCATCCAGATTGGGAAGGATATCGCTGCCGAGCACGGACGCACATACGCAGAAGCAAGTGAAGAGGACCGCTATGCGTTCTTCCGTGAATACGGTTTGAAGACCGAAATGGCGAAGCTTCAAAAGGACCTTGAAATGTTCCGCGTACCATTCAACGTCTGGTACTCTGAAACATCCCTTTACAACAACGGGAAGATCGATGCGGCCCTTCAAACGCTCAAAGACAACGGCCACGTCTACGAAAAAGACGGAGCGACCTGGTTCCAATCGTCTGAACTCGGTGACGATAAAGACCGCGTATTGATCAAAAATGACGGTACGTACACCTACTTGACTCCTGACATTTCCTATCATAAAGACAAGTTCGACCGCGGACATGATGTCCTTATCAACATCTGGGGAGCGGACCACCACGGCTACATCCCTCGTATGAAGGCAGCTGTCGAGGCGCTTGGTTTCGACCGCGACAAGCTTGAAGTGGAAATCATCCAACTTGTCCATCTGTACAAGGACGGCGAGAAGATGAAGATGAGCAAGCGTACAGGTAAAGCCGTGACGCTTCGTGAGTTGGTAGAGGAAGTCGGCCTTGATGCTGTTCGTTATTTCTTTGCGATGAGAAGTGCGGATACGCATATGGACTTCGATTTGGATCTTGCTGTTTCCCAGTCGAATGAGAACCCGGTTTATTATGCGCAGTATGCTCATGCACGGATCTGCAGTATCCTTCGTCAGGCAGAGGAGCAGGGACTTGCGTCTGAAGACAAGGTTGACCTGAGCTTGATCGGAACGGAGAAAGAGATCGATCTATTGAAGAAGCTTGGTGAATTCCCGCAGGCGATCGCAGATGCAGCGGAGAAACGTACACCTCACCGCATGGCTAATTACATCAATGATCTGGCTTCTGCTTTCCATAGCTTCTATAATGCGAATAAAGTGTTGGATGGGGAGAACCGTGAGTTGACTACGGCCCGTCTGGCGCTTGTGAAGACGGTACGGATTACGCTTCAGAATGCGTTGGCATTGATTGGGGTTTCTGCACCGGAGAAAATGTAAGGTTTTTGTTTAGCGAGTACGCTCCTTTTGGGGCGTGCTCGTTTTTTTTTGAACTTAATGACGTGTTCCAAGGAGGAGGTTTTTTCAGGGGGTCAATGGAGGATAAGAGACCGTTCCATTTCGCTGCGGCCGTCCGCTTTCCTCGGGGAGTGAGTCGAGCCTCCTCAGCTGCGCTTCCGGGGTCTCGAGCTTCACTCTATTCCCGAAGGAGTCGGCCGGCCTCCGCTGCATTGCACTCTGTGGTGGTGGAGGAGGTTGAAAAGACGCCTTTCTGCTTTAGATGAAGATCAGTGGGGAATGAAGTCCGTTTCATTCCGCTGCGGCCGTCCGCTTTCCTCGGGGAGTGAGTCGAGCCTCCTCAGCTGCGCTTCCGGGGTCTCGAACTTCACTCTATTCCCGAAGGAGTCGGCCGGCCTCCGCTACATTGCACTCTGTGGTGGTGGAAGGAGATTGAAAAGCCGCCTTTCTGCTTTAGATGAAGATCAGTGGGGAACGAAGTCCGTTTCATTCCGCTGCGGCCGTCCGCTTTCCTCGGGGAGTGAGTCGAGCCTCCTCAGCTGCGCTTCCGGGGTCTCGAGCTTCACTCTATTCCCGAAGGAGTCGGCCGGCCTCCGCTAGCATTGCACTCTGTGGTGGTGGATGAGGTTGTGAAGGCTATATCTTACATCTGCTTTAGATGAGAATCATGGTGGCATCAGGGCCGTTTCATTCAGCTGGGGCCGTCTCCTTTTCTCGGGAGTAGGTTTTCTTTGTTATGTAATAATTTTCCTGTTATGATGACTCAATAAGAGGCGGGGGGATGATGGTGAGGAAGTATTTATGTGTGTTTGCTGTCTTGTGTTTTCTGACGGGGTGTGGGGTTACGGATTGGGAGGATTTGAAGCCGCCTGATTTAACTATTTCTGCGGGGGGACAGGACTTGTCGTATACGTTGGGTACGTTTACTTGGACGGAAAATAAAAGGGCGGTTGCGTCTGAATCTCTTACTCCTCCTGACCTTGTCGATGTGACAAATGAGGTGGGGGCAGGGACGACTGTATCGATTGATTTTGATAAGGAACCGGATGTGATGAAGGTGGGGGTTTGGGAAGATGATGACGAGGTTCTTAAACAAATTGCAGGCAACACCATTACCCTACCGGATGAAAAGGGAGACTTCTTGTATGTCATTAGAGCAGAGTGGCCAGAGGGTGACGCATTATATGCCCTCTCTATCAAAACAGTTGGAGCACGACCCTAAATAGTGTGAGGGGTAGTCTATGGTGAGTCACAGACCGCCCGACACATTGTCAAAAAGAGGAGGTACTTTGCGTATCTCTTTTCAACTGCACATACTCAAACCGATCCCACTTACGAAATGTCCCCACAACTGAAAAACGCACTGGGAATGCAAATCGGGGGCCATCGAAGACAAAAGAGTGAAATTCCCCGTTCTCTCCGCAGGGATCTACGTGTTCAGGCAGGTCTTGGAGGAAAGCTTCATCGTATTCCCTGCCTAAAAATGAAGAATCAAGCTGCTCTTCATCCACACAGACGATGATGGCCCGGTAGCCGCGTTGGATGAAGCGCTCTGACAAGCTTTTTGTGTCCTCCCCCCACAGAGGGAAAACGGGCTTCAGTCCTGACGACTCCAGTTGCTTCTCTCTGTAGTTCCGGATCTCATCTAAGAAGAGGTCACCGAACGCCATCTCGGTGAAGCCCTCATGCAAAAGGCCATGGACGGCTGTGCCCATGGTCTCTTCGTATTGTTTATTGGTCGGCGTGTCTTCGAACGAGACAGGATAGAGGGGGAGTCCCAGGGCTTCAGCCTGAAGCTCTACAAGTTTCAGGGGGACCTCATGCATCATCATCGTAGAAGACGCCTTTTGGAACGTGGTTAGTAGTCCATGGGCCGTTCCGATTTTGTCCAGCATCATCATGCTGTCGCGTCCCCCGCTCCAGGACAGACATACTTTGTTCATGGGAATCATCCTTTTTCTTCCCAGTATATCAAACTCACCAGGTAAGGGAGGCACCCGAGATGCGTTTGACACCCCGGATGGCGGAAAGGTCCTCCACGAGCTTCAGCATGGCGAGATCTTTGTGCTTCGCTTCCACCATGATGTCGATGTCCTGATCGAGCTCTTTCACTTGTTTCATGAAGCCTTCGACAAAGGTCGAGTCGACGAGGTCGGCATGGGAGCGGAACGCCTTCTCCGATCTTGGCGAAGAGACGTGAATTTTCGGTACAAGGTCCCGGTGACGCCAGGTGTTGAAGATATCGGGTAAAAGGTCCTGTAGCGGCTGATCACATCGGTTCGCCTCATGGTGATGGATATCGAGGACCATGGGGATGTGCGATTGTTGGCACGCAGCCAGCGTTTCTTCTGCGTCATATGTCTTGTCGTCATTCTCGAGCGTCATGACCTTGCGCGCTTCATCCGGGAGCGATTTAAGGTTTTCATGGAAACGTTCCAAGGTCGTTTCTTTGTCTCCGTAGGTCCCGCCGATATGGATGTTGATGACGCCTTGATCCTCAATGCCCATGAGTTCGAGCATCCGGTAGTGATACATCATATCCTTCACCGCGTTTTCTGTTACATGGTCCCGGGGGCTGGTGAAAAGGGTATATTGGTTCGGATGAAAGCTTGCACGAATCCCAAATTGCCGGATCAGGTCTCCAAGTTCTTCCCATTCTTTTTGAAACGGGGCATGGAAGTCCCACTCCACCTCTGGATGGGTGGCGAGGGGCACGAGGGAGCTCGAGAGCCGGTATACTTCGATTTCATGGGCTGCACAAAAGTAGAGGATCCGCTTCGTATGGTACAGGTTGAGTGCGGTCACTTCCTTCAATTTATCCATCCGTTCGGAAGCCGGGAGCTCCGTATAGCGTTTGAATGTCATCGTTTTGGCTGGACTTGCATCCCACAGACTGAGGGAGTTGGCCACGAATCCGAAGCGTATCTTCATCAGGCGATCCCTCCTAGAGTAGAATTGATATGGCTCCGCCGATCTTTTCCTTGATCCTGGTCATGACGGATACGTTTGCTAGATCCTCAGAAGAAAGAAGGTCTGATTCCATCATATCCTTCGCGATTTCTTTTTTCAGCGTCCCGATGAAAGCCTTGTCGTAAATTAGGTTGTTCAGTTCCAAATTGATGAAAAAGCTCCGCTGATCAAAGTTGGCTGTCCCGATATCGCAGAAGTGATCATCGATGACAAGGAGCTTAGCATGATAAAAGCCATTCAAGAACTGATAAACCTTTGCGCCTTTCGGAAGAAGCTTCCTGAAATAAGGGAAGGCCGTCTCTTTGACGATCATATGGTCGGCATTGTCCGGGACGATAATAGATACATCAACGCCACGGTCCAGGGCGCGACAAAGGGCATCCATCAAGACAGGGGTGGGAATGAAATATGGCGTCCCGATGATGATCTCTTCCTTGGCTTCATCAATGAATTCCCGGAAGAAATCTTCGATGTTGACTCCTTCTGTAGGAAAGATCCGATGCTTGATTAGACCCTTTTCCGGTTCAGGGAAGTATTTCGGATCATCCTCGATCTGCTTTCGTGAACCCCGATACCAATCGATCGTGAACTCCGTCTGCAGATCATGCACGCCCTCACCTTCGATCCTCAAATGGTAGTCCCTCCAAGGAGAGAGCTCTGGCTTATCGTTTTCATCGATGTACTCTTTCCCGACGTTATAGCCACCCATGTAGGCAATGACACCGTCGATGACGGTGATCTTCCGGTGGTTCCGCTGTTGGGAGGAGAAGAAGAGGTAGGGAAGCCTGACTTTCTGAGTGAAGGCAACCTCCACACCTGCATCCTTCAATTCACGGACCTTCGCTTTGGATACGCTGAAGCTGCCGAGTTGGTCCATGAGGAGCCGGACTTCAAGGCCCTCCCTTGCCTTTTCCATGAGCAGATCCATGAAACGGAAACCGAAATGATCATCCTGTACGATATAGAAAAGCACATGGATCGACGAGGTCGCCATCTTCATTTCTTTAAACATCGTGTCAAAAAGATCCGGTCCCCTCGAAAAAAGCTGAATATCGCTCTCGCGCACGGGGTAATCACGCTTCATGCGCGTCCGGATGAAATGTTGTCTCCCCAGTTTAAAATCGACTGCCACCCAGGCAGCCGCTATGATCAGTATTCCAATGATTATGATCCACCACATCTACATCACTCTCTCATTCGAGTTCTTATTAGTATGTCCGTACGATGTCTTTCCTTTGCATCCTTTCTTCTTTTCCCTTTCGCAGGACGGTGGAAACCTGGAAGGGATGAATCCAGCAGCGATCGAAATGAAAAGGTTTTCAAAAATAAAGAAAAACCATTGACTGAATGCTCATTCATTATATAATGGAGGTAAGGATTATTCAGAATATTTATTTGGTTTGAAAAGTTCGCGCGGAACTGGACCAAAGAAGGGGGAGGGTTTGTTCCATGAACGGATTATTGATCGTGAACTGGATTGCATTTGTCCTTGTGACTGTCTACGCACTCAGTTTGTTTGTCTATGTGGTGAAAACAAGGATAGAATTCATCAAGCTCGGTAAGAAAGTAGAGTTCGATCAACGCTTCAAAGAGCGTTTCCAGAAGATCCTGGTAAATGTATTCGGTCAGAAAAAGCTTCTAAAGGATAAAAAGAGCGGGATCATCCATGTGATGTTCTTTTATGGCTTCATCCTCGTGCAATTCGGAGCCATTGATTTCATCGTGAAGGGACTTGCACCAGGCAGTCATCTGCCGCTTGGTCCTTTGTATCCCGGCTTTACCTTCTTCCAGGAAATCGTCACGCTGATGATCTTGGTCGCCGTCGTATGGGCCTTCCATCGCCGATATGTGGAGAAGCTTGTGCGATTGAAGCGAGGATTCAAGTCCGGTCTCGTGCTTCTGTTTATCGGAGGACTCATGCTTTCAGTCCTTGTCGGGAACGGAATGAGCCTGATCTGGCATGCTGAAGAGCTTTCATGGACGGAGCCGATTGCTTCTATAATTGGAGGAGCGCTTGGTGGAATCGGTGAAACGGCCTCTGTCGCGATTTTCTACGTCGCCTGGTGGATACACCTCTTATTCCTTCTTGCATTCCTTGTGTATGTGCCTCAGTCCAAGCATGCTCACTTGATTGCTGGACCGGCCAATGTGTACTTCAACCGTCTCGATCCTCCCGGCAAGCTGAAAGCCATCGATTTTGAAGATGAAACGGTCGAAAGCTATGGCGTAGGGAAGATCGAAGAGTTCACCCAAACGCAAATGATCGATTTCTATGCGTGCGTGGAGTGTGGACGATGTACGAATATGTGTCCGGCGACCGGTACAGGGAAGATGCTTTCTCCGATGGATCTCATCGTGAAACTGCGTGACAACCTGACGAACCACGGGGCTGCCGTTACGCAGAAAAAACCGTGGGTCCCGACATTTGCCTTCAATCATACGAAGGGGAATCAGTTGGCTATGGCAGGGGCGACTGCTGCCGCAGAAGAAGCGGCTTCAGCAGCTGCCTACAGCCCGAGCCTCATCGGCGATGTCATCACGGAAGAAGAGATCTGGGCATGTACGACCTGTCGTAACTGTGAAGATCAATGTCCGGTCATGAATGAGCACGTCGATAAGATCATCGACCTCCGCCGCTATCTTGTACTGACGGAAGGAAAGATGGATGCCGACGCCCAGCGTGCGATGCAGAACATCGAGCGTCAGGGGAATCCGTGGGGTCTTAACCGGAAGGAACGTGAGAACTGGCGTGAAGCCCGCGAAGATGTTCACATCCCGACGGTCAAGGAACTGAAGAAGGCCGGCGAAGAGTTCGAATTCCTCTTCTGGGTTGGAAGCATGGGTTCATTCGATAACCGCAGTCAAAAGATTGCCCTTTCCTTCGCCAAACTGATGAATGAAGCGGGTGTGAAATTCGCCATCCTTGGGAACAAGGAGAAGAACTCTGGTGACACACCTCGCCGCCTCGGGAATGAATTCCTGTTCCAGGAGCTTGCAGGCCAGAATATCGCAGAGTTCGAGAAGAACGATGTGAAGAAGATTGTCACCATCGATCCGCATGCATACAACATCTTTAAGAATGAGTACACGGACTTCGGACTCGAAGCGGAAGTCTATCACCATACAGAACTCCTGTATGAACTGGTGAGGGACGGCAGGCTGAAGCCGACCTATGAGGTGAGGGAAACGATCACCTTCCATGATTCCTGTTACCTTGGCCGTTACAATGAAGTCTACGATCCGCCGCGTGAAATCCTCAAAGCCATTTCGGGCGTGAAACTGGTTGAGATGGACCGGAACCGCGAAAAAGGCATGTGCTGTGGAGCCGGTGGCGGACTCATGTGGATGGAGGAAGACGCAGGGCACCGCGTAAACGTATCGCGTACAGAGCAGGCGCTTGCTGTCGCACCTTCTGTCATCTCTTCCGGTTGTCCTTATTGCCTCACCATGCTATCTGATGGGACGAAGGCAAAGGAAGTGGAAGAAACGGTATCGACCCTGGATGTAGCAGAACTGCTTGAGAAAGCCGTTTGTGGAAGCGGACCAGATCAAGCCGCCTCTTAATCTAGTAAAAAAGGTTGAAAAGGAAGTAATTTCAAGTACAATGAAGATAGAGGGACGTTTTCAGTCCCTCTTCATTTGATCAGTTGGTGAGCGAGCGTTCAGTCGTCAGCTTTTTTATTTCAATAATATTGTAAGCGTATACAAAAAAGAGAGGGAGCGATGGAGATGGGCAGAACAGTCATAGTGGAAGGGGCAAGGACCCCATTCGGTAAATTCGGAGGCGGATTGAGCAGTTTTACGGCTTCGGAACTCGGTGGATTGGCCGTAAAGGAAGCATTGGAGCGCTCCGGGGTCAGCCCGGCAGACGTCGAAGAAGTGATCCTCGGCAGCGTCCTCCAAGGAGGGCAGGGTCAGATCCCTTCCCGACAGGCGGCGAGGCATGCTGGACTGCCTTGGGAGGTCAGGACCGAGACGATCAATAAGGTGTGTGCATCCGGAATGAGGAGTGTGACCTTCGGTGATCAGATCATCCGTGCCGGAGACGGGGAAGTCATCGTCGCAGGCGGGATGGAGTCCATGTCCAACGCTCCCTATCTTCTCCCGAAAGCACGCTGGGGCTATAAGATGGGGGACTCGAGCGTGAAGGATCTCATGGTCCATGACGGTCTGACCTGCAGCTTCAATGGGGTCCATATGGGTACCTATGGAAATTCCACCGCAAAGGAATTCGATCTGTCAAGGGAAGAACAGGACGAGTGGGCGCTGCGTAGTCATCAGCGTGCAGTGGAAGCTTCAGGACACCTTGCGGAAGAAATCGTACCGGTTTCCGTTCCGCAGAGAAGGGGAGAGCCATTGGTGATTTCTCAGGATGAAGCACCGAGAAAGAGTACGTCCCTCGAGGCGCTATCGAAGCTGTCACCAGTGTTTGATCACGGCGGGACCATCACGGCAGGAAATGCGCCGGGAGTCAACGACGGAGCATGTGCCATGGTCCTGATGAGCGAAGAGCGGGCAGGGAAAGAAGGGAAGGAACCCCTTGCCACAATCATCGGCTCCCATGCCGTAGCCGTGGAAGCAAAGGATTTCCCTCAAACTCCGGGACTCGTCATCAACGGATTGCTAGAGAAAACGGGGAAGACACTGGAAGAAATCGATCTGTTTGAAATCAATGAAGCATTTGCGGCAGTGGCATTGACCAGCGCCAAGATTGCCGGTCTTGATAAAGAAAAAGTGAACGTCAATGGGGGTGCGGTAGCCCTTGGTCACCCGATCGGAGCCAGCGGAGCAAGGATCATCCTGACCCTTGCATATGAACTGAGAAGACGTGGAGGAGGCATCGGGATCGCTTCCATCTGCAGCGGAGGCGGCCAGGGAGATGCCGTCATGATTGAGGTACCGAAGAAGTGAGGGAATCCACAAAGGGGGAAATGAATGTGTCGATACAAAAGGTAATGGTAATCGGAGCGGGTCAGATGGGATCAGGAATTGCCCAGGTATGTGCCCAGGCAGGATATGACGTGACACTGAACGATTTGAAAGGTGAATTCGTCGAGAGGGGCCTGTCATCCATTGAAAAGAATCTCGCACGCGCTGTAGAGAAGGGCAGGATGTCTGCAGATGAGAAAGAGCAGACGACAGGAAGGCTGAGTTCCTCCACAGACCTTCAGGATGCCAAAGGGGTGGACCTGGTAATCGAGGCGGCGGTTGAGAACATGGACATCAAGAAGACGATCTTCGCCCAGCTCGATGAAATCGCGCCGGAGCATACGATCCTTGCGACGAATACATCCTCCCTTCCCATCACCGAGATTGCAGCGGCGACCAATCGCCCTCAACAGGTGATCGGGATGCACTTCATGAATCCCGTGCCGGTCATGAAGCTCGTTGAAATCATAAGGGGTCTGGCCACGACAGATGAAGTGTATGCAGCCATCGAAGACATGACGAACAAGCTCCATAAGACACCGGTCGAAGTGGAGGACTTCCCGGGGTTCGTGGCAAACCGGATCCTCATGCCGATGATCAATGAGGCGGTCTACACCTTGTATGAAGGGGTCGCAAGCAAGGAAGACATCGATAGTGTGATGAAGCTTGGGATGAATCACCCGATGGGCCCGCTAACGCTGGCAGATTTCATCGGACTCGATACATGCCTATACATCATGGAAACACTCCATGAAGGGTTCGGCGACGACAAGTACCGCCCATGTCCGCTCCTCAGGAAATATGTCAAGGCAGGCTGGCTTGGACGCAAGACAGGCAGAGGCTTCTACGAATATTGAGTTCCATGAGGCCATACAACAGGGAGGAATGAAGCATGGAACTTCGTTTCACAGAAGAGCAGAAGATGATGAGGAAGATGGTACGTGACTTTGCTGACTCTGAGATCAGTCCATTCATTGAGAGGATGGAAGATGGGGAATTTCCCAGGGAGATCCTGAACAAGATGGCAGAGCTCGGATTGATGGGAATCACGATTCCTGAAGAGTATGGAGGCGCAGGAATGGATTTCACTTCCTACATCATTGCCATCCATGAGCTGTCGAGGGTGAGCGCCACCATCGGGGTCATCCTGTCGGTCCATACGTCGGTTGGCACGAATCCGATCCTTTATTTCGGTACGGAAGAACAGAAACAAACCTATATTCCTAAGCTTGCAAGCGGCGAATACCTTGGGGCATTCTGCCTGACGGAACCGAGTGCGGGATCTGATGCAAAGAGCTTGAAAACGAAGGCGGAAGACCGGGGTGACTATTATGTGTTGAACGGTTCAAAGGTCTTCATCACGAATGGTGGGGAGGCGGATACCTACATCGTGTTCGCCGTGACGGATCCCGATATGGGTAGCCGCGGCGTCTCGGCCTTCATCGTCGAGAAAGGGACGGAAGGCCTCGTGATCGGGAAGGACGAACATAAGATGGGGCTCCACGGATCACGTACGGTCCAGCTGACGTTTGAAGACATGAAGGTACCTGCCGGAAATCTTCTCGGTAAGCGCGGAGACGGATTCAGGATCGCCATGAACAATCTGGATGTCGGCCGCATCGGAATCGCGGCCCAGGCTCTCGGGATTGCTGAAGCCGCATTCGAATTTTCAACAGCTTATGCTAAAGAGCGCGCGCAGTTCGGGAAGCCGATTGCCGCTCAACAGGGCATCGGCTTTAAGCTTGCCGATATGGCAACGTCCGTGGAAGCATCGAAGCTTCTTGTATACCGGGCGGCAGATTTCCGTTCGCGGGGAGTCTCCTGCGGCAAGGAAGCGAGCATGGCCAAATTATTCGCTTCAAAAGCCGCCGTTGATGTTTCAACGGAAGCGATCCAGGTTTACGGAGGGTACGGCTATACGAAGGAATATCCCGTGGAGAGGCTTTTCAGGGATGCCAAAGTGACGGAAATCTATGAAGGTACGAGCGAGATCCAGCGGATGGTGATCGGGAAGCACCTGCTTGTTTAACAATCATGAGATGGGGGAACGAAGATGAATTTCAAATTATCCGAAGAGCATGAAATGATCCGGAAGATGGTCCGCGATTTTGCCAGGAATGAAGTGGCGCCGACGGCTGCTGAGAGAGATGAAGAAGAGCGCTTCGATATGGAGCTTTTCCATAAGATGGCCGAACTTGGACTGACGGGAATTCCATGGCCGGAGGAATACGGCGGTATCGGAAGTGACTTCCTCGCTTACTGCATCGCAGTAGAAGAGCTCTCGAGGGTTTGCGCATCGATCGGTGTGACGCTGTCTGCCCATACGTCCCTTGCCGGGTGGCCGGTCTATAAATTCGGTACGGAAGAACAAAAGCAGAAATATCTCCGTCCGATGGCACAAGGAGAGAAAATCGGGGCATACGGTCTCACGGAGCCGGCATCGGGATCTGATGCGGGCGGTATGAAGACGACTGCACGCCTTGAAGGGGACCACTACGTGCTGAACGGCTCGAAGATCTTCATCACAAACGGCGGCATCGCCGATACCTACGTCGTATTCGCCCTGACCGATCCATCACAGCGTCAGCGCGGCACGAGTGCCTTCATCGTGGAAAAGGAATTCCCAGGTTTCTCAGTAGGAAAAAAAGAGAAAAAGCTCGGGATCCGTTCTTCACCGACGACGGAAATCATCTTTGAAGACTGCAAAGTACCGAAGGAAAACCTTCTCGGGAAAGAAGGAGAAGGCTTCAAGATTGCCATGATGACCCTTGACGGAGGCAGGAACGGCATCGCGGCCCAGGCAGTGGGGATTGCCCAGGGTGCCCTCGATGCGTCTGTTGATTATGCCAAGGAAAGGGAACAGTTCGGGAAGCCGATTGCTGCAAATCAAGGGATCTCCTTCAAGATCGCCGATATGGCGACCAGCATCGAAGCGTCCAGACTCCTGACCTATCAAGCAGCATGGCTCGAGTCGGAAGGTCTTCCGTATGGGAAAGAATCGGCCATGTCGAAATTGATGGCAGGAGATACGGCCATGAAGGTGACGACAGAAGCCGTCCAGATCTTCGGTGGATATGGCTATACGAAAGATTACCCGGTGGAACGGTTCATGAGGGATGCCAAAATCACGCAAATCTATGAGGGGACGCAGGAGATCCAACGCCTCGTCATCTCACGGATGGTGACGAAATAAAGAGGAACAAAGGGGAAAAGGGGTCATAACGCTCGGGAAGGCGGTCGATTGTAGTGAAAGACAAAAGAGAAGTGCATGCGTCGGTCAAGGATGAACGTTTGGTAGAGAAGAGGCGGGATCAAATGATCAAAGGGGCTGTCTCACTATTTAAACAAAAGGGGTTTCATCGCACCACGACAAGAGAGATTGCAAAGGCCGCCGGATTCAGTATCGGGACGCTCTATGAATATATACGAACAAAGGAAGATGTGCTGTATCTAGTCTGCGACAGGATCTATGAACAAGTAAGATTGGAGCTGGAAGAATTGGATGTGGGAGAAGGGACGATGGAGAGCCTGAAGCTTGGCATCGCCCATTATTTCCAGGTGATGGACCGGATGCAGGATGAAGTGCTCGTCATGTATCAGGAAGCGAAGTCGCTGTCGAAGGACGCCCTGCCGTACGTGTTGAAAAAAGAGATGGAAATGGTCGGCATGGTGGAAGGGCTCATCCAAAGCTGTGTGGACAGGGGACGACTGGATCTGGATTCAGAGCGGATCCATCTCCTTGCACAGAATGTCTTCGTCCAGGGGCAGATGTGGGGATTCCGCCGCTGGGCGCTCCAAAAGCGCTTTTCACTTGAAGACTATATGAATCTTCAAATCGATCTACTGTTTGCAGGAGTCATAGGATATGAGACACATGGAAGAACAGGGGGAGTCATATGAGCACGGTAGAGATCTATAAACCAAAGCACCATGTCCGCTTCGTCACGGCATCGAGCCTGTTCGACGGGCATGATGCGTCGATCAACATAATGCGGAGGATCATCCAGGCAAGCGGAGCGGAAGTCATCCATCTTGGGCATAACCGGTCAGTAGAAGAAGTCGTCAATGCTGCCATCCAAGAAGATGTTCAGGGTATCGCCATCTCCTCTTACCAGGGTGGACACGTCGAATATTTCAAATACATGTATGATCTTTTGAACGAGAGGGGCGCAGGCCATATCCGCATCTACGGAGGCGGTGGCGGTGTCATCATCCCGAAGGAGATCAAGGAGCTTCATGAGTACGGCATCGCCCGGATCTTCTCTCCGGAAGACGGGAGGACACAGGGCCTTCAAGGGATGATCAACCGGATGATCGAGGAATGCGACTACCCGACGATCAAAGGGACGGAAAGCAAGGAAGTGGAGAATCTCGCAGGTGGGAGCGTCAACGCGATCTCAAGGTTGATTTCACTGGCTGAGTATCAGGTCGGGGCCAAGGAGGAAGTGGCGGCCGCCGCTCAATCGGTCTTCACGGAAATCAAAGGCCTCGCAAGCAAGGTACCTGTCCTTGGAATCACAGGAACGGGGGGAGCAGGAAAAAGCTCCCTCACGGATGAACTGATCCGCCGTTTCCTGAACGAACTGCCAGAGAAGAAGATCGCGGTCTTGTCCATCGATCCGACGAAGCAAAAGACCGGTGGGGCACTCCTCGGTGACAGAATCCGTATGAATGCCATCTTTAACCCGAGAGTGTACATGAGAAGTCTTGCCACGCGGGGTTCCAGGACCGAACTTTCCCTCGCCATCCAAGACGCCATTAATGTCGTGAAAGCGGCAGGCTACGATCTGGTCGTGGTGGAAACGAGCGGGATCGGTCAAGGGGATGCGGAAATCGCTGAGATCTGTGATCTGTCCATGTATGTGATGACAAGCGAGTTCGGGGCACCGTCACAGCTGGAAAAGATCGATATGATTGATTACGCGGATCTGATCGTCATCAACAAGTTTGAACGCAAAGGATCAGAAGATGCGCGGAGGCAGGTGCAAAAGCAGTATCAGCGAAGTCATCTGTTATTCGATCAGGACCTCGATGAGATGCCGGTATACGGCACCATCGCAAGTCAGTTCAATGATCCCGGCACAAACGCCCTGTTTGCCGCCGTCGTCGATACCGTAAACGGAAAGATGAACCTCGGATGGGAAACAGGATTTTCGAAGAATGTGGACGTGGAAAAACAAAACGTCATCATCCCGAACGACCGCCGTTACTATTTGAGGGAAATCGCTGAAACGGTCCGGAATTATCACAAAAAAGCAGAAGAACAGTCCGATCTTGCTCGCCGTCTCTTCCAGCTCGAAGGGGCCATCGAAGCCGTCGGGGAACAAGGGGATATCACGGCATCCCTCACCACATTGAAAGACGAAGTGGAAAAGAAATTGACGGAGCAATCGAAAGAAATCCTGGGGGGATGGGATAACCTCAAGGAAACATATAGCAAAGATTCATTCGTCACGAAGGTCCGAGACCGTGAAATCGTGACTGAGCTTAAAACCAAAAGCTTATCCGGCTTGAGCATCCCGAAGGTCGCCCTCCCGAGATATAAGGATTACGGGCAGATCCTCGAATGGGTATACAAAGAAAATGTCCCGGGCTCATTCCCTTATACGGCGGGTGTATTCCCGTTCAAGCGAAAAGGGGAAGATCCAAAGCGCCAATTTGCAGGGGAAGGGACACCTGAACGAACGAACCGCCGTTTTCACTACCTTTCCAAAGATGATGACGCCAAGCGACTCAGTACGGCATTTGATTCTGTGACCCTTTACGGGGAAGATCCCGACCACCGTCCCGATATCTACGGTAAAGTTGGAGAGAGCGGGGTCAGCATCTGTACCCTCGAGGATATGAAGAAGCTGTATGCAGGATTCGATCTTTGTGCACCGTCCACGTCGGTCTCCATGACGATTAACGGTCCGGCACCGATCATCCTCGCCATGTATATGAATACGGCCATCGATCAACAGATCAAGCTCAAGGAAGAAGAACTTGGGCGCATCCTCAGCGTCGAAGAGTATGCAAAAGTCCGGGAAGAAACCTTGAGCGTTGTGCGCGGCACTGTCCAGGCGGATATCCTGAAGGAAGACCAGGGTCAGAATACATGTATCTTCTCCACGGAGTTCGCCCTCAGGATGATGGGGGATATCCAGCAGTACTTCATCGATCATAAGGTGAGGAACTACTATTCTGTCTCCATCTCCGGCTATCATATTGCCGAAGCGGGAGCGAATCCGATTTCGCAGCTTGCCTTCACCCTCGCAAATGGATTCACCTATGTCGAGTACTACCTCAGCAGGGGAATGGATATCAACGCATTTGCACCGAATCTTTCCTTCTTCTTCTCCAACGGACTCGATCCTGAGTATACGGTCATTGGCCGTGTGGCAAGGCGGATCTGGTCTACGGTCATGAGGGATAAGTACGGAGCCAACGAGCGGAGCCAGAAGCTGAAGTATCACATTCAAACGTCAGGAAGGTCGCTTCACGCACAGGAGATCGACTTCAATGACATCCGCACCACCCTACAGGCGCTCATGGCCCTCCAGGATAACTGTAACTCCCTTCATACGAATGCGTATGATGAAGCCATCACGACACCTACGGAGGAATCGGTCCGCCGGGCCATGGCAATCCAGATGATCATCACGAAGGAGCACGGCCTCTCGAAGAATGAGAATCCGCTTCAGGGAGCCTTCATCGTGGAAGAGCTGACGGATCTGGTAGAGGAAATGGTCCTCGCGGAGTTCGATCGCATCAATGATCGCGGAGGCGTCCTCGGAGCCATGGAAACCCAGTATCAGCGCGGCAAAATCCAGGAAGAGTCCATGTTCTATGAAATGAAGAAGCATTCCGGAGAGCTTCCGATTGTCGGAGTGAACACCTATCTTAATCCGAATCCTCCTTCTGAAGAGGACGTGGACGGGATGGAACTTGCCCGTGCAACCAAGGAAGAGAAAGAAACCCAGATTCGCAATCTCAAAGCGTTCCAGCAGGGCCACGGCGACAAGACGGAAGAAGCACTCAAGCGCTTGAAGCAGTCTGCCGTCGAAGGCGGGAATATTTTCGAAGAGCTGATGGAGACGGTCAGAGTGGCGAGTCTCGGTCAAATCACAAGGGCCCTTTACGAAGTCGGCGGGCAATATAGACGTAATATGTAAAACGAAAGCATCCGAACGGCTGCGCCCCCTTCATCCGGGCGCAGAGTTCGGTTTTTTTATCCTTTGGGGAATGAGTGCTTGCCATCTTTCTTTAGAAACTATAAGATGAGCGTATTCCCATGAATGGGTCTATGAAGCGGATAGCCCTGACCCTTTTAAGAAAATGTTCGGTAAAATCTAGATAATTCTAGCATAAAGACTTGTAATTTGTTTATAATGGTGAATATGGTCTAAACCTGATAATGGACAATTTTTGCCCTTTTTTATTCTACCTAGTAGATTGTTTAAATAGAGAAAGGAAGTGCGTACATTGAGTTTAAAGCAATTATCAAAAGAAGAATTGCGTCAAACAGCATTTATCGAGCTTGCCCACGCCGTCTTGAAAGAAAGAAAGCAGGCCCTTGGTTTCAAGGAAATCCTTGATGAAGTCACTAGTCTGACAGGCGCATCAAAAGAAGAAGTCAAATCAAGACTTGCCCAGTTCTATACGGACCTTAACATCGACGGTCAGTTCCTGGCCCTTGGTGATAATCGTTGGGGACTCAGGGAATGGTATCCAGTCGATCAAATCGAGGAAGAAACCGTTCCGACGATGAAATCATCTGCCAAAAAGAAAAAAGCGAAGAAAACCGATGAAGACGATCTTGATCTGGACGAATTCGATGATCTTGAAGATGAAGACCTTGATTTTGAAGACCTTGATGATACGGAAGAGGACGATCTTACAGACGATGACGATCTGGATGAAGAAGATGCGGACGACGTGGAAGATCTGGACGAAGAAGAAGAAGATCTCGATATCGATGAGTTCGATGAAGAGGATGAAGAAGAAGATTCTGAAGAAGACGAGGAAGAGGAGAGCAAATAATCTCTCCATTCCATGTCCTTAATTCTATGCTTGACTTCTTCCTTTGAGGAAGGTAGTATTTTATTTGGGCTCCTCAAAAGAGGACTGATCGAGTATATCAACGCTCCCCTTACGATTTGTAAGCGGGGCGTTTTTTATTTTTTTTCGGGAATGATCCCGGAAGACGGGCGTATCGGGGCGGATTTCGCTTCACCCCTTATAATCTCATGTATAACGAAAAAAAGAGGCTGTCTTTTTAACGATGATGCCATGGAATAATTCAAAGAATGGACTTCCCGTACTTTGAACATGATAAACCCATGGCGTGCGTACATAAGAGACACCCTCTACTTTTTTTGAACAAACTATATTCTTGAAGGGGGACATATACATGACTAAGTATATTTTCGTAACAGGCGGCGTAGTGTCGTCACTAGGGAAAGGGATCACAGCAGCGTCCCTTGGCAGATTGTTGAAAAATCGTGGCATCAGCGTCACGATTCAAAAATTCGATCCATACATCAACGTGGATCCGGGAACGATGAGCCCGTATCAGCACGGGGAAGTATTCGTAACCGATGATGGTGCGGAGACGGATCTTGACCTTGGTCACTATGAGCGCTTCGTCGACATCAATCTAACGAAATACAGCTCTGTGACAACAGGTAAAATCTACTCTACGGTCCTGAAAAAAGAGCGTCGAGGCGATTATCTTGGAGGGACGGTTCAAGTCATCCCTCACATCACGAACGAAATCAAAGAGCGCGTATACCGTGCCGGCCGTGAAACGAACTCCGATGTCGTCATCACGGAAATCGGCGGAACGGTAGGGGATATCGAATCCCTTCCATTCCTTGAAGCCATCCGTCAAATCAAGAGTGATGTCGGTCGCGACAACGTCATGTACATCCACTGTACCCTTGTTCCTTACATCAAAGCAGCGGGTGAAATGAAAACAAAACCGACGCAACACAGCGTAAAAGAACTTCGAAGCCTGGGAATCCAGCCGAATGTCATCGTTGTCCGTGCAGAAATGCCGATGACTCAAGACATGAAAGACAAGATTGCCCTGTTCTGTGACATCGACAAGCATGCGGTCATCGAAGCAACTGATGCCGACACCCTTTACTCCATCCCGCTTTCCCTACAGGATCAAAAGCTGGATGAACTCACTTGTCAGCACCTTAAGCTCGACTGCCATGAGCCTGATATGACCGAATGGACAGAACTCGTTGAACGCGTCCGCAATCTATCACGCAAAACGACGATCGCCCTTGTCGGTAAATATGTAGAGCTTCAAGATGCGTATATTTCCGTTGTGGAAGCACTCCGCCATGCCGGGTACCATTTCGACAGCGACATCCAAGTAAAATGGTTAAATTCAGAGCTCATCAATAAAGAGAACGTTCAAGAACAACTGGCTGACGCCGATGGGATCCTTGTCCCTGGTGGATTCGGAGACCGTGGTGTCGAAGGGAAGATCGTGGCAACCCAGTATGCACGTGAGAACAAAGTTCCGTTCCTTGGAATCTGCCTCGGCATGCAGCTTGCTTCCGTAGAATATGCACGTAACGTCCTTGGACTTGAAGGCGCACATTCTGCAGAGTTGAACCCAGATACACCGCATCCGATCATCGACCTTCTGCCTGAGCAAAAGGATATCGAAGACCTTGGTGGTACACTGCGCCTTGGACTTTATCCTTGTAAGCTCACTGAAGGATCAAAAGCCTATGCAGCATACGATGGAGAAGTGGTGTATGAGCGTCACCGCCACCGCTTCGAATTCAACAATCACTACCGTGAGCAAATGGAGAAAGCAGGATTTGTCTTCTCAGGAACAAGCCCGGACGGACGCCTTGTGGAAGTCATCGAGCTTAGCGACCACCCATGGTTCGTCGCTTCCCAGTTCCACCCAGAATTCACATCCCGCCCGACACGTCCGCAGCCTCTCTTCAGAGATTTCATCGAAGCGACGCTTGCTTACGGAGAAAACTAATAACACGAAGAATGAACGCCGCCGGGGCTTATTGCCGGCGGTTTTTTTGTGGAGTGAAACGTTTAAAAGAATCATTTCTTTTTCCGCTTTAGAAGAGGAGGGTGATGGAGGAGGGGCATGGGGAAGTTGGTAATAAACATCGGTAGTTGATCATAAAGTCTCTAAGTTGAAAATAAACTGCCTAAGTTGGCAACACGGTTCGATGAAAAAACGGTAGTTGGTAATAAAAAGTTAAAAGTCGATAGAAAAAATCGGAAAGTTGAAAATAAAATTGAAAAAGTCGGTAATAAATGGGGGCGAGAATCGAATAAAAGTGCCTGAAATGCTGAAAAACAGTTAAATTTACGATAAATTGAGTGATGAAAGAGCCTAACTGTAGCCCCATTACACCCCATTTTACCCATTCGACAAAAAACGCCCTTCCTTTTCTTGAAAAAACCCATACTTCACTATGAAAATCATCCACTCCATCCACCGCGATCACGGCCTCCCTGATGGTCTCGCGGTCACCTATATCCACGCCAGGAACCTTCGAAGCACATAAAAAATCGTCCCGCCATCATCAGGCGGGACGATTTCATTCTTCATATTCTGATAGAATCTCTTTGATCAGGAACGATAGGGCGAAATAAATATAGAGGGCAGCCATGCTTGAAGGAAAGCTGACCCTTTCCCCGATCTCTTCCCCGGGAAGGAGCCCTTTGATGACTTTCGTATCGACGTGGAAGTCACAAATTCCCTCAAGACTTTCTTCTCCGGGCACGATACCTGAAATCCCTACGGAAGGGATGCCTTTTTCTGCGAGACTGCGTGCGAAAGTCACGGCTTCTTCATCGGTGGAAAGCCTGGTGACAATGAGGACGCGGTCGGCTTCCGTGAGCTCGACATCCTCGTGATATCGTGCAGCTGAAGGCAGGGGCTCCGCACCGGAAATGGCCTCTGCGGCCACGCCTTCCATTTCACCGAATGCCTGTATATAAATCGTGCCCTCTCCTATGGCAGCCTGGGCCAGCAGACGGGAAGAGTCTTCGATTTCGAATTCCTGCTTGCCGGAAATCCGCTGAAAGAGACCGGTCAGCTGTGTCGTGAACATCTTGATCATAGTAAGTGGATTCTCCTTGTTTTCGAGTAATGGACTATACGTCATTATAAAGGTGACGTGATAAGAAGTAAAATGTTGTGGAATAGAAGGATATTTCCCTTTGGCAGAGAATTACTTATAATAAAAGTTGGGCATCAGTGCAGGAACGTTTTTACATAACGATACTATAAACGGAGGGGATAGGGCTTTATGAACGAGAAAATACTAATCGTGGATGATCAATTTGGTATCAGGATTCTATTGA
Organism: uncultured Bacillaceae bacterium; assembly: GCA_963762295.1. Classification (GTDB taxonomy): domain Bacteria; phylum Bacillota; class Bacilli; order Bacillales; family Bacillaceae_B; genus Rossellomorea. The sequence goes on from CAVXKK010000003.1 coordinate 1,356,693, forward strand.
ATGAGGTACTTCAAAAGGAAGGATATCAAACATTCCAGGCAGCGAACGGGATACAGGCACTGGAAATTGTCGATCAGCATTCCCCCGATCTTGTCCTCCTTGATATGAAAATACCTGGAATGGATGGGATTGAAATCCTGAAGAGGATGAAGCAAAAGGACGATGGGATCCGGGTCATCATCATGACGGCATACGGTGAGCTCGATATGATCCAGGAGGCGAAAGACCTTGGGGCTCTAACACATTTCGCGAAGCCTTTTGATATCGACGACATCCGCCGGGCCGTCAAACAGTATATCCCTGCCTGAAATTTGTTAGAAAAATAAAAATAGTAGTATTTTTAGCATTTCGTCTTCTCTGTTGGTAAAATCTATTCTGTTTTGGTATGATACAAGTGAAATTGTAAACAATGTCACGTGGTGCTATAACTAACACCGCCATCTCCAAACAGGATGGTATACTGACGGATAAAAGGAGGAAACAGTCATGCCTTTAGTGTCTATGAAAGACATGCTTATTCAAGCAAAAGAAAAAAACTATGCAGTTGGTCAGTTCAACCTGAACAATCTTGAGTTCACTCAAGCGATCCTGCAAGCTGCAGAAGAAGAGAAATCACCTGTCATTCTAGGTGTTTCTGAAGGTGCGGCACGTTACATGAGCGGATTCAAAACAGTCGTGAAGATTGTTGAAGGTCTTATGGAAGACTTGAACATCACTGTACCTGTTGCGATCCACTTGGACCACGGTTCAAGCTTCGATAAATGTAAAGAAGCGATCGACGCTGGCTTCACATCTGTTATGATCGATGCTTCACACGGTCCTTTCGAAGAAAATATCGAAATCACTTCTAAAGTGGTTGAATATGCTCACTCAAAAGGTGTTTCTGTTGAAGCTGAACTTGGAACAGTGGGCGGTCAAGAAGATGATGTCATCGCTGATGGCGTAATCTATGCTGACCCTAAAGAGTGTCAAGAACTAGTAGAACGTACTGGTATCGATACACTTGCTCCAGCTCTTGGTTCTGTTCACGGTCCTTACAAAGGTGAACCAAACCTAGGATTCAAAGAAATGGAAGAAATCGGAGCAGCTTCTGGTGTTCCTCTAGTTCTTCACGGTGGTACTGGTATTCCGACAAAAGACATCCAAAAAGCGATCTCTTACGGAACTGCTAAAATCAACGTGAACACTGAAAACCAAATCGCTTCAGCTAAGAAAGTACGCGAAGTACTTGCTGCTGATTCTGAAGTATACGATCCACGTAAATACCTCGGACCTGCTCGCGAAGCAATCAAAGCGACAGTCATCGGTAAAATGCGTGAATTCGGTTCTTCTAACCAAGCGTAATCAATAAGGTCAAAAGTAGGAAAAGCGTGCCGTCAGGTTAGTCTTTTCCCTTTTGTGGTATGTATAGAATGCAGATGGATGGGACTGGCACCAGTGGAAACAACTGGTCCAGTCCTTTCCCTTCATTTAAGTTGATTGAAAATTTTGTCGAAACCTGGGGGAGACGGATATGAAATTTTTTATTGATACAGCAAACATGGACGAAATCAGAGAAGCGTACAACTGGGGGATCGTGTCTGGTGTGACAACGAATCCATCTTTGGTGGCGAAGGAAAAGGGAGTAACCTTTGAAGAGCGCCTCAAGGAAATTACAGAGCTCGTACCGGGGTCTGTCAGCGCAGAAGTCATTGCGACGGATGCCGAAGGGATGATTAAGGAAGGGTTGGAACTGGCCAAGATCGCTCCGAATATCACGATCAAATTGCCGATGACCCCAGATGGGTTAACGGCGGCATCTACTTTTGCTAAAGAAGGAATCAAGACCAATGTGACGTTAATCTTCAGTGCGAACCAAGCACTCCTGGCCGCCCGTGCAGGTGCTACCTACGTTTCGCCTTTTTTAGGAAGACTAGATGATATCGGGCACGATGGTCTTGAACTAGTTTCGAAGATTGCTGAAATCTTCGCCATCCACGGTCTTGAAACAGAGATTATCGCGGCATCTACCCGCCATCCACAGCATATTACGGAAGCGGCGTTACGGGGGGCACATATTGCCACTGTCCCTCTCAAAGTGCTCAAGCAGCTGTTCCATCATCCGCTGACGGATAAAGGGATCGAAGCGTTCCTGGCAGACTGGAACAACCGCTGACTCTGCGTTATAGTAAAGAGTGAAATTTTTTTCGAGCAAATCATACATGATTTGACGAAAGATGTATACACTAGTAGACAATACTTCTTAGACGGTTCGCTTATGGAAAATTAATCCTTTTGGCTGGCAGGCTGAAACCTGTGCAGCAAGGAAGGGAGTTTAACTATGGAAAAGCTTAAAATTGCAGGCGGCTATCCGCTTGAGGGGACCATCAAGGTAAGTGGTGCGAAAAACAGCGCCGTAGCCCTGATCCCGGCTACCATTTTGGCCGATTCCCCTGTGACGATTGAAGGGCTTCCGGATATCTCGGATGTACGGACGCTCAAAGACCTCCTCGAAGAAATCGGGGGTACGGTCAGCCTCGGGGATGATGGAGAAATGAATGTCGATCCATCCAGCATGGTGTCCATGCCTCTGCCGAGCGGAAAAGTAAAAAAACTTCGTGCTTCTTACTATTTGATGGGAGCCATGCTTGGACGCTTCAAGAAAGCCGTCATCGGCCTGCCTGGGGGATGCCACCTTGGACCACGTCCCATCGACCAGCATATCAAAGGCTTTGAGGCCTTGGGAGCCGAAGTGACGAATGAACAGGGAGCCATCTATCTCCGTGCTGATGAACTCAGGGGCGCCAGGATCTACCTTGATGTGGTGAGCGTAGGGGCCACCATCAACATCATGCTTGCAGCCGTGCGGGCAAAAGGCCGTACGGTCATCGAAAACGCGGCCAAAGAACCGGAAATCATCGATGTGGCTACGCTTCTATCGAATATGGGTGCGAAGATCAAAGGGGCGGGCACCGACGTGATCCGGATCGATGGAGTCGATGAACTTCACGGTTGCCGCCACACGATCATCCCTGATCGGATCGAGGCCGGGACATTCATGATTCTGGCTGCTGCCGTCGGCAAAGGGGTATTGGTCGATAATGTCATTCCCCTACATATGGAATCCGTTATCGCCAAGCTCAGGGAAATGGGTGTACCTGTGGAGACGAACGATGATCAGATCTTCATCGGCAGAGCGGACAAGCTCAAAGCCGTCGACGTGAAGACCCTCGTCTACCCTGGTTTCCCGACAGACCTCCAGCAGCCGTTCACGACCCTTCTGAACAGGGCGGAAGGTTCAGCTGTGGTGACTGACACGATCTATTCTGCGCGCTTCAAGCATATTGACGAGCTCAGAAGGATGAATGCAACGATCAAGGTCGAGGGGCGTTCTGCCATCGTCAACGGACCGGTACAACTGCAGGGAGCCAAGGTGAAGGCAAGTGATCTTCGCGCAGGTGCGGCTCTTGTCATTGCCGGACTCATGGGTGAAGGCGTCACGGAAGTCACGGGCTTGGAACATATCGATCGCGGCTACAGCGACCTCGTCGAAAAGCTCGAAGGACTGGGTGCAACCATCTGGAGAGAAAAGATGACCGAGGAAGAGTTGGAACAACTAAAATCGTAAAAAGAATTATTTCAGAAAAATGACTCTCGCTCCCGTTTGAATGTGATACAATAAATCTGTCATTAGGTTATACAATTTAAGCTGTTTCGCTTCATAGGCGGAAGGCTCACATAAACGGGAATGGGAGGCTTTTATTCATGGAGAGAAGTTTATCGATGGAACTTGTACGGGTGACGGAAGGCGCCGCGCTTGCATCAGCTCGCTGGATGGGACGCGGTAAGAAGGATGAAGCAGACGACGCTGCGACATCTGCCATGAGGGATGTGTTCGATACGGTACCGATGAAGGGGACGGTCGTCATCGGTGAAGGCGAGATGGACGAAGCGCCTATGCTGTATATCGGAGAAAAGCTAGGGACAGGCTATGGTCCGCGCGTGGATGTAGCTGTCGATCCTTTGGAAGGGACCAATATCGTCGCTTCCGGTGGCTGGAACGCACTTGCTGTCCTTGCTGTTGCTGATGATGGCAATCTGCTGAATGCTCCTGATATGTACATGGACAAAATCGCCGTCGGGCCAGAAGCCGTCGGACAGATCGATATCAATGCGTCCATCCTGGACAACCTGAAAGCTGTCGCCAAGGCAAAGAACAAAGACATTGAAGATGTAGTGGCAACGGTCCTGAACCGTGAACGCCATCAGCATATCATCCAGCAGCTCAGGGACGTCGGTTGCCGGATCAAGCTCATCAACGATGGCGATGTTGCAGGTGCCATGAACACAGCCTTCGATCATACGGGCGTGGACATCTTGTTCGGATCGGGTGGAGCTCCTGAAGGGGTGCTCGCTGCCGTAGCATTGAAGTGCCTTGGAGGAGAAATCCAAGGGAAGCTGCTTCCTCAGAATGATGCCGAGCTGCAGCGTTGCATCGGTATGGGCCTTGATGTCGACAAGATCCTTCGCATGGAGGACCTTGTATGTGGAGATGACGCCATCTTCGCTGCCACTGGTGTCACCGATGGAGAGCTCCTGAAAGGCGTCCAGCTGAAAGGTGCCTACGGGTTGACCCACTCGGTCGTCATGCGTGCCAAATCCGGAACCGTACGATTCATCGATGGAAGGCACAGCCTCCAAAAGAAACCGAATCTCGTCATGAAATAAGAGTCTCATACAGGATGAAGGGCAGAAGTGGTTCTGCCCTTCATTACTTCTGTTACCGCATGCCTTTTCTTCACCATTTTCCTTCCTTCATTCCCTTGTACGGATCATCCGTCCGGCCGAAACGGCATCTTGCGTAAATGGACGAGTATAGGTACAATGAGTAAGGTTTTCACTTCAGCTAGAACTCATTTTAACTGCTTCATTCATCATTTCTTCAGTCATTTCCTCAAAACCTATGCCCTTTAGAAGGACAAATTAATAAAGCGTGGTGTCATTATGGAAGAATTAACAATTTCCAGCTTGGAAAATATGAAGCTGAAAGAGCTTTATGAGCTGGCCAAACAATACAAAGTTTCATATTATAGTAAATTAACGAAAAAAGAGCTTATTTTTGCCATCCTCAAAGTGAGGGCGGAACAGGAAGGCTTCTTCTTCATGGAAGGAGTACTCGAGATCATCCAGTCAGAAGGCTTCGGATTCCTTCGACCGATCAATTATTCACCAAGTTCTGAGGATATTTATATCTCTGCGTCACAGATCAGACGCTTCGACTTGAGAAATGGGGACAAGGTGTCAGGGAAAGTTCGTCCTCCAAAAGAAAATGAGCGCTATTTTGGATTGCTCCAAGTAGAGATGGTCAACGGTGAAGAACCGAATGCAGCGAAGGAACGCGTCCATTTCCCGGGGCTTACTCCTTTGTATCCTGATCGTCAAATCAAGCTTGAAACCACACCGAACAAAATCTCGACGCGTATCATGGACTTGATGGCTCCTGTCGGTTTTGGCCAGCGTGGATTGGTCGTTGCCCCCCCTAAAGCGGGTAAAACGATGCTCATCAAGGAGATTGCCAATTCCATCACCACGAATCATCCGGAAGCGGAGCTGATCATCCTCCTCATCGACGAACGTCCTGAGGAAGTGACAGACATCGAGCGTTCCGTGGAAGCGGAAGTAGTCAGCTCGACCTTCGATGAAGTGCCTGAGAATCATATCAAAGTGGCGGAGCTTGTCCTTGAACGTGCAATGCGCCTCGTGGAGCATAAGCGCGATGTCATCATCCTGATGGACAGCATCACCCGTCTGGCGCGTGCCTATAACCTGGTCATTCCACCAAGCGGACGAACGCTTTCAGGAGGGATCGACCCGGCAGCGTTCCACCGTCCGAAGCGTTTCTTCGGTGCAGCGCGTAATATCGAAGAAGGCGGAAGCCTCACGGTTCTTGCGACGGCTCTTGTTGACACAGGATCACGTATGGATGATGTCATCTATGAAGAGTTCAAAGGAACAGGCAACATGGAGCTTCACCTTGACCGTGCACTCGCCGAACGACGCATCTTCCCGGCCATCGATATCCGTCGCTCAGGTACGCGTAAGGAAGAACTTCTTATCCAGCCTGATCACCTCGATAAACTGTGGGCCATCCGTAAAGCCATGTCGGATCAGCCTGATTTTGCCGAGAAACTTATGCGTAAAATCAAACAGACGAAGACGAATGAAGAGTTCTTCAATGTTCTGGCTGATGAAGCGAAAAAAAGATAACAGGGTTGCAAGATAGGGACGACCTTGTTATAATATAGTCAATGTGTTTTTATTAATTGGATGTGGTAAGGGGCTGGCTTTTCATCAGGCTTATGCTCATATCACATATTTATCTTCGTTAATAAATTACTCTGTTTCAGATGATTCAGGGCGGAAGGAGATGAACGTAATGAAACAAGGAATTCATCCAAAGTACAACACAATCACTGTGAAATGTGCATGCGGTAACGAATTTGAAACTGGTTCAGTAGCAGAAGAAATGCGCGTTGAGGTTTGTTCTGAATGCCATCCATTCTACACTGGCCGTCAGAAATTCGCGGATGCTGGTGGACGTGTTGACCGTTTCAACAAAAAATACGGTCTTAAATCTAACCAATAATGAAATGGAAGGGCGTCGTCCCTTCTATTCCAGAACAGGCAAGGATGTTCATGCTTGCCTGTTTTTTATTAGCCCATTTTACGATTTCGGGCGGATTAACAGGACAAAAGTCGGGCATGGAGCGTTTCGTGCCTCTTTTTTTCTGGAAAAATCACCTGAATGATTCGTTTACATATAGGCATGCTTAACATAAGGATGAAACAGGGAAAGGAGCGACGCTTTCGTGTATGTCATGAAACAGACCGGTTGGGTTGAAGTCATTTGCGGCAGTATGTTTTCGGGTAAATCGGAAGAGCTGATCCGCCGGGTCAGACGGACTCAATTTGCCAAACAGGAAATTGCCGTATACAAACCAAAGTTGGATAACCGCTATAGTGAGGAATCCGTGGTGTCCCATAATGGAACATCCGTGATTGCCAAAGCCATGGAGAATGCAAGCAGCATCTTGGAAGATCTGAATCCGAAGGTGGACGTTGTCGCCATTGACGAAGTGCAGTTTTTTGACGATGCCATCGTCGGAGTAGCCCAGAAGCTTGCCAACAGCGGGTATCGCGTTATCCTTGCGGGGCTGGATCAAGATTTCCGGGGGGAGCCATTCGGACCGATGCCGGAACTCCTGTCCATTGCTGAGCAAGTGACGAAGCTGCAAGCCGTCTGTGCCGTCTGCGGATCGCCGGCAAGCAGAACTCAGCGTCTCATCAACGGCGAACCTGCATGCTATGATGATCCCATCATCCTTGTCGGCGCATCAGAAGCTTACGAGCCGAGATGCCGCCATCACCATGAAGTCCCGACTGGAGTCAGTGTGACTCCGGATATGCTCAAGAATTGACCGTCTCTGTCCGAGGCGGTTTTTTTTGTGCGCATATTTTTCCAAGAACCATGTATCCGTATACCTCGAGTGAATAGGGAAAACCTAACTATCAGGAGGTGTTTGGAAGATGAAGAACATCATCTTTTGTCTATGCAGCGGTGTAGTGCTCCTTACAGCGGGATGTGGAGTGAATCAGGAATCCGGATTCGGAACGAATGAAGATCAAGACGGGACCCGATTCGTGAACAACCACAAGAACGGGCTGAAGCAATCCGACCGGAACGTCCAGGACATGTCGAATGGGAATCCGAACTTCCCCAACCTGTCCAGTCAACCGGGTGCCACGTCATCATCCATGGGTCAGTATGTCGATAAGGCCCGCCAAGTGGTAGCGGATGAGTCATCCTTCAAACCGGATGAAGTGTGGATCAACGGCGACCAGATGTGGGTCACAGCGCACACCCGGAAGCAGATGGGCCATGTCGAAATTGACAAACACGAAGCCATGCTGAAAGAAGAGCTGGAGAGGGCACTGCCCCGTTTTCATATGAACGTCAAAATCACGGAACAATAGCATTTTTCGACAAGCAGGAGCAGGTTCTGCTTGTCTTCTTCCAATTGTGAACCATCTTGTGTTTACCTATTCGGTATAATATAATTAGACTGTTATGGACTAAAATTGAGGTGAATAGCTGTGTATGATCGTTTACAAGCAGTGGAAGATCGCTATGACAAGTTGAATGAATTGCTGAGTGATCCGGAAATTGTGAATGACCCTAAGAAGCTAAGAGAATATTCAAAAGAACAATCTGATATCCAGGCAACAGTGGAAGCTTATCGTGAATATAAAGAATTGAATCAGCAGTACAAGGACGCCAAAGCCATGCTCGAGGACAAACTGGACGCCGATATGCGCGAAATGGTGAAAGAAGAAGTGTCGGAACTCGAGGAGCAGATCACAGCACTTGAAGAACGGCTTAAGATTCTCCTGATCCCGAAAGACCCGAATGACGATAAGAACGTCATCATGGAAGTAAGGGGCGCAGCGGGCGGGGATGAAGCCGCTCTATTTGCAGGTGATCTTTACCGCATGTACAGCCGTTTCGCCGAAAGCCAGGGCTGGAAGATCGAAGTGATGGAAGCGAACTCCACCGGTGTGGGGGGATATAAGGAAATCATCTTCATGATCAACGGGAACGGTGCATATTCCAAAATGAAGTATGAGAACGGGGCTCACCGTGTACAGCGTGTACCTGAAACAGAATCAGGGGGCAGAATCCATACGTCCACGGCTACCGTCGCATGCCTGCCGGAAGCAGAAGAAGTCGAAGTCGATATCCATGATAAAGATATCCGCGTCGATACCTTCGCATCCAGCGGACCAGGAGGACAGAGTGTCAACACGACCATGTCGGCCGTGCGTCTGACTCACTTGCCGACCGGTGTGGTTGTATCCTGTCAGGATGAAAAGTCCCAGATCAAGAACAAGGAAAAGGCCATGAAGGTCCTGCGTGCCCGCGTTTATGATAAGTTCCAGCGCGAAGCACAGGCTGAATATGATGCCACCCGTAAGTCTGCCGTTGGTACGGGAGACCGCTCGGAACGTATCCGTACGTACAACTTCCCGCAAAATCGCGTCACCGACCACCGCATCGGCTTGACGATCCAGAAGCTTGATCAGATCCTGGAAGGGAAGATGGATGATGTCATCGATGCTCTGATCATTGAAGACCAATCCAAGCTTCTTGAACGGATGGAAGAAGTCTGATGCCGTCGGTATTCGAAGCCCTGAGATGGGCTTCTTCTTTTTTAAAGGAGCACGGGCGAGATGAGAATGCGGGCGAGCTCTATCTCCGTCATCTATTGAATTGGTCGCGGGCAAAGCTTTTCGCCGAGCAGAAAACGGAATTGGAAGATTCCCTATGGGAGGAGTTCCGGAGTGGCATGGATGCCCACGTATCCGGAATCCCGATCCAGCACCTGATTGGAAGCGAGGAATTTTATGGAAGGTCCTTCACGGTGAACCACCACGTGCTGATTCCGCGGCCTGAGACCGAAGAGCTTGTGTATTACAGCCTTGAGCGGATGAAAAGGCTGTTCAACGGCTCCCATACCATCCAGGCCGCCGATATCGGGACGGGGAGCGGTGCCATCGCGATTTCCCTTGCTCTTGAGTACGATGGAGATGTGAACGTAAGGGCTGTGGACGTTTCAGAGGATGCCCTCAGGGTAGCAAAAGGAAACGCAGAGCGCCTGGAGGCAGATGTGACCTTCTATCATGGTGACCTGCTTCAGCCGTTGGTGCAAGAAGGTGTCACTCTCGACGTGTTGCTTTCGAACCCCCCGTATATCCCTCTTTCAGACCGTGAAACGTTGTCGGAGGTGGTAGTGGAACATGAACCGTCTCTTGCCCTTTTTGGTGGTGAAGATGGATTTGACCTGTATCGCCGGTTCATGGAAGGGTTGCCCCGCGTTATGAACGATCGATTCCTCATCGGCTTTGAGGTCGGTGCAGGACAAGGAGAGAAAGTGGCTGAAATGCTCGCCCAAGCATTTCCACGATCGTCCGTCGAAGTCGTCATGGATATAAACGGAAAGGACCGGATGGTCTTTTGTGAACAAGCATAGTAAGAGCCCCTCTCTTCAAGGAGACAGGGGCTCTTTTAGATGATCCATCTGATAGATTGAAAGACTGGTAGTATCTGACCTGTAAGCGGAAAGAAAAGAAAAAATTCATTTTACTAGTTTAAGATGTCCCCACCTTGTCCACAATGTGACTAAGGGAAGGTGGAGAGAAACATGAAAACAAAACAATTGGTATTAAGCTACTTACTCATTCTATCAGTAGGCACGATCTTGAGTTTATATATTCCGAAGCAAGAAGCCGTAACAAGCGCACAGGAAACCGTCATGATCCCGGAGGATGCGATCAGGCTAAGGATTTTGGCCAATAGCGACCGGGATGAAGATCAAAACGTCAAGCGTCTCGTCCGCGATGAGGTCAACAAGGAAATAACCAGCTGGGTATCCGAGCTTCAGGATAAGGAAGAAGCCAAGAGCGTCATCAAGGAAGGACTACCGCAATTGAAGGAAATCGCCCAGGACGTGTTGAGGGAAGAAGGAGTAAGTCAGAGTGTAGCCATCGAATTCGGTAAAGTCGATTTTCCGACCAAACTTTACGGTCAGTTCCTCTATCCGGCAGGTGAATATGAAGCGGTCCTGATTACCCTCGGCAAAGGAGAAGGAGCCAACTGGTGGTGCGTCCTGTATCCGCCCCTATGCTTCCTTGATTTCTCTACTGGAAATGCCGTCAGCAGCCAGGGATTTGAAACGAAAGTCGAAGCAAGCGGAAAGGAAGTTACCACAGCGGATGACCGTGTGATGGAAGAAGCAGATGAGAAGCAAGAAGAAACCCAGGAAGTGGACGCTCAAGCAGATGCGCAAGAGGACACTCCCGCAAGTGAACCAAGAGGAGAAGACAACACCGAATAGCGATAAAGATGCCATCGTGGAAGAACCAGCCGTCAAAGCGGAGAAGGCCCTAACCGAGGAAATTCAAACGGATGCTGCACAGGTGAACGTATCTGATGCAGAGGAAACTCAGAATCAGCCGGTATTTGCCGAAGAGGAGGAAGAGGAAGTCGAAGTCCGTTTCTTCATCGTGGATATGGTCAAAGGACTATTCCAATAAGCCTGAAGGGAGCCGATAAGGCTCTCTTTTTATGTTCTACTTTCTCTAGCTACTCATATACTTACAGTAAGGATGATAGAAAAGGGAGGACAAACACTATGTCGAAGACCATTCGTCAGGCTGTGATCGCTGATGCGCTGCCGATCATTGCCTTTTTAAAGCAAGCGGACTTAAGCACGGAAGGCGTATACGGAAGCATTGACCGGTTCCTTGTTGTTGAGAGTGAAGAAGGAGACATCATCGGGACATTGGGAATCGAGACCCGCGGTAAAGTGGGGCTGCTGCGTTCCCTCGTCGTCACGCCGTCGTTCAGCACTGAAGAGTTATTTGCCCTTTTCCAGGAAAGCTTGAAACTCGCAAAAGAAAAGGAAATTGAAAGGCTCTATCTCATCACCAATCGGCAGGCTTCCCTGCATTTCTTTCACCTCCTCGGATTCAGTGAAAGTTCCTTTGTGGATGATCTAGCAGGATTCGTCCACGCACAGAAGTTATCCACTGTGGATAACTGTATGGTCATGAAGCTGGACATGTAAAGATGTTCTTTATAGTGAACAGAGGATAAAAAGAACAAAATAGCAACCGCTTTAATCCTGACGGTGCGACTTTCCAACCGCAAGAGAAAACCATAATGACGAAACAATTGATGTTTTCAGAAATTATACACACTCATCCACAGGGTTATCCACAGTCACTGGCCGATTGTACACGGATTGTGGATAGCACTTGAGAAATTCACTCTTTTCTTTTATACTTTCAAAAGAGCAATCGCAAAGAAAGCTTATTTATGAAGGGTTTATCCCCATCCAGTGAATAAGTGGACAAGCGAATGAAAAAGGTGGATGAACACGATGATGAAAATTTGGAATGTGGAAAACGATGTGGGTAACCAAAAAAGTTATCCACAGATTGTGGATGCGGCTGCCCATTTACGTAAAAATGAAACAGTGGCCTTTCCGACAGAGACCGTCTATGGCCTTGGAGCGAACGCTAAATCTGATGAAGCCGTGGAGAAAATCTTCCTTGCTAAAGGCAGGCCGTCGGATAATCCACTCATTGTCCACATTGCGAACAAACAACAGCTGATCGAACTGGTCGAGGAGATCCCGGATAAGGCGCATCTGCTTATGGATGCATACTGGCCGGGTCCCCTCACTTTGATTTTTAAAAATAAACCAGGCGTTTTCTCTAAACGTGTGACCGCCGGTTTGGATTCAGTGGGAATCAGGATGCCGGACCATCCTGTTGCCCTATCCCTCATCGAAGAAAGCGGACTTCCCATCGCTGCACCGAGTGCCAACCGGTCCGGAAGGCCGAGTCCGACAACGGCCCATCATGTCATTGAAGATCTTGATGGGAAGATTGCAGGTGTCGTCGATGGTGGTGAAACAGGCGTCGGGGTGGAGTCGACGGTTGTGGATTGCACGTCGGATATCCCTGTGGTCCTCCGTCCGGGAGGAGTTACGAGGGAGCAGCTTGAAGAAGTAGTGGGCCGGATAGACGTTGATCCTTCATTGAAGGAGGGGAAAGGGGCGCCGAAGTCCCCGGGAATGAAGTATACCCATTACGCACCGGATGCCCCGGTCTACCTTGTAGAGGGAACCCGTGATGACATCCAGAAGCTTGTTGATGCCAGGAAGCGGGAAGGATTGAGAGTGGGAGTCCTGACCACGGAGGAATCTGCTTCTCTTTATGAAGCCGACGTCATCTTGACAGCAGGATCCAGGAGCGACCTGCTCAGTGTCGCTCATCATCTTTATGACACGTTGAGGGCCTTCAATAAATATGAACTTGATATCATCTATTCGGAAGTGTTCCCTGAAGAGGGTGTCGGTCTCGCGGTCATGAACCGCCTGCAAAAAGCAGCCGGGCACCGCATTCTCCGCCCTTGATTAGCAGATGATCCCGGTTTGATCGACACCCGGGATCATCTTTTTTCACTTCTGTTCATTTATCAGTTGAAACATTCTGACTAATCACGTATACTTCAAAATAACAACGTTGTTATTTTAAGGGGGATGGCATGATGACACGATTCATCAAAGCAAGTGATCAAAAGGGCTACCAGGATATCTTTGGAGAAGACTATGAACATCTTGAATTCCTTTCATTCGGAAAGCTCCAACTCGATGAAGGAGAGGAATTTTCAGGGCAGACAGGCGACTATGAGCATGCCCTTGTCATATTGACGGGTAAAGCAAGTATTGGGGCAGACGGAGAAGAATGGACGGGTCTTGGCGGACGTTCTTCCGTGTTCGAAGGTCAGGCGACGACCGTTTATGTCCCGGTCCAGTCTTCTTTCAGTGTGAAAGCGGAATCAGACGTCAAGATTGCCGTCTGCAAGGTGAAGGCCGAGAATAAGTTCGCCCCGTTCGTTGTAGGTCCGGATCAGGTGACCGTTCATAAGCGCGGGGAAAAGCAGTGGAACAGGACCGTCTATGATATTCTTGCTGACAATGCAGATGGCAAGGTGGACCGCATCGTCCTAGGGGAAACGATCAATGATGAAGGTCAGTGGTCAGGCTATCCACCTCACAAACATGACGGGGAATTTGCTCCCGAAGAACCGAATCTTGAGGAAATCTATCATTATCAGGTCGATCCTGAACAAGGATTCGGTGTTCAGCACCATTACACAAAAGACGGCTCCATCGACACCGCCTATCCGATCCGCCACGGGGATAGCTTTGCCATCGATGTAGGCTATCATCCTGTCGGAAGCGCCGGCGGTTACAGAGTATATTATCTATGGTTCATGGCCGGAGAAACCGGACGCAAGCTCAATCCATACGAAGACCCTGACCATAAATGGCTTCACGACAAATAAGATTCAACGGTTCTGCACCGAAATGTGCAGGACCTTTTTTCACGAAAATCACGAAAAGAATGGAAGTGGCAAAAATGAATTTGTTTCAACAGAAAGTGACAACCCTCAGGAAGGTCCTCGCAGAAAGTCATAAAAAAGCCGTCCTCCTCACGCAACAAAAAAATGTATCGTGGCTGACCAGCGGGAGGAGTCACGTAAATCCGGCAACGGAAAGGGCCGTGGCCTCCATCCTCCTGACAGGCGACGACCTCACCTTGTTTGTGAACAATATAGAGGGCAAGAGACTGATTGAGGAGGAGTTCGGCTCCCATTTCGATGACATTCGGGAGTTTCCTTGGTATGAGCCTCTTTCCATGGATGGCTATACGACAGATCAGGAGCTCGAAGGAATCTTGCAGCCCCTGCGGACCACCGTCCTTCCTGATGAGAAGGAAGAGGTGAAAACATTCGGGAAAGAAACGGGTGCTGCCATCGAGAGCGCAGCCTTCCATCTGACAAGGGGGATGACAGAGTTCGAGGTTGCCGGCCTCTTGGCGAAAGCCTGCTGGGAAAGGGGTATTGAGCCGGTAGTGAACCTCGTTGCAGCAGATCGCCGTGTGTTTACAAGAAGGCATCCCCTGCCCACGAATGCAGTGATCGATGAGTACGTTCTGCTTGTTCTGTGCGGAAGGAGGAACGGGCGGTTCATGTCTGTCTCCCGCCTGGTTCATTTCGGGAGTCCGGACGGAGAGCTTACCAGGAGGCATGAAGCCGTCACCACCATCGATGCGCGCATGATCAATGCCACCCGTTCCGGTGCAGATTACGCGCATCTTTTCAGTGAAATGAAGCAGGCGTATGAAGATACAGGATTTCCTGATGAATGGACATTCCATCATCAGGGCGGGTTGAGCGGTTTCGCCTCCAGGGAGCAGCTCCTTCTTCCCGGGCTTTCGGAGAAATCTGTGAAAAATGATCAAATTTATGCTTGGAACCCAAGTATTGCAGGAGTAAAATCAGAAGATACCATTCTAGTGGAAGATGAACCAAAGATTCTCACATTCACAGGTGACTTCCCTGTGGAAATGGTTCAGTTGGATGGAGCACAACAAGAGCGGCCCGCCATCCTCGTGAGGCGCCGACTTTAGAAAGAAGGGGTAAAGTGGACCAATCCACACGATTCACCTATGGGAAACTTGCAGCGTTCTTCATTCCGCTCGGCTTTTCGGCAAGCTTGACGTCCCTTACTCACATCATTATTAACGGCACGCTGAGCAGGGGGGAGAATGCCGCTTTTATCATCGCCTGCTACGCCGTGGCCCTTTCGCTATTCGGTATCGTAGAACGGCCGATCATTGTGTTTCGGCAGACGTGCTCGACCCTTGTGAAGGACCGTCCTGGATTTAAGAAATTAAATATGTTCATGCTTATTGTGATTGCCCTGCTTGCGGGGTTCAGTCTGCTTTTGGCCTACACCTCTGTAGGAGATTGGGTATATGTGACCCTTTTTAACGCAGATCTCAATATGGTCTCGACCATTTCGAACACATTTAAAGTAATCTTCCTTGTCATCATATTCTCTGGGATCAGAGGGATCTATCAGGGGATCATCATTAGTCAGCTTGAAACCAAGTGGCTTTCAATCATGGTCGTTGTTCGATTATTCCTTATGTTTTTGGCCGCCTATTTGTTTGTAGCGTTCGATTACGTCACGAGTATGGCAGGTGCCACGATCTTTCTCATCGGTATGATGGTGGAGTGTGCCATAAGTGTATGGAAGGGAAAGGGCCTCTTGAAGACCTACTACCCTGCAAAAGGTCCGGGTCTGACCATTAAGGAAATCTCTCAATTTTACACGCCCCTTGTTTTTTATTTCGTCATTCAGACTTTTTTGATCCCGATTATTTATATATTCCTTTCTCAGTCCCAAGACATTGAAATGAGTATCGCTTCATTTGCCCTTGCCTATAGTATCGTGAACTTACTTTTGAGCTTTTTTATGTACACGCATCAGCTCGTCCTGCAGCTGTATGATAAGAATAAGAAAAAGGTGATCAGATTCTTCTCCTTTGCGAGCCTTTTGCCTTCTTTCCTTCTGGTCATTCTCTGCTATACACCGATAGGAGATGCTTTCATGAGGTCGGTGATGGGAGCGGATCCCGAACTATCCAAGACTACCCTTTATGTCATGCAGTTCTTTCTCTTCAAAACGCTTGTTTACCCTTGGGCGGATTTTTTGAATGGATTCCTGATGCTGAAGCGGTTGACGAAGCGGATGCTCATGGCTCAGGTGATGAATATCCTGGCTGCTGTTGTGTGCCTCACCCTGCTTGTTTATACGGTTCCGCAGTGGAATGGTTCAAACGGGGCCATCGCGGTTTCAATTGGAGAACTGGTCGGTCTTCTTGCTGTAATATACATTGTGCGAAAAGCTTCAAGGACACATACCGGTGAGGCTGGTCTTAAGAAGGAAGCTTGAGGGCTTTCTTCTTTTTTTAGGTTTTTTGAGATAGTGATAGTTGGAAAGGAGACCGTTCCTTTTCGCTGCAGACGCTTGCTTTCCGGCGGGGAGGTGGTTGAGCCTCCTCGTGCCTGCGGGGTCTCCCCGCACCTCCTTTTCCGCAGGAGTCAAGCGCCTTCCGCTTCAATGCACTCTTTGGTTTTGGATGAGTGAGTGGTAGGGTGGACCGGTATCAAAATGTACCTCATTAAATCGGTCCCAAAAATTTATTAGTGATATAAAAGGTGTAGAACTCCGTCCGGAAGAATACTAAAATCTTTTAGATCAGTGAGTATTGGAAAGGAGACCGTTCCTTTTCGCTGCAGGCGCTTGCTTTCCGGCGGGGAGGTGGTTGAGCCTCCTCGTGCCTGCGGGGTCTCCCCGCACCTCCTTTTCCGCAGGAGTCAAGCGCCTTCCGCTTCAATGCACTCTTTGGTTTTGGATGAGAGAGTGGTAAGGTAGACCGGTTTCAAAAAGCATAATATCTAGAATGGTGCCCGCTTGCTTTTTAATGAGGATGGCAGGCATAGGTATCTACCGGTAAAACACTGAATCCCCTTATCGGAAATAGTGAGAACATGGAATGTGTGTCCGGTTCCTTTTTCGCTTCAATGACCTACTTGCTTCTGAATGAAAGGTTGATAGGGAACCCCCTTGTAAAACCCTTCTGAGTAGAACGCGCAACCCAGTTCTAAAGACAACTTTGTGCAACCCGGTCTTTTCATTTTTAACCCGTGAGTATTCTAATTCAATATGAGAACTCTCCAACCAGGAACAGGTAAATCTTAACCCTACCTTCAGCATCAAGGAGTGTAGTGAAGCGGAGGATGGCCGACTCCTGCGGGAAAGGCGGGTAGGTGAGACCCTGGAGGCGCAGCCGAAGCGGCTCACCACCCGCCCCGCGGAAAGCGGCCATCCGCAGCGAAACGAAACGCTCCCCATACCATCTCACTCAAAGCAAATACATGGGTGAACCATGAGATTTGAACACCGTTCTTTCGTCTCTCAAATCACCGTAACCCTAGTAAGTTAGCAGATTCACCCACAAAAGTAAGCGTTCTCACAAAAGGTCAGCGATGATATAATAGACGGAAACAATGGGAGGAGACGAGGCATGCAGATCAAACCGATATTCAGAAACCTGAAAATCCGCAACAAAATATTCGCAGTCTCCCTCCTCCTCCTCACCATATTCGGCCTTCTGGGAATCATCAGCTACCAATTCTTCACCAGCATGTACGAAGACCGGATCTCAGAGGAATCGGCCGCCATGCTCCAGCTTTCCTCCACCGTCCTCGACGAAGAACTGGCAGGCGTTGAAGATCTATCCTTCCAGGTCATCACGGACGACCAGGTCCAGAAAGATCTCCGCATCATCCAGGATAGCGACGTCAATATTGACATCTATCAGGCGAAAGTCCGCCTTCAGGAGCGGCTCCTCTACTTTGCCACCTCAGAACCCTACATCGCCGCCATCCAGGTCATCGACAGTACCGGCTCAAAATACACGTACGGATTCAATACCAAGGTAGAACTTGATAAGAAAGAAATCCTTCCCATCGTCGCTGCCTCCAAAGGCTCCAACGTATGGTCAAAGAATAAAGAAGAGGAAAACATCATTTCCTCTGCGCGCCTTATCCGTTCAAAGGAGAATCTCGAGCTCAAGAAGATGGGCTATTTGATCATATCCGTTGATATGAACAAACTGATCGAGGAAGCCCTTAATTTTTCCCCGAACAAAAATTTTATCATCACCAATGGGGATGAGATCTTCTATCAGAATCCGGATAGTGAAATCGGGCCCATCCGAACGCCCGATGAGGAAAAAGGGAACGGGTACGAGAATGAGCGCGTCAATGGAAAGGATTACATGACCACCTATGTGCATTCGCGCTTTTCCGATCTTACCTATTATCATTTCCTTCCTTTCAGTGATATCACCCAGCAGAATGCCGTCGTGAAGAGCATCATGATCTTCACCTTTATCTCCATGTTCATCCTCTCCATCATCGTAAGCAGGAAGGCGGCGGAATTCATCTCGAAGCCGCTGGAGAATTTGTCGAGGAATATGAAGGAAGTGCAATCGGGTAACTTTGAACACACCCTTGAGCGGACAGAGACAGAAAATGAAGATGAGATCGGTCTCCTTCATTCCAACTTCCGCATCATGATCGATAAGATCAATGAGCTGATCAAGGAAAACTATACAAAGCAACTTATGATCAAAGAAACCGAGTATAAGGCGCTGCAGGCGCAGATCAATCCCCATTTCCTCTACAACACCCTTGATTCCATCAACTGGATGGCAAGGATCAGCCAGCAAAAAAAGATCTCCGTCATGGTGGAGGCACTGGGGAATATGATGCGAAATATCATCAGTAAGAAAGAGGCTCTTGTGACCCTGAAGGATGAGATGGAAATCGTGAAGCATTACGTCACCATCCAGGAATATCGGTTTGAAAATCGATTGAAATTCTCATCACACAGCTTATTGGACATGGAGAGTCACTTGATTCCGAAGCTCAGTATTCAGCCGATCGTCGAAAATGCCATGGCTCATGGTCTTGAGGAGATGACCTCCCAATGCGAAATCAATATTTATATGTATCCGAAGGGCAGGGAGATTGAGATTGTTGTCGAGGATAACGGTCCGGGGATGAGCGAGGAACGCATCCAGGCGATCTACAAGGGGGAGATTCATTCCAAAAGTTCAGGCATAGGATTGAAGAATATCATCGAACGAATCAAGCTCATGTTCGGTGAGGAATACGGGGTCAGGATCGAGTCGACTCCTGGTGTCGGAACCAAGGTGAAAATCATCATACCTTATAGCGGAGGTGAAGGACATGTATAGCGTGTTGATTGCAGATGATGAACTGAATATCCTGGAGGGGATTGCAGCCCTCGTGCGTTGGGGAGAGTGCGGAACGGAATTGACGTACAAGGCCCATAATGGAGTGATGGCCTACGAGTGGATCCGGGAAAATCCCGTCGATATCGTTATTACCGATATCAAGATGCCAGGGATGAACGGGGTTGAGCTCATCCAGAAGGTGCATGCCATCCACCCCCAGATCCGGTTCATCGTCCTCTCGGGCTATGATGAGTTTGATTATGCCAAAGGCGTCATGGAGTATAACGTCAACCATTATCTTCTGAAGCCGAGCAACGAAGAGAAAATCGAGGACGCCCTTAAACAAATCGTAGAGGGGCTCGATGAAGAAAAGCAGAAGCAGGAGGTCTATCAGGAGATCCAGCAAAGTCTGCACAGGGTCCTTCCCATCGCCAAGGAACAGTTCCTCAAGGATTATCTCACGGGAAAGACCTATTGGCCGGAAGACTGGGAGCACTACGGGAAGCTTTTTGATCTCAGGGAAGAGACGTACCGGATCCTCGTCTTCCATCTTGATGACGATCATGACATCGATGAGCGCTTCGTTTTGAAGGAAGCACTGACGAACGAGCTGTTGAAGCATCACCATATCATCCTTTCCACCATCACGGGAGAGCGCATACTGCTCCTCGTTGAAGGCGAAGCGGCGGGTGAACGGGAGCTCATCGAACACATCAAGGAGTTCAGGAAAGAGTATTCCACGTATTATCATAAAACGTTCACCACGGCCCTAAGTGAACCGAGCACACCGGAAGGATTGAAAGAGTCCTACGGTGAGACGATCTCCTGCTTGTCCCAAAGCTTTTATCTGGGGAATAACAGCATCCTTACGACAAGGGATGTCAGGGATGAGGCCGTCAGCAATGATACCCTCCTGTTTGATCATGATGAGTTCCTCTATATGCTGAAAAGTGGAAACGTGGAAGAAGCCGAGTGCCATCTGAGGCATTTTTTCATCGAAATCGACGAGAAGCGCTATCCCGTCAATGTACTGAAATCCCACTGCATTGAGCTGTTCATGCTCATGATCCGCCAGTCTCAGAGAATGGATGATCTCCTTCAAGATGTGATGATCGTCAGCAACCTGGATTCCTTTGAAGAGTTGAGGAGCTTCATCGAAACCGCAGCGCGTGACATCGCCGGCGAGCGGTTTCAGCGGAATAAGGTCTCGCAGAGCAGCATTATCCAGCGCATGATGGACTATGTGGATGAGCATCTATCGGATCCCGACCTCTCCCTCTCCCAAGTCGCCAACGACGTCCTATATATGAACTCGGACTATATCGGCAAGCTGTTCAAGAAGGAAAAAGGAGAGAAATTCTCCAACTACCTGTTGGATAAAAGAATCCAAAAAGCGGTCGACCTCATGGAACGCAGCGGGGAAATCAAGGTCTTTGAAGTCGCCGAGGCGGTGGGTTTCGGCAATAACCCAAGGTATTTCGGACAGGTGTTCAAGAAGTATGTCGGGGTGACACCGAAGGAGTACTTGAACAGGGAACAGGTTTGATTCTGTGAAGAAAGGAGGCGATCCATTTGGGATCGCCTCCTTTTTACATGAAAAAACTACTTTGACACGTAGAGTAATAAATCGTAAAATTACTCTATGAGATATACCAATGTAAAGGAGCTTCTATAGTAGAACCCTTTTCTGAACGGAGTGAACGATCATTCGAAGCGACAGTATCCGGGGTCATCTGGACTCCATCATCCTGCGTCTGATCTTTGAAGAGGATCAGTATGGATATGAAATTTCAAAGCAGATCAGCGAACGGACCGACGATCGCTTCCAGATCAAGGAGGCGACCCTTTATGCCGTCTTCCAGCGCCTCGAGAAAAAAGACCTCATTGAATCCTATTTCGGTGATGTCTCTCATGGAGGAAAACGGAAATATTACCGCATCACCACATTGGGCAGGGCCTATTTACGGGAAGCGGCAGCAGAGTGGAAGCAGACGAAAGAAATCATAGATGTGTTCATGGAGGGGTTAAATTGAGAAAGATTCAGCATCATGTAGAGGACTTGTTTGACGATGTGCCCTACAGTGACAGAACAGAAGCATTGAAGCTGGAAATCATCCAGAATCTTGAGGAAAAGGTCTATGACCTGATGGCAGAGGGCAAGGAAGAAGAAGATGCCATCAACAAAGCCATCGTCGATTTCGGCGATATCAAGGATCTGAAGCGGGAGCTCGGTGTAGGGGAAACTCTTCCCACAGCCAAAAAAGATATGACGAAGATCAACCTTGGATTTTCCATTTGGGGAAGCGCCCTGATCATCGCCCTGTTCGTGTTCATCAATTTCTACTATACCCCTAAGACCATCTGGTTCGTCTATCCGACGTTTGCCATCCTTTGGTGGCCACTCTCCATGTATTATTACAGACTGAGGAAAAAGGGTGGGCGTAAATGAAAAAGCAGCATATCGCGTTTGCCATTGGGGGAGGGGCGCTCATCGTCATCTTCCTGACGTTGACGAACATCTTTGTGCTCCGGCATCCCGACCTCACCTGGACTCTTTACCCGGCATACGCCATGATCCTCTGGCCGGTCTCTGTTTTTTTTACCCGAAAAGGACGGTACAAGGTGTTTTCGTACCTCGTCAGCTTTATCCTTGTCCTGTACTTGGTGATTGAGAACACGAGGACCACGCCTCATTATCCGTGGGCTCTTTATGCCGTTTTCCCGATCATCGGCTGGTCGATCTTTACCGTACTCGGCAGATGGGCAAGGACCTATGCAGCCTCGTGGATCGGAAGTGCCGTCGCCATTCTCTACTACGTTGGCCTCAACTTGTTTCTCGAACCGGTCCATCCCTGGGCCGTCTACCCGGCCTTCGTCTTCCTATGGTGGCCACTGTCCATGTACTATGCAAAAAACAAGAGGCATCTCGAGTTCTCCATCATCGCCTCCATCTACATCAGTGCATTCTTCATCACCGTCAACACCATCACCACACCCCATGAAATCTGGGCCGTCTACCCCATCTTCGCCATCACCTGGTGGCCACTCAGCATGTACTTTTACTATTATAAGAGGAATGTTGAGTGATGGATTGAATAGCTACGGTTTGCCAAGGTGATTATATGAAATCCGAACAATCATTTATCATTCTTTTAGAGGATGAGAGAATGGAATTGTTCGGATTTTTCATTTGTTTAAGTTTAAGAATGAAATGTAATGGATGCCAGCTGTTGATTGGAGTGCAAGGTGGAGACTCCTTCGGGAAAGCGGAACAGGTGAGACCCCGCAGGAGCGTAAGCGACGAGGAGGCTCACGGGCCGCCCGAGGAAAGCGGAGCCTTGCACGGAAATCAACAGCGGTATTAGAAACAAAGTCTGTTTTTTATACAAAGATATCTGAAAATTTTATTTAATCAATTTTCCTAATCCATTAAGATAAAACCAGACATAAGAAAACGCTTTCAATTAAAAGGGAGGTTCAAAGAGATGAAATGGAAACCGAAAGTAATGAAAACCATGGCTCTTGGATTGATATTGACGACGTTCCTAGCAGGATGTTCGTCTTCAACAGGAAGTTCTTCCGAAAGCAAAGACGGAAAGAACAAGGACGGCAAAGTAGAACTGAGAATGACATGGTGGGGCTCTCAAAGCCGTCATGACCAGACACAGGAGATCATCAAGAAATTCGAAGAAGAAAATCCGGATATTAAGATCACTTCTGAATTCACGGGCTTTGACGGATACTTCGAGAAAATGGCCGCTCAGGCAGCGGGGAATAACCTGCCTGATATCATGCAGCAGAACTTCGGGGAATATCTCAATCAGTACGCCGATAAGAACCTTCTCGCAGACCTCTCTGAATATGTGGAAGACGGCACCATCAACGTAGATGGTGTAAGTGACATCATCATGGATTCCGGGAAGCAGGGAGATAAGGTTCTTGGAATTCCGACAGGGACCAACGCCCTCACCGCATTCTACAATGTCGACATGCTGAAGGAAGTCGGAGTAGAGAACTTGGATGGCAACTGGTCTTGGGATGAGTATATGGATATCGCTAAAAAAGTCCATGAAAAGACCGGTGAATTTGGAACCAGACTCATGGAACCTAAGAACCTATTCGAATATTATTTGAGGGAAAAAGGTCAGAAGCTCTTCAGTGAAGACGGAACGGCTCTTGGCTATAAAGATGATAAGCTGCTGAGCGATTACTTTGAAATGAACAAGAAGATGGTCGACGAGGGAGTAGCACCTGGTTACGACACGATCCAACAGATCAAAGGGGTGGAAGATGAGCTCATCGTTCACGGTAAAGCGCCATTTGATTTCCGCTGGTCCAACCAGGCTACAGCCCTTGACAGTGCAAGTGAACAGGAGCTTGCCATGACCCTTCTGCCGGGTGACAACAACAGGGAAGGGATGTTCTTGAAACCTGCCATGCTCTGGTCAGTCAGTGAAAACTCAAAGCATAAGGAAGAGGCAGCGCGCTTCATCGACTTCTTTACGAATAATATTGAAGTGTATGAAATCGGTGGTTCCGACCGTGGAGTGCCGATCAAAGAAGAGATCCGTAATGAAATGGCCAGTACACTGAGCGAGACGGACAAAAAAGTATTCGATTATATCGAAATGGTGACCGACAACAGTTCTCCGATCGATTCCAACTATCCTCAACAGGCGTCAGAAGTACTAGGTGCCCTGCAGGAAGTGGATGAGCTCGTCATGTACGGTCAGCTGTCACCAAAAGACGGAGCAAAAGAATTCCGCAAGAAAGCAGAAAGCATCCTGGGCAGGTAAGCTTATCCCCATAGCATTTGTTACGGCCCGGCGAACCTGACCGGGCCGCCATTATTCCATCATATTGAAGAAAGGGGTGGACCTTCGTGCTGCCGAATAAATCAGATGATCCGATTCCGGTACTGAGAGAGACTGCCGTTGATCCAAAGCCTATCACCGAATTGAAGCCCACCGGTCCGAAACGGAAGAAAAAATCCGACTATCAGAATGTGACAGGATACTTGTTCATTTCGCCATTCCTTCTTGGGTTCTTCCTATTGACCTTATATCCTATCCTCTATTCACTGTATCTATCATTTACAGACTATGATCTGATGAGTGAGCCGAACTGGATCGGCCTTGACAACTACGTACGGATGTTCACAGGGGATGAAACGTTCTGGCAATCGTTCAAAGTCACCCTCATGTACGCAGGTGTCGCCGTTCCGTTCCGACTCATCTTCGCCCTCCTTGTAGCACTCGCCCTCAATAAGGTGGTCGAAATGGCGGGATTGTATCGTACTCTCCTCTACCTTCCATCCGTCGTCGGTGGAAGCATCGCGGTTTCGATCATGTGGAGGCAGCTTTTCGGGAACGACGGGGCATTCAACTCCATCCTTGCCCTTCTCGGAATTCCGACCCATTCATGGCTAGGTGATCCGAAGACGGCGATCTGGACGCTGATCGTCCTGTACGGATGGCAGTTCGGTTCTTCCATGCTGATCTTCCTTGCAGGGCTGCGGAACATCCCGAAAACCTATTATGAAGCATCAAGTGTGGACGGGGCTTCTCCGATCAAGCAGTTCTTCATCATCACCCTGCCGCTTCTTACACCGGTCATCCTGTTCAATATGATCATGCAGATCATCCAGGGCTTCATGGCCTTCACGCCGAGCTTCGTCGTCACCAACGGCGGTCCGGTGAACAGTACGCTCTTGTACGTCCTGTATATGTATAGAAGGGCATTTGAATACTTCGATATGGGGTATGCATCCGCCATGGCTTGGTTCATGCTCATCATCATCGCCGTCCTGACGGGTCTGATCTTCAAAACATCCAAGCACTGGGTTCACTATGAATCCGATAACAAATAGGGAAGGAGGAAGCGCATATGCAGAATAAGAAACGCACGTTCAAAATCGTCCAGCATACGCTGTTGATTGTGTTCACCCTCATCATGATCTATCCCCTCGTCTGGATGGTCAGCAGCTCGTTGAAAGAGAGCTCCAGCGTTTTCGTCAACGCCTATTCACTGATACCTGATGAACTCCATTTTGAGAACTATATCACAGGGTGGGAAGGGTTCGCCGGTATCACTTTCAAGACCTTCTTCATCAACTCGGCCATCATTGCCGTCGTCGCCACGGTGGGAAGCATCATATCCTCCACAATCATTGCCTATGGATTTGCACGGATCAAGTTCAGGGGTAAAAGCATCTGGTTCATCTGTATGATGCTTACCATGATGCTGCCGTTCGAGATGGTCATGATCCCGCAGTATATCATGTTCAACAAATTCGGCTGGATCGATACGTATCTGCCGCTCATCCTCCCGACCTTCTTCGGGATCCCGTTCTTCATCTTCCTGATCATGCAGTTCATCCGGACCATTCCGGTTGAACTTGATGAGGCAGCGAAGATCGACGGATGCAGCACGTTCGGGATCTTCTTCAGGGTCATTGTGCCACTTGTCGTACCGGCCATGATGACTTCAGCCATCTTCTCCTTCTATTGGAGATGGGATGATTTCATGGGTCCGCTCATTTACTTGTCCACCCCGGAGAAGTATCCGGTATCCCTTGCCCTGAAGCTATTTTCTGACCCGAACTCTGTCACCAACTGGGGAGCGATGTTCGCCATGTCGACGCTCAGTATCATTCCGATCTTCGTCATTTTCTTCTTCTTCCAACGTTACATCGTGGATGGAATCAGTACGAGCGGATTGAAAGGATAATATGAAAAAACTTTAAACGGGAGTGAACGTGGAATGGAAACAGCACTCAATCGGAAGAATGAATTGACGTCACCGCTTGCATGGGGGAAGGCAGCATGCGAATCTCTCATGTCAGCCTACAAGGCGAGTGAACTGCCGCCTGACGGGAAATGGCATTATCATCAGGGAGTGTTCCTGGTAAGTATGCTCCAACTCCGGGAAAAAATCGGGGGAGATGCATTCTTTGATTACGTGAAGGAATATGTCGATCACAATATCGATGAGAACGGAAACTTCCTCTGGAGCCGTAGGGAATTGGATGCCATCCAGGCCGGCCTCCTTCTCTTCACCCTTGACCGGGAAACGGAAGACCCGAGATATAAAATCGCCGCTACGAAACTATTGAATATGTTCCCGACACTTAACCGCACGTCTGACGGGGGCTACTGGCATAAAGACCGCTACCCTTACCAAATGTGGCTGGACGGACTTTATATG
Organism: uncultured Bacillaceae bacterium; assembly: GCA_963762295.1. Taxonomy (GTDB): domain Bacteria; phylum Bacillota; class Bacilli; order Bacillales; family Bacillaceae_B; genus Rossellomorea. The sequence continues at coordinate 1,383,186 of CAVXKK010000003.1, forward strand.
GGCGGTGTGTTCGCTATGAACTATGGAAAGGAGTACGATGATCCATCCCTCCTCGAAATGGTCCTTGAGCAGGAGAGTCTCATGAGGAAGCATACGCTTGATGAGAAGACCGGTCTTTACCATCATGCATGGGATGAACAGAAGGTGCAGCCATGGGCAGACCCGGAAACGGGCAGATCACCTGAATTCTGGGGGAGGGCCATCGGGTGGTATGGAATCACCTTTAATGAAATTCTCGATTTTCTTCCGGAGGGACATCAGGCAAGAGAAGAGGTCTCAGGTGCTCTAAGGGATCTTTCCAAAAGTCTGATCTCTTATCAGCATCCTGACAATCATCTGTGGTATCAGGTGGTGGACAAAGCGGGTGATCCGAAAAACTGGATCGAAACATCCTGCTCGGCTCTCTTCATCTACACAATTGCAAGAGCCGTTAAATCAGGCGTCCTTGATGAAAGCTACAAAGAGTTTGCCATCAAGGGATACCGCGCCCTTGTGAAGCGAATGAAATTTGACGAGAACGGCCTCTTCATCATGCCGGAGATCTGCATAGGCACCGGGGTGGGGGACTACACGCACTATGTGGAACGTCCAGTCATTGAAAATGATCTTCATGGCGTCGGTTCTTTCGTACTTTGCAGCCTCGAAATGCAGGATATCCTTCCGCAGCTATAGAATGGATTAAGGAATAAAGGGGAGGAATTCATAATGAAAAAATATGCCGTATGCGGCCTCAGTAACCGGGCGATCACCATGTTCATCCAGCCGATGCTGAAGACCTTTAACCAGCAGGCGAGGCTTGTCGCCCTGCTGGATAAAGATCCGAAGAGGTTCGCCGTGTGTAAACAGGACTATCCGTCCACTCAGGGAGTGCCTGAGTATAAGGAAGATGAGTTCGAACGGATGGTGGACGAAACGAGACCTGACGTCATCATTGTCGCAGGCCGCGATGACACTCATATCACGTATATTGAGAAAGCGCTTAACCGGGACCTTGATGTGATTTCAGAAAAGCCGATGACGACAAATGCGGCCGATAGCCGCAGGGTGATGGAAGCGGAGAAAAAAAGCAAGGGGAAGGTCACAGTCACCTTTAATTACCGGTATAGTCCGTATCACACCAAAATCAAGGAAGTCATCCTGTCCGGAAAGCTCGGGCGGATCACCTCCGTCGATTTGAATTGGTATATCGATACGTATCATGGATCGAGCTATTTTCAGCGGTGGAACCGGAACCGGGATCATTCCGGGGGATTGTCCATCCATAAGTCGAGTCATCACTTCGACCTCATCAACTGGTGGCTTGATCAGAAACCGGTGGAAGTGTTCGCTTACGGAGATTTGAACTACTACGGGAACGAGAGTGAATACAATCCTGACCAGATCGACGGCCGTCACTGCCATACCTGTGAGGTGAAACGGGACTGCTCCTACTACTCCCGATGGAACTCAAGGAGCAACAGCATCACGGTAGAAGACGATCACATCACGTCTGATGAGAAGCGGAAGGAAACGTATACCGGTTACCGTCCCGATCAGTGCATTTTCGATTCGGAGATCGCCATCGAAGATACGTATACGGCCACGGTTAAGTATGACAGGGGAAGCCTTTTAAGCTATTCCATCAATTTTTCCCTGCCATATGAAGGGTATCGCCTTGCCATCAACGGAACAAAGGGCCGCTTGGAAACGACTGAATTCCATGCCCCGTCGAGGGTGCCGTTCCCTGTTCCGGAACAGACCATAGACTATTTCCCACTTTTCGGATCGAAGGAAGTGATCCATGTCGTGAAGAATCAAGGTGGCCACGGAGGGGGAGATCCCCTGATCCAGGAAGACCTCTTCCTCGGAGAAGATCCGCTCCGACCGTATAAGATCCTATCTGGAAGCGAGGACGGGGCCTATGCGGTCATGACAGGTGAGGCAGTATGGAGATCCGTCAAGGAGCATCGCCCCATCACGATCGAAGAACTGATGAAAAAAGAACCGATGCACCAATAATGGAACGGAAAAGAGGGATACCATGGAAATGGGACGATTGATCAATGGGGTGTTGAACTTCTGCAGATGGATCACGCACTTTGCCATTTTGAACTTGCTCTGGATCGGCTGTACCCTCCTTGGAGGAGTAGTCTTCGGGATCGGTCCGAGTACGGTGGCGATGTATGCCGTCACCCGTAAAGCGGTCATGGGGGTGGAAGACCTTCCTCTCATCAGAAGCTTTTGGGAAACCTACAGGAAAGAGTTCTTCCGTGCCAACGGACTGTTCTTTTTGTTGGCAGGCTTTGCGCTGCTCTGGTACGTCGATCTTCACTTCTTCCGTCAGATGGAAGGGACGATCTATACCGTCATCCAGTATCTGCTCATGCTCATGGGATTCGTGTTGATTATCTTGCTCACGTATATTCTGCCGGTCTATGTCCATTACGACCTGAAGTTTTTCCAGACCTTCAAGCAGGCGCTGTTCATCGGCTTCCTCCAGCCAGGGAATCTCGTGCTCATGATCATTGCCAGCTTATCGACCTATTATTTTTTCATCTCATTTCCCGGTTTTATCCCGCTATTTGGATTCACATTGTTTGTGCATCTGAACATGTGGCTAGCATACAAAGGTTTCAGTACAATTGATGATATTAAGTTGAAAAATGAACTGATCCACAATTGATAGAAAAGAGGATGCCAGGTTGCTGGCATCCTCTTTTTTATGTGCGTAAAGTGATTTGATAGTCTATTAGTTCAAGAAAAATTGAAAGATTCTTCGTGGCATTGCATAGAAATAGACTGTGGGGATTGAAGAAAATCAAAACAGGAAAAATGAAACATAGTTTTTTTAGGGCTACATAGATTATAATATAAAACGTAATTATTACGATTTGTAAAAAAGGGAGGGGAGAAAAGGTGGGTACACTCAAAACAATCGGACAAGACTTGACCGGACTCATTTTGTTTATCGGTCTCGTTCTACTATTTCTTGCCGGTGAGTTCATAGAACTTCCTTCAGTCATCCTATCTTCAGGAGTAGCAAACGTCACGACGATTTTCCTTAGCATCCTGTTGGAGGCCATCCCGTTCATTTTGATCGGCGTGTTTGCTTCGGCCCTGATCCAGGTGTTCGTATCCGAGAGGACATTGCAACGTCTGATACCGAAACGTTTCCCGTATTTGGCGATTCTCCCTGCGGCCATCGTCGGGGCCATCCTTCCTGTGTGTGAGTGTGCGATTGTGCCGGTGGCGAGAAGGCTGATGCGAAAAGGTGTCCCGCCCCATCTGGCCCTTGTCGTCATGGTGACGGCCCCAATTTTGAATCCAATCGTGTTTGCTTCAACCTATTATGCGTTCCAGCCGGACTGGACGATCGTGTGGGGGAGGATGGTGATCGGTTTCGTGGCGGCACTCCTGATCGGTGGGGCTTGGTACCGACTATTCAAGAATAAAGATCCATTGCTGAGAGGAACAGAGCCTCCTCATCATCATCATGAGCAAGGAAGCAAGTTCATGCAGACATTGACACATGCCAGTGATGAATTCTTTGATATGGGGAAATTCCTGATCATCGGTGCCTTGGTGGCGGCCATTTTTCAAACGTTCTTAGATCGTGAGCTGTTGGTGGGGATCGGGTCACATTCCCTGATCGGTCCGGCCGTGATGATGGTCTTCGCTTATGTGATTTCACTGTGTTCGGAGGCAGATGCGTTTGTTGCATCCTCTTTCGGCAGCTTGTTCACTGCTTCGTCACTCTTGGCTTTCCTTGTTTATGGGCCGATGATCGACTTCAAGAATACGTTGCTGATGCTGTCGTATTTCAAGAAGAGATATGTCTTAGCGTTCATTCTGATTGTCACCGTCGTGGTCTACACATGTGCCATGCTGGTTGAATTCTTGACGTGAAGGAGGAAGCAGAATGAAATCAACCCGACAGTTCCATACATACATCCGTGGAGTGATTTTGATCGGCTATGCCCTGCTCTTATTGAAGCTACTTCTGACGTTCAACCTGCAAAACTTCGTGGCACTAAAGATGCATGGTTATCTATATTTCGCGTTAGGGGTTTTCTTCCTGCTGGGTGCGGTTCAAATCATCCGGGGAACCTCAGGATTCCTTGCCAAGGGTCAATGTGGCTGTGAAGCCCATGATGTGCCAAAAGGGCTGGTACGCTCCATCATGGTATATGCCCTGTTTGTTTTCCCACTGATCACGGGATTCCTGCTTCCCGATCAACTCCTTGATGGGTCCGTGGCTGCCAAGCGAGGGGTAAAGGTAGGAAATGGAATGTTCACATTGACTCCTCACAAGGGAGAGAGATCGAGTGACCATACAATTGAAGCGGTCCATGGAGGAGAAGCGACCCTTGACCCCGTCGGTACGTTCCCCCTGGAGAAGGATTATGACAAATTGAAAGATGTGATCAAACAGAAGGAGAAAATCATCGTCAGGGACGAACAATACATCCAGACGCTCAGCGTGGTCGATGAACAGTTGGACTCTTCGATAGGGAAAGAGATCCAGCTAACTGGCTTCATTTACAAGGACGAAGGGTTTTCGAAAAATGAAGTGGTCATATCACGCTTCACGGTGACGTGCTGTGTCGCAGACGCCTCGGTTTACGGGATCCTCTCACGAAGTGAGGAGCTTGCAGCCCTTGAACCCGATACATGGGTACAAGTGAGTGGAATCCTGGATAAAGCAGATTTTAATGGGGTGGCGATGCCTGTCATTAAGCACCCAGTCTTTAAAAAAGTCGAGCCGCCTGAAAATCCGTATGTAGAAGAATTTTATATCAAAGTAGAATGATGGTACCCCGACCTTGAAGGGAGGTCGGGGTACCCAATGATCAATAAATCGTAATGATTACGAAAAAAGGAGAGAGTTAGATGGAATGGATCATTGCAGGGGGTGGCATCCACGGGTGCACCATCGCAACCTATCTGATTAAGGCCAAAGGAATTCCTGCGAGTCAAATCTGTATCATAGATCCTCATAGTGCTCCTCTCGAAAAGTGGAAGGAGTTAACATCAAGGATTGCCATGCCGTTTTTAAGATCGCCATCCGTGCATCATTGTGATATCCATCCGTTCAGCCTCCATTACTTCGATGATGGGGGATCCGAGGCTTTTTACGGGAAATACAGGAGGCCGGGTCTTGATTTCTTCAATCGTCACAGTGAATCCATTTTCTCCAACATCGGTTTGCAAGAGAGGTGGATGCAAGGGAGGATAAAAGGGATCACAAAGTCGGGGAGCCACTGGGTGGTGGAAACCGATTCGGAATCAGTAGAAGGCAAGAATCTGGTGCTTGCCACCGGCATGAATGAAAGGCTCAGTATTCCCGAGTGGGCCGAGGAGCTGAGAGAGAGCCGACCGACCCAAGTAGGACATATCTTTCAAGAGAAGCTCCCCATGATCACTCCTGACATCGCCGTTGTGGGAGGTGGAATCACGGCAGCCCATCTAGTGATCAAGCTTGCTCGTGAGCATCCAGGTAGAGTGGTTCAAATCAGCAGGCACCCCTATAGGGTCCATGATTTCGACAGTGATCCGGGCTGGCTAGGTCCGAAGAATTTGAGGGGGTTCCAAACACTTTCTTCGTACAAAAAAAGGAGGCAAGCGATTCTCAATGCACGCCACCGCGGCTCAGTGACAAGCGAACTCAGGCACAGGTTAAGGAGGCTGGAGGACCGTGGTGCGTACCGATTCATAGAGGATGAGGTGGAAGGAAGCGGGGTGGAAGGATCGACCCTTTCCCTTTCCTTGAAGCGCTCCCGGTGGGATGGGGAAACGCTGTTGCTAGCAACTGGATATTCCCCAAAGATAATGGAAACCGAATGGGTACGTGAGCTGGTCAGGAAAGAAGGGCTGATATGTGCACAGTGCGGCTTCCCCATTGTCAACGAGCATTTGCAGTGGTGCGATCATCTTTATGTATCCGGGCCACTTGCCGAACTGGAGATCGGTCCCGTTGCCAGGAATATTGCAGGAGCGAGGAAAGCAGCGGAACGAATTATCGGAAGTATGTAAATGAAAAGGAGAGAGACCATTGAGCATACCAGTAACTGTATTAAGTGGCTATTTAGGATCAGGAAAAACGACGTTATTGAACCACATTCTCCACAACAGGGAGGGAAGAAAGATCGCCGTCATCGTCAATGATATGAGCGAGGTGAATTTTGATGCGTCCCTTGTGAAGAAAGAGGGCTTCACCCGGACCGATGAAAAACTGGTGGAGCTTCAGAATGGATGCATCTGTTGCACGTTGCGCGAAGACCTCCTTATCGAAGTCGATCGCCTTGTGGACCAAGGGGACATTGACTATATCGTCATTGAGTCTTCGGGGATCTCCGAGCCGGTGCCGGTAGCCCAGACCTTCACGTATGCCGATGAAGCGACCGGTGTTGATCTGATCGGGAAAACAAGGCTGGATACGATGGTGACGGTGGTCGATGCCAACCGTTTCTGGCACGACTTTTCCAGCGGGGAGACGCTGCTCGATCGGAGTCAGGCAGCAGACGAGACCGATGAGAGGGAAATCGTCGACCTGCTGATCGACCAAATCGAGTTTGCTAACGTCATCCTCTTGAACAAAACCGATCTGGTTGCGGAGGAGTCTGTCAATGAGCTGAGGGGGGTACTGAGGAAGCTTAATGCGGATGCACGGATCATTGAAAGCAGTCATGCAAAGGTCGACCTTGGGGAGGTGTTGAACACCGGTGCATTCCAACTGGAGGCCGCCAGCCAAAGTGCAGGCTGGATCAAGGAGCTCCAGGAAGAGCATGTCCCTGAAACGGACGAATACAACATTTCGTCCTTTGTCTATAGGCGGGTGAGACCGTTCCACCCTGGTCGCCTCATGGCCTGGTTTGAAGGGTGGCCGGAAGAGATCATAAGGGCAAAGGGCTTCTTCTGGCTGGCGACCCGCAACGATACAGCAGGTCTTCTTTCGCAAGCGGGGCCGTCCATCATGATCCAGGGGGCAGGTCCATGGATTGCCGCTTATCCTGAAGAAGAGATCCGCGAGCTTCTTGTAGAGGAAACCGGACTGGCGGAGAAGTGGGATCCACGATACGGAGATCGTATGACAGAACTCGTCATGATCGGTGTGGAAATGGAACGCCATCGAATCGAGGCCTCCTTGGATGGATGTCTCCTCACAGAAGAAGAGATGGGAACGGACTGGAAGGAGTTTGACGATCCAATTCCTTCTTTCCGTCCTGAATGAAAAAAGCCCGGTCCCCTTACATAAGGGGGACCGGGCTTTTGATGATTTATTTCATGATTGGAGTCAGCTCTGGCACGACTCCCTCAAGTTCTTTCTTGACAATCGCGGCAATTTCACGGGCGCCGTCTTCATTGAAATGCGTGTTATCCATGGCCCCATCAGGGAAATTCGGGTGAGGATCAATCCACATATACAGCGACTTGGATCGGATCGCCCCCAAAGTATCGAGGAGCTTCAGGCTTTTCTTGTGAAGATCGATGAGTGGGACGGCTTGCTCCCGTGCCAGTTCCTTCATGGCTGCTGGATAATCCCCGTGTGTATCCTCCACCGTGCCGTCGCTTGCAAACTTCCTTCGTGCGACAGGGGTGATGAGGATCGGATGCGCTTTCTTTTCTCTTGCGATTTCGATATACCGGAGCAGATGCTCCTTGTAGGTGGTGAAAGGGTCCGTGAATCGTCCATCTTGCTTGCTGTCATTGTGACCGAACTGGATGAAGAGGTAATCGCCCTCGGAGATTTCATCCCCAATGGCATCCAGCCTGCCTTCTTCGATGAAGCTTTTAGAGCTGCGCCCATTTGCGGCGTGATTCCGGACCGAGATGCTCGAATCCAGAAAGGTCGGAAATGGTTGCCCCCAACCGGCTTGTGGAGCAGAAGTTTCAGGGTATTCCGCTACAGTTGAATCACCTGCAAGATAAATGGAAAAAGACATGGTTTTCTCCTCCTATTGGTTGGATGGTGGACGGCATGAATCCGTCACTTTGAGCTCAGGTTCCAGGAACAGGACCTTTTCTGTATCATCTTCATTGATGACATCCATGAGGACATCTGTCAAGCGTAATGTGATGTGATCCATGGGGACCCCGACCGTCGAAAGCGGGATGGGGGTGTCACTATCGTCGGGAAGATTGTCGTAGCTGATGATGGAGAGGTCATCGGGGACCTTGATCCCGCACTCCGCTGCAGCCCTCAGGATTCCCTTCGAAAGATCATGACTTCCGCTGATGATCGCCGTCGGACGTTCGCCGCTCTGTAGGACTTCCTTGGCTGCGACGTACCCATCATACGGTTCAAGCTTTGGAACGTCCACGAGCTGATGAGCGAAACCGGGGAGTCCAAGTCCTTCTGCCGCCAGTTTGAAGCCCTTTGCCTTCTCATCCTGTATTGGATTATCCAGTACCCCGATATAGCTGATGAACCGGTGTCCGATGGAGGAAAGATAATTGGTTGCCATGTAGACGGCCTTTTTCCGCTGGACGTCTACGACCGGAGAGGAGCTTCCTTTATCGGCAATCCCGTATGAGACAACGGGAACGGCTGATGGGATCTCAGCTTGGATCTCCGGATTGTCATCAAAACAAAGGATGGCATCCACCTGATAGCGGTTGAATAGATTGATGGCGAATTCTTTTTCATTGATGGATATGAGAGTTGTGTATGAGAGCTGTTCAAGCTGAGTATTCAGGCGGGTGATAAGGGAAGAGTGGGCGGTCCCTTCGATGGTCGGCCAGATGATCCCGATGGTGTGGGATTTCTTGGAGACCAAGCTCCTCGCCGCTGCATTCGGCTGATATCCGAGCTCCATGGCGATTTCGGTGATCCGCTTTTTCGTCGGTTCCTTGACGAGTGGGCTATCCCGCAACGCTTTTGATACGGTGGAAAAACTCACCCCTGCCGCTTTTGCTATATCTTTGATTGTGACTCCCATGGTAACCTCCAGCACTGTGATGATTTCATTATATCTCTCTGTCCGTTGCTGATACAACTCTTCATTGACAGAAAAAAGGAATGATACTATGATAATAACAACGTTGTTATTTTGTCAAGAAGAGGGGGAAGATGGGATTGAACAATTCAACGATCGTCATTCATGAACGGGACAATGTCCTGATTGCACTGAGGGATTTCGAAGCAGGGGAACGCGTGGCGGATGGAGACAAGGAAGTCATCCTGAGGGAAGCCGTACCAGCCGGACATAAGATTGCAAGGGAACCGATACAGGAAAATGAAAACGTTATCAAGTTCGGTATGCCGATCGGGAGGGCATCAGAGCCGATCGACCGGGGAGAATGGATCCACACCCACAATGTGGTCACCAACCTCAAAGGGACGCTGCAATATGACTATAAGCCGACAGAAGACAAAATCGTACCGAAGCCGTCGACCAAAACCTTTCAAGGGTATATCAGGGAAAACGGGGAAGTCGGGATCCGCAATGAGATCTGGATCATCAACACGGTGGGCTGCATCAATAAGACGGCTGAAATGGTGGCGAAGATGGCCACGGATCAAATCGACGGGATCGATGGGGTGCACAGCTTCTCCCATCTATTCGGGTGTTCCCAGCTTGGGGATGATCTTCACAACACCCAGAAGATCCTGAGCGGCCTCGTCCACCATCCAAATGCTGCGGGCATTCTCGTCATGGGTCTCGGCTGCGAGAATAATTACATCGAGGAATTCAAGAAGGTGATTGGCGATTATGACCCACGGAGGGTGAAGTTCATCGAAGTCCAGAGTGCTGATGATGAAATCTCCGAATCTCTCGAACTCATCGAGGAGCTTGCCGACTATGCGAAGACATTTAAACGTCAGGAAGTACCTCTTTCGAAGCTGAAAGTAGGATTGAAGTGCGGTGGATCGGACGGCTTTTCCGGCATTACGGGGAACCCCCTCGTCGGAGCATTTTCCGATAGGCTCATCTCGGAAGGGGGCACCACGATCCTGACGGAAGTACCCGAGATGTTCGGAGCGGAAGAAATCCTCATGAGCCGGGCCAAAGATGAAGCGGTGTTCGAAAAGATCGTCGACCTTGTGAATGACTTCAAGGAATACTTCCTGAAGCACGGGCAGAACGTCTATGAGAATCCATCTCCAGGGAATAAAAAAGGCGGGATCACGACCCTTGAAGAAAAGTCCCTCGGAAACATCCAAAAAGGCGGCTTCGGAGAGATTGCCGATGTACTTGCCTATGGTGACCGAACGAAAGGGGAAGGCCTTCATCTCGTCCAAGGACCGGGGAATGACCTTGTCTCCGTCACCGCCCTCACGGCTGCAGGCGCTCATATCGTCTTGTTCACCACGGGCCGGGGAACCCCGTTTGGAGGTCCTGTCCCGACGGTGAAGATCTCCACCAACTCAGCCCTTGCCCAGAAGAAGACGAATTGGATCGACTTCAATGCAGGACAGCTCATTGAAGGCAGAGGAAAGGAAGAGCTCGCCGACGAGTTCTTTGATTACATCACGGGCCTCGCATCGGGGGAATCGCGCACCCATAATGAACGACTGGGATTCAAGGAGATTTCCATTTTCAAAGACGGCGTTACGCTGTAAAGGGAGGATTTTGTATGAAGCTTAGTAAAGAAATACCCAACAGCTCATCCTATCAGCATCTTCCGGCCAAGGTCCTGCAGATTGGGGAAGGGAATTTTCTCAGGGGGTTCATCGATTGGATGATCCAGGAAATGAACAAACAGGGCGTCTTCAACGGATCCGTCATCGCCGTGCAGCCGACACCCCACGGAAAGGTGTTGCCGAAGCTCGCCGCGCAGGATTATCTGTACACAGCGGTGTTGAGGGGGCGCAAGAATGGAGAGACGGTCGATTATCATGAAGTCATCTCATCCATCAGCGGGGGCATCAACCCTTATTCCGACTGGCCTGCCATGAAGCAGGCGGTGGAATCCTCCGACCTTCAGATCATCGTGTCCAATACGACAGAAGCCGGCATCGTCTACCAAGAGGAGCAGTATGACGGTGATGCTTCGCCCCTGTCGTATCCCGGTAAGCTTGCGGCTCTTCTGCACCACCGGTTCACGTATTATGAGGGAGCAGGGGATAAAGGGTTATACGTCCTGCCGTGTGAATTGATCGAGGAGAATGGCAAGAAGCTGAAATCCATCGTGCACAAGGTAGCGGAAGACTGGGGATATTCAGAGGCCTTCTTTGAGTGGCTTGACCATTCAAATGTATTCTGCGACACGCTCGTCGACCGGATCGTCACCGGGTTCCCCCGGGGTCAGGAAGCCGAATACAAAGAACGTCTCGGCTATGATGATGAGCTCATCACGGTCGGCGAGCCGTATCACCTGTTCGCCATCGATGCCGATGAAGGATTCAAGGAAGTCTTCCCCCTCCACAAAGCCGGCCTGAATGTGAAGTGGGGCGGAGTGAAGGAACAGCGGGACCTGAAGGTGGGACTCCTCAACGGTCCCCACACCCTCATGACACCCGTCGGATACCTGGCAGGGGCTGACACCGTCTTGGACGTGATGACCACCCCTTCCCTTCGCTCCTTTGTAGAGCAGGGATTCGTGGATATCCAGGAGGCTCTTCCAATGGAAGCGGAAGTCAAGAAGGAGTTTACTTCAGGAGTCGTGGACCGCTTCTTGAACCCGTATAATAAACACTTCCTGCTGGATATCGGAATGAACTCATTTTTCAAATACACATCGAGGCTTTTGCCCCGCTTGAAGACCCATGCCGGGCGTGGGCAGCTTCCAGAAACATTGGTCCTCGCCCTTGCTGCCCTGCTCGTGTACTATAAGCCGGTTCGTACCACGGAGAAAGGGCTGATAGCTGAGAGAGGCAAGGAAGAGTATGAGACGCGGGAAAACCCGGTTGTAAATGCCCTCGTTCTTGACGTGTGGCAGTCCATTGAAGAAGGCACGATCACCATCCTTTCTGCCGTCCGTTCCATCCTCAGCCGTGAGGACATCTGGGGAGAAGACCTTAACGCATTGGATGGGCTCGCAGAACGGGTGACCGCTCATATTGAAACGATCCAAATCGAAGGAATGGACGCTGCCGTTAAAAAAGTGGCTGCAAGCGGTTCGGTGAAATCATAGAATACAATAAGAAAAGACGCTCATTTGCAGGGCGTCTTTTTATGTTTCAGCTAAACACTCCCGTCTAATTCTCCCGGGACATGCATACATTTCTTTATAGGCATGTCCGGGGGAGGAATTGTGAGAATGACAATGATCGGGGAATTGGTGACACTTATGCTGATGGCCTTTGCACTTGGGATGGATGCGTTCTCGATCGGCATCGGGATGGGGATGTTCCAGCTGAGGTTAAGGCAGATCCTATATATCGGTCTCGTGGTCGGCGTTTTCCATGTATGGATGCCGCTCCTTGGGATGATGACGGGGAAATTCTTATCCAACACGTTCGGGACATTTGCTACATACGCAGGAGGCATCCTCTTGATTGTCCTGGGGATTCAGATGTTCCTTTCTAGCTTTAAAGAGGAGGAAACCACGCTCGTCTCACCCGTGGGATTCGGCCTCGTCCTCTTTGCGTTGAGCGTCAGTCTCGACAGCTTCTCTGTCGGGCTGAGCCTTGGAATCTTCGGTGCAAGAACATTTGCTGCCGTCGCCTGTTTCGGTTTTGCGGCCACCGTCCTCACATGGGCAGGCCTTCTCATTGGGAGGCGATTCCAAGGTGTTCTCGGAACCTACAGCGAAGCACTTGGCGGAAGCATCCTGTTTTTATTCGGGATCAAGCTGCTTCTTCCTTTTTGAAGTCCCTGTGTGGGGCTTTTCTTTTTGGTAGCTTGATAGAATAAATGCCGCTGCGGTCGACCACTTCATTGCAGGTAGGGGAACCTCTTGATGGTATCAGAGTGTGTGGATTCTGGAGTGGTTCGTTCCATTTCGCTGCGGGGAGGCAGTTGAGCCGCTTCGGCTGACGCCTCCAGGGTCTCAACCTTGCCTCTGATCCACGCTGGAGTCGGCCGCCCTCCGCTTCATTGCACTCTTTGAAAGATATAAGCTTTAAGTTCTGGAGGGAGAGGGGAAAGGACTTCCTGAAAGTAGGTTTATATTTTCACGGTAGATAGGGTAATCTCTTGATGGTATCAGAGTGCGTGGATTCTGGAGTGGTTCGTTCCATTTCGCTGCGGGTGACCGCTTTCCTGCGGGGAGACAGTTGAGCCGCTTCGGCTGTCGCCTCCAGGGTCTCAACCTTGCCTCTGATCCACGCTGGAGTCGGCCGCCCTCCGCTTCATTGCACTCTTTGGAGGATATAAGCTTAAAGCTCTTGAGGGAGAGAGGGGAAGGACTGGCTGGAAGTAGATTTATATTTTCACGGCAAAGAGGTGAATCTCTTGATGGTGACAGGGTGTGTGGATTCTGGAATGGTTCGTTTCATTTCGCTACGGGCGACCGCTTTCCTGCGGGGAGGCAGTTGAGCCGCTTCGGCTGACGCCTCCAGGGTCTCAACCTTGCCTCTGATCCACGCTGGAGTCGGTCACCCTCCGCTTCATTGCATTCTTTGGAGGATATAAGCTTAAAGCTCTTGAGGGAGAGAGGGGAAGGACTGGCTGGAAGTAGATTTATATTTTCACGGCAAAGAGGTGAATCTCTTGATGGTGACAGGGTGTGTGGATTCTGGAATGGTTCGTTTCATTTCGCTACGGGCGACCGCTTTCCTGCGGGGAGGCAGTTGAGCCGCTTCGGCTGACGCCTCCAGGGTCTCAACCTTGCCTCTGATCCACGCTGGAGTCGGTCGCCCTCCGCTTCATTACACTCTTTGGAGGGTATTAGCGTCAATAGCTTATCATCACTTTAAGGTTGAAGTGAGATTCCAGTTTAAAATCTTTATTCAAAGAGTAAAATCCATCCTTGGAGTCTAAACCTCTTTCTAAATAAGAGCAAAGTAGTTGGCTTCCAAACGCATAAAAAATTTTATACCATTCTCGTGAAGAATTTAAGTCCACTCTCTACCAAGTAGTGAAGTGAAGCGGAGGCGGCCTGACTCCAGCGGGAAAAGAGGAAAGATCGAGACCCCGCAAGAATGAGGAGGCTCGACTTCCTCCCCGTGGAAAGCAGGCAGCCGCAGCGAAACGAAACGTCCAGTCTGCGGCAGCCATGAAGCAGAATAAAATTCTGAAGCAACTAACTGGCAACAAAAGGGGAAGCGACCAATCATCAAAAACATCAATGGAAGCAATGGCCCTATCATGAACTATGAAAAGTAGCTCATGAAAAAGTAAAATCCTCCTTTCCATCAAGAGAAGTTAAGCGAAGGCCGCCTGACTCCAGCGGGGAGAGAGGAAAGGTCAAGACCCCGCAAGGATGAGGAGGCTCGACTTCCTCCCCGTGGAAAGCAGGCGGCCGCAGCGAAACGAAACGTCCCATCTATGCCACCATGAAGCACCCAACCGAATAAGCATGAATGCTCTTTGTCCAAATTGGAAATTAATTTATAATAGGTAACAAGGAGGATGATCCAATGAATATTCTATTTATCTGCACAGGAAACACCTGCCGAAGCCCCATGGCTGAAGCAATCCTGAAGCATAACAACCACGAAGGAATCCAAGTGAAATCCGCAGGCGTCTTTGCCATGGACGGAGCAGATGCCTCAATTCAAGCTAAAGAAGTGCTAAAAGAGAACGATATAATACATAAGCACCAATCCAGCTCCATCACACGTGAAAAACTGGACTGGGCTTCATATATTTTCACCATGACACAGGGCCATAAATGGGCGATCGCAGATCAATATCCCCATATCGCCGATAAAATTTTCACGCTGAAGGAATACGTCCTCGAGGACCCGGAAAACCTTGATGTTTCCGATCCGTATGGAGGCAGTGTTGAAATCTACCGGCATACATACAATGAACTGGATTCCTTGATCGGTCAGTTAATGGACAAACTGGAGCGTGAGTGAAGCAGACAGGGAGAGAGAAGGATGGCTAAAGGGAAAGGCTCCAAGAAAGGTCTCAGGAAGAAGATTGTACTATTCACCACACTTCTGGCAATCATCACGTATACGACGAGTGCCGCGTTCATTTATTTCATCAAACCGACATTCGCATCCGGGGTGAGTGATTTCTGGTTCACTCTAGGTACCCTTGGAATGGGTATATTCTGGTCGGGGTGCCTTGCGTATCTTGCAGCAGGATATATCGATAAGCCTCTGCAACGACTGGAACAAGCGGCTTTGAAAGCGGCGGATGGGGACATTTCTACAGAAGTGGAACTGTCGAAATCCGATGATGAGATCCGCTCCCTCGGTATGGCATATAACAAGATGCTTCATAACCTGCGTGAAATGGTGGCGAGCATCGACGAGAATTTCAGCAAGACCAATACGTATGTACAGGAGCTTTCCGACGCGTCCGAACTTGCGTCCACCCAGGCCAATTCCGTATCCAGGACGATCAGCGAAATCTCTGCAGGTGCAGAAAGTTCGGCAGCGGCCATCCAGACAACGGCGGAATCCGTTGAAGATGTGATCCGCATCGCACAGGAAGTACAGGATCATTCCAAATCCTCTGAGAAGCTGTCAGCAACCATGGTGGCAGAATTGAATGAGAGTAAGGATGTCATCCATTCACTCGTAGAAGGAATCAACCGATTGGCTTCAGGAAATGAATCGTCCCTTGAGGCTGTGAAGCGACTCGAGGGCCACGCCCGGGAAGTCGAGCAGATCATCCAGCTTGTGGGAGACATCGCCAACCAGACCAATCTTCTTGCCCTGAATGCATCCATCGAGGCGGCAAGGGCCGGGGAGCACGGTAAGGGGTTTGCGGTGGTGGCAGAGGAAGTCCGCAATCTGGCTGATGAAAGTGGAAAAGCGGTCCAGGGCATTTCAGGATTGATCCAAAATATCCAGACCGAGGTCGGGCTGGTAGTCGGTAAGATAACAGATCAGGTGACCACCGCCAATAAGGAAGCGGATAAAGGTGAACAGACGAACCGCGTCATCCAGAATATGACCAAAAGCATCCATGAAGTCGTCGATTCCGTCAAGACGATCTCTGTCCTCGTGGACGATCAGATGAAGAGCATCCAGCTCACGTCCAATCAGTCTCAGGAAGTAGCGGCGATTGCAGAGGAAACATCTGCTGGAGCGGAAGAAGTGTCGGAAGCGACGAATGAGCAGGCAGGCGTCATGAGGAACGTGGAAGAACTCGCCCATCAATTGAAATCACAGGCGGAGTCCCTCAAAGGAACCATTACCAAATTCCATCTTTGATCCAAAAAGCACGGGGGTTCCCGTGCTTTTCCTATATAACGAAAAAAACAATTCAATTTCTTTATATAATGGGGTGCCTGTGGCAAAATAGAAGGAAAGAATGAATTGGGGGAGAACAGATGAAGATCGCAATTGCATCCGATCACGGCGGTGTGAATATCCGTGAAGAAATAAAATCATTGATGGATGAGCTTGGCCTTCAGTATGAAGACTTCGGTTGCGAATGCGGCACATCCGTGGATTATCCGGATTATGCACTGCCGGTTGCCGAGAAAGTGGCCAATGGTGAATTCGATCGAGGGATCCTCATCTGCGGAACCGGAATCGGAATGAGTATTTCTGCGAATAAAGTAAAAGGGATCCGCTGTGCCCTTGTACACGACGTGTTCAGCGCCAAAGCGACACGTGAACATAACGACAGCAATATCCTTGCCATGGGTGAGCGCGTCATCGGACCGGGACTTGCACGTGAAATCGCTAAGACTTGGCTCCAGACTGAATTTCAGGGTGGCAGGCATTCAAACCGCATCGGAAAGATCACAAGCTACGAAGAGAAGTGAGGAGAGGTCATCATGGATCACATCCAACTGAAGCAGGCGTTTCAGACCATTCTTCAAGAGTTTCATGATCAGGTTCCACTCAGAAAAGGACAGGTCCTAGTCATCGGCTGCTCTACCTCCGAGGTGATGGGGGAAAGAATCGGGACGGCAGGGACCATTGATACAGCTGAATTGATCTATGAAGAGCTGAAAGAGTACGCAGAAAAATCAGGCGTATCCCTTGCCTTTCAATGCTGTGAACACTTGAACCGGGCGATTGTCATCGAACGTGAAGTAGCGGAGGCAAAAGGACTTGACGAGGTTACGGTCGTACCGGTGAGGAAAGCGGGTGGCGCCATGGCCACGCATGCTTATCATCGCTTTCAGGATCCCGTCATCGTTGAGCATATAAAGGCCGATGCAGGAATCGATATCGGTGATACCTTCATCGGCATGCATTTGAAGCATGTTGCCGTTCCGGTGCGGGTCAGCGTGCGCAGTCTCGGACATGCCCACGTGACCCTTGCGAGGACCCGTCCTAAACTGATCGGTGGGAACCGTGCGGTCTATGAGTGAAAAGCACCCTTAATCGGGTGTTTTTTTATGTGAAAAGATCGTTGTGCACAGAAGTTCTTTTGTGTAAAACCGAACATTTTTAATAAATGCTTCTTTTTATTTCGCTTTTAGCTCAATCATGTTAGAATGTGATTGAATGAATCAAAGCCCGGTAGAGCCGGGTCCATGAATTGAAGGAGGATACGTATGAGTAAGATTGCCAAGCAAGATCCGGAACTTTATGCATCGATTCAAGAAGAATTGGAACGTCAGCGTACAAAGATCGAGTTGATTGCGTCAGAGAACTTTGTCAGTGAAGCAGTCATGGAAGCCCAGGGCTCCGTGTTGACAAATAAGTACGCAGAAGGATATCCCGGCCGTCGCTATTATGGTGGGTGCGAGCATGTCGATGTGGCTGAAAACCTCGCCCGCGACCGTGCAAAAGAACTATTCGGCGCAGAACACGTCAATGTTCAGCCTCACTCAGGTGCTCAGGCCAACATGGCAGTTTACTTTACCATCCTCGAACAGGGAGACACAGTCCTTGGTATGAACCTGTCCCATGGGGGTCACCTCACTCACGGCAGTCCGGTGAACTTCAGTGGGGTTCAATACAACTTCGTGGAGTACGGTGTAGATGAAGAGAATCAATTGATCAATTATGAAGATGTACGTCAGAAAGCACTTGAGCATAAGCCGAAGCTCATCGTAGCTGGAGCAAGTGCTTACCCGCGTAAAATCGATTTCGCCAAGTTTCGTGAAATCGCCGATGAAGTCGGTGCTTACCTCATGGTGGACATGGCTCACATCGCGGGCCTTGTGGCAGCAGGACTTCATCAGAACCCTGTTCCATATTCCGATTTCGTTACGACAACGACGCATAAAACGCTTCGCGGTCCGCGCGGCGGCATGATCCTCTGCAAAGAAGAATTTGCCAAGAAGATCGACAAATCCATTTTCCCTGGTATCCAAGGTGGTCCATTGATGCACGTCATCGCGGCAAAAGCTGTGGCATTCGGTGAGGCACTGCAGGATTCGTTCAAAGAGTACGCTCAAAACATCATTGACAACGCAGTCCGTCTTGGGGAAGGCCTTACGAAAGAAGGAATCAACCTTGTTTCCGGTGGATCTGACAACCATCTATTGTTGATCGACCTGCGCTCATTGAGCCTGACAGGAAAAGTGGCTGAAAGAGTCCTTGATGATATCGGCATCACGGTGAATAAGAATACCATCCCGTTCGATCCGGAAAGTCCATTCGTCACTAGCGGTATCCGTATCGGTACAGCAGCCGTTACATCCAGGGGCTTCGGTGCAGGAGAGATGGACGAGATCGCGTCGATCATCGCCCTTACACTGAAAAACCATGAAGATGAAACGAAACTGGAAGAGGCACGTAAGCGTGTAACAGATCTCACCAGCCGATTCGAATTATATCCGGAACAATAATGTGCAAGCCCCTTTGATCTTCACGGTCAAGGGGCTTTTTGCTGGATTGATAGAATAAGAGAACATGTAGAAAATGTAACGATTCCATTACACCCTGAATCCCGTGTTGCTCTTCAAAACGCTTTTATGTACAATTATCAGAGGTGTAAAGGAAGTCTACCGCTTATTTACATAAATCAAACTTAAAGGAGAGAGTCGAGTGGGAAAAGTATACGTATTTGATCATCCATTGATCCAACATAAGTTAACATTCATTCGTGATAAAGAAACGGGTACAAAGGAATTCCGCGAGCTGGTGGATGAAGTGGCCACACTCATGGCGTTCGAAATCACACGAGACCTGCCCCTTGAAGATATCGAGGTTCAAACGCCGGTAAGCCCTGCACAGGCTAAGACCCTTGCAGGAAAGAAACTGGGAATCGTACCGATCCTGCGTGCAGGACTGGGCATGGTGGACGGAATCCTGAAGCTGATCCCTGCAGCCAAGGTCGGACACGTCGGTCTTTACCGCGACCCAGAAACCCTCAAACCGATTGAATACTATGTGAAACTCCCAAGTGACGTAGAAGAGCGCGATTTCATCCTCGTCGATCCGATGCTCGCAACTGGGGGATCTGCCGTCGAGGCGATCAATTCCCTTAAGAAGCGCGGTGCCCAAAGCATTCGTTTCATGTGCCTTGTCGCATGTCCTGAAGGTGTCGAAGCCATCAAAGAAGCCCATCCTGATGTGGATATCTACATTGCGGCCCTAGATGAAAAGCTCAACGAAAAAGGCTATATCGTACCTGGTCTTGGTGACGCAGGCGACCGTCTATACGGAACGAAATAAGAAGGGTGATGAAATCATTGGCCAATCCGATCAAGGTTATGACCATTTTCGGGACAAGGCCGGAAGCCATCAAGATGGCGCCCCTTGTCCTTGAACTGAAGAAGTATCCGGAAAGCTTTGAAACAATCGTGACGGTTACCGCCCAGCATCGTCAAATGCTGGATCAGGTCATGTCCATCTTCGATATCAATCCTGATCACGACCTGAACATCATGAAGGACCGTCAAACATTGATCGATGTCACGACCCGGGGTCTCGAAGGACTGGATCGTGTCATGAAGGAAGCCAAGCCCGATATTGTCCTTGTGCACGGGGATACGACGACTACCTTCGTGGCGAGTCTTGCGGCCTATTATAATCAGATTGCCGTCGGGCACGTCGAAGCCGGTCTTCGTACCTGGAACAAGTACTCACCTTTCCCTGAAGAGATGAATCGCCAGCTGACTGGTGTCATGGCCGATCTTCACTTCTCTCCGACGGACAAATCGGCGCGGAATCTCCTGGAAGAGAACAAGAAGGAAGAGAGTATCTTCATCACAGGGAATACGGCCATAGATGCACTGAAGACAACGGTCAAAGAAGATTATCACCATGAAGTCCTCGATCGAATCGGATCAGATCGCCTCGTATTGTTGACGGCGCATCGCAGAGAAAATCTCGGACAGCCGATGAGGAATATGTTCCGTGCCATCAAGCGCCTGGTGGAAGAACAGGAAGATATCCAAGTGGTGTATCCGGTGCACTTAAATCCTGCCGTACGTGAAGTGGCGGATGAAGTGTTGGGCCGGGATCCCCGCATCCATTTGATCGAACCACTTGATGTCATCGACTTCCACAACTTTGCCTCCAGGGCCCACTTGATCCTCACCGATTCCGGCGGGGTTCAAGAGGAAGCGCCATCCCTTGGGGTGCCCGTCCTTGTGCTTCGTGATACAACAGAGCGGCCGGAAGGAATCGAAGCAGGTACGCTGAAGCTCGCCGGGAATGAAGAAGAGAACATTTACAAGCTGGCCAATGAACTTCTCACCGATCCTGAAGCACACAGCTCCATGTCCAAAGCGGCCAACCCGTACGGAGACGGACTGGCTTCATACCGGATTGCCCAGGCGATCCGCTATCACTTCGGTCATCTGGAAGATCGACCTGACTCATTCTCTCCAACTGAATGAATATAATATAGAAGGTACACGCATGCATGCGTGTACCTTTCCTTTTTCAAAAAAATCGTCACAAACCAGTAGTTTCCTCTTTTGTCTCAACGGAATCTGTGGTATCTTAATGCTCGGGTAGTTTGCTCAGTGGTGAGCAATGTTGAGTGGAATGAATAGTTAAGTAGGATAAATGAATACATAGTGAATGATTTATGTTGTTGTGAATTGCCTCAGAACAAGCCCCTTCCGCTTTTCATGGTGTCCAGCTCCGGCGGGTTGACCCTCGAGGTCATAAGGCGAGAATACCAAAAAGGCCAAGAGCGCCTTTCCGGCATTCTCGCCTTATGCTTGTCGGGTCAAAACGACCCGCCTCCGCTTTTCGTAGTGTCCAGCTCCAGGGGCTTGAGGCTCGAGGTCATAAGTCAAAGACCTCACAAAGTCAAAGAACGCCTTTCCGAGGTCTTCGCCTTATGCTTGTCGCCTCAGAACAAGCCCCCTCCGCTTTTCTTATTTTGTGTTTAAAATGTGAACAATATTGGAACACTAGGATAGGTTGTGGACTTTTTACTTTGTACGCATTGACATTGATTTTACCCTATTGTATGCTTACAAAGGATATAGAATGGTAAGGTTTTCACAAAAACTTCCACAGAATGAAAACGGTTTTATATCTATGTTTTTCCACTATAATTCCTGTGTGGGGATGACACTATGCGTCAACCAAATCGACGCCCGTATCAAGGGGTGGCCTTGTATTCTGCCATTCTGTCTCAGCTGGTTGGTTCCATGTTAATCGGAATCTTCGGGGGGAGATGGCTGGAAGGATTATGGGACACCGAACCACTATTCTTAATCATTGGACTGCTTCTCGGGTTAACAACAGGAATCTACACCATGCTTCGCACAGTCCAACATTTCTATTCGGGAGATTAATGTCAATGCCAGAACTTCAAGAGCTCTTTAACAGGCATCGGAAGTACATACTTTTCCTCCTTTCCTTTTACGTCCTCGGTTGGGGTTTCACTTCCTATCAGTCTATTTTCCTTGGGCTCATCTTAGGGACAAGCATAAGTCTGTTCAGTCACTGGCTGATCATGAGGAGAACGTTGCGCTTCGGGGATGCCGTCGTGGCAGGTCAGAAGGTCCGGTCATTAGGTACATACTCAAGGATGGCGGGAGCTGCTTTTGTTGCAATCATCGCAATCGAGTATCCAGAATATTTTCATTTGTACAGCGCGATCATTGGATTAATGACAATTTATATTGTTATTATGATAGATTATTTTATTCAGCAGCTACAGCCACATAAATAGCGGGGAAGAGAGGTGAATTTCATTGCAACATGAAAATCCTACAGCTGAATTTTTGGGCCTTACATTCAACCTGGCAAACGTCATGATGATGACGGTGGCGACCGTGGTCGTATTCTTAATTGCCGTGTTGTGTACCCGCAGACTGGCGTTAAAGCCAACGGGCGCTCAGAACTTCATGGAATGGGTTATGGATTTTGTGAAGAACATCGTGAAGAGTAATATGGACTGGAAGACTGGAGGTCGCTTCCATCTGTTGGGTCTTACTCTCCTCATGTACATTTTTGTATCAAATATGCTAGGCCTTCCGTTTTCGGTCGTGATCGACCACACACTTTGGTGGAAATCCCCAACAGCTGATCCGGTCGTCACGATGACACTGGCCGTAATGGTTGTTGTGTTGACTCACTACTACGCCATCAAGATGAAAGGCTTCAGTGAGTATGGTAAAGACTTCTTCAGACCGATGGGTTTCTTATTCCCGCTTAAGATCATTGAAGAATTTGCAAACACCCTGACACTTGGTCTTCGTCTTTACGGTAACATTTACGCGGGTGAGATCCTGCTATCGCTATTGATCACAGGTTTAGCCCACCAGGGCATCGGTGGTCTCATAGGGGCTATCATCCCGACGCTTGCATGGCAAGGTTTCTCGGTATTCATTGGAGCAATCCAATCATTTATTTTCGTTATGTTAACGATGGTCTATATGTCTCATAAAGTTAGTCATGACCATTAATATATACCCTGTTCTTTTTGAACAAAACAATATTAAACTCAGATTTCTATACATTTAAAGGAGGAAATTAAAATGGGAATGGGTCTTTTAGCAGCAGCAATTGCAATCGGATTAGCAGCACTAGGTGCAGGTATTGGTAACGGTCTTATCGTGTCACGTACAGTAGAGGGAATCGCTCGTCAACCGGAAGCCCGCGGTATGCTTCAAACAACAATGTTCATCGGGGTTGCATTGGTTGAGGCGATTCCTATCATCGCGGTAGTTATCGCGTTCATCGTAATGAATCGATAATAGCAGATTGAAATGGCGAAGATCATTCGATGAGAACCTTCGCCATTCCTTTATGTAAAGTAACACCCTGACTTGGAATGAAAGGTCGGGCGGTCCTTTGACCTCTCAGGGGATGGGGACGTCGCGGCCATTAAATAAGGCAGTACCATATAAGGCATTGACTCTTGAAGGGAGTGAAACCGCGTGCTAACAAACGCATTTGTCCTTGGAGCCGGAGGAGGCTTCACAGGTGGAGATATTGTAGTACAGCTAGTCCTGTTTCTAGTCCTTCTTGCGTTATTGAAAAAGTTTGCTTGGGGCCCGTTGATGGGCATCATGCAAGAACGTGAGAACCATATAGCAGGGGAGATCGATGCGGCAGAAAAGAGCCGTACGGAAGCAAGCAAGTACCTTGAAGAACAGCGTGAGCTATTGAAAGAGGCGCGTCAGGAAGCCCTGACTCTGATCGAGAGCGCGAAGAAGCAAGGGGATGACCAACGCAGTCAAATCATCCTTGAAGCCCGCCAGGAATCAGAACGCCTGAAGGAATCAGCGAAGCGCGAAATCGAGACGCAGAAAGATCAAGCGATGGCTGCCCTGCGTGAGCAAGTGGCATCCCTATCTGTTATGATCGCGTCGAAGGTTATCGAGAAGGAGCTTTCGGTTGAAGATCAGGAACAATTGATCAACGACTACATCAAAGAGGCAGGAGATCAGCGATGAGCAGCTCCACAGTCGCAAAACGCTATGCACTTGCCCTCTTTCAAATCGCCCAGGAGCAACTGAAGCTTGAAGCGATCGAAGAAGAACTCCGCGCAGTGAAAACCGTTTTTACAGAAAACAAAGAATTGAACAGCCTGCTTGAGAATCCGAAGCTTACGGCGATCAAGAAGAAAACCTTGATCCAGGAATCGTTTGCGGGGGTCTCGGCACCTGTCCTGAATACATTATTAATTCTGACCGATCGCCATCGTGAAGATCAGGTCGTGGCAGTGGTGGATGCATTCATCGATCTTTCCAACGAAGCACGCGGAATCGCGGATGCCATCGTGTACTCGGTACGCCCACTGTCTGAAGATGAGAAAACAGCCGTTTCCACATCTTTTGCTAAAAAAGTAGGTAAACAATCACTTAGAATCGAGAATGTGATAGACAACAACATCCTCGGAGGCTTGAAGATCCGCATTGGGAACAGGATCTTCGATGGTACGCTTGCCGGTAAGTTGAATCGTCTGGAACGTGAACTGGTTCGTTAACTTTCGTATAAATGAGGGGTGAAATTCATGAGCATCAAGGCGGAAGAAATCAGCGCGCTGATAAAGAAGCAAATTGAGAACTATCAGTCTGAGATGAAGGTAAGCGATGTAGGTACTGTCATCCAAATCGGGGATGGTATCGCTCGTGCTCATGGCCTCGACAATGTCATGGCTGGAGAGCTTGTTGAATTTTCTACTGGTGTCATGGGTATGGCACAGAACTTAGAAGAAAACAACGTGGGTATCGTTATTCTTGGGCCTTATAAAGACATTCGTGAAGGCGATGAGGTTCGTCGTACTGGACGGATCATGGAAGTACCGGTTGGACCGGAACTTGTAGGTCGTGTTGTAAACTCACTGGGTCAACCAGTTGATGGTCTTGGACCGATTCCTACAACGAAAACACGCCCGATTGAAGGCGCAGCTCCTGGTGTAATGGATCGTAAATCCGTACATGAGCCACTTCAAACGGGAATCAAGGCGATCGATGCACTCGTACCGATCGGACGCGGACAGCGTGAATTGATCATCGGTGACCGTCAGACAGGTAAGACGTCTGTAGCCATCGACTCAATCCTGAATCAAAAAGATCAAGACATGATCTGTATTTATGTGGCAATCGGACAAAAGGAATCAACGGTTCGTAATGCCGTGGAAACACTGCGTAAGCACGGTGCCCTCGACTATACAATCGTCGTAACGGCATCTGCATCACAACCAGCACCGATGCTCTTCCTTGCGCCTTATTGTGGAATTACGATGGGTGAAGAGTTCATGCATAATGGTAAGCACGTACTTGTAGTATACGATGACTTGTCTAAACAAGCATCCGCTTACCGTGAGCTTTCCTTGCTCCTTCGCCGTCCTCCAGGTCGTGAAGCATTCCCTGGTGACGTATTCTACTTGCACTCCCGTTTGTTGGAGCGTGCAGCGAAGCTCAGCGATGCAAAAGGTGGAGGTTCCATCACGGCATTGCCATTCGTTGAAACACAAGCAGGAGATATCTCCGCTTATATCCCGACTAACGTCATTTCCATCACTGATGGACAGATCTTCTTACAATCCGACCTATTCTTCTCCGGTGTACGTCCGGCGATCAACGCAGGACTTTCCGTATCACGTGTAGGTGGATCCGCACAGATCAAAGCAATGAAGAAAGTATCCGGTACCCTGCGTCTTGACCTTGCAGCGTTCCGTGAGCTTGAAGCATTCTCGCAGTTCGGTTCCGACCTTGATAAAGCGACACAAGCGAAGCTGAACCGTGGAGCGCGTACAGTAGAAGTATTGAAGCAGGACTTGAACAAACCATTGACGGTTGAAAAACAAGTCATGATCTTCTACGCGCTCACAAGGGGTCATCTCGATGATATCCCGGTCGCGGATATCCGTCGCTTCGAAGGTGAAATGCTAAGCTGGCTCGACCACAACCAAAAAGAATTGTTGGATCAAATCCGCACAACGAAAGGTCTTCCAGAAGACAGCGTAATGGCAGCAGCCATCGATGGATTCAAAAAGACTTTCGCGAAATCCGTGTAATGTGGGTGGTGTCCTAAGGGGCACCTTCCGCCTTGGGTTTAAAGGACAAGGTCTAACATTTTCAAAAAAAGGGTGGTGAGAACCAGTGGCATCGTTACGCGACATTAAAACTCGTATTACGTCTACGAAGAAAACAAGTCAGATTACGAAGGCAATGGAGATGGTTTCTGCTTCCAAGCTAAACCGTGCTGAGATGAATGCGAAATCATTCGTCCCTTACATGGAAAAGATCCAGGAAGTCGTCACCTCCATTTCCCTCGGAAGCACCGACGTAACGCATCCAATGCTAGTCTCCCGCCCCGTAAAGAAAACCGGCTACTTGGTCATTACGTCTGACCGCGGTTTGGCGGGGGCATATAACAGCAGTGTGCTGCGTGCTGTCAGCAATACAATCCAGGAGCGTCACAGCTCCAAGGATGAATACACGATCATTGCGCTGGGTCGCATGGGCCGCGATTTCTTCCAGAAGCGCGGAGACCATGTACTTGAAGGGGTCGTAGGACTGCCGGATCAGCCGAATTTTGCCGATATCAAGGATATCGCCAATAAGACGGTTACCATGTTCTCGGACGGGGCGTATGACGAGCTCTATATGTTCTACAATCACTACGTTAGCGCAATCCAGCAGGATGTAACGCAGAAGAAGGTTTTGCCGTTGACGGATCTTGAATCCACTTCTACAAAGCTTACTTCCTATGAATTTGAACCAAGCGCTGAAGAGATCCTGGAAGTCCTTCTTCCGCAATACGCAGAGAGCCTCATCTTCGGTGCACTGCTCGATGGTAAAGCCAGTGAGCATGCGGCACGTATGACGGCCATGCGAAGTGCGACGGACAACGCGAAGGAACTCATCGGTGATCTTACATTGTCTTATAACCGTGCACGTCAGGCGGCGATCACTCAGGAAATCACAGAGATCGTCGGTGGGGCGGCAGCACTCGAATAGAAAGAGACGTATCAATCGTCAAAAGCCAGTTAGGAGGGAAAGAGATGAACACAGGACATGTTCTTCAAGTAATGGGTCCGGTTGTCGATGTCAAGTTCTCTAGCGGGCAGCTACCGGATATCTACAACTCATTGAAGGTCCAAATCGCAGACCGAGGCGAACTTACACTGGAGGTTGCCCTTCACCTTGGGGATGACTCTGTGCGCACAATCGCCATGGCCTCTACAGACGGACTACAGCGTGGAGCGACAGTACTCGATTCTGGAGCACCGATTTCTGTACCGGTAGGTGACATCACGCTTGGACGTGTATTCAACGTACTAGGTGATTCAATCGACCTGGACGAGCCTCTTCAGCAGGGGATCCGTCGTGACCCGATTCACAGACAAGCACCAACATTCGATCAGCTTTCCACAGAGGTGGAAATTCTTGAAACAGGAATCAAAGTAGTCGACTTGCTAGCTCCTTATATCAAGGGTGGTAAGATCGGTCTATTCGGTGGAGCCGGTGTAGGTAAAACCGTTTTGATCCAGGAATTGATCAACAATATCGCCCAGGAGCATGGTGGGATCTCAGTATTCGCCGGTGTAGGGGAGCGTACTCGTGAAGGGAACGACCTTTACCACGAGATGAGCGATTCAGGCGTTATCAAGAAGACAGCGATGGTATTCGGTCAGATGAATGAGCCCCCTGGTGCACGTATGCGTGTTGCCTTGACGGGTCTTACAATGGCTGAGTACTTCCGTGATGAGCAAGGCCAGGACGTACTATTGTTCATTGACAACATCTTCCGTTTCACGCAAGCAGGTTCAGAGGTATCCGCCCTCCTTGGACGTATGCCATCTGCCGTTGGTTACCAGCCGACACTTGCGACCGAAATGGGTCAATTACAAGAGCGTATCACATCGACGAATGTCGGTTCCGTTACATCGATCCAAGCGATCTATGTACCGGCGGATGACTACACGGATCCAGCTCCTGCAACGACGTTCGCCCATCTTGACGCGACGACGAATCTTGAGCGTAAGCTTTCGGAAATGGGTATCTACCCTGCCGTGGATCCACTTGCTTCCACTTCACGCGCCCTTTCTCCTGAAATCGTAGGAGAAGAGCATTACAGCGTGGCACGTAACGTACAGCAGACGCTTCAACGCTACAAAGAACTTCAGGACATCATTGCAATCCTCGGTATGGATGAGCTTTCTGATGATGATAAACTGACCGTTCACCGTGCGCGTCGTGTACAATTCTTCCTTTCACAGAACTTCCACGTGGCCGAGCAGTTCACAGGACAAAAAGGTTCTTACGTAGAAGTGAAAGATACAGTTAAAGCATTCAAGGATATTCTTGAGGGCAAATACGATCACATTCCTGAAGATGCATTCCGTCTGGTAGGTCCGATCGAGGACGTACTGGCTGCAGCTAAAGAAATGGGCGTAGAGGTATAATCGCGGACCAGGAGGGAAGAAAATGAAGACATTAAAAGTCAATATTGTCACTCCCGATGGCCCAGTGTACGATTCAGAAGTGGACATGGTAAGTACGAAAGCTCAAAGCGGTGAGCTTGGGATCTTGCCTGGACACATTCCGATGGTTGCTCCACTACAAATCGGTGCGGTTCGCCTGAAAAAAGGTGGCGACACTGAGCTTGTAGCTGTCAGCGGCGGCTTCCTCGAAGTCCGTCCTGAACAGGTGACAATTCTTGCACAATCTGCCGAGACGGCAGAAGCGATCGACATCGAACGTGCCAAGGAAGCCAAAGGACGTGCAGAAGGACGCATTCAAGGAAGCAGGGATGACGTCGACTTCCGCCGTGCTGAACTATCCTTGAAACGTGCCATGAACAGAATCAACGTGTCAGAGCGTAACTTCTAATACGATCTTGATAATCCACCCTGAGGCTCACATGTCTCAAGGGTGGATTTTTATATATAATGAAGAAACAAAAAAATATGTAAAATTCCCGCTCGCTCCAAGTAGCTTTACACATACAAAGGGAGTAAAATGAAACGTGGGACAGATCCTATAGGACATAAAAAACACGAATTAAAAAAAACCTGACATTTACAAAAATAACTATTGTGGTGTAAAGGTAATGTGTTAAAATAGTCTATGTGTGTCTAATTTTTTTATGGAGTGAGAGGCAATGGACGTAACATTTGGCCAGCAGGCTTTGATCAGTATGCTGATTCACTTGGCGGTTTTCGCAGTTACTTTCTGGGCTCTGCAATCGATCCAATTGGATAAGCTCCTTAAAAAAAACAGAGTCGCCCAAGGGAGGCTTCTGTACATCCTACTGACCATTGCCATTGGTTCTGCCGTCAGCAGGTTCCTGTTGGATTACTACTTATGGACCCAGCAGCTGCCGACCCTGTTCGAATAGGGTCAAACCCTTACAAAAAATAGGTCTTCCTGCATGTTCTCAAAGGAACTTGTTTTGAGTAAGATTAATTTTGTGTTTACGCCCTTTGTGAAAAAGTTTCATTATGAAAACGATCACATGACTGAAAGAAGACAGATTTGTAAAAAGATGACGATAAGTTGCAAGTATGTTCCTTACCCTGACGGAAAGACTTTTACTAAAGGGGAGGAATGATCGTGCGTAACTTTTACATTTTCGTAATTTTTTTCATTATAATTGGTTTTCTTTATGTCACTAATGGGAACAACACTATCGAAGCGAAGCGTTTCACCGATATAGAAAAACTTGATCTTGCCGTCGAACGAGCTGGTGGAAAGGTCAATGAATGGTCTCTGTATGCAAGAGAAAACGTATCTAGCTTCACACAAGAAGAGTTTGCCGAACATAGTGAGTTGATTCAGGAGAAATTTTCCGGATTCAAATGGGTAACGAAAAAATCGAAGGAAGAAACAGTGGTGACGGGACTTCGCAAGACGTCTCACGGAACAGAAACCATTAAGATTTTACATACCCTCACAAACGGGCAATCACAGTCGTATACTATGTATGAGCTGCGCGGAAGTCAGACCACTTGGGGAGAGAGCGCCAAGGCGTACATCAAAAGTGAATATATCCCAAATACGGATGAAATTTTCACGGATGAACCCTTGATATTCTCTTGTATTAAAGGCAAATTCAGTGATACGCTTGAGAAAGTTTTGTCGAATCAAGCCGTCGAAATGATGGACACATTGGACGCAAACGAATTGGAATCCTTAAAAGAGGAAGAGTTTCATTCAATTTCAGCCTACTCGGAACAATTGTCACGGACCATTCAAACCAAACAGCATCAAGACATGAACATTCAACTTGGTTTACGGAAAAGTGGAATGGGCGCTGAGACAACCTTTGTCATTGGCACACCCATCCTGATTATTGAATATTAATATAGAGAAATTGGACGCGGAGGGGAATACTCTTGGAAAAAATTATCGTCCGCGGCGGTCAGCGTTTAAGCGGTACAGTGCAAGTTGAAGGAGCAAAGAATGCCGTTTTACCAGTCATCGCTGCTACATTATTAGCAAGTGAAGGAAAAAGCATCATCAAAAACGTACCACCACTCTCCGATGTATATACGATCAATGAAGTGATACGTCATTTAAATACAGATGTAGAATTCGCGAACGGTGAAGTCACCGTCAATGCGTCAAGGGAGTTATTTGTAGAGGCGCCGTTTGAATATGTCCGTAAAATGCGTGCATCCGTCCTAGTGATGGGTTCACTTCTTGGACGTACAGGTAAAGCCCGTGTAGCCCTTCCTGGTGGATGTGCGATCGGTTCAAGACCAATTGATCAGCATCTAAAAGGATTCGAAGCAATGGGTGCAAAAGTGAAAGTCGGTAACGGCTTCATCGAAGCTGAAGTTGACGGACGCTTGCATGGTGCCAAAGTCTATCTCGACTTCCCAAGCGTAGGTGCCACTGAGAACATCATGATGGCTGCCGTTCTTGCAGAAGGAACAACAATCCTTGAAAATGTCGCAAAAGAACCGGAAATCGTGGACCTTGCGAACTTCCTGAACAAAATGGGAGGAAACGTAGTAGGTGCCGGAACCGGAACAATCCGCATCGAGGGTGTCGATCGCCTTTATGGAGTGGAGCACAGCATCATCCCGGACCGTATTGAAGCTGGAACATTCATGGTCGCTGCTGCCATTACAAAAGGTGATGTACTTGTGAAAGGTGCAATCCCTGAGCATTTGTCTTCTCTTATTGCAAAAATGGAGGAGATGGGCGTCAAGATCATCGATGAAGGGGAAGGAGTTCGTGTCATCGGTCCGGATTCATTGAAATCCGTCGACATCAAAACGATGCCACACCCTGGATTCCCGACAGACATGCAATCCCAAATGATGGCTTTGCTCCTTGCAGCTGATGGAACAAGCGTCATCACCGAAACGGTATTTGAAAACC
Organism: uncultured Bacillaceae bacterium; assembly: GCA_963762295.1. Taxonomy (GTDB): domain Bacteria; phylum Bacillota; class Bacilli; order Bacillales; family Bacillaceae_B; genus Rossellomorea. Next base: position 1,414,341 of record CAVXKK010000003.1, read on the forward strand.
GCTTCATGCACGCGGAAGAATTCCGCCGCATGGGCGCCGAAATCAAAATCGAAGGCCGTTCTGTCATCATGGATGGACCAACTGCCCTTCAAGGCGCAGAAGTAGCTGCAACCGATCTTCGTGCAGCCGCAGCCCTATCCATCGCAGGACTCGTAGCAGACGGCTACACAAGAGTCACAGAACTAAAACACCTTGACCGTGGCTATGTCAACTTCCACCAAAAGCTCGCAGCTCTAGGTGCAGACATCGAACGCGTCAACGAAGCCGACGAAACACCAGCAACAGAAGAAACCATGATCAAAGACGCATAAGCGTATCCAATAAAACGGACCTCCTACCAACAGGAGGTCCGTTTTCATTTGTGTACGAGATAAATTACACTTAGAAGTCGGAGATTTGTTGAAAAAATAGTGATCAGGGCATTTAAAATACAAATACCAGATGTACGCCAACCTTACCTCCACACCGATGATTTATGGGGTTTGATTTTCATTACTTATGCAATCATAAAGGTTTACATAGAACATGCTGCAAATTCAGTGACCTTCAAAATAAGGACAATCACTTTAAAGAAAGCTAGCATCCATTCCACCAAAAGTGAAGAGCAGCGGAGGGAAGCCGACTCCTGCGGGAAAAGAGGGAAGGTTGAGACCCTGCAGGCGCAGCCGAAGCGGCTCAACTCCCTCCCCGCCGGAAAGCGGCCTCCCGCAGCGGAACGAAACGTCCTATCCACTATTAACAAAAGCCATCAAAAGAATGGGAGTGAATTGGCACATTATCTATATGTGTCTGATCATAAGGGATCAGCATCTATATATCACCAAAAGTGAAGAGCAGCGGAGGCCACCCGACTCCTATGGGAAAAGCGGGCAGGGTGAGACCCTGCAGGCAACGCCGAAGCGGCTCACCGCACGCCCCATGGAAAGCGGGTGGCCGCAGCGGAACGGAACATTCCCTCAAAAAACAATCCCTCCACTCATTAAAAATGACCACAATAATCATTCATAAAAGCCTGTCCACCCCCATACATTTGAAAAGAGGAGAAACGCACCACCATCTCCTATTTCACTTTATATGGAGGCAGCGCACATGAAGCAATGGAAACCCGTACTACTCACCTTCTCACTCTTTATCATCATCATCATCACGATTCCCGCCCTGCTTGTACTCCCCTTCTCATCAGGAAAAGAAACCGCCAACCTGGACGAAGCCAAAGCCAAACAAACCGCCAACAAAGACATGGACCAATCCATGGAGGTAGCCGTCTACCGGTCAAATGACGACCTCATCGAAAAACTGCCACTCGAGCAGTACGTCGTGGGAGTCGTAGCCGGGGAAATGCCTGCCGACTTTGAACCCGAAGCCTTGAAGGCCCAAGCGCTGGCTGCCAGGACGTATATTGTGAATCAACTTCTTGTGGATGACTCCAACGTACCCAAAGGTGCCGATGTGACCGACACGGTCGCCCATCAAGTATACAAGAATGAAAAAGAGCTCGCCAAACTATGGGGAGCGGACTATGAATGGAAGATCAAAAAAATCCAAGATGCCGTACACGGGACGATGGGCAAAGTCCTGACGTATAAAGATAAGCCGATCACGGCCGCCTTTTTCTCCACAAGCAACGGGTACACCGAGAACTCCGAATCCTATTGGGAGAATGAGCTCCCGTACTTACGTAGTGTCGAGAGTCCTTGGGATTCGAAATCCCCTAAATTTGAAGACCAAGTGGTCATCAAGACAAGCGACTTTCAAAAGAAGCTGGGGGTGACCCTGCCGAAGGATGGCAGCGTCGGTACGATCACCGGAAGAACAGAAGGGAAGCGGGTTGCCAACGTGGAGATCAACGGCAAGAAGTTCACCGGACGCGAAATCCGCGATAAGCTGAATCTGAAATCATCGGACTTTACCTGGTCACTGAAAGGCGATCATATCGTTATTTCAACGAAGGGCTTCGGTCACGGCGTCGGCATGAGTCAATACGGAGCAAACGGGATGGCCGAGGAAGGGAAGGACTATAAACAGATCGTCCAGCATTATTACAAGGACGTGAAGATTACGCAGGCAGATACTTTGTTGAAAAAAGTCACAGCCCAGCGCTGAAAAAAGCGGCAGGTCCACTATCTGGACCTGCCGCTTCTTCGTTTACGCTGTAAAATACGTTTCTATTGATTTCAACCAACGGCCCAAAGGACGTTCCGGAGAGCGGAAGTAGGTGTGATTGACGAGCCAATAGAGGACAGTCACACCGATAAGGTCCTTGGCGGCATCAATCATAGTAGCTGAGCGGGCCGGAACAAAGGCCTGATGGATCTCATCCGTGAATCCATAAAAAATGGCGATCAGGGCGGCAATGGTATTGACGGCATAGGTGAGTTTTCCGTGGGCCAGAAGGGCAAGGACAAATAGAGCGTAAAGGATCCCGAACTCGATCAGGTGGAGGGATTCTTTGATGAATCGGTCCATGTCACGTTCCGGGAGGCTCAGGACCTTGTCATCGGGATTGCTTGAAAGATACCAGATCATGAGCATATATAAGAAAGGGGCTACAGTCAGCCCGACTTTTAATACAGATTTCATCCAGACATCGTCCTTTCGTTTCATCCTCTCATTGTAGCACGGGGAGCCCTCGATTTCCCTTGTCAGCATAAAAGTTCAAAGAGATGTAAAAAATCATGCATAGATCTTTTCGTTTTGTCGAAAGATAAGGTTTTAAAAATTTTTTCACCTCGTGTATATATTTTCTGAATTCTGTTCAGAATGATTGCTGAGGTGATGAAAATGAGAGAGGAAGAAAAGAAACATACTTCTCCAAAATTTTTGAAAAGGCGCTGGGCCTATCCAGCAATCTACTTGGCAAGTGCAGCAGTCGTGATCACAGGGATTTTGTGGTACCAAGCATCTAATGATGTGAACGAGAAAGCAAAGGATTACAGCTATGATGGAGTTCCTACCGAAAATCAATTTGATCAACCTGCAGAAGAAGTCAACCGTTCACTCGAAAACTTCGTAATGCCAGTCGCCAAGCCGGATGAAACCGTCATTGAGAAAGAATTCTATGATGCTAATGCCACGGCCGAAGAACAGGAAGCAGCGCTCATCGTCCACGGAAATGAGTACTACCCGAACCAAGGGCTCGACATCTCGAAAGAAGGCAAAAACTTCAATGTCCTTGCTGCCATGAGTGGAGAAGTCACAAAGGTTCAGGAAGATGCCCTACTTGGAAACACGATTGAAATCGAGCATTCCAAAGGTGTCGTCACACGTTACCAATCAGTTAAAGACTTTAAGGTTGCTGTAGGTGACACAGTCAAGCAAGGTCAGGAAATTGCCAAAGCAGGCAAGAGCAGTCTGAACGAAGAAGCCGGTGTACACGTACACTTTGAAATCCGCAAAGACAGCTTAGCCGTAAATCCGCTTGAGTACTTCAATAAGTCCCTTGCCACTCTCCAAGAAGCTGACTTGGATCAACAAGTATCCACAGAGCAAGCTTCTGAAGACAAAGGGACAGAAGAGAAGAAAGATGCTGCTGAAGAAAAGAAAGAGTCTGAAGGAAACGACGGACAAGCCAAGCCTAAACAAGGTGCGGAGAAGAAAGAGTCCGATGAGTCCAGCACTACCCCGGACGCAGCTGATACTAAAGACGAAGAATGATCCCATACGGAATCGGCCCAATGCGGCCGGTTCTTTTTTATATGTAAGGAACCACCGGGGTCATTCGACAGAATGTTAGTTTAGTGGAAAAATAAAACGAGTGGTCTTACGGCTCTGGCATGCCCATCTTACTATTGTGATAAAACAGAGGCGGGGGCGCAGAGATTTATGTCGACTTTTTTTCATTGACCCTGTCCTACGCCCTATACATAATATTGAATAAGTATTCAGAAGGGAGAATTCTGCATTTTTTAGAAAACGCTTACAAAAGGAGGTGACATCCATTTACTTTTTCATCTTTTTGGCGCTCACGGGCTTTTGCATCTTTCTCACTATAAGGAAAAAGAAGGCCTTTTATCTTGCCATCCCATTCATGGCCCTCTTTGCATTCCTGATCATCCAGATTGCCATGGTGCCGGCCCCGTTTTTTGAAACGGTGAAGTTCATTTTCAGTCTGAGATAGTGCGAACAAAAGGGGGGAACGGAATGAAAAAAATTGAAAAGCTGAAAGCCGATCGGTATTTCAGAGAGAAGAACATCTATATGGGTGTGTATCTGGTCATTTGGTTCATCGCGTCATTCGGTGTAGTACTACTCGCGGAACCACTATCTTCCTTCACAATTGGCGGTTTTCCTTTCCATTACTTCATGGGTGCTCAGGGAGCGGTCATCACCTTCATCTTACTTCTGTTCGTCAATGCGGTCGTAAGTGACAAGATCGACCGGAAATATGGCATCGACGCAAAGAAGAACGAAACCCTCAGCTACGGGAAGACGTTGGATCATTAAAGAGATAAGAGAAAAGCGGAATGGAGAAAAAAGACAGAGCGTAGGGGGAAACGGATCGATGGATTCTCAGCTGTTAGTATCGACGATCATCATTTTGGTGACATTTGCCTTATATATTGGTATCGCTGTATACAACAAAGCAAAAGAAACATCAGATTTCTATGTGGCAGGCCGGGGGGTCCCGCCGATCTTTAATGGTATGGCAATCGGCGCAGATTGGATGAGCGCTGCTTCCTTCATAGGGATGGCGGGAACGGTCATGATCCTCGGGTATGATGGTCTGGCCTACATTATGGGGTGGACCGGAGGATATCTCCTTCTGACGTTCCTTCTGGCCCCTCAGCTTCGGAAATACGGTCGCTACACTGTTCCGGAATTCATCGGAGACCGGTTCAACAGTCATCCTGCACGGATCACTGCGGCAATCTGTACCATTATCATCAGCTTCACCTACTCCATCGGACAACTGTCCGGCTCAGGGGTCGTCATCGGGCGGTTGTTCGAAATCGATGCAAAGATCGGGACGATGATCGGGGTCGTACTCATTGCGTTCTACGCGGCCTTTGGAGGGATGAAGGGAATCACCTGGACACAGGTGGCACAGTATCTTGTTTTGATCATTGCCTATTTGATTCCCGTCATTTTCATGTCCCTTCAGCTGACAGGGAATCCGGCCCCGTGGCTGTCGTACGGAAGGATCGTGGAAGAGATCGGTGAACTGGACCGGCAGCTCGGCGTGTCGGAGTATTTTGCCCCATTCACGAACGGATCGAAATGGCAGTTCATCGCCCTCATGTTTACGCTTATGGCAGGAACCGCTGGACTTCCCCATGTCATTGTCCGGTTCTATACGGTCTCCACGATGAAGGCTGCCCGTTGGTCCGGGGCATGGGCACTTCTTTTCATAGGACTCCTTTATTTATCAGCTCCAGCCTATGCAGCATTCTCACGGTTCATCCTCATGACGAAAGTTGCCGGCAGTAAGATCAGCGAGCTCCCTGCATGGACGAAATCGTGGGTCGATACAGGGAAGCTTCAAGTGGCGGATACAAATGGCGATGGCATCCTTCAGTGGCAGGAAATCATCATTTCCAATGATATTGTCGTCATGGCTACTCCCGAGATTGCCAACCTGGGTGTTTTCGTCATCGGTCTTGTGGCAGCGGGAGCCATGGCAGCGGCCCTCTCCACGGCAGGCGGACTGCTCATCTCCATCTCGTCTTCCTTTGCCCATGACATTTACTATAGGGTGTTGAAACCGGGTGCCACAGAGAGAAATCGTCTGGCCGTGGCCCGTTGGACGATTGTCGTTGCCACGCTTCTTGCAGGTCTCGTGGCACTGAATCCGCCTGGTGTGATCACACAGATCGTCGCGTGGGCGTTTGCCCTTGCGTCAGGGACATTCTTCCCTGCCCTCCTCCTCGGGGTCTGGTGGAAGCGCTCCAACGCCCACGGAGTAGTGACAGGAATGCTTGTCGGGCTCGGAGTCACCCTGCTGTATATTTTCCTAGCAAGGGAGGGTCATACGATCCTCGGGATCATCGACACAGGTGCCGGGATCTTCGGGGCCTTGGCGGCGGTCATTGCCAATGTCACCGTGTCACTCCTCACCCCTGCGCCGTCACAAAAGCTTCAGGATGAAGTGGAGAATCTCAGGTATCCTGAGCAGATGACGTACAAGGACGGAGAGGTTTGGATTGATGAAGATGTAGACTTTAAAGGATGATCAGCGAGCGCCCCTGATGCCAAGGGGCGCTTTTCGACTTATTTCTCGGGAAATAGATCAAAAGATGTCGTAAAGTTAGATTGGTTTTCTGAAAATTCAAACGTTATCTTGTCCTTATTCCGTAAAGTGTGCATATATGGGGACAAATGCTAATAAAATGAAACAAACCTATCAATACAGAGAGTGTTTGAGGTGAGGAATCGTCCATATCCCCTAGCGAATCAGTCACATATACGTTTATACGCTGTAACCCACGGGCCATAACGGCAACGTAACTTATACTAATCATTCATAAGCGAGTCTCATTTCACACTTCTCACATCCAATTTGGGGAGGTCGAGTGGTGTGCACGATTACATCAAAGAGAGAACAATCAAGATTGGCAAGTATATCGTGGAGACAAAGAAAACCGTTCGCGTTATTGCGAAGGAGTTTGGCGTGTCCAAAAGTACGGTCCACAAAGATTTAACGGAACGGCTGCCTGAAATCAATCCGGAGCTTGCAAACGAAGTGAAGACGATACTGGATTATCATAAATCGATCCGACACCTAAGAGGGGGAGAAGCAACCAAGCAAAAATACAGAAAAGAAGAACTTCACAGCTGAAACCGATGCGCCACGCCCACAGAAAAAAGGGCGGATGGCGTATTTTTGCATTCAGGGGCGATAAAGGATTTTCAAGGGAGGAGTTGAGCGCTGGGACACTGTCATTATTCAGTCATTTGGCCTAATCTGCAGGGCAATTCACCGGTATTGAAATAAAATTCATTTTTTTGACAAACAACTCCTGCTTTCGACACGTTTATGGTAATATAATTAATTAGGTGAAGATTTTACCTTAACGTTAAAACGTAACTACATAGGAAATAAACCATAGATCAATTGATAGATAAGAAGGGAGTCACATCAAATGTTCGCGAAAGATATCGGTATCGATTTAGGTACAGCAAATGTATTGATTCATGTAAAGGGGAAGGGGATCGTCCTTAACGAACCTTCCGTCGTCGCGTTGGACAAGAATACGAATAAAGTGTTGGCAGTAGGAGAAGAAGCACGCCGCATGGTGGGCCGGACGCCTGGGAATATTGTCGCGATTCGTCCGCTTAAAGACGGAGTCATTGCAGACTTCGATGTAACAGAAGCGATGCTGAAGCATTTCATCAACAAGCTGAACGTGAAAGGATTCATGTCGAAGCCGCGCATCTTGATCTGCTGCCCGACGAACATCACGAGCGTCGAGCAAAAAGCCATCAAGGAAGCAGCTGAGAAGAGCGGCGGCAAGAAGATCTACCTTGAAGAAGAGCCGAAAGTCGCAGCCATTGGGGCAGGTATGGACATTTTCAACCCGACCGGGAATATGGTCGTGGACATCGGTGGGGGCACGACGGATGTAGCGGTCCTTTCCATGGGTGATATCGTGACAAGCCAGTCGATCAAGATGGCAGGGGACAAGTTCGATTATGAAATCCTGAATTACATCAAGCGCGAGTACAAACTCCTTATCGGTGAACGTACAGCTGAGGACATCAAGATCAAGATCGGTACGGTCTTCTCCGAAAATCGCGAAGGCGAGATGAATGAGATGGACATCCGCGGACGTGACATGGTATCAGGTCTTCCGCGTACCCTTACTGTGACGGCAAAAGAAATCGAAGGGGCCCTTCGTGAATCAGTCGCTGTCATTGTACAGGCCGCCAAGAACGTTCTGGAGAAGACTCCGCCTGAACTATCAGCGGATATCATCGATCGCGGTGTGATCCTGACAGGAGGGGGAGCGCTTCTTCACGGCATGGACACGCTTCTTGCAGAAGAATTGAAGGTACCGGTCCTTGTAGCTGAGAATCCGATGGACTGCGTAGCGGTCGGAACGGGTCTGATGCTTGAGAACATCGATAAAATTTCACGCCGTAAAATCGGCTGATCGACTGAAATAGTTGGATGACGTTCCGATGTAAGAGAAGAGACAAAAGAAATGAGGTGGACGATCTGTTCCGAGGATTCTATACGGTGGCATCCGGTATGCTGTCACAGCAACGGAAAACCGAAATGCTTACCAATAATATTTCCAATGCCAACACACCAGGCTATAAAGCGGATACGGCTGCGATGCGGGCTTTCCCAGAAATGCTCATGCAGCGGATGGACTCGACGACCGTCCCGACCGACAATCGACTGTCCCTTCCTCTTCACCGGAATATCGGAAGCTTGAATACGGGTGTTTATATGCAGGAAACCATCCCTACCTTTACACAGGGCGACCTCCAGGAAACGGGTAGTGCCACTGATATCGCACTGATCACTGGAACCCTTCCGGATGAAGGGGGAGCCATCCTGTTCACCGTTGAAGGAGATGGCGGGGAAGAGCGATACACGAGAAATGGGAATTTCACCGTCAACGGGAATGGATTTCTCACTACCAACAGCGGGCACTATGTCCTTGATGGGAACGGCGACAGGATCCAGCTTGATTCCGATGAGTTCACCCTTGGAGACAATGGGGAGATCATGGTGAACGGGGCACAGGAGTCTTCATTAGGCATCGCCTACACGGGAAATGCGCAAGACCTGGTGAAAGAAGGGGACGGTCTTTTCTCTTCTGAAACAGCTCTGACCGCTGCCCCGGCAGGCACCTTCACCATGGTCCAGGGACAGCTCGAACGATCGAACGTCGATGCGTCCCGGAGCATGACCGATATGCTTTCATCCTACCGTGCGTTCGAAGCGAATCAGAAGGTTCTTCAGGCCTATGATCGAAGCATGGACAAAGCAGCGAATGAAATCGGGCGTGTCAATGGGTAGTAAAAGATTGTCAATGAAATTCGACTGGAGTTACCTTATAATAAAGGGGACAAAATCATGAACCGGATGATGGTGACAGCCACAAACACACTCGGTCAGCTTCAAAAGCAAATGGACTTGATCGGGAACAACCTATCGAATGCCGACACAACGGGCTACAAGAAGAGGGAAGCGACGTTTTCCGATCTACTGGTCCAACAGGTGAACAACCAGCGCGTGGATCGTTTTGAAAGCGGCAGGCTGACTCCCCTTGGCGTCAGGGAAGGAAGCGGGGCACGTCTATCCAAAACCGCTTTGAACCTCACCCAGGGCACTTTAAAGGCCACGGGCAGGTCCCTTGACTTCGCCCTGAAGGATGAGCGCCAGTTTTTCAAAGTGGATGATGGAACCGATGTCCGTTATACAAGGGACGGTGCCTTTTATTCCACTCCGATGGATAATGGACGATCCATGCTCGTGAACGCTTCAGGGTTCCCGATCCTGGATGAAAATGATGACCCCATCACATTTTCGGATGAAGCGTCCACCTTCGAGCTTGGCGACAATGGTGTGCTGAACATCACAGGACCAGTAGGGACCGAATCCGTGGACCTTGGCATCGTGACCATTGCGCGTCCCCAGTTCCTCGAACAGCTCGGAGGCAATCTGATCGGTCTCAGGACTGATGTAGGTGTGAACCGGAACGAGGTGCTGACGAATCTGACCGGCGCCGGACGGTCGGGCATTTCCATCAGCCAAGAGTCACTGGAGGCATCGAACGTGGATCTGGGCAAGGAAATGACGGACCTGCTGAATGTCCAGCGTTCCTATCAGTTCCAGACACGATCCATCACCATGGCCGATCAGATGATGGGATTGGTCAACGGTATACGCTAAAGGAGTTTTGAACAGATGAGCGAAAAAGAACTGTTGCAGGAGCAACCAACTGAAGAAACAAAGACAGCCGAGGAACAGGCTGCACCCAGATGGGTACGGGTACGCCTCTTCCCGATCTGGCTCCGCGTCCTCTTATTCCTCGTACTGTTCGCAGGGTTTCTTGCCCTTGGAGCCGTTTTTGGATATGCCGTCATCGGTGACGGAAAAGCCTCTGATGTGTTCAAAGCCGAAACATGGCAGCATATTGTGGACATCGTCAAAAAAGCAAAATAAAGAAAAGGCCTCTGAAGCTCAGGGCCTTTTCTTCGTTCTATTCCATTCTCCCCTTCAATTCTGTACAATAAAGGGGACATACCACTGTAGGAGGACCATTCATGTTAGATATCAATGAAATCAAAGACATCATCCCGCACCGCTATCCTTTTCTTCTTGTGGATCGCATTCTAGAGGTAGAAGAGGGAAAAAGCGCTATCGGCATCAAAAACGTCTCAGCCAATGAAGAATTCTTCAACGGTCACTTCCCGGATTACCCGGTCATGCCGGGCGTCCTTATCGTCGAAGCCCTTGCCCAGGTGGGAGCTGTTGCCATGCTGAAGAAGGAAGAGAACAAAGGAAGATTGGCCTTCTTCACCGGAATTGACAAATGCCGCTTCAAACGTCAGGTGAAACCAGGGGATCAGCTCAGACTTGAAGTCGAAATGGTCCGCTTCAAAGGCGCCATCGGAAAAGGGAAGGGCGTCGCCACAGTTGACGGGGAAGTAGCCTGTGAGCTTGAAATGATGTTTGCCCTTGGAGAAAAAAGCGAATAAAGCGAAAAGCCGATCCGCCTATGGATCGGCTTTTTTCATATGAAGGGATCAATCGGCCGGGCGTGCATGGATGATGTAGCGCTGATCGGTACTTGATAGGTACTCGAACGGATAACAGGTCGATAACGTCAGCACCTCTTCCCCTGCAGGCTCCATCACTGACAGATCATCCTGGCCCACGATCACGCTGTCTGTCATCAGATAGGTGAACGTCCCTTCAGCCGTGCGGATCTCCAGTACGTCTCCCGGCTTCAATTCACCCATTCGTGTGAATACGGTGTCACGGTGACCTGCAAGGAAAATCCGCTCTCCTTCCCCTGGGAGTGCGGTGGAGGGGACATGCCCCACCCCCTTTTCCAAATCATCCTCATCAACCCCCGTCACGATGGGTACTTCCCTGTCCAGAATCGGGATGCGCAAAATCCCGATAGCTTCCCCGTTCTGCCGATCCTCTGAGGGATTCCTTGCCCCCGTGCTGATTGCCTTTTGAGCGGAAGACATTGATTCATCCTGAGCGTGCCTCTGCTCCTGGATGCCGAAGAGGGAGGCCCCCACATACACTAGACCCGTACTAATCAGTAAAATCCCAATGAGAGAGATCCATTTATTCATAGCCATCCGTGGAGGAATCCAAGAAAATCCTTCTTTGTAAGTCCGCCTTCAATGGCCTGCTTGAGGGGTTCAATCCAGTCATCAAGCCCTTCATCTCCTTTGAGAAGTACCGCATCCAACGATACGTCTAGGGTACCGCTCAGCTTCTGTATGATCTCCAGGGAAGGGTTTTGCTGCAAACCCCTCTCAATGGAGCTGATATATGACTTAGAAACCGACGATCGCTGGGACAGTTCGTTAATGGTCATGTTTTTCTTCATTCGAATTTCCTTTAATCTGCTTCCTAGCATGGGTCGCTCTCCTTTGTGATTGAATAATTCCATTATAAAGAACGAAATTTCTTTTATAAAGTACAAAACATTCAGAAAACGAGTGTAGGAATGAGGATAAGAGAGGAAAGAATGGAATTTATATTACAAATCGATTCATATGATGTTTTGAGAGGATTATTTTAAACCGTATACTACAGGTAGGTGTTCACTAAAACGAACAATGCATTTGATGGTGATTTGATTTCAGATAAAAAGGAATGAACACGATGAAGCATCTGCTGCTCTCTTTTATTCTTTTTCCCCTCTTGTTCGGTTTTTTTACTCTCTCGACGGCTCATGGGGAAGGTCCAGGGATGGCGATTGAACCTAGCGAACCCTACCTGTTCGATATCAAGAATGCCAAACCCGGAGATTGGGTCGAACGCTCGCTTACCGTCCATAACGAAGGTGATGAAGACATCGCCTACACCCTTGTTGTGAGAAATCTATCGGAGACGGATGTTCTATACAACGAATTGGATTTGACGCTACTTCGTGGTAGCACCAATGTTTTCGATGGGAAGTTGAAGGATGCCTCGTCTTTCAAAGCAAAGGAGCTAGAACAGGGCTCAAGGGATGAACTGTTCCTCATCGTTAAAATACCCTCTGAGCTAGGCAACGAGTTCCAGGGAACCGTGGCACGATTCGAGATCCAAGTGCAAGCCTCCTCATCATTAGCTCCTGAGACTGGAATAAAGGAGGGGGAGGGGACAAACGGAGGGAAGGTGATTCCTGCGGGAGGAGGACCCTCATCGACAGGTTTCCTGCCGAACACGGGAACAGACCTTTACCGCTGGCTATTGATCGGAGGTCTGCTTATGACGACGGGTATCATGGTCCTGGCAAGTAATGTTCTGATGAAACGAAAATCTGAAAGTGCGGGGTGAAGGAAATGTTCAAAAAAGACTGCAGCCGCTGTACGCGTCCATCTTTCAGCAGTGCCGAGAACGGGGAGTGGATCTGTCCTGCCTGCGGCTACGACCTGACGGCTCTTCCGGTCAAACCGCCCGTCAGTTTCAGGGAGATATCTCAGACGGTTGATTCGACAAAGAAACACATTAAAATCAAAAATTTTCTGAATAGTGTGTAAAAATTGGTTATTATGATGGAATTTAGGGTAAAGAATTTTTACTGAGCCGACAAAATCCAACATCTTCTTGCAAGGATGAGGATTATAATGGAAGTAAATCCATAGTCAGGTAATCAGATAAAGGCAAACCTGCTGAAAGGCAGGGACGCAAAGTCACAGGTCTAAGGTTGGACGTATGCGCAATGATTTCCGTCAGCAGGAGCGTATCGAATACTAGGACGGCTGGATTGCCTGAAATACATTCATGTATTTTGGGAGGAGATTATATGGGTAATCGTGAATTGGATCAAGAATGGGTAGAGTTGATGAAAGAGGCAAAAACAGCCGGTATAACGCTGAGGGAGGTCAAGGAATTTCTTGAAGAACCACAGACAGAGCGTTCGCATAAAAAGTATGAGAGCATCGGAATAGTCCTCTGAAGAATCATTCCGATGAAAAAAGTCTTGAGAATAGATAATTCTCAAGACTTTATTTTTGTCCAAGCTTCCATTTATTAAACTCGATGAATTCGCGGAATTGATCTTTGGTAATACCGGAATCCATGGCTTCTTCCGTGATTTTCATCCATTCATAGTCCAGGGGTGTTTCTTCCGGGGCATCATGGAGAAGAGCGTCCATGGAAATCCCAAGAGCGGCCGATACCTTTTCAAGGAATTGAACCGATGGATTCTGTTGAAGGTTTCGCTCAATGGAGCTTAAATAGGACTTGGCGACGCCTGCCCGATCAGCCAGTTCCGTCATTGACATCTTTTTTTCCGTGCGGTATTTCCTTACTCGTTCTCCGATCAATGAGCTCACCTGCCTGAGGATTTTCGTTCTCGTTGTTATTAGTATAGCAAAATACAGAGAAAGGCTCTATTTGTTTTTACATAATTGTGTATGTTTATGATGTACCGGCCTTTGAGCTGGCAGGAATCCGCGGTTTTTCCACCATTTTATCCCTGAATGCATGCAGGAGTTCCTCTCCGGACATCCCTTTTTGAATCAAGTCGTCCAACAGGAGTTCGGCGTATTCATTCTTCTGTTTTTTCAGCTTTCCTTCAAACATGATGCTGATATTTGCACCGAGCTCCTTGATGCATCTGATCGACGTCATGAATGCGGCAGGATCGTTCCCTTTATGGGAGATCACCACCTGGATCTCAAGGTCCTCGCTCTTCTGTTCGGCCTCTTGGAAGAATTCAATATGATCATTGGTCAGGAGGGTTTCTACGAGCCATGTTTTCTTTCCATCTTCTTTATTGATGATCAGGCCATCCACGATATCAAAATCCACGAGTTCTTCGTTTCGAACTACCTGCAGTGAAACCACCTTGAATGTTTTCATCACCGAACCTCCTTATGGGTTTTTAAAAATTATATCATAGGAAGGAGCACACCCCTAATTCAATTCGCCAACAACAAAAAATCATGATAGAGGTGAATTTTGCATTTTTACAGTGTATTTCACCTGGAAAAAGGAAGTTTCCCTAGGAGAAACTCCTATTATTCCTCTGCATCACACTATGAATTTGATGAATTGACGATTTTACATGGGTGGAAGGAGGGGCTATGATGATAACAATTTCAGAAGAAAGGAGTTAAACATGTGATCAATCAAGTGACGCTTGTTGGCAGGCTGACGAAGGACCCCGAGTCCAGGAAAACCCTTGAAGGAAAATCGGTCCTCAATGTGACTGTGGCCGTGAACCGGCAATTCAAGAATCAGCAGGGGCAGATCGATACGGATTTTGTCCTTTGCACGCTGTGGAACCGGGCGGCGGATAATACGGAGAAATATTGCAGGAAAGGGTCCGTCATCGGAGTGACAGGAAGGATCCAGACGAGATCCTATGAAAATGAAACGGGAAAGCGCACGTATGTAACGGAAGTGGTAGCCGAGAACGTCCGTTTCCTCGACAGCAAGCCTCCCGATGAAACGAGGAAGGAAGCGATCGAGATCCCATTTTGATGAAGAGGAGAAGAAAGTATGAAAGAGCTGGAAACACGAATCGATCGCTTGGAGCAGTTGAACGAAGACCTCATCAAGAAAGTGGCCCGCGCCAATGTAGAGAACTTTTATTTATCCCAGCGGATCACCGCCCTTGAACAGGGCTATGAATATGCGGGTCCTTCCTTGATCCCCTCATCTTAAGAATCCCTAAGACAGCTTTTTACGCAACACTAACCTATACGCTTGAACCTCGCAACACCAACCTCTGTAAAGCTTCTTATAAAGAATCAATGAACCCCTCAAATTCTTCTACTGTAGACCGGTCTTCCACGAAGACCGGATTTTTTTATGCGAAAAACAGGCCACCCGGTGGGGCGGCCTGATGTTATTCCAATACGAGAAGGGACTGGAGATCCTGATCGGAGAGCTCCGTGACCCACTGGTCGCTGCGGATGATTTCGTCGTTGAGTGCCTGCTTCTTCGTCAGCATGGCATCAATCTTTTCTTCAAGGGTGCCGGAAGCGACGAGCTTGTGGACATGGACGAATCGTTTTTGTCCGATCCGGTAGGCCCTGTCCGTCGCCTGGTTCTCGACTGCAGGGTTCCACCAGCGGTCATAGTGGACCACATGGTTGGCGGCAGTCAGGTTCAACCCGGTGCCTCCTGCTTTCAACGAAAGGAGGAAGACGGGGAATTCCCCGCTTTGGAAGCGGTCAACGAGTTCGTCCCGTTTGGCTTTCGCCATGCTACCGTTCAGGAACGGGACGTCGACATCAAATTCTTCCTTCATCATGTCCTGGATCATTTCTCCCATGGAAATATACTGGGTGAAAATGAGGCAGGCTTCTCCTGAGTCGAGTGCCGTTTCCACGATGCCCCTCAGTTTCTGCATCTTCTCCGAGCGGCTCAGGATCGACTTGGGATCCGGCTCCTTCAGATAGAGGGCAGGATGGTTACACAGCTGCTTGAGCTGATTGAGCATCTGCAAGATCAACCCTTTGCGCTCGAAGCCGCTCAGTGTCTCCACTTTGGCCAGAGTATCCTTGACGAGCTGCTCATATAGGGCCGCTTGTTCAGCCGTGAGGGCGCAGTATTCCTTCTGCTCGAGCTTTTCAGGAAGATTGAGTTCCACCTCTGGATCCTTCTTCGTCCGTCTCAGGAGGAACGGCTTGATCTTGGCCTGGAGGGCCTTGACCCTCTCTTCGTCTTCATCCTTCTCAATCGGGGCGATATAGTGCTTCTGATAATGGGTGAATCCACCAAGATACCCCTGATTGAGGAAGTCGAAGATGGCCCACAGCTCCGATAAGCGATTCTCCATCGGAGTCCCTGTCAGGGCAATATGATGATTCCCTTTAAGCTTTCGGATGGCACGGGATTGTTTCGTGTTGGAGTTCTTGATGTTCTGGGCTTCATCCAATGAGATGGAGCTCCAGGTCACCTCTGACAGCTCCTCGAAATCTAGATGGGACAGGCCGTACGAGGTGAGGAGCACATCGACCCCTTCAAGGGCCTGTTGGAACTCTTCCCCTTTCGCCCGTACCTGTCCGTAATGAAGTCTCACATTCAAGGATGGGGCGAATTTCTCCAATTCGCGCTGCCAGTTCCCAAGGACCGATGTCGGTGCAATGATCAGGGCAGGGGAACCAGTCTTTTCGTGCTCCTTCACATGAAGGAGGTAGGTGATGAGCTGAACTGTCTTTCCAAGTCCCATATCATCAGCAAGGCAGGCGCCGAACCCGAACTTCCTCAGGAAGAGCATCCAGCTCATCCCGAGTTCCTGATACGGTCGCAGTTCACCGATGAAATCATCGGGCGTAGGGGTGATCGGGATGTTGGATACGTTCGTCAGCTGATGGATCATCTTCTTCATGGAACGGTTGAGTTCGAGCTGGATACGGGCATACTTCGTCCCGTCCTCGTCTTCCCCTTCTTCGGTCACACCGCTTTCCCCATCATCCGGGACTAGCTCCTGCTCGAGCATATCCTGGATCGAGATCCCTTCTTCCTTCGCCTTGGTCATCATCTGTTGGATTCGCCGGATCATGGCTGGATCAAGCTTCATCCATTGTCCACGGATCTTGACCAAGCGGCGTTGGTCTTCGACAAGCTGGTTGAAATCCTCTTCTGACAGATTGACTCCGTTCATGGACAGACGCCAGTCGAAATCGAGCATGGCATTCAGTCCCACGAAGGACTGTCGATAGGTCGTATCAGTGTTTTTTAACTTGGCTTTTACAAGCACCTGGGCATCCTTCATCGCCTCCCACCATGACGGAAGGAGGATCTCGATATTCAGGTCGATGAGCTTCTCACTGAGGATCGAGAGGAAGTCCCAGGCATCGTGTTCGCCGAGGCTCGTGCGGAGCTTCCCGTCTTCATCTTTCAGGATCGGGAGCATATTCCCCCAGCGCTCCTGTTCGGCCCTGACTTCACTCAGATGGGGCTTCCATGTGGCAGGTACCGTATCCTCCAATAGGGAAATCACGCGGCTGGTCCGCTTCTTATCCCGCAGGATCGTTTCGAGCTCCCACGTATCTTCTTCATCGAGGGGCTCCGTGATACGGAGGCCGATGGTGAAGGGGAGGTCCTGATCTTCCCCGCTGATCCACTCGCTCCAGCGCTGTTCGTCAAAATAGGCGGCAAGCTCTTCAGGGGTGAGGGTGCTTTCCTTCAGCTTACGGATTCGCTTCATGGCCCCCGACCCTCCGGCGTTCATGGCATCCTGGAGGGAGGTTTGGAACCACGAATCCGTCAGTTCCTTCACGTTCCTGCCGTCGGGTAGGGTTTCATCCCAGAATTCGCTGTTGAAATTTTCCCAGACTTCATCTGGAACGTGGAATTGGAGGCCCTGCTCCTGCCACTCATCAAAACGGGGAAGCCATTTTCCTGCTTCGATTGCTCCGAGGAGGACCGGTGCGACGGAAAGGTACGCTTGCCCGGATTCATTCCAGTCCCAGCTCACAAGGGAGCTGAATCGTTCACCTGCCAATAAGGTAAGGAAATCCCAGTGCCCTGTAGATACGCTCATCCCATCCTCTTCGATGAGGGTGCCGTAGTAGCTCTCTTCATGCCAGAGGAAAAGCTGGCTCTTCCATTGGGTCGGGTGGATCCATTCCCCGTTTTCATTTTGTGCGGTGAGCACAAAGCGGTCGCCATATTCAGATATATCGACATTGATCTTGACGGAAGACAATTTAAGCATCGATTAACTTACCCTTTCTGCATTCTTCTTGGAAAGCCCGTAGGCGTTTATTTCGTTCAAGGATATAGGACAGGAATTGGTCCCATTTATCCGTCTGCTTCAGCTTTCGGTAGATGGTCCGGATCTTTTTCATGTAGCGGACCGCCTGCCTGTAGCTGTCACGGTTCTTCTGCTCGATTGCGTTCATGACCCCGCTGAAGTAAAGGGGAAGGGCGAGCTCCGGTTGTTCCTTCGTGAGGTCCTTCAGCCCCATCCCTTCCATTTCAGGGATGCTGTAGTTCATATAGCGCTGCAGCTCCACCCATTCCTTATACTCCTTCACATTGATGAGGTATTCATTGTAATGGAAGAAGCTGTATGGAAGCATGGCAAGGAGCAGCTCCTTGACGAGCAGTGGATCTTTTTCCGTGAGCCAGTCCATGGGCATGATGCGGATGAACCAGCGGACGAAACGGGATGCTTCGAATTGATCGAGGTATCCAACATGTTCCGGGAGGCGCTCAAGGAGATGCCTGACAAGGAAAAGTCCCGCTTCATACCGTCTGCCAGTGAAGAACTTGCGCAGCCAGAATTCAGAGAAGGAAACCAGTTCACTTCCGAGTCCCTTTGCCACCCCATCGGCTTTGTCGAATTCCTCAAGCATCAGATAGTGGTGCAGGAGGGCGAGATGACCGAACGTTTCAAGGTCTTCACCCGACTCGGAGATCCGTTTGATCTCCTCCTGTCTCCATGCCTTCTGTTTGAAGAGGAAGTACCAGAGAAAACGATACACTTCGGCCTTGATCAAGGTGCTGTTTTTGGTGGAGTCGCTGAGCCAGACGGTTTTTTCCTTCAGGAACGCAATGAAGGGATCAAAGCTGAACGGCATGGCATGCACCGACATCTTCTCCAGTGCATCCTCCATTTCACCAAGGAGGTAATCATACATGCTGTATTGCTCCGTGACTGCCTTGACGCCTCTTTCCTGTAGGAACCGGTCGAGGTGGATCGTCAGGTAGAGCGTGGCATACAGCTTATAAAGGGGCTTCCATTCCCGTTCGAATGGGGATTCCTTCATGAAACGCTTCATGACGTTCTGCACGAGCACATCCATGATATAGGGCTGTCGTTGAAGAAGCTCCAGGTCATCTGCTTTCAGGAGGGTATGGAAATACTCCCACCACTCTTCAGGCGTATTACCCCTTGTTTTCCGCTCTTTGAGAAGGTCGCTCGCCTTCTTCAAGCCTCCGTGTTTCTTCATCAGGTCTTCAAGTCCGCCGGCTGTATCGGGTTTGCCGCTCCGCCAGTTGCCGACCCACTCACTGACGTTGTCCGTCTTATTCAATAAGAATAAGAATACGGCCAGCTGATGGCGGCAAAAGACGTCCTGAGGGCAGGAACAGGAAGAGATGAGGGGGAAGGTGAAGTTCATTTCCACGGAAACAGGAGTCACATCCTGCACCTGGGCCGTCACTTCTTCATCGCGGACCTTCACCTGTGAGACCGAATTCTGCCTGAAGAGCATAAGCCCTTTGGAAACGATATTGCGGTCCGCTTCACGTTTTGGGTCAAGTACTTCCTCCAGGGATTCGCTCACGTGATAAAGTTGTTCCTTCAGTTCCTCAATACGAATCGACATCAGCTAACCTCTCCAATCTATAAAATCGCATTCTTTTATTATAACGCAAATCGGGTGCGAAGAGGAGGGATGAGGGGCCGCTGTGTTTTTTGTCGAAGTGCCCTACATGGAATCCAAGTGGATATAAAAGGTCTTCCCGTTAAAAACCGTGACGCTTTTCAATGGGATTTTGTCATCATTCGACATGTAGTAGTTTTTATTTTCAGGGAATCGGAGGAGCGTTTTCCCTTTCTTGGCCATCATTTCGGGGTTGGCTGTCCTGGTTTTCATCGTCACGTCGTATCCCTGTTTTTCAAGGGCATTCCTTACCGTCCACATACCAGGAGCGATAGGTGTCCATGGAAAAGCCGAGGAAGTCCGCCATCACTATGGGGAGATCGGTATTTTCATGAAGTCCCGAAGGCTTACCGGGACCGAAGGCATAAAGGAAGACATCTTCACCCGTGTGTCCATGGGTGGTGAACCCGAGCCCCGCTTTTTGTGAAAGGGAGGAGATCATCTGTGCTTTCAGTTCCTTCTTGGAAGGGCTCCATCGGCATGATTGAGCGTCCAGGCCGTATGCAGCGAGGGCATTCCTTGGCATCTTTTCCTTCAAGAAGGGAGGCAGCGCCTTCGACGGTGAGCCTCGCTTTCTTCAGATGGGTCGATGAAGCGTTTCACGGACTGGTGCTTATACGATCCGTCAAGGTCAGTATTTCCGATCGTAAGCCCGCTGTTTCCGTGATCGGTCACGGCGACGACTATCGTGTTCCCGTCTTTTTTGGCAAACGCAAGCGCCTCGCCAACGGCACGGTCGAAGCTCAGGATTTCACTGATCATGCCCACGGGATCATGTTGATGAGCGGCCCAATCGACCTTGCTTCCTTCAACCATGAGGAAGAAGCCTTTCTTTTCCTTGGACAGATGGGAGATGGCCGTCCGGGTCATCTCGCTCAGGGTGGGCTCATCCGGCTTCAACTCGCTGCCGGTCCAGATCATAGGAAAGGTCCTCTGAAGCAAACGCACCCCATAGCTTTCCGGCAGACGGCTCCAAGAGCAGTTCCTTCCTGGTGTCCACGTAGGCATATCCAGCGTTTCGAAGGGGTTTCTTTAAGTCCTCTCCATCCTTGCGGGTGACTTCATCGGTCTTCAGCATACCGTCATCCTGGGGATGATTCTTTTCCTTCTGTGCAAGCCATGCGGAACCTCCTCCAAGGACAACATCGAGATCCTGATATACCTGCTGTTCACCTATGGAGCTGAACTCCTCCCGTGTGATGGCGTGGGAGGTGAAGGCGGCGGGTGTGGCATGTTGAACAGGGGAGGTGGCGACGATCCCTGTTGCATAGCCGTTCAACTTAGAGGCTTCTAGTACCGTGATGAGTGGGCGGCCATCGGGGTCCATGCCGATGTAATCGGCTTTTGTCTTCACCCCTGTCGCCATGGCTGTCCCGGCTGCGGCGGAATCCGTGATGGCCGATTCGGCGGAGTAGGTCCTCACCCCGCCCGTGAGGATGCCATCAAGGTGGAGCGGTGATCCTTTATACCATCGTGAAAGGGTGACGGCATCTGAATTCGTGCCATCCATGATCATGAAGATGACATTCTTTTTGTGGGCGGCGGCATGAAGGCACGCTGTGGGCGCCGTAAATGCCAGGAGGATAAGTGGAAGCAGGATGCAGGCGATCTTTTTCAATCCGTTCATAGTAGACGTCTCCTTTTTTCATTGTTGATCTTAGTATGAACAAAGGATGGGCCGATAATGAGGGATAAAAAGAGGTTGAGGCAAAACAAAAAAGGGTTCATTTAATCAAGAACACGATACGTGTAGATTCTTTATGCCGCTCATGATTTCCGTGCAAGACTACGCTTTCCGCGGGTAGCCCGTGAGCCTCCTCGGCAGGCCTGCGGGGTCTCACATCAGCTACTCTTCCCGCAGGAGTCTTCGTCTTGCACTCCAATCAACCGCTGGAAATAGTCACATCTAAATGATCATGAAACAAAGTGAAAACCCGAATTCATTAGCCTGATCTTAGGCAAATGAATTCGGGTTCTACTATGACTGAAACACTTTTGTCCCAGCTCTCTCGAGTCAAATTATTTTCGCTCCAGTATTCCAAGCATCAGGTTAGTGTACACATCAGCGCGGTCAAGAGTCTTGAAATCACGGATTTTCAGCCGGCGCCAGTCAAGGGCCGTGATGAACCTCGTCTGATCCTTCAGGGCGGGAATCTCTTCCGGTTCCTCTACATACATTTCCCCCGCCTTCACCCCTAAGGTGATGGCCTGACGCCCGTCGACTTCAAGTCCCGTCTCGATCTTGCGCTTTTTGACGGTACCGCTTTTCGTCATCATCCAGAGGTACGCCTGGTCGTCCACCTTCTCTATGGCAGAGACAGGGACCGTCACGGCATCCTTCGCTTCATCCATGATGATGGAGAGGGACACGTGCTGACCGGGTCTCCACTGCGCTTCCTGTACTTGTACCTCAGCAGGATAAAGGCTTTCGGTCTTCAGATGGGGATCGGCTTTTGGGAGGCGGTCCACTTTGGTAATGACCCCATCAAGGGATTTCTTCCCGTCATGCTTCACCCGGACATTCAGGTTTTCCTCCACCTCGTCAACTTCTTTTTCCGTCAAATCGGTCGTCACGACAGTGGAATCCGAGGCGATCGTGATGAGGGGATTCTGGATTTCATGCGACAGATTTTTGATCGTCCCGCTCACACTGCTCTCCACTGTAAGGGTCGTTTCATAGGAATCAATATCGGCGATCTGCCGTTCAAGACTTTTGATCTGGCTCTCCAGTTGATCGGCTTCAAGCTGTTTAGAAACCATTTCACGCTTGATATCATACTCTGATTGTAAGGCACCTGCTTCGATGGGAGCATCCTTTTCATCAGAGGAAGGGGAGGGGAGCGAAGAGACCAGCTTGGATAGCTCGCTAATGGCGTCTTTCACGTTTGAAGCATCGTCTTCCAGCTTCTCCACTTCCGATTTCAGCACGTCGCGTTGTTGATACTGATCGGTGACCTCATATTCATACAGGGGTGTTCCTGATTTGACCTGTTCCCCTTCTTTTATTAGGAACTTTTTGAAGGTGGCAGACTCATCATTGAAATAGAGGTGCTGATCCTCCTCTGGAATGACAACTCCAGGCTTGTAAAGCAGTTCCCTGAGGGTTTCCTGCCGGCTCAGTTCCCAATGGTTGATGCGGACTTCCCGGTCGACCCGGCTGTCGGCTTTTTCAATTAGATATGTATTCACGCCTACGAAAATAAGGCTCACGGTTACGATGCTGTAGCGTATAAGTTTCTTCATCATTCATCACCTTTAAATTAACGTTGAAAGATCAAGATAAGCAAGCAGGGCATTCAATGCCCAGAAGAGCACGTTGACCAGTACAATCACAAGCCAGATGAGCCAGTTCTTCTGCTGGGTCAAATATTTGATCCCACGATACTGAAGGTAGATCATCCACACCTTGAATAAGGAGATGGCACCAAGAAGGTACACCACATAGGATTTCGATGTGATGGACTGGGCGATGACTCCGAGGGAAAGGGGAGATGAATACCATTCAATAGAGAAGAATAGGGATAGCGGCACGAATGTGAGCTTCTCCAGAAGCAGGACCAAAAGCGTCAATCCCTGTACCATCACAAGCTTGCGGTATTCGCCGTGATCGGAAATCGTCCAAAACACCAAGGATGAGAAAAAAAGGATCAAGGCGGCGTAAAGAAGGCCAGCAATCAGTCGTCCAAAGAAGAACACGGTCTTTTCCAGTTCATACTCCAAAGGGGTAAGGGAAGTCGTTTCTTTGGCGAGGGAATCCATCCCGATCCCGAAGAATGCCACGAATCCAAAAACCAGTGCGGAAAGAACAAATAGCCAGGTCATCTTCTTTGCGAACCGTGGCACCATCTCGGTTTCACCGAGGCGGTATAAAAAGGTGGATGGGGATTTGAGCCCCTGAATGAGCTTTGCTTCTGTGTGCATAGACAAGTAGCCTCCAACATAGTGATAATCCTTCTCTTATTCTATCGAAATTTCTGAAATATTACCATAAATTGTCGAAGGCATTTGGTGAAGAGTGGACTATTGAATCAGAATGTAGGGTAATGAACAGAGGGCAAATAAAAAAAGTGCCCGTTGAGGACACTTTTTACATGTTGTATGCAAGAACAGTCGTCCCTGCAATGATGGCGATCGTGGAGATGAATAGGCTGGCATGGTTAGCCCCTGTAGCTTTGCGTCATCACCATACGATGATTTTTTTATGAGACAAATCGACACACATTCTTTATCGGTTTGTTTACTGTAATCTGTAATAGCTAAACAGGTCTTTTTTTAACTATGCAAAATCATATAACACCCATACAATTTATGCCATACTTTTTTAAATTCGGAACAAAAAATAGTAAATGGTAAGTATTTTGTATAAAATTGTTGAAAAATCTATCGAAAGATACAGGATTTTGGTAGTATGTGGTTATCGGGAATTCTAATACAAATCTGATAAATGAAGGAGTGAATACAGGTATGGAGAACAAAGCTAGAGAGCATGTTCTTTCTGTTTTGCAAAAGGCATTCGACAAAGGACAGCAGGGGGATATGGACACGACCAAGATGATTCAGTGGCTGGAGCAGGAGTTGCAATCAGGTATGAATGCCCGCGGGGAAAGACTCTGATTATCATACTGTTTGCTGTCTTGGTTCATTCTTCATGATAAATAAGCTGAGCGATGAGAAAGTCGTTCAGCTGCCGGTTCCATTGTTTTTATATTCCACTCTGTACCTTATAATAGTGTTTTTCGTCTTCCCCCTTTTTTAAAACCCAATATGATCTCCAAAGTTAGATTTCTCCCATTTGTACCCTCCCTCAGCCTTATCCTTCCATTCATATTTCCAAAACGCACATATTAAATTTCGATCAGGACATCTGTCCATACGGTGGAGTTCATTTGATTTAAAAGTAAGATTTTATTTTCAAAAGAATGATTCGAATGTATTGAGAGGCCTTTCTTATTGAAGGCAGTACGAGCATGAGTGTAGAAAAGTATAATATAAAGTAAAAAAATACTATTATGTTTGTAAAATAGGGAGGAAAAAACGCATATTATGTAGAATAAACCAAAAGTAGTAAAATATTACTAGTTATAAAGGAGGATACAATGGCAAGAGAATATCTGATTGTTTTCGAAGAGTATGACCTGACGAGACGCAAAGCCGATTGGAAAAATAAGCACCTGCTCCTCTTTGAAGGAAAGCACTACAAAGAAGGGATTGTCGCTATCTGCCGGCCTCCCGGATTTTCACATCCTCTTAAAGGGATCCTATACTCAAACTTCGTGATGGAAACGGCAGGATGCACCCCCTATGCCCTCCCGATTGCTGAAGGAAGCTCCCTGCCTTTTAAATGTGTGGATATTGACTCGAATACGATTGTGATGTGCAAGCTTATTGTGGAAAAAACGCAAAAGATGACCCGGTTGAATATCCTGCCTTCCAACCCGCATGAAGACCCCCTCAATGACGATGTAAAAAGTGATATACTCTCATTCTTCAGTTTAAAGACCGATGCCAGAACGGTCACCTTCCTATGGAAGCCCAATGTGTATAAAAGGGGAAGAAGCGTGGGGGAATAAGGCTTTACCCCACTACCGAACTACCTCTCTAAGTTTCTAAAATCCCGATGATTTCCGTTGACCTTGGCCGATATCCTACATACAATGAAGATAGTTATTAGTATGTTTAGAATTTTCTCTCAAGGTGATGACTCCATGAAAACAGCAGGGAATACCCGGATCGGCAAGAATGCCATGCTCCTTCTCCTCACCGAGAGGTCTGAAGAGGATTGGAATCGCCATTTCAACGAACTGAACTGGAGCTATTGCACCGGTAGGATTGGATCAATGGACAGCCAAAAGATCGTCGCGGCCATCGAGACCGCTGCGAAGCGGAGTGATATCGTCCGAGAAGACCTGTACCGCGAGATGCACGCTCTTTACCATGCCATCATGGAAGCACTCACGGGCGTCACCAGGGGCCACACCCAGCTGGGAGAGATCCTCAGGACAGTGGGGCTGAGCTTTTCGGTCGTAAGGGGAACGCCCTATGCCCAGGAAGAGGAAGGCGAGTGGATCGCCGTCGCCCTCTACGGAACAATCGGTGCCCCGGTGAAAGGACTAGAACATGAGACGATCGGTCTCGGAATCAATCATATCTAAGTAAGAGCCTATAGAAATCAGTCAAAAGGAGGCTCGGTCAAGGACAGGATTCTGTCTTTGACCGAGCCTCCTTTTCATGTGGACAAACAATTATAACGAGGTGATCATGATGGTGGAATTGACAGGATGCTCCCTGACGTTGGCTCAGGCGAAGCAGGTGATTGATGAGAAGGTGTTCGTCACCCTCTCGCAGGAAAGCATGGACAGGGTAAAGAAGAGCCGGGAAGCGGTTGAGCGGATCGTGAAAGAAAAGCGTGTTGTGTACGGCATCAACACAGGATTCGGGAAGTTCAGCGATGTGCTCATCGACCCTGAAGATGTAGAAGAGTTGCAGTTGAATCTCATCCACTCCCACGCATGCGGAGTGGGGGATCCTTTTCCAGAAAACGTCTCGAGGGCGATGCTCCTCTTGAGGGCCAATGCCCTGCTGAAAGGGTACTCGGGCGTACGGCCCGTCATCGTTGAGCGATTGGTGGAGTTCCTCAATAAAGAGATCCACCCCGTCGTTCCCCAGCAGGGGTCACTCGGTGCAAGTGGGGATCTTGCCCCCCTTTCCCATCTCGCCCTCGCCCTCATGGGGGAAGGCCAGGTGCACTACCGCGGCGAAATCCATGACACCCTGACCGTCCTTTCAAAAGAGAACATTTTCCCGATCCAGCTCCAGGCAAAAGAAGGCCTTGCCTTGATCAACGGAACGCAGGCCATGACGGCCATGGGAGTCATCGGCTATCTGGAAGCAGAAGAACTCGCCCATCAGAGCGAGTTGATTGCGAGCCTTACGATGGAGGGACTGAGGGGGATCACCGATGCCTTCGATGAGGATGTGCATCTGGCGAGGGGCTACTCTCAGCAGGTTGACACCGCCTCTCGGATCCGTGGCTACCTCAAGGGCAGCAAACTGACGACGAGACAGGGGGAGCTCAGGGTCCAGGATGCTTATTCCCTCAGGTGCATTCCCCAGGTGCACGGCGCTTCGTGGCAAGCCCTCGACTATGTGAAAGAAAAGCTTGAGATCGAGATGAACGCAGCGACGGATAATCCCCTGATCTTTGAGGACGGGGAGAAAATCATCTCGGGAGGGAACTTCCACGGTCAGTCGATTGCCTTCGCCATGGACTTCATGAAAATCGCCGTCGCCGAGCTAGCCAACATCTCTGAGCGGAGGGTCGAGCGCCTCGTCAACCCGCAGCTGAACGACCTGCCGCCGTTCCTCAGTCCCGAACCCGGTCTTCAGTCGGGAGCGATGATCATGCAGTACTGTGCCGCCTCCCTTGTATCGGAAAATAAAACACTGGCCCATCCGGCGAGCGTCGATTCCATCCCGTCGTCGGCGAACCAGGAAGATCATGTGAGCATGGGGACGATCGGTTCCCGCCACGCCTATCAGATCCTCCAGAATACGCGGCGCGTCGTGGCCATCGAGCTCGTCTGCAGCCTTCAGGCAGTGGAGCACCGGGGAGTGGATCTCATGGCACCGAGCACGAGGCGATTCTACAATGAGGCACGTAAAGTCATCCCGAGCATCACAAAGGACCGTATCTTCTCGAAAGATATCGAAGCTGCGGCTTCATGGCTTCAATCCATTCAACTGCACACCATCATTTCGAATGAGACGAAGGAGGAAACAACCAATGGTTAAAGCGGATAAACGAATCGTACGCGTGAAAAAAGGAACGGAGATTGAATGCAAAGGCTGGGAACAGGAAGCGGTCCTCCGCATGCTCTACAACAATCTTGACCCAGAAGTAGCGGAAATCCCTGAGGAGCTCGTCGTATACGGAGGAATCGGCAAGGCTGCCCGGAACTGGGAATCATTCGATGCCATCGTCCGCTCCTTACGGGAACTGGAGAACGATGAGACCCTCCTGATCCAGTCCGGGAAGCCGGTTGGTAAATTCAGGACCCACACAGCAGCCCCCAGGGTGCTCCTGTCCAACTCCGTCCTCGTACCCAAATGGGCGGACTGGGATCACTTCCACGAGCTCGACAAGAAAGGACTCATTATGTACGGGCAGATGACGGCAGGAAGCTGGATCTATATCGGGACCCAGGGAATCCTTCAGGGGACATACGAGACATTCTCAGCCCTTGCTAAGAAGGATTACGACGGATCCCTCAAGGGGACCATCACCCTGACGGCCGGACTAGGCGGGATGGGAGGGGCACAGCCTCTAGCTGTCACCATGAACGGAGGGGTCGTCATTGCCGTCGATGTGGATGAGGAACGGATCGATAAGCGCCTGGACACCAGGTACTGCGATGTGAAGACAGCCTCCATCGATGAAGCCCTCCTCATGGCCCATGAAGCCCGCGACAAAGGGGAAGCACTCTCCATCGGCCTTCTCGGGAATGCCGCAGAAGTCCATCATGAACTGCTCCGCCGCGGCGTGAAGATCGATATCGTCACCGATCAGACGTCGGCCCATGATCCGCTAAACGGGTATATCCCCGAAGGCTACAGCCTCAAGGAAGCGGCAGAGCTGCGAAGTTCCGATCCGAAACGCTATACGGATCTTTCTAAGAAGAGCATGGCGAAGCATGTGGAGGCGATGCTCGAATTCCAGAAGCGCGGCAGCATCGTTTTCGATTACGGCAACAACATCCGTCAGGTCGCCAAGGATGAAGGAGTGGAAGAGGGCTTCGCTTTCCCTGGCTTCGTACCGGCCTATATCCGTCCGCTCTTTTGCGAAGGGAAAGGGCCGTTCCGCTGGGCAGCCCTCTCAGGTGACCCTGCCGACATCCACCGGACGGACCGCCTGATCAAGGAGCTCTTCCCAGAGAACGAGGCCCTCAACCGCTGGATCGATATGGCCCAGGAGAAGGTGGCATTCCAGGGGCTCCCTTCAAGGATCTGCTGGCTCGGATACGGAGAACGCGTGAAGATGGGGCTTGCCATTAATGAGCTGGTGAAAAACGGGGAGCTGAAAGCACCGATCGTCATCGGACGGGACCATCTAGACTGTGGATCTGTCGCTTCCCCGAACCGGGAAACCGAAAGCATGATGGACGGAAGCGATGCCGTCGGTGACTGGGCAATCCTGAACGCCCTCATCAACACGGCAGCCGGTGGTTCGTGGATTTCCTTCCATCACGGTGGCGGAGTCGGCATGGGCTACTCTCTGCACGCGGGAATGGTCGCCGTCGCAGACGGCACGGATCTCGCGAAGGAACGACTGGAGCGCGTGCTCACCTCGGATCCGGGTATGGGCGTCATCCGTCACGCTGATGCAGGGTATGACATCGCCAACGAGACCGCGGAAAAGCATGGAATCCATATCCCGATGAAGAGGGGGAATGAAGAATGACATATGATCTAGTGATCGAACATATTGGCGAGCTCCTTACCATGGACCATGGAGAGGGACCAATCAGGGGAGAAGACATGAAGCATCTCCCAGTGAAAAAGAACGCGGCCATTGCCATCAAGGCCGGCCTCGTTGCCTGGATCGGGACACAGGAAGAGGGAGCAAGCCTGCATGCAAAAGAACGGCTGGACGCAGGAGGGAAGCTCGTTTCCCCTGGACTCGTTGATCCCCATACCCATCTCGTATTCGGAGGTTCAAGAGAACATGAGATGGCCCTGAAGCAGCAGGGCGTCCCGTATCTCGAGATCCTTAAACAGGGCGGTGGCATCCTTTCCACCGTGGGCGCAACTCGGAAGGCGACGGAAGAAGAACTCCTATCCAAGGCGAAATTTCATCTCGACCGGATGCTCTCCCATGGTGTCACCACGGTCGAAGCGAAATCGGGCTACGGCCTGGATAAGGAAACCGAACTGAAGCAGCTCAGGGTCGCAAAACAGCTCAACCATGATCATCCAGTCGAAATCGTATCGACGTTCCTTGGAGCCCACGCGATCCCGCCAGAATACAAAGGGCGTCCAGAGGCATTTTTGGATAGCCATGCTTCTTCTTCTGGAAGACATTGAGAAAGACGAGCTTGCGGAATTCGTCGACATCTTCTGTGAGACCGGAGTGTTCTCGGTGGAACAATCGAGAGCATTCCTGATGAAAGCAAAAGAGAAGGGATTCTCTGTGAAAATCCATGCTGATGAAATCGATCCGTTAGGCGGTACGGAAATGGCCGTCGGAATCGGTGCCGTCAGTGGCGATCACCTCGTCGGGGCATCCCCTGAAGGCATCAAAGCCCTCGGGGAAGGGAACACGATTGCCGTCCTGTTGCCAGGTACATCGTTCTATTTGAACAAAGGGAAATACGCCAATGCGAGAGGCATGATCGAGGCGGGGGCCGCTGTCACGCTTTCAACAGATTTCAACCCCGGAAGTTCACCGACGGAAAATCTGCAGCTCATCATGAACCTTGCTTCCCTGCAGCTGAAGATGACCCCGGAGGAGATCTGGAATGCCGTCACCGTCAATGCGGCCCATGCCATCAACCGTGGAGACGTGGCCGGTAAGATTGCCGTCGGCAGGAAAGCGGATATCGTCCTTTGGGATGCGCCGAACCACCACTACATCCCGTATCATTACGGAGTCAATCATACGGCCGCTGTCGTGAAATCGGGCCGCGTCGTGTACCGCAGGAGAATCGACCATGAATATGCCTATTAAACCGGCAGGGCAAGCGGCATTCAAGGATCGCTATACCACAAAGGTCGCTGAGCTCCTGAAACCGTGGGAGGAAGGGGAAAGGGGAGCAGCGGCCATACTCGGCGTCCCCTTATCCAAGCCGTCCATTTCCCATTCAGGGGCAAGCTTCGCTCCGGGGGCGATCCGGAATGCCCTGAATGGATTCACCACCTACCGGATCGAAAGCCGGGAAGATCTCACTTCCCCCCTCATCGATTTCGGCGATGTCGTCATGCACCCGACCTCTATCACGGAGTCTCATGAACGGATCACAACGGCCGTCCGCCATGTACTGGCTCAGGATGCGGCCCCGTTCACGATCCTCCTCGGAGGGGATCATTCCATCACCACATCCGCAGTCAAAGCCTTCTGTGAAGAAAAGGGGACGGTGGGGATCATCCAATTCGATGCCCACCATGACCTCCGGAACACTGAAGACGGTGGACCCACCAACGGCACCCCGTTCAGAAGGCTGCTTCAGGAAGGAATCATCAAGGGGGAGAACCTTATTCAGATCGGCATACGCAACTACAGCAATGCAAAAGCCTATCATGAATATGCCCTCGAACAGGGTGTCAAGGTCCATACGATGAAAGACGTAAGGGAGAGCGGGGTGGCAGAACTTGTTCGCCAGGGAATCGGAATGCTGAAGGACCGGGTGGACGTCATCTATCTGTCCGTAGATATGGACGTCCTCGATCAATCCTACGCTCCAGGATGCCCTGCCATCAGTCCAGGAGGCATGAGTCCTGATGAGCTCCTGGATGGCCTCCACGAGGCGCTGAAGCACCCTGGGGTCACGGCCATGGATATCGTGGAGATCGACCCTACGCTCGATTTCAGGGATATGACGAGCCGGATTGCAGCGCTACTGGTCGTAGAAACGAAAGCAGTTCTCAACACATAAGAAAAGGCGGCCCCAAGAGGACCGCCTTTTCTTATACCATGCTTTCTCGCTGTATGTCATAACCTGCATGAACTTCTTTCATTCCGATCACCTTCAGGAAGTGGTGGAGCTTATTCAGACAGCCCTTCTCTAATTCCCCAACGACATCAAACAAATCAATGACTGCACATTTTTCTACCTTTGGAAACGACAAATGCTTAGGCTTGAGGGCTTGCTGATGATTCTCGATCGGATACGTGGATGCGAGTGCCTCCCCGACCTTGCAATCACCTTGCAAGAACTCAAAATGGAACTGAATCGACAAATCAATTTCAGAATATAGAGGATTTACTTTCATGCTTATGCTATTCATCATGAAGCCCCCTTTCTTTTATTGTACTTTTATACTACCACACCTTAAAAACAAGGGGATTTTGGCTCAGTAAGGTATATAATTGATGCATCTTTGATTTTGGGTAAATATGTTCTGTTTTTGAGTAATTATATAACTTTAGGCATATTTACAAAAGTAGAGATGAAGTGTAGTTCAATAAGAAAAACACTTCCACGAGTGGAAGGCGTAAAGTTAATTTTAGTAATCGTTATATGGGAATTCGTGTTGAAGAGTTGGAAGACTGCCGCGCTTGAATTGACCCGGCAACTCCAAACACAAGAATCGAATGCGGTTAAAACTGCGAACAAATGTTTCTTCATAGGTATTTCATCCCTTCTCAAATTAAGTTTTTTAGGCGATTAAAATTTACATAAAGGTGTTATTATTATTAAACCACACTTATAAATCGATTAAGATAATTGAATAATGTGAGATCTTATAGACTATTTATTAGTATGTTTCACATATCATATCATAAGATTTCTTAATGAAAATTATAATTTTAGGCATAATTTTAGGGGAGAATAAATGATGGATTTTTCAGCGGTAGGAAAAAAAATCAAAGAATTAGGAAAAAATATCGGTCTTGTCTCAGGAAGAATTATCTTGAAGGTATATGCACTCAAGCTCAGATAAGTAAAATTGAAAAGGGAATTGTTTTTCCTTATGCATCTACACTATATCTAGATTTCTCAGAAATTAGGTGTCGATGTAAATTATTTTTTTGATATAGGTACTACACCTCGATTAGATTATGTACAAGAAGTGTTTGAAGCAGTTACAAATTCAAGAGGAGAACTTATAGATATAAAGAAATGATGGATATTGTTAGAGCTGAAGAGAGCAAATCCTTTGTTTTCCCAAAACAAGAAAAATCTTCAACTTATTTTATGGCACAAAGGAATATATATATATGAAGTAGAAAAAAATGTGGATAGAGCATTAACAACGTTAAATAAAGCGGTAGCACATACGCGGACTATTAAAGGGAAAGTAATACAAGAAAGAGAAATAGAGATATTACTTACGATTGCTGCAATTTATTTTAAAGAAGATTTAGAATAGGCATTAAACTTATATCGAGAGATAATGCAGGTCATGTTAAAGTACTTACCACATCTTAAATGATTACACAATTAAAACAAGACTTTTTTATAATATGGCCAGGGTTCTTAACAAGAATGGAAAAATTGGAGTGAGTCTAATAAGTACTGTGATAAGGCAATAAAATGGTGCTTGAAAAACGATAGTATTGTACTTGCTAGGGCAAATACATTATCAAAAGGGATACAACCTAGAGTTAACTGATGAATAAATTGAGGCTAAAACATATATGGAAAAAGCTTTGATTGTTTTTGAAATTCAAAACAATGAAAAATTAGTTAATTTTATAAAGGGTAAAATAGAAGCAATTCTCTGATTAGATAATGTTATACAACTTAATTCAGATCTGAGTGATCCCAATGACCACCAACAAACCCTTCAATCTATCAAAACTCATCTCAGTCTTACTACTCAGCTGCAGGAGCCGTCCTGCTCACCATCGTCGTTTATTTCACTGTGCAGTCAGTCAGGGAGCTTGTGTATCAGAATGGAATAGAAAAGCGCTATTCATTTCAGGCACCAGAGGATACGGAAACAGTTCAGGTATTTCACGGAGTGAAAGTTCAGACATACCGGGATGGCCCTGAGGTGCTCCTGGAGCTTCAGGAAGAGGAGCGGGCCAAGGTGAAGGTGCCAGGAGTCGAAACGGATGAAAAGACGACATGAAGGCGTTCAAGGGCATTGTCCAGTACAAGCTAATGAAGGAAAAGGAAACGGGGGAAGAGTGGTTCATTGCCGCCCTCCGGTTGACGCCAGGAAGTGATGGCAGAAGGGGACCAGAAGTTCCAGACGTTCCGGATCAATGAAAATGGTGTCGTGAAAAAGTCGAACTTCCAGTCGGGGGAGAATTCGAAGCTCGAGACCCAGTGGATTCGCGGGCTGACAGAAGATAAAATTGGCTATCATACTAGTCTTCCTTATCAGGATCACCCGGTGTTGACCTTGATTTCAACAGCATTTGCCGGCTTGATTTCACTCTATGTGGGCCTTCGTTTGCGGAAACGGGAGAAAGCAAGGAAATACGAAGTAGCATGACATCGGAGGAAGGTCCGGTGTCTTTTTTATGCAAAAAACCGCTCCGGGTATGATCCCCGGAGCGGTTTTTCTCATTATTTCTTCTTCACAGTCACGTTTTTCGCCTTGCTTACGTTGCCTGCTTTGTCCTTGGCTGTGACGGATAGGACGGTCTTTGCTTTTTGTTTCTTGATTTTAACGGTGAATTCGCCTTTTTTGTTGGCTTTGGCTTCACCGAGTTTTTTGTTCTTCACTTTGACGGTGACAGTGGCACCGGCTTCAGTCTTACCTTTGACGGAAGTGCTTTTGTTGTTGACGCTGTTCACCTTTGGTGCGGCAGGTGGTGTTTTGTCTGCTACCTTCAAGTTCGTGCCTTTGCTCGTGTTACCTGCGGCATCGGTTGCGGTCACGACAACGGTGGTACCCGCTTTTTGCTTTTTAATCTTAAGGGTGAATTTCCCTTTGGCATCGGCTTTGGCTTTTGCGATCTGTTTGCCTTTCACCTTGGCGACAACCTGGGCTTTTGCTTCGGTTGTTCCGGTGATAGAGGTGCTCTTATCGCTGATTGCTTTTGCCTTTGGAGCGGCCGGTGGGATGACGTCGATGACGGTCACTTTTGTTTCAGAGCTTTCTTTGTAGCCATCCTGCACGGTTACGTAGAGGACCGCGTTTTCTTTTTGTTTCGGAATCTTCACTTTGAATGAACCGTTTTTATCACTTTCCCGGTTGCGATGACTTTGCGAGAAGCATTTTTAATATTCACCTTAAGGTTTGCCTGGGCCGTACCTGATAGTGTCGTATCTTTATTGGTTACTTTTTTCACTTTTGGTTTGTCTGGTGCTTTTTCTACGATTTGTTTTACAGAAGTCTTGGCATTGCCATTCGTAATGACGACGGTAAGGATCTGATCGGTTTTTTGAACCGGGATGGTCATGCTGTAGGAGCCGGATTTGACGGTCCTTTGCCGAGGGCTTTCTTCCCGTTGCATACTTTGACGGTAGAACCGTTCTTGGCTTTCCCTGTAACCTTTGGAGTTATTGAGAATTGGATTGATCGTTGCACGCATAGGTCGAGTGTACTGACGGCACTGAACGCATCCAGGCGTCCCTATCCAGATACATAGTCATATCCAGGAGGAAGGGCTTCTTCCACAGGATAAGGTCCATACTACTTCTTCATCCCAATATTCTTCTTCGCCGGTATACGGGTTATCCTGTTCGTCGAAAGCGACATCGACAGCTGTTTTGTTTAATAGTGCCTGAACTTCAGCAGCCTTCAAGTTAGGTTTCTGTGAAAGCAGGAGACCGGCTACTGCAGCAACATGAGGTGTCGCCATGGATGTTCCGCTCATGTATGTGACGTTCCCGTCTGGAAGGAGGGCTGGGATGCGGAGCCTGGTGCGACAAGGTCCAACCCTTTTCCGTAATTCGAGAAAGTCGGAGACGATATCAAATTTGCTTGGTTGAACCGACTGCGATGGCATACTTTAGAAGAACCAGGGTAGTTCAGTTCCTCCATGCCGTCATTACCACTTGCTGCTACGATGGTCACGCCTTTGTTACTTGCATAATGCAGGGCATATTCAATCGTACGGCTATATCCGCCTCCAAGGCTGAGGTTCAGCACCTTGGCTCCATTATCGGCTGCATACATGATCCCGGCTGCGATCTGTTCAGTATCCCCGCCACCTGATGAATCAAGAACCTTGATCGGCAGGATTTTAGCATATGGATTGATTCCGGCCATGGAGTAATGATTGTCCGGACTTTGCTGCAATGATGGAGGATACATGTGTCCCGTGGCCGTTGTCATCCATGGCATCATCGTTACGAGTCCACAAAATTGTATCCTTTGTCCACAAGGACATTACCTGAAAGGTCAGCAAGGGTATGATCCACACCAGTATCAGCAACGGCAATGACGTTTTGTGAAGTTTCTTATTTTTCAATAGTTTTCAGAGGGCTTCATACCCAATATCTCTGCCCTTTTTCTCATCGTTATTTAACGACCATTGATGCTCATACTGAACGTCTGCGGATAGAGCCGTGTAGGTCTGTACCGGCTCGACGAATTCGACTTCAGGAAGTTTGGCGATTTGATTGGCGGTTGTTTTCGAGCTTGCCGAGAATCCTTTGCCATTATTCTTTACTTCCACGACAAGGAAGCGATCTGATTTCAACTCTTTTTTGGCACAGGTCATCCACGGATTTGATTCCGTAAGACTGTACTTTGGATTTCACCCGGCTTGTCGGCTGACCGTCCTTCACTTTCACGATCAGGCGGGAAGGATCAGCGGTTGAACTTGCGGTGCTAAGACCTGCTTTTGAGACTACTTGTGAGACGGATGTGCCGGTTAACTTTGAAAGATCCACATTCTTAACGGAGTTTTCAAGCTGGGTCTTCAGAGGACCCGGTACGGCATCATGGGCGATCGTGTACAGGTTGCTGATGGCTTCTTGTTCTTTTGCGGAGATGGCATACGTACTTGATCCGCCGTTCTTTGCTGTGTCACTCAAGAGATTTTTCAAGGTGGACAGGTTTGCATACACGTCTTCACGCAGGTTTTTATCAAACAGCATTTTAGACGTGATGAACGGAGCGGACTTATAATAAACGGCCGTCAGTTCTTTCCCATTATCTGTTTTGGAAAGAAGATTCTCACGGATCGAACGGAGGTCGGATAAAATCACTTTTCCATTTTTCTTTTTCTCGACGCTGAGTTCTGCAGGGCATTCTTCTCCTACCGCCCCATTAGAAGGTGGAAGTGACACGCCGTCATAGCTGATTTTATAAGCGTTAGGACAATAGATTGCCCTCTTCATCCTCTTCTACATAGCTTTCGAGTTTGATATAGTAAGGGCCGACCCACGAGATCGGGAAATCGATGGACGCGGTTTCCTGATCGTAGGAATAGCCTCTGTATTGTTCGAACGTATTGTCATCGGTGGCATTTTCGAGGCTTGAGTAAACACTCATGTTCACCTCGGATTGGGATTCAAGCTTGATTCTCAGATGCGTGAACTGCTTCGATAGTATCATTTCCAGGGGTGATTTTATACCACTGAACATGCTTCGTCACCAGTAAAACTCCCTTCTGTTAATTTCGACATGGCAAGCGGCAATTCTTCAATGACCGTGTGCGGCAGTTTGCTTGAGGGAGCTGTGGCAGGCAAACACTGAAAATCACAATCAAAGCTAGTAAACTCTTGATCAACTTTTTCCTCATAATATCCTCCATCATCCTATTAGTAAAATCAATTAATTAAACCACATAACTCTCTTTATTGGAATATATTTCTTGACGCAAAAGCGAAATATTATTCGGCAAATACTGACACCCACGCACACGAAAAAACCGGTTGCCAAGGTGGCAACCGGTTTGCACTGCCGGGTAGTACATTTCCATACCTGTTGGGAACATAGTACCGGGTAGTGTTTAGAGACTGTAGAAGCGTTTGAAGCTGTCGAATTTCGATTTCCAATAAGAATTGTTCAGGCTGGAGATTTCGACACCGTTGTCACCCGCGTGGATGAACTGATTGTTGCCGACATAGATTCCCAGATGGGAAATGCCTTTTTTGTATGTATTCGAGAAGAATACGATATCGCCTATTGCCGGTTTGTCGACATAGTATGAGCGGCTGTAGTACCCTTCTGAAGACGTTCTGGACATACTGACGCCTGCCTGATTGAAGGCATAATAGATGAATCCGCTGCAGTCGAAGCCGGCAGTGGTGGATCCGCCCCATACATATGGTTTACCGATCTGTCCTTTTGCCGCTGATAGAAGGCGGTTGACGTCAAAGGAAGTAACCGTATCTTCTTTAGGAGCAGATGGTGAAGGCTTGGAAGGTGCTGGTGCCGGAGAGGAAGAAGAACCTCCGTTGACCTTAAGTGTCTGACCAACATAAATCATATTCCCGGACAGTCCATTGAGTTTCTTAAGCTCGCTCACGCTCATGCTATAGCGCAGGCTGATGTGGGAAAGGGTATCCCCTGATACAACTTTGTAAGAGACCTGTTGCGCTGTTTCCTGGTGCCGGTGAAGGCTTGGAAGGAGCATGGTGCCGGGGAAGTGGAGCCAGATCCACCTGATGAAACCGATAGTTTTTGTCCTGGATAGATCAAGTGACTTGAGATCCCGTTCCATTTCTGCAGTTCACCGAGTGAAATCGAGTGGCGGTTGGCAATGGCAATCAGCGTATCTCCGGATTTGACCGTATACGGTTTTAGCTGGCGATGAAGGA
This sequence comes from uncultured Bacillaceae bacterium, assembly GCA_963762295.1. Lineage (GTDB taxonomy): Bacteria > Bacillota > Bacilli > Bacillales > Bacillaceae_B > Rossellomorea. The sequence continues at coordinate 1,452,206 of CAVXKK010000003.1, forward strand.
GCCGGCGCGGTGCTGAAGGTTTAGACGGTGTAGTGGAGGCTTTATGCATTCACCTTCAGGACCTGATTCGGGAAGATCATGTCTGATTTCAAATTGTTAAGCGATTTCAAGTTCGACACAGACGTATTGTACTTACGGGCAATATTCCATAGGGAGTCTCCTGATTCTACTTTGTGCGAACTTGCCGCGGCAGCAGATGCATAGGTAGAAGACAGAACGGCGGTAGCAGCAAATGTTACAATCGTTTTTTTCAATGGGTTTCTCCTTCTATGTATAGATTGATAGTTTTTTGTCATTTTACCATAAATTAATAGAAAAAAGGGAGTAAAATCACCAAAAATGTAAAAAGAAATAGTACTTTGGGCGGTGTTATCACAACGTGCCGAATGACGGAAGAGCAATTAGGAGGGGAGAGAGAAAAATCGACAAAAAAGGACGCAGGTGTCACCTGCGTCCTTTACCCACATTTATTTCGTTTTAAACACTTTTTCGACAACTCGTTTGCTTGCCTCTCCATCTTCGAGGTAACAGAACTTCTGATAAAACGCATCGAAGTTCGCTTGGGATGCCGGATCAGGGTGTTGGATATGACGGATCACGTCTTCGGTGGTCTTCACCAGTGGACCCGGGGCCTGTGCTTCAAAGTCGAAGTAGAACCCTCGAAGGGTATCGCGATAATTTTCAATATCGTACACATAGAAGATCATCGGCCGGCCAAGGTTTGCATAATCGAAGAACACCGATGAGTAATCGGTAATCAACAGATCAGAGATGAGATACAGCTCACTGATATCCGTATGATGGGAAACATCGTACGCAAATCCGGCAAACGGTGTGATATCGAGGTTCTCGGCAATCAGGTAGTGCATGCGGAGAAGGACGATATACTCATCGCCAAGCTCTTCCTGCATCTGATCAAGCTCCAGTTTGAGGTTGAACTTATATTTACCCTTTGCATAAAACTCATTGTCGCGCCAGGTAGGTGCATAGAGGATCACCTTTTTATCCAGTGGTAAGTCCAGACGTTTCTTCAACGCGTCCATCGTCTCAGCATTATTGGCGTTATGAAGGAAATCGTTCCTTGGGTAGCCCGATTCGATCATATCCTTCTCAAAGCCGAAAGCCCTGGCGAATATTTCTGATGAATATCGATTCGGAGAGATCAGGTAATCCCATCGGCTCGATTCCTTCAGGAAGTTCCGTTTGTACTTTGCCGTATTTGTACCTGGCATATGAACCTCGTCCATATCGGCCGCAAGGCGTTTTAGCGGTGTACCATGCCATGTTTGCAGATACGTTGTGTGATTCGGTTTCGGGATCCAAATAGGCAGGCGGCTGTTAGATACCCAATATTTTGAACGGGCCATCTTGAAGAGCCATGGAATCGAAAATCGATTGATCGTTTTCAAGCCCTTTCCTTCAAATACAGCTGAGCTGCGTGGATCGATGCTCCAATACATATCGTATTCTGGATGATGTCTCTAGCATATATTCGTATATGGCCCGGGGATTACAGCTGTACTGCTTTCCGAGGAAGCTTTCAAATACTACTTGTTTCTTTTTAGCCGGGAGCTTTCCGAGAAGAATAAAAGCTGTTTTGTAAGCCCTTTTGACAGTCTTACCTTGTTTAACCCGCAATAGAAACCTCTTTGCCTTTCCGGCAATTTGTCTCAACGGCTTGTATTGATACATCCTGACAGACAGAAAATCTGATTTTTTCGTGGGTTTCACACGTAATTTCCACGAGGCTCCCTTAAGCCTTACTGTGGTCTCCTGATTTTTTGAGGTGGCGTTCCTAGGTTGGAACTTCAGGCGTTTACTGCGAATATGTTGAATTCCTTCAGAAGTTTCGATGGAAATTTGAATAAAAAATTTATAGTAATTGTTACTAGACTGATTATTAAAGGAATTAAGAGTAACTTCACCATAAAATCCACTCGAAGAGTAATCTTCATTACCTCTAGCATATCGTTCAGTTAGATCTTGACGAATTTCATTCTCTAGAGGAACCATTAGTTCATCTTCGGTCAGATGATTGGTTATGACAAGATTCTTGGATACAACCTTGACATCCCCTTTTGTTTCAGGTAAATATACGGCATATCCGGTAAGTTTAATGACCCCACCATCCGTTAGTTTTAAATCTTCTACCATAGAAATAGGGGTGGAAGGGGATACCTTAAAGGACACATTTCCTTTTTTTGTTCGGTATGGAATAAAGATATCATTGTGATATGGAAATGAATAGAGTCTGATATCTTCCATGCCAGCTTTTATCCTTGTGTATTTCCATTCTCCATTGGATTCTCCCACCAAACAAAGATCCCAATAAACGCCAGGTTTGAGGTTTTTCAAATGAGGTTCCAGGTGAAATTCCCCAATTAATAAATCCATTGTTTCATCTTCACATGGCTTTTTTTTGGCATCGAATTGTATAAAATCCTCAGTTCCCCTCACTAGAATGCAAAAATGGAAACGTGTAAAGGCAGTCAAGAATGTCTTTAAAAAGCTTGTTTCAAAAGACAGATACCGACCTTCAGGGGTCTCTTTAATAGTTAAAGATGTAAGCTGTCTATTATGAAAATCGTGGTCAGTCATTAAGGTCCTCTGCTCCTCTCTAGATAAGAACAATTTGTCCTAAAAGGTATTATATATGAAGATTTGCCAGAATAAAAAGTTGTAATATAATCCTATTCCAATTGTAAAAAAACATACTAATTTTTAGGTTGCATCTAGTATACCCAATTTCTCTTATTAATAAAAAACCTGCTTTATTTGGACTGTTGATAACGTCTTCACTTTTTACTCCTCGTTTAATCCGATACAGTAAAAAACCTGTAGAATCTGTCTGCTAATGAGGCAGGTTCTACAGGCAAGTAATGAATTCATTTATACGGTCAAGCCGCTTTGTTTCTTCATAGCTTCTTCTCTGAATTTTTTCTTATCGGCCTTTGACATGGCTTTGTAGTCTTTAAAAAACTTTTCGTACTGAGGGATGACTTCCTCTACAGATCCAAAGGCCCTTACCTCACCATATTCCAGCCAAAGGATTTTCTCGCAAAACTTTTTCATTTGTCCAATCGAGTGGCTTACAAAAAACATCGTTTTTCCCTTTTCTTTAAACTCATACATTTTTTCCAAGCTTTTTTCAGCAAAAGCTTTATCTCCAACTGAAAGTGCTTCATCTATGATCAGAATATCAGGATCAATATGAACGGATATTGCAAATCCTAAACGAGATTTCATCCCACTCGAATAAGATTTCACAGGCTGGTCGATAAATTTACCCAGCTCGGAAAATTCAATGATTTCTTCTTCAAGGTTCTTGATTTCACTTCTATTAAATCCAAGCATCAGCATCTTTAATTCGATGTTTTCCCGTCCTGATAGTTGGTTGTTCAAACCGGCAGAAACGGCAATAAGGGCCGTCTTCCCGTTGACTTCTACAGTCCCGGAGGTCTCTGGGATGATTCCAGCTAAGATATTGGCAAGTGTGGACTTTCCTGATCCGTTGACACCAACAAAACCAATAATATCTCCCTTATTAGCTTCAAAGCTTACTCCGCGTAAACCATAAAAATCCTCACCGAAACTCTTGGGAAAAATCATGTCAAGAAGTCGTTCGGAGGACTTATTATAAAGTTTAAATTTTTTAGTGACATCTTTTGCGATCACAGATTTTTCCATAGTATCATCTACTTTCATTTATAGAAAATCAACGAAATGTCTTCTGAATTTAACGTGAATGAAGGAGCCAAACATAAATAATACAAGTACCAATCCCCAGAAATATAAAGTGTATTGGGCATGTTCAACGAAGTACCAACCTTTACCCAATAACGAACTCCGATAGCCTTCTACAATATAGTAGAACGGATTTAGCTTCATGATTGTTAATAGCAGGTCATTTTTTCCTTTGAATATTCCCTCCATATTCCACAGAATCGGGGTTAAATATAAAAGCATCCGAATGAGGGATTGAACAACCATTTGCACATCTCGAATCATCGTAGAAAGGGTCGAAGTAATGAGAGAAATGGCAAAAACCACTGCAATGACAGATACCATGAAGTAGGGTAACTGCAGATAATAGACACTGATAGGATACCCCATAAATTGAAAAATGATGATGGTGATTCCTGTAAGATAGAGATGCGGGTAAAACTTCGACATAATGACATATGACGGAATAGCGCTCATGGGAAAACTCATTTTAGAGAGCATTCGTATACGTGTATAAACCGATTTTGAAGATTGAACAATAGCCGGACTGATAAAGAACCAGACCACCATTCCAGCTAGTAGCCATATGACGAATGGTACATCACCAACAGCGCTTCTCCCTTGCCCTCCTGTTTTTAAACCGTACCCAAAAACAAACCAATAGATAGCAATTTGAATTCCTGGGTTTATCACTTCCCAAAGCATTCCGAGTAGATTATTTTTATTATTACTTTTTAATTCGTATAAAGACAGTCTTTGTATGAGATAAAAATTCGATAGTTGCTCTTTTAAAACAGTGACGGCTGATTTCATAGTGATTCCTCTCTTAGCTACTTTTATAAGTTCTCATTTATCTTATCTAATTTCCCCTTCTAAGGGTCAAGACTATTCTGCAATAAAAGAATAAATCTTCAATAGATAACTTATTTTGATACGAAAATGAAAGAAATGCTTTGAGTGTAAATTCAAACATGCTCTGTGGACAGGGACTGTCAAAAAGTCACATGTTCCACAGAGCGTGGATCGTTATATGGTCAGGAGGATGTTAGCGTAGAAACGGCTTGGAATATCCTTTCGTTTGTTTTTGCCTATCTCTATAGGTTAAGAATTTCTTAGCTCTTTTCTTGCTTTCTTCGCTGATAGCAAAATGACTTTGTCCATAAAGATTTAACGTTTCAAACAAGTCCTCTTGATTCAGAACGATTGAGCCCGGAAGGTCTTGATCCAAATTCAAATGAGAAGGATCCTTTCCAAGGAATTTTTCTCGATCGAACTGATAGTAGATAACCGGTTTATCAAGAAAACTAAAGTCAAAGCCCACACTGGAGTAATCTGTAATCATTAGCTTACTCTCTTTCATCAGAACTTGTACATCTCGATCTCCTTGATGAACGATGGTGACTCCGTCTTGTTCAAATAGGTGAGTATAGTGTTGCATATTTGGGTGCAAACAAAACAGAATTCCATGGAGTATTTTTTTGAAAAGGTTCTTAATTCTTCTGATTGTAGAAGAGCCAAGTATCTTGAATAATATTCGCTTTTTACGAATGTTTCTTTTTCGTTCAGCCAATTTCTCCAGGTTGGGATGATGAGGAGTTGATTCTTTTTTTTTTTTGTCGGGACATCCGGGTTTAGCAAGGTATCGAATCTGGATAGTCCTGTGACTTCCACTTCTTTAAGGAAGATAGCCGAAATCATCGACCACTATTTCCTTTTCGAATTCAGAACTTACCAGGAATAAGTCGGTTTCGAAAGTGTGGGCATCTTTACCGTAATTAGCTAATATGTTCTTTGTTCCTAAGATTCCGTGTTGAAGAAAAACTTTCTTGGCTGCAACAGCCTTTTTAAATCTCTGAGAACGTACGGGGTAAAGGAAGTCCGTGTGATGGGAACACAAAATGACATCAGCTAGTAACATATATTTAATGTGTTTTCTTGATTTAAAGTAAAGGATGTTTCCAAGCCTTTAACTTTATCCAAATCTGGAGAATCCTTTTCTATTACATAATATACTTTCTTTTTTAGGATAGTTCTCACGCATATATTTGAAGAAAAAATAGCCGTTATCTTGCGCTTTGTAAGGTCTCTCACCGATAACCCAGATATCTTTGTCGGTCTCTATGCTTTTGCGAAGTTTAAATTCTAGATATTCGTACGTGAATCTGTTTAGTTCAATCACGTCAAAAGATAAGATTTATTGCCTTTAAACGTATAGTAAGGACTGATCACGCCTACTTTGGTTCCGTGAAAGTGGTGGGTGTCCGGAATTGCATCATGAAGTTCTTCGATCGGTTTACCCAGTCTGACCAAATGAGGTTCTTTTATTCCTGTATAAGTATTGACCAAATGCAAATCAAACGTATCTTGAGGAAGGATTTCTCCATTATTTATTGCCTCAAAATCTATGGTGGACTCAAAAGTAAACGTGTATAAACCGAAATGTTCTTCAGTCAGATCGGACCATTTTATTGTCACATCTGATTCAAATTTCTCTTCGCTATTCCTCCCATTTAAAAGCAATTGCGAATGATCAATAAAGGCATTGGCACTAAAAAGATGTCCGCGGATAGTTAATGTTCCTTTTGATGAAGAGAGCTCGTCAATTTGTGGCTTGCAAGATAGAGGGATGTCCTTATTGAGTAACAATGATACATTCCCTTTGACGGTCACATAATTCGAAAACGTTTGATCCCTCTTTATAAGTAAGTGAAGTGCCACGATGACGTTTCGTTTTATTAAAATTACCCAGCCGGAGTTGGAGTATTGAATGACTATCTTCTTCAACAGCATCTTTCTCGCAGCTTTTTGTATTTCTTTTCATTTATGACATCATTTTTAACCGAGACTTGTAAAAACAAGTCAAACGTCTCCGTTAAATCTTGGTATTCATGCTTTGTTTTTTCCAAAAACTCCTTAAGGGTAAATGGGAAATGGAACGTACCGGGTTTTTCAGAGTGGTTATCTGTAAGTTTATAAAGATTCTCTGCCTGACTTCGAGGCTTTGCTACTAATGCGATCACACAGAATCGCTCATCTGACAGGTGGCCCCGGTATGTTATATGTCATGAGTTTGTTCAATGATCAATAATTCTTTTAATTCATCAGTCTTCTGCTTTTCAATATCTGTTTCCAACTCATACTCACCTTCTCACGCGATCGTCAGTTATATTTGCTCAGTACGGACACTTCTGATTTTTGTTAACTTCCTTATTATATATTTTCATATTTTGGTAAGGTTTTTAGCTTTATATTGATAGCACCTTTTGGAGATGGTGAACCTTCTTTCGTGAAAAAATCATTAACCTTTCAATGTCCTTTTGTCGATAATCACCTTCATAAATGGCAACCTCGACTAATATCTATAGTAACAACCGGCTAACTTCATAAACATATGAACATTCTTACAATACTACCATTAAAGCATACAGTTCTTAAATGTAGAAAGAAAAAGGTAAAGAAAATAGAGTGGTTTTAAAACCAGTGGGAACCTTATCTCAACATATGAGTGGAAAACATTAAATAACGATAAAGAGAAAAAGACTATCTATAGTAAGTTTTGGGTAATACACATATAGTTGGTGTGCGTTCACTTAACTTTCACATAACAGACCTTGATAACTTAGGTTATCTCATTTAGAATTGATTAGAATGGGGAAGTTAGAGATCTTAGACAAATTACGGTATAATATGATTGTAAATTTCTCATAAACTTCTTGTAAACTAGTAGCGTTACAATTACACTATTGTTATGAAATTAGACCTTATAACAAATGCCATATAGAACATTATCATCGTTTTAAATAAAAAAGTGAAATTGATTAAGGAGGATTTGCAATGAAGAAGGTTATAACTTACCGTACTTTTGATTTGTTACATTGGGGACATATTAACCTGTTGAAGCGTGCAAAGAAGCTGGGTGACCATTTGACAGTGGCCATTTCTCAGATGAATTCAATGAACTTAAAAATAAAAAATCTTACCATAGCTTTGAAAACAGAAAAATGATTCTTGAATCAATTCGATATGTGGACGAAGTCATTGCTGAAAACGATTGGGAACAAAAAGTCAGTGATGTAATCAATAACGACATCGACGTCTTTGTTATGGGCGATGATTGGGAAGGAAAGTTTGATCTCCTTAAAGAACATTGTGAAGTAGTTTATCTTCCTAGGACCATTGGAATTTCTACTTCGAAGATTAAAGAGGATCTGCTGACAGTGAACAATGGCGAGAGAACTTGCTGTTACGCTTTATCTTTTAGTATTCACAGTATTATTTAGGATATGCAAACTCTTCAGTTTGGAAAACAAAGTGGTGTTTGTTGTATCTTTTAGTGAAAACAATAAGCGTATCCATGATGAAATGGTACGACAAGATCTTTCTTGTCGTACTGTTTTGACCGATAAAATGTTTAAGGTGTTTTCCAATCGGAAGAATGCAACTACGTTGGTGTTTGAAATGAAAAAGCCTTTGCATTTTGTGCGATCAATTTTTCATTTAGCTACATCAAAAGTTGTATTTGTAGATAATTATTATGGATTTCTTGCTAAGACAGAGTTCAAGAAGGGTGTAGAGTGCGTACAATTGGCATGCTAACGGTGCGGTCAAAAAGTTTGGATTTGAAGACCCCTCAATCCAAAAACGCAGTGAACAAGCCATCATTCGATTTGGTCAGGTCTATAGCCGTTTCACGAAAGTGCTTATAGGTTCCGATTCGATGGGCGATATTTATAAGAAAGCATTTCGAACAACAGATGAAGTATTGATTAAGACCGGAATCCCCCGTACAGATGTGTTTTTTGATACGGAGAAAAGGGATATCTTGAAGAAGAAGTTCTTTGAGCCATATCCAATTCCAAAGGAAGAAAATTTATTATACGCCCCTACCTATAGAGAATCTGACCTTTCTCGATTCAATATGCTACTTGATGTAAAGATGTTGATGAATTCTTTATCAGAGGACTATGTCTTGCTGGTTAAATTACATCCAGCGATAAGGAATCGGTTTGATTTGGCGGGTGTTGATGACAGAGTAATGGACGTCTCTCACCATCATAATCTAAACCATCTACTGTTTGCGGCCGATCTTCTTATCACAGATTATTCTTCGATTCCATTTGAATTTTCGTTGTTGAATCGTCCGATTGTATTTTTCTTTCCGGACTTTGAAGCATATAAGAAGGAACGTGGAGTGTGGAAAGAGTTCGAATCTGATTTGCCTGGTCCCGTAGCGTCGACTACAGAACAGGTATATGAAATTATTCGTGATGGGGTATATGACCTTGATAAAATAGAGGACTTTGCTCATAAATGGAATGAGTATTCTAGAGGGATTTCCAGTAAAAACGTCGTAGAAATGATTAAGCATTCGATTATGTAAATATAAAGTGAAAGACAGACAAATACTGCTGGTATGAGAATGGTGCTAAACCAACCTCATGCCAGTTTTTTTATGATTGTATTATTTCTAAAGTGAAACAAAAAAACCGAAAGCTAGATAGTACTCTAACTTTCGGAATGCCTTTATGCCAACCTATTATTATTTAACACTATAATATGGAAGGTCGAAATGCAACGTGTAGTTTTCCAATAACGAGTAGATATTGTAGATACTGTTTACTTGCTTCACAGCCCAGCCAATATCAGAAGCATACTGATGAGAAACTAAAGGCTCCCATCGCATTTTGTACAGGGTATCTTGCTGCATACCGTTCTCGCGGTAAATGTACCCCTGACTGATTAACTTCGCCCCGCCATAAATAGCTGCTTCGGGAGTGAACCACTCTTGGTCAAATGCATATTTCGCTCCGCAGTCCACCGGACAGGCATCGTAGGCTCCATAACCGAACATATTGTACACGGTTTGCCCTTTGTAGGTTACGCCCTTAGCCAATTCAGATCCTCCGTTACCTGTTTCTAATAGAGCGTGAGACATAAGGTAAATTTCATTTATACCATACATATTCGCCGCATCTACAAAAACTTGGCCTTTCCCATCAAGAATGCCCTTTCCTTTAAGGACTTTTTGATTCGTTTCAGCAACGCTGATGTAAGCTGGAGTAGATAGCTTAAGGAACTGATAGTATTCCTTAGAACCGAAAGTTACTTTGCTAGGATCGATATATGGGAGTACATCGGTTTCTTTTGCATTAATCCATGTTACTTGAACGCGTGCCCAATCCCCTTGTCTTTCCTTGACGATGACTTTAGTTCCTTTGTTGACTGTCCCTAAAATGTAATTATTAGAAGATGTAGATGGGTTTGAACGAACATTCACTCTGTTTTCGGTGATAACTCCATTTTTATCAATATACGAAGACCAGATATATTTCGTTTCGTTACGATAGAGATCCGTTTGAGGATTCGTCTTCATTTGTTTTTGGAACATTTCATCTAAGGTGATGCCATAATCGGTAGAATCTTGGATGACATCTGTGCCCAGAGTCTTTACATCCTTTTTATTGATGTAACCTGTTTTGGGATTTCCATCAATAAATACTACAGCTTTATACCATGATGAAGAAAATGCTTCATACAGTAGAACTTTTCCTTGTGGATAGCTCTTTAAGACCGAAGATGAAGTGGAAGCCCTGCTGTAAACAGGAGTAGAGCTCTTTAATGCAGGTCCTTTGAGTTGATCTCCTGATGGAAGGGTCTTCTCGACATCACTTGAAGTGATGTAACCTGTTGCTTTTGCTCCATTAACAGTAACTTGAACTTCGAACCACCCACTTGTGAAGGACTTATACGTAAGTTCTTCTCCTTGGGCAATAGATGTTACTACAGAGGAAGAGGAGGTATTCTTTTTATACACTTTCGTTGGAGATTTAAGTGTAACCCCTTGATAGCTCTTTTGATCGGTAGGGAAATCTACAACATGAGAAGCGTTGATATATCCGGACGTTTGGACGCCATTGATATATACAAAGCACTCATACCAACCATCGATAAAGCTTTTGTAGTAAAGGATGCTACCTTTCGAGTAGCTTTTCAGCACTTTTGAATCGGTAGATAACTTACTGTAGATTGGTGTTGATTCAAGATTGGCGATTCCTTTTAGATCCTTTTGGTTGGTTGGATAATCTGTGATATGGGAAGCGTTGATATATCCCGTCGTTTTGACGCCGTTGACATACACAAAGCACTCGTACCAACCGTTAATAAAGGTTTTATAGTAAAGGATGCTGCCCTTAGGGTAACTCTTCAGTGCTTTTGAGCCAGAAGAAGCTTTGGTGTAAATGGGTGTAGAAGAAAGATTGGCAATTCCTTTTAAGTCTTTTTGATTGGCCGAAATGGAAGACACGTCTTTTGCGTTGATATATCCGGAGGTTTTAACGCCGTTAATATAAACAAAGCACTCATACCACCCAGGAATCAAGGTTTTGTAGTAAAGAATACTTCCTTGACTGTAACTTTTCAGGACACTTGAGCCGGTAGATGCCTTTGAGTAAATCTTGGTAGGACTGATAGCTACCCCTCTAAGGTCAGACTGGCTGGCAGGAAGGTTGGTGACATCCTTTTTCGAAATGAATCCAGTTGTGGCATGGCCTTTTATGTACACAAGTGCAATATACCAGTCTTTGTTTAACTCTTTGTAATAAAGTTGGCTGCCTTGTGCATAGGTTTTAATCTTTTTGGAACTTGAGGATTGAGTCTCATAAATAGCAGTAGGACTCTTCAAAGCAATTCCTTGATAGGTTGTTCCGCCGTCCTCGAATGTCAACTTAGGTTGAACAGATGCCATCATGGTTCGCTTTGCTGGAGCGATGTCATCCGATGTCGGTTTATCTTCGTCAGAATTCGCATCCTCTTCAGCGTCTTCGACATCCTGGTCGCTATCGTTGGATTCTGGAACAATAATCGCCTCTTCGGAAGATCCTTCATCCTCGGTTACGCCTGATTCCTTCTCTTCTTGTACTGCGTCAGATTCTTCCGAATTTTCGTCTGCTGAAGGTCCTTCAGAAACATCCGGTGATTCTTCTGCAGGAAGACCTGATTCCGCATCATCCGCAGGTAATTCTGATGGTACATCAGGTTCTGTGGATGTGAGGTTTTCCGTCAATATGTACCCTGTCTCATCTTCACCTGTTTCTTTGTTCTTGAAAGAAACTTTTGTGAAGATAGGATCAAGTCCTTCTTCCACGACAATAGTGACTTCTGTTTCCGCATCTAGGTCGGATAGAATGTCGCTGTCTTCAGAAGGTTCTGAAATACATGGATCACAGCATCATTTCGGCGTTTGTGACAAGGGCATTCTGCTCGACATCATTGGCGTTGCCTGAGCCAAACCAGAAAATCCTGAGAAGACCAACGACAGTGCAAGCAGAGAAGAAAATATTCTTTTGTAAGAAACCATATGCGTTTGATAATCCCTCCATTAGAGTTAATAGTTAAGTAATCTACAAAATAATTACTTATATGACAAAGTTATTCTACCATATGTCGACATAGAATAGTATGGGATGTAATGGTAAAAAGTACTTCATAAAATAATTCTTTTTACCCTTGTGTTTAATTGAAATTAAATATAATCTAGTTTTTTTACATATATATTTCAAACTAAGGATCGAAAGAAGTGAGTCTAAAGATTCATATTGGAGATGAAGTGAAAATGTCGAATTTTGAGAAAATAGGTCGAAGGATGTTGTTCGGAAAGTGTGTGCATCCTGGGGAAGGAAATATGGTGGTCCTTCTAAATAGAAGTGACAATTGAAAGAAGAGCTCTTTGTGAAGGGTTCATCCGGAAAGAATCACCGGCAGCATCTTTTGGAAGGGGTATTCTTGATAGGGGAGGTAAGTAAAAAACAGAGAAAGGTTACCTTTCTCTGCTTTGATGTTTGTCATCTTTTCAAATAATCCCCTTTAATAATCAACTCCGAAGTGCTCAGCATTTCCTTCTCCTCTTCTCCTAATCCTTCCACTATCCCATCTTTCCCAATCACTAACGACTTCGTCACATACCCACCGCTCGGAATCACGACGGTCCCGGATGGTGACCCAAGAAGGTTTTCACCGAGCCCCGATGTATAGGAGGTCCCCATGATGGAGGCAATCGTCGGGTACACATCCACCTGGCCGCCATACGCATCGATTTCCTTTCCTTTTATCCCTGGGTTGTAGATCATGAACGGCACAGTGGCGTATTCCCGGTACCATTCCTCGGTGGAGATCGATTTGCCCTTCCACTTCTCGATCAGGGACTTGTCGCGTTCAAAGATCCCGTTGTGATCACCGTACAGCACGATGATGGAGTCCTGGAGCAGTCCATCCGATTCCAGTTCCTTTAAAAACAACCCGATGGCTTCATCGGAGTAGCGTACCGTCTGGAGATAATCCCCGAGCAGGGTACCGTTCACTTCTTTGGGGAGGGAGAGGGACTGTTTCTCCACAGGAAGGTCATACGGCATGTGATTGGTCAGGGTGACGATCAGGGAGTAGAAGGGGGAGGGCTGATCTTTCAGGGTGCCCGCCGTCTCCGTGAACATTTCTTTATCCCCAACGCCCATTCCCACGAGTTCTTTTTGGGGAAACTGTTCGATGGTCTTGTAGTTCTCAAAGCCGAGTGATGGATACATCAAATGACGGTTCCAGAATGTCTTCTCGTCTGCATGGACTCCGAGGGTCGAATACCCGTCCTCTTTGAGTGAGTTTCCGATGCTGTGGTACGTATTGGACGGATAGCGGAAGAAGACCGATCCGGACTTCAGTGGGTATAGGGCGGTCTGCGTCAGGAACTCGGCGTCAGAGCTGTTTCCTGCAATCGTCTGGGCGTAAAAGTGTGGGAAGGATAGGCTGTGCTTCAGCATCCGGTTCAAGGTCGGCGTGATTTCCTTGCCTCCGATCTCTTCGTTCAGGACGAAACTTTGAAGGGACTCCACCTGGATCATGATGAGGTTCTTGCCTTTTCCATAGGTCTTATAAGGGTGATCGGCCGGGTCCCGTTCAGCAGCGAATGCCGTTCCGATCTTCTTCCTATCATCATCGCTCAGTTTGTAGTTCCGGTCCCTGACGTAGGAATACGAATCCAGCATGTGATGGCCGATGAGACCGTATTGTACAACGTGATCCAGAGAATCGTAGGCCTGCACCGGGTTCTCCATGCCGTCAACAAACATGAGCTTTGCGGGCTTCATGACCAGGAAGAGGAGACCGAGGGTGAGGAAGGGGATGACGCCCTTCACCATGGATCTTTTTTTGGTGTATGGAAACGTGCTCCATAGAAAGAAAGGCAGAACGACCAGGTCGACTACAAAGAGTAGGTACCGGAATTTGAATAAATACGTGATGCTATCCCCGAGACCGCCCAGGTTGGCCATCTGTCCGAAAATCGATAGGGTGATGGGGGAGCTGTAATAATCGAGATATACGGCATTCGAGAGGAAGACAAAAGATACAAGAAGGGAGATCAGTCCACTGAATGCAAGTCGCCATTTTCCGCTGAACAGAAAGGACAGGCCGTAGCAGGCAAGAAGGAAGCCGATGGACGTGGAAAAGACTCCGCTTGATAAGGGGGTATCGGTGAACGAGTGAAACAGGATCACTTTGAAGAAGAGCAGGATATACAGGAGTTCATTTATGTACGTGAGTGGGTTTCGAAGCGTATGCATACAGTCACATCCCAGTAGAGTATAGGAATTAGTGTATGATTCCCCCTGTGGGATTATACGCCATAAGAAAAGGCTTGAGCGGTGGGCTCAAGCCTTGTTGGCGGCTTTCATATAAATCTCTTCGAACCGTGCGGCGGCGGAGTGGTGGGAGTACATCTGCTCGATCTTCGTCCGGGCGTTCCGGGCGAGCTGTTCGGCGAATGTGGGTGAGCCCAATACCTTCAGGATCGCTTCGGAAAGGCCGTCCACATCCTTCTCCGTCACGAGGAGACCGTCCTTTTCGTGCTCGATGATTTCCTTCAAACCGCCGACGGCGCCTGCGATGACAGGGGATCTTGAACCCATCGCTTCCAGGGCGGAAATCGAGGTCGCCTCTTCGACACCGTAGGAATGGACGCTCGGCACAAGGACGATGTCCGACGTCCCGTACAGGTATTTCATCTTTTCATGAGGCACAGTGCCAAGGAGGAGGACATCACCCTCAAGGCCCTGCTGTTCGACTTCCTTCTTGATGGCAGGCATCTGTTCACCGGTCCCGGCATAGACGAGGACGGTATCGGGATGGCGGTCGAGGACCTTCCTGAGGGCGAGGGTCGGATAGATGACCCCGTTTTTCTCGGTCATTCTTCTTGGGACGAAGAGCATCCTCTTATCTGTCGGGATGCCGAATTCCTCCCGTATACCTGATAGATCTAGTTTCCCGGGATCGAAGTCTTCTACGTCGATGAAATTCTTAATGGCGGTCGCTTCAACACCAGACATGGATTTCACATAATCCTTGATCCGCTGATCGACGGTGACCACTTCGTCGGCAAGGGTGTAGGCCCTTTTTTCGCGCTCGCGGACAGTGATGTCTTCCTTGCTTCCCTCTGCGATTGCCCCGCGGCTGATGGCCTCGAAGGAATAGTAGCCATGGACCGTCTCAACGACGGGGATGCCGGTTCCTTCTGCAGCCAATGTGGCATAAACATCCTGGGTGTTCACGACGTCGTACTGTCCTTTGAGCTTGTTCAATTCTTTATGGATCAGCGTCATCCGATTCTGATCGTTCATGAGCTGGCCGGATCCCGGTTTGATCTTGCTAGCGATGAATCCCGGTGCCTGTGCGTATGCCTTTCGCACGAGGGGATTCAGATCGGTGAAGGACAGGACGTCCACTTGGTGTCCGAGGGCCTCAAGACCATTCTTCAGGGTCGCTACATGGGTGGAGAGGCCGCCCTCGTGAGGGTATTCGAATATGGTAGATAAAAGGATCTTCATGATTATCGGCTCCTTTTCAGCTTTTGGGTGAGCGGTGATACGGCCTGTACCTTGAAAAGGAAGGCCAGCATACAATAGATGATAAAGATGACAGTGGTCATGATGGCCGTGTGGATGATGATGTTCAGGTCATCTGCGACCCACGACTTTGTCACAAGCGCCCCTGCTACTGCTCCTGCCGTCGCGAGGATCAGCTTGCCTGATTCTTTCCCGAGTTGTTTTGAATAGGTCTTCTTTTCGTCGTACCCCTTCAACAGATAGCTGAAGAGCACGACGCACTGGATGAGCATGGAGATGCTCGAGGCGAGGGCGATCCCTCCTACGCCCATGAACCGTGCCAGGATGATGCTCAGGACCACATTGGCCGCGACGGCACCGAGACACGAGTACATGGCGATCTTCGTCTTCTTCAGGGCATAGAATCCGTTCATCAGGAAATCCCTGAGGGCGAAAAAGACAAGGCCGATCCCGTAGAAGAAGAGGGCCTGGAAGGTGATGGAGGTTGCACCCGCATCGAAGCTTCCCCGCTCGAAGGCGAGACGGATCAGATCATCCCCGCTCACAGCAAGGAGCACCGTGAAAGGGAGTCCGGCAAACAGGATGATTGCCGTCCCTTTATGTATGATGGTGAAAAATCGCTTGTAGCCTTCGAGTGCCCCTTCCACAAGTGACGGGTAGAGTACCGTGATAAGTGGCGTAAGGATCACGCTGAGGGGGAGCCATAAAAGCCGGTTCCCATAGTTCAGCGCCGACACGCTTCCCGTCTCGAGTCCAGATGATACCATGCGGTCCACCAGGCTGTTCAGCTGGATGGAAATCGCCGCGATGATGATCGGATAGAACAGGATCATGATGGTTTTGATCTGTTTCTTATTCTCTCTGAAGGCGAAATTGAATCCGATCCCTTCTTTCCTGAACGAAGGATACTGGATGAAGAACTGTCCGGCGGCACCCATGAGGACACCGGCGGCGAGCCCGTACACGCCGTATGTATTCGTAAGGAGGACGGTGGCCAGGATGATGACCACATTCTGAACCGTCGACGTGAAGGCTGGGAGAACGAACTGCTTGTTCGCGTTCAGTACCCCGGTCGAAATGGCGGTCAACGTCAGGAAGATCATGCTCGGGATCATGATGCGCGTCAGTTCCACGGCGAGATCAAGCTGACCCGGGGTGAAGCCCGGGGCCATCAGCTTCATGAGTGGCTCCGTGAAGAGGAGCGTCACTGCGATGAAGGCAAGAGAGATGACGAGGAAAAACGTGCCTAGTAGACTCATGAGCTTCCGTGATTCCCCCTTGCTCCGTCCCCTTGCTTCCATGAAGAGCGGAATCGTCCCAGCCTGGATCGCGGTCCCGATGGCAGTGAAGAGCAGGGTGGGGACAAGACTAGAGACGAAGAACACGTCTGCTACGTCAGATGTGCCGAAGTACGCAGCAATGATGCTCTCCCGTGCGAATCCGAGCAGTTTTCCGAGACCGGAGATGATCGTGACAAGCCCGACGGCTTTGATGAGTGATTTCATAAGAATTCCTCATTTTTCAAGAGAATGGGGCGTCCTTTCTTTCGTAAGGAAATAGCCCAGTACGGAGTAGAAGTATAGCGTAAGAATCTTCTCCTCCAATACATTATAGAATAACGCCATGAGCAATGTCGCCAGTGTCAGGCAGAAAAGCACCGGAGCAACGGGGTCTTTTCTCCTCTTCCACGTGATGATGAAGATGGCCACCACAAATGCGAGGACGCTCACTGTCCCCAGCGTACCGGTCTGAACGAGAAGCTGGATGTATTGGTTATCCGAGTACATCCTGTCGGGAAGCTGATACGTCTCGGCAATCGGCGTCCCGTAGCTCAGTGTCGCCGAATCCCCGAACGTCCCGAACCCTGTCCCGATTACCGGATTCATGAGATAGATATCAAGCCCCTTGAATACCACATACAGCCGGCCCCATTGGCTGCTTTTCTCAATGATGTCATCAGAGAAGATCTCCTTGAATCGATCGGAGAATGCAGATGACCGCTCATTCGTAGGTGGTGCGCTCGGCTCCACCTGCTCCTGTGGAACATCGGGGGTATGCCCGTCGCTGATCGTGTGGGCGTCGATCTCCTCTCGTGCAATGCCGGCAGGATAATAAATCAGGAAAAGCCCCAATACAATGGAAAGAACCAGTCCTGCTCCCATCTTCCACGCCCTTTTCCAGAGAACATACACGATGAAGGCAACCCCGAATGCTAGGATCGACCCCCGGGAGTAGGTGAGGCAGAGGGTGCCGAGCATCAGGATGGAAGCAAGGACATACAGAATCCGCCATCGCTTCACAACGGACAGGACATAAAGGGTGATAAAGAGACAAATGGATAAATATGTACCAAGTACGTTCGGATTCGCGGTCAGGCCGTACACCCTCATCTCATTTACAGAAGACAGATTCCAGTTCGTCCATGCCTCCGGAACAAGAAGTGTCCTGGAAAAGAGGTACTCCATGATCCCGTGCAGAGAAAGGATGGATCCCATCACAATGGAGAGATGAAGGAAATACCGGATATCCTCATGATTCATCTTCCACTGACCGACAATGAAGAGGGTCAGGAAGGTGATGAGATAGGCACGGTTCTGAAAGATTATGGCAGACAGGCTGACACCTGTCTCAAAGGCTGCGATCGTCCCGACGAGGCAGAACAGCAGGATGAAGCCCGTGAAGGCATACGTCTTCCACGAACCCCGGTCCCGGATGAACCCGTAAAGGGCGGCAAGGAACAAGACGATCAGCAGACAGTCGCCCATGAGCTTGAAGCCTGGATTCAATTCTAGTAAGAACGGACGGATTGGGAAGTATATGAATAAGAGCAACAATCCGTTCTTCTTATTCCATGCGATGAAGAATAAGCTAATGAGGGTGGAGAGATAGGCAACCACCGGATGTGTGAATATGGAAGGTATCACGAGGGCGATGACCGCCAGCAATACCAGGTGCTGAAGCTTCGACAACAAAACATGACCACCCTTCTGAGAGGTTATTTCCTAGTATAAGCTTAATAAACGAATTTATTGTTTTATTTAACATTTTGTAAAGATTCCTAAAGGGATGGTAAAAAATTGATGACATGGAACCATCCGCCGACAATCTATCTTATTATAGAGTCGAATCGGAAATTCCTCCAACGTCATGGAGTTGTAACACAATAACTGTTTCAGTAGCGGGGCGGCTGGGATAGAATAAAGGGGAGAATCGACAAGAGAGGTAGACACGATAATGACTAATCAAACCATCACCATACTCGACGTACCTTTTGTGAATCAACGTAAATCCGAGGTCGTACAAGACCTCTATCATCAGTATATAAAAAAAGAGAAGAAAGCCCTTGTGGTCACGGCCAATCCTGAGATCGTCATGCAGGCAAGGGAAGATCGAGAATACCACGCCATCCTGCAGACAGCCGACATCATCGTCCCAGACGGCATCGGTGTGATCATCGCCTCCAAGATGAAGAAGACGCCCCTGCTGGAGCGCGTGCCTGGTTTTGAACTGATGGAGGACTTGCTTGCACTGGGGAATGAAACCCCCATTTCCTTCTATATAGTAGGTGCCAAACCAGATATCATCGAAAAAGCGGTCCTCAATGTAAAGAAAAAATATCCGAACCTCGATCTCGTCGGGCATCATCACGGCTATTTTGAAGATGACGATGAAACCATTATTGAAGACATTCAGCGGACAAAGCCCGATGTCATTCTTGTAGCCCTAGGTTTTCCTAGGCAAGAAAAATGGATCGCTGCAAACCTTCCAAAGGTCGGAAAAGGTGTCTTCATGGGAGTCGGGGGCAGCATCGATGTCCTGGCCGGTCATGTCAAAAGGGCACCGGTACTATTCCAGAAAGTGTACATGGAATGGTTCTACCGTCTTCTCAAACAGCCTTCACGCTGGAGAAGGATGCTCGTGCTGCCACAATTCATCATCACCGTCATGAAATCCAAAGAATAACGCTGGGAGGTCCCATCGTGAAAATCCTGCACCTGAATGCCGGCAACGAAAGCGGCGGAGGCATGTTTCACATCCTGTCCTTATTAAATGAACTGAACCGAGAAGAATTTTTTCTCGGCGTTTTTGAAGAAGGGGAAATGTATAAGCGCGGGGTTGAACAGAACATCCAACTGGTAAATTTTGAACAAAAGTCAAAATTCGACTTTACGGTTGTCAGAAAAATTGGTACCTTTATAGTAAAGCATGGAATCGACATGATTCACACCCACGGAGCAAGAGCGAACTGCTATGCACCCTTCATCCGGAAAAGGACGGGCGTGAAGTGGGTGGTGACCGTACATAGTGATCCCCGCGATGACTTCATGGGCCAAGGGATCACAGGGAAAGTTTTCACCAGGACGAACCTGAATGCCCTCAAACAGGCAGACCACTTCCTTGCCATCTCGGAGCGGTTCAAGACTATCCTGATGGACTTCGGTATCCCTCCAGAGAAGATTACCGTTATCCTGAACGGCATCGACTTCGACAAACCGCTGTCGAAACCGTTTGAAAGAGAAGAATTAGGGGTAAAAGAAGGAGACTTCGTCATGCTGATGGTGGCCAGGCTCGAAGCGGTGAAGAACCACAAGCTGGCCCTCACCGCCCTTCGTAACCTGATTCAACACCACCATCAGACCGGAATCAAACTCCTCATCGCCGGTGACGGATCGGAAAGGGAAGGACTGGAAACCTTCGTCAAGACCCATACCCTTTCACCCTGGGTCGAATTCCTTGGTCACCGCGATGATGTGGAGCGATTATACCCACTGTCGGACCTTGTGCTCCTTACATCGTATAGTGAAAGCTTTCCTCTTGTCCTGTTGGAGGCCGCACGTTCCAACGTCCCCGTGATCACCACGGACGTCGGCGGGGTGGACCGCCTGATCCCGTCAGATGATTACGGATGGATCGTCCCCATCGATGATGAACAGGTTCTGACGGAAAAGCTCCTCACCGCCATTGATCTGAAGCGGAATGCACGACTCCGCGAAATAGGCCAAAAGTTAAGAATACACAGCAGGGACAATTTTTCAGTAGAGCATTTCGCCAAGAACGTTTATAATGTATATTTGAGGCTGCTCGGATAGCCGCATCTAAGAATTACCTGTATTCATCAATCGACCAACCGGGTAGATTAACGATTAAGAGGTGTACAATGACAATGCCAATGTTAATTCTGACATTACTCATATGCTTTGCCCTCACCATCGCGATCACACCCCTTGTCAAAAGGTTTGCGTTCGCAGTGGGCGCGACCGACAAACCGGAGGATCGCAAGGTGCACAGCAAAATCATGCCCCGCCTTGGCGGACTGGCCATTTATATCGGATTCATCACGGGATATCTCATCCTTCGTCCCGAAGATCAATATGCCCTGCCGATCATCATCGGAAGCGGTGTGATCCTTCTGACGGGGATGGCCGATGACATCTTCCAGCTATCAGCAAAATGGAAGTTCGTCGGCCAGATCGCTGCGGCACTCATCGTCGTTCTTGGCGGTGTGAAAATCAACTTCATCAACGTGCCGTTCTTCGACACAGAGCTGAAGTTCGGATTGCTCAGTATCCCGATTACCATCCTTTGGATCGTCGGGATTACCAACGCCATCAACTTCATTGACGGCCTGGACGGCCTGGCAGCAGGTGTCTGCACCATCGGACTTGCCACCATCGGCTTCATGGCCATGCTGAAAGGCGATATCTTCGTCATGACACTCGCCATGATCGTACTGGTAAGCTCCCTTGGCTTCCTGTACTACAATTTCCATCCGGCCAAGATCTTCATGGGGGATACAGGATCCCTTTTCCTCGGATACATCATATCCGTACTGGCCCTCCTCGGATTCAAGAACGTCACGATGGTCTCACTCGTCATCCCGTTCATCATCCTTGGAGTACCGATCTCAGATACCTTCTTCGCCATACTCAGAAGGTACAAGAACAAAAGTCCGTTGTCCGCACCGGACAAATCCCACCTGCATCACTGTTTGCTGAGGGCGGGCTTCAGTCACAAACAAACCGTCATCATCATCTACGCCATGGCAGCCATGTTCAGCCTGGCCGCCATCATCTTCTCCATGTCCACCGTCTGGGGAGGCCTGATCCTCCTCACGATCCTGCTCTTCGCCATCGAATGGTTCATCGAGAGCATCGGCCTGGTCAACGCCAACTACCAGCCGCTCATCAAGTTCGTAAAGGCACGGACGAGTAAAAAGTAAGATGATTGATGTAAAAAGCAGCCAACCCTTCGGGTTGGCTGCTTTTTTGCGTTTGGTTGGATAAGGGGGAGGATTTTTTGTACCTGGCACCAAATGGCGATATGGTGCCAGGCACAAAAGTGGGATATGGTGCCAGGCACAAAAACAGCAAAAGGTGCCTGGCACCACCCGCAACAACAAAAAAACACCCGCCAACAAGGCGGGTGCTCTTCCAATCACTGTTCTGCATAAGGATCGGATTCGGTTTCTGCATGAGGAATCTCTTCCAGTGCAGGGCCCGTATCTTCTCCGGTTTCATCATAGCTTCCGGTGTCATCCGAAGTATCATCGTACGTCCCGGATTCATCGGTAGACTCACTGTAAGGATCGCTTTCTTCTTCAGTGCCATAAGGGTCGGTTTCTTCACCGTTTTCTTCGGTGTTGATGTTATCCGCTGTCTGCGATTGGGACAGTCCCAGATGGTTACGCAGCTCCAGGCTGGTGTTGGCGACGCTTGTATCATCGAGTAGCCAGTAGTAGACGCCGTCGATATAAGTGTCTTCCCCTTCAAGGGTGATGTTCTCGATGGAGAGCTTCTTGGTCAATCCATAGCTGGAGAAAGCTTTCATTTCGTCGAACGTCATATTGGTGGCCATGTTGTTTCCGATCGCTTCAAGGATGTCGTCATACTTCGTGATGGCGTTGCCCGAAGCAGCTTTCTTCACGATTCCCTGGAGGATCATCTGCTGGCGTTTACCGCGTTCGATGTCATTATCGTAGTGTCGGGTCCTTGCCAGTGCAAGGGCTTGTTCCCCATCGAGGGTCTGCTCGCCTGGCATAAGGTGGATGGCATTGGCTTTGTCTCTGGAATTCTGTTCTTCCAGTTCATATGGTACGTCGACATCAATTCCTTCAAGGGCATCGACTACATCGATGAAGGCATTGAAGTTCATTTTCACGTAGTAGTCAACAGGGATGTTCATAAGCTGTTCCACTGCTTCGATGGAGGCTTTCGGTCCTCCGTAGGCATGAGCGTGGTTGATTTTTGTCTTGTAGCCCACGTCTTCCAAATAGACGTATGAGTCACGGGGAATACTAACCAGCTTCACTGACTTGTCTTTTTCGTTCAAGGTGGCAAGCATCAAGGCATCTGAGCGGTCTTTCGTGTTTCCACGTACATCACTGCCATCAACACCGATGAACAAGATGGATACATTATCAACGTCGGGATTTACTGCGGTTTCGCGGAGGTTGGATTTTTCGCGGCCGTCGATGTTATCGTACGATTTATTGAATACGTTTTCTGCTTTTTTAAGAACGACTGCACCGAATGCGGCGGCTGAAAAGGTGACGATGAGAAGGGGGATGATGAGGAAGAAGAAGATTCTTCTGCGGCGTTTCTTCTTTTTCATGATCTGATCATCTCGATATATTCCGTTATGCGACATATTTGAGAAGCTCCTTTTTTCGAGTAATACCTACAATATCTAAGAATATTCGCGTTTTTTACCTAAGCTCAATTGTACTATGTTACATAACCACCGTAAAATGAAATTTTTATTACAGTACACTTACAAAAAAAGCGGGACAAACCCCGCCGCTGCAATCTTCAAGATAGTAGGTACTCGTTAGAGCCGATTTTGATATTCCTTAACAAGGTTCTATACCCGTTTTTCATTCATCCTACACCTTATGATGAAAAAAGACAGATCCCGTGGAATCTGTCTCCTTAGTGTTTATATAAGCGTCTCCAAATATTCGACTTCGCCTTCACTGATTTCCCCTTGTCCATTGGTGAGTTCGGTCATCCAGGAAGTGAAGCCATCTTTAGCTGCTTCTTCGACATAGACATCAACTTCGACAGCATCGAGATAGTGGATTTCTTTGAGCTGGTAGTGGGAGGAACGGATTTCATTCTCAACCTTGCCGAGCCATGTGTAGTCGATTTTTGTCTTCATGATGCGCATGAGCTTCCGTTCGACGACACCGGTCAAGTTCAAGCCTTCAGATGTACTCTTTCCGTACGCACGGATGAGGCCGCCTGCGCCAAGTTTGATGCCGCCGAAGTAGCGGGTGACAACCACGACGGTATCCTTCAAGTCGCGCTTCTTCAATACTTCAAGCATAGGAACGCCTGCCGTTCCGCTAGGTTCTCCGTCATCATTGGCCTTCTGGATGAGGTTGTTTTCCCCGATCATATAAGCTGAGCAGTTATGATTTGCGCTCCAATGCTGCTTCTTAATATCAGCGATGAAGGCCTGGGCCTCTTCTTCTGTTTCGACACGGGCTACATGGGCGATGAAGCGGGAGCGTTCGATGACGATCTCGTTCTCGCCGGGTCCTTTTACAGTATAATATTTATGAAGCAATTCGCTTCCCTCCTAACGGCGTGAATACTCTATTCCTACTATATAAAAAAATGAATCATAATGCACAAGTGAACGACTTTATTCGAGGGAATAGTTGGTATTACATGAAATAATGGTAATACAATGTAATGAAACTTTAATCTCCTCCTATAGGCGACATGGTATAATGGACGCTGATAGTCATACTTTCTACCTCCTGGAAAGGTACAGGTTTTTGCCAATGCCTTCCTTGGGTACGTAAAGGATGTAGGAATATGCCTAGATGAATAAAGGAGTTTCAACTATCCCTATGGAAATGGTTAGAGAATGCGATGTTTCGATGCTGATTGGGACTTAGGTCACTATCTTTTCGTCCGAAACGTGTTGAACATTGTTGGATGTGTACTTAGTATAGAAGTATAGCGTTTCCAACTCTAATCGATGTCCATGATTATCGTGGAACAAAAGAGGGGTGTACCGTGTCACTGAAAAAAATCGACACCAAGATCCTGGATGGAATCCTTGAGAAGATGATCGACACGGTCGATGAGAGCAAGGGTGAAATCTTTCAGATCGGTGAGCAATGCCGGAATGATTACCAAGACTTAATGCAAGAACTATTAGATGTTAAGAATAAGGTCCTGAAGGTCATCGAAGAGGGGGATGAGCTCCATAAGAGGTCAAGGCTCGCACGCCTCAGGCTTTCTGAAGTGAGCAAGCATTTTCAGACCTACTCGGAAGACCAGGTCAGGGACGCCTATGAAAAAGCCCACGATTTCCAGATGAAACTTCTTATGAACCGACAGCAGGAAAAGCAGCTGCGCGATCGCCGCGATGAACTCGAACGACGCATGAGGTCATTGGGGGAAACGATCGATAAGGCAGAGAATCTCTGCTCGCAGATTTCCGTGGTTCTCAATTATTTGAACAGTGATTTACGTGAAGTGAATGAAGCCCTTGAAGACGCGAAGCAGCGTCAGGATTTCGGCCTCCAGATCATTGAAGCCCAGGAAGATGAGCGCAAGCGCGTCTCCAGGGAAATCCATGATGGACCGGCCCAGATGATGGCTAACGTCCTCATCCGTTCCGATCTCATTGAACGGGTCTTCCGTGAGAAGACGACCGATGATGCGATCAAAGAAATCCGCGATCTGAAACGCATGGTCCGCTCGGCTCTCTATGAGGTCCGTCGAATCATTTACGACCTGCGTCCCATGGCACTTGATGATTTGGGACTCGTGCCAACGCTCAAGAAATACTTGAGTACCATTGAAGAATACAACGATAAGACGAGCATCCAGTTCATCAATATGGGTCTCGATATCCGGCTCCCGCCGAAGTTCGAAGTCGCCCTCTTCAGAATGGTGCAGGAAAGCGTCCAGAACTCGCTCAAGCATGCCGAGGCCACACACATTCAAGTAAAAGTGGAAGTAAAGAAAGACAATATAACCGTCGTCATCAAAGACAACGGCAAGGGATTCGATCTACATACACAAAAAACGGGATCCTTTGGCATCATGGGGATGAAAGAGCGTGTCGACCTTCTGGAAGGAGACATCACGATCGACTCAAAAGTAGGAGGCGGAACAGTCATACTGATCCGCGTACCTCTGAATATGTAAATTTTTCTAAGGTTTAGGGAGGCGAATGACATGGCAACAACTAATATCGTTATCATCGATGATCATCAGCTATTTCGTGAAGGGGTAAAACGGATTTTGGAATTCGAACCTTCATTCAACGTAGTAGCAGAAGGGGATGACGGAGCAGATGCCTCAGGCCTTGTGGCAGAGCACGAGCCGGATGTCGTCCTCATGGACATCAATATGCCTGAAATCAACGGCGTTGAGGCAACGCGCGAGCTCATGGATAAATATCCGGAGACAAAAGTCATCATCCTCTCCATCCACGATGATGAGAACTATGTAAACCATGCTTTGAAAACAGGTGCCCTAGGCTACCTGCTTAAGGAAATGGATTCCGATGCCCTTGTGGACGCAGTCAAAATCGTAGCTGATGGTGGATCATACATCCATCCGAAAGTGACGCACAACTTGGTGGCTGAATACCGCCGCCTCGCCAATGCATCCAACTCAGGCGGATTCCAGCAATCCGAAGTTCGCCGCCCGCTTCACCTTCTCACGCGCCGTGAGTGTGAAGTCCTGCAGATGCTTGCAGACGGAAAAAGCAACCGTGGTATCGGTGAAGCTCTCTACATCAGTGAGAAAACCGTCAAGAACCACGTCAGTAACATCCTTCAGAAGATGAATGTGAACGACCGAACGCAAGCAGTCGTCACCGCCATCAAAAATGGTTGGGTGGAAGTACGATAATACAGATTTTCGAGAAGGCAGCCGTCTTGGTTGCCTTCTTTTTTTGTAGAAAAAAGCCACGGCATCCACCGTAGCTCTTCCTCTATCAATGCTTCCGCCTCGCGAAATCTACAAACCGGAACATATCCAGCCTGTGACGTGATTCTGTGTACTCGAACCGCACGGCATCCTTCAGGTGGACCATGTTCCGCACAACGACCACATGGTCATACCCTTTCAGATCCAAGCAGCTTCTCGTCCTCTTCCGTACAGGGCTCCACGACGATTTCCTTTTTGGCAAAATCGATGGGAAGACCGAGGGTGCCTTCGAGATGCTCATAGATCGAGTTCTCGCAGATTTCCTGGGTGAGAAGAGGGACACGGGACTTCAGGAAATACGACTTATCGAGTATGATCCGTTCGCCGCCGATTTCACGGGAACGGGCCACCTCCCAGACTTCATCTCCTGTCGTGGTCTGGAGGAGGGAGGCAAGCTGGTCATCAGCGAGGATGAGACCAAAACGGTGGACATGGGTCTTGATTGTTTCGCGGCCCATGGACTTCTGCAACTCTTTGAAGCTCACGAGTCCCGAGACGGGGAAGTTCATACGGGAAACGTCCAGGACAAGGGATCCCTTTCCGCGCAGCTTCTGGATGTATCCGTTCTGTGCAAGCATCGTGAGTGCCTTACGGATCGTTTCCCGGGAGGTATCGTACATGTCGGACAGTTCATTCTCCGAAGGGAGGATCGTGTCGGGTGCGTAGGTACCGTTCTGTATATGGTCCGATAAATCGGTATAGATCTGATGGTATTTATTCCGTTTTGTCATTATGATCACCTGCTCTCATTTTACCATATCTGTCACAAAGAATTGAGAATCGACTTGAGTGTTGCGAATATTTTCAATAGAATGGAGATAGTGCAAATCTAATGAATAAGGGTGAAGACCATTGTCGAAACAGCATTGGAAAAGAATCATGTTGGGTATAGGCATCAGTACGCTGCTTCTCGGGGCGTGCAGCGCAGACGAAGAGAAGAAGGAAGACAAGAAGACTTCCGAAGAATCCAAGGCGGATGAAAGCAAAAAGAGTGAGGAACAAGTTCAACAAGAGCTCCCGACCTCCGAAAATGACAAAATTGTCGAACGGGCCCAGAAGCTGGAGGAAGCAGAAGGAATCCCAGCAGAAGATAAAGAAGAGTTGACCCAGACGTTTGATCAATATATCAAGACCTTCAACGAGAAGGACTATGATGCGTATATGAATCTCATCTCGAAACAACCAATCAACTTCAAATATGAAGATGAAAAAAAGTACGTGAAGCAGATCTTTGATTCAGTCGATTCAAAACGTACGGCCGAAAACGTCAAAATCATCAATTACAATGAAGTAAAGTCAGATGTATACGCTGAAATCAGCGCAACAACCAAGGATCCGGACAGTGGCAAAGAAGTGACGCGCTCCGGCCGCCAAGTGACGGTATTCAACAAGCAGGATGACGGATGGAAGGTTGTAGCAATCTTCTTCCAGGCAAGCGATGACGAAGAATGAGAAAGAGGACTGCTCCTGATGGGGCAGTCCTTTTTATGCGGGTTTCCTTAAGAACCTGGAACGGATCCACAGGATGATGCCGGCAAATCCGTATGATAAGAGAAGCACGAATGCGATTCCCGCTGCATTCTTCCAAGTGAGATCCCCGTGGATGAGAGAGACGATGAATAATGTGCCAGAAGAAATCGTCGATGCGATCACAATGAAGAGCGCATAAATGAGGACCGCGATTCTCAAAAACTTCTTCAGTGGCGTCAGCTCCGTGGGTGGACCGGGCGTTGAGGGCTGAATCTCGGACGCTTCCACCTTTGGCTGGAAGCGTGCACGCACCCAAATGATGATGCCGGCAACGATGAGATTGACACCCCCGGTGATCAAGAAGGCAAGATAATCCGTAAGAGGATGACTGCTGACCATGGTCAGGGCAGTGATCAATGGTACGATTCCCGCTATCAGGGAGAGAATTCCGAATGCGAGCAGAATCATGCGGTATGTATTCCGCTTGAAATGTTGTTCTGGGGTCATGGATGAAATCCCTTCTAAAAGAAGTACGTTACATCATCGGATCTTTCTTTTTCTCTTCTTCGAGACGCTTGACCTCTTTGTCCATACTCACTTCGAGGGCAGCGATCTCGGCTTCAAGAGAGGAAATTTTCGATTCGATGGATGTGATGGCAGAATCCATCTGACTTTGGGAAATATCCCGATAGGCTTCGTTGAACTGCTCCCGGACTTCTTCAAACTCATTGGCACGGGTTCCCTGCCAGGTTGTTGCGCTCAGCTCGGGCTGCTTTACTTTTTGACTATACTGATTGAATTCACCTTGGAGTTGATTCATGTTGGTTTTGGAGGTCCTCAGACGTTCAAGCTGCTTACGCTTTTCCCCGATCTGTGTGACCATGAATGATAGGTAGGACAAAGGATTCAGCCCCTTCAAAAATGTGATGTATATACCTATGTTATGGTATCAAATGGAAACATTTAAGATAAATAGGTCTAAGATACCAAAAAAGGAGGTTGTTGAGAGGAAAGGCGGTACAGGTTACTATATACCCATATTAAAGAAATATAATCAAACATTTTACAAAAAAGGGTATCATTCATCATGGAGAGAATAAAGAATAGACAGGAAGCGACAAAGGGGGAAAAGGTATGCAAAAAACCATATATCTTGTCAGGCACTGCAAAGCAGAAGGGCAGGCGCCTGATGCCCGGTTGACAGCAGAAGGGAAAGACCAGGCAGAACAGGTCAGGGCATTTTTCATAGGCGTCAACGTGGATGCCGTCTTGACCAGTCCGTATCTGAGAGCGGTCGATACGGTTAGGGGACTGGTAGAAGACCATGGGATCCCACTTGAAGAAGAGACCCGACTTTCGGAAAGGGTGTTGGCAGGAGAGGATCAGCCTGAATGGCTGTCTATGCTGGAGCGGACCTTCACAGATCTGGAGCTTTCCTATCCAGGTGGAGAGTCCAGCCTGCAGGCAATGGAGAGAGGGATGGAGGTAATCGATGACGTGCTGCAACGCCAACATCCCGTGACTGTCATTGCCACCCATGGGAACCTCATGGCTCTATTGCTGAAACGGTTCGATGACACATTCGGTTTCACGCAGTGGAAGACCCTATCAAATCCGGATATCTATCGACTGGATTTCTCGGTGGAGGCCCCTGTGATCAAAAGGGTGTGGAAATGAGCGATTATATAAAGGAAATAAGAAGGTTGATAGGCACCCAGCCCTTGATGGTAGCAGGAGCCACCGTCCTATGCATAAATGAGAGAAAAGAACTGCTCCTTCAGTACCGATCAGATGCCGATATATGGGGGCTTCCCGGCGGGGTGATGGAGTATGGTGAAAACCTTGAAGAGACGGCTGCCCGTGAGCTCCACGAAGAAACGGGACTCCTCGCAGGGGAGCTTCAGTTCATCCGGATTCTCTCTGGACCGGAGGAATGCCACACCTACCCGAACGGTGATCAAATCTTCGGTGTGACGGCGGTATATCTGGCTCGAAGGACCATGGGCACGCTTAAGGTCACAGGAGAATCCAGGGAGTTAAGGTACTTCTCACTTGATGACCTGCCATCTACACTGGTCCCGAAAGCCAGGTGGATCATCAACGAACTAAGTCCCGGATCCATTTAATTACATACAAAAACCGGGCAGCCTAGAGGGGCCGCCCGGTTTTTGTATCGTCCACTTATTTCGTCAAGCGGAACACAACGGATTCATAAGGTCGAAGGTTCATATGCGTATAGACATTGGCGGAATCTTCATAGTTCGAGATCAAGATCTCACTGCTCCATCCATTCACCTTTACCTCTTCAGGCAGGGTGAAATCGGCATCTGTTCCGTAGAAATTATTCACCACGAGGAGCTTCTCATCTACGCCATTGCGTACATAGGCGAACAGACGGGGATCGTTCTCGAGGATGAGCTCATAATCACCATCCGTGATCACATCGTATTCTTTTCTGAGACTGATCAGCTTTTGATAGTGATAGAACACAGACGTCGGATCTTCCATGGCGACTTCGGCATTGATGTCCCTGAAGTTCTTCGCAACGGGGATCCACGGCTGTCCTGAGGTGAAACCTGCGTTGTTACTACCATCCCACTGAACAGGCGTACGAGAGTTATCACGGGACTTGTGACGGAGGATCTCAAGGATTTCGTCTTCCGATTTCCCTTGTTCCTTCATGATGTTGAACATATTGATCGATTCCACATCCCGATACTCATCGATGCTTGTGAATTTCGGATTCGTCATCCCGAATTCTTCTCCTTGGTAAATATAAGGCGTACCCTGCATCATGTGGATCGTGGTGGCGAGCATTTTCGCCGATTCCTTATGGAACTCTCCGTCATTTCCATAGCGGCTCACGATCCGCGGCTGGTCGTGGTTACACCAGAAGAGGGCGTTCCAGCCGCCGCCGTCGTGCATTTCCTTCTGCCAGGTGGAGAGGATGTCCTTGAGCTGTTGGAAGTCGAAGTCGGCGACTGTCCACTTCTCACCACCGGGGTAATCCACCTTCAAGTGGTGGAAATTGAAGGTCATGCTCAGTTCATTCCTGTCGGGACGAGAGTATTTGATGCAGTTATCGATCGTCGTAGACGACATCTCGCCGACGGTCATGATGTCATGCTTCGAGAAGACTTCACGGTTCATCTCCTGCATATAGTCATGGACTTTGGGACCGTCCGTGTAAAACTTGCGTCCGTCTCCGGGAGCGGTGGAACCGTCGTCATCAGGGAAGCGTTGATCCTTTGAAATCAGGTTGATGACGTCCAGGCGGAAGCCGTCGACACCCTTGTCGAGCCAGAAGAGCATCATGTCGTACAGCTTACGGCGGACAGCATCATTTTCCCAGTTGAGGTCGGCCTGGGTAACGTCGAAGAGATGAAGGTAGTATTGACCGGTCGCTTCGTCATACTGCCAGGCATTGCCGCCGAACTTGGACTGCCAGTTCGTCGGCTCGGATCCGTCGGGTTTGCCATCGCGCCAGATGTAGAAGTCACGGAATTCGCTGTCTTTTGACTGGCGAGACTCGATGAACCACTGGTTCTCTGTGGAAGTGTGGTTGATGACGATGTCGAGGATGACTTTGATGCCGCGGGCGTGTGCTTCACTCAGGAGGTTCTCGAAGTCTTCCATGGTGCCGTATTCGGCATGGATGGAGAAGTAATCACTGATGTCGTAGCCGTTGTCGCGCTGCGGGCTTTCGTAGATTGGGGTGAGCCAGATGACGTCGACGCCGAGTTTGTTGAGGTAGTCGAGTTTTTGGGTGATGCCTTGGATGTCACCGACTCCGTTACCTGTTGTGTCGTTGAAGCTTTTGGGGTAGATCTGGTAGACGGCTGCTTTTTTCCACCATGGTTGTGGTTGTTGGGTCATTTGGGACACCTTCCTTTTGGTTTGGTTTTTTTAGGGTGTGGTTCATAGACTATTTGATTGGTTCGTGCCTTTCCGCTGCGGTCGTCCGCTTTCCTCGGGGAGTCAGTTGAGCCGCTTCGGCTGCGCCTGCAGGGTCTCAAGCTTGCCTCTATTCCCGATGGAGTCGGCCGGCCTTCGCTGCAAGGCATTTAGTAGTTATAGGGAGGGTGCTGTGTTCGACATCCCTTTTGATTGGTGTGAGAACCCTTCTTCTACTTCATAGACTATTTGATTGGGTTCGTGCCTTTCCGCTGCGGCCACCTGCTTTCCTCGGGGAGGGTGTTGAGCCGCTTCGGCTTCGCCTGCAGGGTCTCAAGCTACCCTCTATTCCCGTAGGAGTCAGGTGGCCTCCGCTGCAAGGCACTTTGTGGTGAGAGGGAGGATGATGTGTTCGACATCCATTTAATGGGTGTGGAAAACCCTCTCTACTTCGTATTAAGTAGTGCGATCTTATGTGGGTTTGAACGTCACGCCTTAGCGCTACTCCCCATTCTTTCCAAAATCAATAGAGTGTAGCGACCGATCCAGGTTGCTTTTCTTTTTGATTAGTAAAAAGGGAGCGGGACTGGTTGTCCTTGTCGCTCCCTCATTTTAACTTGTATATACA
Source organism: uncultured Bacillaceae bacterium (assembly GCA_963762295.1). Classification (GTDB taxonomy): domain Bacteria; phylum Bacillota; class Bacilli; order Bacillales; family Bacillaceae_B; genus Rossellomorea. The sequence continues at coordinate 1,484,764 of CAVXKK010000003.1, forward strand.
AGTTGGTTCAACTGTTTTAGCTGATTTTGTTTTTGCTGAATTTGGCGAATAGCATGGTGAGTAGGAATGGGATGATGATACAGATGACCATTCCGATGGCGAATGTTAGGTAGTATTGCGGTTTGAAGGAGAAGATTCCTGGGATTCCTCCTACGCCGATGGAGAAGGCTTCGGTGCCTGTTGTGGCGAGCAGGACTCCTCCGATGGCGGAACCGATGATGGCTGCGATGAACGGGAATTTGTAGCGCAGGTTGACCCCGAACATGGCAGGTTCCGTGACTCCGAGATAAGCGGATAGGGCGGAGGTACCGGCCAGGCCGCTGAGTTTTTGGTTTTGTTTTTTCGCAAGGAACATCATGGCGAGTGCGGCAGATCCCTGTGCGATGTTGGATAGTGCCAGGATCGGCCATAGGAATGTTCCGCCTGTGTTGGATACGAGCTGCAGGTCGACGGCCAGGAACGTGTGGTGCATCCCGGTGATGACCATGACTGCGTACAATCCACCGTACAGTAGACCACCGAGCCAGCCGAAGTGACTGAAGATCCAGATGACGCCGTCTGTCAGTTGGTTACCGATGAAGAAGGTGATCGGACCGATGACGATGAAAGAAAGCAATCCAGTGACGAGCAACGCAACAGGTGCTACGACCAACAGCTTGATGGAATCATGAACATGTTTATCTAAGAAACGCTCGATTTTCGCTAATACATAAGAAGCAACGAGGATCGGGAGGACTTGTCCCTGATACCCGATTTTATCGATTTCAAGACCGAAGATGTTCCACGTCGGGATCTTTTCAGCAGATCCGTAGGCCCACGCATTGAGAAGGTCCGGGTGGACGAGGATCAATCCAAGGACGATCCCTAGCAGTGGATTTCCGCCAAAACGCTTCATAGCCGACCAACCGATGAGTGCAGGCAGGAAGGTGAAGGCTGTGTTGGCGATCAGGTTGATGATATTGGTGAGGTCTGCCCATTGTGGATAGACGTCGATGAGGGACTTATCGTCGAAAAAGATCCCAGGACCCGTAAGGATATTATTCAGTCCCATCAACAGACCCGCCATGACGATGGCCGGCAGGATCGGGATGAAGATATCAGCCAGGGTCTTGATGGCCCGTTGAAGCGGATTCAAATTCTTGGACGCTTCATTCTTTACATCTTCCTTTGATACTTCCTGGATGCCTGTTTCCTCAGCAAGGATTTTATAGGCCTTATCAACGAGTCCCTGCCCGATGACAACCTGGAACTGTCCGTTTGAAGAGAATGATCCTTTTACGATATCGATATCATCCAATTTCTCTTTATCGACTTTACCCTCATCCTTCAGAATAAGGCGAAGACGAGTTACGCAGTGCGTCGCGGTCGAAATATTGTCCGCTCCCCCGATGGCTTCGATGATCTGTTTAACCGATTGTCTATCCACGCTCATGTGAATCCCTCCCAAAATGTGTTCGCTTACATTTGTAACAACCATTCCCCATATGGAATGAGTAGAAACTCCTAATCTATCGGTAACGCTTCCAAAATACTGTGTTGTATATACAAGATCTAGTTCAATTGTAATCTTGTATATACATGTTGTCAATGAAAAAGTAGAGCGTTTTCATATTTGATGACTATATAATTTTTTATAGCAAAAACCCCAAAATGGACATCTTGTTGTAGATGCCCATTTGGGGGGTGGTATGAAAACTTTAAATAGTTTTGCATTGCTTATTTTAATAGAGTATTAGAGGTGTTTCCAAATTGTTACTCCGTTTGCTAGTTTAAGTATACTCGGACAGTCATTATAAAGAGACACCTCTATAAGATCACCCTGATTATTAGCCAGCCACTTATAAATAACATTGTTCACGTCATATGGTTCAGATAATATATTATCCACTTTAAATATAGCTGAATCATATTCTTTGAAATTCTCATCATCATCTTCAAGTCCATTATCTGTTTCAAAAATGGTATCTAATTTCCCACTTACTTTCATTCCATTTTCCCACTCCATTACTATGGTAGATTTCCTATTGTCTTTTAAAGCTTTGATCAAAGGATCATAACCCATACTTTAACCTCTTTCTGATCAGGAATAGATGGAACATGCGTCTCATTCTTTGAGTGATGTATTAAAGTTTCGTGGAGGAGTGTTTTAAACTTATAGAAGTTTATATACAGATTTACCCATTTGCAAACCTGATTTAGGAGCGAACTTAAGAAAATAAAATAAACTTTCCCCCGACATCCTCCTGACACATTCACCCCCTACAATCAATCTTGCAAGGCTAAAATCTACAAATTCAAAATGAACTGGAGGTAGGTAAGATGTTGAATGTACTATCGGCAAAAGTGGTGGCGGGTGCATTGTCATTGGGAATCCTGGCGCCGGCTGCGTATACGGCGACGACGCAGGACACGGCGGATCAGCCGCAGGTGGAGGAGAAGCAGCAGCTTGATGAGGAAACAAAGTCCAAGCTGGATGAAATCAAGGGCCAGGTGGAGGATGGGACCATCACGAGGGATGAGGCGAAAGAAAAGCTCGATGAGTTGGGGATCCGTCCTCCGGGGCGCGGTGGTCATCACGGCGGGCCTGGCATGGAGCTTGATGATGAGACGCGACAGAAGCTGGATGACATCCGGGATCAGGTGAAGTCGGGTGATCTGACGGAGGAAGAAGCGAAGGAAAAGATCGCTGACCTCGGTATCGAGATGCCGCAGCGACCGGACGGGATGGATGAGGAGACTCACCAGAAGACCCATGACATCCGCGACCGCTACATGGCCGGCATGATCACGAAGGAAGAGGCGCAGAAGGAACTTGATGAGCTCGATGTCGACTTGGATCTCGATAAGATGCCGGATCCGTTTGCCGATCTGGATGCAGCAACGAAGAAAAAAGCCCAGGCCATCCTGAAGAAGGCGGTCGAAGGGACCATCACCCGGGAAGAAGCGCATGAGCAGCTTGAAGATCTCGGCGTGAAGATGAAAGGTCCGCGCGGTGGCGGTGATCACGGTCCATCGGGCAGCACGAAGGAAGACGATCAGTCTGATGACCAGACCGATCTGGATGCATCGAAGACCAGCGTGACCCTTTGACCCCTTTCCTATAAATGAGAGTGCCGTCCCCCTGGCACTCTTTCTTTTTCCCCAAGCATTTCTTCCCCACCCCATTTTCCCTTATAATGCTTCTATAGGAGGATTTCTCATATGAAAACCATACAGATCGTTGAAGATGAAATCACCATATCCAGGGTCCTGAAGGCGTACCTGACGAAAAACGGCTTTGACGTTGTGCAATCGTACTCAGGCAGCGAGGCCATGAAGGATTATAGGGATGTGCAGCCGGATCTTGTGCTTCTCGATGTCATGCTGCCGGACGGTGATGGCTGGTCGGTCCTGGAGTCGATCAGGACTCTGGCGCCGACGCCTGTCATCATGCTCACGGCCCTCGGCGACGTGGACTATCGCCTGAAGGGGCTCACCTCCGGAGCCGATGATTACATTGCGAAGCCGTTCATCGGGGATGAAGTCGTCGCGCGCGTCCAGGCCGTCCTGAGGAGGAGCGGGCCCGTGTACGATACGGGAAGCGTAAGGCTCTATGGTGATCTGAAAATAAACCGCCAGTCCCATACGGTTCACTTGAAAGGGGAGGAGATCACCCTGACGCCCCGGGATCTTTCCGTCTTTCTATTCTTAAGTGACCATCCGAATCAGACGTTCACGCGCGAGCAGCTCATCGACCGGGTGTGGGGCATGGATTATGAAGGAAGCGACCGAGCCGTGGATCTTGCCGTGAAGCGGATCCGGAAGTCACTGGAGGAGTGGCCGAAGGAGCAGGGGGAGATCCGCACGCTCAGGGGATTGGGGTATCAGTTCAGTGTTCACGAAAGCTAAAGAGCCGGGCCGCCAGACGCTCCTCCGCTACTGGACGACCCGCTACCTCATCACCCTTGTCGTCGGCCTCCTCGTCATCGCCCTCATCTCGGCGATCTGGATCCGGAAGACGACGATCGATAACCGCCTGAACCTGACCCAGGTCATGGCCCAGGAGCTCGCCGACCGGATTGTGACGGAAGACGGACAGATCCTTATCCCGCCCGTCCTGAAGGATGTCGTCGAAGAGCGGAGCAAGCTCCTGAACCTGGATGAGCCGCCGTCCACCTTCGTCGTCGATCCTGAAGGAAACGTCCTTTCAGACAAGAACCATTTCCGCGGAGGGCCACCGGGTGCCCAGCCGCAGGCGCAGAAGATCTCGACGACGTTCTTTGAGAAGAGAAAGGTAGAGATCGATCTCGGTGAAGAAGGGAAGGCGTATGCCATCAGCCAGCCGGTGAAAAACGGAGACGATGTCCTCGGCTATGTGGTCATGCTGAACCTCGAGAAGGATCTCGGGAAAGTGAACCAGGAGTACCGGCTCCTCGCCATCCTCCTGGTGAGCCTCGGACTGCTTGGCTGGCTCGTCATCTATTATCTGTCACGCAAGCTGTCGGCTCCGATCTCGGAAGTCGCAAGTGCGGCAAGAGTCGTGAGTGAAGGAAATTACAACGTCAGCCTGAAAGAACCCGCCAAGGAGAAGGAAATCTACGAGCTCGTGGACTCCTTCCAGCAGATGGCCGAGAAGCTTCAGCACCTGGAACAGCTCAGATCGGAGCTTCTTGCCGGCGTCACCCATGATCTGAAGACACCGGTCACCTCCATCAGCGGCCTCATCCAGGCGGTGAAGGACGAGGTCGTGACAGAGGACGAAGCGAAGGAATTCCTCGACATCTCCCTGAAGGAAGTGGACCGCCTGCAGCGGATGATCGGCGACCTTCTAGATTTCAACTCCTTCTCATCAGGGGCCATCCCCGTGCGGAAAGAGACCGTCTCCATGAACGACCTTGTGGAGGATATCGTGAATCAGTGGAAGCAGACCCAGGTGAAGGAGGCATTCCGGTTGGAAGTGGAGACGCCCGCTGAAGACATGGAAGCAGACGTGGATCCGTTGCGGGTCGAACAGATCCTCATCAACCTCCTGAACAATGCGCGTCAGGCACTCCCTGATGCAGATGGCAGTCTACGTGTGAAGCTCGACCGGAAAGGGGACATCTGCACCGTATCGGTCAGCGACACCGGGAGCGGGATTCCGGAAGCGGAACAAGCACTGATCTTTGAACGCTTCTACCGCGGGGAAGAGAAGAAGCTCAAGACGCGCGGTCTCGGACTGGGACTACCGTTTTCCCGGATGCTCGCCCAGGCCCATGGAGGCAGCCTTCGCTTGGAGCGCAGCTCATCTGAAGGGACGATGTTTGTGGTGGAGTTTCCTATCAGATAGGAGCTTGTGAATGTGGTCGTAGAGTTGGTAATAAGCCACCCGTAGTCGGTAATAAGTCATTCTTCTTGGGGAAATAGTCATTCAAGTTGGGAATGGAATGGACTGCCCCGAACAGAGTTGGTAATAAATTTTCCAAAGTCGGTAGAAAAATTCAAAATGTCGGTAATAAAATTTCAAAAGTCGGTAGAAAAAGGCTGGCGCATGGTCTCGAACACCCCGCCAGCCTACCGATTCGACCGATTTGACTCCATTTTGAATCAAACCAAACCATATGAATCCTCCACCCGCCGAAAAAATGCCCCGATTCCTCAAAAAAACCTCAACTCACAAAAAAAGCCCGACCCAGGGCCCACATCACTTAAACCGCCATCCATCTTCCCCAAACCGGACCTGTCCATCCTCCTCCGGAATCTCAAACGATGCCAGATAGTACTCGCCCTCTCCAAGCTCTACCGTACGATAGTATTTCGGCTGGTCAAGAGGCCTTATGATCGTCGCCGTCAGACGAGTATGGGCGGGATCTTCCTTCTTCCCCAGCAAGATGACATGATGTTGATACTGATCAAAGGATTGATTTGTATCCGTCCATAATACGCTATGGACCTTATCATCCTTTACGAGGGCGTATCCAATCTGACCGTTCTTCAGGAGGAATAAGACCGCTTCTAACCCATCCTCAAGCGTCTCGCTCTGCAAAACCTTCTGCACACGCTCCTCCTGAACAGCGGCCACGATCTTCTCCTTCATCGACAGGGGAGCGGTCTGCCCCTCTTGCTGTACCCACACCACAACCCCCACAAGAATCCCCACAAACAATATAGAAGAAAAAAGTGAAATCCTCTTCAACACCCCACCCCATTCCGCTTCAAAATACGGTAAACCGTTCTAATTATAATTATCCTTATTATCCCAAAACATGTTAATTCCTTCCTTATAAAGCCCCCAAATCAGGAAACAGCCCCCATAAATACCCCAAACCACCTATGAACAAACCAAACTACCATCATTACCACAAATTACTAAACGTGATTATACTGGGCTTTCTTCCATGTTTTTCTTCACATAAGAAAATAAGCCTATTAACCTATCGGACTAGTTCGGAGATAATGGGTAAGCGTGCAAAAACGACATTATTTGCGAAGGAGAAAGATCTTGAAAAAAACGATAATCGCTTTTACAACTGCTGCTGTTCTGTCATCTATGGCTGTCGATTCGATTGAGGCTGCCTCTTATAAAGTAAAATCTGGGGATACGCTTTCTGGAATCGCCGTAAAATACAATACAAGTGTCTCAAGTCTGAAATCCATGAACAAACTGACAGTCCGATATGATCTATGTGAATCAGGTATTGGAAGTGTCGAAATCGACAACAACCTCATCATCCACTACAACATACACCGTGAAGTCCGGGGACTACCTGTCGAAGATCGGTCAGAAGTACAATGTGTATGTGGCGGATCTGAAGAAATGGAACAATCTAAAGAGTGACCTGATTTATCCTGGTCAAAAATTGATCGTGTCCGGTAGCTCGAAGTCCACTTCGACCTCGACTACGACGGCTTCAAAACCGTCAACAACCGGAAGCTATTCGGTCAAATCCGGTGACTCTTTATCCTACATCGCGTACAAATATGATGTAACCATTTCTCAATTGAAGTCATGGAATAAGCTGACGTCGAACACGATCTATGTGGGCCAGAAGCTCAAGGTGAGCGGCTCGACCTCGACGTCCACTTCGACTGGAACGGTAAGCACTGCAAGCACGGGCACACAGACTCCGTCATCATCGACGGTCGTGAACGTGGCGAAGAAGTACCTCGGCACTCCGTATAAATGGGCCGGTACGACGCCGTCAGGATTCGACTGCAGCGGGTTCATCTACTATGTATTCAACGAAGCGGGCTACTCCATCTCCCGTACGAACACGGAAGGCTACTACAGCCAGGCGAAATCCGTATCCAATCCGGTACCAGGTGACCTCGTATTCTTCGAAAATACCTACAAAGCCGGCATCAGCCACATGGGAATCTACCTCGGCAACGGGGAATTCATCCATGCATCTGACAGCGGCGTTGTGGTAACGAAGCTGAATAATACGTATTGGGCTCCGAAGTTTGTCGGATATAAGCGTTTCTAATACCCAGTAGCTGTAAGGAAGGGATATTCATCCTCTTCCTTACAGCTTTTTTGTATGTTTGGAGAAAAAAATGGAACTTTTCCCGGGATATCTACGTCTAACAATTAGAAGCCTCTATCTTTGGAAAATAAAAGAAATAAAATAATGGTGATTTTCCTTGTGAAACGGGTATTGAATAGAAGCAATCTATTATGATAGTGGGAGAAATGAAATTGAAACTCTTAGATTTACTGCCATTTAAAAATGAGAAAGATACCTATTTTGATAAAGTTCCATATACGGTCTTCAATAAAGCTTCCCTGAAGAAAAAATCCAAGGTGACGGTGGTCATCCCTGTCTACAATGCGGAGAAGTATCTTATTAAAGCAATCGATTCTGTCATTGTGCAGACGTTCGGGTTCTCCAATATTACCGTTATCGTGATTGATGATGGCTCGGGGGATAAATCACGCCCGATGCTGAAGAAGTTTGTCGATCTGTATGAAAATATCGTCGTGGTATTCCTGGAAGAGAACACGGGCACTCCTGCGTTCCCGAGGAATCTCGGGGTTCATCTGGCGAATTCTACTTACCTGATGTTCCTTGATGATGACGACTGGTTGGATCACGATGCCGTTCGCCAGCTGTATGACCTACTGGAGGAATCAAAGACGGATTACGGGGTAGGTAAGACGATCCAGGTGAACGCCAAGAATGAGAAGCTCGTGGGCCGTTATGAATCTTGCAAGGTGAGGAAAAGCGTTTCGCCGTATTCCATTCCTCATATCTTCTACCACCTCGGGCCGACTGCCAGGATGATGAGACTTTCCTTCCTCAAGGAGCGCAACATCCGCTTCCCTGAGATGAAGTATGCAGAAGACAAGCAGTTTTTCATCGATGTGCTGACGTCGGTCGGGACGATCTCGACCACCACTGCGCCGATCTACTACATCAACCGTTTCTCTGATAATATGTCCCTGACCAAACAGACGGATATTATTGAAAAGATGGATACCAATATTCAGGTGTTGAAGTATGTCCTGGATAAGAATCTTCCATCCGACGAGGAAAAGATGATTGTAAACCGGCTGGTGGAATTCGACAGCATCACCCGGTTGTTCAACCGGAAACATTTCGTGAACAGTGAAGATCAGCAGGCCTACTTTAAGAAGTTCGAAGAAGTCCTCTATTTGTTTTCAAGCTATAATCGCCCTTACACATTGGAAGAAACCATCAAGAAGCCATTGAACAAAGAATACTTCTGTCTACTTGTGAACAGGGAATATGACCGGGTCGTGGCCCTGGCCGAATGGGCAACTTCGGGAGCGGATGCCCTTCAGGAAGAACGGGGAGGCCTTCCGTACAGGATCGCCCGGCTTTCCGACGGTACGACGATCCCTATTGAAATCCCTATCCAGGCGAAGGTCGTGGATGAGAGACGGGCAGGGAAGAGTGTCGTTTTTGACATTGAGCTGACCGGCCACCGTATTCCTGAGATCCAGGCTGTGGAACTACAAAACCGCGATTTCGTTGAGGATACCTTCATCTTGAAAGGGATTGTCGAACAGACGGGAACCCTGGTGACCCTCACCTTCACAAAGGAATCCCTTGCCTTCCTGGAGAAGAGCAAATATATTCTGTCCCTCCGCTACGACGATTACGAGTCCATGATGGTGGTAAAAGAGTCAGAAACCAAGTATCAGCTCGATGGAAAAGAAAAAACATCCATACTCTATCAAACGAATAAAGGGAATTTGTCCCTCAAGGTAAACTAAAAAGAGCTCTTCACGGGCTCTTTTTGTTTTGTATGGAAAGGCCGTGAATAGGGAGGAATCCGCCCTCGTTATATAGAAATAAATACCATAAGAGAGAAAAAGGAGGACGTGTATGAGCAGGAAATGGGTGGGGATCATTCTGGGAGCAGTCCTTCTGGTGACCGTGGTGGGTGTCTATATTTCCCTTGAAAGTCTGGCAACAGAACGGAAGTCCGCGCATGAAAGTGATCAAGGCTCAGCTTCGGCAACGGGTGTAAAGCCGAATAAGCCTACCGATGACTGGTAAGGTGGACGGAAATCCATTTGAAGAAAACCTCAAGACTCCGATTTCAGAGAAACTGATGCGGCAATACATCCATGCCATGAGCCACCAGAAGGTGAGGGCAGGGGAGAAATGGTCCTTCTTCGAAATCACCGATGAGCGGATCGCCTTCCTTCTGCAGCAGCTGGATGAGAAAAACATACAAGAACGATGAAGAGTACCGGGAGATCCTCACCCGATGGCAAAAAGGGGACTTCTCACAGGCTGTCAGCGACCATAACACCGTCTGGCGCCTCATGGGCGGTAATATCGGGAAGGCAAAGGGCCTTCTAATCCGCCAAGCAGGAAAAAGACTATCTTGAAAAGCAGACGAGAGAAACCCGATAAAGAAAAGGAGGGAAAGGATGGAACGGTTCGAATTCAATCTGTCCAATCGGAAGGTGAGGCTATGGCTGTTCGCGGTCATGCCGATCCTCATCGTCAGCATGATTCTGTACTGGGTACTGCCGAACGAATACGCCTTCGTTCCGGCCATCATCCAGGGCGGGACTGTGCTGGTCTACTTTTTGACTACCTTGAGAACATAGAAGAAGCGAGCCCACGAGGCTCGCTTCTTCAATTCTTCCGGAACTGATGCTTATTCGTATTGAACGGTGTGAAGTAAGATACTGAATAATCGAGATTGATCAGCTCGCTGTATTCAAACACCTGACCGTCCTTCAGGATCCCGCGGTTCACGATCTTCATCGCGGCGAGCCCCTTCTTGCAGTTCAGGAGCTCCGCATCTTCCTTCGAGACATTCACGGCGCTGTAGCTGGTGATAAAATGAGAAATATCATATCCGCATTTCTGTACATACTCATGAACAGACTGGGCAATCACGTCTTCGTCCAGACCCGGGAAGAGCTCCACGGGTAGCAGGGACGTTTCAATCTGCACCTTCTGGTAGTCGACGAGACGCACGCGCTTGAAGGACCAGACATCACTCTGGCTGTCGAAGATCCGCTGGGATGATGCTGACGCTTTTTCCCTTTTCAAATAGACGACCTTGGATTCGATGTCCTTGAACTTCTTCTCCTGAAGGGAGTTGGAGATCAGGGGACTTTGGGTGATCGTGTCGGTGACGAAAATCCCCGATCCCTGTACAACGTGGATACTCCCGATGTTGAGGAGCTTCTTCAGCGCTTCCCGGATTGTATAGCGTGACACCCCATACTGGTCGGCAAGCTCCCGTTCCGTCGGGAGCTTGCCGCCAGGCGGATACTTATTCTGATAGATCTTGCTCAGCAGGTCATCGGCGATGAATTCCCGCTTCTTCATCTCATTCTCTCCTTCCGTTAAGGAGTATGGATCGTCCCGTTCGGCAGGCGGGACTGGGTCCATTCGTGCTTCCTGTACACGCAAGGATACCCCTTCGCCATCTCTTCGTCAAAGCTGACGCCGATTCCTGCCCGTTCGATCGGGTAAATATAGCCTTCCTTCACCTCGACGGTACCCGGAAACATCTTCCGGATCACGTCTTCTGGCTCCTGCACTTCCTGGATGGCGGCATTATGAAGGAACATGTTAAGGTGCGTATTTACGGCAACGCCGATCGGGGTCATATCCGACGGACCATGCCAGGCAATCTGCACGCCGAACGTCGAGCACAGGGCGCCGAGCTTCAAGGCCGGCGTGATGCCTCCGATTTGGGAAACATGACAGCGGATGTAGTCGATGCGGCGATTCACGATGAGATCCTTCCATTCCATCGGATTATTGAAGAGTTCCCCCGTTGCAATCGGCGTCGTCGTCTGACTCCGCAGCTGCCCGAGCCACTCATTCTGATCCGGAGGGAGGACGTCTTCAAGGAAATACGGTTGATACGGCTCGAGCTGTTTTGCCAGGCGGATCGCCTGATTCGGTGATAGACGCTCGTGGACGTCATGAAGGAAGTGGAGTTCGTATCCGTACTTCTCACGCAGCGCCTTGAACATCCTTACGACATCGCGCATGTAGATATCGGGATCATAGTACTCCCCGTCCATGAGCTGATCCGGCAGATGCATGGCGTGATTCTTCCCACCGTACTTCCCGAGCTGACAGCGGATATGACGGAATCCACGTTCCACCAGGGCATCGACACCTTCAAACAGTTCATCCAGGGTCAGACCGTCGGCGTGGGCATAAGCGGCGATGGCGCTCTTCGATTTCCCTCCGAATAATTGATAGAGAGGCATATCGGCAAGCTTCGCCTTGATATCCCACAGGGCCATGTCGACTCCGGCGATGGCATTATTGATGATCGGGCCGTTCCGCCAGTAGGAGTTCACCATCATCATCTGCCAAAGATCTTCAATATCGTGAGCGTTCCGTCCGATGAGGATAGGCTTCAAGTATTCTTCCACCACCATCTGGACAGGGAGAGGACGCTGTTGGAACGTCGCGCAGCCGTATCCGGTGATGCCGCTGCTCGTCTCCACCTTCACGACAACAAAGTTATGACGGTGGGGGTTAGTGACGACAGCTTCTATATGTGTAATAAGATTCGGTTCCATGTGGACACACCTTCCATTTCGTTTGCGATGACTCAAGTAAAACACAGGAAAATCACCGCGGTCAATTTGGTCATGTTTTCACAAGCGATAGGAGGTATTTACCGTACCAATTCTAGTATAAATGACGATAAAACCTTATATACCAAGGGGTTAGGTGTTCTGATTGGTATTTTATAAAACGTTTTCAATTTTGAATCCCTGTGCTACGATATGGCTAATCAACGACAACACCACAGACAGAAAGAAGGGGTTCACATGGGAGATCAACAATTGGTCAAACAGATCATCACCGCTGTCGGCGGAGAAGACAATATTAAGAAAGTGTGGCACTGCATGACCCGCCTGCGCTTCGACCTTCACGACTTTGACGCCATCGACCGTTCCAAAGTAAAAGAGCTCGACGGCATCATGGGGGATCAGCTCACGAACGATCAGTACCAGATCGTGGTTGGCACCCACGTCCAGAAGGTCCACGAAGCCCTGACCGCAGAGCTCGGGACAACAGACGTGAAGAGCGCGGCACCGGGGAAAAAGAAAGGATTTTTCGGAGCACTCCTCGACATCGTATCCGGCGTTTTCGGACCAATCGTACCGGCCATCGCCGGAGCGGGGATGATCAAGGGGATCCTCGCCGGACTCATCGCACTCGAAGTCCTCAATAAAGAAAGCGACGCCGTCATCATCCTGGATCTCGTCGCAAGCGCCGTGTTCTACTTCCTGCCGTTCTTCCTGGCAGCATCGGCCGCGAATATCTTCAAGACGAATCAGTACCTGGCACTTGCCGTAGCGGGTGGATTCATGTACCCATCACTGCTCGATGCAGCGAAGCTCGGAGAAGTCAGTCAGTTCACCTTCATCGGCTTGCCTGTACCAGTCATCAACTATAGCGCCACCGTCATTCCGATTATCCTGTCCATATGGGCCATGAGCTATATCCAAAAGTACGTCGACAAGTTCATGCCGAGCGTCCTTCGAACCGTTTTCACCCCGACGCTCACCCTGTTCATCACCATCCCGTTCGCCCTGATCGCAACTGGACCACTGGGTGCCTATGTAGGAAGCCTACTTGCTGCCTTCATTGAAATGCTATTCGGACTATCACCGGTATTAGCCGGTATTGTCGTCGGCGGCATCCGTCCGATTGCCATCGTCTTCGGCATGCATCACGCCATGACGCCGATCGCCCTGCAGAACTTCGCAGACAACGGTTTCGACATGCTCATGCCGATGTTCTTCATGACCAACATGGCCATCGCCGGAGCAACATTCGCCGTCTTCTTCAAGGCAAAAGGAAAGAAAGAAAAGTCCATCATCCTATCAGCTGCCATCTCGGCGCTGCTCGGAATCACGGAGCCGGCCCTATTCGGTGTCCTCATCCGCTATAAGAAAGCGTTCCTCGCCTGTACCCTTGCGAGCATGGCAGGTTCAGCATTCTTCGCCATCATGGGCGTACGTATCTACGGGTACATCCTGTCCAGTATCGTGAGCCTCGTGGCTTACATCGGACCGTACTTCCCGTACGCCATCATCGGAATCCTGCTTGCTCTTGGTGTCGGATTCGCTATCACGTTCTTTACGCTTAAGAAGAAGGAAGTCGCTGCAGAAGCATAAGAAAACCGCTTGGGATTCGATTCCCAAGCGGTTTTTTTAGATTTCTAATTGCTCTTTAAGCGTTGTCTGGATCTCGCCAAGTTCGGCATCAGGAATGACATAGTAGTAGATTCCATCAATTTTTGTGCCTTCACCGGTTTCAATCTTAATCTGCTCGATATTTCCTGCAGCTGCTTTATAGTTCTTCTGGATGTCGACCATTTCCTTGAAGGAAAGGTTTGTTTTTACGTTTGCTCCAAGGGCATCGAAGATATCGTCGAAGTTCCAGAGGCTTGATAGGCTGGCACCTTGATTGATGACCCCTTTGATGATTTCACGCTGACGGAGCTGACGTCCGAAGTCCCCACGGGGATCTTCATGCCTCATGCGGGAGAAGGCGAGTGCTTTCTTTCCGTCAAGAGTGAGAGTACCTTTGTTGAATGTATATCCGTCCTGTACGAAGTCGATATCGTTATTGACTGTGACTCCACCTACAGCATCCACGATATCCTTGAAGCCATCCATATTAATGGTGGCATAATAATCAATCGGAATATCCAAGAGGTTTTCCACTGTGTTCATCGACCATTCAGCCCCTTCGGATGGACCGCCTTTGGCAGCACCGAACGCATAGGCATGATTGATTTTATCGATAGTCCCTTTGTCGACTATTTCTGTACGGGTATCACGCGGGATGCTGAGCATCTTGACGGACTTCTGATTCGGGTTGACCGTGAGGACAATCATAGAATCGGAACGGCCGACATCTCCCTTACGCTTGAAGGATCCGTCAGTTCCCAGTAGAAGGACAGAAAAAGGATCCTGCTCTTTAAACGTCACTTTTTCTGCACGTTTTTCCGATTTCTCCCGTTTCAATGGGTCATGCATGGCGCCGACCGCATCATTTAGCGATTTATATACCGTATATCCATAGACTCCACCACCAAGTAACAACACGAGAAAGATGATCCCGACAACTTTCGGCCATTTTCTCTTCTTTCTACCAGCATGTTTATCTGATCTCATTCACTTTACCCTTCCTTTTCTCAACTTAATTAATAACATAGCAGATTCGACATTTATTGGGTAGAGATTTTTTACTAATCAACTAATTTTTTCATGTAAAAAAGGACCGGGAATGAAGTATACTAGGATAAAAGGCTTATAAATGTAACATTGCCTCTTGCTTGCTAGAATATGTAAGACTATAATGTTACCGTTGTGTAAAAAAGATATCTATTTTATTACTTACAGACTAATGACTTGTATTTGCTTATAATATGACAAAAAGGTGTAAAATATTTCAGATTTCGAAAAAATCTGTACAGATTTATGTTATACTTCGACATAAATGGAAAGCGGGAGGGGCAAATGACGAATTACTTATTCCTAAGGGGCAATCGGAACAAAACCTTCTTTATGAATATTGCAGCTTCATTGGAAGAAAGAGGTCATTCTTGTCATCTTCTGAAATTTGAGCTCGGCGAACTATTATTCAAGAACGGTGTGCCATCTACCTTTGTACCGTTTCATGTGAACAAGGAAGAATATCCAATTAGTGATGATGAATTAATGAAGCTCTCCATCTATAACATTACATATCGTGAGAGAATCCTTCACACAAATGTTCCCACCAAGGAATTGAAGATGTATAAAAGGTATATGCACTATATTGATAAATTTATAGATAAACATGATGTTCAGGTAGTATGCCTCTTCAATGGATACCATTGGATCGATCAGGTGACAAAAGTAATCGCTCACAAAAGAGGGTTGGACGTGATTTACTTTGAGGATGGACTTTTCCGTCCTTATACAATCACATGTGACCCTGAAGGTATCAATGAAATGTCTTCAATCCCGCGCTCGGCCTCGTTTTATGATTCTATTGAATTGGATGAAGAAAGGTTGAAAAAACATCTTTTCACTCCTGAGTCAGATCACCTTCATGAGAAGAATGAAAGCCTGCTGGTCGTGGCATTCGTGAAATTGCTTTCCATGATTGGAAGCAGCCTACACATACATCCCAACTACTATGTCCATATCACATTCTGGCAAGGGCTGAAGTATTTCTTCAAGAAGCGGACTTTTTCACGACAAACAGAGGATGAGGTCGAGCTTCCAGAAGAATATGTCTTTCTGCCGTTCCAAGTGTCTAGGGACACCCAGATTCTCTATCACTCACCCCATATAAAAGATATGCGAGATTTACTAGATCACACCTTCAATGCGGTAAAGGCGATAAATGTAGCCGAGGGCAAGAACCTTCACATCGTGGTGAAGGAACATCCCGAGGATATGTCTAGGGTCAATTATGATGACTTGAAAGAGCGATACAAAAATGAAGAAGAAGTTCTGTTTGTAGAGAAATTTGATATCCACACGTTGATTGAACAGGCAGAAGCTGTCGTTACCATCAATTCGACGGTGGGAATTGAGGCCCTGGCCAAAACAAAGCGTGTCGTTACGCTTGGGGATGCCTTCTACAATATAGAAGGGGTTGTCCATCATGCTAGGACTCCAGGAGAGCTCCCAGAGACTCTGAATAAGTCTCTTCACACTAAAGTTAACCGAGGGCGCATCAGGAAGTTCATCTATTACTTGCGTTTTCACTATCAAATAGAAGGATCGCTGCAATCCAAGCATAAACGAACTGCAGATAAAATTGCTGCCCATATGTTGGCAATGGAAAATAGAGAGGAACATGGATATGAAATTCATAGCAGTTATTCCAGCTAGATACGGTTCATCGAGATTCCCTGGTAAACCGCTCGCTCTCATTCAAGGAAAGCCAATGATCCAGCACGTTTTTGAACGTGCGAAGGAAAGTAAGCTTATCGATGAAGTCATCGTGGCAACGGATCACGAGGATATCTTCAACACCGTGGAAGGATTCGGTGGAAGAGCGGTCATGACCAGAACGGATCATGAAACAGGTTCCGATCGTATCCAGGAAGTCGCCTCCAAGATAGAAGGGGATTTCTTCGTAAATATCCAGGGAGATGAGCCACTAATCAAGCCGGAACTCATCGATCAATTGATCTCTAGCGCCAAGGAGTCTGCAGATGCAGTGATTACGGCGAAAGTAGAGATCAAAGAAGTTAACGACAAAGCAGACCCTAATGTGGTAAAGGTAGTCACGGACAATCGGGGCAATGCCCTCTACTTCTCCCGATCCCAGGTTCCTTATAACCGTTCAGGCCTGCAGACGGCCAAGACGTTCAAGCATCTCGGAATCTACGGGTATCCGAAGGACATTCTTGCTGAGTTCGTCAATCTGCCGGCTTCCTCACTTGAGGAGTTGGAAATGCTCGAGCAACTGAGGCTACTCGAGAATGGCTACAAGATCAAAGTCGTGGAAACAACGTATGAAGCAGTGGGTGTAGACACCCCTGAAGATATAGCAAAAGTGGAACGAATTTTAGGAGGACAAGCATAATGACAAAAGAAATCGTATTAAATGAAAATATTAAATTCGGAGGAAACCATCCCTTCGTCCTGATTGCTGGCCCGTGCATGATCGAAAGTGAAGATCTTGTCATGAAGACGGCTGAAACCATCAAGGAAATTACAACCAAGCTGAACATCCCTTATGTGTTCAAAGCTTCTTTCGATAAGGCGAACCGCTCTTCCATCCATTCTGAGCGTGGCCCTGGAATCGAAAAGGGTCTTGAGATCCTTGCCAAAGTGAAAAAGGAGTTCGATCTGCCCGTAACGTCTGATATCCACGAAGCGAGTCAAGCGGAGCAAGCAGGTGAAGTATTGGACATCATCCAGATTCCTGCATTCCTATGCCGCCAGACGGATCTATTGGTCGCAGCAGCGAACACGAATAAAATCGTGAATGTGAAAAAAGGACAGTTCCTGGCTCCATGGGATATGAAAAATGTCGTCACCAAGCTTCAAGAGACAGGCAATGAACAAATCCTTCTCACTGAACGTGGTTCAACATTCGGGTACAACAACCTGGTAGTAGATATGCGTTCCCTTATCACCATGAATGAGCTCGGTGCTCCTGTTGTATTCGATGCAACTCACAGCGTTCAGATCCCTGGTGGAAATGGAACGACTACAGGAGGAAAACGTGAATTCGTTCCTCATCTATCACGTGCAGCAGCATCTATCGGAGTATCGTCGATCTTTATGGAAGTTCACCCGAATCCGGATGAAGCCATGTCTGACGGACCGAATATGGTCAAACTTCATGAACTTGAAGAAGTACTGAAACCAATTAAGCAAATTGATCAATTGATCAAACAATATTAATCTACACCCGGCGTCATATTAAAATTTTCTAGGAGGGATAGGGCAATATGTTAAGTACAAAAACTGTTGACTTTGTGGAAGATGTTAGGGATGTTTTGGAGAAGGAAGCAAATGCGATACTGGCACTATCTATAACCATCGGTGATGATATCAATCGTGCTTTGGAAATGTTGTTGAGCTGTGAGGGAAGAGTCGTCATCACAGGTATGGGGAAATCCGGTATCATCGGCAGGAAAATCAATGCCACACTTGCAAGCACCGGAACACCATCACTATTTCTGCATCCGTCCGAAGGTCTTCACGGGGACCTAGGCATGGTGACGAAGCATGATGTCGTCATCGCCATTTCCAACAGTGGTGAAACAGATGAAGTACTCAGCCTATTGCCTTCCATCCAGAAAATCGGTTCCAAAATGATCGCGATCGTTAAGAATACAGACTCTACCCTGGGTAATAAATCTGATATCGCCCTCAGCATCGGGCAAGCAGAAGAAGCTTGTCCACTGGGACTTGCTCCGACTACGAGCACGACTGTTACATTGGCATTGGGAGATGCACTTGCCGTAGCGCTACTAAAAGCAAGAAAATTCGGGCCGAGCGATTTCGCCCTGTTCCATCCAAGCGGTTCATTGGGAAGAAGACTCCTTATGACAGCCAAGGATGTGGTGAATACCTCGAACAAGAACCCGATGGTTTCTCCAGGAACGACGATTCAAGAGGCTTTATTCTTAATGACCGCGCAGGGGCTTGGTGCTACCAGTGTAGTCGATGAGACTAATACATTATTGGGTATTCTGACTGATGGGGATATCAGGCGGGCATTGACAGCTTCTCAGGATATTCTAAACAGTACGGTATTTGATTTATATAATCCATCACCGGTTATTATTGAAGAACACGCATTGGCTGCAGAAGCGCTAAAGGTAATGGAAGAGAGCAAGGTAAATGTTCTGCCGGTACTAGATGAGCTGAACAAGCCAATCGGAATGATCCACATTCAGGATCTTGTAAATCTAGGGCTATAAGAGAGGGACATCATGACGAACAAAATCAAACTGATTGTATTAGATGTAGATGGCGTACTGACGGATGGGAAATTATATATCGGCTCTGACAGAGTCGAGTATAAGCCATTTCATACCCAGGATGGGATGGGAATCAGCTTGGCCCATTACACAGGAATCAAAACGGCCATCATCACTGGCAGGAAGTCAGAGGCCGTTGCCAAAAGGGCAGAGGAACTCAAGGTTGGATACGTATATCAAGGTATTCATGACAAGTTCCCTGTTCTCGAAGGCATCATGAAGGATATGGATATCACCCTTCAGGAAGTATGTTATATGGGTGATGATATCAATGACTTGCCCATCATGCAAAGGGTCGGACTTGCTGTGGCACCTGATAACGCAGTAAGCATAGTGAAAGAGTATGCTCACCAAATAACAAAATTGCGTGGTGGAGAGGGTGCTGTCAGAGAAATGATTGAGTCAGTCATTTCTGGACAACAGGATTTCCGCTTACTAATCAAAGACTATCTTGATGGTAAGGTCGCAATTACACAGTAGAGGGGAAGAATTTGATGGATAATTGTCCAATTTGCACAAAACATAATGGTAATGAAGCACCTCTGTATGAAGGCGAAAATTGGGTAGTATATCTCGGTGATTTCCACTCTCAAATTCCAGGTTACATCTATCTTGAACCAAAGCAACATATTGAAAGTTGGAAGGATTTTTCAACTGCTGAACTAGCCGAAATGGGATCAATGATTAAGGACGTAGAAGTGACTTTAAATCGAGTAATTGATTTAGAACGTCTTTATACAGTTACAATTAGTGAGCAGGTTAGACATATTCATTTACATTTGATACCCCGAACGACTAAAGAAGACCGAAAAGGCACCCTGTTGATTCAAGCAGCGACTCAAGGTTCTCAACTAGTTTCTATAAACGCAGAACAATACGAGGTTCTAAGAGATCAAATTATCTCTGCATTTAATAGTTGAGGTCGTAAAATGTTCTAACAATAAAATGTAGGATTATTCCTGCATTTTATTCTTTATGTAGAAAAAAAAACAAGTGTGAGGGATCCAATTGGGGAATTTGAAGAAAAAAATCAAGGCGACTGTTGGAGAAAAAAACTTTCAATCTCTATCTCGGGTATATAGATCATTTAAACCTAAACAAAAATCTGAAAAACCTATCGCCTTTGCAATCGGTTTTAGCAAATGGAAACATGACCATACAAGACTATATTTAAAGGATTACCAAGTGGAATTTGTACCCGATAATCTTTCTGTCAACAAAACCATTCGTGAAGTAGAGAAATTCAAGGATAAAGTATTTGTAGTTTGGGGTTATAAAGAGCCTGTAAGGTTAAAAAAATATGCTGAACAAAAGAGGATCCCATTCTTCAGGATGGAGGATGGATTTATACGATCTGTACAATTGGGAGCGGAAAAGAGCTTCCCCCTTTCAATGTGTATTGATTCAAAAGCTCTTTATTATGATGCCACAGAAGAGAGCGACTTAGAGATTATCCTAAATGAATTTGACTTTAATTCAGATCCTAGGTTGCTGGAGAGAGCCCGACATGGGATCGAACTAATAAAAGAAATGAATATTAGTAAATACAATAACGTAAATGAAAAAGATGTGGAAAGTATCTACGGTCCAAAACTTAAAAAAAGAGTTTTAGTTGTTGGTCAAGTTGAAGACGACCAGTCTATTAAGCGGGGCTGTGAAGTAACAATGAATAATAATGACCTCGTTTGGATAGCAAAAATGGAAAATCCAGATGCTGAAATTATCTACAAGCCCCATCCGGACGTGTTATTTGGGAAACGTGAGATGCAATCCAATCCAGATGATGTTGTAGGTATCGCAAGTGTAATTAGAGAACCATTAAGTTTGACAGATGCATTTAATACAATTGATCACGTTTATACAATTACATCATTATCAGGTTTTGAAGCATTGCTAAGAGGAATTCCAGTTACAACAATGGGCTCACCATTTTATTCGGGATGGGGTCTTACTGATGACAGACAAGTCAATACTCGCAGAACAAGAGTATTAACCATTGAAGAGGTTTTTGCTGCCGCTTATATTTTATACCCAACCTATATCAATCCTTTCACTAAGAAAACCATTCAACTTGAGGAAGCTTTAGATATTATGGGGAATTTAAAGAAATTTAATGAGACCTCTAAAGGGGACGGTTCTTCAATTCACAGATATATATTAGGAATTGATGAGAATCAGAAATCAATCTTCACGGCATTATTTCCGGATGATCATATAGTCTTCATATCGTTAAATGAATCTAATCAAGATTTCAGAAAAAGAGTGAAAATAGGAAAGAAATCAAATCATTTCCTTTATGTTTCGGAAGATTATATGAATAACAAGCTTGTTGCTGTAGCGAATGATGAAGGGATCAATGTTGAGGTCATCAGTGATATGTTTACTCATCTTCTAACAAGTGAGAATAAGGTAGCAGGTAAAAAAACGTTCTCGATTATGATTGATAATTGTTCTGAAGAAAGTCATCAACTTTTAGACCTTCTTAATGAATTTAATTTCAAAGATGATAAAGAACTCATGAAGCAGTCGTCGGAGTTATTGGAACACTACTTGAAATCAGGTGTATCGATTACAAATGTCTCAAACGGTTTAGAAGAATCCTACGAAATGGACAATTCTAATGCAACGAAAATTTTAGTACTCGGAATGAATGAAAGTGTTAAAAAGAATCTTATGACGAATAAGGATCTCATTTGGATGGCAAAGAGTGAGAATCCGGATGCACAAATCATATTTAAACCTCATCCTGAAGAATTAATTGGTAATCCCCATATCATTTCTAAATACAATATGCTCTCTTCGGTAATTGTGTTAGAACATCCTACTAATTTGTCAGCCATAATGGGAAGTGTAGATCATATCTATACCCTTGATTCTATGGGAGGTTTGGAAGGTATACTTCGAAACAAAAAAGTAACAACCTTTGGGAACCCGGTTTATGCAGGCTGGGGATTGACGGACGATCGCGGGTTGGTTGAGGAACGGAACCAAAAGCTTAGTCCAACTGAATTGTTTGCGGGTATTTTTGTTAAACACACTATATATATCAATCCTTTCACTAAGAAGATTTGTTCCTTTACTGAAGCAATAAACCTTTTAAAATCATTGAACGATACACAAGTGAATGAATTCTTTAGGGAAAATCATGATAGTGATGAGGAGAATATAGAGGATCTTTCAGAAACAGAAGTAGAGTCCTTAGATAATGTAACTAACGTTAAAGAGGAACTCAATAAAGTTAAATTAGAGGATAAAATTATTGGTGTATTCTCTAAAGGTATTAAAGATATACCAAATCTGAGTTCACTACTTCAAGGGTCGAATCTTGAATTCAAACCCTCAAAAAACAAAGATGCTTTAGACTTTGTAGTGGGATGGGGTTTGAAGCCAAGTGCAAAAAAAGCTATTGAGTTCTCTAATGCAAATGGTATTCCTTATATTGGGTTAGAAGATGGTTTCTTAAGATCAGAGGGCCTCGGTGTTAATGGTAGTCCTGCACTTTCTTTGTGTGTAGATGATGTCGGGATTTACTATGATGCCACTAGACCATCTAGATTAGAAAACATCCTTAATCAGGACGGTTGGGTAACACATGACATATTGACGAGTGCAAAAGAGGCGATGGAACTGATTCGTCAGAATTATTTAAGCAAGTATAATCATGCACCTATGCTAAAAGATGGAGTGTTCCAAGAGAATGGTAGAGAAAGAGTTCTAATAGTCGATCAAACATTTGGTGATATGTCTATCTCACTGGGACTTGCTGAGCAACAGAGTTTCATAGAAATGTATAAAAAAGCCGTTAAGGAAAATCCTGAAGCAGATATTTACGTCAAAACTCACCCTGATGTAATATCTGGAAAGAAACAGGGGAATATCTCCCCTGAAGACGTAACGGATGGTACTATCTTCTTGTCTGAGGATTGTAATCCGATTTCACTTCTGGAAAAGGTAGACAAGGTTTACGTAGTGACTTCTCAGTTTGGGTTTGAGGCATTAATGCTTGGTAAAGAAGTGCATTGCTATGGCATGCCATTTTATGCAGGCTGGGGATTAACGCATGATGAATTGAACAATGATAGAAGAAATAAAAAACGATCTCTTGTTGAAATGTTTGCAGCAGCGTACATGATTTATCCTAACTACTTAGACCCTGTAAACGGAGGTCCTGGTACAATCTTTGATGTAATCAATTTCTTAATTAATCAAAAAAAAAGAAAACAAACATTGGTTACACAAGCTAAATAAACATGAAAATGGTTAAAAAAATAGTCAACGTCGCTTTACAGTATGTACGTTTCTTTGTGAAAATCATGTTTATTAATAGCCATAGAGGTAATTCAAAAACAATTGCTTTGGTTTTCAGGGTTTCGAAATGGAAACAAGACGCTATTGAAGCACTGCTCGATGAATATACCTGTTTGTTCATTCCTAAATACATTAACCCTAAAATTCTTACTATTATCTCATTGTGGGTAAATCAGTACGTTATCATTACATGGGGTTACGATGATAAGAGTGATAAGTATTTCTCTAAACATTCAAACGTAAAAAAAGTACCTTTTTATAGATTGGAAGATGGGTTCGTACGATCGGTGGGGTTGGGCGCTATGCTTACACCCCCATACTCTATCTGCTTAGATAAAAGGGGAATGTACTTTGACTCGACCAAAGAAAGTGATTTGGAATATTTACTGAATACCTTCCCTTTTGGAGAACATCCGGATTTGGAAAAAAGGGCGAATAAAGTCATTCATATGCTCCAGATGCTTAAATTAAGTAAGTATAATCATCTTCCTTCCTCAAATATAAGTAATATTTATGGCCCAAAGAAACTAAGGAGAGTTCTTGTTGTTGGCCAAGTTGAAGACGATGCTTCCATTAGGAAGGGAAGTCGGATAAGATATTCAAACAATGATTTAGTAAGAATAGCCGTAAAAGAAAATCCGGACTGTGAGGTTTTTTATAAACCTCATCCGGACGTATTAAGCGGTAGAAGGAAAATGAAGTCAAATCCTGAAGATGTAAGGGACATCGTTCAGGTCATTGATTCACCTGTTGGTTTGGCAGATGCGCTGAACACAGTTGATCACGTTTATACCATTACATCATTATCGGGGTTTGAAGCGCTCATTAGAGGGATTAAAGTGACGACTTTGGGAGCACCTTTCTATTCTGGCTGGGGACTAACGGATGATCGGCAGAATGTAGACAGACGAAAAAGAATGCTTACTAAAGAACAGCTTTTAATTGGAGCCTACATTCTATATCCAAGATACGCAGACCCTTTAACCATGGAGAGATTGTCCTTAGAAGAAACTATTCAACGGATTAACAAAAGTCGTAATAAATCTGAAGAGTAAGGGAAATTTTTATGATATCAGTCTTACAAATTATAAAAGAACAATTAGTAAATATTCATTTGATTTTCAGGCTTTCCGTGTATGAAATTAGAGGCAAGTATTTAATGCATTACTTAGGGGTAGTCTGGCAGTTCCTTAATCCAGCTATCCAAATTTCCGTATACTGGTTGATTTTCGGTTTAGGCATTCGAAGTGGAGGAGAGGTCAATGGCTTTCCTTTCTTTACTTTTTTAATAGTAGGGATTATTCCGTGGTTTTTCATCAACCCCACTATCAATCAAGGTTCCAACAGCGTATACAAGCAAGTAAGGCTAGTTTCTAAAATGAAATTCCCAATCAGTATACTTCCTTCTGTTAGCATAGTAAGCAATTTGTTTAATTTTATAGTCATGACCTTAATTATGGCAGTTATCCTGCATTTTAAAGGAATTGAACCAAGCATCTACTTAATTCAGTATCCCTACTATGTTTTTTGTATGATTGTATTCCTATATGCAACGACTTTATTGTTTTCAACAATATCGACTATTGTAAGGGATTTTCAATCGCTGTTGCAATCCACCTTAAGAATTCTGTTCTATTTATCTCCTATATTGTGGGACATAAAGATGATGCCGGCTTTCTTTGATCCCATCGTAAAGCTTAATCCAATTTATTATATTATTGATGGTTTTAGAAACACTTTTTTATATCAGAAATGGTTTTTTGCAGACCTGAATATCATGTTTTACTTCTGGGTGGTAACACTGCTAATGTTATTCGTCGGGGCAGCGCTCCACATGAAATTCAGAAAGAAGTTTATTGATTATTTGTAGTTGGAGGCTTATATATCATGAAGCCAAAAGTGAAATTTGAGAATGTTTCCAAGAGTTATGTATTCTATAAAAAACAGTTTCAT
Organism: uncultured Bacillaceae bacterium; assembly: GCA_963762295.1. Lineage (GTDB taxonomy): Bacteria > Bacillota > Bacilli > Bacillales > Bacillaceae_B > Rossellomorea. Next base: position 1,509,964 of record CAVXKK010000003.1, read on the forward strand.
AAATTGCTGGATTTATTTAGATTTAGGAAGAAATCCAAAGAGTTTTACGCACTTCAAGGTATATCGTTTGAGGTTTTTCATGGAGAAAGCATTGGGGTAGTGGGGATTAACGGTTCTGGTAAGTCAACACTTTCAAACCTTCTTGCTCAAGTGACAGAACCTACTTCAGGTTCAATTAAGTTAGAGGGGGAATCTTCTCTTATTGCTATTGCCGCTGGATTAAACAATAATCTTAGTGGCCTTGAAAATATTGAATTGAAGTGTTTAATGCTTGGTATCCATAAAAGTAAAATTGAAGAATTGATCCCGGAAATTATTGAATTTGCTGATGTCGGAGAATTTATCAGCCAGCCTGTTAAAAACTACTCAAGTGGGATGAAATCGCGATTGGGTTTTGCCATTTCTGCTTACACAAATCCTGATATTGTGATTATCGATGAAGCTTTATCTGTAGGAGACAGCACATTCTACGAGAAATGTTTAAAAAAGATTGAAGAATTTAAAAAACAAGGAAAGACCATCTTTTTTATAAGTCATTCTATTGGGCAAATTCGTTCATTTTCAGATCGGGTTATGTGGCTTCACTTTGGAAAATTAAAAGAATTCGGAGACAAAAAGGAAGTTCTTCAGAACTATAAAGAGTTTATTAACTGGTTTAATGATCTTAGTGATGTCGAAAAAAAGCAATATAGGAAGGAGAGTCTTTCAAGTCAACTGGATAATGATGGAAATAATCGATCGGGTAAGAGAACCAAAAAAATTCGATTGTCAAAACGAATAAAAGATATAGCAATAGTCTTTTTCAGCCTCATGCTCTTAACACTCGCAGTATTACAGATGTTTGAAGTAAAAACATTTGGGTTTATCAATACGATCTTTGATAAAGCGTTAATTCAAGATAATGAAACATCTGGTGAGCCTGAACCCAAAGAAGTAGTTACGGAAAAACTAGATGAAGAGGCGGTAGCTTCTAAGTACAAGATTGAATTATTTAGTGATATAGAATTAAAAGGAAATTATGAGGTTATTCCATTTGGGACTGAAGTATTTGTTGAAGAACAAATCGGCAAAGTGTATTCTATTGAGTTTGATGGTCAAATATATTACACCAAAAATACAAATGTAGAAATTCTAGAGGAATCTAAAGATTTCGACGCATCTGTTAGAGATATGTTAGAATTCTTTCCAGAAATATTTACTAATTCATATAGTTATTATCTGGCATTTCTAGAAGCGACCCATGATGAAATTAAAGATAAACTACTTGAATTGACGGATGAAGGTAGCGATGATTTTGGAAGAGATTATTTAGAGTATTCCTTCGATAAAGTTACGTACCACTTTAATGAAGACGGTAAAGCGGACTCTATAACAATACAGGATATAGACCTAAATGATGATTTTTTAAATCAATTATTACAAGAATCTTCTGTAGTTAGTAATCAAAATAGATTGTATTATTTAACCACAAAAGAATATAAAATAGTGATTAATGCGGAAGACCGAACAATGAAGCTTACATTAAGAAAAGAAAAAGGAGATTAAAATGGAGCTACAAGAATCGATCCCGAATTTAAATACCAATATAATAGGAAAAGGAAATACTCTAGTTCTCCCTGAAACTGTTTCTTTGAGAAAAGTAGAATTATTTGTGAATGGGACTGGAAATACTGTTACAATAGGGGAAAATACTAATTTAAAAAATGTTTTTATAGAAATAAAAGGTAATAATAACAAAGTATATATAGGTGCGAAGTGTAAAATTCAAGGTCACATTCTTCTAAAGGGAAACAGGCAGGTTGTTAAAATAGGTAGTAAAACTACATTCCAACATAATGTTTACCTATTAGCATCGGAGAATAAAAACATAACTATTGGACGCGACTGTATGTTCTCCAACAATATTGATGTTAGGACAACTGATGCCCACTCAATTGTTGATGCAGAGACAGGCGTGAGAACAAACTTGGCCAAGGATGTAGAAATCGGACATCATGTATGGATTTCAGCAGGTGCATTGATTTCTAAGGGTGCGGCTATTCCAGATAATTGTATTGTAGGTGGAAGATCTGTTGTTACCAAACGTTTCGATGAACCGAATTGTACTTTAGCTGGAACACCAGCAAAAGTAGTGAATAAAGGCGTAAATTGGGATAGGAAAAGACTTTAATCAATCTTCATAGTTACGAATATTATAATAAAAGCAAAGCGGCTAGCCAGAGGCTAGCCGCTTTGCTTGTTACAACATATTAATAAGGTAACTCGAAGTATGTCACTTAATAAAATACTTCTCTAGATACTTTAACCAAACCTCATTCCCCTTCTCATTCGGTCCATCCTGATCTTCAACAAGATAATCTTCAATCTCATCACCTTTCGGCCAAGTTTCCCAGTGATCAAGATAAGGGACGGATTGCTCTTTTGAGAATGCTTTCAGCTCTTTGATGTCCCTTGGTTAATAGGTGCCGCCAACAATCGGATAAGATGGCAGCAGTAGCAGGGTGGCGTGCTGTTGGCTTTTTTTAGTTTGTTCTGGAAGGTGAGGAGGGTTTCCTCGTTCTGGTCCTCTGGAACGCAACTGTCTTGTTGATGAGGGAGAAGGGTTAATAGAGGACGAGATCCGGTGCCTCGCTTAGGACTTCTTCTATGGCGTCTCCTTGGGTGAACTTAATTGATGAGATGTCGTATTCATATTAGGTGACCTTCACGAGATTTTTGTAGGATTCTTTAAAAGGGCTCTATGCCTAAAGATGGATAATAGAAAACTTGATGAGGAAAAGGATCCGCCACGCCCCAAAGACAATCCGTCGGCTTATGTGTGAATTGAGATGGAGGATAAGAGGAAGCAGAGAAGATTTAATTGAAGGTGACTATCATAAGTCAGTAAGTTAGTAGATAACAAATGGATGACCTGTAATAAGTAGAAAAGTAATTATAGACTGACCTATAACTAAAAGGCAGTAAAACACCTTTTGGGTTGCTGTTTCCATTTAAACAAATCCTATTGGTGTGTGGTTGACTGACATAGAATTCAATATTAGATAGGCATACCAGCATACACGCTGATGGCTCCTGTAGGGAATCCTTGCTTTTCGAACTCTTCATTTTAATGCGTCGATGGCTAAAGAGACTTGTTGGAGCGAGGCTAGTTAGTCCTACGAGCTGGTTTTTTGTCGTTGGGCTTAAGTAGGGTTAAGACCGCTAATGCTTTTAGCTTTTAACCTCAGTGTTCGATATAAGGTAGAGTAATGTCAGTTTATAGTCCACTCTGACTATTCTTCCCAAAAGGGGTAAAGACACACTCGTAAAAGTTGAAGTAGGAAATCAAGTTAAACTCATCTCTTTATTCAATTTCAAAGAAGTGACTTTTTGTTATAAGGGGACATATGGCTATATCCGTGGTAGGGGTGAACAAGCTAAGAGAGAGGTGGTTGACGGTCCGAAAACTATACTCCCTCATAGGATGAATTTCTATGAGGGGGTCAGATTTTCTTAGGTTAGTTGTGATTTTATACTATTTCTTCTTCTTTTAATAAGGTACGAGCAACAATGAAGGAGGAAGAGTATGTCTGATCAGATTCAATTTACAAGCTACTTAGAAGAAAACCTGCCTAAATTGGGCTTAGGTGTACCGGCTGTTACCACAGATACCCATAAGATGTATGTTGGTTCTAATCAAGGGAATTTAGAATTAGTGAACTCGGAGGATTTACAGAAGGTCGCAGGACTGACTTCATCGAGGGTTAATATCTATGTCGATTCTGTAGGGGGGAGCGAATCAAACGATGGAAGTGCAGCCAGACCGTTTAAGACCCTCCAACAAGCAGTTGACAGTATTCCGAAGGTCATCAATTACGATCGCTTTATCTTTGTGAAGGACGGTACGTATAACGAAGAAGTCGTAGTAAAATCAATATCGGGTGCTGCGATTTATTTCCAACGTATGGATGGTACTGTAAATGCTGATACTCCAACTGGTATAGTGGTCAAATCCATGACATTCTATGATATAAGTGGGCTTTGTAGGATTGATCACTTTGAATTCATGGGAGAACCAGAAAAGACTTCTGCTAGCATCCGCTTTTCCAGGACTCAGTATGGAACGGTTCATCGCTGTAGATTTGCTAGGGCATCCTCAAAACCTGCTGTGGAATTTGATGGTTCAAGAGGAAGCGTTAATTCGAGTTATTTTAACGGCCAAAGCTTATGTATTCTATCGCAGAATGGATCCAGTGTAAGGGTGGATAGTACCAATATGCATGGAAACACGCCTTCAAGCGTTGCCATCAGAGCACAAGCGGCTGAGGTATATCGTAATGGGGTCACACCTTGGGTGGATGCCGCCAATATTGGATTGGAAGGTGTACAGGGTGGACAGATAAACAGGGATGTAGTTCCTATAGATATTGAATTAACGAACAATTGGAAGAGTTATAATGAAACGAATTATAAGGCAAGAGCAATAAAGGACAATGCTGGAGTGGTTCACTTACAGGGAATTATCCGTGACGGAAGAGTTGGCCAGGGAGTCATAGCCCTTACCTTACCAGCTGGGTATCGTCCAAAATACAATAATCATATCTTTGGTTGTTACTCAAACGATGATACCGTTTCTAAAGTTTTGCTTGATGTTAATGGTAATATGGCGGTTGAAAGGAACAATGGAAGCTATGTGTCGTTGGTGAATATCCAATTTTACGCTGGGTGGTGATGGAGAAAAGCGCGAACTCGTGAGTTCGCGTTTTTTCTTGTTTTAAAGGCTACTATTTATAGAAGTGAAGGGAGATATAACAAATTGAATTAAAATATTATAAGAAAGCCTACCTAATAGGAGTCAATTGCCTCTGTTGTTCTTTATAATGAATTTCTTTTCGCCGTAATTCGACAGATCGAAGCGATATGCATCTTATATTTACATTGAATAGACTAAAAGTAATATATTGTTATTGGGTATTTATGCTGATTTTGTCGACAGGTTTCTATTTATTACGGTGAATAAACGTGGTAAATTTAAACATGTGAAACAGACACTCCAACTTCTGGTTGGTGTTTTCTTATAATTTAATCGTTCTTTTTAAAGAACAATAATCAAGGGGGATAACAGTGAAAAAAGTAGGGAAGATCTTTGGCTATCTGTTAATGGGGGTACTGGCGCTTTTCGTCGCATTCAATGTCATGCTGTTCGCTCAAACCAAAATGAACCCGGGAGAGATTCCATCAGTCTTTGGCTACAAATTCCTGACCGTCTTATCGGGAAGCATGCGCCCTGTCATCGAGCCAGGTGACATGATCATCGTGAAAGACACTCCTGTGAAGGAAATGAAAAAAGGTGACATCGTCACATTCGAACATAACGGAAAGCTCGTGACCCACCGTATCACCTCTATGAAGGAAGACGGCGGCCTATCCTATCAAACAAAAGGGGATGCCAATCCTTCAAAAGATCCGGAAATGATCAAAGGAGACGAAATGCGCGGAACCTATGCAGCACGAATTCCTGCTTTCGGTCTTCTGATGGATAAAGTAACAGGTATCTGGGGCATGATCGTCCTCATCGGAATTCCTGGTCTTACCCTGATCATCATGGAATTTATCACAAAGCGAAAAAACAAAAAAGACCGCGGCAGCCGCCCATACCCAGTGGAATCGTAATATCCGTTGAAGCATGAAGGGAGGTGAGGAAGCAGCGCATTATCAGGTACATACAATCATTGCCTGATTCATCTGTCTAATACCATTCATTAGTTCGTACGGTCAAAAACAATTAAAACGATGGGGGAAATGAAAATAATGAAAATGAAAAAAGCACTTATCGGAACCATGATGGCTGGAGCATTGGTAATCGGAGCTGGAGCGTCTACAGGCACTTATTCGGATTTCTTCTCGGAAGCTAGTTCTTCAGGGAATAAAATTGAGCTTGGTACATTGAAGCTTCAGCAAACGGGAGATGTTGGAGCATTATTGAACGGTGAAAACTTAAAGCCAGGATCTGTAGTGGAAGGTCAAAGCATCACAGTGAAAAATAATGGTACTTTAGATGGGAAACTATCTGTGAATGTGGATAGTTACATCTTAAAAGATGGAAATGGAAATAACATCAGTGACCTATCGAAATATAACGATATTAAAATTGGTCTTTATGTAAATGGATCTTCTATTGGTGAAGTACCAATTGGTCAACTTCCTGCTCTGTACGATCAAGCAAATGCCTATCTAGCAGGACAGACTCTTGCTGCTGGTCAAAGTTATACAATAAAGCCAGTTGTAAAAGTAAACAGAGTTAGTGGTAACCAGAATCACCTTCAAGGCTTGAAGCTCTCCGGAAATATTTCTTGGAAACTCTCTCAAAAAGACTAACTCTCTAATTCATAGCCGGGCGCTACCAAAGGTCCGGCTTTATCTTTACTAGAAGGGTGTTGAATTCATGAAGAAAAGACACTTGGCTGTTGTCCTTGGCGCAGCGTTATTTAGTTCCGGTTTCGGTGGAACCACCTATTCCGATTTCTATTCAGAGGCTTCAAGTGCAGGGAACAAGATTGAGATGGGTACGTTGAAAATCTCTGCATATGAAGAACTTCCAGAGCCACTGTTTTTTAGTTTCCCAGAAGGACCATACGAAGGGGATGGATACTGGAAACCCGGTAAGAAATCTGCGGAAAAGTACTTTGCCGTTCAGAATGATGGAAGCGTAAATGCAGTGATGAAAAATGTGAGCATTACGATTCATTCAATATCAGGAGCAGAGGACAATGAAGCAGCAAGAAAGTCATTGGAAGAGAATTTAACGTTTTTAATTACGGATCGCTCTGGGAAAAAAGTCTTTAATGGTACTTTGGGAGAATTAAAAGGGAAACCTGGACTCCTTCATCAAAGAACGTTGTCACCCAAGGGATCAGCCCAGCAGTATAATCGTGAACAATACAAAATTGTTGCCACTCTTAGTCATGACGCAGGAAACGAAGTACAGGGTGCTCGTACCGACTTCGACCTCACTCTATACGCAGGTCAAGAATAATGAAATCATCAAAACTGCGTCTGCTCTATCTCATCTTGGCGATCGGGTTCAGCAGTTTCCTCCTTACGAAGCAGCTGCATACATTTTACACGTATGCTTTGTTCTATGACACGAAGCAAACGAGTTTTGAAATGACGCTTACCTTTCAAGGTGAAGATGACAATAAGTGTCATGGCCATGGGGCAAAGGATAAGCCGAATTGTCACTGTGAAAAAGGCAAAAAGACGAATAATCCACATTGTAAGGACCGGGATAAGCCGAAGGGCGTGAAAGAAGAAGACGAGACAAAGGCAAAGGAACCATCTCCTAAAGTAGTAGAAAAGGAGAAGGAGCCTGTTAAAACGCCTGAAGCTCAGAAGAAGCCTGCCCCAGTAGAGAAGGCCCCTGAACCCGCCAAAGAGGAAGTGAAGCAGGAGCCTGAAAGTCCACCGGCTGTGGAAGAGCCTGCTGAGGCGACACCGGAAGCAGCTAAGCCTGAACTTCCTAAAGAAGAAGAGAAATCAGCCACGGAAGCCAGCGATGCGACTGTTCAATCCGATAAGCCGGTGGAAGTGGTGGAGTGAGTACGAGTCATACATTGGAGTGAAGTTCCGATATTGTTAGCCAGCCTAACAGTGTCGGATTTTTTTTATGAGGAATGCTTTATAGGAGCGGGTAATGGACTGAAGATCAATCATCATCGAAATGCTTATAGGCGATGCTGACGTCTTTTTGTTCTATCTAATCATAGATTAATTTTTTGCAGAAACGGTATAGGTATCACTCTTTAACTATGTGAAAATTCAGCCGATATAAAGGTGGATGTCACTGGTTTAAGGGAAACCGTGTTGAACCAGTTGCCAAACCTCTCATGAGAAATTCTCTTAAAATTAAGGAGTCGCTGGACAATGTCGACAAAATTGAAGTGGTCATCCAATCATTCAAGTGGAGTATCATGTTCTTCTATTGTAACTGACTACGAAAAGTGTCTAATCAGGCTTGCTGGTGAGCAAGAACAGTATTCCAATAAGACAAAGGCAAGAGTAATCCAGGAACTTAAGGATCAATATGATGTTATGTCTCTTGTGGAAGTAGCGAAGATCCCTCGTAGCACTTATTATTATTGGGAGCAGCGGCTAGATCGCCCGGACAAATATGCCGACGTCAAAGCGCAGATCCTTCTGGTTTCCCATACGTACGAGGGGCGCTACGCCTATCGGCGGGTGACAGAACATTTGAAGATGATGGGCTTTCAACACGATCCCAAAACCATTCTTCGACTCATGCATGAGATGGGGCTTGCGGCTTCACCAGATTGAATGCCCGTTGAAAACATCGGATCAGTTTTCTTAGCAGGGCTGATTAAGAACGGCTTAAGGAAGAGATGGCGATTCATTGGGTTAAATCGCCATCTCTTTTTATTGTGTTTAAAAGGATTCTCGTATTCCCAGGTGAAGTGCCGGTAGTCAACGTTTGAGAGGATCCCATACTTCTTCATGTGAGCGTTGGGATTGTGAGAGAAGGAGATGGGGCTACCTATCCCCGTTGGTAACATGTTGGCTGAGTTCAATAATGAGATAAGTCATATGGGATCTCCATATGGCTATTTTAAATGCTTTGACAAATGACCAAAGATTAAATTTACTTATATTTACATATGAGGGATTTATGGTAAGGTAAGAGTGGGTGTGCCAATAGTCACGTTTAAAAGGGGGCATAAGTGTGGTGGATGAAACGCTTATAAAGCGAAATAAAGCCAGGGTTAAAATCAACAGCATCCTTAAGAATTGCTCTCATTCTATTACTCTTATTGAAACAGAGTTTACCAGGACCGGTCGACTAAGTCATGCCATCATGGACAGCCTCTTTGATAAAACCTTGCAGGATGTGAGAACGGATAAGGAGTTTGATTTTCTTACACCAAGTGATATCCAAATGCTGATGAAGCAAGAGTTGAAGCAATGGTTGAAAGTGGGAAGGGTAGAGGGTGCAGATCAATTGCCGACTGATCTATCTGTAGGGGTTAAGAGGTCAACTGCCTTGGCTACAGGGAAGTGGTCACTTAGAGAGGTTGGAGCGCTGATCACGGTCGTCTTCCTCATTATGGCGCTGATATTCCATGACGGGGTGAATCAACTGGTCATGCTTATCGGTGGATAGGTCGAAACGCAGAAATCGTTAAAAAGAGAGTGGTCTCAATGTCACTTGGACTACTCTCTTTCTATTTTTATGAAAATCGCGATAACTAAAAGATCGCCACACATCTCTCATAATACCGCGTCCGCTCTTCCAATCCCCTGGTTCCTCCGTTGACCTTCAGCGTGACCTGACGCACCGTCGGGTTGGTATCACAAAGGGCGTTCATATTGTTCAGCTCCCACCAGAAGCCGGCGCTTTGCCACGGGTAATGTTCAGCGACGTAGTAAACGCCCTGGTTGACGATCTCCGGATCACCGACGGACTGTGAGAAGAGGGTGTAGTTGTAGCGTCCGGTGAGCTGGATGTATCCTCCGCCTTTGAACTTCGGCCCGTCGCCCGGGTAAATGTTCCCGAGATCCTGTCTGCCTTCGTAGGCAGAGCCGTCGGCAATTTCGGCTGTATAGCGGCCCGCGCCGGACTCGTGGCTGCACTGGCTCAGGAAATGGCATAAGCGGGATTTGGTTGTGACCTGGAATCGCTCCAAACAGAGATTCAGATCTGCTAGGATGCTGTCGGATAGATAATTGTAAGACCAGCCGATTGCGTTCAGCTGACTCGCCGTCACCCGCACCGGTGCTTCCCCGTTCCCTCCGTTATCATAGACCTGAAGGACCTGCCCGACCTGGATACGGCTAGGGTCGGTAATGTCATTGAGACTCATGATTTCATCAAGGGTCATGCCGAAGCGCCGTGCGATGCTGTAGAGGGTATCGCCGGCTCGGACGACATAGGTGGTCAGCTCGGGAGCGGGTTCGCTGCTGTTGTCATACACCTGAAGGACTTGTCCCACTTGTATGCGGCTCGGATCGGTAATGCCATTGAGACTCATGATTTCATCCAGGGTCATCTCAAAGCGCCCGGCGATGCTGTAGAGCGTGTCTCCGGCCTTGACCGTGTAAGTCGTTAGGGGACGGTCCGCTTCCGGAGTGGCACTGACGACGAGAACATGTCCGACTTGGATGGTATCCGACGGTAGCCCGTTCCATATCTTCAGTTGTGCTACGGTCACATCGAAGCGCCGTGCGATGCTATACAATGTGTCTCCGGACTGGACGATGTAGGTGGTCGAAAGTAAGGTGATCATGGGTAGCCATCATTCCTTTGCGTGTATTCAGCCAAGGGACTGTATTCTATAAAGGGAACAAAGCCCGGAAATAAACAACCTCGCAAGCATCTTTCTACAAATGAAAAGAACCGAACGGACTGCATCCATTCGGTTCTTACGGTTTACCCCTCATTCGCCACATAGGAATGGCATCGTCCCTCACAATGAAACGTCACCGGCTGCATCTCTTCGGTCAACACGCCTGTCTTGTATCCCTTGGTTTCAATGTAACGGAGGAGCTCAGGCAGGTAGTCGATGAGCTCGGGTCGGTCATGGAGGAGGACGACCGGCGCTTCTCCAGCATCGATCATATGCTCGATCCTTTCTATGGTGTGCTGGATAAAACGCTCATCCTTCAGCTCCCAGTCACGGCTGTCGATATCCCAGTCCCATATACGGAACCCTTTTTGAGCCAGATTCCCGCGCATTTCCACCGTCAGGTAAGGAACGCTCCCGTAGGGCAGACGGATGAGCGAGGACCTAACCCCGGTCTGTTCTTCAAGAATGGCTTGAGCATCCTCCATTTCATGAAGCGGCGCCAAAGGTCCGCTGTAGATGTCCTCTGTTTGATGGGAGGTCCCGTGGAGGGCAAGCCCGAATCCCTCCTCCTTCATCCGCTTGACAACATCGGAATCATTCTCCATATGCGGCCCGAGCATGAAGAAGGTAGCTTTCATATTGAATTCATTCAGTAGGTCAAGAAGACGCCCCGACTCCTTCGACGGACCGTCGTCAAAAGTCAGGTAAAGATCACTTTTCTCAACGGTTGGGATCTCTTTCACCACACCGGCGGAAGCCGACTTCACAGGCTTCCGTTGTTCATCCTCATCATTTCCCCCGAGGAAGAAGAACAGAGCCGCAGTCAGGGCAACCAAAAGCCCCACCGCGATCTTCCCCCTTCGATTCAATCGTCTGCGCCGAGCCATCGCACTTCCTCCTAAGCTTTCAAAAATATATGTAAATCCTCCAGGATCATCTGGTTGTCTACTACTTTTACAACAGGAGAGGGCCAAACCCGTTCATCCTACCCCTTCGTTTCTCACCTTATATTACCAGATTAAAACCTTTTATGGAAAATAAAAACTGAATTTTCGGTGGGATTCAATTGATTTCGACAGCAGGAATCGAGGTTAGTCTATGGCAAGGAGAGAGTGCGGTTTGGCTATTGTTGGATATTTAGAGGGGATAGTATCTTCCTTCTAAATACACAGGTGATATAAAATGGTCCATTTGACCTTACCTTGTTGAACGATCCTAATGGCAACATTTTAGTGAGTTCTTCACATGTTATAACTATCACATTCGGTTCATATGAACCATTCAGATGGTAGTGGTTTTCCAGTAGAATAGAATTGGAAGAATACTGTAAAAGGGAGGGCTTGTTATCTTAGACGTCTTAAAAGAAGTGGAACGTGAGCTAAAGCGGAATAAATATTTGGCTGAGGCGGCGGCCCTGACCAATAATCTTGAAAATGTTAGGGAAGCCCTCATAGAATTTGAAGACAGCGCGGGGCTCTTTCGCCATACCAATCAGACTTATTCCAGTGAATGGAGCGGTAAAACCCGACAAGCATATGATTCGTTAGTGGAAGAATTGAACCAGACGGAGCAGATTGTGTATGATGTTCATAGGGAACTCATGGCTGAAATAAATAGCGAAATCGATCGGCTCTTTGAGAAAGTGAGGGAGCTGAAATGACAGAGATCAAAGTCGATCCTGATCAGTTAAAGGAATTGGCCGATGGCATCCAGAAATCAGAAGACAAGGTGGACGATGCCCTAGGTAAACTGAGTTGGACGTTTAGCTCTTTCCTCGTTGGTATCACTCAGGCCAATACTGGGCGAATTAAGGACGTACAAGCAGAGCTTGAACACCACATGAAGAAATACCAATCCAAACTCGATGAACTCCAAGAGGGCGTCATGCTCACACGGGCTCAAATCCTGGAAGCTGACAAAAATGGCTGGGATAAAACCGGAGAGTTTGGACTCGAACTCTTAGGCGTATACGATGCAGAACGGATCTTGGCCGAATACGACCCCGTCACCGGCAAAAAAATCACCGGTTGGCAGCGCGCCATGGCCACCGGAATGACCCTCGCCACCCTCTTCCCACCGGCCAAAGGCGTGGTTCTCCTAGGGAAAATGGGAGTAAAGGGCCTGAAAGCTCTTAAACTCATTGAGAACGGAGCCGAGGTAATCAAACAAACCAAAAACGTCCTCAACCCCGCCGTCCTCAAGAAAATGGCACAAGCCAGCTACAACACCGTCATTAAGGGACCAATTGCTAAAACATCGGCATATTTGAAGCAAACGGCGGAGAATGTGAAGAACATTGAACTCAGCTTGAACTTTAATGTATTTGGCCAACTAAATAGATTTGATCCGGTGTTGGAGAATATGGGTCAAGTGCCAGGTAAGACGGTTGGAGAGATAACTGAGGGAATTGGTAAGTCAGCCCGTGAGATGGTTGGGAAGGCTAAGGATACGATTGTTCGGTTTAGTGGGAAAGGTAAGGGGAAGGTTGAAACTACAGTAAAAAGTCAAACTCCGAATCAAAGAAAATCGGATGTCATTCAAAATAATTTTGTTGAAATTACATCACGTACTAATATTTATAACCCAAAAGATATTCCTAGCGTAAGAGATGGTGAGTTTATTAGGTGGTTTGACAATATAACTTTAGATGAATTAGAGATAGCGTGGGCTAATCCTGAAGTTAAAAAAGTAATTTCTTCAAGATTGAGATCGCCTGGAAAATTACATGAATGGTTAATGGTTGCAAGAGCACCTACTTTTAAAAGTTGGGGGATAAGTGCTAAACAAATCCAGAAATTGAGAACACCAACAAAAGATGTTGAGTTTATAAATCCACCAGGGAAACATCATCGTGCTCCGGGTTCTAAGCGAGCGCATAACGAAATATTAGAAATAATAGACACATCACTTGACTATGATACATTTGTAAGAAGGTTACAGATGTGGTCTCATTATAGATACAAGGGTGGAGTAGAAGGATTACCAGGTACTCTAAAAAAATGAGGAGTGATAATATGGAATATAGTGGAGTGGCTTCAGTGTGGTTTGGAGTTTCTAAATCGTTTGAAAACCTTGAGGAGTATGTTGATATAGAATATACGGAAGATGGAGATTCAATAGATTCAAAGTTTGGAACAAAATTTGAATTTGGTTATTATGATGAAGATAACATTGAAATTTGTTTTTATGACAGTCCCAAAAATAATGTAGACGATATTTTAAATGATTTTTCTTATAGTGAACTAATTATCCCTAAAATAAAAGAGTTAATAAATGGCGATAAATTAGCATACAGTATTAATTCTGTTATTGTACTCTATGATTTTCAATACAATGAAGCGAAAAGTGGAGTTGAATCCGAGAATTTAGAAATTAAATTTATTGGTACTGTACCATACAAATAGCTCGTACAAGTTCGTTAGTTTAAACGTACTATTTGTCATGAAATACAAAAGATTTCATATTCTTGGTATCAAAATTGTACGTACAAACTTAAACCGACTAGTGACTTTAAAAATTACAAAAAATGTGAACTTAAAGCAAAGCACTTGATTGTCGATTAAAGGCAACGAGTGCTTTTTTTCGTTTTAGCGTAAATATAAAATAGCACTAAAGTTTTGGTTCTATAATAATTGTTGGGGTTCGTCCTCAATTTAATGGCACAAAAAATGCACGTAATCGCCTAGTCTTTTATACTTGAATTGTCGAGAAACAAGAAAAAAGATATAGGAGATACGTGCATAATGAATTCTATCATAAAGTTACCTGGCTTTGAAGACGAGGAGCGACAGTAGCTGAAGGTGGATTAACAGTTGAACGTGAAGGTCTACAAGAGCTATTGTCGGATATTGCATCTCATCAAGTGAATAAAGTTATTGTACTAAATACATCTCGGTTATGGCTTATGGCGCTCTGATATGGAAAAAGTGTTAATACAACGAGAACTAAAGAAACATGTGGTTGATGTGAAAGCAATTGAACAACCAAACAGTATATATGCACATGAACCAAATGGCTTTTTAGTAAATGGCCTGTTAGATCTATTAGATCAACATCAACGTTTCGAGATTAAAGACATGAGTATATATTGGGAGAATTCCTCGCTATGCTGATGCATTGAAGGGAAGTCGATTGGAAAAGAGCGATCCAATCAATATCCTGGACTTTGATTGGATTTTTTCATTGAAGAAGGATCGATCAGGAGAAAGGTGATTATGATGAGTGACGAAAGAAAAACAAAAATGGAGCTATTAAAAAGACAAAGTAGAAGAAAGCATTTGGTGAAAGAAATGAATTTCATTAATCTTATAGAGGAACCTTTTTTAAATATTGAAGATAATGATTTATTTTGTGAAAATGTGTTTTCACTACTAAATACAATGGGAAATAAGGTTCAATTGCATGGAGATAGCTACAAAGAACATTTTCTAAAATCAATACAATTGTTAAATGATACGATTATTGCGATCGAAGTAATACCAAAACAAGGGAGACTATTGTTTTTTGGAGAAAAAGAAATCGAAGCAGTATTAGTTAATGTTAGTGAAGTATTCAATTCCTTAAATAAATTTATGGAGTTAACAAAGTTTTCAATTGGATATGGAGATTTTATTCTAGTTGCAGAAGATTTTAATTTTGGTTTGTGTATTGAACGAGCGGAATATTTTTATGAGGTAAGTGTTTGGGGACTACAATAAAGGAAAATATTAAAACCAATGTGCCATCGTCACATTAGAGCAGGTGGAAAAGCTGAGATCCTTCCAAAGGCTGCATCCAATCTTAAAGATTTTAAGAACTTTAGGTACGCACTTTAATAGATCCTCGCTAGTTACACTGAATTGTAAACGCTTAAAATCATTGGGATCTGCTTGGGCAAACGCAAATGCTTTAAGAGATACCTGTGGAGGAGGTTAAGTATGTGTATTACTAAAAATAGTGATGTAAAAGAAGATGAAAAATTAATCTTTTTTCTTGGACTTTCAGAAATCGTAGTACCGGTATTTTCTCAAAAGGAAGATCAAATTTTAGCTCAGAAAGTTTTATTTAAATGTTGGGAATGGCTAAAAGAGAAAGAAAATATAGGGGATATTCTTTATGAGTTATTAGACGATGAGGAAAATGGTATAACAATAATTCAAGAGATGTCAGCTAATCAAAAAGATGACCTAGCTTGGAACTGTGTTATTGATACAGTTGCATATACTAGTAAAAAAGCATATGAAAGAGAAGGTGTAAACTATTATCCAGAACCCATTGCTTTAGTTGATGATACATTGGTAGAGCATTTCACGGATTGTTTCGCAACATGTATAAAAGATTCAAATCGCTACATTCAGAGAATGAATCTTTTCTTAGATGATTATAAGAATGGGAAGATTGAGAGTGATTTACGGACAGAAGTTTTAAAGAAATTACAAATCCAAAGTTAACTATTACTCCTAGGATACACACTATATTAATGTTACTGACTAGGATCGATATGATTTTCAGGGAGATGATATTGGATGAGTAAAATTGTATGGCAATTTGCTGATAAAGCAGTAAGTGAAGAATATGTAAAAAAAATCGGGAGTGAATTAGGATTTAAGCTTCCAGAAGATTATATAAAATGTGTTGCTCTAAATAATGGTGCAAATGTAGAACCAGATTTATACCATGTCGGGAACGTAGAGAAAGTCTTTGGTACTTTATTGTCATATGACCAGGCCAATGATGAATATATTGTAGATGTTTTTAACAGTTATAAAGCAGCGTTGCCAACTGGATTAGTTCCATTTGCATTTGACCCAGCAGGGAACCTACTATGCTTTGATTATAAAAATCATGAAAGTAATCCAGTCATAGTCTATTGGGAACATGAAAATGCTTGGGAAAAAGAAATGGTAATGAAAGATGAAGGTTTAACGGAAGAGCAGGCTGAAGAGCGTGTCAGAGAAAATGTATTTTATGTTGCAGCAACATTTACGGAATTTCTTGATAAGTTACATGATTAAAGAGTGGGAAGGATAATTATTAACACAGACTCTTTTAAGCTTTACACTTTAGAGCAGTCACGATAACAGTCTATCTATGGGGTGCTTGTTGAATTATAACAAACACAAGATAGTTAGATGTATGGGGGAACCTAAATGAATACAGAGAAATTGGAACGTATCTATCAAAAAGCAGCTATGCAATTAAACAATATTATTCCAGAACCATGGTCGAAAGTACTGGTATATTCAGAAGTTGATGAATATAGTGATTCGACGGTATTTTTTTACTATCCGAAAAGCAAGCAGGAACCAATATACAGTTTAGATATTGAAGATATGGAAGGTGTTGATGAAGACGAGACTGACCGTCAACTAAATCTTCTGGACAGTATCTTTAGAGAGTTATGGGAAAAATTCAAAAGTAATAATCTGGAACCTTGGACTAATGTTACATTTGAGCTGTGTTCAACTGGTAAATTTGATGTTGAATTTGATTATACTTTGTTAGAGGAAGAAAATAATACTAATCACTATGAGAGATTGATTATATGGAAGTACAAAAAGTTAGAAATTTCTCCTGATGAAAAGAGGGCAAATGATGTAAAACTCATTAGAGACTATATTAATACACAGCAATGAGGGTAAAACCAAACAAGCAGCTTAAGAACGTGTAATAAAATGAGGTGCAAAGGGATTACCGGTCGTATAAGGAGGGATTTAGAATGAATAAAGAGGAATTAACCCATTTTATTAAGATGAATATGGAATCAGACGACTTTACTGGTGGAGTAGATAAAAAACAAGTAGACTGTGTTCAAAATACCCTACAGTTAAAACTGCCAGCAAGCTATAAGTCGTTTTTAACTAATTATGGATCTGGTGGGTTATTGGGTGTTGATATTTTAGGGGTGGCTAAATCAAATATAGCTTCTGTTGTTATTAAAACAGAAAGATATAGGGACTTAGGAATGAGTGGGAATTTAGTTGTTATTGAAGATATTAATGAATATGCTTATTGTCTAGACACTAGTAATATGGAAAACAGTGAGTGCCCAGTAATAGCATGGCATAGACAAGGTGGACTTGATGACTACCATACAGCAAAGAATTTTTATGAGTTTTTATCACAAAGGTTATTGGATGCAAAAGAAGCATGGGAAGAAGAGTTTTAATATGGACAAATGACCTTGTTTAGCAAAAGCTGAATAAGGTCAATTTTATTATTGGCAATCTGTATAACTGATGTAGGGACTTACTGAAAAGATCCAGCTAGACAAGAATACGACAATGCCTTTATTCGATATACCTATAGGGAGAGAAGTATATGTCAAAGATAAAAGAATTAATTTCACATATCGGGGCTCTATCCCACTGTTATGTCTTAGAACCAACTGGATTACCGACAATTGATGAAACAAAGCATATTTTACCTGAAGATGTAAAAGAGTTTTATAGTCTTTGCGGGGGCTTAGTGTTATTCGAGAATAAGGATTATCCCATTTATTTTGTATCTCCAGATCAATTTGTATTGGCCAATCCAATAATTGTGGGAGAATTATGCGAGGAAGATATTTCGTCAAATTGGTATATCATATGCAACGATGGTAAGGATGAATATTTAACAATTGAGCTTAATAAAGATAGACTAGGGAAATGTTATGATAGCTTCTTTGACCGACACGGACTTGTTGGAGAATCACAAATTATTGCAACATCGTACACAGATTTAATAGAAAGGCTTATAGATAGTAAGGGGGAATATTGGTATTGGTTAAGGGATAATTTTAAATCACTAGGTGATGCATATGATGATCTTGGATAACATTAATTAGCTTTATCAAGGTTAAACCTTTTCATAGGAAAGAAAAAGTATTAGAGGGGTTTAGTAAAATGGAGATTGATTATAATCCATCTTCGGAGTAAGTGATTTCTCAATAGTAGATAACTATAAAGAACTCGGTTGTCTTTTATAGCGAATACTGTTTAAAAGAACAAGAACTTAATGAATTGATCAACAAATGTATCTAGAAATGAGGAAATAGTATGAATGAGATTTTTGTTCGATCACTTTATGAAACGATTGTTAAAGAGAACCTCGAACTATACAAGTACATGTATGGAACAACGAATGTTACTCCTAAAACAGATGGGTATTGGAAAGAAGCTACTAGTCTTTACGATGGTTTAAATGATGAACAGAAAAATACTTTCATGAGAATAATTGAACAAACCATGATTGGTACCATTTCAAATATGCTAGGAGTAATTGATGGGAGTTCCACTTTAAAAGATTGTCCCGTAGAACCCGAATTACTGCTTGATTCTAACGGCACAGAAGGCGAACTACAAGATTTATTTTTAGAAATTGTAGAAGAAAATGATAGTAACGGCTAATTAAACGTTTGCTTATATGGCTTTGTTTTAACCTAGATTGATCATGGACCTTGGTTTGTACCTTTTATTAAAAATCAGTGTAATTGAAAAAGATGATTTCTGTACGATACAGGAATCATCTTTTTACATTCCATTGGTAATAGTTATAGTAGAGAGATGCAACTATTAGACTCTAAAACGCATAAACCTGGCGGGGGAAAATCTTGAGTAGATGGCATTGAACGAGTAAAATAAAATGGAAATTAACTTACAATAAGTGCGAGGAATGGAGAGGGTTTATTGATTCGTAATTTATCTCTCTTCTATGGTGTTCTTTTAAGAGGTGACCTATATTATGGATATTGAAACGGGAATCCAAGATGAAAAATCTAACAGGGCAGCATCAATGTTGGGAAGAGGGGATTAGGTGAGAAAAGATTTAGAGTGGGAGTATGCTGATTCAGAAGTATCAGAAGCTGAGATAAAAGAATGTGGAGTACAAATAGGCTTTAAGTTACCTCAAGATTACATTGATTGTGCAAAGATAAATGGAGGTGCAAGTGTACTACCAGAGGAATTTATTGTAGGAGAAGTAGAGCGGTGTTTTGGGGGTTTATTTAGTTTTGATAGAGAAAGTAGCGAGTACATTGTTAAAAAGTATCAAATATACAAATCATCTCTTCCCAATCAAGTTTTCCCTATTGCGAATGATCCTGCTGGAAATTTAATTTGCTTAGATTTTAAAAATAATCCCGGAAGCCCCATTGTAGTCTTTTGGGAACATGAAAATGCGTGGGAGAAAGAAATGGTAATGAAAGAAGAAGGTCTGACGGAAGAGCAGGCAGAAGAGCGTGCCAGAGAGAATGTATTTTATGTAGCAGCAACATTTACGGAATTTCTTGATAAGTTACATGACTAAGAATTACTATCTACCATTCTGCATCCAAACTATCACTTTTTTGTAGGGTTAGACGCGATTGCCAGTTGGATAGGAGGTAATAAAAGTATGAAGGATCATGTATCAATATGGATTGGGAATTTTACCAGCGAGGAAGAGTTGGTGGAGTATACAACTAACAAATATACAGATGATGGGGATAGTATTCCTTCCATTTTTGAAAAAGACTTCAGCTTATCTTATTATGATCGGGATGGAGTAGAAAAAGGGTGGGCTAGTGAACATGCTAATAGTATTAAGGAATTATTAGGTGGATTTTCTTACTCTGATCAATTTTTAGGCCAAATCGATAATATGGACTGTAGTGAAAAATTTAATTGTGCAATACTAATTTACAATATGAAATATGATGTTGAAACAACAGAAGGTCAGTATAAGAATAATGAAATGAGATTTTATGATGTAGCGGAATATGAAGATAGTCCAGATGATAGATGGTAATTCTCTATTAAGATTCCTTTGATCAAGGTTAAGCTTCCAAGGGATTATACTTTTCAAAATAAGGAAGGTATAGTAAAAACGGCGAATCCGGGATGAAAAGTCTAGCATGGTACTTTTATCATTTTCCTGTAGCTTATAACCTTTAGGGTACATTATCGAAAACATCGTAGAAGTATTTAACGAGTACAAAGATACTCTTCCTGAGAAAATTATTCCCATAGCATTTGACCCAGCAGGGAACCTACTATGCTTTGATTATAAAAATCATGAAAGTAATCCAGTCATAGTCTTTTGGGAACATGAAAATGCTTGGGAAAAAGAAATGTTAATGAAAGATGAGGGTCTAACGGAAGAACAAGCTGAAGAGCGTGCCAGAGAAAATGTATATTATGTTGCAACAACGTTTTCGGAATTTCTTGATAAGCTGCATGACTAAAACTTTAAAGTAGATATGAATAACGTATGTAGATCGTGAGGATTCACCATGACAAAAAATGAATTACTAAAGTTTATTAATGAACATAAGGAATCAGATGACTTTACAGGTGGGGTAGATGAGAGTCAAATACATACCTTACAGAATGAGCTAGGGGTGGAACTACCAGAAAGTTATATATGGTTCTTAACTACCTATGGTTCTGGTGGGTTATTTGGAATGAATATTTTAGGAGTGGCTAAGTCAAATAGAGCTCCTGTTGTTGTTACGACGAAGAAATATCGAGATTTAGGAATGGGCAAGGATTTAGTAATTATTGAAGATGCTGGAGAATATGCTTATTGTCTAAATGTTAGTGAAATGGACAATCATGAGTGCCCGGTAATAGCATGGAATAGGCCAACGGGGCTTGATGACTACAATACATCAAAGAATTTTTATGATTTTCTTTATCAAAGGTTAGTGGATGCACAAGAAGCATGGGAAGAGGATATATAGATACGAACCTTGGTTCAAATGAAGCAGGTGATGTCATTATAAGGGTGGGGGGAAATGTTTATAGAGTATAGTGAGTATGAATTATTAGAACTTTTTCAAAGTGAACCAATAAGTATAACTGGAAATTTAGATGACGGTGAACTTATGTACATGTATGAGATGGATGTGTACAAACAGACGGTCAACTTAAGTATCACGTTTAAGGATTTAAGGGTGAATTTAGCAATGTGACAAGTATAAAAAAAGATGACGGAATATTGAGAGTTTATTCGGATGGGAAAGAAAGGTTCAAAGTTACATTTTTTAATCAGGTGGGAGTAGAGTTACTTTAACTTTATTAAGTGGCTTATTAGAGATCTGATTAATTTAACAAGAGGATTAAGCGGTTTTCTGACTTAAAAAGGTAACTGAATCGATTCCATAATAAATTGGATTGGTGATTTTAGATGAATTTGGAGAGCAAACTTGAAATATTTAAGTATTTCTTGGAGTGTTATTTTAATGAAAGCGCAAACTATGAAGGATTAGAGGAATTGGTTAATGTTTTTAATGAGGAGCAAATTGATTATCGAATAAGACTGTATAAGGAATTAACGTATATTTTGAACGAGGATCATATAGATCATGTCCAAGAATTTATAAGGAATCACGGCAAGAGAAAGATGAGTAAAGATAAAGTTTACTGGTTCATTGAACTCATCCATGCAAATGTAAAGACCTATTAATCCATTAATTATGCTCTAGAGAGTTTATTTATTATTGGCATTATACATATAAGAATCGTGAGGATAGAAGAAAAGCAGATGGATTAACCTGGATACTAAAGTAAGTGTGACAAAGGTGTACTAGAACAAATAGAAATGTTAGTAAGGTGAGGGGGGGGAATAGTGAACGATGAAGAGTTGACTCAAACATTAATAGATAACAGATTGCTAAGAAATGAAGAAGAGATTACAGCATTCGAACAGGCGATTTCTATTATCTTTGATTTAAAAGAATTGAATCTCATAAGAAGTTTGTGTCTGGGGTTTCACGATGCTACTGAAAATGATGAGGTGATGTTTGGGTTGATTCAGGCAATTGAGTCCTATGATGATTTTTTTGATTCAGAGCAATCTTTAAAAGAATTAGCTGAATCATTACCTTATATGTTACCTCATGCTAAAGAGTGGGCAAAAACCCTTCATAAAAGAATATTAAATCATGAACCCTCTTTCAAAGAATATAAGAAGGTCATTTCAACCGCTGATGACAGTATAAAAGAAATGGTTTTGCAAGTTGTGAATGAAATAAAGGAGCGAAATCCTAGAAGATTTGAACCCTCTGTAGACGAATTTGTATTATATGTAAGTAAATAGCTTGCATTTGTAGGAACCTTGATTGGCTTTTGGCCTTTCGAGGTTTTTTTATTGGCTTATGTAATCGTAATATTTGAAAAGTATACTGCCCACCGTAATTGCCTACAGAATCCGTGTAAGAATTTCCACTATATCCCCTCACTAGAAAATTACTATGTTCCTTATATCAAACTCCCATTTATATTCCAACAAAAATCAATCCACAAACAACATTGACAATACGGATAACCGGATGGTAGCATCTAGTTAATTCTTTATAAAGAACAAAATGAGGTGATTTATGTTCTTTTTATCGTATTTTGTCGGGTGGTTCGTCGGTATTTGTTGATTGTTTAGTAGTTTTGATAGCTTTTGTTGAGTCCATTGACTTGTTTTTGGAGGCGTTTGTAAGATGGATGTTGATGATTTTTGGATGGTGGTTTCCTGATGTGCGTACTGATCACTCGCTTGGATCATATTGCCGTGTCTCTCGTCTGCTCTCGGAAATGCGGTCAACACGATTACATATTCCTGAAGAACCATGCTCTGATCAAACCTATTTTTCTACTCGTTTGAATGCTCATCCGCTCAGGTGATGTCCACGTTCAGGTCGTTGGCTAGGAAGGCAAATTACAGAAAAAAGGATGGGGAAGATGAAAAGAAGCTTATCCGTTTCACTGATTGTCATGCTCATACTCCAGACATTGGCTACAGGGATCTTTTCACCGAGAGCGCAGGCACAAGGAACAGCAGAGGATCTTTTTCAAACGGTCGAATACGTGACCGATGAGGGAGAAACCGTACAGAACGATGGGTCACAGAACATTACAAGCATGAACGTCCATTGGACCCTCGAGGGTTCTACGGTTACAGCTGATCAACCTTATCACAAGGAGATCCCGGAACCTCTTAAGGTGGAAGTGGCCCAGGAAGGGGAACTTCTTGCCGGTGATGAGGCCATCGGTCGATATACGGCTGATGGGGAGGGCCTCAAGGTAGTCTTCAATGAAGCGGCAGCCGAGCATCCTGAAGCGAATGGGAAGATCTCCATTTCCGTTGTGAGTGAGGTAGAGGAAGTGGAACCTCCTGTGGAAGAAGAAACGGAGGCACCTGTGAACGAAGAGGTGAAGGAGCCTGAAGCTGAGGCCCCTACCGAAGAGGATGCGGTGAAAGAGGAGACGGTCGAGGACGAGACCGCTGAAGCCGACGCACCGGCCAAAGAGGAAGTGAAAGAAGAGGACGAGAAAGAAAAGAAAGAAGAAGTAAAGAAAAGCGCGGCCGTGGATGGGATCATCACAGAAAACATTCTCACCAAAGCGACCCTTTCCTTCGAAGACCGCCAAGGCAATCCACAGGATAAGCCGACCGTCGACTCCCTTGTGTCGGTGAAGTACGAATGGGCCCTGAAGAATGGTCATGGCTATAAGGGTGGGGACGTGTTCCAGTTCAACATGCCACCGGAGCTGAAGATCTATGATGAGATCGTCCGTTCCGAAATGCGGTTCAATGATGAGATTGTCGGCTACTTCTCTGTGAACAAGCAGGGAGAAGCAACCGTCGAATTCACGGAATTCATCGAGCAGTTCTCCAATATCAAAGGAACGCTGGAAGTATGGACAGAGCTTGATAAAGAGACGATCGTGACGGAAGATAAGACGATCGTCATCACGCCCATCGAGGGTCAGGAATCCATTACGATCGAAATCGACTATCCATCAAAAGGCGCTGATGTGAGCAAAAAAGGCGAGCCGAATCGTGCCTATAATGCCGAAACGATCAAATGGACGGTCGATTTTAATAAGAATCTTGGAGATTTGAAGAATGCGAGACTCGAAGATCCGATCCAGGAAGGGCAGGAGCTGAAGGAAGGCTCGATCAAGCTCTATCATCTGGAGACGAAGCTGAACGGGGAAACGACCCTGGGATCAGAAGTATCACCAGGTGACTATACGATCGGGAAGACGGCAGGCGGGCAGGATTTCGCCATTGACTTCAATGATGATATCCATCTTGCTTACCGCCTCGTATACGAAACGAATGTGACGGATGAAGATCAAACCGACTTCAAGAATAAGGCGACCTTGACCTCCGACGGCGGGGAGAAATCGGCAGAAGCCACCGTGAAGGTCCAGAGGGGGCAGCCGCTTCAGAAGCGTGTCGTCGGATATGATGCAGCCAAACAGCTCATCACGTGGGAAGTCCGGTATAACTATAACCAAAAGAACATCGCCCAAAAGGATGCCGTCCTCGAAGATTTCTTCAATGGATCACAGGAATTGCTCAAGGACACCCTGACGGTCAATGAAATCACAATCAATGAGAACGGAAATGAAGCAGGAAGCACCCCGTTCACGAACTACGACGTGGTGGACAAATCCGATGGGAACCGCAATGGGTTCACCCTTCAATTCAACCAGGATATTGATGCAGCCTACAAGATCACCTATCAAACGAAATCCATCGACCGCGTCTATGAAAATGAAAACATCGTCAATGAAGTGACGACGGGTGAAATCAGGAAGGATGCAGGCCAGACGATCGGCCAGCAGATCCTATTCAAGCACCACGGCTCACCGAATTACAAAGACAAAACAATCCCATGGACGATCAACTTCAACCTGGATGAGCAACTCATGAAGAATGTCGTCCTCAAGGATGATTTCACGAATAAAGGTCTCACGTTCAAACGGGATACATTGAAGATCGAGACCAAAGGGAAAACCCTCGTCGAAGGGACGGACTATACCCTCGAAGAAGTGGAGGATGGCTTCGAAATCGTCTTCCTGAAGGAGATCAGTACCGCACACCGCATCACCTATACGACCGCATTCGATTACGAGAAGAGAGCGGATATAGGGAAAAAGTATCTGGAGAACAAAGCCGAGCTCTTCTGGAAGGATGAGCAGGGGAAAGACCGGACATTGGAGGCCATCTCCCGGTTCACCCCGGATTCCTATACCCAGTTCAACGGCTTCAAGAACGGGTCCTATAATGCCGTCGATAAGCTCCTGACTTGGAATGTCGGCGTGAACTATAACCTGAAGCAGCTCGATCAGCTCCGCGTGGTCGATTACATGCAGGGGAATCAGAAGCTCGTGGAGGATTCCATCGCAGTGTACCGGATGGATCTCACGGGTGGAGGCAACGGCACGAGGGACGGTGAACGGGTACCGGCGAGCGAATATACCGTCAAGATGATCGATAACGACAAGGGGGAGCAAGGCTTCGAGATCATCTTCAAAAACCCGGTCGACTCTCCCTACAAGATCACCTACAAGACCAGTGTGAAGGATGTAAGCCTCGTCCAGGCATCCTACAAGAATACGGCCACGGTCTACAATGGAGAGAAGAAGGAAACGGATCTCAATGCCTCCGTTTCGATTCCGAACGGAGACACCTATACGGCCAAGTCCGGGAAACAGAACGGCAAGGTCATCGACTGGAAGATCAACATCAACTTCGGTCAGTCCACCGTTCAGAAAGCAAGGATCCTTGATACACCGAGTCCGAATCAGATGCTGATCAAGGATTCCTTCAAGCTCTACTCCACCACCGTGGAAGCGAACGGGAACGTCAAGAAGAAGGATGAACTGACGGAAGGAAAGGATTACGTCCTGACGCTCAAGGAGGACCCGGATTCCTTCACGATCGACTTCAAGGAAGACGTATCCACCCCTTACATCCTCGAGTATCAATCACTCATCCTGGAGAAGGTCGGTGGGAAAGTCAGCAACACCGTCGACTTCAAAGGTGAAAATGCCAGGGAAGATGTGAAGAAAGGCGAAGCATCGATCATCGTGCAGAGGACCGGAGGAAAAGGTGACGGAAGCGGGGAAGTCGGTGGCCTTAAGGTGAAGAAGGTCGACAAAGAGACCGGGGATGTGTTGAAAGGCGCGACCTTCTCCCTTAAAGATCCGGTTAGCGGCGTCACCATCGCCACTGCCACCTCGGATAAAGACGGGATCGCCACATTCAACCGACTGCTCTATGGCGACTATACCCTCATGGAAGAATCAGCTCCAGACGGTTATCTGAAGGGCTTCGAGTCCAAGGAAGTGACCATTGATCAGCCGTATGATCCAAAAGATGATGCCAAGCCGGGGAATACCATCACCGTGGATAATACCAAGATCAAGCAGCAGGTGGAATTGACCAAGATCGATGAAGAAACGAAGTCCGTCCTCCCAGGCGCTGTCTTCGATCTGAAGAACAGCAAAGGGGAAGTGGTCAGGTCCGACCTGAAAACGGATGAATCCGGTAAGATCGTCGTCAAGGACCTTGAACCGGATACCTACACATTCGTTGAGAAACAGGCGCCTGACGGATACAAAGGATCAGGTAAGGAATATGAAGTCACCATCAAGAAAGACCAAACCGAATCCACCACCATCACCGTGACCAATGAAATCATCAGAGGCGGCGTCGAGCTGACGAAGGTGAGTGAAGATGGGACCACACTCAAGGATGCCGTCTTCAAGCTTGTCGGGGTGGACGTGGATGAGCGCAGAGACAATCTGACAACCGATGAGGATGGAAAGCTGGTCATCACTGACCTTAGACCGGGAAGCTATGAACTGATTGAGACACAGGCACCAAAGGGGCATGATCTGAAAAGTGAGCCGCTCACATTCGAGATCGTCAAAGGCCAAACGGAGCATCTGAAGCTGACGTTTGAAAATGACCAGACGACGGGATCTGTCCGGATCCTCAAAGTAGGAGAAGAAGGGAAGAAGCTTGAGGGCGTCACCTTCGACCTTCAAAAAGAAAATGGAGAAGAGCTTCGTAAAGGGCTCACCACGGATGCAAACGGCATCCTCCTCGTGGAAGATCTGAAGCCGGGGAATTACAAGCTCGTGGAGAAGCAGACACTGGATGGGTATCTCGTGGGCAAAGATCCCGTGCATCCTTTCACCATCGAGCTTGGACAGGAAAAAACGCTTGAAATCACCATCACCAACGATCTGAAACGCGGAGCCGTGGAACTCACCAAGCTGGGTGAGGACAAAGAAAAGCTCGCGGATGCCGTCTTCAAGCTCCTTGATGCCGATGGCAAAGAGGTGAAGACCGACCTGAAGACCGATGAGTCCGGTACCATCACCGTGACCGATCTGCTGCCGGGTACGTATTCCTTCGTGGAAACCGCAGCACCTAAGGGGCATGTACTCGACGAAACCCCTCTGACCTTTGCGATCCCATTCGATCCGAAGGAGCCGGTGAAGATCACCAAGGAAAATGAGCGTTCCACAAGCTCCGTTGTTCTGGAGAAAATGGGAGAAGACGACAAGCTGCTTGAGGGTGTCACCTTCGACCTTGTCCGCGAGAACGGTGAACCGGTCCAAGGCGGAACAGGATTGAAGACCAACGCCGAAGGAAAGATTCAATTCGATGGCCTGAAACCAGGAAAGTATCAGTTCATCGAGACGGCAAGCATCGATGGCTATGTTCTCGGAACCGGCCCAATATCATTCGAGATCAAGCTTGGACAGGAAACGGCAACCAAGGTGAAAGTCATCAATGAGCTGAAGACCGGCTCGGTCCAGCTGCAAAAAGTCGGGGAAGAGAAAGAAGCACTGGAAGGAGCGGAATTCACACTCCGAAATAAAGAAACAGGCGAAGAATGGAAGGGATTGACCACGGATGAAGACGGCATCATCACCGTCGACAACCTGAAGCCTGGTCACTACCAGTTCATCGAAACCAAGGCTCCGTTCGGCCACGTACTTGATGAGACACCGGTGGACGTGGAAGTGGTCTTCGACCCGGATCAAGAACTCCCTGCCACGGTCACCATGGAAAACGAACGTGCCACGGGATCCGTCATCCTGACGAAAAAAGGGGAAGAGGGCAACACCCTTGAAGGCGTGAAGTTCGATCTGTGGAGAACCGATGGGACTTTGATTGCAGAGAACCTGACCACCGATGAGAATGGCGTACTCAAAGTCGATGACCTGAAGCCGGGCAGCTATCAGTTCGTGGAAACGGAAACGCTCGCGGGCTATGACCTCCCATCTGAGCCGATCCCATTTGAGATCGAGCTTGGCCAAGAGACCGCATTGAACGTGGAGGTCATCAATGACCTGACAACAGGCTCGGTCCTCTTGACGAAAATCGATGAGGAAGGCTACCTCCTTGAGGGCGCCCTGTTCGACCTGACTGATGGGGAAGGGAACGTCTTGGCAACGGATCTCGAGACGGATGAAGACGGTGAACTCTTCATCGACGGGCTGAAGCCGGGCAACTACCAGCTGATCGAGACACAGGCACCGTACGGATATGAGCTCGATGACGAACCGATTCCATTCGAAATCGTGAAGGGTCAGCAAGAAACCCTCGAGATCGTCTTCGAAAATCTCATGATCCTTGGAAACCTGAAAATCCTGAAAGTCGACAGTCAAACCGATCGCAAGCTCCAAGGAGCGGAGTTCGACATACTCGATGAAAACGGAGAAATCCTCTTGTCCGTCGCCACGGATGAAGAGGGAGAAGCCTATATAGAAGGACTGGTGCCAGGCACCTATAGCCTCGTGGAAACCAAAGCACCGGACGGCTATGTCGCATCAAATGAGCCGATTCCATTCACAGTGGAAGTAGGGCAAGAAGGCGTGATCACCATCGTGGTCAAAAACGATGCCAAAGAAAAACCGCCAGAAGAACCGGAAAAACCGACTACTCCATCAGAACCGACAACACCGACCAAGCCATCCGGACCATCCGAACCTGCAAGCGGAACGCCGATGGACTCAACCCCATCCGGCACACCGAAAAACACCCTGCCGTACACCGGTGAAGAGTGGATGCGCTACCTCATGTACGCAGGTCTCCTGTTCATCTCGGCAGGAACGATTGTCATCACGGCCAGAAGGAAACGCGGAATCGAAGAGTGATCTGACTAGTGGAGGATGAGCCCATGAAGAAAAAAACAAAGGCAGGACTGTCCCTTGTACTGATCGGACTCATCCTGCTCTCCATCCCATTCGTGTATGAATGGCAGAAGGACAAAGAAGCAGCCGCCCTGGAAGAGGCCCTTTCCCTTATCGAACGGGCAGAAGGAGAACCGGTCGACCTCTCAAGCGTCCGGAACTTAAAGGTGTCAGAGGATCAGCTGAAGGATGTCCTGGAACTCGAGATCCCGGCCATCGACCTGAAGGAAAAGGTCCTGCCCGAACCGACCCAGGAAAACCTCAGCATCGCCCTGACCCAGATCAAATCGGACCAAACCCCCGGCAAAGGCAACTTCACCATCGCCGGGCACAGGGGATACAGGGGAGACCGCCACTTCCGCCAGCTACCTGAAGTCGAAGCCGGCGAAAAGGTCCTCCTCCACCAGGGCAGCACCACATACGAATACATCATCGACAGCACCACCATCATCGATCCCACCGACACCCACGTCCTGGACGATCAACCAAACAAAAACCAAATCACCCTCGTCACCTGCACCCTCGACGGCACCCAACGGATTATTCTGACGGGTACATTGGTAGGGTGATGAGGGGAAAGGTAAGTAATCAAGGCTCCCTGGTAAATATGGGGGCTTTTTTTGTGAGGAAATTGGACAATAGGGAGTGGAATTTAGATACTCTTTATATATAGGAATGGCAAAGGATTGCGCGAGTATATTTATTCCACATTACAACTATTGAAAAGGGGATGTGTATGAAGTACTCATATGAATTCAGGGAGGATCCATTTGGTGATCTGATAGATTGTGTTACCGGAAGAATTGAGTGTTTTTTCGGATTTCATTCAAGATATTTCTACAGAACAAGAAGTCGATGAGTATATAGGCTACATCAAGAATGTTCTTGAAGGGGTGCATGAAAACGTTGAAATTACACTAAACGCAACAAGTGTGATGATCAGGAAAGACGTAACCATGGCCGAGCATCATTATCGAACGGCTGAACCTTATGAAAATGAGATTGAAACGGAAGAATTTATAGAGTTACTGCTAATATGGAAAGAGAAGATTGCGGAAAAATTCAAAAGTTGAGTTTTTATAAGAAGATAATAAAACGAGGAGATGGGTATTGTGGATGAAACAGAATTTATATTCCTTGAACAGTTACTTTATCATACAGATAAAGCATATGTAATAAGCCAATTAAAGAATGTAGATGACTCTTTATTCCTTCATTATTTTGCAGGTAATTATCATTGGGATAGCGGGTTTGAAGTACCAACAGTTATCTTAGACAATGAAGCTTGTGTTTTAGGAACTGGTTTACTACTGTTTCATTATGCTGATGGCTATCGTTTAGTAGAGAAGTCAGAAAAAAATTCCGCTTCTTCACTAGGGGGATGGCAAGAATTTTTGGCGAAGATTTATAATAAACTACTAAGCCTTGACTTTAAATCTCAAAACATTTCCTTTGACCCCGGATTAACAAAAATCCAAAAATGTAAGATAAAAAAGAATGACCCAGACCTTCCCGACGTTCTAATCAATAAGTCTCCCGGATGCGAGATTGAAATACATAAATTCTGAGTTGAACGGACTTCCATTTCTAAAAACCTTTTACTAGTAGAACTCGAAAATGAAATGTGTAAGCTGCTCAATAGACACAGCGCGTCTCTCTCAGCGTTGTTTATCGAAGCCTTCAGTCCAGTTGGTGCAAGTTGAAAGAGAGGCTGATTCTGGAAAAAGTAGTTGAAGGAGGGAACCTTATGGATAAGACCCAATTCGTAATGGATATTAGAAGTGCGATAAAAAGTGACCAATTGGATATTTTAAGAGATTTAGTTGAACAAGAAACAGAAATGCTAACCTGGATGACACCGTTTGGTACGTGGTTACATATTGCAGCAAAGAAAGGCCATATTCATATAGTGAATTTTTTATCCAGAAGGGAATTGATGTGAATACAAAAGGTGATATATTTGATGCTTCTCCATTAAGAGTGGTTGCTGGAGCGGGGCATTTGGAAATCGTAAAGTGTTTAGTAGAGAATGGTGCAGAATTAGATGTGAGCTTAGCAAAAAGAAATCCGTTATTTGGAGCCATTTATCGAGGCCATAAAGAAGTAGCTGAGTATCTAGTAGAACAAGGCATAGATGTTTCAATTAGATATACTGTAGAAAATAATAAGAATATGGATGCGTGTGAATACGCTAGACAATTCGGGCAAACTGAAATCGCTGAGTACTTAAAACAGAAGATGAGCGCTAATGAATAGGTAGAGAGAGTCTGGAAAAGGGAGACAAGGTCTCTTGTTGTAATGATGGTAAAGTAAAATTCTTGTCGGTAGTTTCTCAAGAGCAATATCGGATATAAGGGATATGCTTTATTAAGAAATTGATAAGAACATCGTATAACCCAAATCCAGAAGAAGAAACCGCCGAATAAACATAAAGTGAAAATTCATCATCGATAGTGGAGGGATACTACATGAATTCACCACAAGATTTTCTGGACGATTGGGATCAAGGCATATCTGGATTGATTACCTATGAGGAAGAAGTAATGAATTCATTTTCATTACCTCATGAAACGAAAGAGTTTTTAATCAAGGCAGGTTTTCCGGAGTCTGCTCCTCCGTTTCTGACTTTTGAATCTGCAGCTAACGGTGGAGGAGTAAGATTAACTAAAAAAAATGAGAAATTAGGTTCTATATATAACAAGCTTTTGTATTTTGGGTTTACAAGTAGCGGATATCTCATATGCATCAATGAAACGAACTCAGAGCTCGTATGCATAGATGATGAGAATAAGTTGGTATTCATAAATACTACGGTTACAAGGTTTGCTGAATCTTTACTTGTCTACGTAGAATTTATAAAAAAAGTAAAAGCTGTGAATGGAAGAAGAGCATATCTCGAGAAGAACGCAACGAAAGATTTGATGAAGTGGATTTCTGGGGCGCTTTTAAACATTGATGCTAACTCTTTAACTAAAGGCGCTTTTTGGGAAGAAGAACTTAGCAGTTTTGATGACTTATGAGTGATATATAATAAATCATTTCTATATAGACAAACCCTATTTAAAACCGGAGATCCTCCTGTTCACACCTGTACCACCCAATCGCATCCAACTATGTGATGAGTCGACGTTGAATCCTTGAATGGCTAATGCCTTTCGAGGTTTTTTTGTATGGATCATCATCTGGGAGATGGAGATGCAATGGTCTAAGAGGCAATAATCAGAGTCAAACGTTAAACCAGATGGTATAGTAGTTTATATGGGATATATTGGTGGTTATCAAAGGAGTAGTGGGGAATCTGTGGACAACATACAAAATGCTAAACAAGTACGGAGGGCCATAAAAGCAGGCGATGCTGACAAAGTATCACAACTCGTTAAGTCTGATATAAATGATTTGTTAACCATCATGACACCTTTTGGTACATGGTTGCACGTCGCTGCGGCAAAAGGACAGTTGCAAATAGTAAAGCTATTGGTTGAACGTGGCTTTACTGTAAATTGTAAGGGTGGTGTCTATGGAGGGGGTGTTCTTAATGAAGCCGCCTCTTCGGGACATCTTGATATAGTTAAATATCTTGTTCAACAAGGAGCGGAACTGGATGTGAGCACACCTGAAGCGAACCTCTATTTGGAGCAATAAGCAATGGTCATCAAGATATAGCTGATTATCTGGTGAAGTGTGGAATAGACACATCCGTTTCTTACAATGGTAAATCCATGAAGGATATGAATGCCTTGAAATTTGCTATGGAGCAGGGTGAAAAAGAAATTGCTATCCTGTTGGGAGCGACTATTGAAGTCCAATCTGCTGCCGTTCAAGAGGTGGAAATGGATGATCGTTTTCTAGAAGAAATCGAGAGTCGCCTAGGCTTAGTTCATCAAACAATTCATGAAACGGTTCCTGGAAGTGAAGTGAGCGTGAGCCTTCATGAAATTGATCCCAAGCATGAACGCTCGTATAGAATGTGGGTAACTTCAGGTATGAGAAACAAACCCATGGGTTTTTCAAGTCAAGAAGGTAAGAATACATATGCTGAATTACTAATAAAACTTCCTTATGATTGGGCAATACGTAAAGAGTTTAAGGGAGATACTCAATCATTTTGGCCGTTAAACTGGATGAGGAAGGTTGCTCACATGTCTCATCTGTATCAAGGAAGCATAGAAGAAGGCGTCATGATCCCTAATGGTGAACCTGCTTTGCCATTCTCATCTCAAACAGACTTATGCTGGTTTTTGATCGCTCCTATGAATGAATATAGTCCGATCAAAGTGGAGGGAAAAGAGGTAAGCCTGCTCAATCTCATTCCCATATATACAGAAGAAAGGGAATTCTCCTTGGAATATGGATACAAGAAATTAATCAATCTCATGAACGAAAAGGGAATTACAGACATAGTCAATGTGAATAGACAGAACGTTTGCTTATAGGATGTTGATGCGTTGGTCCTTACAAAGAACGCATTATATGAAACTAGGAGAGAAACCATGGTTAGCTCAAATAGACTTATGAATCCTCAAGCCATTACAGGTATCTTTGGGCGTATGCCAGAATTAAAAGGATCTGAATTATTAACTCTTCAAATGAAAAGGGATGGTCCATCGTTATATATTCAGATAGGTACAAAAGAAACAATTGAAAAAAAGCCTGTACGATGGGATGAATGGGACATTGTGTATATCGAAATATCTTTTTGGGGTGTGAATGATTTAGAAATCCATTCATTCGGGACATTCAATGAAATTGAACAATTTTTAATTGAAGATGGTGAGGAATCTTCTTCTATAACCATTCAGTGTAGCAATGGAATGTTTATTTCTTGTTTATTTGATTGGGCAAGGGTTGAGAGAATTACTCCTGGCTTAATTGGTGGATGATAAACAAACATATGCTCATATCATAGTATTCTGAGGTCAGTAGGTATAAAGGGAATCCAAAGTACCATTCCTTGCTACTCGTTTGTCCAAAGAGGAGGAATATGTGTGGATCCATTAATAGTAAAATTGAATGAAATCATTGATTTTGATACAATCCCCGGTAAAAAAACAGCTTGGCATAAGGACGAAATCATATCATTGGGGGGAAAATATCAAATCGACTTTCCCAAGGACTATATTTGTTATCTCGAAGAATATGGGAATGATTACATCGATCCAAGTTACAAATGTATTCCGCAGGAAGCACCTTTTGATTTTAATGAATTAGAATTTGAACTTGATTCCATCTTTGGTTTACATCCTGATGTAAATAATCTAATTGAACAGATCGAATCTTATCAAGGCATCATACCGGAACATGTCTTCCCAATCGCAGATCTTCCAGGTGGGGATTTAGTCTGTATGGACAAGAAAACAGGATCTGTCTATTTCTGGTTTCATGATCGAGAAGGAAATAAAATGAGTAAGGTGTTTGATTCGTTCAGAGAGTTCATTTTGGGTTTTACAAAAGTGGAAGAGCAGACTTCCAATGCTGAAATAGTGGAAATCACCCTTGAGAATGGATTGGACGCTTTCCTTCGACGCTTAAGTCCACAAAATGGTTTGAAGAAGAGAAGAGGAGATTTTGATGACTAGGGTAAAAGTGTTGAAAAAGAAATCCGATGGGTATGAAAACTTGTATCTATTAGAGTTAGTCGACTCAAACAGTGAGGTGTGGGCTTATGGAATTGAACATATTGATTGAAAGTCAACATCATTGGATCCATACAGTTGAATTTAAAAGCTGATGTTGGCATGTTTCAATCAATAAGTGGCTACATTAACCACTAGTGGGAACGGGCAGTCAGGTATTATTGAACGGAGATCTATTATGTATAAATGATTAACATATCATCACTTAATAGGGGAAGAGGGTTGCCTATGAGGAGTCATGAAAACGTTACGGACAGTATATGGTTTGGCGAGAAAGGACCTTTATCTAAAGCAGAAATAAAAGACCATATCCTAAAATCTTCAACCGAGACGGAAGTCTTATTACATTTAATCGAGCTGTTCAAATCAGGCGACTTTACTCAAAAACCCCTACTCATTCAATTAATGAATAGGACTCAGGATGATGACGTCTTGAATGGTTGTATTCAAGTGTTTTTCTCTGTTGCTACACATGAGGATTTAAAGGAGCCAACACATTTTTATTTCCTTAGCCAAGCAACGGAGGATATAGTTCATAATTTTACATCAGCAGCCATCACGTCTCTTTCTCTTGAAATTATTCTCTACCTTTTAGCATTGCTTGAAGAGTGGGAAGAAATTAGCGAGACGAATATGGTTATAAGAGACTCGATAGATTATTTGATTGGCTTTGAAAAGGAGATAGGTGTAGAGGCGAATCTGGATGAGATTGGAGAATATTATTTTACCTACTGCCAAGCGAACGATCCAGAGAAGTATTATTTCCAACAAACCTTGGCATTCCCAGGTGATTTGACCAAAAAGATGATGGAGAGTGTGATGATTGCTGCAACCCATGAAGAACCATTGAAAATGGAGTTGATCCCTTCGCTATTATCGATTTGGACCGGGGAAAAGGTTCCTGGAGATTACTTTACCATCATTAGTAAGGAGAATTATAAAGAATTCATCCATTATGTAAATGGACTTCAGGGTAAAGAGTGGGCTAGAGGACATAAATATTTCTATGGATACAAGCTTTAGATAAGTTATTTGTTTAGGAGGCCTCCATATTCAAAGAATGATGCGAGAAAACTATTTATATAAAAGGTGAGATTCAAATGGATGAACAGGAATTAGATCCGCTATTTAAGAGGATCGCTGAGGTTCTAGCAGACATCATCCCGGAGGAGTGGTTGAACGTCTATCTGTATGGTGAAGTGGTTGAAGGTGCCCAGACAGCCTACTTTTATTACCAGTCAGCAAGTAAGGGTGAATATGTTTACAGTCATAGAATCCCTGAACTTACTGGAATCAGTGAGTCTGAATATAGTCAGGACTTGAAAATTTTGATTGATTCCATTAAAGAACTTTGGACAAGAACAAAACATAGCCAAGAAAGAAATTGGACAAATTTCACTATGGTATTTGCAAAAACGGGAAGGTTTCACATTGATTTTAATTATGATGATCTCTCTGAGGTAGATCCACATGAAAGGAAAACCATCTGGAATTATAGCCAGCTTGGAATCATGCCAAAAAGTAACTCAGGGAAAGAATATTTAGATAAATATCTTTCTGCACTCGATAAGTAGTAGCTTCTATATTGAAGGGATGGTTACTCAGGGAATGAAAATATCCAGGGAGGGACGTATGTGGATAAAAAGCTCGAGGGGATTTTGAATATACTGCAGGTACTTAATTCAAATAGCAATAGTGTAGAACAAGAAGAGTTAAAGGAGCAGTACAATAATCTTGAAGACTTTAGAGAGCGATCCGTAGAGTTGGATCGAATTCTTTCGGATTGGGATTGGGGTGCGTTGGATAGGAGTAATCCTCATGAGATAGAGGACTTGTTATTTGAGCTTCATAGAATCCTGACGACGCTAGAATGGCATTTCTCTGAAATCAGCGAGTTGAACACCACTATTTTAAAAACGTACAAAGACAAAATGGACAGTGTTTAGAATTCGATGAAAAAGAAGGAAAGCATGGTCCGATTGTAACTAAAGGACAGATGGATAATTTAGTGGAAAACGAACTACGTTTTGTGAAATCACTTGATGACTTTGAAGGAAGCTCTCCTATGTCTGGATGAGTCTGAATGTTTATGAAATAACAAGTGGCTTTAGGTTAATTTTAATGAGCCAAAATAGGTTAGGACTAACAGTTAAATATAAGGTAAAAGGTGAATAGATCTGTCTCCATATCATTTTGGGTTGTGTGAGGGGGGATAGATAGAGATCAAATTCATATTAGACTCCATCTGTATTCGTTCGGAAGGAAGTTTTGTACGGAGGTGAAATGGTATGGTTAAGGTGGAGACTCAAAGTTGATCATGATTCAAACAAGGTGAACTATATCAAGGTTATAAGACGAACCAATGGAGAAAGTATACAGGGTATTAAACAAAAAATAGAAGATAATCAAGTGGTACTCGAATGTGACTACTTTGATTTAGACGCATTAAGAAATTTCAAAAAAACGATAGAGATCCTGATAAGTAAAGGAGCTATTGTGCATGTGTTCCAAGATGAAAGGGAAATCCAAGAGGAAACTATTCAAAACCTGATTGGTTCGTATGAACAAATCGCTGATGACAGAAAAAGGTTCGATCATTACATAGGTAATGAAGAACGGGGAAGGGAACGGTGATACTCTTGCTATGCGGCAGTTCACTGGAGTTACGGAATGAGAGTCGACCTATCGGTATGCTATATATTTAGTCGGGAAGCCATATTCCAGAGAGGATCACATATATCTCATGAATCAAAAACTTATTAAAATGATTGAACGCTATGGTGAAGAAGATGACTTTTATGGAGAAGCCTCAGAAGCCTATATTTTGAAAGCTGAAGAAGAACTTAAGGTGACATTCCCCCGGAGCTATCGTGAATTTGTGAAAAGATATGGATCTGGAGGAATATGTGGATTCGAGCTTGAGGGTGTTCAGGGTGATGTAGGAGCCTCTGTAGTGGAAGCAACAAAGAGATGGAGAAGACTAGGATTGCCCATGGACGCCATTGTGCTGGAGGACTCGGCAGAATTCGTCAGGTGCATGTCAGGTGC
Source organism: uncultured Bacillaceae bacterium (assembly GCA_963762295.1). Classification (GTDB taxonomy): domain Bacteria; phylum Bacillota; class Bacilli; order Bacillales; family Bacillaceae_B; genus Rossellomorea. The sequence goes on from CAVXKK010000003.1 coordinate 1,547,920, forward strand.
GGAAAAGAATGATAACAGAGTAATTAGCTGGGAAAGGAAAGGGCCGGATTTACAAGTAAGGTATCCCACATTTGAAGATTATGTAATCGACATGTTTCAAGAAGGAATTGATAATTGGTGAAAGTTCGTAGATAAAATGGCAGTAAATTTATCACGCTTAATTCGTCTCATCCTTAATAAGGAAAACAGCTCGCTTACATGTATCTACTTTTTGTAGAGATTTATATAAAGAAATATAGCAATTTATGTTTTTGCACCCTGGGCATAAGGCCAGCAACATTTTGATCCACAACCAGCCTTCCGAAATGAGGTCTTACATATGGATAACGAACACGTTCCTTTCAAACAAAGCCGGATATTTGTTACGCCCATTCTACTGTTCATCACCGGGACCATTACGGCTTTCCTGCCGGATGTGAACTGGTGGTTCCTGGCCATCAATCTTTCTTTATGCGTTGCTTCCGGTGTGGCTTTTTATTTTCTATGGAGACGGTTTAACAAGCAGAGCAAACGGTATTTTTCGTTGATGTCCTACATCATGTTGGTGGTGATGGGGATACACACCGCCCTTCCTTTCTTAAGGGCGGTATATGGAACCGTCAGCCTTTGTATTGGGCATCATCATTGTGCTCCTGATGATTGCTCTTCCCCATATTCATTTAGAAAAGATTGCGTTTGGTATGCTGAAACCACTCTAAGTCTAAGTTAGGAAAACTGGTTTTCCTCTTCATCGGTGTTATCTTCCTATTGGCTCCGTTCGTTTTCTTTTCCATCAGGGCCTTAAGTGACAATGCGATGGTTCCTGTACTGACCTTCATGCTGCTGATCGGGTTATTTTTTCTGTTAATAACACCGATCATGTTGGTGAAGCCGGATCGGATTGACGAGATGAAGTAGGTCACTGAAAAAAAGCGTACCGAAGAATGATTGTCATTCTTCCGTACGCTTTTATCTATCGGAGACTGATTCTTACCACTCTTGATGCACAGGGCGGATGATCATTTCATTAACCGCTACACCGGAAGGTTCTTCGACAGCAAACGTAATGGCACGCGCAATGCTTTCGACTTCGATGGCTCCTTTGTAGAACTCATCGATTCCTCCTTTAAGGTCTGTATCGGTGATGGTTTCTTTCAGATCGGTTGCAATTGCCCCCGGAGAAATATTGGTTGCGCGGATGTTGCTACCGCCAGCTGATTCTTCAAGACGAAGGCCTTCAGTGATGGCTTTGACCGCGAATTTTGTAGCGCTATATACGGCACTTCCTGCTCCTACTGCGTGACCAGCGACGGAAGACAGGTTGATGACATGTCCATCTTTTTGTTCCCTCATGACCGGCAGTACAGCTGAGATTCCGTACAGTACCCCTTTAATGTTTACGTCGATCATCGTGTTCCACTCATCTACTTTTTGGTTGCGTAGAAGGGATAGCGGCATGAGGCCGGCGTTATTGACAAGAACATCGATGCGTCCGAAAGCATCGACCGCTTCTTTAGCCAAGTCTTGCATTTGCTCGTGAGATGTAACGTCCACTACTTTGTAGATCGCTTCTCCACCGCTTGCGTTGATTTCTTCCTGGAGTTCCTTCAGACGGTCCTCACGTCGTGCTGCCAATACCAGCTTGGCTCCTTTTGATGAAAGCTCCTTGGCAGTGGCTTTACCGATCCCGCTTGAAGCCCCTGTGATGATGACAACTTTACCTTTTGCATTAGACATACTAGATCCATCCTTTCGAAGTTGAAATTGTTACCTCCAGTGACGTGATTTCACTGTCTTAACGGTACGAGAAATATGTTACTAGTTAAAGCGCACTTTAACGCAAGGGATAAGGATTATTTATGTTCTGGAATCCGGAGAATGGTGAGAAAACTTTTATGTAGAGGCTTTTGTCGGCAAGGCAATGGGTTAAGGAGTTTTCCTTTTTTATCAAACGATGCGAGTATTTTCTTCTTTTTCGAACTATCAGGCTTGATGTGCACTTTAAGTATTTGAGGGGGAATAAAAGATAGAAGATGGACGAATTTTGGATTTTCAGATGATTCATGGGTACCTTGCTCATAGGATATACCAATATTGAATAGCTGACCGATAGCTACCAAGGTGTGGGGATTTCATCTAAAAAAGCTATCTTCCTTCTTACCAGGAGAGATAGCTTTTGTTTGTTATGAAGATGAAATCTGATCTTTAGCGTGAGACGGTAACCTGTTCTTTTTATTTTGAGTACCATTCCAATTGACCTGAACCTCTTGGAACGAGTACATGTCGATAACTTCCAGGTGTTTTCGACATGTGCACCTGATCCGTTACACCTTGGTATTTTCCCAATGGAGTGTCTGCGAAAAATAAATCTGGGGCTAGGTTTTGGTGGTTTTCCGATGAACCTGCGATGTTATGAGCATATTCTTTATCAAATATCCCTAGAGATAAAAGCCATAAAGAAGCTCTCGATAGAGAAACATGTACCCGGTAACTTCCGCCTTCTGTTGCACGTCTGGCCAGTGCAGCCATTACGCCCGTAGCAGCTAACCATGAAACGATGTAGTCATTTACAACAAAGATAGATGGGATTTGAGGATCGTCTTTTGTTCCTTCGAACGTCATCATACCAGTCACGGCACCAGCCACCTGATCAAATCCTGGTCTGTCTGCCCATGGACCTGTTTGGCCGTGCGCAGAAATACTACAGTGGATGATTCCTGGACGGATTTCGGCACATTCTTGCGGGGTTAATCCTGTCTCTTCCAATAGAGCTAACCGGCGATTGGCATAAAATACATCTGCCTCTTTTAATCGTTCTTTTAGTTTCTTATTTCCCTCTTCGCTTTTGTAGTCTAATCGAGCAGAACGAAGCCCAACATTGGCGGTAGCATAGATGGAATCATGTTCGAATTCATTTGGCCGCCATACGTTTAGACAATCAGCACCATGAAGCGCCAATGCTCGAGCCATACCTGACCCGGCAATAACGTGACCCAGCCCCAGTGCTCTTACCCCTTCCAATGGAGAAGCAGCATTGGGATGAAGTGGTTCTGGGTCACTTTCACCGATTTTCTCAATTTCGATTAGGGGCTTGTTCACTAGTTCTTCAAATGCCTCTTCCTGCATGAATTCTTCTAGTGTACGAACCATTCCCATGACAATGCCTTTATCTGCTCCTGCTTTTTCCAAATCAGCGCCATCCCATTTGGCGATCGCTTTGGCAATGGACTCAGGAGCATCTGTAGCATCTAAAAGCTCTAGCATCGCACTTCGAAGCTTAGGGTAGATATTGGCGGGGATGACAGACCGTCCGTCTTTTGTTTTGAAAAATGAAATCAATTTGAGCAGATTAGGATCTGGTGTATCTGATTTATACCCATTAACCGTCTCCCATTTCCCCTCGTAACTAGGGGATAATCGACGAATCTGATTTGCGCAGGTCTATGTGAATATCTTGGCCATCTCCTCCACGCATTCTCCATAGTTTAGCAGCAGCTACCGATTTAGCGACCAATGCCAGACTAGAACCAGCCCCTAAACGAATGGTACTGGGCACGATAGGGTCGGCACCTTTAAATGTAATGGAGCCTCCACTATCTTCGGGTGATAAGCCGATTTCTTGGAGCAACTCACGTAGTTGGTCATGCATAAGTAAACTCTTCAGATGTTGCAGGTTGCTCAGTCACGACGCTGGTCAGTTTGTTTTTGAGTGTGTTTTTTGACATATAAATGTGCACTCCTTTATCCTTTTTGCTGATTTTCGATGGCTTTTTCTTCTATCTTTTCGATGATGTCGATTAAAGACAAGGTTTCCTCCATTGTTAAGTCGCTGAGATAGTGCTCACTCAACTTTATTCGTTCCTGTTCAATCATTTGAAAGGTTTCTATTCCGGTATCCGTTAAACGTACCTCGATAATACGTCGATTAGAGGGATTCCGAACGCGGCTAATCAGCCTGTTTTTTCCCATTCTTAGTAGAATGTCTGAAACGGTACTTGGAGCTACGCCCAGCACTTCTGCCAATTTCAGGGTCGTACACGTTCCAACGCCTGTTAAATAAAACAGTATATGATATTGAGCGCGCGGCAACATGTTGGTCAATTTGGATTGTACATCCCATTGGATGGTATAAATACTTTTCCTCAGTTTATTAAGTTGTTCAGAAGAAATACGTTCTTCCATGTCTTTCACCTCACCTTGGATAACGGAAGATATTTCGTGTGCACGAAGTATTTTCGATTTTACGCCTATCTTCTTTATTTATCAAGCAAGTAGACGTTCTAATGATAAGGTGGTTCAGGATGGATAGCTGATATAAAAAAGAGACCTCCTCTACATTGGGAGGCCTTCATTCATTCTTTTGTCTGACAGGCAGTGGGGCGGACTGCCCGATCAGGGTGGGTACGGTGATTTCTTTTTCCTCTTCTGAGGGAGTGGGAAGGGCACTGATCCGCATGTTGATGGCTTCTTCGAGGGTGTCGGCCTGCTCAAGATACAAAAAGTCCTTCAGGACGGTGATTTCGTCCGAGTACTGCAGCTCGGGCGGAAGGGGGACCAGGTCAGCAGCATGTGAGAAATGGGTGTTGATGGTTTCCTGCGCAGATAGGACGGCTGCTTCATTGGCCCTTGAGATCTTCAGTCCGTTATAGATCGTCGGGATGATGACGATGGTGAAGGTAATGAACGGATATGAGCTGAGGGCGATGTCCATCGTATGGAAGAATTTCGCATGAAGGGAAGTCCAGAGCATATCCAGTACAGGCAATAAGACGAAATAGAACAGTGAAAGGACGCCGATCGTCCATAGCAATAAGAAGAGAAGTCCGGTCATGCGCCGTCTCTTTCGAATGATCGCCTCACAGTGCTCGACCTCTTTCAGGAGGTACTCGACTTCCTCCAGCCTTTCCAGTGCTTCTTCCCGGTTCATGGAATCCCCTCCTTTAAAACGTACAGAATGCATATTATCCTTTCCCCGGTCCTTATATAGATGAAACCTTCCCTTCCATCTTTTTGAAGGGTATTTTGGGATATATAGGGTGAAGTGAAGCGCTGAAATCATCCCAAAGTCCCTATTTACAAACCTATCCAGAATCATCTAGAATGAGTCAATGTGTGTAAAATGTAACCAAAAATAGGGAGTGGAAGGAATATGAAGAAATTAGCGGTGGGTATGCTTATTCTCGCTCTTTTGTTGGCAGGATGCTCGTCATCTGACAGCAGCGGGAAAGCAGATACAAAGAAAGATGAAAAGGACGAAAAAGTAGTGAAAAAGGGTCTTTTGAACGTGGAGATTACATTACCGGCTGAGTTCACAGAAGGTCAAGATGTTGATGATATGATTAAGCAGGCGAAGGAAGAAGGCGTGAAGGAAGTCAAAAAGAACGATGATGGCTCCCTGACGTACGTCATGTCCAAAGCCGATCATAAAAAGATGATGAAAGAAATGGCAAAGGGTATGGAAGAGTCGATTGATGAAGCTAAGAACGGTTTCGAGTCGATCGAGGATATCACGTACAATAAGGACTTCACTGAATTCACCATGGTCGTAACGGATGAGGAATCCTACAAAAACAGCATGGATGCATTTGCCTCCATCACAGTAGGAATGACTGGGATGATGTATCAGGTATTCGACGGGAAGGACCGTGACAAAATCAAGATCAAAGTGGCTGTCGAGGATAAATCGACAGGCAAGCAGTTCGATGAAATCATTTATCCGGATGCGATGGATGATTTAAAAGAAGAAGCTGAAGCGGGTACGGAGGAATAATCACAGTAGTACCTAAACACTACCCTGTAGAAGGACTTGAAAAGTCTGCCTACAGGGTATTTTTGTTTGATAGCGCTCCCGACGTTTTCAAATCAGGAGAAAATCCAGAAAAAAAGCCACCGCACAGAGCGCGGTGACCGTTTGGTATTCCTAATGCCCAAACACCCGTGTGTTGTAATTACTCGCTGCAACGGCTCCCCAGATCATGCACACGATATGTGTGAAGAAGAGGCCGATTCCGAAGGTCAGGAATCCGACCACGAATTCGATGGCAATCATGATGAGGGCACCTGCTACGGTGGAGTAGAGCATTCCCAAGGATCCGAAGAAGAAGGTGAGGACGAGGGATAGGCCGACGCTTTTACGCGGGACGGCAACGACTGTGCGTTCACTCATATGAGATGGCTCCTTTCTTGGTACAGACAGATTTTTATAGATATGTATAATGGCATGATAAAATACCTATCTATTATCTAACAGCATTCTGGGTATTATTTCAAGAGGGATGACAAAAAAGTTCAGTCACCGGCAATAGATTGCTATGTTTATTGAAGCAAATGAAATAAAACGGCGGTGCAGGCACCGCCGTTTCGTGTTTATAGTTTGATCTTGGGAGCAAGGGGCTGAAGGGAACATCCGGTCGTGACGCCAAGGGCGATGCCCATGACGATCCGTAGGACCATATCATCGAATATGGGGGCAAATACAATAAGGCCGATGGTCATACCGATGACCATGCCAGCTACGTAGAGCAGGACTTGGTTCAGTCTTTGTTTATCCAAGAGGTGACTCCTTCCCATCGTTTGAATTGTACGTCAATTGTAACGTATTTCCAAATGGGAGACAATAGCCCTCGGGAATCAGTCCTTCTTCAAAAAAGCCCTCATATAAGCATTCACTTCTTCAGGCTTCTCGTGCTGCGGAGCATGTCCGACGCCTTCGAAGCGGTGGATGGTCAGATCACTCACATAGTCTCCGATGCCATCGAGATTGCTATTTTCAAAGGCGGAATCGGCGTCTCCCCAAAGGATGAGCGTTGGTGCATTGAACATGTCATGCTTCAGCTCAAGGGGCTTTTGCACATGGTCTTCGAATGGGAAGAAGGAGATGGCACGGTAGTAGTGAAGCATGGATTTCATGGCATCCGGCTGTGTCCAGGCGTCCACGTATTTGTCTTCATCGGCTTCGGTCAGATAGCCTTTTTTCTTCCCTGGCTCCGTCATCATCTTCCGGAGGCGCTCGGCGTCATTGGCTAGCAGGATGTCATGGGAATCATCCTGTTGGAAGAAGCCCATGTAGCTGCTTGCTTCACGCTGTGCCGGATTATTGGCAAGCTCTCTGCGGAACGTGTACGGATGGGGCGCATCGAACATGATCAGGTTCTTCACGTACTCAGGATGCGTGTAGGCGAATGTCCAGGCAATGGCACCGCCCCAGTCATGGGCGACAAGGGTACAGTCTTTCTCTCCGAACGCCTCGATCAGCTGTTTCACATCTTCGACGAGGGTGGACATGGTATACGAATCGATGCCCTCGGGTTTATCTGACAGATTGTATCCGCGCATATCCACCGCCACGACGCGATAGTCCTTCGAGAACTCCTCAAGCTGATGATGCCAGTTGTACCAGAAGTAGGGGAATCCGTGGAGGAACAGCATGAGCTCTCCTTCGCCTTCTGTTACATAGTGCAGATTGACATCATTTACGTTTACAAATCCTTCTTTCAACATTTCGATCATCCTCTCAAACGTTTTAGCAGAGAGAAAGGTTACGCTTCTTCCATGCGGATATCAACCAACTCGCATTACAGTTTACCGAATCGGTAGGGAAGTCCTGTGGAACTTGAAAGAGTTGGGAGGAGAATGGGAAGAAATCTGGAATGGTAACGTATAAGGATGTAAAAGGACTGATGAACAGATGAAGACTTTCAAGGTTTCTTATTCGTATAAAAATTCAGTGTGCCCGTCACTCTCCCTTTGGATGGTGATACCTTCCGGTGCGAAGGCGACAGGGATGCAACCGGAGCAGGTGACCCTTCTTCCAACCGGTGAAGAGCTTGGTTATTTTGTTCTTGAAGAAGGGACAGAACTGGAAGTCATCTATGAGCAAGGCGAATACACGCCGGATCAACAGGTGCTCTCTGATGAGGAGCGCCTATTTTACCTCAGGGATACAACGCTTTCTTCTATCAATGAGGTGAAGGAGAAGACACAGAAGCTGACGGGTCATTTGACGGACCCGAAGGAAATAGCACGGGTGATTTTCATTCATATCGTCAAGGAGTTTCGCTACATATATCCCCCTGCTGAACGAGGTGTGGCATCGTTTCTACAGAGGAAGAGGGCGACTGGGGAATTCTTCCTGTTTTTGGAAGGAACGGTTTATCTTAAAAGGGCTTCGTTTTTCATCGGTTTGATGGGAGTACTCCTGTCATTCCTTATCGGTAACGCTCTCTTTGACCTCTTGTACACCGGAGCGTTCGCGGTATATGCCCTAAGCTGCCTGGTGAGGAAAGAGCGGGTGATGGTATTCGGACTCGTATTCATTCTGATGATGCTGTCTTTTATGGCTGCACTGGGAAAAGCGGGGGTTGGATAAAGCGAATCGGGAATTTCTAATGAAAAAGAAAAAATTAATTTGAGAATTTCCTCCTAGGGATTAAGTAGCTACCGACCTGGGTAAAGATATGAGAAACTTACATAATTAGGGATTAATGACCAGGAACTGTATGGCATCCAGTCTCGTAAATCAACTAGAAGGAGTAGAAGAATGGGAAAATTAGAGATGAAGTGGAATGGAACAACAAGACGGAGAGGTGAAGGGAAATGAAGAGATTACCAGAGTTTCTGTTGGGGTTGATCGGAGGGCTTATCGGTATCTGTATGTCCTTCTTTGGATTATTCTTGGGTGGGCCATGTTTAGATGAGGGTGAATCCGATGCAGGCATGGTCACGGTTTTCTTGACAATCGGTTTCCTATTGGTGCAAATAGCTGGGCTCGTAGTCGGATGCCTTGCCAATCGCATGAACAATAAAGTATTCGGAGGAATTATGATCGGTATCGGTGTTCTCACCTTTCCAGCGTCGATCTTCACCATGTTGATTCCGGCAGGACTGTATATCGCCGCAGGTGCCGTCGCATTCCGTGAGGTCAAGCCGAAGGAAGATGAGACCACGATCCCGTTCGAAAACGAAAAGAGAGTGGCTTTTGATAAGGAGAATGAAATGATGTAAAGGCCGCCTTATGCGAAAGCTCCACGACGAGGCGAAACCTTCTGTGGAAATCGTCATGCATGTAAAAGGACCTCACCTGTGACGGGTGAGGTCCTTGTTGTTTCAATGGCGCTCAATCTCCATTTCCAAGACGGCGCTGCTGATGCTCTTTCCATGCGTATCGAGAGCGATGGATGTTGTCACACCACCGAGCAGGGCCTGTTCGCATACAAAGTTCAATGCTTTGATAGTAGGTAGTTCGTATCGTGTAATCGATCCTTTCACGATGTGCCGCAGATGTTCAGTAAAACGTTCAACCGTTGCCTCAGCTTTAAGTAAATCGTAATCTTCTTCCCTATAGGGAATGAGGGAGAAGTTCAGCGTATTTCCTTTATCCCCTGTGCGGCTGTGGGCCACTTCGATCAGTTTGATTGTTGCCATGAGGATCCCTCCAATAGCTCAGAATGAGACGTGATCAGGGAGCGGTCCATGAAGGTGGAGACCACCCCGATCACTTCTTCGACCCGCTTGCGTACACCGCCGCCACCGGCTGGACCGTTTGTATAAAGCGCTTCGACTTCATGACCTATCCTGACAGCCTCTTTTCGTGATGGACATAGGGAAGCCACGCGTAGTCGGACCTCATATGGACGAAACCCTTCCTGTTCACCATGATGGAGAGAAGTCGAACCGATCAAGTCGATTTTGACTTCGTCATCCATCCCACCCAGCCGTTTCTCGAGGATGTCAGCGGCCAGTTGACCCCGCTCAGTTGCAGTGGACCCTGCATAGGAGATTTCCGCTTCCCCCAGATAGCCCGCATGGTAGCCGAGGGATACCTTTAATGTATCCGGGCGTTTTCGCCCCGTCGCTCCTTGGACTTTAACGGTATCGGGTCCGATTTCTTCAATGGTTGCCGTACTGAAGTCCGCCACACAATCAGGCGTGAGGTAGCTTGTCGGGTCATGCACTTCATATAGAAGTTGCTCCTTCACGGTCATGGCGTTCACCACTCCCCCTGTACCCGGCAATTTGGTCAGGATGGCCGTCCCATCTTCCATGATGGAAGCGATGGGGAAGCCGAGATCATCGAGGCGATCGACGGGTTTATATATTGGATCCGCAAAATATCCTCCCGTCACCTGTCCGGCACACTCCAACAAGTGTCCGATCAGGGTCCCCTGGCCGAGGAGCTGGTAATTGGTTTGCTCCCATTGGTAATGATGGATCATAGGGGCAAGGAACAGGGAAGGGTCCGCGACCCTGCCTGTCACAATGATGTCTGCTCCTGATTCCAGGGCTGGAAGGATGGCCTCTGCACCAAGATAAGCGTTCGCGCTTATCAGAGGTGTGTATTCTTCAACAGGCTTTTGAGTTTCATGCACAATGGCATGAGGATTTAGTTTGGACAGAACGTCGTCGCCAATGACTGCCGCTACCTTACAATCCAGATCCATTTCCTTTGCTACCTCTTGAATCTTTCTGGCCGCTGCCATAGGATTCGCCGCGCCCATATTGGTAATCAGACGAACATTATGAGAGAGGAGTGAAGGGAGTAGAAGGCGAATTCTTTCTTCCAGATACTCATTGAATCCAAGATCAGGATTTATCCGTTTTTGTCGTTGTGAAAGGGCGATGGTCCGTTCCGCCAAGCCTTCCAGGATCAGATAGTCGATGTTTCCGTTCTCTACAAGGGCAAGGGCAGGTTCGATCCGATCACCTGCAAAGCCGGTTCCAGCTCCGATTTTTAGCATAATGAACACTCCTTAATTTACGAGAATGAAAGGGCTCCGGTAATGAATGCGGCAATCGTCATCACGATGGTGGATCCGAATGCCCACAGGAAGATGAAACGCTGATGGTCCCCGAGCTCGACGCGGGCCAATCCGATGAGAAGGAATGTCGCTGCCGTAAGGGGGCTCAATGGAAAGCCTGTGGTCATCTGCCCCAAAATAGCGGCCCTGCCGATGACTTCAGGAGCAATCCCGTAAGCGGCTGCTGTCTCACTTAAGACAGGCAACACCCCGAAATAATACGCATCAGGGGTGAAGACCAGGCTCAGTGGCATACTGGTAATGGCAACGAAAAGCGCCATAAAGGACCCGGTGCTTTCTGGTATGACACCTACCATGGCGGTCGCCATCGCTTCGATCATGCCCGATCCTGACAGGACGCCGGTGAAGATACCGGCAGCGAAGATGATGGAAACGACAGAGACCATTCCGTTAGCTTGCTCGGTGATGCGGTCCTGCTGATCTTTCGGTTTGGGATAATTGATCAGGAGGGCGATAGCAAAGGCCACCATGAATATGACTGGAAGTGGTAGCCAAATCTTGATCAGGGCAACAATTGTGATGACCGTAATCAATAGGTTGAGCCAGATAAGCTTCGGCCGACGTGTTGTTCGCTCCTCTTCACTCAGTTCAGCGTGGAAGTCGTAGTTGAATTCCTTGATACCAACCCGCTTGCGTTCTCTCTTCCCGATGATATAGCTGACGAACAAGACCCAAATCAGTCCAATTCCCATGGCAGGAAGAAGGGGGTTGAAGATCAACGACACATCGACCCCTAGGGAACTTGCAGCCCGTGCTGTCGGTCCTCCCCAAGGAACCATATTCATGACGCCACAGCTAAGTGCAGTGACCCCTGTAAGGACGAGTCGGCTCATGCCAAGTCGATCATAGATCGGCAACAGAGCTGGGATTGTAATGAGGAAGGTTGAGGCCCCTGAACCATCCAGATGGGTGGCCATGGCAATGATGGCTGTCCCCATGACGATCTTGAGTGGATCGCCCTTGACCAGTTTCAGGACGTTTGAGATGAACGGGTCAAATAGTCCAGCCCGGTTCATGATTCCGAAGAACAGGATGGCGAACGCCAGCATGATGCCGGTTGGAGCCACACCAGAGATTCCTGCGAGAATCATTTCTCCAAGTTCCGAAATGGACGACGTGAACAGGCCGAACACAATGGGAACCAGTATGAGAGCGACGATGACCGATACCCTTTTAGAAAGAATCAAATAAAGAAAGACCGCTATGGTTAAAAAACCGAGTAAAGCCAACATACGTATATTCCTCCTTTTTAAAGCGCTTACAAATATACATGCAACAATCGTGCCAAGACAAAAAGCGCATGAGAATAAGGGGTTCGGATAAGTGGATTTCTAAAAGGTTGGAATTACAACGAGGCAAAAGGGGAGAAACCTATTGGGGGGAGTGAATTCTAACATCTTGGAAATGCGTTTCTATAAAACTGGAAAACGCATAAACAGTCTGTTTATGCGCGAACAGTCAAGTAATATTCAGTTTTGATAATTTGTTATAAAGGGAAGCAAGGGAAATACCAAGCTGTTTGGCGGCGGCTTTCTTTCCGATAACAGAGGTACCGGTCTTGTTTAAAGCGCTTACAATCGCTTCTCTCTCTGTGTCTCTTAAAATGTCTTCCAGTAGTCGGTGGCTGTCGATTGGACGGTGACCTGCTGTTGGGCGAATGGTATCTGGAAGGTGCTCCACCGATATGGTGCTTCCTTCACACATACTGATGGCGTAGTGGACGGCATTCTTCAGTTCCCGTATATTCCCTGGCCATTCATACTGGTGAAGCGTGCTCATCGCTTGTGGGTCAATCTGGATACCGCTGTCACCTTGCTCTTTCAGGAGAGATGTCAGGATGGCAGGAATATCGTCCTTGCGCTTCCTGAGTGGTGGGATGGTCAGTTGGATGGTATTCATCCGATAGAACAAGTCTTCCCTGAACTTTTTGTTCGCGACCATACTGGGCAGGTCTTTATTTGTTGCGGCAATGATTCGAACATCGACCTTTTGTTCTTCAAGGCCACCGATCTTACGGAACGTACCTTCTTGAAGCACCCGAAGCAGTTTAGATTGAAGGTCAACCGGCATATCGCCAATCTCATCTAAGAACAGCGTTCCCCCATGGGCAAGTTCGAACAGGCCGATTTTTCCATCTTCCTTTGAAGAGGTGAAGGCCCCTTTTTCGTATCCGAACAGTTCACTTTCCAAAAGCGTACTTGGGATGGCTGCGCAGTTCACTGGGACGAAGGGGGACGAGGATCGACTACTGATATGATGGATGGATTGGGCCACAAGTTCTTTTCCCGTCCCGGATTCGCCTGTCAGTAGGATGCTCAGGTTCGTGGCTGCGGCTTTCTTTGCCCGTTCAATCATGTGGAGAAGGTCTGTGTTTTGTCCGACGATGTGCGAGAACGTGTAGGTAGACTGATGAATCCTTCCGAACGCCTGCTTCAACTGTTGGACCCTTTTCCGGCTTCGCTTTAATTCCTCAGAAAGCTGATAGACTTCCGGAATGCTCTTGCACACGGATACTGCCCCGACGACCTCATCATCCTTGATGATCGGAGCCATGTCCACTACATATTCCAAGGATTTTTCTTTGCGAAAGACACCTTCCCTGGCTTGTCCATCTTTTAAAACCTGAGGGAGCTTGGCGCTGGGACGTACCTGTATCAATGGTTTCCCGATGATTTGTTCTCGTCTGACTCCTGTTATCTGTGTATATTCCTCATTGATCAATTGAACGGTTCCATTCCGGTCAATGACTAATATCCCGTCATGGATGGCTTCTATAACGCCTTCTAGCCAGTCCACCATCTGATTCTGAGAAAGCATGGTATCCCCCATTTATTTTCTGATAATTTAAATTATATGGTATGTAAGGGGATTATACCACCGATCATCCGTTTATTTCAGCTTGGCGGTATCTCGCACTTTAATGGAAACCACTTCCCCGCATCCGGCACAGATCGTGAAGATCTTCTCCGTTCCCACGCTCATCCTTTTATGAAGAGGGCGAAGATTAATGAAATCCGTTGCCTTTATGAATTCGGTGCCGTTGCATTCTTTGCATATCATGAACATCTCCTCCTTATACCAATCATACGGTAACAGGAAGTATTTGGTTTCGTTTTGAGAGAAAGTGGAATCGTTCCTTTTACCTGTTTTTAGTAGGTTATTAATTTTCAATGTCTTTACAGAGATAGAGGGACGGAGAGAGTCGTGACGTTTGATGGAGAAATAAAAGGGAATAGACAGGATATGAACATATTCAGTTAATTACATTATGGAGGGATATCATGAACGTCTTAGTAATCGGAGCAAACGGACAAGTAGGAACCCAGGTGATCGAACAGCTGAAGGAGTCGGATCATCAATCCGTTGCCCTAGTGAGAAAAGAAGAGCAGATCAAAGATTTAGAATCAGCAGGCGCTGACAAAGTCGTACTGGGGGATCTTGAAGAAGATTTCTCCCATGCGTTTGATAATGTGGATGCTGTCGTATTCGCAGCCGGATCAGGCGGAAGCACTGGCGCTGACAAAACGATGCTCATCGACCTGTGGGGTGCCGTCAAAGCAGTGAACTACGCTGAGAAACATGACGTCAAACACTTCGTCTTGCTGAGCGCAACCGACAGCCTTGACCCGGATGCAGAGAGCGACAAGATGAAACCATACGCCGTTGCGAAGCATATGGCAGATGACTACCTGCAAAAATCGTCACTTGCCTACACGACCGTCCATCCTGGACCACTCAAAAACGATGAAGCAACAGGGAAGGTCGATGTGAAGGCTGAGCTGACCGGCGACCCGGGAAGCTATGAGATTCCGCGTGGAGACGTGGCGCGTGTTCTTGTAGGAGCGATCGGGAAAGAAAATTTGATGAAGAAATCCGTGTTCATTAAGAGCGGCGATCATTCTGTAGAGGATGCGTTGAGCGGGATTTAATTGGATATAGGTTTGATGAAAGCAGGGGATGAATTCCTCTGCTTTTTTTGTTTTGTGTTGAGTGGAGTGGTGGTTGTAAATGGGATGTTTAGATGTATGGGAGATGTGAATTCAGCTAGAGAGGGGGTTCGCAAATAAGAGTTGGTGTTCGATGATAACGTTCGATCGTCGTACGTATCGTATGGTTTGCACAAATAGAGGAAAGCTGGAAAATTGCGTTCGCAAATACATTTTGATTTCCCGCAAATAAATTTCAAAAACTCGCAAATAATTTTTTGATTTTCGCAAGTAAATAAAGCTGACAGGGGTTTGGGAATTTCGAAAAGGCCCCAAATTGGCTGATTTCATTCAAAATCAGATGATTAGTGAGGTGGTGAGCGGTTTGGAGGTGGAATTCGACCTGGGAACTCGTGGTAAATGCCCCTCTTTCGCAAATATCTCTTCCCTTTCGCTAGGATACAAAAAATGTAGCAAATAGAGTACAAGACTGCGAGCCACACCAAAAAAAACTCTTGCCAAATCCTCCGTCCACAGCGTACACTATTATTAATTAACAAATTGCAAATTAAAAAGGAGCCTGTCATGAATCACACTACACCCTCACGCACCAACCAGCCAGCTTTCATCACTCCGGATGGATACACGAGCGACATCGCGGTGTTCACCATCGACCTCCACTACCCGGAGGAACATAAGCCGCCGGTTCCGACGCTGAAGATCCTGCTCATCCAAAGGGCCGAGTCTAATCTTGAAGGGGAACCGAATATCGAAGCCGGGAAGTGGGCGCTGCCGGGTGGTTTCGTCAGGCCAGAGGAGACGGCGGCGGAAGCGGCGATCCGCGAACTGAAGGAGGAGGCCGGGGTCGATCGCATCCATCTGAAGCATTTTGCCGTGTACGATGCGCCGGGTCGTGATCCCCGCGGGTGGGTCCTCTCGAATGCATTCTTTGCGATTGTAAAAGCCGGGTACCTGGCTGGCCGGAGGGCCTCAGAAGATGCAGCGGAAGTGGAGCTGTTCACGTGGGAGGAAGCGCTAGAGTTGGATCTTGCGTTTGATCACCGTGACATGTTGAATGATGCCTTCCGGATGATCCAGGGGGAGATGTTACAGACGACGGTGGCGAAAGAGTTTTTGCCTGAAGCATTCACGCTATCAGAGCTGAGGAGCCTTCTTCTTCTCATGACGGATGACCCGGGGATTGCCAATGTGTCGGCCTTTAATCGGGATGCCCCGAAATACCCGTTCCTTGAGGCCGTGACGGACAGGGAAGGGAATGTGAAGACCACGACGCGGACAGCGAAGCGGGCGACGCGGTTGTTCCGCTTCAAGGGAGAGGCACCTGCACCATCAATCTATTAATCTTTAGGGGGAAGAACAATGAAGAGAGCATTGATCGTGATCGATTATACGGTGGATTTTGTAGCGGATGAAGGTAAGCTTACGTGCGGGGAGCCGGGGCAGGTGATCCAAGGGAAGATTGCCGGGCTCATGAGGGAGTTCGCTGAAGCGGGTGACTATGTGGTCGTGGCAAATGATATTCACTTCGAAGGGGATGAGTTCCATCCGGAAGCCAGACTGTTCCCGCCTCATAATATCGCGGGGACGGAAGGACGGGAGCTATACGGAGCCGTCCGCACGGCGTATGACGATGTGAAAGCATTGGGCGCTTCCATCCTTGAATTTGATAAAACGAGATACAGTGCCTTCGCCGGGACGGAGCTCGATCTTCGCCTGCGGGAGCGCGGCATCCGGGAGATCCACCTTGTTGGCGTGTGTACGGACATTTGCGTCCTCCATACGGCAGTGGATGGTTACAACCTAGGGTACAGCATGGTCGTGCACCGGGAAGCCGTTGCTAGCTTTAATCAGGCGGGGCACGAATGGGCGCTTGAGCATTTCAAACATACTCTGGGGGCTGATGTGAGATGAGTGTCTTCAAGGACTGGACGCTGTTTGAGAAGTGCTGGCTGGCGGTCTTTACGGTCATCAATCTGTATCTTTTCGTTGCCCTCGATGACACCTTTCTCGGGCTGATTGTGTCCCTGACGGGGATGATGTGTGTGGTGCTGGTGGCAAAGGGGAAGATCGCCAATTACTATTTCGGGATCATCCAGACCGGGCTGTATGCGTACATCGCTTACGGCTACGGGTTGTACGGGGAGGTCATGTTGAACGGCCTGTTCTATTTTCCCCTCCAGTTTGTGGGGATCTATTTGTGGAGCCGACATACTGTGAAAAGTGATGCACGTGGGGAGGATGTGGTGGTCCATTCCCTAAGTAAGAGTGGCTGGGTGTGGACGATTGCGGGATTCGTTGTTGGTTTCATCGCCTATGCCCTGATTCTCCAAGAAATCGGCGGCCGGAATGTGTGGGTCGATTCTGCCACCACGGTTCTGTCGGTCATTGCGCAGCTCCTCATGCTGAAGCGGTTCACGGAACAGTGGCTCGTCTGGATCATGGTGAATGTCCTCTCCATCGTCCTTTGGCTTACGACCTTGATGACCCAGGGCGGCAATGACTTTGCCATGCTGGTGATGTGGAGTGCGTTCCTTGTGAACAGCGTCTACGGCTACATCAACTGGAGACGAATCGGCAGTCAGCAGGGAATGGAGGCAGCATGATATGAAGAAGATCGGATTTTACGGCGGGAAGTTCCTGCCGCTTCACCAGGGACATGTGTATGCCCTGATTCAGGCGTCCACCATGGTGGAGGAGCTGTATGTAGTATTGTCACACTCGGAAAAGCGGGACCGGGAGATCTGCGCCCGAACGGATTTCCCCTATGTTCCGGCGGCGGTCCGACTGCGCTGGCTCCATCAGCTTACGAAGGATATGCCGTACGTTCATGTTGTATCGATTGAAGACGATGCGGGAGATGAGGATTATGACTGGAGAGAGGGAGCAGCCTTGATCAAAGAGGCGATCGGCAAGCCTATTGATGTGGTGTTTTCGTCTGAACGGGAATACACCGATATCTTCGGAGAGTGCTATCCTGGTGCCGAGCACATCATCCTGGATGAAAAGCGGGTAGCTGCTCCGATCTCTGCCACCATGATCCGGACCGATGGGGTGTACCATCACTGGGACATGATTCCGTCTGTGGCAAAACCGTATTATGTAAAAAAAGTCGTGGTGGTCGGGACCGAGAGCTGCGGGAAATCGACGCTCGTGCGGAATCTGGCTTCGGTTTTCAATACCAATTATGTGGCGGAATACGGCCGAACACGCTGTGAGGAGATTGGCGGATATGACGGGGTGCTCCTTGATGAGGATTACCCCATGATCGCTTATGAGCAGCAGCGTCAGGTAGAGAAGGCCTCTGCCTTCAGCCATCGCGTCCTGTTCGTGGATACGGAGGCGACGGTGACCCAATTTTATTCTGAGCTGTATAACGGGAAGCATCAGGATGTACTGGATTCCATCGCAAAAGCCCAGGAATATGATCTGTATCTGCTCCTTGAGCCTGATGTCGAGTGGGTGGATGATGGCTGGCGGATGCACGGGGAAGAGGACGTCCGTAGGCAGAATCATGAGCGGTTACAGGAGCTCCTGGAGGAGAACGGCATTCCGTTCACCACGCTCTCGGGGTCGTACCGGGAGAAGTGGGAGGAAGCGCTCCGGCTTGTGAATGGAATGCTGGAATAGAAGAAAGCCCGGTGTGATCACCGGGCTTTGCTGTGCTTACAGGGCTTTCTGCGGGACATCGGGTGACAGGGGCATCAGGTGGCCGTCCCGGTCCTTGTAGACGATGTGGTCCCGGGTGAATTTTGCCGGGGAATCGATGCCGGCCGCTGCTGCGAGGTTGAAGAGCCCTTCCCTGAGAGAAAGGATGTAGTTGCAGACGCGGAAGGACTTCTCTTCGACCACGAGTGACTCCTGAAGCTTATCGTCGGTCGTGGCAACCCCGACGGGACAGTTGTTCGTGTGGCATACCTGAGCCTGGATGCAGCCGACGGAGAACATGAGTCCCCTGGCGATGTTGACGAAATCGGCTCCAAGGGCTAGAGCATACGCAATCTTGTCGGGGGTGAGGAGCTTCCCGGATGCAAAGATCTTCACCTTGTCCCGGACCCCGTACCGGACAAGGGTATCATGGACGAAGGGAAGAGCCGATTTGATGGGCACTCCCGTGGCATCGGCAAGCTCCTGATACGAAGCACCGGTACCGCCTTCACCGCCGTCGACGGTGATGAAATCGGGATGCCGGCCCGTTTTGGCCATGAAGGAAGCAAGTTCCTCGATATCCCCGGTGTTCCCGACGACGAGCTTGATGCCGACGGGTTTTCCGCCGACTTCGCGAAGTTGTTCGATGAAGTCGAGCATGCCTTCCGGGGAATTGAACTCACGGAATCTGTTCGGGCTGTCGATGGACTCCCACGCCTCCACGTTCCGGATCGAGGCGATTTCAGGTGTGACCTTCTTGCCGTCAAGATGGCCGCCGCGTGTCTTGGCGCCTTGGGCGAGCTTCAATTCGAACGCTTTGATTTCCTTCAGATCGCTTTTTTTCTTGAATTCTTCCCAGGAGAAATCCCCGTCTTTCGTCCTCACACCGAATAGGCCCGGTCCGATCTGGCAGATGATGTCGACGCCGCCTTTTAAATGGTGCTTCGATAATCCACCTTCCCCTGTGTTCATCCATGTTCCGCCGGCAAGGCCGAGGCCAGTCGACAAGGCGGTGATGGCATTGCCCCCGAGGGAGCCATAGCTCATGGCCGACTGTCCGACGAGCCCTTTGACGCGGAAAGGGTGGCGGCATGTGTACTCGCCGATGATGGGAGCGTCTTCATCTTTCAGGAGGAAGGGATCGGCCAACGTTTCTTCGCGATGTTCCTTGCGGTTGAAGAGGTTGTCCTTATCAATCTTGTATACTTTCGTCGGCACCTTTTTCTCATTGTCCACGTTCAGCTCATCTCGCTGGACGGGGAAGAGGGTATTCCGGATGAAGTAGCCCTCCCCGTCGAAATCGCGCTCCGAACCGAAGCCGAGCATACGGGTGTTATACTTGCCGGATTTCACCGTGCTTGTGTAGTCATTCCGCGAGAAGGGTTTCCCTTCTGAGTCATTATTGAAGAAATATTGCCTAAGTTCAGGTCCCATCTTCTCGAGGATGTACCGCATTTTGCCGAGAACGGGATAGTGGCGCAGGATCGCATGTTCCTCTTGGCGTTCATCGACCCGCCATATGTGAAAAAGAAAGGCGGCGGGAACTAGGATGACCAGGGCAAGGAGGATGAGCAGGATCCAGAGTAAGATCGTTTCCATGAGGTAGCCCCCTTTAGTGATTGAATGGAAAAAAGCCGGGCGGATGCCCGGCCAAATCATGGTCAGAACAGGCGCTTCAAAGCTTTCTTGAGAGGCGGCATTTCGACGCTGTGATCTTTGTAGAATTTCTTCATCATATGTTTCGTATAGCCTTGGGCCTGTTCCCAGGTGATTTTGCCTGGAAGGGGAGGTTCAAGGTCGATTTCGACGTCGATGATGACAGGTTTATTGGATGCTTTCGCCATATCGAAGGCAGGTCCGAGGTCTTCGTACGTCTTCACATGATAGCCTTCGCCTCCGCATGACTTGGCGAACTGGGCGAAGTCGATTTCCTGAAGGTCTGTGGCGTATTCAAGGTGACCGGCTGCTTCCTGCTCGTACTTGATCATGCCGATGCGGCTGTTGTTGAGCACCACGACGATAATCGGAAGCTTGTATTTAACGGCGGTCACGAAGTCCTGCATGTTCATGGCGAATCCGCCGTCCCCGCATACTGCGATGGCTTGACGATCCGGATAAGCGAGAGAGCTTGCAATGGCACCCGGCAGTCCGCAGCCCATCGTAGCCAGCCAGCTGGAAATGATGAAGTCCTGATTGGTGATGTTGAAGTACCGGGCCATCCACACGGTCACGTTTCCGACATCGACAGAGAGGACGGCATCGTCGTCAGCAATCCGTTCGATATGAGGGATGACCTGAGGTGCTTTGAGTGGTGTGGACGTTTCTTCTGTGTCTTTCCCGATATGGGTCCACCAGTTCTGCATATTCTTCTGGCACTCTTCCAGGAAGGAGCGATCGTCCCTGCGCTGAAGGTGCTTATTCCATTCCTCCAGCACGAGGGCTGTATCCCCTACGATACCGGCAGAAACGGGGTACCTCTTCCCAATCTGGGCGGGATCTACATCGACCTGAATCGCATCGGCATCATCCGGTAGATAATCCCGGTACGGGAACGAGGTTCCGATCATGATCATAAGATCTGTTTCTTCCATCGCTTCATACGCAGGCTTCGTCCCGATCTGACCAAGCTGTCCGAGGTTCAGCGGATGCCGGTCCGGCAGCACGCCTTTCGCGGGAAGGGTGAAGATGATCGGGGCCCCGATCGTATCGGCGAATGCTTCGAGCTCTTTCTTTGCCGCTTTCGTTCCGGTCCCTGCCAGGATGACCGGGCGTTTGGCATTTTCGATGAAGTTGAGACCGGTGATGAGATCCTCTTTTTGAGGGATGTGTCTTGAGAATGAAGTCAGACTGGATGTGAAAGAAGTCGCGTTCTTGATTTTGTCTCTCGGAATGTCGTCCGGGATGACGAGGACAGCGACGCCATTTCGCGCATAGGCTGTGCGGATGGCCTGGTTCAGCATGTCAGGGAATGCTTCCGCCGAAGCTACGGTCTCTGAATAGACCGAAACGTCGTCGAACATGCGTGCCAGATGAACCTCCTGGAATGAATCACGGCCTAATTCCGTTGTCGCCACCTGACCCGCGAGGACGAGTACGGGTGCTCCGTCAGCCTTTGCGTCATACAGTCCGTTCAACAGATGGATCGCGCCAGGTCCGCCGATCGTCATGCAGACACCGATCTTCCCGGTCAGTTTTGCATAGGACGAGGCTGCCAGTGCCGCCACTTCCTCGTGACGGATCTGGATGAACTCAATATCGTCTTTCTTTCCGCGAAGTACATCTACAAAGTTATTGATCGAATCACCGGGCATCCCGAAGATATGCTGAACGTCCCAGTTTTGAAGGACGTCTGCAGCGGCATGTCCTGCCAGCGTTTTTGCCATAAGTATTCCCTCCTGGTGTATATGTCTCTCATTCTCTACCACTATTTCTTTCCAACTAAACTACGGAAGTAGAAATGATTGCATAATGGAGGAGGATTTTTCTACACTGGAAGTAACGAATTATTTTCAAGGGGGAACCCACCATGTTCAATTCAATCAGGCAATGGTTCAAGCCATCCCGCTGTGCCGTATGCGGCACGGAAGCCCGTGCAGCCCCAGCGTTACAAGAATGACCGTGGGGAGCCTGTGCTCGTGTGCAGGAAGTGTACGGAATATGCGGAGAGAAGGGCGTTTGTTAGGAGATGACGAAAGAAGCGGTCCCATTAGGCGGGACCGCTTCTTTACTCATTTAGAGAGGAAGGAATGCTCTGCCTATCTCTTCAATGCTCAAACATCTTCAGTTTTACGGTCTCGGCCATTTGCCGGTACCCTGCTTCATTCGGATGCAGGCCGTCACCTGAATTGTATTTCGACTGGAGCCTTGATGGATCATCGGGATTCCGCAGTACTTTATCAAAATCGATTACCCCGTCGAAGGCGCCGCTGTTCCGTATCCATGCGTTGACTTTGCGGCGCGTCCGGTCTCCTTCCGCGGTGAATTTTCCTGAGTCATTATATGGGGAGATCGTCACTCCGTAGATCTCGACGCCGTTCTTATGGGCCTCCTTGATCATGGCCTTCATTTCATCGATGATGGTCACGGCATCTGTCTCCGGGTGATGGCGGATGTCATTGATGCCCTGATGGACGATGACGCCTTTCACGCCGGTTTGTTCAAATACATCCCTCTTCAGTCGATCGGGGGCTTTTTCCCCTTTTTCCTCCGGGCTGTCGAGGAGCTGATTCGCAGAGATTCCTGCGTTCAGGACCGTCCATTTTCCATCGGCATCATCATTGATCCGTTCGGACAGATAGTCCGTCCATCGGTGATTGGAGTCGATCTTTGAATCATTTCCATTATCGATGGAGCTGCCGAGGACGACGATGGACCCTTTGACCTTCTTATCTGTCCGCACATCGACCCCGTCAAGCCAGTACCATCCTTTTTCAATGGATTTGTAGCCGTCTTTTCCTGCCTTGCCAGTGGCGTCTCCATCAGCGGAAAAGGTTGTCTGCATCGACCGCGGGTGCCAGGTGGCAGGTCCTGAATCCCCTTTGAAATAAAGGCTCACCGTCAGAGCTTCATCTTCAGAGATCTTGATGGGGATCGGATCACTAGAGGTCCGTTCGCCGGCCGGGATGCGCACATCCTTTTTACCGTCGAAGGAGACGGATACAGGATCTCCCTTTGTTTCCGCCCCTTTATTCGTTATGCCGATGCTTACGTTGTCGACCTTCAGCTCTTCATCAGAAAACGCGTTGGATAGCCGGATGCGGACCTGATCTCCCTCTACATGGGGTTTGACCACCATGCGCACGGTCTGATCCGTGAACCCTTCATGGGATTCGCCGTCCTTGAATGGCTCCTGCATCGCTGTCATCCAGGCGCCCATCCAGTGCCTGTCCTTCACCTTTTCTTCTTTTCCTTGATTCACGAAAAGGAAGCCCGCGACCGCAATCGCGGCAAGTGCTATGTATAAAAAGATCCTCACCTTTTTTCACCTCGATTTATACTGACTGTATTCCTTACCCGAACTCTCTCTATAGTAATGCCAAGGCAAGCGAATTTTATAATCAGATCATATGGCTCCAAGATAGGGGAGAGCGCCGGAACAGTCAATGAACAATTCCTGGCATCCCGCTCTGGCACGGTAATGGAATAAAAAAGATTGAAACCCTTCTCACAATGTAAGAAAATAGGTGGGGAAGAGAAAACGGAATGGATCTGTTCATTCTTACATATATAGGAGGATCATCATGAATCAACCATTATTCTTAACACCCGTGTTCCAGGAACGAATTTGGGGAGGCACGGCCCTCAGGGATCAGTTCGGTTATGACATTCCTTCTGATAAGACCGGCGAGTGCTGGGCCATTTCCGGACACCCGAACGGACAAAGTACCGTCCGAAGCGGAGAATTCGCAGGGAAGACCATCGGGGAGCTTTGGGAGCAGCACCCTGAATTATTTGGGAATTACGATTCACCTGTATTCCCGTTATTGACAAAGATCCTCGATGCAAACGCCGATCTGTCCGTCCAGGTGCATCCGGACGACAGCTACGCAAACATCAATGAAAACGGCGAGCTCGGAAAGACTGAATGCTGGTATATCATCGACTGTGATGAAGGAGCAGACATGATCTTCGGCCACAACGCCCTTTCAAAAGAAGAATTCACGAGCATGATCGAAAAAGGCGAGTGGAGCGATCTACTCCGCCGCGTGAAGATCAAGCCGGGCGACTTCTTCTACGTACCAAGCGGCACGATCCACGCCCTCTGCACAGGGACTCTCGTCCTTGAAACGCAGCAGAGCTCCGATACGACGTACCGCGTATACGACTACGACCGCACGGACGCAGACGGCAATACACGTGAGCTTCACATCGACAAATCCATCGACGTGACCACGATCCCCCATACAGCAGAAGCCGTGGAACCCAAGGTCGACAGCCGCGACGGTGTGACCATCACCACCTTCGTTGAAGCGGAATACTTCACCGTACATAAATGGGAAGTGAGCGGCCACGCATCCTTCATTCAGGACAAGCCATTCCAGCTCGCCAGCGTACTGAGCGGAGCAGGAACACTGCGCGTGCAGGGCGAAGACCACGTGTTGGAAAAGGGTATGCATCTCATCATCCCTGCCGATGTGGAGACGTTTGAAGTGGAAGGTCAGGTTGAATTGATCGTTTCGCATGTGTAATGGATAGAGGGAGGAGCGCAGGACCTTTGGGTTTTGCGTTTCTTTTTTGTTTGCTGGCTGGTGGGGCGGATTCGGGTTCGCATAATAATAGGCGGGGTTCGTACGGAAACCGGGTTGAGCGCAAGTGATGTTATTCAATCGTATGGTAACAACTTCGTTCGTAACTAAAAAAATGACCCGAAATTCGATTCGCAAATAAATTTTTCAGTTCCGCAAATAATCTTGTATTTTCGCAAGTTTTTTTTTGAAATTCGCAAGTATTGGAAATCTCTGGACCTACGAGACTGTGCCATACCCTTTAAAACATGGGAAAACGGCTGCGGGAATTGTCGAATGATGTCATAGAGGCAGAATGGAGCATTTTCGTCTTTGAGTATCGCTGATAATTGGCCCCTATTTGCAAATAAGAGAACCATTTCGCTAGGTCTTGAAAAAAGAAGCAAATTGGAGCTCTGCTAATACACCCAGCCTTTCTACATTCCGCTTGCTGTTCACACGCCCAACAAACGGGCGGAGCATCTCATACCACTACCCACCCCTTGTATCTTCCACCACCATACCTAAACAACTGTTTAACCCCGCCACCCACGTTGGAACCCGTTCTCCTCGCCCCATCCAAACGTTTGTTTACATTTCTGCAAGCAAAAAGTATCATAAATAGATAAAACTCCCTGTCAAAACAGAGAAGGTGACAAGCATGAATGAAAGACAGCAGGAGATCTTGCGGATGCTGGTGAGCCGGCATCATGAATATGTCTTGATCAAAGAATTCAGTGAGGAGCTGCACTGTTCCGAAAAAACGGTGCGGAACGACCTTAAGGTGATACAGGGATTCATCGCATCCTATCCGACGGCGGAGCTGATCCGGAAGCCGGGTCAGGGAATATGCCTTGAAATCGGCGAACGGGACCGGGCGGAGCTATACCGCGAATTGCAAACGAGGGGAAGCAGTCACGTGGATGAGGAGGATCGGATCGTCCAGATCGCCTACTATCTCCTCATGACCACGGACCCTGTCGTCGTGCAGGACCTGGTGGACCGATATTATGTAAGCAAGTCGGTGATCAGGAAGGACCTCGAACGGATTGGGGACTGGTTGAGAAGATTCCACCTCGAGCTCCTGTCAAAGCAGAAGGTGGGGCTCATGATCGAAGGGACCGAGCTGAACCGGCGTCTGGCCTTGACGCGACTTTCACAACTTGTGGATGATGGGGCGGATTCCTTCATCAGCGCCCAATTTACCCAGCATGAGATCACCATCGTGCGGAGGCAGCTTGAAGAGCTACAGGAACGGTTCGCTCTTCATCTGACCGATGAAACCTTTGAACGGATCGTCGTTCATACCCTCCTCATGATCAAGCGGTCGAAGCTTCAGCAGACAATCTCCCTTTCGGAAAAAGAAAAAACGATGATCATGGAAAAAAAGGAGTACGGGTGGACGGTGGCATTCCTCGAAGGGATCGAACCGTATTTTTCCGTGCGCTTTCCTGAAGCGGAGCAGGCATACCTGGCCCTTCATTTCCTTGGAGGGAAGTTCCGGTATCAGGACGACGAAGCGATTCGGGAGCTCACAGGCCACGACAATCGACTCGGGGAAGTGACGGATCTCCTTCTCGGGAAGCTGTCTGAGATGCACGGCGTGGATTTTTACAGTGATCCCGAACTCTTCAACGGTTTGACCGTGCACTTGAATTCCACGTTGAACCGCCTGACGTACGGGCTTCCCGTGACGAATGTGATGCTCGGGGACATCAAGCGCATGTATCCGTTCATGTTCGACCGGATCATGCTTGTCCTTGAAGAACTGGAGGGCATTGAGGTGCCGGAAGAGGAAGCGGCCTATATCACCCTTCACTTCCAGGCGTCACTGGAGACGACTTCAGCAACCCATCGCGGACGTGAAGAGAGTGGTCATCGTCTGTCATATGGGGATGGGGATGTCCCAGCTCCTTCGTACGAAAATCGAGCGGAAATTTGCTCGTCTGTCCTCGTGCTGGCAAGCATCGGGAAAGGGGAGCTTCAGCCCTTCCTCGAGACGAGCGAGGTCGGATCTCATCATCTCCACGATCAGCCTTACCGACATGGGCGTCCCGGTGCTCGTCGTCTCCCCGCTCCTAGGGAAACAAGATGAAGAAAGGCTGAAGGAGCGATTGAGGTACCTCGATGACCCGGTGAAAAGGGGACAGAAGGAGTCAGTCATCCTGAAGTTCGCCAACCCATTCCTCGTCTTTCCTCAACAGGAAGGCTTCAGTCGCTATGAGTTAATTCGGAAGCTTGCAGGGACCCTCGTGGACAAAGGGTTCGTCGATCATGCCTACATAGAAAATGCCATGATCCGCGAACGGATGTCGGCCACCACCATCGGAGCAGGCATTGCCATCCCCCACGGCCATCCCGACCTCATCCACCAGTCGGCCATCGCCATCGCCACCCTGCGGGAACCAATCGAATGGGGTGAGGAGAAGGTCTCCCTCGTCTTCCTCCTCGCAGTCAAAAGCACCGACCCGGCCGAATCCCGCCAGCTCTTCCAGGAAATCTCGCACCTCACCGAAAACCCGGAACGGATCGAGCAACTTCTCTCCGACCGTGATGCCATGACATTCCTGACCCATCTCGGGGCCGTGTGAAACGGCCTCTTTTTTATTTAGTATTTTAGATGAAACACAGAGATGAAAGGGGTAGTAATCCCTAAGCTCGTGGTGAAAAGAGTCATAGGTCTGAGTATAATGATATTAAATGGACCAACCGGTCAGGAACATCCCCTACTATTCCCCACAAGTGTCTTGCAGCGGAGGTCGACCGACTCCAGCGGGAGTAGCGGGCAGGAGAGACCCTGCAGGCCTGCCGAAGCGGCTCACCGCCCGCCCCGCAGGAAAGCGGTCGACCGAAGCGGAAAGACACGTCCAATCTATGGAACTGGCATGTTGGATGCGGCATTAATGGAGTCTTATCCGACCCCCACAAAAACAATATATCCACTTTTACCACAACCTCCGGTAACAACTTGACCTTTTTCGACAGGATTCTCGGTGTATAGTAAATGTAAGCGATTTCGATAAAGGAGACAGACACTATGAAAATACTAGCCATCACCTCATGTCCAAATGGAATTGCCCATACCTACATGGCCGCCGAGAACCTCGAAAAAGCAGCCAAAGAAATGGGCGTCGAAATAAAAGTAGAGACACAGGGCTCCATCGGTGTCGAGAACGAACTGACCGAAAAAGACATCCAAGAAGCAGCAGGCATCATCATCGCCGCTGATAAAACCGTCAACAAAGACCGCTTCAACGGCAAGCAGCTCCTCGTCACGGGCGTACAGGACGGGATCCGCAAGCCGAAGGAACTCATCCAAAAGGTGATCGACGGAAATGCTCCGATCCATCAATCAAGCGGACAGACCGAGAAGAAGTCCGATAAGAAAGAAAACCCGATCTACCGTCATCTCATGAACGGTGTGTCGTATATGGTTCCGTTCATCGTCATCGGCGGTCTGCTCATCGCCGTGGCCCTGACACTCGGAGGCCAGAAAACGCCGGGCGGACTGGTCATTCCGGACGATTCATTCTGGAAGCATATTGAAGCCATCGGTTCTGCGTCCTTCACGTTCATGGTGCCGATCCTCGCCGGGTTCATCGCCTATAGCATCGCCGACAGGCCGGGTCTTGCACCAGGTGTCGTCGGAGGATTCATCGCCGCCAACGGAAGTTTCTATGGAAGTGAAGCAGGAGCTGGATTCATCGGTGGGATCATCGCCGGTTTCCTTGCAGGATATGCCGCTCTCTTGATCAAGAAAATCAAAGTGCCAAAAGCCATCATGCCGATCATGCCGATCATCATCATCCCGGTACTCGCCTCCCTCATCGTCGGCCTTGCCTTCGTTTACCTGATCGGGGCGCCGGTTGCGAATATCTTTGAAGTCCTGACAGACTGGCTAGCCGGTATGCAGGGAACAAGCTCCATCCTTCTTGCGTTGATCCTTGGGGCCATGGTGTCATTCGATATGGGTGGGCCGGTCAATAAGGTCGCCTTCCTCTTCGGATCTGCCATGATCGGAGAAGGAAACTATGAGATCATGGGCCCGATTGCCGCAGCGATCTGTATCCCGCCGATCTCCATGGGACTCGCAACATTCATCGGCCGCAAGAAATTCCATGCCGCTGAGAAAGAAACAGGAAAAGCATCGTTCACGATGGGACTCTTCGGGATCACCGAAGGAGCAATCCCATTCGCTGCACAGGATCCACTCCGCGTCATTCCGAGCATCATGATCGGATCCATGACCGGTTCCGTCATCGCCATGCTCGGTCACGTAGGAGACCGCGTTGCCCACGGTGGTCCGATCGTCGCCGTACTTGGCGCCGTGGATAATGTATTCATGTTCTTCGTCGCCGTCATCGTCGGCTCGTTCGTCGCAGCGATCGTCGTGAATCTATTGAAAAAAGACATTGTGGAAGAAGCCCTTACTCCTGAAGGTGTGTCAGTCAGCGTACCGGAAGAGGAGAAAGTGAAGAACCTGCCGTTCACAAAACGGCGCCTGAGGCAACACAGGCTGCAGCACCGGTTGAAATCAACCGCCTGACCGATATCACGAACCTCGACCTGATCGAGATCGACCTCGCCGGGGAGACCCGTGATGACGTCATCGACGAAATGATCATCAAGCTTCATGCCAATGGAAGCATCGCTTCAACCGCAGACTTCAAGGAAGCCATCATTGCCCGTGAAGAAGAAAGCTCCACCGGGATCGGCATGAACATCGCCATTCCGCATGGTAAGTCCGATTCGGTCCAAAAACCAAGCGTCGTCTTCGGCATCAAACGGGACGGAGTCGATTGGAAGAGCCTCGACGGATCCGAAGCCAAGCTCATCTTCATGATCGCCGTACCGAAGCAAAGCGCCGGCAACGAACATTTAAAGATCCTTCAGCTCCTATCACGCCAGCTCATGGATGACGACTTCCGCAACCAGCTCCTCGCCGTCCAAACAAAAGAACAAGCCTACACACTACTGGAAAAAATAGAATAGAGTGAAGCATGGGGACGGTTCCGATGCGTCAAAAAAATGACGCACAGGAACCGTCCCCATGTGTCATGTTGTCGAAAAAAAGAAGATTTTGCTAGTTATCTCCATATGAAACTATTATACTAGTGAACAGGAATATTTTTCATGTAACTAGTAGGATTAGTGAAAAGAGGAAAACAGTTGAAGAGCATGTACAAACTATCATTATCAAGCCTGTTCGCCGTGATCATCTTGATGCTCGTCGGTGGCCATACTGCATCTGCATATTCCCTTGACCGGGTCAGTGGTAATGACCGGTATCAGACGTCGGTCGCTGTATCCAAAAAAGGATGGAAGAGCGGGGCGAAGACCGTCATTCTCGTGAATGGGAAGGATCTTACGGAAGCTGCTGTTGCTGCTCCGCTCGCCAAGCATCTGGATGCGCCGGTGCTTCTGACGAATCCAAACGCATTGTCTTCAGCCACACGCAAGGAGATTCAACGGCTGAACCCAAATACCATCATTCTCCTTGGAGGAAAAAAGAACCTGTCCGACAAGGTGATTGATAAAACGATCAAGGCAAAAGTAAAGCGGATCGGCGGAAAAGACAGCTATGAGACGGCTGCTTTGGTGGCGAAGGAGCTTCCGGCTTCATCTAAGGCCGTGGTCGCTTACAGCGGTTACCTGCACGATGTATTGGCTGCTGCCCCGTATGCAGCTAAGAATAATATGCCGATTCTATTGACCAAGTCCGATAGTCTTCCGGCGGCTACGAAAAAAGCGCTGAAAGGAAAGAAAAGCACGATCGTGATCGGTCGTACGAAAGCCGTTTCTGAAAAAGTGAAGAAACAGCTTCCTAAACCAACCAGGATCAGCGGTAGTGATCGCTACGACACATCTGCACAGATTGCCAAGCTCATGGGCACGAAAAAGAAATCGTATGTGGTCACTGGAAAGAATATGACCGATGCCGTATCGGCTTCAGCCCTGGCAGCGAAAAACGGAGGGGTCCTCCTGTTCGTGGAGAAAACCTACGTATCAACCTCTGTCAAAGTCGTCATCGATACAAAACAAATTAACCCAGTTCACCGTCATCGGCGGTACTAACATCATCGATAACAAAGTCGGATGCCGAGCTCAAACAGCCGATCGAGCATCTCCTCGTGAACAAAAAAGTTGCTGTTGGTAAAGATTATAAAGCTGCGAAACTAGTAGAACCGAAGGTCAAATTTGCCTTCAGCTATAACGATCCAAAGCGCCTCATGGACAGCCGCGCCGTCCCGAACTTCGAGGCCCTCATGAAGGCGGCTTGGAAAGACAACGTAAAGCTTTACGCACAGTCCGGCTACCGTTCTTATGACAGACAGGCGGAACTATATAACTACTACAAACGGACTTACGGCGAAAAGTACGCCAGCCGCATCAGTGCCAAACCGGGTACAAGCGAGCACCAGACCGGTCTTGCCATGGATGTGACGAGTCCATCCGTAGGCTATGATCTCGTAGAAAAATTCGCCAACACGAAAGAAGGAAAATGGGTCGCGAAAAACGCTCATAAATACGGGTTCATCATCCGTTATCCGAAAGGAAAAGAGAATGAAACCGGCTATGCTTACGAGCCGTGGCATCTGCGCTATGTTGGGAAAGATGCAGCTAAAGAGATTTACTCAAAGAACATTACGTTTGAGAAATATGTGAAGTAATATCCTATCCTTTCGCCATTTGGTGGAAGGATTTTTTGTGTGATGAGATCCAAGTGGCGCATGGGGATGGTTCTGATGCGTCAAATAAATGAAGCACAGGAACTGTCCCTATGTGCCACAAATTCGCCCTCATAAACTGTCCATATTAAAGTTTTTCTGCCTTTATTAAAGGACTTCCCGCCAGGCAGTTCCAAGGTTGTTTTTTTGTCTATATGATAGGGATAAGAGAAAATGTAAGCGATTTCTAAGGAGGTGGGGATTATGGAATTCCCGAAAGGTTTTATGTGGGGGGCAGCTTCGTCGGCACCTCAGATGGAAGGAGCTTCAAGCCGGGGTGGCAAGTCTCCGAGTGTCTGGGATCACTGGTTCCAGGAAGAGCCTCACGTATTTTATCAACGGATCGGCCCAGAGGAAACAACGGGTTTTTATAGCAAGTATAAGAAGGACATTTTACTGATGAAAGAGCTCGGATTCAATTCCTATCGCACATCGATTTCGTGGACGAGACTGCTGCCGGACGGTCACACGTTGAATGAGGAGGCAGTGGGATTTTACCGTGATGTGTTCGAAAGGATGCTTGCCGCAGGCATCCGTCCTGTGGTGAATCTCTTTCATTTTGATATGCCATATTGGCTGTATGAAAAAGGCGGTTGGGATATTCGAGAGTCCGCTGAGATGTTCGCTGTTTATGCAGAGAAAGCATTTGCGTCCTTCGGTGATCTGGTCGAGGACTGGGTGACCTTCAATGAACCGATTGTCCCTGTAGAGATGGGCTATTTGAATGATAAGCATCTTCCTGGGGTGTTCGACCTAAAGAGAGCCTGTCAGGCTGGGTTCCATACGTTACTTGCCCATGTCAAAGCGGTACAGGCTTTCCGGAAGAATGAGCACCGGGGAAGGATCGGCATCGTACTGAATCTGACGCCGAGTTATCCAAAATCAGAGGAATATGGAGGATGTGAAGGCGGCTGAACTGGCAGATGCGCTATTCAACAAGAGTTTTCTTGACCCAGTCGTCAAGGGCGAATATCCGGATGTCCTATGTGAGTTCATCCGGAATGAAGGCATCCATGTCAACATGTACCCCGATGACCTGGCGCTGATCAAAGCCCATACTGTGGATTTCCTAGGGGTGAATTATTATCAGCCGAGACGGGTGAAGGCAGGGGCTGAGAGCGCTGAGCATGTCTTGGATCGTTCTTTCCTCCCTTACGAGTGGCCTGACAGAAAGATGAATC
Organism: uncultured Bacillaceae bacterium; assembly: GCA_963762295.1. Lineage (GTDB taxonomy): Bacteria > Bacillota > Bacilli > Bacillales > Bacillaceae_B > Rossellomorea. The sequence goes on from CAVXKK010000003.1 coordinate 1,580,441, forward strand.
CGCACCGTGGTTGGGAGATCTATGAGAAGGGGATCTATGACATCGCCATTCAGATCCGGGATGAATACGGAAATATCCCTTGGTTTATCGCTGAGAACGGAATGGGGGTCGAGGGGGAAGACCGTTTCAGGAACGAGGCGGGATCCATCCAGGATGAGTACAGGATCGAGTTTTTTGAAGAACACCTGAAATGGCTCCATAAGGGGATACGTGAAGGTTCCAATTGCTATGGATTCCATGTATGGACCTATATTGATAACTGGTCATGGCTCAATGAATACAAAAACCGCTACGGGCTTGTCGAGTTCGATCTTGATAGTGGCGAACGCAGGAAAAAGAAGAGTGCTGACTGGTTCAGAAAACTGGCGGAATCAAATCGATTACCGGGAGAGGCGGCATGTGATGAGACCATCTATTCGCCGTTGATATCGGTGGGACGTTCACAAAATTCGCTCTTGTCACCAGTCATGCTGACATTGTTCTGAAAGAGGAGGTCCCGACGCCTGTCAGTGTGGAAGAATTCAGCGTTCATGTGGATCAGGTTCTAGGGAGATGGCAAAGGGACCATCATATAGAGGGAATCGCCATCAGTTCTCCAGGCAGCGTAACGGATGCCGGTTTTGTCCTCGGGCATAGTGCGGTGAATTTCATCCATGTCGTGAATCTGCGTGCTTTATTCCACGAACGATACGGGTTGCCGGTCACAATGGAGAATGATGCCAATTGTGCGACCCTTGCAGAGCAGTGGAGCGGGGCTGGTGCCGGTTGTGATACGTTTGCCTGCATCGTATGTGGAACAGGGATCGGCGGGGGGATCATCATCAACGGTCGCCTGCATAAGGGGGCGAACCTCCATGGTGGAGAATTCGGTTATGCCCTGATGGAGGGGGTTGAAACGTGGAGTGAGCGTGGGTCCTCATTTGCCCTGACAAAGCGTTTGAAAGATGAGCCCCCATATGGAGCCGCATGGACCGGCTCGCGTGTGTTCGAGGAGGCTGAAAAGGGTCATGCAGCAGCAGGGAAATCCCTTCAACAGTTCTTCCATACCATGGCTGTCGGGATATTCAATCTTCAATATATGCTTGATCCCGAAAAAGTCCTCGTGGGAGGAGGCATCACGAGACAGCCGAGTTTCCTTCTGCGCTTGCAGACTGAGCTCGATAGCGTGATGAAGGCCAAGCCGATTGCAAAGGTGAAGCCGACTGTGGAGATCTGTACCCATTTGGACCAGGCTCAGCTCATAGGGGCAGCCTATGTATGGAGGAAGACATACGGAAAGGAAGATGTACATGTTTAATCGCTTGGGAAGTCTGTTCACAGAAGCGAGCCTGTGGATCTGGAAGACGATGCAGCTCAATGTGATCTGGTTCATCCATATCCTTCTTGGTGGAGTCGTTCTGGGCTTCTTTCCTGCCACAACGGCCATGTTCGCTACCACGAGAAGATGGCTGAAGGGTGGCCTCGAGGAGCCGATCTACGATGGCTATCATCGCTACTATAAGGAGCATTTCTGGAAGACGAATGCAATCGGATGGATTTATACGTCAATCGGTGTGTTCCTTGCCCTGGATTTATATCTCGTTACCCAGCTGAAAGGGATCGTCGTGTTGTTCAGCACGGCAATCATCCTCTTCCTCTCAATCCTATATGTGTTTTCATTTCTATATGTTTTCCCGTACTACGTTCATTTTGAGCAGTCGCTCAAACATTATTTGATCCAGCCGTTCATCCTCACCCTGATCAGCTTCAAGCAGAATCTGGTCATCACAATCGGCCTCGCGATGGTCGGCTATCTCATCTATCAGATGCCTGGATTGATTCCATTTGCCTTGGGCGTCATGCCGGCCTACTGGATCATGAAAGTATCTATGAACCGCTATACCCAATTTGCATCGACAGGAGGAAAAGCATGATGAAGAAGAAGACGGCCCATATCATCTCCCATTCTCACTGGGACAGGGAGTGGTATATGTCCTTGGAAGAACATAAATATTATCTCGTCAAACTGTTCGATGATCTTCTTGTGAAATTAAAGGAAGATCCTGATTTTCATAGTTTCCATCTTGATGGGCAGACCATCATGGTAGATGACTACCTCGGCGTCCGGCCGGAAAGGGAAGCTGAAGTGAAGGCTTATATCCGGGAGGGGCGGCTGATTGTCGGCCCGTGGTACATTCTTCAGGATGCCTTTCTTACCAGTTCCGAGGCAAATGTCCGCAATCTCCTTTATGGGATGAAGGATACGGCAGAGTGGGGGCAGGACGGGTATCTCGGATATTATCCAGACACATTCGGAGTCTACGGTCAGGCACCCCAGCTTCTGAAACAGGCCGGTATAGATACAGCTGCCTTTGGAAGAGGGGTGACCCCGACAGGCTTTAATAATCAGGTGCACCATGATGAGTTCTCATCCCCTTACTCCGAAATGGTTTGGGAAGCGCCCGATGGATCGCAGGTGCTCGGGATCCTGTTTGCCAACTGGTACTCGAATGGAAATGAAGTTCCTTCAGACCGTGAAGAGGCGAGGGCCTATTGGGAGAAGAAGCTCGCGGAATCGGAGCGGTTTGCCTCGACCTCCCAGCTTCTGTATATGAACGGATGCGATCATCAACCCCTGCAGGCAGACATTACGACGGCCATTGAAGTCGCCAACGAACTCATGCCGGATGTAACGTTTAAGCATTCGAGCTTCAAAGCATACATAGACGAAGTGAAAAACGAGCTGCCCGATGATCTGCAAACGATCCGTGGGGAGCTGAGGAACCAAAAGACCGATGGTTGGTCAACGCTTGTGAACACGGCTTCAGCGCGCATCTATTTGAAACAGGCGAACGATCGCTGCCAGTTGCTGCTGGAGAAAGTGCTTGAACCCCTTGGGGTTCTTGTGGGCGATCGGGATCTGCATCGGGATTTCTCCGAATACTACTGGAAGCTCCTCATGGAGAATCATCCACACGATAGCATCTGCGGGTGCAGTGTCGATGAAGTCCACAGGGAGATGGTGACGCGATTCGAAAAGGTGGAGAAGGGAGCCCAGCGCTTTATCCATGAGCAGCTCCGCGACATGGCGTCAGGTCTTGATACCGGGCATGCCGATCCGTTGGCCGTACCCCTTATCCTTTTCCATACGGAAGCATCATCCCGGGTGATCACCCAAAAGGTGATGGTGGATAAGATCTACTTCAGCGACAGGGATTTCCGTGAGATCCCTGGGTTATTAAAAGGTCGTGAGCTTCCGGTATATGCATTGGAGCGAGCTGATGGGACGTTGATCCCGGTTCAAGTAGAGGACCATGGCGTTTCCTTCGGATATGATCTGCCGCGTGATGGCTTCAGGCGTCCTTACTACGGCAGGGAGATCAGCATCACGTTCCCCATCGACTTCACGACGGCTCTCGGCTATGAAGTGGTACACCTCATTCCTTCAGATGAAAGAGTAGTGGGGAAAGGGATGTGGAACGAGGAGAAACGTCAGATTGAAAACGGCAACCTTCTGGTTACGATCCATGAGAATGGAAGCTATAGCCTCGTGGATAAACGCACAGGCTATGAGTATCCGAATCTCGGCGTCTATGAGGATAGCGGTGATATCGGGAACGAATACATGTTCAAGGAAACCGGCGATCGCCTCAGGTTTTCGACGGAAGATGCCCTGTCTACTATCGATGTCGTCACGGATACCCCATACAAATCCATCGTTGAGATCCGCACAACCATGATCATCCCGAAAAGCGCTGATGAGCATCTCCAGCACGAACGTGAAAACTTGGTATGGCACCCGGAGCGGACTGCAGCGCGATCAGAAGAGTTGAGGGAATTCCCGATCACGACGACCCTCACCCTCCTGAAAGGAGCAGAGGGACTGAAGGTGGATGTGAAGATGGATAATCAGGTAAGGGATCACCGTACCCGCGCCCGTTTCCCGGTCGGCAAGGGAAATGACCATCATTATGCGGACAGCATCTTCGAAATCGTCAAGCGCCCCAATCAACCGGAAAGGCAGTGGGCGAATCCGACATTCGACCACCATATGCAACGATTCGCCAGTCTTGATGACGGGGTGAAGGGTCTCACGGTGGCAGGCATCGGTCTCCATGAATACGAGATCACAGGAGGAAACGTCATGGAGATCACCTTGCTTCGATCTGTCGGGGAGCTGGGTGACTGGGGTGTGTTCGATACTCCGGAAGCACAGTGCATGGGAGAGCAATCGGCATCCTTCATGATCATTCCTCATGCAGGATCGGTTCTTGCAATCCAACATGTATAACAGAGCGTACAGCTATCCGATCGATCCGACCGTGGTCCAGGTCGAGCGGAATGATGGGAACGGCTCAAGAGGTGAAGCCCCCTTCAAGTGGACAGGAGACTCCCTAACGCTTACGGCCATCAAACCATTACTTAAGGGATCTGGGATCATTGTCCGCTGGTTCAATCCGACAGCAGAGGAACAGTTGTTGACCGTAGAGGGCAGCGTGCTCTACCGTTCTACCATACTTGAAGAAAAGAAGGAACAGATCGGTACAGGAAAAGCGACATGCACCGTTCGACCATATGAGATCATCACCATGATCATTGATGAAGAATAAGGAGTGGAGACGATGACAGAACAAGTGATACCAGCCTCATTTCAACACATATTGGAGAAGGTCAAGAAAGCTTACGAGCACGATCCGGAGGTATATGCGTTATTCGAAAAATGCTTCCTGAATACGTATCAGACCACATTGAAGAAGGACGAGGAGGGGACCTTTGTGATCACAGGCGATATTCCGGCCATGTGGCTCCGTGACTCTTCCGCACAGGTTCGTCCTTACTTGATCCTGGCCAAAGAGGATAAGGAAATCGCCTCCATGCTGAAGGAGGTCATCCAGCGCCAATGGAAGTACATCCTCATGGACCCCTATGCCAATGCGTTCAACAGGACAGCGGATAACAAAGGGCATCAACAGGATCACACCGACATGACCCCATGGATCTGGGAGCGTAAGTACGAGGTGGATTCCCTCTGCTATCCGATTCAGCTCACTTATCTGTACTGGAAGGCGACAGGAGACGGAACGGTTCTGAATGAGACCCTTAAGGAAGTCCTTACGGTGATCCATGATCTATGGAGGGTGGAGCAGGATCATGAAGAAAACTCCCCTTACCGGTTCCAACGTGATGACTGCCGCGTATCCGATACGCTGTTGCGCGACGGAAAGGGCGGCTATTCCGTACCGACAGGCATGACGTGGTCCGGATTCCGTCCGAGTGATGATGCCTGCCTATACGGGTATCTTGTGCCTGCCAATATGTTCGCAGCCGTTGTCCTCGGCTATGCGAAGGAAATGCTGGTCACGATGGGAGAATCTGATCTGGGTGAGAAGATGGCGGCACTCGGTCGTGAAATACGCGATGGCATCGAAGCACATGCCGTAGTGGATCATCCGGAATTCGGGAAGATCTACTCGTTCGAAACAGATGGTGCAGGACGATATAACCTGATGGACGATGCGAACGTACCCAGCCTCATGGCGATTCCATATATGGGGTATGCAGACGCAGAAGATGAGACGTACGTGAATACGCGAAACTTCATCCTCAGCCGTCACAACCCTTACTATTACGAAGGCAAAAAGGCTTCCGGAATCGGCAGCCCGCATACCCCGGATCACTACATTTGGCATATCGGCCTGGCGGTTCAGGGGATGACGGCCATCTCCAGGAAAGAGCGGGACGCAATCGTGAATATGTTCAAGAACACCCATGGGGGAACAGGTTTCATGCATGAAGGCTTTGATGCCGATCGTCCGGAAGAGTTCACACGCGATTGGTTTGCATGGGCGAACTCGATGTTCAGTGAATTCATCCTGAGTGAGCTGGGCATCCATGTTCCGGAAAGCCCTCTTGCCCAATCACATCACACTTCATAACGGAGGGTCCGTATGTTTTATTCAATCCAAAAAATCGAAAATAGACTGAACGAACTGGATCGACTTCGGTACCGTGATTGCAAGGGTCTAGGCCCATTTGGCGTCCACGAACCGAAGGAGGGGGAGGAGAATCTCCATCCAACCCATTTCGAAGGAGAAATGAATGTACACGATACGTGGTCCGGGCGGGACCGGTATGTGTGGCTCCGCACTACTCTGCATGTACCCGAAGATGACCGGAGTGCAGTGCTTTACCTTGATCTCGGGCGAACCGGTGGCGGGAATAACTCCGGGTTCGAATCACTTCTCTACCTGAACGGACGGCCGTTTCAGGGAGTGGATTCCAATCACCGTGAAGTGATCCTTCCTGAAGGCGAACGATTCGATATTACGATTCAGCTATGGTCGGGTCTTGAAGGCGGTGGAAACCCGTCAGAGCAATACTACCGGTTGAAAGAAGCGTGGTGGGGCTTCCTTGATGGTGAGGTGGATGATTTTTATTTCAAATCCAAAGCCATCTTGGAAACGGTCAAGCAGCTGGATGAACATGATGGTGTGCGCTCGAACTTGATTGCGCTCCTGAACAGGGTATTTTACGAAATTGACTGGACCGATCGGGGAGAGTCTTTTTATGAAAGCGTCAGGAAGGCAGCGGCTGTGCTCGAAGCCGAGAAGAAAAAGTGGCAGAAGCACTCGGAGGTGACGGTCCATGCGATCGGTCACTCCCATATCGACCTTGCCTGGTTGTGGCGTACCAAACATACAAAGGAGAAGGCGAAAAGGACATTCTCAACCGTTCTCCGCCTCATGGAGCTGTACCCGGATTACACCTACATTCAGAGTCAACCGCAGCTGTATGCATGGGTGAAGGAGGAAGAGCCTGAGCTTTACGCTGCCATTCAAAAAAAGGTCGAAGAAGGTCAATGGGAAGTGGAAGGCTCCATGTGGGTGGAAGCCGACTGCAACATCCCGTCAGGTGAATCGTTCGTCCGGCAGCTCCTCTATGGAAAGGCCTTTTTCCAGAAGGAATTCAATCGTCGGAATCGCACGCTTTGGCTTCCCGATGTCTTCGGCTACAGCTGGTCGCTCCCGCAGATTCTGCGAAAATCAGGGATTGATACCTTCATGACCACCAAGATCAGCTGGAATCAGTATAACCGCATGCCTCACGATACGTTCAGGTGGCGGGGGATCGACGGCTCCGAGATCCTGACCCACTTCATCACGACCCCTGAGCCGGGCAGACCTGCAGACTCCTGGTTCTATACGTACAACGGACTCATCACGGGAGAGACGGTGAAGGGCATTTGGGAAAAATACCGGGATAAAGATGTGAACCGGAATCTGCTCCTTGCCTACGGCTATGGGGACGGTGGGGGCGGAGTGAACCGCGAGATGATCGAGATGAAGCGGAAGCTGTCTGATGTGCCGGGCATGCCTTTTGTTCAATCGACCCATGCCTCGGAGTTTTTTGAAGAGCTTCACGAGACTGTGGGTGGAACCGATCAGTATGTGCACACATGGGACGGAGAGCTGTACCTCGAGTACCATCGTGGAACCTACACATCCCAAGCCAGGATGAAAGAACAGAATCGGCAGCTTGAACTGTCCTACAGGGAAGCGGAGTTCCTTTCTGCTTGGCATGCTTTGCTGAATGGGTGGGAGCGGTATCCCGGGGAAGCCTTGGAGGAAGGATGGAAAAAGATCCTCCTCAATCAGTTCCATGACATCATCCCGGGTTCCTCCATCACCGAAGTCTATGAGGACGCCCATCGTGAGTATGACGAGGCGAGAATCATCCAAAACGGTGTTGTCTCCGACTTGGAATCACAGATCATCAGTGGAAAGCAGAACTGGTCATTCATGCATCCCCATCAATACACAGCACCGGTCCTGATGACAGTCCCGGGTGAGCACGGCTCCTATGAACACGAGGGGAAACCGGTACGGACCCAATCCTTGTCAGGAGGGGGTACGCTTGTACTAGTGCCGGATGTGAAGGCATTTGCGTATGGAATGCTGACCGAGACGGGAGCAAGTCCTTCAGAGGAATCTCCTTTGAGTCAAATTGACCTTACCCATCGATCATGGGAAACGTCATTCTATCGATTAACCTGGAATGAGCAGGGTCAATTCACAAGCATATTCGATAAAGCGGAAGGGCGCGAAATGATCGAGCCGGGACGTGCCGGGAACGTCCTGAAACTCTATGAAGATAAGCCCATGGCCCATGATGCCTGGGACCTTGATCTCTATTATATGGAAAAATCCAAGTCTATTGATTTACTGAAGGACTGTACTATACTTGATAATGGGCCCCTGCAGACGACCATCGAGTTCACGTGGGAAGCCCCACAGGTGAAGGTCATTCAGCGGATTCATTGTTATGCCCATTCCAAACGGATCGATTTCGAAACGGATGTAGACTGGGAAGCCCGTCAACAGCTCCTCAAGGTGGAATTCCCCGTAGCGATACGGTCGACAGAAGCCATCTATGATATCCAGTTCGGGAACGTCAAGCGACCGACCCATTGGAATACGTCTTGGGACGTGGCGCGCTTCGAATCCGTCGCTCACAAATGGGCGGCCCTTTCGGAACCATTTTACGGCGTCAGCCTCATGAACGACAGCAAGTACGGCTACTCAATCAAAGACAATGTCATGGCCCTCTCCCTTCTCAAAGGTCCGATCTATCCGGATCCGAAGGCCGATATCGGTCAACACCATTTTGTCTACTCCCTTTATCCATTCGCAGGACAAACGGCTAAGCATGATGTGGAAAGGGAAGCCACCTACCTCAATGCTCCGATCAGGGTCATGGAGGGAACGGTCTCCGAGGAGTTTACCAACTCTCTGCTCTCCATCAGCGGCACGGGCGTCATCGTCGATACGGTCAAGAAGGCAGAAGAACGGGGTACGCTGATCGTGCGCCTTCATGAAATGGAGGGAGCCACCACGTCTTGCAGGATCATGATGGACGCGGGGAAATGGCGGGAAGTGAACCTGATGGAGGATGAGTATCTGACGGAATACACGTCAGGTCCGATCGACCTCACCTTCCACCCATATGAAATTAAAACAATCGAACTGGAAATGTAATTTCAGGGTGAACAGGAGCTCATGGCTCCTGTTCCCTTTTTACCTTGATGAGGAAGTGATGGGATGAAAGCGTTACAGCCAATTAAACGTATCAGCAAAAGGATGTTTTACCGGGTCTTTCTTACATACTCTCTCATCATTTTTCTGACGATGACCGTCTTATTTGTCTTTCTGACAGACTATTATTCTGATTTTATCGTTCAAAGGGAGATCGACCGCCAGGAAACGATCATCAATGAGATCAAATCGGAGCTCCAGGGCAAGCATCAGTTCGTCAGACAGGGCATCCAGCAACTGTATCAGGAGCAGCCCCTCATTGAGGATCTGGCATTTGCCCTGCAGCATGACTATCAGGACTATATCGGCTATCGGCTCGATAAGTTTTCCAACAGTGATTCATTCGTTCCATACAACTTTGATATCTTCGTGAAGAACTATTTTTCCAGAGACCCTGAATCCATTGCCCTGCGGATCCGGAATGAAAGTCTGGGTACAGAATATATGTATCTATTCGACCACAGCCGTTGGAAGCAGGGGAATCATTATAAAGAAGGAGCTTCTCCGATTACCGAGGAACCATCAGAGCCTAAGGATATGTTTGTCGTGGAGGAGCAGATCAACGACCCGGTCTCCATGGACCGCCTCGGGAAAGCGATGGTGTACTTCGGGTACGACTCCATTGACGGTCTCCTCACCCTCACGGATATGCCTGAGAACAGTACGTTCATCATCACCAATGAGGAGGGGGACATTCTGTACAGCTATGGAAAAGCCCCTAAATCCCTCACCGACGGTCTTTCTTACAATGCCGTGCAAAAGAAGGTGGACGACAATGGCCGGTACTATATCCAGTCTTCCATAGAGCCCGTGAGTGGGCACATGGTGACGGCAATCGTACCTGAAAAAGAGATCGCTCAGCTGTTTACGTATAAAACGACAATTCTCTTCCTTCTTATCCTGCTTACGACCATAGCCATCATTCTTCCTTACTTTGCCCTCAGGGGATATTCGAAGAGATTGGATGAAATCATGAACAAAATGAAAGAGGTCCAGGAAGGGAATATCGACGCACGTATCGAGACGACCAATGTCGACGATGATCTCACTGACATCTCGCACACCATCAATAAAACATTGGATGATCTGAATGCTTACATCGATAAAGTCTATCGTTCCAAACTGAAGCAGACCGAAGCGGAACTCGCCAATCTCCAGGCGCAGATTAACCCGCACTTCCTCTACAATACGTTGGAAGCGATTCGCATGAAGTCGCTATCGGAAGGAGGGAGGACGTCTGCAAAAATGATTGTCCAGCTTGCCCACCTTTTCCGCTATTCCTTGAAGTCTGCAGAGTTGGTGCCTGTAGAGGATGAAATCAACCATGCCCACCAATACATCGAACTGTTCAAGGTCCGCTTCCCTGATCAGTTGACGACTGAACTGTATGTGGAAGAGGAACTGAAGTCCCTGTATCTGCCGCCGTTCATCCTGCAGCCTTTCATCGAGAACTTCTTACTCCATGGATTCAGGAGGGATAGCCAGGAAAATCATCTGAGTGTCTCGATCCATAAAATGGGCGATACGGCAAAGATCCTGATCGAAGATAACGGTACCGGGATTCAGTCGGATCGTCTTGAAGAAATCATGGAAGGGTTAAAGCAGGAGATGGGCTCCACCAGCTCCATCGGTGTGGGGAATGTCCATCGCCGGATCCGACTGAAATATGGAGAAGGATACGGAGTGGAAATAAAAAGCATAGTAGGTGTGAAGACGACCGTAACGATCACTCTACCATTCATGAAAGAGGTGCAGTAAATGATCCGGGTGATGATTGTAGACGACGAACCATTGATTTTGGATGGTCTGACTTATCTATTGGATTGGGAGACCCTTGGATTTGAAGTGGTGGCCAAAGCGAGAAACGGCAGAGAAGCCTTGGAATTATCCAGGACCATCGCATTCGACGTTCTGATTACCGATATAAAAATGCCGGAAATGACAGGACTCGAGCTCATTGAAGCATTGAAGGAAGAACAGGAGGAAGTGAAAGCCATCGTCCTTTCGGGATTCCAGGAGTTTGATTTAATTAAGAAGGGGCTCGTCTTGGGAATCGAAAACTATTTATTGAAGCCGGTGAATGAAGATGAACTGGTCTCTTCCCTTCTTCATATAAAAGATAAACTCGATCAGCAGGATCTTGGAGAGGAATCAATTCTCATCCTGCGGGACCACTCCATCTGGAGGTACATGATGGGAAAGATGCCCCTCCGTGAATTTAAGGAAAGGCTGGCACTCTATCCAGAGTTGACTCTCCCGGTACCCTTTCATCTCGGGCTTTTGAAAGTCGAAGACAGTGACAGTGTAAAGGTTCAAAAACAGATTGAGTCCGGGCCTTCCATCTGCGTCACCACTCCACGTGGGGACTTGATGATCATATGGGACCCTGCTCATGTTGAGTCCGAGCAAGAACGGATCATTCCGATTGTGGATGAAAGGAAAGGGATCCTGGTGACGAGCGGAACAGTAGAGGGGATTGCTGAAACCCCGAGAGTGATGAAGGAGCTGGAGCGTGCGAGTGAATTAAAGATGATCCTTCCTGATCAGGAGCAACACCTTGCAGAGGATATGCTCCTCTCTCCCTCCATCAAGACAATCGATGTCCGGAACTATTTGAAGCCAGAGATGCTCGAGGGGCTGGCAAACGAGGAATATGGACGCGTACGCGAGGAACTCGGGAAAGTCTTCCTTCAGCTCGCCTCCGACCCCTTCCTATTGAAAAGTGTGTTCCTTGATACCTTCTTCCAAATGAAGAGTCGCTTTCTCTTATCCTTGGAATATGGTCAATATGTCCAAATCATCCATGAGATCCTCCATATAGAGGGCGAGGAGGATGCAATGAGGCTTCTTGACATGTGTATGAAATGGATGGAAGGCGAAGGCCAAGGGGAAGAAAAGAGAAGTCCGATTATCCAGACGGTCCTGACGTATATCCATCAACATTATTCAGAGGATATGTCCCTCAAAACGTTGGGCCATCGCTTCCACATCAATCCAATTTACCTTGGCCAGCTCTTCCAGAAGGAAGCCGGGGACTCCTTCACCAAGTACTTGAATAAACTTCGCATCGACCGGGCCAAGAAACTCCTATTGAACTCTCACGAGAAAGCTGGCCAGATCGGTAAACGTGTAGGCTATACCGATGCCACTTACTTCTATAAGCAGTTTAAAAAATACGAAAACGCCACTCCTTCCGAATGGAGGAAGCAGCGAGTTTGATCCCTTTTGTGAAAGGGATTTTTTTATAGGGAAATCGAGAGGATGAACGGTTAAAACCCTCTTCCACTGTTATGCACTCAGTTGCCTCCTGTGTTTTGATAGAGGAAAGTAGATTGGGAGCTTCATAAACCGGTGCTCTCATTACAAACGAACCCTCCAAATCCCACAGCCTTATCCTCCATTCCTTTGACTGAAAAAAACAACTATTTACTTTGACCAGTAAATCTAAGATATCTCAACTATTTAGAATGAAAGGGTTTTCATATAATGAAAGTATAGCACCGAGGGGAGGAGAACCATGAACAGAGTCAAACAATTTTTTAAAGATCTATACGACAACCGGATCTGGCTTTTAATGATCCTGCCGGGCCTCATCTGGCTGATCGTCATGAAGTACATTCCCATGTTCGGTCAAGTGATCGCCTTCAAAAACTTCCGGTTCCACCCGGACGGATTCTTTGCCAGCGTATTTACGAGCGAATGGGTGGGATTCGACAACTTTAAGTTCCTTTTCAGCACGAATGACGCATTCGTCATTACAAGAAACACCCTGCTGTATAACATCTTATTTATTATCGTAGGTCTCATTTTATCTGTAGCAGTTGCCATCATCCTAAGCGAAATCACCAAGCAGAAGCTAGCGAAAATCTACCAGACGGGTATGCTATTCCCGCATTTCCTATCCTGGGTCGTCGTAAGCTACTTTGTTTTCGCCTTCCTTAGCGTGGATCGCGGATTGTTCAACAGCGTACTCGGCTACTTCAACATCGATCCGGTATCCTGGTATAACGAGCCGGCATACTGGCCGTATTTCATCACGTTCATCAGTCAGTGGAAAGGTGTCGGGTTTAGTTCCATTGTGTACTTGGCAGCCATCGTCGGAATCGATCGCACACATTATGAAGCTGCAATGATCGATGGAGCAAACAAATGGCAGCAGATCCGCCATGTGACAATCCCAATGATCATGCCGTTGATTGTCATCCTGACGATCCTCAATATCGGAAGCATCTTCAGCGCAGACTTTGGATTATTCTATCAGATTCCACGTGATTCCGGACCGCTGTATTCCGTTACCAATGTCATTGATACATATGTTTATCGCGGACTCATGACCATGGGGGATATCGGGATGAGTACAGCAGCCGGTCTTTACCAGGCGACTGTCGGGTTCGTGCTCATTTTAATCACCAACTACATCGTAAGAAAAATAGACGAAGACAATGCCCTCTTCTAATCTGAGAGAAAGGAGTGTGTCAGGTGGAAACGACGACGAAGACAACCGAGGCCGGACTGAAGCCAAAGCCGGTCGTGAAAAAGCCCAAATCATATAACCCTTATGGATTTACAGGAAAGACAAGCGTACTGATGCACGTGATCCTTGGAAGCTTCGCCTTCATGTGTATCTTCCCCTTCCTGTACGTCATCGTCATCTCGATCAGTAACGAGCAATCTCTTGCGGAGAATGGTTACCAGCTTATTCCGGAACAATGGAGCCTGGAGGCGTACAAGTATTTATGGGATATGAAGGCACAGGTGCTCCAGGCATACGGCGTCACCATCTTTGTCACCGTCGTGGGGACCTTCCTCAGTGTGACGGTCATCTCCATGTATGCATACGCCATTTCACGCAAGCAGTTCAAGTTCCGTAAGCAGTTCACATTCATCGCATTCTTCACCATGCTGTTCAGTGGGGGAATGGTCCCGTTCTATATCGTCATGACACAGTTCCTTGATCTGAAGAATACGATGTGGGCTCTCATCCTGCCGATGGCGGTGAATGCATTCTATATCATCATCATGAGGACATTCTTCCTTCGGTCAGTTCCCGAGGCCATCCTCGAATCGGCAAGGATCGATGGTGCAGGGGAGATGCGGATCTTCCTTACGATCGTATTGCCCCTGTCGATACCGGGAATTGCCACCATTGCGCTTTTCAGTACCCTTGCCTATTGGAATGATTGGTTCAATGCTCTTCTCTTCATTGATGATCCGAATAAGATCCCGCTTCAGTCCCTATTGATGCGGATCGAGAACAATATGGATTTCATCAAACAGAATGCCATGTTATCCAACCAGAACAGTGCGATTTTGAAATCAATCCCGCAGGACTCGGCACGGATGGCCATGGTCGTCATTGCCACCCTGCCGATCGCCCTTTCCTATCCGTTCTTCCAGAAGTATTTCATCAAAGGTTTGACCATCGGTGGCGTCAAAGACTGACCGCTGCCGGATGTTTTGAAATAAAACTATGAATCGGGGGATGTAACATGAAGAAACTCGGAATTCTATCGCTCGTCCTGCTATTACTGACCGGGGTCCTTGCGGCATGCAGCGGGGGCAAAAGTGAAACGTCATCAGGTGATTCGACCGACGAAGAAGTGAAACTCACCTGGTATATGATTGGAACACCACAGAAAGATACGAAGAAAGTGATGGAAGAGGTCAATAAATATACGAAGGAAAAAATCAACGCGACCATCGATATGAAGATGCTCGATTGGGGGGAGTACAATGACCGCATGCAGGTTATTACGACCTCAGGGGAAAACTATGATATTGCCTTCACAAGCTCATGGGCGAATAACTATGCCCTTAATGCAAGAAGGGGCGCATTCCTTGGTCTGAATGACATGATGGACAAGTACGGTAAGGATATGAAGAAGCTGATCGATCCTGCGTTCCTTGAAGGCGCCCAGATCGATGGGGAACTGTATGCAGTCCCTGCGAACAAAGAAGTTGGCCAGCAAGCTGTTCTTTCCTTTAACAATGAACTGGTGAAAAAGCATAATCTCGATATCTCGAATGTGAATTCCATTGCTGATCTCGAGCCTCTTCTGAAAGTTATTAAAGAGAAAGAGAAGAATGTTACACCGATTGCGACATTCGATGCCTATCTGCCATTCGATTCCATCCTTCAAGAAGAGCTTCCGTTTGCTTTCCGCCTGGATGGGAACACAGATCAAGTCGTGAACAAGTATGAAGAAGAGATCACGATGGAAACGCTAAAAACCATGCATGAGTATTATAAAAAAGGCTATATCCAAAAAGATGCCGCCACAAGCACGGATTCCTGGCCGCTTGAAACACCGAACTGGTTCGTCCGCAAAGAAATCTATCAGCCTTATGCTGAAGACGTATGGTCCCGTTCTGCCGGTTATGAGATTGTGACAAGGGAGCTTCACGAGCCGTATATTTTCAATAACTCTGTCACGGGATCCATGCAGGCCATCTCTGCCACATCAAAGAATCCTGAACGTGCCATGATGTTCCTGAACCTGCTGAATTCCGATGAATACCTTCGGAACCTTCTTGATAAAGGAATCAAGGGCACCCACTATGAAGAAAACGAAGATGGTACCATCAAAGACCTTCCTGCTCGTGTAGAAAACTATAACGTACCAAGCTTCGCTATCGGAAACCAGCTGATCCTGAAGCTGTATGAAGATGATCCGAAGGACAAATGGGAGAAATTCGAGGAGTTCAACAAGAACTCTACACCTTCACCGGCTCTAGGATTCTATTTTGATTCCAATCCCGTACGTACGGAAATCGCAGCCATTTCCAACGTAACAAGCGAATTCTCACCAGCCCTTCTCAAAGGCGCCGTCGATCCGGAAGAATATCTCCCGGCCTTCAACAAAAAGCTGAAAGAAGCCGGAATGGAAAAAGTACTCGATGAAATCCAAAAACAGTACGATGAGTGGAAGAAGAAACAATAAGTGAAACACGGGGACGGTTCCGATGCGTTAGAAAATGACGCACAGGAACCGTCCCTTTGCATTTGGTGACATCCACTCAAAATCCAAGAATAATCCAAAAGTCATCCTCATAAAGTGAACAGGGGGTGATGGAATGGAAACAGAAAAATCAGTGGCGATGGAAGACCCGCATCATAATGGTATGGCCGTGACGTCGCTAGTTTTGGGGATTGTGGGATTTGTTATCGGTATTATCCCAATCATTGGCTGGTTCTTTATGCCTGCATGGATCTTGGCCATTATATTCGGTGCAGTGGGCATCAGGCAGAATCAATCAAAGGGGATGAGCTACACTGGCTTGATTCTTGGGATTGTGACGTTTGTGTATAAATTCGGGTTCTGGCTGCTCGTGGCTGCAGGTGCTTAAAGGGAGAGAGACTTCTATTCTAGGAGTCTTTTTATTTTCTTGTTGATAAATCGAAATGATTACGATATATTTAAATCGAAATCATTACGAATTAAGGAGAACCAATGCTATGCGCACATTTCAATCTATGATACTGGTTGGTTTACTGGCAGGAGTCATCATGTTGACAGGCTGTCAGGGTTCCACTGAGACAAATGAAGAGGAAACAGAGGGGAAGCATTTATCCTTCCTCTATAATTTTGCCACGAATTCATTGGACCCCCATGTGGATTCGAGCTATGTCCCATTGAGGGCAGGTATTACGGAAACACTGATGAAATTGGACGAAGAGAGGCTCACGGTCACGCCATGGCTGGCCGAGCGTTATGAGGGAGAGGACGGGCAGAACTGGACGATACATATTCGTGAAGGTGTCACATTCCATAATGGGAAAGAGCTTGATGCCGCCGCCGTCAAGGATTCTTTGGAACGAGCGGTCAAAGAGAGCATAGCGGTGAAGAATGCCCTGAAGATCAAAGAAATGAGAGCGGATGGTCAGGTTTTGAAGATCCAGACGACTGAGCCATTCCCTGAATTCATCTCGGAGCTTGTGAATCCGAATACGGCAATCATCGATGTATCAGAGGACGATATCATCAATCGTCCTGTGGGGACAGGGCCGTTCGAGATGTCTTCGTTCTCACCGGGAAGCAAGCTTGAAGTTGAAAGATTCAAGGATTATTGGGACGGAGCTGCAAGGTTGGATTCAGTGACATTTGCCTTTAACGAAGATGCCTCTGCACGGACCCTTGCACTCAAATCCGGTCAGGTGGATGTCGTCTATCGTCCTGAAGTGGAAAGTCTTGATTCACTCAAAGCGGAAAAGGGGATGATCGTGGATTCCACTTCGACCTTCCGTGTTCATCAGATGACGATGAATATGCAAAGGGAAGAAATGAAGGATGTCAACGTACGTCGTGGGATCGATGCTCTGATCGACCGCAAAGAGATTGTCGATACGATCCTGCTTGGACATGGTGAGCCTGCCAAGGGACCATTCCTTCCCTCCCTTCCATTTGCCCCATCATATGAAGACAGGGAGAGTGGGGATGCACTTGCTTATTTCAAGAAGGCAGGATATTCACTGAAAAATGGTGTGTTGGAGAAGGACGGCAAGCCGCTCACCCTCACATTGCTCACGTATTCCGCCCGTGCGGATCTGCCTCTCATCGCTCAGGTATTCCAATCCGATGCGAAGAAAATCGGGATCACCGTGAAGATCAGGCAGATCGATGTGCCCGAGGATTATATGGCAAGCAATCGCGATTGGGACCTGGCCACCTACAGTAATCTGACTGCTCCCAGGGGGGATGCGGGGTATTATTTGAATGCGACCTATCACCCGAAGGGGGCACTGAACTTCAGTGGTGCAGAAGAGCCCGATCTTACTACCATCATAGATGAACTCAATCGCACCGTTGATCCAGATAAGCGTTCTGTCCTGTCGGAGAAGGCGGCGGATTATGTGCATGATCATATGATCAACTCCTTCATCCTCCACCCGTCCACGATTGTCGCATACAACGGGGACCGGGTGAAGAACTGGGTGACGACCAAGAGTGAGTACTATATGATCACCAATCAACTGGACGTGAAGGAGCAATGATTCGCATCATAGGAAGGAAGTTCGCAGAGACGGGCTTGTTCCTTCTTTTCCTTACGTTTGCAAGCTTTGCTTTTGTCAGGATGGCACCCGGGGATCCGGTGTTGACGATCCTCAATGTCGATGAAGTGTCGGTCAGTCAGGAACAGGTGGAATCACTGCGTGAGGAAATGGGCTTCAATGAGCCGTTGCTTGTGCAATACGGGCAGTGGCTCCTCCGATTCGCCCAGTTCGATGCCGGAATGTCCTATGTGACGGGTCAACCAGTGATAGGGATGATCAAGGCGGGACTTCCTGCCACATTGGAACTAACGGCAGGGGCGCTCCTAGTGATGGTGATCATTGCGCTGCCACTGGGTTCTCTTTCAGCGCTTTACCAGGGAAGCTGGATCGATTCAGTTAGCCGCCTGGTCTCTGTGATCGGAGCTGCGGTACCCAGCTTCTGGCTTGGATTGATTTTCATCGATGCATTCGCAGTGCGTCTTCAATGGTTCCCCACGATGGGACGGGAGGGGCTGTCCACGCTGATCTTGCCTGCATTGACGCTTGGTTTCGCCATATCAAGCGTGTATGTCAGGCTCCTCCGCTCCAACCTTTCCGACGCCCTCAGTCAGGAATTCATTCGATCCGGAAGGGCAAGGGGCATAGGGGAGACCCGCTTGTTCTTCGCCCATGCCCTGCGGTATAGCCTGCCGCCTGTGATCACGGTGTTCGGGGTCAGCCTCGGAAGTCTGATCGGTGGTGTCGTCGTCATCGAAGTCCTTTTCGCTTATCCGGGGATCGGCAAGATGGTGGTGGATGCGATCCGTCAGAGGGATTATCCTCTCATCCAGGGCTATATCATGGTCATGGCAGTATTTGTGTTCATCGTCAATACGGCTGTCGATCTCTCTTACCGTTTCCTGCGGCCGGAGTGGCGGCGATCGGGGGGAGGAATTTGAAATGAGACATTTGTATAGACCGGCAGTGTTCATTCTATTGCCTCTATTGATGGTCGGTATGTTATCTGTCTATACCTTCTTCGTTCTTGACCATGCTTCCGATGATGCCGATCTCGCTCAACGGTTGAAAGGAATGGGTGCAGAGCACTTACTCGGGACCGATCATCTGGGTCGCGATGTATTGGCAAGGATCCTATCGGGTGGCGTGACGACCGTGGGTTTCAGCACCATGGCCCTTGGAGCCGCTCTGTTGATCGGGATTCCGATCGGGATCTATGCGGGATATAAGGGAGGGCTTGTCGACCGGATCTTCATGCGGATCGCCGATGGCTTCCTGTCGTTCCCCGATACGATCGTAGCAATCGTATTGGCTGGAATACTCGGACCGGGCATCGGCAATCTCGTCATGGCCATCATGCTGGTCAAATGGGTGAATTATGCCCGCCTCGTCCGAAGTACAGTCCTTACCGAGTCCGGGAAGGATTATATTCTGATGGCCAAGGTGAACGGCCTGTCTGAAGGAGCGATCATGAGGAGGCATATCGTCCCCCATATCGCGGGGAATGTCGCCGTCCTCGCAAGTCTTGACCTGGGGAAGATCATCCTGATGCTCTCGGCCTTTTCCTATATCGGGTTGGGCGTACAGCCACCTGCCCCGGAGTGGGGAGCCATGCTCAATGAAGCAAGACCGTATTTCCAGACGATGCCGCAGCTTATGCTGGCACCGGGTCTGGCCATCGTCATTACGGTACTGACAACGAACCTGTTGGGGGACTATGTCAGGGACCGATATGATGTCAAAAGGGAGGTGAACAGGTGATGTTGACGATCGATCGCGTCTCAATCAGTCATCGTTCCGCGACCATTATCCATGAGGTGTCCCTTTCAATCAATCAAGGTGAGTGGATGGCCTTGGTAGGGGAGAGCGGAAGTGGAAAAAGTCTCTTATCACAGGCTGTCGGCCGTATGCTTCCACGGGGGATGAAAATGTCCGGGAACGTGATGCTAGGGGACAAGGACCTTGGAGTACTGCCGAAGAACGGGATGAAGTCCATCCTGGGTCGGGACATCGCTTATATTTCACAGGATTACCATGGTTCGTTCACCCCTTTCTTCACCGTCGGGGCCCATTTTAAAGAGTACGGGAAGGCTCACGGACTTAGGCGCGAAGAGTACAGGCAGAAGACAGGGGAAGCATTGACGTCCGTGGGGCTTGCAGGGATGGAATCCAGGTATCCCTCAGAGCTGAGTGGAGGTCAGCTGCAGCGGATTGCGATTGCACTGGCCCTGTTCCTGTCGCCCCGCCTCGTCATTGCAGATGAAATCACGACTGCTCTCGACAGCGTGACGGGGCATCGGATCCTGCAGCTCCTTGCCTCCAGGCAAAAGGAGACGGGTTGCAGTGTACTCTTCATCACGCATGATTGGCGGACCGTGCGTCGCTACGCCGATCGGATCGCCGTCATGAAGGATGGGAACATCGTGGAAGCGGGAGGGAAACATCGGATCCTTGATCATCCACGGCATGAATATACTAAAAGGCTGATTGAATCCGCCCCAGTGTTGGGACGCGGTTTACGGTCAGGTGTGGAGGGAGAAGAGGCATGGTCCATGCACTGGAAGTGAACGGAATCAGTAAGGAGTACCATCAAACACCTGTTTTACAGAAGGTATCTTTCCGATTGAAAAAGGGTGAGTGCCTTGGGCTCATGGGGGAAAGCGGAAGCGGAAAGAGTACGCTTGCCCGCTGTATAGTGGGGATCCAGCCTGTGAACGAAGGAACGATTCATTTGCTGGGGGAGCGGATCGATCACCTCTCCGATCGTCAGTTGAAGCCGTTCAGGCGTAAACTTCAACTCGTCCTGCAAAATCCTGCTGCTGCATTGAACCCGAAGAAAAGGATTGCCGACTCTTTACTTGATCCATATCTTTTTCTTGGAAAGGATGGGTCACATCAGCATTTTTCCGCTTCATCCAAAGCCCTTTTTGTGAAAGAGCTGTTGGACGCGGTCAAGCTTCCTGAGGAACTAGCGGCCCGCTATCCGCATGAATTGAGTGGTGGGCAGCGACAGCGGGTCAACATCGCGAGGGCCATCAGCATCGAACCCGATGTCCTGATCCTTGATGAGCCCACGGCCAGTCTCGATGTGGTATCCCAGTCCTCCATCCTCCAGCTACTTACTGAACTAAGGGAAGAGCTCGGTCTTTCATATCTTTTCATCTCTCACGATCTGGCTTCGCTTCATGATATGAGCGACCGCATCATGGTCATGAAGGATGGGAGGCTGGTGGATGATTTTCAAAGCAGGGATATCTTCTCTTCGAATCGGCATGACTACACAAAAGAACTGATAGCCATCTTTTGAAGGTGCGGAAGCAAAAAAACCGCGTCCTTTTTGGGTTTATTTGGTACAATGGTAAAAAAAGGAGTTGGTAGGGTTGCTGTGGATCGGAGTACTGAATGTTTTACTGCTGATTGTCCTGATTTTATTCTTCTCGAAAGGCTGGGTGAGATTCGAAGGTTGGTTCTACAAAAGACTCGAGGGGAGATGCGGGTATTGGGGGCAGTTTATCTTGATGTCCTTCATTATCTTTTTTCTACTTTTGAGCGGGGTGATGGCAATCAAGTACACCTATCACTTCCAGCTTCTCAACACGATGTTCGTATCTAGTTTCTTCCTGTTCCTTGCTGCGGTGGCTTCGCCGTTTCTTGCCACACCGATCCTGAATAGGGAAACCGTTCAGCGGCGATACATATCCGAATCAGCATCGGCAGATCGGAATGTATCGGCCCTGTCACTTCCTGTCACACCTTTCATGGTTGCATCCATCGGAATTGTTCTCGTAACAGTACTGATGACAGTTTCTGTCTATTGGTGAATAAACGCAATCCCATGGTTCGGTCCCAAACCAAGAACTCTAATTCGTGTACGCCTGTTTGTACGCGCCGATCAAGTTACTATCCTCTTCTGCGTAGGCATTTGTCGTCCCTTTTACGATATCGTCACCTTAACCGTCACCGTTTAGGGTCCATAATGCCTCAATCACATGCTTCCGCTCACCAGATTACTCGAATGATTCCCCATTACGCCTTGTCGGATTACCATCCAAATGACCTTTGCAGATCCATCCTCCTAACTTTTTACACGCAGCAAGCTTCTTCATCAAAAGGCAAGCATCTAAATCCACACTGCCATCATGCCAGTGTAACCTCGCCAGATTACAACCTAGGGGAGAGTGCGCCCGTATAGAAATCCGGAATCAAGCAAAAACCTCATACATATCGGGGGTTCTTGGAATCCTAAATGTTAAATAATCTTTTACATAGTCCTTACATTGTACGAACTGTTCCTTTACACAGGTGGACTATGATCGAATCAACATGACTTCAGGGAGTGTGGAACATGGATTTACGTGTACCGGAGAAAAGGTTTCGTCCGGAACTGGAAGGGGTTCGGACGGTCGCGGCGCTGCTCGTGGCCATTTATCATATATGGATCGGTGCGGTATCCGGTGGAGTGGATGTCTTTTTCATCGTCTCCGGTTACCTGATTACGACCTCCCTTGTAAGCAGGATGGAGCGGGAAGGGAGAATCCATTTCCTGGAGTATTGGCTCGGTCTCGCCAGGAGGTTGTTTCCACTGGCCTTTACGGTGCTGCTTGTGGTTGTGGCCGGTTCGATCCTGCTCCTGCCTGAAAGCCAGTGGAAGCAGATCATCGGCGAAGTTGTGGCATCCGGAACGTACACCCAGAATTGGTACCTTGCAACGAATGCGGTGGATTACTTGGGGCAGACGAATCAGGCGAGTCCCCTTCAGCATTTCTGGGCCCTTTCGATCCAGGGGCAGTTTTACCTTGTGTGGCCATTTGTCATCCTCCTGTCGTTCTGGCTTGCCCGGAAGGTATGGAAAACCCCGCAGCGGAAGACGCTTCTCGGCATCCTGGTAGCGGTGTTCACGCTTTCCATGGTTTATTCCATCTACCGGACTACAGTAGAACAGCCATGGGCCTATTTCGATACGTTCGCCAGGGCATGGGAGTTCAGCCTTGGGGGGATCTTGGCGCTGCTGCTTCCGTATTTGCGTTTTTCCAAAGGGGTCGGGTCCGTCCTTGGATGGCTCGGTCTATCCATCATTTGTCTGACCGGGATCCTGCTGCCTGTATCCACGGTCTTCCCGGGCTATGCCGCCCTCCTTCCGACAGGAGGGGTGATCCTGATCATCATCGCAGCAGAAAACGGAAGCCGGTTTGGAGCGGAGAAGCTGCTGAATTCCAGACCCTTTCAAGCATTCGGGTCGATATCCTACGGATTTTACCTGTGGCATTGGCCGCTATTGATTTTTTATTATGCTGGCACCGGCGCTGAACGGATTTCATTCCTGCCGGGTCTTGGCATCATTGTCACCGCCGCTCTTCTTGCATGGGTGTCGGTCAAAGGGATGGAGACACCGATCAGGAAGATGAGTGTGAAGACCTCCAAGAAGAAGCTTCTCCTGACGCTTGCTATGTTCACGGTAGTCGTAATGGGCTCGAACACTGCTTGGGGCTATTACGTCCATCAGAAGGGGGAGGAAGGGTATTCCCTTACGGATTATCCGGGAGCGAGGGCGGTATCAGAGGGCATCATCCCTGCAAAAGGCAAGGCGCCCGCTCCGTCCCCGACGGTTGTGAAGGAGGATCTTCCCGACTTCTATGGCAAGGAAGACTGCTTCTCCAACATGGAAGATGACCGGGTGACAAAGTGTTCCATGGGGGATACGAAGAATCCGGAACATACGATTGCCCTTGTGGGAGGATCACACTCAGGCCACTGGTTCCCTAGCCCTTGAAGAGCTGTCTGATGACCTTCATCTACAAATTGATATCTATAATAAAGACGCCTGCCGTTTCTCGGCCGATGATTTTGACGGAGCTTTGAACAGCTCCTGCATGGAGTGGAACAGGACAGTGTTAGAGATGCTCAAAGAAGATCCACCCGACCTTGTGTTCACGACAGCGAATGTGGGAAGCGGGGATACCGTTCCGAAAGGATACCTCGATCAGTGGAAGAAGCTTGAAGGCGTCACAGACATATTCGCTGTCCGTGACAATCCTGCCATGGAAGGAGATCCCGTTGCGTGCGTGGAGCAAAACGGCATTGAAGCCTGCAGTCCCAAACGGTCAGATGTCCTTTCTGCTGAAGCCCCTTGGGAGAACCTCGATGCACAACCGTCCAATGTGACGTTCACCGATTTATCCGAATCATTCTGTCAGGATGACTCGTGTCCACCTGTGGTAGGGAATGTGTATGTTTACCGGGATTATCATCATATCTCGACGTTGTATTCAAAGACGCTTGCAGGGCCGCTTGAGAAGCCGCTCAGTGAGGCATTGAAATGAATTCCTATGCAAGTGGATAAAGGAGATGAAATCAAGGGTCTGAAGGATAGTGTAGTTTTTTTGAGCCTTTTCATTGATAAGCTGGCTCCTACTCCATGGGAACAAAGGGTTTCATGGCACTCTCTTATCATGGGACACCATTTATAAGGAGAAGAAAACGTTCCGGTAAAATAGGAGCGTTTTTTTGTGCAGAGACAGAAGGAATTAAGAGTGTTTCATCCCATTCATCCCATTACGACTCCATTAAAATGTGAAGTAACGCTCGCGTTTTTCTTAATAATTCAGATAAGTCAGTAAAAAAGAAAGTTGGCACGGTTCTTGCTTGTGAAGAGAGTAATGAAGGGGGAATGAAAGGTGACAAAGAAACCAAGTTTATTCATTGCGCTGCTGCCGATTGTATCGATGTTGGTACTTTTAGGTGTAGGATACGGAGTTTTTCATTTAAAAGCAGAACCATTATTGATAACAGCCACGATCATTGCAGGGGTGATCGGACTGGTATTGGGGCTCTCATGGGAAGAAATGCAGGAGGGAATCGTGGAAAAGGTGGCGAAATCCATGCCTTCCATCCTCATCCTGATCACGGTAGGGATCCTGATCGGGACATGGATGATCTCAGGAACGATCCCCATGATGATCTACTACGGCATTCGCTTCATCCATCCTGATTACCTGATTATCACGGCCTTCATAGTGACGGCTATCGTATCGACCTTTACCGGTACATCCTGGGGGTCAGTGGGGACCATCGGGGTGGCGGTCATCGGGATTGCCATGGTGCAAGGAGTATCACTCCCGGTTACGGCAGGAGCCATTGTGGCAGGTGGCTACTTCGGAGACAAGATCTCCCCTCTTTCTGATACGACGAATCTCGCTCCTGCTGCTGCAGGTAGCAATCTGTATGATCATATCCGTCATATGTTGTACACGACCATCCCCGCTGCTTTGGTAGGAATGGTGATCTATCTGTTCGTCGGTAAATCTGCCATGACAGAAGGTGCCGGAGACCCTGCCAAGCTGGAGGCGATGATGTCGGCCCTCACGTCCATGTTCGGGTGGAATATCCTTTTGGTCATTCCCGTCCTCATCGTCCTGCTTGGATCGATTATGAAATACCCGACCATACCGGTCATGCTTGGCTCCTCGATTGTCGCCATCATCCTGGGGGTGGTCATTCAGGGAGCAAGTCTTGAAAACGCCCTGCTCTCATCCGTATCAGGATTCAACGTCGACATGCTTTCAGGATCCAAAGGGATTTCCCCAGAAGTGGCCAACCTTCTGAACCGAGGGGGCATGAGCTCCATGATGGGGACGACGCTGATTGCCTTCTGTGCCTTCTCGTTCGCGGGGATCCTAAGTAAAACCGGCTCATTGGAAGTGGTACTAGAGAAGGTCAATCAGAAGGCGAAGTCCACTGGGAGTCTCATCCTCGCCACCGTTCTCTCATGTATCACGATGGCGGTGACAACCGGAAGCTCCTATCTATCCATCCTCATTCCAGGAGAGCTGTTCCGGAAAGTTTATGCGGAGAGGGGTCTCGATGCCAAGAATCTATCCCGTACATTGGAGGATTCCGGTACGGTCATTGTTCCCATCGTCCCGTGGTCACTGGCAGGCGTCTACATGTCCAGTACGCTCGGTGTACCCGTTCTCGACTATCTTCCTTGGGCCGTGATGTGTTACATGGGCTTTGTATTCGCCATTATCTATGGATATACGGGGTTTGGGATTGCAAGAACCGAACCGGAGACATTGGAAGACCCAAAAAAATCAGCGATCTAAAGTTCAACGACAGAAAGGAAATCACTCATGTTAAAATTGATTAAACAGGCAAACGTATATACACCACAATTCGCAGGAGTCAGGGATGTATTGGTCGGGGGCGGTAAGATCCTTGAGATCGGGCCCGACCTGAGCCCCGGCGCTCTTGATCATACCGTAATCGAAGCAAACGGGATGCATTTGATCCCCGGATTGGTTGACAGGCATGTCCATCTGACCGGAGGGGGTGGGGAAGGCGGATTTTCTTCCAGCACTCCAGAGGTCCGACTCAGTTCCCTCGTGAAAAATGGCATTACATCAGTCGTTGGCCTGCTTGGGACCAATGACGTGGGAAGGAACACAAAAAGCCTTCTCTCCAAAGTGAAGTCCCTCCGGGAAGAAGGGATGAACGCCTTCATGCTGACCGGGGGCTATGGTTATCCTCCCAATTCCATTACCGGAGATATCCGGGAAGACATCATGTTCTTCAGTGAAGTACTTGGATTGAAACTGGCCATCGAGGATCACAGGGCTTCCTACGTGACCACCGAGGAATTGAGGCGACTCTCCTCCTACGTCCGGGTGGCATCGATGCTGTCCAAGAAAAAAGGATTCATCCACCTTCATATGGGCTCGGGAAAAGGACGTTACCAACAGATTTACGACGTATTGGAGTCGACGGATTTACCGATCTCTCTGTTCAGTCCGACTCATATCAACCGGACCAGCGAACTGCTCGATGCGTCGGTAGAATTTGCAGGTCGTGGAGGGCTGGTCGACCTGACATCGAATATACAGACGAAAACGGCCGCTGGCAGTCTTTCGCCTGCACAGGGCGTCACTTATCTTCTGGATAAAGGGGTTCCCATTGATGCGATCACTGTCAGCTCCGATGCGAATGGTAGCCTGCCGACCTTCGATGAGAACGGTCAGTTAATTGGATTGAAAGTGGCAGGAGTCGAACCGAATCTGACTGCCTTGAAGGAACTCGTGATTGAAGAAGGGCTCCCTTTGGAGGAAGCCATCAAGCCTTTCACCGCCAACCCGGCCAAAGGGCTTGGACTTCAGAATGGACGGGGGATACTCGTGGAGGGCGGAGCCGCTGACTTCATCCTCCTTGATGATGCGTTGGCCATACGTGACGTTTTTATAAATGGTGAGGCATTTGTAGAAGGGTATGACGTGGTGAAGCGGGGTGTGTTTGAATAACGAAGGAGTGTAATGGATGAAGGAATTAACGGTGGTCTCCCTTGGGGAGAATACATTGAACAGTATGGTGGAACAGTTGAACCGCTACCTAGGCGATCGGGTACAGGTAAAGGGATTTGCACTGGAGAAAGGAATGGAGCCAGACAGGTCCTGTCCCCTGATCCTTGTGACAAGCGACCTGGTCGGCAGAATGATCGCAAACAGCCTTTCTCCCGGACAAAAGCTCATCGTCGCGAGAAGGACCATGAGCTATGAGTTCATTGAACCGGTCTTTTCCCTTCAGGAAACGACCGATATCCTTCTTGTGAATGATACGGAGGAAAGCTGCATCGAGTCAATCGCACAACTGAAGAGCCAGGGGTTCCACTCGTTCACCTTCCATCCGTATTACCCGGGAATCAAGGAATACCGACCGTGCGATGTCTCCATTACACCAGGTGAACCCCATCTTGTTCCTGATGGGGTCAAGCAGGTCATCAACATCGGTCATCGGCAAGTGGATATCACCACCATCACGGAAGTCATGGCACAGCTAGAAATCCTCGAAGATGCAGGGGCCGTGGCTTCTTCAGAATTCGTGAGTGAGATTGTACATTTGACGCGCTACCTTTCCACCCTCAACCGTAAACTGGACCGATCCAATCTATTGCTGACGACGATCTTTGATAAATATTCCAAAGCCCTGATGTTTTGTGATCCGCGTGGACATGTTACCTACGCCAACGAAAAAATGAAGTGGATCTTCAATGGGGAGAAGATTTCGGACTTAATGGGTGAAGAGACGCCCCTTGATCAGCTGGGTGAGGAAGAAATCGTCGAAATCGGCGGCAACTTGTTCATTGTCTCCGTGGACCGAGTTGAGAATCAGGAGGGAGTCATCTGCTACTTAGTGGAATGCCGGAACTACGATAGCTTCAGGCGCCTGGATACGGCCCTCAGGTCTAAGATCCAGCATCATAGGTTCATTCCACGTCATGTTTTTGAAGATCTCTCATCTAAGAATCCTGAGGTCACGCGGATGATCGACATGGCGAAGCGAATGGCTAAAAGTGACTCCACGATCTTGATTCAGGGAGAAAGCGGGACAGGGAAGGAACTGCTGGCCCAAGCGATCCATAACGGCTCGGGGCGGGCAGGGCAGGCGTTTGTGCCGGTGAATTTCGCTGCCCTTTCCCCGTCCATACTGGAGAGCGAGCTATTCGGCTATGTAGAAGGAGCCTACACTGGTGCAAAAAAAGGTGGAAAACATGGACTGTTCGAAGAAGCTCATGGGGGGACCATCTTTATGGACGAGATCGGGGATGCACCGTTGTCCCTCCAAGTGAAGCTCCTTCGCGTCCTTCAGGAAGGGGTCGTAAGGAGAGTCGGCGGAACAGAACTTGTACCGATCGATGTCCGGGTGATTGCGGCCACGAATATCAATCTTGAAGAAAAAGTGGTGGTAGGGAGCTTTCGAGAGGATCTTTATTACCGCTTGAACGTCCTCCCCTTGTATACACACCCTCTGAGGAAGAGGAGGGAAGACATCATATCCTTATTGCTGAGCTATTTAAATGTTCATTCAGAGGAAGAACATTATCATCTTCATGAGGTGTTTACGGAGGAAGCTCTTCAGTTCCTTGTTCACCACCCCTGGCCGGGAAATATTCGGGAACTGACCAATGTAGTGGAATATGTCATCAATATTAGGCCTACCAGTGAACGGATCGAGCTTTCCGATCTTCCTACATATTTGATCAGAGAGGCAGAGAGTCGAGAAGATTCCACATCGGCCCTTTCCGAGGAAGAACAGGTGCTGCTCACGATTTATCATACATATGGAATAGGACGGCGTAAAATGGTCGACCAGCTCAGGCAAAAAGGCATGTTGATCGGTGAATCGAAAGTGAAATCAATCATTCAAGAGCTCAAGGAGCGGGGATGGATCACCATCCATAAAGGGGCTCGTGGATGTACGGTGACAGAAGAAGGGAGAATCGAAGCCAAAAAGCTCGTATCAATCAGCTGATGTGGTGAATTTCTTTACTAAATCCAGGCTTAGCGTATATAATAGAAGTACGAAACCAAAATAAAACAAGGAGCCCCGACTGCCATCGGGACTCCTTCACAACATAACCTGCATGAATGCAGCGGCTCACAAGAGTCAATCGAAAGTGAAGTAATCATTGATTTTCCTCAAGGCCATGGGGACGATGGTTACTTCTTTTTTTCGTTGGTAACCGCGATAATCGCCACAATAAGCGAACCAAACGCAATCATGAGATGAAGCACATCACCTATTGCTATCATAAGCGTATCACCCCCCTTCCGAATGAAATCAGGAGTGGGTGAGCCGCTGCCCCCATATATGTTGTGTACCTCTATTATAACACGTTTTGGGATTGTCCTACTCTCTTACAAAGGACCCATGTTGAATATTTGACAGGCTTGCGGTCTTATTTGGTAGCGTTATCAGGAACCGCGGACTGCTCCCGATTTTTTTCTGTTTCGAGTAGGACAAGGGAATCCATTCCTTAATCATGAACAAATTTCGAATCTTTGACCGATTCAGGCATGTACCTCCCATCTTTCGTTTATATTAGAAGGAGGAAAACAAGCTTTAGCTCAGGGAGGTTTGTATATGCAGCATACAACGAGTATTGGTCGGCTTCGTCAGGCCGGTTTTGTGGAAGGGATGTCGCTTCTGATTCTGCTTTTGATCGCCATGCCGCTTAAATATATGGCGGATATCCCCATGGCCGTCACGATTGTCGGCTCGCTTCATGGCGGTTTGTTCGTCATTTATCTGTTGATCCTCGCTTACGTGACGTTCAAGGTGCGCTGGCATTTGAAATGGTCCGTGGCAGGGGTGTTGGTCGCCTTCATTCCGTTTGGGAATTTCATCTATGATAGGGTCCTACGCAAGTTTGAAACCCGTGCTTAAAAGCAAAAAGCGCTCCTCCAGAAGAGGAACGCTTTTTTTATATGGACGCGTACTTGATGATGAGTGCTTGATGCGTCCTTTCGTTATAGGCAATCCAACATTCATCGCCTGGCATCACACCCGTGATCGGGTCGATGGTCTGCTGGATGTCATACTGTATACCGTTTCGATCAGCGTGAATGGTGGCAAGAGGGAGGTTGCCTACCACACCGGTAAAGGACACGCTGGTGATCGTGGCGCTTCCTTGTTTTTCGTTCGCGAAGGCAAGCTCCTTCTCCAAGTCCTCTTGTTTCGTTTGAATCTGGATGGTGGCACCAGGCTCAATGGTCATATGACTGGGGATAAACTGACTTACGGTCCTTTGAACGGATTTCCCGTCGGAGGATATCGTCAAATCCAGGAGGACCGGCGTTTGATCATGCAGGGCGATCGGGAATGTCTGGGCACGGAGGATGGTCCCCGTAACGGTGACATCTTTTCCCGATCGGTTCATGATTGCGTCACCGTAAGCAACCATCTTCAGTTGCCCGTTGATCCGCATAAGATCTGCTTTTTCTCCCTCTTTGAATTCGAAACCGGAAGCCTGGATGGCAGGGATCGTATAGCTTTCCCGATTGTGTTCAAACGTAAGCAGGACCACATGTCCCCGTCCGACCATCCCGTAGGACGTCACTTTCCGCAACACGGCCCCGTTGATCATCTCCGGTTTGGTCTCCCTGATCGCATCTCCTTCTTTAAGCAGCGTCACCTTTTGTTTTTTCGGATGATAGTGGATTAGAATCTGCTGTCCCGGACGTGGGATCTGAACATAGGAAACGACGGTTTTGACCGTCTTCTCGATCCGCTTCCCTTCATGCAGGAACCTGAGCTGGATTCTCACAACGGGCTGCTCGTTCAGATAGCTACCCGTCTCTTGAATCGATACGATCTCGGCCGCCAAGGTTTCACTTTCCTCGAGCTTCTTCCTTCTGATAACCCTGAGGATAGGAGGAAGGATGAACACCACTGCCAAAAGCAGTAGGGGGATGACGATCCAAATGGCCCAGTTCAGCACGAGTGCCCCGCCTTCAAGTACATAGTCTTTGAAGGAATCGAACGATTTTTCATGAGAAGGGTCGGCGTTTTCCATCGCAACAATATCTGCAGCCGTCCATTCGTTCATTTCCTTTGAATCCATATCGTATACACCTGTGGATTGATTGTTGTATGCATAGTAAAGGGAAGTGTTCTCAAGGTTTTTATGGAACGAAAGCCCGCTGTCTTCAAGTGACTTAAAGGATAGCGAGTTAAAGACAGGATCCACCGAGACAGAGTCGCCGGTGTGATGGTTGTAAATGAACCCGGTGAGTTCTCCTTTCGCATCGTCCTCTTCCGTGGAGCCCGCAATCAGCACTTCCTCATCGTTCAGCTGGTACACCTTCGCTTGGTAAACTTCCTCAGGTGTGGCTACGACTTCTCCAAGTTCACCGTCAGCCTTCAACAATCGGGCTCTGTTAGGGTATTCCCGCTCAACATCCACGGCCATTTCCTGCTCTTGACCGATATCTCGGCGCATTTGCTTTTCGACCGCATCTCCCATGATGGGGAACTGATCTTCTTCGTTGGCAACGTAGACACTGAGGCGATCGTTGTCGTCAGATATGGCACTGACGAAGGCCTTTTGATCATTTTTAAGCGTAACTTCAAAGATCGGGGTGCGGGTTTGTCCAGTAAAGGTATTCATGACAGGTTGAATCCTGGCAGGTCTTGCCGGGAGGTCTTCCTCATTCAGATTGTGAAGCAGGAATCTTCCCTCTTTCAGCTCACCGAGTATGAGAGCGGTCTCTTCGCTTCCGCCAGAGAAAATCATCCGACCATTCCACTGATATGTATTCGAGTTAAGAAAAGAAGGGATGGTGAGTCTTTTTTTGACCAGTTCCTTTCGGTCATCATCGGGAAAATAATTGTAGATCTCAAGGTCTTCTGCAGGGCTTTTGGACGCGAGAAGAAGCTGATTTCCTTGGATTGTTGACCACATTTCATCGAAAGAGTAGCTCCCGGAAGTCCAGGACCTGAGTTTTTGATCGGTTTTCGTATCGTACATCCTGGCGGTCGCTTGCGTCGTTTGTACATGGTCATATGTGATGCCGATGACACGGTTTCCTTCATCGAATGTGTAGAGGCGGCTGATGTCGTCTGTTTTAAGCTTTCCTTCCGAGATGGAGTCGCCGTATCCGTTCCAGAGCATGATGCTCAGGATGATTGCAGGGATGAAGAAGACGCCGTTGAAGGTGAGGAATCGGATGATCTTTTTCACATGGGTGCTCCTTTCGCTGGGTGCTTTTCCTTATTTACGGTTCAGTTGTTGGATTGGTTTCATGATGGATGGTGTTGAGGTCGTGGTGATGGATTTCAAGATGGTTCAAAAAATGGGTGATGTGTCCATCTACTATTCTCTTTTTTTGTATGTGGTTTGTAAAGGAGGGATGGTTTGGGGTGTTCAATCATTCCTTTAATGGAATGTCCATTCTTGCTTAGTGCGACTGGTTGCTTTCGGAGTGGTGTCCGTTTTCTCTATAGAGTCCAGCACCCATCGTTCCCGATTCTTCTTTAATAAAGAGTGTGTCTCCTCCTATATTTCTTATTGGATTGGTACTCACAGGTCTGCATCCTGCATAGAATCCATACTATCTTTGATAGAAAACGCAGAGTGGATTGGAGCGGAAGGTGCTTGACTCCTGCGGAAAAGGAGGATGATCGAGACCCCGCAGGCACGAGGAGGCTCGACATGCTCCCCGCGGAAAGCAAGCACCTGAAGCGCAAAGGAACGGTCTTGTTTAAAATTCAACCTTCTTTATCATGAACTAAAGCTCCATTCCTCTGCTGTTGATCGCATCTACCCTCTGTTGTCTCCTATACATGATGAGCCAGATAACGGTAAGAACAGCGAAAATCAAAGATCCACCCCAGTAAAGAGCAGAGAAACCGTAGTGTAGTCCAATCAGTAAGTACCCAAGGAACGGTCCGAGAGCGGCTCCAACATCCTGACAAATGGAATAGAGCGTGAGGAATGAAACCACATTGGAATTCTTGGCGGCATCTGAAGCCAAGGCATCGGTCAGGGTGGTAAGGGCTGTGGCCCCGACCATGGCAGCGATGGCAAGGACGGTCCACAAGCCGATCGACATGGGTACAGACATCAGCCCGAAGATGAGGGCAGTACCGGCAAGGGAAACGATAAGGATCGGGAAGTCTTCCCGAACGGCCATCGGACCAGTGCCCGAAGCGACTGGCGAGATACGGCTCCCAGATCCAGCGAAGGGATTGGAGCAGCCCTGAGTAAAAAGCGACACTGAGAAGAAGGCCGAATACATTGATTTCCACTCCATACAGATGTTCAAGGAGTGAGCTGATGGTGGAGGCGAAAACGCCTTGGAAGAGCATGGTGACAATGAAGCCGCTGACGATGAGCAAAAAGGTGTGTCGGGAGAAGGAGACTTTGGCTGTTCGGCTAGAATGATCGGACTCTCCACTGGCTCCGGATTTCAGCGCGAAAAAGATGAGGGGGAGGCCGATGAGTGTGAGGCAGCCGAATCCGATGGCCACGGGCTGTAAGCCTATGAAAGGGACGAGCAGTCCCCCGAGAAGCATCCCGGCAAGGCTTCCCGTACGGTGAAGTCCGTTGTAAAGGCCCATGGATTGGCCCCTGCTCTGATCTTTTGAATAGAAGACCACGGTGGAAAGACCGCCGATCCGGAAGAAGGACCAGGCGATCCCCCAAAGAGAACGAAGGATCAGCCAGGCAATGAACCCCTGGGCGAGTCCATAACCGATCGTGGTCACCGTCCCGAGTATGACGGCGATCATGAGTCCTGTCCTCAAGGTGATCCGCTGGTACAACCACCCGACAATGGGGTTGAAGGGGAGGCGGATGAATCGGTTGACAGAAAGGAGCAGTCCGACCTGCCAGATCGAATCAAGCCCTGCTTCCTTCCAGTAGATGGGAAGGACGATATAAAGCATGGAATCACCCAGGAGGCTGAGAGCGGTGATGAGTGCCACGATGATAATGGGGGATTGACGCTTGGCATTTGTCATTGGAGAAACTCCTTTCACCTTTGCTTCCTGTTGTTTCCATTGTACAGGAGTGGACAAGGAAGGGAGAAACGAATCTTTCAAACCCGCAATCTTTTAGTGGAAATAAAGGATAAAAGGCGGGGAAGGACGAAAGTAAGATGAACATACAATTTAATATTTGATGAGGAAACGAGGAGTGGTCATGAAGAGGATCCTGATTTCTGTACTGATGGTAGGAATCATCGCTTTTGGATGGACAGGAAATGCCGGAGCTTCGAATGGGGACGACGCCGGACCGGGTGATCGTAAAGCTGAAATCCCCTCATGCTGCAGGTGCGCTTAAGGGCTATGGGATCGAAAAGGTCTCCGGCGATCAGCCGCAGCCGATTGTGACGGTGGATGTACCCGAAGGGACTGACGCCGCCACATTCATCGAGGATCTTGAAGATCGGCAGGATGTGGCGTATGCAGAAAAGGATTCCATCGTGTCGCTATCCTCTGCCCTCAATGATAAGCTCCTGAAGGATCAGTGGCATCTCCAGTCCATCGAAGCACCGCGCGCTTGGGACCGGACAATGGGTTCGAAGAAGGTGATTGTTGCCGTTGTGGATAACGGGGTGGACATGAATCATCTCGACCTGAAGGGGAATATTACGGCTCCCTATAATGTCCTGACCGACACGACGGATGTCACCCCGGGTGATCATGGGACCCATGTAGCCGGAATCATCGGTGCTGCCGGCAACAACAAGATCGGTGGAGCAGGGGTCGCGCCGAATACGGGCATCATGCCCGTTCAGGTGTTTGATGGAGAAGAAGGATATATGTCAGATGTGGTCAAAGGCATCCAGTACGCCATCGACCATCACGCTTCCATCATCAACTTGAGCCTCGGAAGCTACGAGAAGAGCACAGCTCTTGAAGAGGTCCTGAAAAAGGCCGATCAAATGGGCATCCTCGTCATTGCCGCGGCAGGCAATGATTCATTGGATACAAGGAAGTATCCGTACTATCCGGCATCCTACAAATCCGTCCTTTCCGTTGCTGCTACAGACGATCAGGCCTTGGATGCCGATTTCTCCAATTACGGCAAGGTGGACCTGTCCGCTCCAGGGGTCAGTATCCTTTCAACCATTCCATACAATATGTACGCCTATATGGACGGGACCTCGATGGCTGCCCCGGTTGTATCCGGGACGGCGGCCCTGGTACTCGCAGCCCATCCCAATTATACGAAGCAAGACGTCATCAACAAACTCTCAAATACAGCCGACTGGTACGGTCCAAAATATGAAGCCTATTTTGGCAAAGGGATCGTCAATACCAGAAGAGCGCTTGATCTGAAGAGAATCATCAAAGCGCCGTCATTGTCTAAGAAGGTGTACGATCATACGACGCTTGTGGAGGGGAAAACCTCCCTTACAGAGGCTGGGAAAGTGAGCATCAAGCGGGGGAAAGAAGTGATCGGCACAGGAAAAGCCAACAACGGAACCTTTTCCGTGACCATCCCGAAACAGAAAGCGGGGACGGCGATCTCCATCGTGGTCACGTTCGAGGATGATATCACGAAAGAGGCCGCGGCCACTGTCCTCGACGGAACCCCTCCAAAGGCTCCGACTGTGAATAAAGTCGGGAATCGTGACACGGACGTGAAAGGGAAAGCAGAAGCCGGTTCCACGGTAACGGTCAAGGCAGGAAGCAAGAAGCTTGGAAGCAGCGTCGCGGCATCGACCGGCACTTATTCGGTGAAGATCGCCAAGCAGAAAGCGGGCACCAAATTGACGGTCACGGCCACGGATAAAGCCAAAAATATGAGCAAGGGAAGCACAGTCACTGTGGTAGACAACACGCCTCCGAAAGCGCCATCCGTTAATCCGGTTTCTCCGAAAGCCACCAAGGTGACGGGAAAGGCGGAAGCGAATGCCACTGTTACAGTAAAAGCAGGGAAAACAAAGCTAGGGTCGGCAAAAGCGGATAAGAAAGGCAGCTACTCCGTGACCATCAAGAAGCAGAAGAAAGGAACAAAGCTGTCGGTGACGGCGACTGATAAAGCGAAGAATACGAGTAAGGCGACCAGTGTGACGGTGAAATAAGTAAAAAGGCAATCAAAGGTGGATCGCGCCCTTGATTGCCTTCTTATTTAGAATTTGTCGGGGAACTGTTTTACGACACCGGAAGAAATCGCATCCGACATCAGAATGATATGGGAGACACCTTCATCGATAGAAGTAATCCGGTTGCTCCAGTTCTTTTGTACGCTTGCAACCACATCATCGGTCACGAGTTTCAAATGCATATATAATAATTCTTTCAGCTCTTCATTTTTTAGGTTGGGATTCGAGCTGCTCAGAAAAGCGGCTATTTCATCGGCGTTTTTATACCATTCTTTGTTCAGCTTGTTGACTGAGGCTGTATCATTGCGTTTGGCCGCGTCTACGATCTTTCCGGCAATCACGATATGCTCCTTGAGAAGCCCTGTTAGTTGGTCCCCTGCCTGTTCGCCATAAACCGGCTTGATGGCATTTCCGATATCCTCTTGGTTTTTCAAGAGCCTGGTGAGTACTTGTTTTTGATCTCCCGCATCGGCAGTGGTTGCACTTGTTATATAGTTACTCGTCCACAGAACATGATCGATCCACAGCCTTCTGAACGAATTTTCAAATTCCACTTCCGATTGGCTTATACATGAATCCTGAGGTTTTGCATGGGCGGTGGTTTGACCATTCATCAATAGAGTGAAGAGCAGGATCAATGCAGGCAAATAGATTTTCTTCAATGTGTATACTCCTTTCAGGGTGAAATAGCTACGGTAGTAGTATTGTTGAAAGGATTGATATTATTCACATGACGTAAAAGAAGCCCATGGACATGTATCCATGGACTTCTCATTTGTTTTATTACCCTGTTTACACCCGGGCTGCCTGAAGGATCCTTGCTTTGATCGCTTCCGTCACTTCCCTGGTCGTTGAGGTACCACCGATATCCCGTGTCTTGATTCCGGATTCAGTGACATCCTCAATTGCGTCGAGAAGGGTTTGACCCAGCTCATCGTATCCGAAGTGATCAAGCATCATCTTCGCCGTCCAGATTTGGCCGATCGGATTGGCAAGGCCTTTTCCTGCGATATCGGGAGCCGATCCGTGGACCGGCTCGAACATGGATGGATAGCGTCCTTCGAGGTTGATGTTCGCCGAAGGGGCGATGCCGATGCTTCCCATGATGGCGGACCCGACGTCGGTGAGGATGTCGCCGAACAGATTGCTGGCGACGATCACATCGAACTCGGACGGCTTCGTCACAAAGAAGGCGGCGAGGGCATCAATATGGTTCGACTGCACGTTTACATGTGGATACTCGGATGCAACGGCTTTCGTCACTTCATCCCAGAATGGCATGGAGTGGACGATGCCGTTGGATTTTGTCGCGCTCACGAGACGGCTGTTTCGCTTTTCGGCAAGCTGGAATGCATAGCGCATGACT
Organism: uncultured Bacillaceae bacterium; assembly: GCA_963762295.1. Classification (GTDB taxonomy): domain Bacteria; phylum Bacillota; class Bacilli; order Bacillales; family Bacillaceae_B; genus Rossellomorea. The sequence continues at coordinate 1,618,250 of CAVXKK010000003.1, forward strand.
TTTTCAGTCGCTCTCCGCGTGAAGATGGCATTTTGGATGGCCACTTCGTTTTCTCCCTGATGGATGCGTCCACCGACTTCACTGTACTCGCCTTCGCTGTTTTCACGGACGACGACGAAATCAAAGTCTTTCGGATTGGCAAGGGGAGAGGCGATGCCCTTCATCCGTTTGGCCGGTCTGACGTTAACGGAAAGCTCGAACTCGCGGCGGATCTTGATGAGCATCCCCCATAAGGAGATGTGATCAGGGACGAGAGCGGGATTTCCGACGGCACCGAGGAATAGGGCTTCAAATTGCTTCAAGGTGTTCATGGCATCCTTCGGCATCATTTCCCCGTGCTCAACATAGTAGTCGCAGCTCCAAGGGAAGGTGGTGAAGGAAAACTCTACTCCCCCGTGGGCATCGGCCAGCGTATGGAGGACATCCTTTGCAGATTCGACGACTTCGATTCCGACCCCGTCTCCCGGAAGAGCGGCAAGTTCAATTTTCCTCATGTGATTCACACTTCTTTCTTATGATTTAAATGCTTCAGGGAAGACATGAAGATCGACTCCCCATAGGAGTGGTACCAGTGCGTAAACGGCTCCGACGATCAGGATGATACAGAAGATGTTGATCCAGAATCCGTTCTTCACCATTTCCGTGATCTTCAGCTTGCCTGTTGCGAATATGATGGCATTCGGCGGTGTTCCGACCGGGAGCATGAAGGCACAGTTTGCTGCCATGGCAGCAGGGATCATGATCGCGTACGGATGGACGTTGATCGCCATGGCAAGGGAAGCGAGTACCGGCAGGATCATGGTTGCTGTAGCCGTATTGGACGTGATCTCTGTCAGGAACAGGACGAACGTCGTCACCACAAGGATCATGACAAGGAAGCTTACTCCGTCAAGAACCTTCAGCTGGTTGCCGAGCCACTCTGCAAGACCGGTGGCACTGAATCCACCTGCGATGGCCAGTCCGCCTCCGAAGAGAAGGAGGATTCCCCAAGGGATATCTTTGGCCACGTTCCAATCGAGGATGCGACCGCCTTTGCGTTTGGCGGGGATCAGGAATAAGAGGACTCCGGCGGTAATGGCGACCATTGTATCGTCGATGTTCGGGATGATTCCTTTCCATAGGAAGGATTGGGATACCCACATGAAGGCAGCGAAAATGAATACGGCGCTGACGGCTTTTTCTTCAAAGCTCATACGACCAAGGGCGGCTTTTTCGTTCTGGATCAGTTCTTTGCCTCCTGGGATCGATTTGATTTTCACCGGATGGGCCACTTTGATCAAATACAACCATGTTGAGATAAGAAGAACAATGACGACCGGCACAGCGAAGAGCATCCATCCTCCGAAGGAAATCTGTACTCCGTAAAGTTCGGACACGATTCCAGCCAGGATGATGTTCGGCGGTGTACCGATGAGCGTACCGAGTCCACCGATGGTACCGGCATATCCGATCGCGAAGATCAGGACTTTCGAAAACTTCTCCTCTTCGGCAGAAAGGTCTTCCTTGCTGCCTTTAAGAGCCTGGGACACCTGGTAGGTGATGGCGGTCCCAATCGGGATCATCATCATGACCGCGGCCGTATTGGATACCCACATCGAGAGGAAACCTGTGGCAATCATGAAGCCAAGTACGATATTGGAGGTGCTCGTTCCCACCACCGAAATGATGTTCAAGGCGATCCGCTTATGAAGATCCCATTTTTCCATGGCGAGGGCGATCATGAATCCACCCAGGAAAAGGAAGACGATGGGATTTCCGTAGCTTGCTGTGACGTTCGCCATCGGGACGGCGTCCAGGACCGGAAGCAGGATGATCGGCAACAGGGAAGTGGCCGGAATCGGAATGGCCTCCGTGATCCACCACGTGGCGACCCAAAGGGTGACAGCGAGGACCATGCGACCTTCAGAGCTCAGGTCACTCGGATTAACAAATAGGACTGAAAGCAGGAAGAGAAGGGGCCCGAGGATCAGACCGATCATCTGCCCCCTTTTGTAGCTCCGGTTCCCCGGTTCATTGGAATGCTGAGAGGCGTCGTCCCTCCCTGGAACCGTGCGTTCCTTCTTGCTTGGAATAGCGAATAATAATAATTGCTTTGTCTTGTCATGGGCTTTCCACATGGAATTCCACATTGATATAGCGTTCATTTCCTTTCCCCCCTCTTGTGAATGTAAAACGCTTACATTATAATTGAGTGTAAAGACATGTTGTCGACTGTCGACAGCTATTGTATCTATCGTACAAGCTTCGGGCTTTACGCGTCAATATTTTTCTAACATAATGAGTATTATGAATCATTAAACAATTCAGCTGATGAGGTGACACGGATGACTTCCATTGAAAAACCCCTATCTTATCATGAACAGCTTCATGTGACCATCAAGGAAAGGATCGTGACGGGTCATTATGAACCGGGAGAGCGCCTGTTCGAAGCACAGCTTGCCAGGGAGTTCGGTGTAAGCCGCAGTCCGGTGAGGGAAGCGATGAAAACATTGGAGCAGGAAGGATTGATCCTGTTCGACCCGAAAAAGGGATTGAGCGTGTATAAACCTTCTATTAAAGATGTACAGGACATTTACCAGTGCCGACAGGTCCTTGAATCCCTTGCTGTATCCCTTGCCTGCGAACATGCGTCGGATGAAGAGATCCGAACGGCACATGAGCGCGTGCTGACCGCGCAAAAGGTGTATGAGGAAAATCGGGAGGATTCCGCGGTTCAATTGATATCGTTGAATAGTAAGTTCCATGATGCCATCATCTTAGGAAGTCATAACACACGCCTTCATGATCAGCTAGAGCAGATGCGTGCCCTGACGTTTTTCTACCGCCGGATGAATGTGGAAGACCGGGAGCGATGCCGGGAAATCCTTGATCAGCATATGGAGATTTCACGGCACCTTACCAACCGGGATGGAGAGAAGGCAGCCAAGGCCATGCATGATCATGTGGCTACGGATCTTCGTTTTCTCGTCAAGCTGCTGGAGAGAGACGGGGAAGAGGCAGGCTAAAGAAGAAACGGCCCAACCACTGAGGTTGGGCCGTTTTCATTATAGTCCCGGTAAGATTCCAGAGAACAGACTCAGGATATAGACGGTGATGAGGGCCGTGACCCCAGCCACGAATCCACCGATCGTCCACGCCTGCAATGTTTGCGGGATGGTGAGTTTCCCGAAGTTCTTCACCACCCAGAATCCAGAGTCATTCGGCATGGACAGTCCGACTGCCCCTGCACAGATGGCGAGCCCGAGTAGGATCGGCGTCACACCGAGATCCACCGCAAGGGGTCCCATGATGCTGGAGGTCGTCACAAGGGCCACCGTTGATGATCCGAGGGATGCCCTCAGGATCTGGGAGAAGATGAAAGCGAGCAGGAGAACCGGGATGCTCCAATTTTGCATCGTGTCGATCAAGTGTTGCCCGATACCGCTTTCATTGATGACGGCACCGAATGCTCCGCCGGCACCGGTGATGAGGATGATGATCCCGGCTGAGTTAATGGCTTCTGAGTACAATTGACTCTTTGGCTGTGAAATGTACGGAGTCAATACGATTACACCGACGATCACCGAGATGAAGAGGGCTACGTTCTTTTCCCCTACAAAGCTCAGGATGGTCGAGATGCCTGATTCAGGCAGGACAAGCTGAGAAACCGTATTGGCCAGGATCAAGATGATCGGAAGGCCGAGCATGAAGAACGAGAGGCCCGTGCTGATCTCTTTTTTCGGCTTCACGACCGGGTCGATGACGCCTACTTCGACTTCTCCGTCATGCTTGACGCGCTTTCCGATGAACATCCCGTAGAGATATCCTCCCACAAGGGTGGCCGGGATGGCGCAAATGATGCCGTACAGAATGAAGAGCCCAAGGTCGGCACCGGTATTCTCTGCAACCACAAGCGGACCTGGTGTCGGTGCGATCATGCTGTGGGAGACGATCAAGCCGACTCCGAGTGCTGTGACGAATGAAACGATGGAGATGCCCGTTTTCTTCGATAGGCTCTTGATCAATCCGCTCAAGATGACGAAGGCAGCATCGAAGAAGACCGGGATGGATACGGCGGTACCGGTCAAGGCAAGGCCGGCAGGCGATTTCTTGACGCCGAAGACGCGAAGGACAGCCTGGGCGATCTTTTCAACGGCTCCCGAAGCAGCCAGGAACTGACCGAAGATGACACCGAGTCCGATCAGGATCCCGACTCCTGCCAGCGTATTCCCGAATCCGGTCGTGACGATCTTCGGTGCTTCCGTTACCGGGATGCCGATGACCACGGCCGTGGCGAGTGCGACACCGATGAGGGCAAGAAACGGCTCGAGCTTCAGTTTTAGAATCAAGAAGAAAAGTGCGGCTAAAGAAAGAATGAAGATGACGATTAACATATTCCCAGTGACCATGAATGTGTCCCCCTTTGTTGTTCCCCTACGTTAGTTTTCCAGTTTCAATACAACATCCTTCAATGTCCCGATTCCGCCGACATTGCCGGGGAAGATGACATATGGGATATGTGGGAAGGTGCTTTCCTGACCCGTTTTCCAGACCGGGATACCCGGTGCGATCTGGCCGGCGACCGTTGCCCGCTTGACCTGAAGTCCTTTGGTGCCCACGTCGCTCGAGGTGATCCCGCCCTTTGCGATGATGTAATTCGGACGGACGGCGCAGTTCCGCACGATGCTTGTCAGGGCCTCCGAGATCCGTACAGACTGGATCAATTCCTGTTCTTCCATCCCTTCGCCAAGGTCGAGGCGCTCCCGTTTCGTATAGACGACAGTCGTCACGCCTGCTGAAAGTTTGTTCTCCACCAGGTGCAGGACCCGGTCGGTCTCCTCTACGAATGCAGATTGATTTCCGACAAGATGACAGTCGAATTCGATGAACTCGAGGCTGCTCAGTTCTTTTAGGGCATTGAGCTGATCCGTTGTCTTCTTGACATGGGACCCGACGATGATCAGTCCGCCGTGCTCAGAATCTTCTAGTATGAGTTCATCACGTTCAAGGAGCGGGCGGCTGGAGATGTTCCCGATTACCTTGGTGAAGGCGGCTGCCGTGCGGAACATGAACTGCTTGCCGCTGTTGATTGCTTCGATCAGGGCAAGAACGAACACTTTCACGTCTTTCTCATCGATGGCATTCACAATGACTTTTCCAAAGTCATGCACGCCCATGAGCTTTTCCTTAATGGAGCCGATGGACAGGCTGCGGAGTTCTTCAAGGGTGATGGAGGTGACATCGCTTTTCTCGAAGCCGCCGTCCGTTTTTTCTTCCACCCATTCCCCGAGGTGGCTGGCACGGTAGCCAAAGCTCCGGTCCTTTGCAAATTCTGTGTCACCGGCAGGGATGAGGCTGTCGCCATCCTGCACATAATGGATGTCATCGATCGTGTAACGCCCGCCTTCTTTAAAGAAGGGAAGGATGACTTCGCCGTCCTGGATCATCCCCCCGCGCTGTTCGATGGTGTCTTTCATGACCTCGGTCTCAAGTGGGTAATGGCCCCTCAAGGTGGAGTCGCCCCTGCTGATGATCAGGTAAGGGATGCCGAGCTTCTTCGAAATGGCTTCGACCCGGTTGGCGATGTCCTGGTGCACCTTGGTCGTTTCGTTCTCTGTAAATGCCCTGGAGTTTGTCAGGATGAAGAAGATCTGATTCTCTTCCTGGAATCCGCTCGTGATCGTTTCCTCTGTCCAGTCTGTATAGACGGAAACACCGTGGACGGTCTGGACGCCTGTTGGGTCATCATCTAGAACAACAATCTTGTGATGAAGGGAGGGGCGTTTCTTCTCCCACAGAGCGTCGAGTTCGGATTGATTATAAGGTTGAAAGTGTTCGAGGATGCTTGCTTCCCTCATATGGAAACACCCTTTCGGACTTCGACTTTTGCCAGTTTCTCATAGTACTGGACGATGCCGCCGTGGTCATCTGCCGCTTTCCCGTCAAGGGCCATGCTGTGGAAGATCTCGAGTACCTGAGATGAGATCGGAAGGGGCACCCCGATGGAGTGAGCTGTATCCATGACGTTGGTCAGATCCTTAAGATTGATATCGATTCGTCCGCCTGCTTCAAAATTCCGCTCAAGGATGAGGGGAACCTTGGCATCGAGGACGGCACTTCCGGCAAGTCCGCCTCGGATCGCTTCGTACATTTTCTCCACGTCGATCCCTGCTTTGGCTGCGAGGACGAGAGCTTCCGACATGGCGGCGATATTCACATTCACCATGATCTGATTGGCAAGCTTCGCCGTCGTGCCGCATCCGTGATCCCCGACGAGGGTGATGGATGTCCCCATGCACTGAAGAACGGGAAGCGCGCTCTCGAATACGTCGGGCTTACCGCCAACCATGATGGCGAGGGTCCCGTCGATGGCTTTCGGTTCGCCACCGCTCACCGGGGCATCCATCATATGCACGCCTGAAGCGGCAAGGGTTTCGGCAATCTGCTTCGACACCACAGGGGTGATGGAGCTCATATCTATGACGATGCTTCCAGGTTTTGCTCCATGGATGACACCGTTTTCATTCAAAACCACACTCAATACATGTTCTGATTTCGGAAGCATCGTAATGATGACATCGCTGCCTTCCGCTGTTTCTTTCGGAGTCAAAGCAGGTGTCGCTCCGTGCGAGGCAAGTTCAGCCACTGCTTTTTCATTAATATCGAAGACCTTTACGTCATATCCACCTTTGATCAGGTTCAGCGCCATCGGCTTCCCCATGATTCCGAGTCCAATAAAACCAATCGTTTTCATGATGAATTCCACTCCTTTGTAAGTGCTTTCAGTTTGATTAATTTCATTGTACACGGTTACATTATTTTTGTATACAAAAAATATAAAAATGTATACTATTTCTAAAAATCCTTTTAAAATGGGAGAAATCATCCTATACTTTGAACATGACACGTATGGAAAAGGGAGGAAGACCGAATCTCTTGGAGTAGAGGTCGATTACATTGCCGAAAGCATCACAAACAGCGTACCTGCAAGCATATGAATATATACGGGACAAAATATTGAGCGGGAGTTTTCCGGGAGGAACCAAGCTCGTGGAGGAGCGCCTCGCCGAGGAACTCGGCCTGAGCCGGACCCCTGTAAGGGAAGCGATCCGCAAGCTTGACGAAGAAGGACTGCTCGAGAAGAAACGGGTGGTGAATCCGACGGAAACCGATCTCCGCCATGTCTTCGAGGTCCGGATCCTCCTCGAAGGCGCCGCCGCCAGAAACGCTGCACAATATCTCAACGAAGAACAGCTTGCTCGGCTGCATGAGTGTGTGGAGATCGGAAGGAGCGGTACGAAAGAAGAAATCATGAAGGCCAACTTCGAATTCCACGACATCATCATCCAGGCGACCCGCAACCCCGTCATGGTCGACATCATCGACCGCATGCAGTCTATCATCTACCTCTTCAGGAAAACTGTCGTCGCCTACAAGCGTCCATTCCTCATCGACGAACACGAGGAAATCTATAAAGCCATTGCGGCTCACGACGGTGGAAAGGCTGAGGTTCTTATGAAAGAACATTTGAAATCAGACCTGGAGTTTTGTTTGAATTATATAGGATAGTGGTGGGCCCCTCTGTGGAGGGGTTTTTCTTTTTTTATAAAATTAGTCATAAAGAACTAGCATATTGTGGAAAAGGTAGAAAGGGTGAGAAATTAGAAGCAAATATTGGTAAATTGTCCATTTTGAAGAACTTTTGGCCGCTTAAGAGATTTTTATTCACATAATTAGTAGATTATACTGTGAGGGTGTTCTTTAAAAAGAACAAATTATTCTTTGAAGTATCCAGACTACTCTTGTTGAAATTGAGGTGAGCGTCGTTAGAAACAAAGGATGGTTAATAAAATCAATTAAAAGAGTCCCCATATTATTAGGGGGCATACTCATTTGGTATATAGCAATGTTTACCGGGATATACCTTACTTCTGAAACGAAGGCTCAATATAATGATATAGAAATGATTGGAGGTTCCATTCATGTAAAGTGGGAAGTTGAATCAGCTACAGAGGAGTGGGACAAGAGTTCTTTTGAGTTTGCCAAGATTAAAGGAGGTTGTAAGAAAATAGAAGCAACGTTCACCAATTCAGGATCCGGGGATGCAAGAGGCCCGCTTCGATATGAAATACAATGGTCACCAGGCGGCAATGGGAAGGACGGAACGATTGTGAAGGAAGAAGTCCTCCAGCGGGGACTTAAATCAGGGGAATTCATTACCTTTACCTATAAGCCGGACAAAGATGGAAAATACCGGTTCACGCTATTCCAGCATCCGGATCACCCTGGTAAATCGAAGCCTACAGGTGAACGAACCATCGGGAAGTGCGCGAAGCCGAAAGCTGCTGAGGAAATGGAAAAGACAGAGAGCAAATCAGACAACTCGCAAGCCATTGAAGAGACTGCCCCTACTAGTGATCCAGATAAACAGGAAGCAAAAAGTGAGAAGGAAGAGCAAGAATCCACTCAAACGAACAATCAATCTACCTCTATAGAAGAAACACCGGTTGAGGAACCTGAAGTGGTACCACCGTCTAATGATGAAGCGAAAAAGGAAGGGGAGGAATCGGTTGAAAAAGTTTCTGAGTAATAGTATCACAGCCATTCTATTCATCGTGTTCATTGGAATGATGTTCATCGTTATTTCATCCATGGCATCGGGAGGCGAGCCTCAGCTCTTCGGCAAGCAGCTGAAGACTGTCCTTTCAGGTTCGATGGAGCCTGAGTTCCAAACAGGATCAATCATCGCAGTGGAGCCTGTTCAAGATGCTGAAGCCTTGAAAAAGGGAGATGTCATCTCGTTCGTGGTCCCGGATGGCACCTTGGTCACCCATAGAATTGCCGAAGTCACGAAAAATGGAGATCAAACGCTATTCCAAACCAAAGGGGACAACAACAAAGAAGCAGATACTGAACCTGTCCTAGCTCAAAATGTAGTAGCTAAATACACAGGATTCACGATTCCCTATCTTGGCTATTTGGTAGACTTTGCTAAGTCCAATAAGGGAATGGCACTGCTCATGATCATCCCGGGTGTTTTCCTTCTGGGATACTCAGCCTTCACCATCCGCTCGGCCCTTAAAGAAATCGATCAAAATCAAACGAAAAAAGAATTGGATGAACCAGCTTGAGCTTTCTAATGAAAACACTCGAGGCTTATAGGGGGATAGTAAATGACTATCAAGAAAAAGTTAGGGATAGGGATGGCATCAGCGGTATTTGGCCTAGCTTTGATCGGTGGAGGGACGTTTGCGGCGTTTAATGACACGGCTACAGTGAATAATCATGTTGCATCTGGGACACTGAAACTTAGTGTGGGGAGTGATGAAGGTAAGAAACCGAAGCACTTTGATATTTCAAATATGAAACCTGGGGATAGCATGCAAAGGATATATAAGCTTGAAAATGCTGGAACATTATTAATAGAGAATATCTTTTTGACAGTGAAAGCTAAAGAGTATTCAAATAATGATAGTGGTGCAACGATAGAGGAGTTTCTCAACCAATTCGAAATAACCTTATACAAGGTTAATCCTAACAATGATGGTGAATATAATGACAAAAATTCTCTAATTAAGGAAAACGCGGTTGTCACTCTTAACGATTTAGTAAGGGGTGATTTGAATGAAAAAATTAAAGGCAGATATATGACTGAGGGCAAAGTGGATTTGGCCCCTATTGGTATAAGTAACAATTCAAGAAACTCCTCTACACCTAAAGGTAATTCACTTGTTATAATGATCAAGTTTAAAGAGGATAACAGTAAAAATGATAACGGTGAGTTTAATCAGAATAAATTTATGAATAATAAAATGAACTTCGATATTAATTTTGAAGCAACTCAATAAATATAATGGGTAAAAAAGAAAACGAGAAAATTAATCAATCAGGAGTTCCAAAAGTAAAGTTATAGCTCTAGGAGAGAAGAAAGGAAAAATTTTTAAGAGAGCTGTTCATTATAAATAAATTTTTGTTCGTTTTTGAATTTGGAGAGGTGGATTTAGTACCTATTATCCCCACTCAAACTTCATATATAAAAAGATTGTTCTCCTATTCATTTAGGATTCAATAGATTATACATACCCGGAATGGGCAGAGGGAGGAAATGAAACATGAGTGTTAAAAAGAAACTGGGGCTTGGAGTAGCAACGGCAGCATTAGGTCTATCATTAATTGGAGGGGGAACTTTCGCGGCGTTCAATGACGTTAAGACAGTCAACAACCACTTTGCTTCTGGAACACTGGAGCTTGATGTGAAGGGCGGTAAGAATAAGCCTGTTAACTTTGATCTAGCCAATATGAAGCCAGGAGACAGTGTGGAAAGGGTATTCAAATTAAGAAATGTCGGCTCGCTCGCTATTAAAGAAGTTTTAATGAATGTAAGGGCAGAAGAATTCATTAACGGAGGAAATGGTTCTACACTGGAGGAATACTTAAAGCAGTTTGAGATCCAAGTATTCAAGGTGGATCAGGACCATGAAGGATACAATTATGGTAGGGACTCTATTTTGAAATCAAAAAATGTTACATTGTATGACCTCTATACAGGGGATTTAAAGGGTAAAGTTAAGAAGGAATATTTAGTAGGGAATCGTATAAATCTCGCACCTATAGGTTCCAAGCATACCAATCAAGGGTTGATCAGTGAAAGTAAAAATTCTGTGAAGATCGACATTTCATTTAAGAATGATAAATCGAAAAATGAAGCCGGTGAGTATGATCAAAATCAATTCATGAATAATAGCATTAATTTCTTCTTCGATCTCGAAGCAACTCAATGGGATGGTATTAAGATTAAAAAAGATGATGCAAATGGAGAGATAAACAACGGAAAACAAGTTCAAGAAAATAGACTGCCACGTGATAATACTTCTGGATCTGGAGAATTTGATGACAACCCAGTAACGGACTAACCTTTGTGAAAAGCAGGCCCTCGTGGTCTGTTTTTTTTGTATGTAAAAAATCGTGTGGTGTATTCACTTCCCTACTTTAAGTAAACCACTATTTTTTCACAAAAAAACTTCACAAATCCCATTTCGTGCCGAAACTAAAAAGTGACGGTGTAATTCTAAAGTATTAGTCAATAAGAATCAGGAAGGGTTGTTTAAATGGGTACATGTCCGAATTGTCATCATCAGAATGATGGCGGAAACTTTTGTGAGAAGTGCGGTACGAGATTGTCAGAAGGGGAAGCGGTTGTTTCAGGAGGTGCTTCGGCAGCAAGTATAGAGACTGTCCGTCCCAACGAGCATATTGAGAAAGCGAAGAATGTGTCCAAGCTTTATTTCAGTTACTTTATGAGTCTATTAAAATCACCGCTTGCCAAGGGGAGCCGGATCGGTGAAGAGCATTTTGTGAACGGTCTTATTACAATTATCCTTTATTCTTTAATTCTTCCTCTTTCGATGTATGTTGCTCTTGGGGAGTATGGGCGGTATATGGATTCAGCTTTCCTTACCATCGTGATTAAGCCTACCCTTGCGATGGCGGTTTTCGTTTTCCTTATGAGTGTCTTCACATTCTGTGCAGTGAAGGTGGTTGGGGTGCAAGTGACATTCAAGTCTGCCGTAGCTAAATTCGGTGCCATTTTAGTACCGTTCATTGCTGTGTTTGTACTTGGACTGCTCATGTCCCTATTTGAGATTTATGAATTTGTATTCGTTTTGGGACTCGGATTGTTCGGTGCCATCTTCACCGCCCCTGCGATCGTTGTCATGAGTTATACAAGAAACATTGCCTCCAAGTTTGACCCTCTTTACGGGATCATCCTAACGTACGTGGCATCATTTATCGTATTCGCTTTGATTTTAAGAGGGTTCATCATGAATATGATTGATAACCTTGGCATCTTTTCTTCTCCATTCTAATAGAGCAATGAAAGAAAGAGGGACATGCAAATGGGATTTTGTAAGAATTGCGGTGCGGAGTTTGAAGAAGGGAAGAAGTTCTGTAAGAACTGTGGGACTCCTCTTTCAGCATCGGTAGAAAAGCAGGCACCATCAAAGCCAAGGAAGCCGTGGACCACGCTGCAGAAAATCATGACTGCGAGCATCCTCGTCCTGATTGCAGCAGGGACAGCCGGCCACTTCTACTTGAAGGCAGCTCACTCACCGGATAAATTAGTCGATGGGTTCACAGTAGCCGTGAAGGACAAGGATTTGAAGAAGGCAAAGGAAGTATTCGATCTCCAGGACATTAAACAGGATACGGGCGATAAAGAAGTGAAGAAGTATCTTGCCTATCTTCAGGGAGACCTCCCGGATCTTGTGAATCAACTCGAAGGACAGGCTGCTTCCATTAAAGAGGGGACTTCAGCTGCAGCGAAGATCACCGATGAGCAAGGAAATGAACTCTTCCATTTCACCAAGGGGAAGAAATTCCTTGGCATTTATGATACATACACTCTGAAAGTAATGCCATTCCATGTGGTTACGGATGCCAACCTAGACGCATATACCGTTGCCCTGAAAGGCCAGGAAAAAGAGGCAAAGAAAAAACAAGCAGAGCTTACCGGGCTTTTGCCGGGTGAATCGAAGCTTGCTGCTTCATTGAAAACCCCGTATTCGACGTTCAAGGAAGAAGTAGACCTGGATTTCACCGAGGCATCGGAAAACCAGCTCGATCTGAATATTGAGTTTGCAGGGAGATATGTCTTCCTCGATGAATATGACAGCGAGGAAGTATCTGCGCTTCTCATTAACGGTAAGAAAATGAAAGATCAGGTGAAATATGAGACGCCGATCGGCCCGTTCCCGACGGACGGTTCCGTTGAAATCGTCGCCGAGCATACGGTCAAGGATAAAACCTATACGTCCGATGCTATCAAAGTGACGAATCTTTCTTCTGACTATCTGTACTTTGAGTATCCTGAACTCATCAAGGAGCAGGATGCCGCATGGTACAGCCCATGGGACGAGGAAGAAGAGGAGCCTGATGTGGAGGTCGAACTGACGGAGTTCATAGAAGACTACACCTATGCAATCGTAGAAGCCAGGAACACTGGGGACTTCTCCGGTGCCGCCCCATACCATGATCCGGACGGGGAGGCGTATGGAGAGGCTGAACAGTACACAGCGGACCTGTTTAAGGCTGGTACGAAAGAAGATGTCATCGATGTGACCGTTGGTGATATCGAAGAGGACGGTGATGCCTACATTGTTCATCTCGAAGACACTTTCAGCATCACTACCGCTGACGGCAGCGAGAATGAGAAGACGTATGATACGGTCTACAAAGTGATATCGACAGATGATGGCTATCAGGTCAATAAGCTAATCGAAACAAACGTACAATAGGTATGAAATGTATTTAAAAGATGATTCCCAGCAACGAGTGGGAATCATCTTTTTCGTTTGACGGAATGGACATGGGGCACTTAAAGGAAGAGGTAATTGATTTTAAGGTTATTAGTATAGAAGAAGATGGTGAAGATTATCTTGTCAACACACAAGAAACTTTCGATATCCAGGATTCTGATGGAGAGGTGTCTCGCAAAAGGTTCAGGACACAATTTAGGATCACAGATTCTGCCGACGTCCTGCAGGTATGGGAGCTGATCGAGACCAATGAAATCTAATGGGGCTGCCCGGTGAAGGCCGGGCAGTATGGTTGCAGCAGCAAACTTTACATCATTCAAACCCGTCCTTAGCATAATCTTTACATTCCTTTGATAAACTAAAGGCAACAAGATCAACCAACCAGGAGGGATCGCGATGCTTCGTACTTTTTTAAGGGAATGGCATAAGTTCTGGTTCTTCACCTTCAATTACCGTCTTGATACGACCCGCGACAGCAGTTTGTTGAATAAATATCAGGAAAAGTCCAGATATCATGGAGACAAACTTGTACAGCTCTTGTAGCTGTCTTTTTTATTTTTAGAAAACCTCCACATTTATATTGTGGAAACACTCCTACATGTGGTATCTTAATCTTCTAGCAGTTAACCGGCTAAAAAAAACGAACTCGTCCGGTGAAATATTTTCGAAAAGAAGTTGACTTCTGCGAAATAAGATGATATAGTAATTCTTGTCCTTAAGAGACGCATACATAACGGCCCATTGGTCAAGCGGTTAAGACACCGCCCTTTCACGGCGGTAACACGGGTTCGAATCCCGTATGGGTCACCATTTGGAGGATTAGCTCAGCTGGGAGAGCATCTGCCTTACAAGCAGAGGGTCGGCGGTTCGATCCCGTCATCCTCCACCATAGTTTTTTCACGAAGCGTAAGCGGAGTGAAAATAACTTACAATTAAGTTCTTAACCTTTACGCCGATGTTAAGGCAAAGCGAAAAGAACGAATATACACCATGCCGGTGTAGCTCAACTGGTAGAGCAACTGACTTGTAATCAGTAGGTTGGGGGTTCAAGTCCTCTTGCCGGCACCACTTTTGTTCGAATGGTTTGGACAAGCAGTACGAGCCATTAGCTCAGTTGGTAGAGCATCTGACTTTTAATCAGAGGGTCGAAGGTTCGAATCCTTCATGGCTCACCATTTGTATCATGCGGGTGTGGCGGAATTGGCAGACGCACCAGACTTAGGATCTGGCGCCGCAAGGCGTGGGGGTTCAAGTCCCTTCACCCGCACCATGTGCGGAAGTAGTTCAGTGGTAGAACACCACCTTGCCAAGGTGGGGGTCGCGGGTTCGAATCCCGTCTTCCGCTCCATTATTGTTGCCTCGCCGCATTGGCGGACCGACAGAAGCACAGGTTTACAATCCTTCATTGGATTCACTTGATGCAGGATAATAAATACGTGCGCCCGTAGCTCAATTGGATAGAGCGTTTGACTACGGATCAAAAGGTTAGGGGTTCGACTCCTCTCGGGCGCGCCATTATATCGGGAAGTAGCTCAGCTTGGTAGAGCACTTGGTTTGGGACCAAGGGGTCGCAGGTTCGAATCCTGTCTTCCCGACCACTTTCTTTGGGGCCTTAGCTCAGCTGGGAGAGCGCCTGCTTTGCACGCAGGAGGTCAGCGGTTCGATCCCGCTAGGCTCCACCAACGATCCTTTGATCGAACACATAGTTTATTCATCATGGCGGTGTAGCTCAGCTGGCTAGAGCGTACGGTTCATACCCGTGAGGTCGGGGGTTCGATCCCCTCCGCCGCTATTTACATACGGTTATGCTTTGGACCCTTAGCTCAGTTGGTTAGAGCAGACGGCTCATAACCGTCCGGTCGCAGGTTCGAGTCCTGCAGGGTCCATTTATACATACGGAGGAATACCCAAGTTCGGCTGAAGGGATCGGTCTTGAAAACCGACAGGGGTGTCAAAGCCCGCGGGGGTTCGAATCCCCCTTCCTCCTCCATATTTCCTTTCATCTTTTATCGTCGCGGGGTGGAGCAGTTCGGTAGCTCGTCGGGCTCATAACCCGAAGGTCGCAGGTTCAAATCCTGTCCCCGCAATACCGTTTTGATCCGAGAGGATCGGGATGCAGTGACATTGATAACGTAGTTTGTTATCGCTAAGAACATTGATCTTTATTTTCGCTAATGCGAAATACTAATGATAGCTATTTTGCTATCGCAGTCGTAATGTACATTATTTTCGCATATCGCGAAAAAACGTTGGTCCGGTAGTTCAGTTGGTTAGAATGCCTGCCTGTCACGCAGGAGGTCGCGGGTTCGAGTCCCGTCCGGACCGCCATTTATATTCTTATATGTAACAAAGACCTTTTATGGCTCAGTAGCTCAGTTGGTAGAGCAATGGACTGAAAATCCATGTGTCGGCGGTTCGATTCCGTCCTGAGCCACCATTGATGGAGGGGTAGCGAAGTGGCTAAACGCGGCGGACTGTAAATCCGCTCCTTCGGGTTCGGCAGTTCGAATCTGCCCCCCTCCACCATTTGTTTTCTTGAACTAGGTTCAAGTATAGAACGATCTATATAGGGGCATAGTTTAACGGTAGAACGAAGGTCTCCAAAACCTTTGGTGTGGGTTCGATTCCTACTGCCCCTGCCAAAAAACACATGGCGATTGTGGCGAAGTGGTTAACGCACCGGATTGTGGTTCCGGCATTCGTGGGTTCGATTCCCATCAGTCGCCCCATATTA